>JAAVCG010000010.1 GCA_014802435.1 Bacteroides sp. | reverse complement strand
TAGCGGTGACTTTGTCATTGAAACCTGTATAGTAAGACTTCTGCACATCCTGAACCGGGAATCCCGGATGAATGTAAATCGGGAGGTCCAAATCTGTTAGAGCCTCCCACACGGGCTCGTAGTACGCATCATCAAGAAACGTTGCGCCCACTTTCGGACGGTTGCTGATGAGGACACCTTTGAAACCGTACTCATTTACCACACGGCGCAATTCATCTGCTGCCGCCGTCGGACTCACCCATGGCAATGTGGCGAAAGCCTCGAAGCGACCAGGATGACGCTTGACGATTGCCGCCAGTTCATCGTTTGCCTTTTGACATAGTTCCACAGCCAGTTTATCATCGAGAATCCACTGTGAGGGATTGGAATAAGACAGAATCTCCATCGTGATGCCGTTCTTATCCATATCCTCGATGCGACCTTTATCCATATCAGTCAGAGTACCGGTTGGAGCTGCGCCGGTAAGTTCCGGATTTGCAAACGTTGCTATATAGGGTACATTGTCTTTTACAACGCCCGCAACAGCCGCACCTATGGCAGAGTTCTCCGTATGTTCTTCTATTGCTATAATTTTCATAATGTTCAATATTTACATTTCTGTTTCGTTCTATGATATAACGAAACAGAAGGGCTATTTGATTTGAACAATAAGACTCAAATATTGAACATCTGACCTATATAGTTATTTATTTGCGCCTAATAATCAAAAATTACATCAAGATTGAATGACTGATATTGACTGATAATTCCCAATATTTGCACAAAAGGATTATTCTACGTAATTTTGCGATATGGAAACGTCAGTATCTAATCGAATTATCGTCAGCCGGAATTTCACAGATCTCGGTTCGCACTCATATAANGGCTATATCATACATTTTCTTTGTGAATCAGGCTCTGCAAAGTTTTTATGCGGAGAGCAACAGTTGCGTATAACAGCCGGCTGCCTGATGGCCTTACCTGATGCCGGAGCAATACGTAATATCGTTTGTGACAAAGATTTTAAGTGTCTCTTTATACTGGTTTCAGATAAGCTCTTACATTCACTACTTCCGGCACGTAACTATTCGATAAGCGGTCACCTTAAACTCTTTTCAAATCCGATAATCTCAATCTCTCCGGAACAGTCTGATATTTTCAGGGAGGATATTCTGATGGTGCAACAGCGAGTAGGAGACACTCACCATAAATTCTATGACGAAATGATAGGCGGGCTATTGCGAACGCTTGTCTACGATTTCTTTGACATCCACTCTGAATTTTCCGAGTCCATTCCGGAATCCAACCGCACATCGGAAATCTCACGGCAGTTTTTCCTGATGCTGGAGAGCGGCAGGGTGAAATACGACCGCGAGCCTGAACAGTATGCCTCGGCTCTCAATGTTACCAGGAAATATCTTAACGCAGTGATTAAGCGACAGACAGGAAGCACCGTATCCTATCATATCAACCGTACGGCACGGGCAATGATAATTGACTATCTCAAGGAGAATAAGCTCTCAATCTCGCAGATTGCCAACGAAATGAATTTCGCATCTTTGGAATATTTCAGCCGCTACTGCAAGAAACATCTGGGTATTTCACCGTCGAAATACCGCCTTACTCAGAAGTAGCACTATTCTACTTTTATCAGACAGCAATAAAAAAACTACAGGACATCCTCACGGGTGTCCTGTAGCTCAAATACACAATTATCTATAAAACAACTATTATTATTCTGTTTAGGGTTTATGGTTTATGGTTGAAAGTTTAAGGTTTAAAGTTTAAGGCTGAAGGTTGAAGGTACAGCGTCAAGTCATTTTTCACCTTTCACTTTTCACTTTTCATTTACTTAGTATTTTGCATTTACATTCTGGCGCAAATTTAATAAAAATCCCCATAATTTAACACTTATTTAGGTTAATAATTGTTAACTTTCGCCCTCATTCGCTCAAATTTCGTAAATTTGCACCTATTATGATTGAGTCAATGTCTCTGCGCGATATGAAAACGCTCTACGAGATTGCCGATTATGGCAACCCCGAGGAGGGACGTGACTATGTATTTGTCCGTATCACTCCGGAAAGCAACATCCCCGCCATCTTAACCAAAGCACTGAGATTCAACGGCTTGATTATCACCATAGTCAAATCCGGGCGACTCTCCGCAGCCGTCAATATGGAGCGGTTCGTCCTGACCGAAAACACCATGGTCATCACCGGCGCAAACTCAATCATAACCTTTGAGGATGACTCTATGCAGCAGCTTGACGCACTGGTCCTCTTCGTCGGCGACGAGTTTATCCACGACCTCAACTTTGAAATCATCGTGCTCAATAACCTCCCCATCGCGTCAAACCATTCCCCCTTCGTGGCCCTGACCCCGGAAGAAACCCACCATATCGCCACTCACCTCGAACTCCTCGACCTCAACGCCCGCCAAAACGTTGCCGAAGGCTCTGAGGTAATCCATAAAGGAATTTCCCGCTCGCTGCTAACCGCCACCCTCTATCAGCTGATGCTGACAACCTCCCGACCGCGGCAAACGGTCGTCACTCCCGCCGACGACCAGCCCTCCGGCTCCCGGCCCCGCTCCCGCCGCATGCTCTATACCCATGAATTCGTCAGGCTCGTCCGCAAATATTTCCGCTCCCAACACTCCGTGCGCTTCTATGCTGACCGCCTTTGCATCTCGCCAAAGTATCTGTCGCTCGTAGTCAAGGAATGTACCGGGCGCTCCGCCGCTGAAATCATCGACGAACACCTCCTTCTCGAGGCAAAAAACCTGCTCCGATTCTCCGGCAAAAACATCCAGCAAGTGGCCT
Organism: Bacteroides sp.; assembly: GCA_014802435.1. GTDB lineage: Bacteria > Bacteroidota > Bacteroidia > Bacteroidales > Muribaculaceae > UBA3263. The sequence goes on along the minus strand of JAAVCG010000010.1, from coordinate 80,613 downwards.
ACGACCTCAACTTCTCAAATCAGTCATCCTTCGGCAAATACTTCAAACATCTGACCGGAATTTCCCCCTCAGAATTCCAAAACAGCTAAATTTGTGGATTCAATTCCACAAAAATCACGAAATTTGTGGATTCAATTCCACAAATTTTCGTAAATTTGCGGAAAAATCCCCAATCCCCTCCAAATGATAACCCGACAACTCCAACAAATCATAGAGCCCCAGATTGGCAATAAAAAGGCCATAATTATTATGGGCGCACGCCAAGTGGGTAAATCAACTCTGCTGCGCCAAATGCTCGCCGAGCGCTCTGATGTCATGTGGCTTAACGGCGACGACATTGATGTCCGCCAGCTCTTTAGCGAAATGACCGCGTCAAGAATGAAGCTCATTTTAGGCTCAAATAAAATCCTCGTCATTGATGAAGCTCAACGAATCCCTGAAATAGGCCTGCGAATGAAAGTTATCATTGACCAGATTCCTGACGTTCAGATTCTGGCCTCGGGAAGCTCCTCATTTCAATTAGCCTCTCAAGTAAGCGAGACTCTGACCGGACGCAAGCGCGAATATCAAATGTTTCCGTTATCGTTTGTAGAAATGGTCAACCATACTGACCTCCTGACCGAACAGAGGCTCATCCCCCATCGACTCGTCTATGGATATTACCCCGAAGTGGTAACCTCGCCGGGAGAGGAGCGCGAAGTGCTCCGCGAACTCTCGTCAAGTTATCTTTATCGTGATATTCTCCAGATTGATGGCATCAATAAGCCGGAAAAACTCCAAAACCTCCTCCAGGCCTTAGCCCGACAGATTGGCGACCAGATTTCTTATCGGGAGATAGGCCAACTCGTCGGCCTCGACTCAAAAACCGTTGAACGCTACATTGACATCCTTGAAAAGAGCTTCATTGTTTTTCGCCTCGGAAGCTTTGCCCGAAACCTTCGCAACGAATTAAAACAGAGCAAAAAAATCTACTTCTATGACCTCGGCATCCGCAACGCCGTAATCTCTGACTTCCGTCTGGCCGAAACAAGGGAGGATATCGGAGCCCTTTGGGAGAACTTTGTAATCGTCGAACGCCTGAAACAGATTAACTACTCGCGCGACTTCTCAAACCTCCGCTTCTGGCGCTCGACTCAACAACATGAAATTGACCTCATTGAAGAATCTGATGGTCAACTCCGCGCCATAGAAATTAAATGGAACCCCAAAAAAGCCAACGCAAAACTCCCCAACAGCTTTGCCTCAGCCTATCCCGACGCCGAATTCCGCGTCATCACCCCCCAAAACCTCCCCGAATTCCTCCTCTAAAACCCACGGTAAAACGGACTCGCCAAATCAAGAGTTATGCAATCCCCCGACCGGGATGTACATATCTCATTGACTGCGAATTAATTACGCTGACTATCTGCGGACGCGACATGTCGCGTCCCTACCATAACACACGTAATACATTGACTGTAAATTAATTATACTCGTAGGGACGCGACATGTCGCGTCCGCGGATATTCAAAGAGTCAGGGGTAGAGGAGCGGTCCCCAATGGCAAGGCTATGATTATCAATTTTGCGGGTCTCGCCCTATGGAGAGGACTATTTTTGGGGAAAATTTTTGCGGGTGGAATTTTTTTTGTAAATTTGGGGGTATAAAAAAGAATTATATCTATGAATCAGCAGGCTAATACACCGGAGGAAGAGCGCATTATTGACGCGGCTTTTCAGGACGTCCTTCAAGGCTATCTCAACTCTAACCATCGGAAAAAGGTGGAAATAATTGAGCGCGCCTATAAGTTTGCAAAAAATGCTCATGCGGGCGTCCGCCGACGCTCCGGCGAACCTTATATACTTCATCCAATAGCAGTTGCACGCATCGCTTCGCAGGAAATCGGTCTCGGTTCAACGAGTATTTGCGCCGCCCTGCTCCATGACGTCGTTGAAGACACGGACTATACCGTCGAGGATATCCGTGCTCAGTTTGGCGATAAGATTGCTCAGCTCGTTGAGGGGCTGACAAAGATTTCCGGCGGTATTTTCGGCGAACACGCTTCGGCTCAGGCTGAAAACTTCCGCAAGTTGCTCCTGACGATGAATGATGATATCCGAGTGGTGCTCCTGAAGATGGCCGACCGACTTCACAATATGCGCACTCTCGGCTCAATGGCCCCAAACAAGCAATATAAAATTGCCGGCGAAACGCTTTATATATATGCGCCGCTGGCCCATCGACTCGGCCTATTCTCAATCAAGACCGAGCTGGAGGACCTCAGCTTCAAATATGAACATCCCGCCGCCTACAAGGAGATTTCTGATAAAATCGAGGCCACGGAGCGCGAGCGCCGAATGGTCTATCAAGACTTTGCCGGCCCCATCGAGAAGAAGCTCAATGAGATGGGAATCACTTATGATGCCAAATATCGCCTCAAGAGCATCTATTCCATCTGGCGAAAGATGGAAAACAAGAAAATCCCATTTGAGGAGGTTTATGACCTCTATGCCATGCGCATCATTTTTGATTGCCCGGACCCGAGCATGGAAAAGGAGCTCAGCTGGCGCATATATTCCGCCATCACTGATATTTATAAGCTCCATCCTGACCGCACACGCGACTGGATTTCCGTCCCCAAGGCCAATGGCTACCAGGCTCTGCATCTGACCGTTATGGGCCATGACGGCAACTGGGTGGAAATTCAAATCCGCTCCCGCAGAATGGACGATATTGCCGAGCGAGGGTTTGCCGCCCACTGGAAATATAAGGATGGCGAGAGCGACGAAGAGCGCGAGCTTACCCTCTGGATTCAAACCATCAAGGATATCCTCGAAAGCCCCGAACCTAACGCCATTGACTTCCTTGACACTCTGAAACTCAACCTCTTTGCGAGCGAGATTGTGGTCTTCACCCCCAAAGGCGAACCAATCACCCTGCCCGCCAACGCGACGGTGCTCGACCTGGCATTTTATCTCCATAGCGAATTGGGCCTGCGATGCATTGCCGGAAAGGTGAACCATAAATTAGTGCCCCTCAACTCCAAGCTCCAGAGCGGCGACCAGGTGGAAATCATCACTTCTGACTCTCAGACCCCCCAGCCGGAATGGCTCAACTTCCTGGCGACGGCAAAGGCCCGCACCCGCCTGCGCCAGGCCCTGCGGCGTGACCATCAGCCAATGATTGAAAAGGGACGGAAGCTCCTGGCCGAGGCCCTTGAAAAAGCCGGAATGGAGGAAACTAACGAACTGCTGACCAAGATGATGGGATATTATCATGTCAACTCCCGCGATGATATCTACATGGGCATCGCCCGCAACGAAATCAACCCCGCCGACTCAGTGGCCGCCTTCAAGAAGAAAAACCAGGGAGGCGCCGGAGCAATGTTTAAGAAATATCTGATTGACCCGTTCATCCCCGCCAAGAAATCGGCCTCCGCGCGTGATCGCTGGCAGGCCGATGAGGATGAGGACCTCATAATTCCCGCAAACGTCAATCTGAAAGAGACTTACGTCCTGGTCGACGACGACAAGACCCGAAATTATGTCACGGCCGACTGCTGCAACCCCCTGCCGGGCGACGACGTTATGGGATTCCTTGAAGATAACGGAACCGTTACGGTCCACTCGCTGACGTGTCCGCGCGCCGCAGTCCTCAAAGCAACTTATGGCGGCCGCATCCTGGCCACCCGCTGGGGACGCCTCTCCGGAGTGCCCAAATTCCGGGCAACGGTCAGCATTGAGGGCATTGACCGCCGCGGAATCCTCCGCGAAATAACCGCCATGGTCAGCTCCGCCTCCGGTATCGACATCCGCAGCTTCAATATCGAGGCCACCGATGAAGTATTTTCCGGCTCCCTGACCGTCAAAGTGGTTGATGCCGACGCTATTGATGAATTAATCCGAATGCTCAAAGAAGTCAACGGAGTAACCTCTGCCGCGCGCCTATGAAAAGATTCCCTTACTGGACCCAGATAAGCACCTTCATCCTGACAACGCTCATCATTGTCTGGCTGATGCCCCGCACTTCCACTTCTACCTATATTTACGAGGTCAACCGCCCGTGGAACTACAAGCTCCTGACGGCGCCGTTTGATATTCCAATCCATCTTGACTCGCTGAGCGTCAAGGCGGCCTGTGACTCCATTGACCGTGCGTTTGTCCCCGTTTATCGCCGAAACAAGACAGTCGATGACCAGGTGCGCCTGCGCGCCACTCAGGCCCTGGCCGACGTCAACGGAATCAGCGCCTCAACCCGCAGCAAGGTCGAGCAGAAGCTCCGTGATGTCTATCAGGCCGGAGTGGTTGATGAAAACACCTATTCCACCATCCTGACCGGACGGCTCCAAACCGTGCGTATGGCTGCTGACAACACCCTGACATCCAAGTCTACCTCAGCCTTCCGCTCCCCCCGAAAGGCCTACGAATGGATTAAACAACAGCTTCCCGACGACGAGACCCACTATGCCATCGAGCAGTCAAAACTCGCCTCAATCCTCGTTCCTAACATCGAGTTTGACTCGGAAACGTCGAACCGCATGCGGGATGACCTCCATCGCAAGGCTTCGGCCCCAATCGGTGTGATTCAGCAAGGGGAGAGAATCATTGACCGCGGCGATATTGTAACCGTTCAGCTCTATACGGTGCTCAAAACCTATGAGCAGATGCACGCCGAGCGCGGCAACGGCGGAACCGGAAAGGCCATCTACATCTGGGGCGCTAAGCTCCTCTATGTAGGGCTCCTCATCGCCCTGTTTGCCCTGTTCCTTTATGGCTTCCGTCCGCGGCTGTTCCGCCAGCCCAAGGTCTGCCTCTTCCTGGCGTTCAACATCCTGGCATTCTCAATCTTCGCCTTCCTGGTCACTGCCTCATTTGCCTCCGGAGCCGTTATCTATGTGGTTCCCTTTGCAATGATTCCGATAATGGTCCTGGTCTTTTTCGACGGGCGCACGGCCCTGTTCACCCTCCTGGTGACCATACTCATCTGCGCCGTCATCGCGCCTTATCCGCTGGAGTTCATCGTCATGCAGTTCCTGGCGGGAGTAGTGGCCAATATCTCCCTGCGTGAAATGTCGCGGCGCTCACAGTTGCTGCGCTCCGCCCTCCTCGTCTTCATTGCTTATTCGCTAGGCTATACGTCGCTCAACGTGATGATTACTGGCACTTTTGCGTCGCTCTCCGGCCGCGTCTTCGGCTTCTGCGCAATCAATGCGGTGCTCATCAGCTTTGCCTACGTGCTGATTTTCATCTTCGAGCGCCTCTTTGGGTTCACCTCTCTGGTGGCCCTCGTCGAGCTCAGCGACATCAATAACCCCATTCTCCGCGAACTCTCATCAGAATGTCCCGGAACGTTCCAGCACTCTATGGCCGTCAGCAATCTCGCCTCCGACGCCGCCTCAAAAGTGGGCGCCAACGTCCAGTTAGTGCGTGCCGGAGCCCTCTATCACGACATTGGCAAAATCAATAACCCCGCCTTCTTCACTGAGAATCAACACGGTGTGAACCCTCATGACGCCCTGGAACCCGAGCAGAGCGCTCGAATAATCATAGGCCATGTGACCGACGGAGTCAAAAAGGCCGAAAAGGCAAAACTCCCCTCCGTCATCCGCCGGTTTATTCTTGAACACCATGGCCGCGGAACCGCCCGTTATTTCTATCTGACCTGGATGAAAAATCATCCGGACGAGACCCCTGACCCCTCCCTTTTCTCTTATCCGGGACCAAACCCGCAGAGCATTGAAACGTCAATCCTGATGATGGCTGATGCCGTCGAGGCCGCCTCACGCTCCCTGCGCGAGTACACCCCCGAGGCCATCACCGAGCTCGTAAACCGCATTATCGACACTCAGATTGCCGAGGGGCTTCACAGCGAGTCGCCAATCTCGTTCCGCGACGTTGCCACCATTAAAGAAACATTCATTCAGCGCCTGCGAACAATCTATCATTCGCGAGTGGCTTACCCTGACAAGAAATGAACGCCTCACGCCTGACTCCTGACCTTGCGCCCGCCGACCTAACCGCATGGCAACTCACCGTCAAAGTGACCCCCGGCGCCCTTTCTGCCCTGATTCTCGGCCCGGAAGGACCGGACAGAGCCGTCATTGCCCATAGCCAACCCCTGGCCGACGATACCCTTGAATCCCTCGAAAACGCTATCTATGATAACCCGCTGATGCTCTCTGACTTCGGAAGGGTCAACATCCTCATTGCTTCATCTCAGCGAGTAATCATTCCGGACTCTATCCCTGAATCCATGGATGAGGAGATTGTCAGGACAATGCTCCCTGACTCCGAGGGCCCCCGACGGATAATCTCATCGCCCCTGCCCGGCGCCATCCGCGTTTTGGCCGCCATTGATTCAGAGACCCTCAGCTTCATCCGGCGCACTTTCCCCGACGGCAAAATCTCCCTGGCCATCGCCGCCATTGCAAATGCCGCCGAGAGTCTCCGCCCCGACGGTGAGCCCCTCAATCTGGCAATCACCGAGCCCGGAGAGCTCTGCATCGTCAGCCTCGACGCCGACGGACGACTCACTTTTGCCAACCGTTTTGAAGTGGACGGCGCCCCTGACTGCGCCTACTTCATCCTCGCGGCTCTCGGGCCGCAGGCCCGGTCGCTGACCATCGGCGGAAACGCTGACCTCAGAAACGAAACTATTGACCAACTGCGCATGGCTGCCCCTGATTTCGAGCCTACTCCACTGTTCCTCAGCCCGGAGACCGCCGAACTCCGACGCCATGCGGAAACCATACCCCTCGACCTGTTTTTATGAGAATCATACGTGGAAAATTCGGACGCCGACGCTTCGACGTCCCATCTAATATCACGGCAAGGCCCACTACTGACTTTGCCCGCGAAAACATCTTCAATGTCCTTGAAAACATGATGGACTTTGACGGCGCCTCATGCATTGACCTCTTTGCCGGCACCGGTGCCATCAGCCTTGAAATGGTCAGCCGCGGCGCCGCATCAGTTATCGCCGTGGAGAAGGCCGCAGTCCAGGCCCGGTTCATTGAAAAAGTGCGCCAGCAACTCAATTGCTCCGAGCTCAAGCTCGTGCGCGGCGACGCCTTGAAATTCATTGCTTCCCCCGGGCCGGTGGCCGACCTGATTTTTGCCGACCCCCCTTACGACATGGAAAACTTTGAAGACGTAGTCCCCGCAATCCTTTCGTCGCCCCGCTGCGGCGAGGAGACCCTGGTGGTCGTCGAACACGGAAAGACGCGTGACTATTCCGCGCTGCCCGCCTTCCTTGAGCATCGCGCCTATGGCTCGGTCAACTTCTCCATTTTCCGCAAGAAACAAGACTAATAGCAGAAACATGAAAATCCTGATTGTCAGCAAGATGTTTTATCATCGCGGCGGGGCCGAGGTTGTGGCCATCGCTGAGCGCGATATGCTCCGCGCCGCCGGCCATGACGTTCAGGTCTATGCTATGCACCATCCTGAAAATCTCCCCCTGGAGGAGGGCCCCACCTGGGCCCCGGAAATCCGGTTCGGAGGCTCCCTGAGCGGCAATATCAAAGCCTTTGAGCGACTGATGGGCTGGGGCGACGTCGTCAGCAGCTTTCACCGGGTTTTGGTGAAAGCTCAACCGGATGTGGTCCATTTTCATAATATCCATTCTTATCTGTCGCCCGTGGTCGTTTCCCTCGCCCGGAAGTTCGGAGCACGCACCGTTTGGACCCTCCATGACCTCAAACTCGTCTGCCCCGCTTATCTGGGCCGACGCCCTGACGGGAGCCTCTGCACTGACTGCATTGACGGCCAAAGAAACCTGATGAAGTATCGTTGCATGAAAGGGAGCCGTTTCGCCTCACTGATGGCCCTGCTGGAGGCCATGCGCTGGAATCGACGCAAACTCTCGGCCGCCACTGACTGCTTCATCGCCCCCTCGGCCTTCATGAAATCAATGATGGTGCGCGGAGGGTTTGACGGCCCCAAGATTCAGGTGCTCCATAACTTCATCGCCCCGGAAAAACTCCGCGCCATCCTTTCCGCCCCGGAGACCGCCGAGGAGGCGGAGCCTTACTTTGCCTACGTCGGCCGCCTATCGTCAGAAAAAGGCGTCAAGACTCTGGTCAAGGCCGCCGTGCGCGCCGGAGTGACCCTGAAAATCGGCGGCGACGGGCCCTTGCTCCCTGAGCTGCAAGAAATTGCCGCCGGCTCTAAGGTCGAATTCCTTGGCCGGCTTGACGGTGCCCGCGTCATCAACCTCCTGCGCGGAGCCGCCGCAAGCGTGATGCCCAGCGAATGTTTTGAAAACAACCCCCTCTCCGTGATTGAAAGCCTCTGCGCCGGAACTCCCGTTATCGGCGCAAACATTGGAGGCATCCCTGAGCTCATTCAGCCCGGAATTAACGGCGAGCACTTCCCTTCCGGCTCCGTCGAAACCCTCGCCGCCAAACTCGCCTGCTTTAACCCCGAGGCCTATGACCGCAAAGAGATTTCAGCCCGNGCCATCGCTGANTTCTCTGAAAGCACTCATCTTGAAAAACTCCTTAAAATCTATAGCCTGAAAGCATGAAAGTCGTCGTTACCGGAACTCGCGGAATCCCTGACATTCAGGGCGGAGTGGAAACCCACTGCCAGGAACTCTTCCCGCTGATTGCCGCAGAGGGGGTAGACGTTACAGTCTGCCGCCGCAGATGTTACGCCAAGGATAACCTGACGGAATTTCGCGGAGTGAAAATCAAAGACCTTTATGCCCCGCGAAAAAAATCAATCGAGGCAGCAGTGTCAACCCTCCTCGGAGTTATCTATGCCCGCCGCGTAAAGGCCGACTGGGTCCATATCCATGCCGTTGGCCCCTCGATAGTTATCCCCGTGGCCAAGCTCTTGGGGCTCAAGGTCATAATGACCCACCATGGCTTTGACTATGAACGCAAAAAATGGGGCAAACTCGCCCGCTGGGCCATCAAAACAGGCGAAAAAATGGCCGCCCGCTTCGCCGACAAAATTATCGTCATCTCCCGCCCCATTGCCCAACGGATGGCCGAGGAATATGGCCGCACGGACACCCATCTCATCTATAACGGAGTCCCCGCCGCACGCCCCTCAGCCAATACTGACTATATCACCTCATTAGGCCTCACCCCCGGAAAATACGTCTTCGCCCTGGGGCGCCTGGTACCCGAAAAAAACTTCCATCAGCTCGTGGAAGCCTTTGATGTTGAAGGCTATAAACTGGTGATTGCCGGCGAGCCGGACCATCCCGACGAATATTCCGCCAACCTCAAACGCCAAGGCGCCGCCGCCGGAGCCGTCATGCCCGGATTTGTCCATGGCGAGCAGCTCAATCAGCTGATGACCAACGCCGCGCTCTTTGTCCTCCCCTCATCCCATGAAGGGCTCCCAATTACCCTCCTGGAAGCAATGAGCTATGGCCGCGACGTGCTCGTCAGCGACATCCCCGCAAACCAACTCGAGCAACTCTCCCCCGCCGACTTCTTCCCCGTCAACAACGTCGAAGCCCTCCGCCAAAAACTCCGCGAAAAACTCGCCGCCCCCACCCCTCACCGCCCCTACGACCTAACCCCCTACAACTGGCCCGCCATCGCCACCCAAACCCTCCCCCTCTACTCCTAATCCCCCCACCCAAGTCCGACGGTCCGCACACCCTATGGAAAGGCGGATTCCGATCCGCCGCCAAAGAATAACACAAGCCAGCAGGGGGGGGGGCGTTTCAGAACCTTGGGAGAGTACATGACCGGGCACCGTGGCGCCCCCGCCACGGTGGAGCGCAAGCTCCACAATTTTCAGGTACTCAGTCTTATATGGTAACTATGNCGCGTATGCCCATTATCTGCAAATCAATTACGCCTTGTAGGGACGCGACATGTCGCGTCCTGCCGTCTGTGTGCGGAGAGTGATTCCGCCCAGAGACGGCGGCGGCGCGGCGGAATTCGCTCTTACTTGGTGTTTTGGGTGGAAAAAAGTTAAAATTTTTGTTGTTTTTGAAAAAAAGTGTTATATTTGCGTGCTAAATTATGCTCAAAAACTAAATAATCAATCAAATAACACTCAATCCATTATCATGAAAAAAAGCGTACTTTCAAAGCTTTTTGCGACCATGGCTCTTGGATTGGCATCTCTGACTGCCTATGCCGTCGCCCCCGAGGCCGGCAAGGTTTATCGGATTGTCAACAAGGGTTATGACACCTTGGTGATGACCGCCGCCAGCCCTAACGGCGACGTTGTCTGCTCCGAGCGCAACAACAACAAAGACTCTCAGTTATGGCTTGCCGAAGAGGGCGCCACTTCCGGCACTCTGACGTTCCGTAACTTAGGAGTGGGCACCTACATGCGCAGCTCTAATGCCCGCAGCGCAAAGTGGGGCATGACCCTGACCTGTGAGAATAAAAACACCCAGATGAAGGTCACCTCCAATTCCGGAGCCTATATCATTGCCGCCGTCAATAATACTGACACTCACGGCTATGCTCACTGTGACGCTCAGCGTAACGTCGTCGGCTGGTCAAACGATGCCGCCGCTACCCGCTGGGACTTCACTGCCGTTGAGGTTTCTGATGCCGACATCGCCGCTAAGCTGGCCGCCGCTGAGGACCTCCTGGGCGAGCAGAAGAATGCCGGAGTCTATCAGGAGCTGGTAAAGAAAATCTTTACTGACCTTGCTTGTACAACCCTGAACTCAACCTTCTCAGCAATGACGGAGGCTCAGGTGAAGGAAAATGCTGATTTCAAGGCTCTTCCCGCAACTCTGCAAAACACCGTACTGAAAGTTAAGTCCGGCAACTGGGCCGAAGAAAACAAGGAAAACGCCGAACTGAGCTGGGACAGCGATCACGCCAAGAAATATCGCGTTCAGATGATCGAGCCCTATTCTCCCGGCGCTGAAGCCGCCGAGCTCTGCGGAATCCAGGCCTATACCAACATGAATAACCCGACCGGTATCGTCACCGACGACGGCTCGATGCTCTACGTCATGGTTGAAGGTCTGCCCGAAGAAGGATGCACAATGTACATCAACGGCGCGACGGGCTATGGAATGTGGAACGACTACAACTCAGGAGTGGAACTCCACAACGGTCTCAACGTAGTGCCCGGCTCTGCCGACCTGGCTCACCACTTCATTTACTATACGGTCAACACCGTTACGGGCTATCAGGAAGACGGACGCCGCCACCCCTCTCAATATAAGGTTACGGAGTTCCCTGACGTCAAGGTCCACATTGAAGGCGGTAAGCTCAACGGCTTCTTCAACTATCTTGGCGACGAACTCTATACGCCTGACACCACCGAGGACTTCTGGTATACGGCTAACCGCGCTTCCCATAATATGTATTCCTTCCTGGGCCGCTACGTTATCCTCTACTTCTTCCTCAACGATACTCCCTCCGACGTTGGTAACGCTCCCTCTCCCGGCCTGAAGACCATCCTCAACGAGGCTAACCGTCCCGCCCACGAAAGCTATGCCGGACGCACTTACGACATCGTTGAAATCATGAAGACCTGGGACAACATGTGTTGGAGCGAACGCATCATGATGGGTGTCAACTCCGCCGAGAACGTCAAGGAATTCAATGACTATTACACCAACAACGTTGCCAACGGCAACAACTGTGACTTCTTCTCTCCCATCGTTGGCGACGAAGAACTCACCAAGGGACATAAAGCCGCTCCCCAGTACTCATATCATGACTACTTCAACAACCGCATGATGGGTATCACCATGCAGGGCGGCCTCTTCATGAACGCTACCTCATGGCGTACGGCTTACAATATCTCTACTCTGGAAGCCATCATGCCGACCATTCCCTTTGACTCAGGTTCTCTCTGGGGTCCCGCCCACGAGTATGGCCACATGAACCAGGGTCCCGTAAAGGTTGCCGGCACCACGGAAATCTCCAATAACTGCTTCTCAAACGTAGCCGTTTACTATCACAACCAGACCACTTCCCGCTCAAACTATCCGAGCGACACCGCCAACTCATTCAATAACGGCGACACCTATCTGGACTATGGTATCTGGAGCACCACCCGCATGTACTTCCAGCTCTTCCTCTACTATCACGCCGCCAAACACAACACCAAGTTCTATCCCCGCCTCTACGAACTTCTGCGTAACCACCCCCTGCAGAAGGCCTACTACCTCAATCCCCGCTATGACGCCCTGCAGTTTGTCCGCATGTGCTGTCTGGCCGCTGAGGAAGACCTCACCAACTTCTTCGAGGCTTGGGGTATGTTCGTGCCCCTGAAGTCTTACCACATCGGTGACTACGCCAACTATATGGCCACTCTGACCGAGGAAGACATCAAGGCCGTCAAGGACGAAATCAAATCATGGGGCTTCCCGGTAAACAACCAGATTATCCTGATTGACGACCGTCCCGGCCAGACCAAGCTCGACGGCGTCACCTCACGTAACCAGTGGGCCGACTATATGTCAATCGAAGGCGCCGGTCAATATGGCGGCGTTATCGACTTCCGTAACGGCAAGGCTCCCCAGGGAGAAATCAGCTTCGCCCTCAATGGCTTCAACGTTGAAGTAACCCTTGGCGAAGGCGCTGACCCCGGAGTAGGCTTCCTGGTGCTCGACAAGGACGGAAACATCCTCGGCTTCGGCAACAATCTGTCCTTCCCCGTCAACTCCGAATGTGCCAAGGCCCTCATTGAAGGAACCGCCAAGGTTGTAGCCATCGGCGGCAACGGCGACACCGTAGAACTCGAAAACACCTTCCTGACCTCTGACGCCGCTACCCGCCTTGAAGAACTCAAGAAGCTCGTAACCGTCGTTACCCCCGAACTCAACTTCGTTGACGAAGACAAGGCCCGCGCCGGATGGTACATGCCCTTCTACGCTCAACCCGTTGAAAACGCCATCGCCGCCGCTAACGCCATGACCGCCGACAGCGACGCCGACGCTATCTCTCAAGCATACATCGCTCTGGTGACCGCCTACAACGAACTCCGCGGAAACTCTGCCGCAAGAGTTCAGTTCATGCCCGGCGCTAACTATAACGTCCTCCACCAGAACTTCAATAAGCGCGGCCTCGGAGTAAACTCCAAGGGCGTAGTCTCAAACAAGACCGTCAACTCCACCACTCAGCTCAACGACGAACTCAACATCTGGACCTTCGAAACCGTCAGCATCGCTGACCGCACTTACCGAATCAAGAACGTATCCGCAGGCAAATACCTCGGCGCTCCTGACAAGAAGGGCGAAGAAGCTCAACTCGTTTCCAAGTCAAAGGCCGGCGTTTACACCGTGCAGGAAAACGGTCAGGGTCAATACGTCCTCGTCTGTGACAACAACTGGGACCTCGGCCTCCAGATCATGAACAACAGCTCTACCGGCAAGATTGGCTACTGGGGCGCCGGCGACACCAACTCTCAATGGATTCTCCGCCTCCATGACGCAACTGCCAAGGGTGCATCTCTCGTAGCCCTCCAGCAGCTCGTTGCTGACACCAAGCTCTCATTCCCTGAAGCCGGCGAAGTTACCATTGAAGGTGACAACATCGACCTCAAGGCCGAAAACATGAGCTCTAACGCCCCCTATCTCGGCGACAACGAAAATGACCGATTCACCTCATTCGACGTCCTCCTCGACGGCGACGTGAACACCTACTTCCACTCTAACTGGGCCAACAACGGCAGCTCTAACGACGGCAAGGCCCACAACATCACCATTGACCTCGGCCAAGGAAACGAAACCAGCTCATTCCAGATCACCTGGACCACCCGCTACGTTCACGACAACAGCCCCGTCAACGCCCCCACCACCGTGCGCGTTGAAGGAAGCAACGACGGCTCTAAGTTCACCCTCATCAAGACTCTCAGCGACCTCCCCACCGGAAGCGAAGCTAACTACATGAGCCCCGTCATCGAGTCTGAAACCGCCTATCGCTGGATTCGCCTCGTCGTGACCGCTACCTCCGGCAATACCAGCTACTTCGTACTCTCCGAGCTCACCATCAACAACGCTCAGTACAAGGTATTCACCAACTCAATCTATCCCAAGATGACCGAGGAAATCATCATGAACGTCTACAATACGCTCAACGATGCAAACTCCGTCCTCGCCCTCGACAATCCCACTCAGAAGAAACTCGACGCTGCCTATGCTCCCCTGCGTGCCGCCTATGAAGCAATGATGGCCGCCATGGAAAAAGAAGCAGCTCCCGAGCTCAACTACAGCCCCGAATCTTCAATCGGCGAAATCACCGCCGACGGTGCAAAAGTTGAAGGCATCTTCGACCTCCAGGGACGCCGCCTCAACAAGGCCGGACAAGGCATCTTCATCATCAATGGTGAAAAGGTCCTCGTTAAATAAAACCTGAAAAATCAACCCAAAAAGCAGCTTGCTGACACCGGCAAGCTGCTTTTTTTCGTTAAAACGTTTCCATTTCGGAAAAAAATGATTAAATTTGCACGTTGATAACAAAAAATCTAACCAATAATTCATAATCTTAACAGAGATGAAAATCGAAAAAATCATTGGTCGCGAAGTGCTTGACAGCCGCGGCAACCCCACAGTCGAAGTAGACGTAATCCTTGAAAGCGGCGCTCGCGGCCGCGCCTCCGTGCCCTCCGGTGCCTCTACCGGCGAAAACGAAGCCCTCGAACTCCGCGACGGCGACAAGTCTCGCTACATGGGCAAAGGCGTCCTCAAAGCCGTAGCTAACGTCAACGGCCCCATCGCTGAAGCCCTCAAAGGCATGAGCGCTCTGGACCAGATCACCATCGACGAAACCATGCTCGCCCTCGACGGTACCGACACCAAGAGCAACCTCGGCGCAAACGCCATCCTCGGTGTCAGCCTCGCCGTTGCAAAGGCCGCTGCTGACTATCTCGACCTCCCCCTCTACAAGTACATCGGCGGATGCAACAGCTACGTCCTCCCCGTCCCCATGATGAACATCATCAATGGCGGCGCTCACTCTGACGCCCCCATCTGCTTCCAGGAATTCATGATTCGCCCCATCGGCGCTACCTCTTTCCATGAAGGCATCCGCATGGGCACTGAAGTGTTCCATAACCTCAAGAAAGTCCTCCATGACCGCGGCCTCTCTACCGCCGTTGGCGACGAAGGCGGCTTCGCTCCCGCTCTCGACGGCACCGAAGATGCCCTCAACGTTATCATGCAGGCTATCGAAAAAGCCGGCTATGTTCCCGGCAAGGACGTAACCATCGGCCTTGACTGCGCTTCATCTGAATTCTATCAGAACGGCGTTTATGACTATCACCAGCTCAAGGACGGAACCGTCAAGGAACCCAACGGCGTAAAACGCACCAGCGCTGAACAGGCCAAATACCTCGAAGAACTCATCACCAAGTACCCCATCGACTCTATCGAAGACGGCATGGCCGAAAACGACTGGGAAGGCTGGGCCGAACTCACCAAGCTCATCGGCGACCGCTGTCAGCTCGTAGGTGACGACCTCTTCGTAACCAACGTTAAGTACCTCCAGCGCGGCATCAACGAAGGATGCGGCAACTCTATCCTCGTCAAGGTTAACCAGATCGGCTCTCTGACCGAGACCCTCCGCGCCGTTGAACTCGCTCAGCGCAATGGCTACACCGCCGTTATCTCTCACCGCTCAGGCGAAACTGAAGACGCTACCATCGCCGACATCGCCGTTGCAACCAACGCCGGACAAATCAAGACCGGTTCTGCAAGCCGCTCTGACCGCATGGCCAAGTACAACCAGCTCCTCCGCATCGAACAGGAACTCGGCGCCGCTGCTCAATATGGCTACGGCAAAAAGACCAAGCGCAACTAATCATGAACATCAGAAAACTCACCCTGCTCTGCGCAAGCCTCTTCACATGGCTCGCCGCCGCTGCTCAATTCAGCTACGGCCCTCAACTCGGCGTCAACTTCTCGGACCTCACGTTCAAGCAGAAGATTGTCGACACCTCCATGCAAGTCGGACCTTCAGCCGCCCTGCAGTGTGAGTTTATCTTCACTGACTTTGGATTAGGCATTGACTTTGGCATCGGTTACTCAATGACCGGCGCCAAGGTCAACCTCGGCCAAAAACCCATCTGGAGCCTCCCCGCCCAAGGAGGATTCGGCAATGAAACAACCCTGGCCCACAATCTATGGATTCCAGTCCACATCCGCTGGAAATGGACCAAGATGCAAGGCGTTGAAGAATACGTTGCCCCAATAGTCTACGGCGGCCCCGAATTCAACATCCAGGTTGCCAACAGCAATAACAGCCACAACGGCATCGACGCCTACCGCTTCAGCGGCGGCGACGTGCAGCTCGCCTGCGGCGCCGGAGTTGAACTCTTCCGCCACTGGCAAATCACCGCCGGCTACTCCTGGGGAATGACCTACATGGTCAAAACCCGACTCCTTGACGACTACAGCGCCCGCTCCCACGGATGGACCCTCCGCCTCGCCTACATGTTCTAAAAGTCAACAACCCCCGCACTACCAAAAATCAGAGCCCCTCCGGCTCTGATTTTTTCATTTACCCACCCATGGAAAGGCGGATTGGGTTATCCGGCAGGTCTGACCGGTCTGACTTGTCTGACTTGTCTGACTTGTCTGATTGGGATGTAAGAGAGAAATTATCGGGGGAGAGGGGGGTTATTTGGATTTTTTTTTGTAAATTTGCGGGTTGATATTACTAAATTATTACATTTCTATGGAGTATAATCATAAGGAAATAGAAGCTCGCTGGCAGCAGTACTGGCAGGAGCGCGAAGTATATAAGGTCAACCCTGACCCCTCACGCCCTAAGTTTTATGTCCTCGACATGTTCCCCTATCCCTCGGGGGCGGGCCTTCACGTTGGCCATCCGTTAGGCTACATTGCATCAGATATTTATGCCCGCTATAAGCGCCTGCAGGGCTTCAACGTGCTCCACCCGATGGGTTATGACGCTTATGGCCTGCCGGCTGAGCAATATGCCATCCAGACGGGTCAGCACCCGGAGAAAACCACCTCGGAAAACATTGCCCGCTATCGCTCTCAGCTCGATAAGATAGGCTTCTGTTATGACTGGAGCCGCGAGGTCAAGACCTGCGACCCGGAGTTCTACAAATGGACCCAATGGGCTTTCCAGCAGATGTTTGAAAGCTATTATGACACGGCCCTAAACCGCGCCGAGCCTATCAGCAAGCTCATTTCTCATCTTGAGCAGCACGGCACTGAAGGCCTCCATGCCGCCGCCGGCAAGGAGCTGAGCTTCACTGCCGCCGAATGGGCCGCAATGACCCCCAAGGAGAAGAGCGACGCGCTGATGAACTGGCGTATAGCTTATCTGGGCCACACGATGGTTAACTGGTGTCCGAAACTCGGCACTGTGCTGGCTAATGACGAGGTCTGCGAGGGAGTTAGCCTACGCGGCGGTTACCCCGTTGAGCAGCGGCTGATGTATCAGTGGTGTCTGAGGGTCAGCGCCTATGCCCAGCGCCTGCTTGACGGTCTGGAAAAGCTCGACTGGACCGACTCGCTCAAGGAAACGCAGCGCAACTGGATTGGCCGCAGCGAGGGCGCCGAAATGCGCTTCAAAGTGGCCGGCAGAGATGACCTCGACCTGGAAATCTTCACCACCCGCGCCGACACTATTTTCGGCGTGACGTTCATGGTCCTCGCCCCGGAGAGTGCCTACGTCAGCCAGGTGACCACTCCTGACCGCAAGGAAGCCGTCGAGGCCTATCTCAATGAGGTTAAGCACAAAACCGAGCGCGAGCGCATGATTGACAAGAAAGTGACCGGAGTGTTCACCGGCTCTTATGCCGTCAATCCGCTGACGGGCAAGGAAATACCCATCTGGGTCAGCGACTACGTGCTGGCCGGCTACGGCACCGGCGCCATCATGGCCGTCCCCGCCCACGACAGCCGCGACTATGCCTTTGCCCGCAAGTTTGACCTCCCCATAATCCCCCTGATTGAGGGTGCCGACGTCAGCGAGCAGAGCTTTGACGCCAAGAGCGGCAAGATGATTAACTCCGCCGGCCCCGAGCTCAATCTCAACGGCCTGGAAGTCAAGGACGCCATTGCCCGCACCAAGGAGTTCATCGCCGAAAAAGGCATTGGCAAGGTGAAAGTAAACTTCCGCCTGCGTGACGCCATCTTCTCGCGCCAGCGCTACTGGGGCGAGCCCTTCCCCGTCTATTATAAGGACGGCATCCCCCATATGCTCCCTGAAGACCAACTCCCGCTGCGCCTGCCGGAAATCGACCAATATCTGCCTACGGAAAAGGGCGAACCCCCGCTGGGCCGCGCCAAAAACTGGCAGACGCCTGAAGGCTACCCCCTGGAACTCAACACGATGCCCGGATTTGCCGGCTCAAGCGCATACTATCTGCGCTATATGGACCCCCATAACTCCGAGGCGCTCGTCAGCCCCGAGGCCAACGCCTACTGGCAGAACGTCGACCTCTACATCGGCGGCACCGAACACGCCACCGGCCACCTTATCTACTCCCGATTCTGGAACAAATTCCTCTTTGACCTCGGAAAAATCGTCAGCGACGAACCCTTCAAGAAGCTCATCAACCAGGGCATGATTCAAGGCCGAAGCAACTTTGCCTATCGAATCAAGGACACCAACACCTTTGTCAGCGCCGGACTCAAGGACCAATATGACGTTACGCCGATTCATGTCGACGTCAACATCGTCAGCAACGACATTCTCGACACCGAGAAGTTCCGCGCCTGGCGCCCCGAGTTTGCCAATGCCGAATTCATTCTTGAAGATGGCAAGTACGTCTGCGGCTGGGCCGTTGAAAAGATGTCAAAGTCAATGTTCAACGTAGTTAACCCTGACGATATCGTCGACCGCTATGGCGCTGACACTCTGCGCCTCTATGAAATGTTCCTTGGCCCGCTCGAACAGAGCAAACCCTGGGACACCAACGGCATTGACGGCGTCAACCGCTTCCTCAAGAAGCTCTGGAAGCTCTATGACGGCGGAGTTGACGACTCGGCCCCCTCGGCTGAATCCCTCAAGACGCTCCACACTCTCATCAAGAAAGTGACCTCTGATATCGAGCAGTTCAGCTATAACACTTCAGTGGCCGCCTTCATGATTTGCGTCAATGAACTGACGGCGCAGAAATGCCATAGCCGCGCCATTCTGGAGCCCCTGGTGATTCTGCTTGCGCCCTTCGCGCCCCATATTGCCGAGGAGCTCTGGCACTCCGCCCTGGGCCATGAATCAACCGTCTGTGATGCCCATTGGCCTGAATTTGACCCCTCGGTGCTCGTTGAAAATGAAGTGACCTATCCGGTCAGCTTCAACGGAAAGATGCGCTTCAATCTGACTCTTCCCGCCTCGATGGGTCAGGAAGAGGTGATTGCCGCCGCTATGAATGCTGAAGGAGCCGCAAAATGGCTCGAGGGCAAAACAGTGGTCAAGACCATCTTCGTCCCCGGAAAGATTGTCAACATCGTAGTCAAATAATCATCACGGCGACGCCCAAACAATAAACCGCCAATCTTTTGCGTTAAATAAACATGCTCGTATTCGCCACTAACAATGACCATAAACTCCGCGAGGTGCGCCAAATGCTCCCCGCTGAAATTGAAGTCAAATCACTCAATGACATAGGCCTTCATGACGACATTCCCGAGACGGCTCTGACCCTCGAGGGCAATGCCGAACTGAAAGCGCGCTATGTCAGCGAGCGCTTTGGCGGATGCGACGTGTTTGCCGACGATACGGGCCTTGAAGTCGAAGCCCTCAATGGCGCCCCCGGAGTCTTCTCGGCGCGCTATGCCGGCCCCGGACATGACTCCGCGGCCAATATGGCCCGCCTGCTCCGCGAGATGGAAGGAAAGGATAATCGCCGCGCCCGATTCCGCACGGTGATTGCCCTGATTCGCAACGGGCAGCTCCAAACGGTCGAAGGCATTGTCAACGGAACCATAGCCCTTGCCCCGCAGGGCACTGACGGATTCGGCTATGACCCCGTCTTCATCCCCGATGAAACCCCCGGACGCTCATTTGCTCAAATGACTCCCGACGAAAAAAACGCAATATCTCATCGCGGCCGCGCTATGCAGGCCCTCAAACGCATTCTCTCTATATGAAAAGCATTATCATATCTCTCCTCACCGCGCTGATGCTCATCTGCCCCGCCGCGGTCAATGCTCAAACCGGCTCATGGGAAATCTTCCCCGTCTATTCCATGCCCAAGAAGATGATTGACTCCCCGGATTATCTCTTTATCCTGTCAAACAACTCCCTCGTAGGCCTGGATAAGCAAACAAATGAGTTTATCAATTTTGACACCACTAACTATCTGAATTCCAATAAGATTCTGAATGCGTGGTATTCTCCCGTCGATGGTATTCTCTTTGTTGCCCACACGAACGGAATGATTGACCTGGTCTATGACGACGGCCGCACCGTCAACATTGCCGACCTGACCAACACCACCATTGACTATGGCACCATCAACGACGTTGACTTCCGCGACGGCAAAGCCTATCTGGCTCTCTCCAAGGGCATTATCGTCATCGATATGCCCCGGGCGCTGATTGACCATGTCGGGCTCTATCTCAAGGCCGGAACCGGATATGGCCGCATTGCCGTTACTGACTCAAAGGTTATCGTCGCGTTTGACGTCAACGGCCGCATCCTCGTTGCTGACCGCAAGGGAAACCTCTCGGCCAACATTTTCCGCGCCACAAATAACAATCTCTACCGCGCATCAAACACCGACCTCGGCGAAATCTACGGCCTCGACGGCGACAAATACCTCACCGTCGGCTCTGCCCAGAATAATCTCGAACTCGCCGTCACCACCATTGACCCCAATGCNGAAAACGGCGCCGCTTCCGTCTCCAAGCCCGTCAAACTCGGCCCTAACTGCTTTGCCTCGCGCCTGCAGCCCGCCAAAGACGGATTCGTCGGCAACAACACCTCGCAGCTGTTCTATATCAACCGTCAGGGCGAAATAACCCGAACCGTCAACTTCACCATCCCGGAATTCTCAAACACGGCGATGATTGTGACCAATAGCGACTCGAGCCAAAGCGACGCCTTCTGGTATGCCGACGCCAACGGAGTTGGCCGCCGCGCCCTTGATGGCTCCTTCGTCATCCCGCAGATGTCGCTCGACGCCACGGTGACCACCAACGTCGGCCAGTTTGCCCCCGCCTCTGACGGCAGAATCTACTTCTCGACGGTGCGCCGCGACAATGACTTCGGCGGCTCCATCCAGCCTGACTTCTCTAAAGCTTACTTCGGATGCATTCACCCGGACGGCACGGTCTCATCATTTGACCCCAACGTCACCTCCAAATATGACCTCGTCGCTAACCCGCTGAACCCTGACGAAGTTGTTATCTCTCACCGTAACGGCATCGTCAGATACAACACCAAGACCAAGGAATCAACNACTTACAATGCCTCGAACACCCCGATGCAGGTTGACTGGACTCCTAACCAGACCCTGCTCCTGGTCTACGGCCTGACCTTTGACCCCAAAGGAAACCTCTGGGTGCTCCAGAACAATAACGGCAACCACTTCGTCTACATGATTCCCGCCGCCGACTGGAATAACGGCGCACCCTCCGCAAAATGGAAAACCATCCGTATCGGCAGCCCGGAATTATGGCATTCATCCATCATTCGCTATGCTCCCGGCCCTGACGGCAAAGGCTATATCCTCATCGGCGGCTCCGGCGAGATGGGATGCATCAACCTTAACGGCACTTTTGATGACCTCTCTGATGATACCATCCGCTTCTCATCCGTCACCTCTGACACTGACGGCATGGCCCTAACTGAAGGACTGCTCTCACAGTTTGCCCCTGATAACTCCGGAATGGTCTGGATTGCTTATCAATATGGAGTGCTCCACTACCCCAACATTGCAACCATCTTCACCACCTCGCCCTATCCGACTCGCGCCAAAGTGGCCCGCAACGACGGAACTGACCTGGCTGACTATCTGCTAACTAACATTAAATGTTATGACGTCAGCGTCGACGCCAACAATAACAAATGGGTGGCCACCATCGGCTCCGGACTCTATCGCGTATCGCCCGACGGCTCTGAAATCATCGAGCATCTCACCACTGATAATTCTGACCTCCCCTCAGATAACGTCATTGCCGTTTATGCTGACCCGGAATCAAACAAGGTCTACGTCGGCACTGACCTCGGACTGGCCATTTACCATTCGGGCTCCACTCCCGCCCGCAAGGATTTTGACGATGTCTACGCCTATCCTAACCCCGTCACCCCGGAATATACGGGCTATATCACCGTCACCGGACTGATGGCTGACTCCCTGGTGAAAATCACTGATTCGGCCGGACGAGTAGTCTTTGAAGGACGCTCAGATGGAGGCTCTGTGGTCTGGGACGGGTTTGACGGCTCCGGCTCAAGGGTGAAATCCGGCGTCTACTTTGTCTATGCCTCCTCCTCGGCTTCCGGCTCGGCCCAAGCCGCCGTAACTAAAATCGTAGTTGTTAACTGATGAATTCTGATTATAAATCACTCCACTATGCCGACGAGACTGACCGCTGCTACGGGCTCGCCGGCATGGCTATTTCACTCATGGTCTGGGACGCCGAAGAGATGCTCCTGGAAATTGACCTCGATGCGCCCGCCGAAGAGGCCCTGCGCCTCACTCCTGACTTCTACCTGACCCTTGCCCCGAAAACCGGCGCCAAGGCCGCCTGGGAGGCCGCAGTGGGCCATTTTCAGCTCATCTCGGCTCTCACTGTCGCTAACGTCACCTGCCGCCACATCGTGCGCCACGGACGCTCAATGATTTCAACGGCCCTTGACGCCGACATCCGCCGTTTCCTCACTGAGGAAGGCGCCGAGATTGCTCAGCTCGACGACGACGAAGTAAGCTCTATCTACGGTAAGATTCTGGCCCACTGCGCCCGAATTTTCCGACATCCCGGAGTGGCTCAACTCGCCAACGACCTCACTGACGCAATCCAAAAAAACAAGAAACTCCCCGCAGCTGATGTCCTTGAGATTCTCCGCCCTCTCAACCGAATGTAAAAAGCATCTGCCGCAGCTGAGGGGGCTCGCCTTCTTCCTGATTTTAGCTGCTTATTTAACCGCCTTATGGTGGTTTGAAGGCGCGGAAACTTCAACTCTCCTGGGGCGCTCGGCGGCAATCAAGGCCGTTAAATACTTTGGCGATGCCGCAGCCATCGTATTCCCGTTCGCCCTGCTCAAACCCCGATTCAGATGGGCTGTATTCATCCCCGTTTGGGTCATATCGCTCTGGGTCATCGGCGCCATCTGGTATTTCCGCTTCTGGGGCGAATTGCCCGGCATTTCCGCCCTCTTCCTGTTTTCAAACGTGGGCCGCGAGCTGTTTTACTCGGTTCTCGCCCTTTGGCGCCCGGCTGACCTGCTCTTCCTGTTGCTTCCCCTGGCCTTAAACCTGATTTACCGGCGGCGCAAATCGCTGATGAAGTTCAGCCTTGAACTCCCCGCGAAGCTGACCCTCGGCCTGTTTACCGTTGCCGCGTTTACCTTGGGCCAATGCGTCTCCTCAGTCGCCATAATGAGATACAATAATTCCATCAATAACCGGATGACCTTTGCCCACACAACCCGCCACAGGCTCTCGGTCGACATCTCCTCAAATAGCGACGACCTGACCAACAACGGTCCGATTGTCCACTTCCTGAAATCCTGCGGCGACGCACTGAAAATCTTATCCATCAAAAAAGAGCTGACCGAGGGCGACAAGGCCGCGATTGAAAACTTCATTTCCTCGACTCCCCCTTTCCCTGCTATTGCTGACAGCATCATTGCCCGCAACCGCGAAAAAAACATTATCTTCATCATCGTCGAGTCACTGAACGGCAACGCCATTTTCCGGCAGATTCAGGGCCGTCCGGTTGCGCCGACTCTCTCGGCATTGGTTAACTCCGAGGGGACCGTCTCTGCCCTCAAAATGGTTACTCAGGTGCGCGCCGGAGGCTCCGGCGACGGTCAATTAATTGCCAACACCGGGCTTCACCCCCTCTCCATCTTCTCAACTTCCATTGCCCTTGGAAGCTCCAATGCCTTCCCTTCCCTGCCCCGGATTCTGGGCAAGGAGGACAATGCCGTAATCTTCACTGACGATGCCAAGAGCTGGAACGAATTTCAAACGTTCACTTCATTCGGTTTCGCGCCCGTTTATTCCCGGCTTGATTATCCGGAACTGATTGACCTCCACGGGGGCGACGGCGCAATGTTTAACTTCGCGTCAGCCATTATCCCCCGCCTCAGGCAGCCCTTCTTCCTGGAGCTTCTGACGGCCTCTATGCACACTCCCTTTAATGACCTCAGTATTCCCGCCGAGAAGCTCCCGCAGCTCCCCGCTGAGGGCGCCGGCGAGGAGGATTCCGTGGAGTTCAATTATCTGAGGATGCTCAATTATTTTGACCGCGAGCTCGGCCTGTTCATTGAGCGGCTCAAGGCTGACGGAGTCTTTGACGATACCATTTTAATCATAGCCAGCGACCATTCAGAGCGGGCGTCGGCCAATGATTCCGCCGAACCCGCACCCATGGCCCTGATTATTGCCAACTGCGGCATAACGGCCAAGATTGACCGCACTGTAGGCCAAGTGGACATCTTCCCGACAATCCTGAACCTTACCGGAAACGTCGGCCCTAAAAATTATCGCGGCGCCGGAACTTCAATCCTCAGCCCGGAGCTGAATGCCGACTCCATTACGACCCGACGGCTTCAGGAGGCTCAGACAGTCTCCGAACTGATTCTCCGCACTGACTATTTTGCGGATTAACGCCGCCTCCTTAACCGGCGATAAAGGCATACGGGCGAAAAATAATCCGCCAAAAGCACCGGAACCCGCCGGTCAAGCCAGGGCTGATAGTAAGCATAGGATTCAACATAGGCCTCTGAGATTGCCTCACTATGGCCTATCTCCCATTCCGCTATTCCGGTTGAATAGCCATAGAGCCTCTTATAGCGCTTCAGGAACCCGCTGAGCTCCTTTTTCCGCGCCTTATCATTGCAGTCAAACGTATGGCCGGACCATCCGCGGGCCGAAATAAACTCTTCAAGCTGCCCGGTTGCACCATAGAGAAACAGCCGCCCGGTGGCCGGAGCTATCTGAGGCAACCGATAGGCATCAATGAGTATCGGGCTTATCCCGCAGATCAGGTCTATGCCAATCTGATAGACATTGACAACGGCGGTGCGCTCAACTATGATAAACTCGGCATCCCGCCCGGCGAAAACAAAATTATGAGCCGTCGAGCCGGAAACTGAGGCAATGTGTCCCGCGCGGTTAAGAATATTGATTAACTGCCGCAGGCTCACCTTCTCCGGACTGACAATCTGATACCCATTGCGGAGAAAAAGCTCATCAAGCTTATTGATATTGATTTCATCACGCGCGGCGCCCGGAAGCGACGAGCGGGTCAAGAAAACCTTATCGCTGAATTCTCCCGGGGATGATTCCATGGCGGATTCCCTGACGGCCTCGAAAACCGCCCGCGCCTCACTGCTGAAATAGCGCGTATGTTCAAACGCCATCTCCGGAACTATCAGACTCTCAACCTCTACCGCCCCACTGACGATAACTACCTTATCAAGAATCCCTGCTAACTCCAGAAACTCACGGTAATTTCCCCGCTGCGGGATAACATCCTGATTATTATCTGAAAAGAACAGAATTTTGTCAACTCCCTGAATCGCGCCGGTGAAGAGCGGCCACAACCGGGAGGTTGTATTCATCAGAAAATGGCCCCACTGACTGCGAAAATATCCGCCATAAAGCACCCGGCCATTAATGCGCACGGCGGCTCCGGGAGCACTCTTTTTGATGGACGCGCAGAAGTCACAGTCGTCAATGATAACGTCCGCAAGGCCTGAGTCAGTGGATGCGCCGGCAAGCTGCCCTAACGGAGTCAGGACTACATCCTCATGTTCGTCAATCCGCAAATCGCCTGTGTGGTCAACATAATCTCCGGAGATTCGGCGATAAACTTCAGCCTTTTTCGGGCGCAGATAAGTAAGCGTAAAATCGGTCATAGACAAAAAAATAGTTATTGCGGCTTCTCAGGGAGGCCGTTGATGGTGTCAATGATGTAGAGGGGATGGTTCTTCGTCTCATGGAAAATGCGGGCGATATACTCGCCTATAATGCCGATGGCAAGCAGCTGGATACCCCCAAGGAGCAGAATAGTACACATCAGAGTCGGGAAGCCCTGAACCGGGTCNCCGTAAATAATCGTCTTGAACAGGACGTAAAGCAGATAAAACAGCGCCCCGGTTGAGGTCAGCAGCCCAAGGATTGAGGCGAAGCGCAACGGCGCGGTAGTGAAGCCCGTAACGCCGTCAATGGCAAGGGTCAGCAGCCGGCCATAAGAGAACGAACTGTTGCCGGCGCGGCGCGAGCCTACTTCAAAGTCTATGTGCTTCTTTTTGAACCCTATCCAGCTATAGAGGGCCTTGGTGTTGCGCTCCGACTCGCGCAGGCGGCGCAGAGCCTCCACACAGCGGCGGTCGAGCAGGCGGAAGTCGCCCGCGTCGGCCAGGACGTCAATCCGAGTCGAGCGCTGAAGAATCCGGTAATAAAGCCCCGTTAGCTTGCGTTTGAGCCAACTGTCGGCGGCGCGGTCTGAACGCAGACCGTAAACGTCGTGCCAGCCGTTCTCCCATTCCTTAATCATCTGCGGAATTGACCCTACGGGGTGCTGCAAATCAGCATCCATGATGACTGCAGCATCGCCGCTTGCAAGGTCAAAACCGGCGGCCATGGCGTTCTCCTTNCCGAAGTTGCGCGAGAGGTTGATGTCCTTAAATCGCGCGTCGCGGCGGCGAATCCCGGCCGTNATGTCGGCGCTGTTGTCCTTTGACCCGTCATTAATCAGAAGAACCTCCCAGTCATACTGATTCTCAGTCAATTCATTATCAATAAGAGGCCTCAGAGCCTCATAGAGAGCCTCCAAGTTTCCAGATTCGTTATAGATTGGAATTATTATCGAAATCTTCTTCATAAAAAGTCAAGCGTTATGAATTAACCTTATGCCATTTATCGCCGGGGTCAACTATCAGGGGCTCAATCTTATAGCGAGTGGCTCCATTCTCATTGAAGGGATTAATAACGAGGGTCTGGCCGGCGGGGGAGGTGCAAACCATGATTGTGTCATGGCTCGTGCCTGAAAGCAGGCTGAAATCACGCGGCAGAGAGTCTGTGACGACTGATTCGGAAGTAATCAGCGTCAGGGTCTTCCCGGGGCCGTAATGGCCCTGAAAAACCGATTTCAGGTATCGGTCATCGCCGTCGGGCAGGCCTTTCACGCGATAAAGGGTCAGCGGCGACGGCTCGAGGCGGTTGGTATAGTCCATCTTGACGATGCCCGAATCCGAGCTGCGGAACAGCTCTATGGCTTCGTCATATTCCCGGTTCATTCTATATTGCCAATAGATTGCTGTGGAGAAATGGGCCAAAATCAAGCAGTAAAAAACCGGAATCAGGCAGTAAGCCGCCCGGCGGCTCAGCTTAAAGTCAATTGCCTGACAGAGCATGGTCAGGGCAACTAAGGCGCAGCTCTCGGCGAGCCAACCCGTGCGCCCGGGAACACTGCTGTAAATTGCAATGGCGGAGCTGAAGACGGCGACGCTCAGATAGGCCACATAGCGTTCGGACTTAACGACAGTTTTCAGCCTGGAATTGCTGAGGTATAAAGCCGCCGTAATGACAATCAGGATGACGACAAGAGGGAGCGTTGTCAGCAGTAATTCCCCGCGCGGAGCATCCTGAATGAACTCAGAATTTCTGTTCCAGATGGAGGGAGAGGCAAGGGTTATCAGCGTTCCAAGGCAGAGGCCCGCAAACAAGACCAAACGCGGTCCACGGCAGCGCTTAATCACGACGTAGAGCCCGAAATATGCCGTCAGAGCAACTCCAATCTGCTCATGGAAGCAGCCCGCCATTATTCCGAGAAGAAAGAGCAGCAGGAGGCCGAATTTCTTGGGGTGCAGGTCCCTGAACCAGACATAAATGAATAAGATGGCAAAGGCCGAGCCCCAGATATAGTTGAAATGGCAGACCCGCAGAAACATGGAGTCCCACCAGGGCAACGTAAACATTGAAACCGTGATAAATCCGCAGGCCAGAGTGACACGTCCGGGCCTGAACACGTCAGCCGCCAGACACATCACATAGAAAAACAACCCGGTCATCAGTCCCATCAGAGCCGATGCGAGCACCGGCGGAAGAAGATTGACAATCAGCGGGCCAAAGGCATCAAAAACCCTTCCGTTACATCCGAAATATTGCGCCCCTATAAAGGAAATGGCCTGACGCTCCGGAAAGCTCTCGGTGCGGTCAGCGCCCATAGCAATCCACTTGGCCATATCATCGCCCATCAGGGGAGTGAAATAGTCCAGGAGGGCCGTTGCAAGGGCAATGATGACTATGAGGCCGAGCGGGGTCCTGCAATCTGTCAGTTTCTTAATGGAATTCATGATAACTCGTTTTGATAAAAAAACGGACGGAGGCCGGAGTATTGATTCCGGGCCTCCGTCTGAAAAGGGGGTAAGGTTGACTTATTCAGCAGCGGGAGCTTCTTCAGCGGGAGCTTCAGCCACGGGAGCTTCAACGGCGGGAGCAGCGGCGCTCTTTTTGCGGCTGCGGCGGGTCTTGCTCTTCTTGGGACCTTCAGCCTTAGCGGCGAGGAGGGCCTCGTTATAGTCAACGAGTTCGATGAAACACATCTGGGCATTGTCGCCGAGACGGTTACCGGTTTTCAGGATACGGGTGTAACCTCCGGGGCGGTCAGCAATCTTCTGTGAGATTTCACGGAAGAGTTCGCTTACGGCATACTTGTTTTGGAGGTAAGAGAAGACAAGGCGACGGTTAGTCATGGTGTCTTCCTTGGAGCGGTTGATCAGCGGCTCGGCATACATGCGCAGGGCTTTGGCCTTGGCCAGAGTGGTGAAGATGCGCTTGTGCATGATGAGCGAGATGGTCATGTTGGCCAGCATGGCGTCGCGGTGAGCCTTTTTGCGGCCAAGGTGATTGAATTTTTTATTGTGTCTCATCTTGAATTTTACTCTTTATCTAATTTATACTTGGCAGTGTCCATGCCGAATGAGAGGTTGAGGCGAGCCAGGAGGTCATCGAGTTCGGTCAGTGACTTGCGGCCGAAGTTACGGAACTTCAACAGGTCATTTTTCTGGAACTTGACGAGGTCGCCAAGGGTCTCTACTTCGGCGCTCTTCAGGCAGTTAAGCGCGCGAACGCTCAGGCCCTGGTCTACGAGCTTTGACTTGAGGAGCTGACGCATCTTGAGTACGTCTTCATCGAATTCTTCGTTATCAATTTCTTCCTGAGCCTCAAGGGTGATGCGGTCATCGCTGAAGAGCATGAAGTGCTGAATCAGGATTTTGGCAGCTTCCTTAAGGGCGTCCTGCGGAAGGATTGAGCCGTTAGTGGTGATTTCAATGAGGAGCTTCTCATAGTCGGTTTTTTGGTCGACACGGAAGTTTTCCACAGTGTACTTCACGTTGACAATCGGCGTATAGATAGAGTCGATGGCAATGATGTTGACATCATCGGTCGGCACTTCGTTTTCGTCGGCGGGAACCCAGCCGCGGCCTTTGTTAATGGTGAAGTCAAGCGTGAATGAAGCGGTCGGGTCGAGATGACAGATGACCAATTCGGGGTTGAGGACCTTGAATCCGGTCAGGGCATTGCCCAGGTCGCCGGCGGTCAGCACCTCGCGGTCAGCTACGGTGACGGTGGCGCGTTCGTCAACAGCGCCTTCGACAACCTGCTTGAGGTCTACCTTCTTCAGGTTAAGGATGATGTTGGTAACGTCTTCCTTAACGCCGGGAATGGTGTCAAACTCGTGCTTCACTCCGTTGATGCGGATAGAGGAGATGGCAAAGCCTTCAAGCGAGTTCAGGAGAATGCGACGCAGGGCATTGCCAATAGTAATTCCGTAGCCGGGCTCCAATGGCTTGAACTCAAAGCGGCCAAACGTGTTGTCTGCTTCGAGCATCACTACTTTGTCAGGTTTCTGAAATGCTAAAATAGCCATAGGATTCAGGGGTTTAGGGATTACTTAGAATAGAGTTCGACGATAGCCTGTTCCTTGATGTTTTCAGGGATATCAGCACGGGCGGGTACATGGAGGAACTTACCGCTCTTGGTTGCTTCGTCCCATTCAATCCAGGGATATTTGCTATGGTTGAAGCCGGCCAGGGTGTCAACGATTACTTCGAGTGACTTGCTCTTTTCGCGAACACCGATAACCATTCCGGGTTCAACATGGAAAGAGGGGATGTTTACAACCTTGCCGTCAACGACGATATGCTTGTGGAGGACCATCTGACGGGCAGCGGCGCGAGTGGGAGCGATGCCGAGACGGTAAACGACGTTGTCAAGACGGGCTTCGAGGAGTTGGAGGAGGATTTCACCGGTGATGCCGGTGGTACGTTCAGCCTTGGCGAAGAGGTTGCGGAACTGGCGTTCGAGCACACCGTAAGTGTACTTAGCCTTCTGCTTTTCGCGGAGCTGGAGTCCGTATTCCGAGGTCTTGCGACGGCGGTTCTGGCCGTGCTGACCCGGAGGGAAGTTTCTTCTTTCAAGCACTTTGTCGGGACCGAAGATGGGTTCACCGAATTTGCGGGCGATTTTGGTCTTAGGACCGGTATATCTTGCCATTTTTCTTGTTTTTGAGAATGTTTGAAATTCAGTTTTGGCCTTATGTTGCGGCCAAAGGGGTTGGTTTAAATATTGCGTCAGTGCGCCGCGGGAGCGGTTGATGTTATTGCGGAGGCGGGAAGAAGAAACAACGTCCGGTCAGAGCGTCGGTCGGGTCCGTTGGTGATTTGCCTATGGGGCCCGGGGAGAGAGGCTTCGGCGGATAGCCTGACGGGAGCCGGTAGACTCCGTTGATGCTTAAAAGGTGCTTTCCTGACAGCCGCGACCATTGAGAGGGGAAGTGTGACGTCATCTGTGAATGGTCAATTTTTTCGTCCGTGCGGTGCTTATCCTTAAATCAGGAAGCAAGGCGGCGGGGAAAAGAATAGGAAAGCGGCATCGGGGCGGAGGCTGATGGCCCGCTTTGGGCAGTTAATATAGGTGTTTGCTTCTCTTTTCCCGCTCCCGGGGTTAAGCCCCGCGGAGCGCAAAGTCCGAGATTAAACGCGGCGACGCTTGGGAGGACGGCAGCCGTTATGGGGCAGCGGGGTAACGTCGTAGATTTCAGTTACCTTGATGCCGGCGCCATCGACGGTACGGATAGCAGATTCGCGACCGTTACCGGGACCCTTGACGTAAGCCTTAACGGAGCGCAGACCGAGGTCAAAAGCGACCTTTGCGCAATCCTGAGCAGCCATCTGAGCGGCATAGGGAGTGTTCTTCTTAGAACCACGGAAGCCCATCTTGCCGGCTGATGACCATGAGATAACCTGGCCTTCGGCATTGGCCAGACAAACGATGATGTTATTGAATGATGAGTGAACGTGGAGCTGGCCTTCTGCGCCAACCTTGACGTTTCTCTTTTTTGCAGCGACTGTTTTCTTTGCCATAGTCTAATGATTATTTACTTGGTTGCTTTTTTCTTGTTAGCAACGGTCTTTTTGCGACCCTTGCGAGTGCGGGCATTGTTTTTGGTGCTCTGGCCGCGAACGGGGAGACCGTTACGGTGGCGGATACCGCGATAGCAACCAATGTCCATCAGTCGCTTGATGTTAAGCTGAATTTCAGAGCGAAGATCGCCTTCCACTTTGTGGTCGGCCTGGATGACTTCACGAACTTTGGCTGCCTGTTCGTCAGTCCAATCTTTTACTTTCACGTCCATATCCACTCCTGCCTTTTCGAGAATGGATGCGGCGGCGCTACGGCCGATGCCGTAGATGTAGGTCAAGGCAATTGCGCCTCTTTTGTTTTGGGGGAGGTCAACTCCCACGATTCTTACTGCCATATTTTGTTTTAGGGGTTCAAAAATTTCGGTGCAAAGGTACGAAAAATTTTTGAACTATTCTAATTTTTCGTGCCTAAATTGCTGAATGAGTTATCCCTGACGAAGTTTGTACTTGGGATTTTTCTTGTTGATTACGTAGAGACGGCCCTTGCGGCGTACGATTTTACTGTCGGCGGTGCGCTTCTTGACAGATGCTTTTACTTTCATTGTTTATGTCTTTATTAAGGAATGATAATTAGTTTTCTCTGAGAGTTTTGCGCCTTACTTATAGCGGAATGCGATGCGGCCTTTGGTAAGGTCATAAGGGCTCATTTCAACTCTGACTTTGTCGCCGGGGAGAATCTTGATATAGTGCATGCGCATCTTGCCGGAGATATGGGCAATGATTTCATGTCCGCTTTCAAGTTCTACTCGGAACATGGCGTTAGAGAGGGCTTCAACGATGGTGCCGTCAAGTTCGATAGCTGATTGTTTTGCCATAAATGCTTGTTGATTGGTTCTAAATGGGCTGGGAGGCGGGCGGGTTAGATAAATCTGTCGCCTAAGGCTTCGCGGATATAGTCAAAGGTGGTCAGGACGCGGGTTTCGCCGGGGAGGATGGCAAGGGTGTGCTCATAATGGGCAGAGGGCTTGCGGTCCTTGGTGCGGGTGGTCCAGCCGTCGGGGCCGATGACTATGTTTTTGCTTCCAAGGTTAATCATCGGTTCGATGCAGATGACCATGCCGGGCTTGAGAATGGGTCCGGTGCCGCGGCGCCCGTAGTTGGGCACTTCGGGCGATTCGTGCATCTCGCGTCCGATACCATGGCCGGTAAATTCTCTGACGACGCCGTAGCGGCGCTTTTCACAGAAAGTCTGGATGGCGTTGCCGATATTTCCGAGGCGGGCGCCTTCCTTGGCTTCGGCAATGCCGAGGCGGAGGGCTTCCTTGGTGTCACGCAGCAGCTGGAGCGTCTGCGGGTCAACGTCGCCGACGGGGAAGGTATAGGCGGAGTCGCCGTTATAGCCGTTGAGTTCAACGACCGTGTCAATGCCGACGATATCGCCATCGCGCAGGGCATAGTCCGAGGGGAATCCGTGGACTATGGTTTCATTGACTTCAATGCAGAGAGTTCCGGGGAAGCCGTGGTAACCCAGACAGGAGGGGCGGCCGCCATTGTCGAGCATGAATTCGCGGGCAATGGAGTCGAGCTTACGCGTAGTCACACCGGGAGCCACCCACTTGGCAACTTCGCCAAGTGTGCGGCTCACCAGAGTGGCTGCCTCCTGCATCAGGAGAATCTCTTCAGGGGTTTTCAGATATATCATTTAGGGGTGATAATCAATAAGCTGAGCCGGTTGTGCGGCCTTTGATTTTGCCTTCCTTCATGAGGCCATCATAGTGATGGGTCATCAGGTGTGATTCAATCTGAGTCAGAGTGTCGAGGACTACGCCGACGAGAATCAGCAGCGAGGTGCCGCCGAAGAACTGGGCGAAGTTCTGGCTGACGCCAAACAGGCGGGCGAATGCCGGGAGGATGGCGACGATGCCGAGGAAGATAGAGCCGGGGAGAGTGATGCGTGACATGATGCTGTCAAGATACTCGGCGGTCTTCTTGCCGGGCTTTACTCCGGGAATGAATCCATTGTTGTGTTTGAGGTTCTCGGCAATCTGAGTGGGACGCACGGTGATTGCGGTGTAGAAGTAAGTAAACGCAACGATGAGAAGGAAGTAAACAAAGTTATACCAGAAGCCGTTGACATTGCTGAAAGTGGCGAGGAAGCCGGTGCCGGAGGCGGCGAAGCCGGCCAGGGTCAGCGGGATGAACATGATTGCCTGGGCAAAGATGATGGGCATCACGCCGGCGGCGTTGACTTTCAGAGGGATGTACTGGCGGGCGCCACCATACTGGCGGTTGCCGACGATGCGCTTGGC
The DNA here is from genome assembly GCA_014802435.1 of Bacteroides sp. GTDB lineage: Bacteria > Bacteroidota > Bacteroidia > Bacteroidales > Muribaculaceae > UBA3263. The sequence goes on along the minus strand of JAAVCG010000010.1, from coordinate 46,855 downwards.
ATATTGCACGGGGACCTTGCGGGTGCCTTGAACCAGGAGCACGGCGCCGCAGGTGACGGCGAAGAGCAGAATCATTTCAACGACGAACATCACAAGACCGCCCTGACCGGAAGAAGTGCCCGGCAGGCGAGACTGGATTTCATAGAGGAATGCCTGGGGAAGGCGGGCAATGATGCCGACCATGATGATGAAGGAGATACCGTTGCCGATACCGCGGTCAGTGATTCTTTCACCGAGCCACATGATGAACATGGAGCCGGCAGCGAGAATCAGAGTCAGATAAGCCTTCATCCAGAATCCCATTTCAATGGAATGACCGGTAGAAGCGGCGGCAGCGTTAAGCTGGTGCTGGAGGTTGATGAGGTAAGCGGGACCCTGAACGCAGAGAATCACTACGGTGAGATAGCGGGTATACTGCGTTAGTTTCTGGTGTCCGCTTTCCCCTTCACGCTGCATCTTCTGGAAAGAAGGCAGGACCATGCCCAGGAGCTGAATCACGATGGATGCAGTAATGTAAGGCATGATACCGAGGGCAAAGATTGACGCGTTAGAGAATGCGCCGCCGGAGAACATGTTGAGCAACTGCATCAGGCCGCTGGAGTCAGTGAATTTTTCCAGAGCGATCAGGTGGGCAGGATTGATGCCCGGAAGCACGACGTAACACCCCAGTCGGTAAACGAGTACCAACAGGAGCGTTACGAGGATGCGTTTGCGCAGTTCCTCAATGGTCCAAATGTTTTTGATTGTTTGAATGAATCTCATTGGGGAAATATTAGAGGGATAACCGGTTTATTTAACCTCGACGGCTTCACCGCCGGCAGCCTCGATGGCAGCCTTTGCAGAAGCAGAGAAGGCATTAGCGTGGACGTTCACCTTCTTAGAGAGTGAACCCTTTGCGAGCACCTTAACCAGTTCCTTCTTGGATACGAGACCATTGGCGCGCATAGCGTCGAGGTCAATGGTTTCCAGACCCTTGGCGGCAGCCAGAGCTTCAATGTCGGAGAGGTTGAGGGCCTTGTAAGCCACGCGATTGAGGCTCTTGAAGCCAAACTTGGGCAGACGACGCTGCAGGGGCATCTGACCGCCCTCGAAGCCGATCTTACGGCTATAGCCGGAACGAGACTTTGCGCCCTTATGGCCGCGAGTTGAGGTTCCGCCCTTGCCGGAGCCGGGACCGCGACCCTTGCGGGTCTTATCCTTAGTAGAGCCTACGGCAGGCTTGAGATTGCTAAGTTCCATATCGAAATAAATTGATGATAAACTTATTGAAAAATTGATTTTCGGGTTAATTACTGGGCGGGTTCAACCTTTACCAGGTGATGAACTGCCTTGACCATACCAAGGATTGAGGGGGTATCTTCAACCACAACGGTATGATTCATCTTGTGGAGGCCGAGGGCATCGAGAGTGCGCTTCTGCACTGCGGGAGCACCGATGCGGCTCTTAATCTGAGTGATTGCTATTTTAGCCATTTCTCTTTCAGGATTACTTTACAGGATTATTTACCGTTGAAGACCTTCTCAACGCTGATGCCGCGGCGGGCGGCAACCTGGGCGGGAGATACCATCTGGCCGAGAGCGGCGATGGTAGCCTTTACGAGGTTATGGGGGTTAGAAGAGCCCTTGCTCTTGGCCAGAACGTCAGTGACGCCTACGCTTTCCAGGACGGCACGCATTGCACCACCGGCCTTGACACCGGTACCGTGGCTTGCGGGCTTGAGGATGATGCGTGAGCCGCCAAACTTGGCTTCTGCTTCATGAGGAAGGGTGCCCTTATGAACGGGGACCTTGATGAGGTTCTTTTTAGCGGCCTCTACGCCCTTGGCGATTGCGGCGCTTACTTCATTGGCCTTGCCGAGACCCCAGCCTACGATGCCGTTTTCGTTACCGACAACGACGATTGCAGCGAAAGTGAAGGCGCGACCGCCCTTGGTTACTTTGGTTACGCGGTTGATGGCAACGAGGCGATCCTTAAGTTCCAGGTCGTTGGTAGATTTTACGCGGTTTTGATTGTTTGCCATAATCTTCAATTAGAATTTAAGGCCGCCTTCACGAGCGGCGTCAGCCAGAGATTTAACACGACCGTGGAAGAGATAGCCGTTACGGTCGAAAACGACAGTAGAGATGCCTGCTTCCAGGGCCTTTTGAGCAGCCAGAGCGCCTACCTTGGCGGCTACTTCGCTCTTGGTGCCCCCTTCAAGTCCCTTTGAGCTTGCGCTGACCAGGGTCTTGCCGGCGAGGTCGTCGATGATTTGAACGTAGATGCCCTTGTTAGAGCGGAAGACGGTCATGCGCGGGCGTTCGGCAGTGCCGGAGATTTTGCCGCGGATGCGAGCCTTGATTTTATTGCGTCTTGCTATTTTAGAAATCATAAGTCTATTGAGTGCTTGTTAAGAGTTAGACAGTTTACTTAGCGCCGGCGCTCTTACCCGACTTGCGACGGATAATTTCGCCAACAAACTTGATACCTTTACCCTTGTAAGGTTCGGGCTTACGCAGAGAGCGGATCTTGGCGCAAACCTGACCGAGGAGCTGCTTGTCGGCGCTCTCAAGGATAATCATCGGGTTCTTGTTACGTTCGCTCTTAGCCTCAACTTTGATTTCTTTGGGGAGCTTGATGAAAATAGCGTGGGAGAATCCCAGGGCCAGTTCGAGGACCTGACCATCAGCATTGGCACGATAGCCGACGCCGACGAGTTCCATTTCCTTCTTGTAGCCGTTAGAGACGCCTTCAACCATGTTGTGGATCAGGGCGCGGGCCAGGCCGTGCTGAGCGCGGTGGTCACGGTCATCCGTGGGACGCTCAACGATTACATGACCGGCGTCGACCTTGACGGTCAGATCGGGGTTGATGGTTTCAGAGAGTTCGCCCTTGGGGCCTTTGACGGTAACGACGTTTCCGTTAACGTTTACGCTCACTCCGGCGGGGAGGGCGATGGGAGCTTTACCTATTCTTGACATAATTAGTTTCCTCCTATCAGATTAATAAACGTAACAGAGAACTTCGCCGCCAACCTTCTCTTCGAGGGCCTGCTTATTGGTCATCACGCCCTTGGAGGTTGAGAGGATAGCGATGCCGAGGCCGTTGAGAACGCGGGGCATATCCTTATAACCGGTGTACTGGCGGAGACCGGGACGGCTCACGCGCTTGAGGCAGCTGATTGCATTGACGCGATCCTTGGGATCATACTTCAGCGCAATCTTGATAGTGCCGCAGGGGGTTTCACCCTCTATAAACTTATAGTTAAGGATATAGCCTTGTTCGAAGAGAATCTTGGTGATCTCTTTTTTCAAGTTTGAGGCGGGGATTTCAACCACACGGTGGTTAGCCTTGATGGCGTTCCTCAATCTTGTCAGAAAATCTGCAATGGGATCAGTCATTTTATTTGATGATTTTAAATTGATTCGGGAGTCCCGAACAATATTTAATTTTCACACTTTGAGTTCGCCGCAGGTATTAGCGAATTGGGATTATTAACAGAGCGGCGAGTGCGGAGATGTTAATTGGTTTTGAAAGGTTTTGGACCGGCTGAAGGGTGGCAGCCCTCGGGGATAGGATTCCCGCGGAGGCCTGCCAGCCGGAGCCGGGCCTGATGCTTACCAGGAGGCCTTGCGCACGCCCGGGATGAGGCCTGCAGAGGCCATTTCACGGAACTGGATGCGGCTGATGCCGAACTGGCGCATGTAGCCTTTGGGGCGCCCGGTGATTGAGCAACGGTTGTGCAGGCGCACAACTGAAGCGTTCTTGGGCAGCAGCTGAAGCTTCTGGAGGCTTTCATAGTCGCCGGCAGCCTTGAGGGCAGCTTTCTTGGCGGCATACTTGGCCACGAGCTTTGCGCGCTTAACCTCGCGGGCTTTCATGGATTCTTTTGCCATATGCTCGATTCAGTTAATTAGTTGTTTTTCTTAAAGGGAAGACCAAATTCCTTGAGCAGGGCCAGGCCTTCAGCATCGGTCTTGGCAGAGGTCACGAAGGTGATGTTCATGCCCTGGAGCTTGGAGACGGAGTCGATGTTGATTTCCGGGAAGATAATCTGCTCGTTGATGCCGAGAGTGTAGTTTCCGCGGCCGTCGAGCTTGGAGTCGATGCCCTTGAAGTCACGGATACGGGGGAGGGCAACGCGCACGAGGCGTTCGAGGAATTCATACATCTTTTCGCGGCGAAGGGTTACCATAGCGCCGATGGGCATCTTTTTACGCACCTTGAACTGAGCGATGTCCTTCTTAGAGAGGGTGGCAACGGCTTTTTGGCCGGTGATGGCGGTCAGTTCATTGATGGCGGTTTCGATGATTTTCTTGTCCTGAGTGGCAGCGCCGAGGCCCTGGTTGATGACGATCTTTTCCAGGCGGGGCACCTGCATTACGGTAGAATAGTTAAACTGCTTTTCAAGGGCGGGAACGATGCGTTCCTTATAGTCCTTTTGAATGTCTGTAGCGCTCATTACTTAATTTCCTCTCCTGATTTTTTAGCGATTCGAACCTTAGAGCCGTCTTCCTTGATCTGGTAGCCTACGCGGGTGGGCTTACCGGTTTTGGGGTCAACGGGGTTGAGGTTAGAGATGTGGATGGGTGCTTCTTTCTTGATGATGCCTCCGTTAGGGTGCTGAGCGGTCGGCTTAGTAGCCTTAGAGACCATGTTCAGGCCCTCGACGATGGCGCGCTGCTTCTTGACGTCAACGCTGAGGACGCGACCGGTTTTGCCGTGGTCGTTTCCGGAGTTGACATAGACGGTGTCGCCTTTCTTAATGTGTAATTTGCTCATTTTTTACTGATGGGTTTTGAGATGTTAGAGCACTTCGGGTGCCAGAGACACGATTTTCATGTTAGTGGCGCGCAGCTCACGGGCTACGGGGCCGAAGATGCGGGTTCCGCGGAGTTCGCCGGCGTTGTTCAGCAGAACGCAGGCATTGTCGTCGAAGCGGATGTATGACCCATCGGGGCGACGTACTTCCTTTTTAGTGCGGACGACCACAGCTTTCGACACGGTGCCTTTCTTTACATCGGATGAAGGGATTACGCTCTTCACCGACACCACGATAATGTCGCCGACTGACGCATAGCGGCGTCCGGTACCTCCGAGCACGTGAATGCAGAGGGCTTCCTTAGCGCCGGAATTGTCAGCGACTGTCAAGCGGGTTTCAGTCTGTATCATTTTCTAAAAATTCTGTGAATTGGTTGATTTGATTTTAGTCAAATGGAGAGGGTGAAGCAAAAATTACTTCACCTTCTCGATGATTTCAACCAGGCGCCAGCGCTTGGTTTTGCTCAGGGGACGGGTTTCCATCAGGCGAACGGTATCGCCGATAGAACATTCGTTGTTTTCGTCGTGAGCGTGAAATTTCTTGGTTTTGTTGACGAACTTACCGTAGATGGGGTGTTTTTCCTTCCATTTTACGGTAACGGTGATGGTCTTGTCGCCCTTATTGCTTGAAACCACACCGATGCGCTCTTTGCGGAGATTTCTCTTTTCTTCCATAATTGAGTTTAGTGTTTACTTATATAACGTAAGACTGGTGTGATTTATTTTGCTGCGAGCTGACGAGCGCGAAGTTCAGTCTTCACGCGGGCAATCATCTTGCGGTCTTTAGTAATCTGGGCAGGGTTGTCGATGGTGCTGACGGTATGGTTTGCAACCAGCTGACGATAAGCCTTCTCCATCTCAGCCAGACGCTCCTTGAGGTCAGGCGTGCTCATCTCTTTGATTTCTTCTTTTTTCATAATGATGATGGGCAATGATTAGACGTTTTGTGAGGGATCGTAGTCACGACGCACCACGAACTTGGTGATTACGGGAAGTTTCTGAGCGGCCAGACGGAGAGCTTCCTTGGCAACTTCGAAGGGAACGCCTTCAACTTCAATGAGCATACGGCCCGGAGTTACGGGAGCCACGAAACCTTCGGGGGCACCCTTACCTTTACCCATGCGGACTTCGGCAGGCTTCTTGGTAATGGGTTTGTCCGGGAAGATGCGGATCCAGATCTGACCTTGACGCTGCATATAGCGGGTCACGGCGATACGGGCAGCTTCAATCTGACGGCCGGTAATCCATTTGGACTCAAGGGTCTTAATGCCAAATGAACCGAAGGCCAGCTGATTGCCGCGCTGGGCAACGCCTTTCATGCGGCCTTTTTGCGCGCGGCGAAATTTGGTTTTCTTAGGTTGTAACATTTCTGCTGTTGATTCAAATGGTTAAGAAATTTAGCGATTGTTGCGCTGACGGTTAAAGCCGCGGTCACGGCGTTTGCCGCGATCGTTGCCGCCTTCGCGAGCGGGGCGGCCTTCCTTGGCCTGAGAGGTGAACTGGGGAGCCAGGTCACGCTTGCCGTAAACTTCGCCACGGCAGATCCAGACCTTGACACCGATGACGCCCACCTTGGTGTGAGCTTCAACCAGAGCATAGTCAATGTCGGCGCGGAGAGTGTGCAGCGGGGTGCGACCCTCCTTGAACATTTCGCTGCGGGCAATTTCAGCGCCGTTCAGACGGCCTGAAACCTGAACCTTGATGCCTTCGGCGCCTGCACGCATGGTGCTTGCAATGGCCATCTTGACGGCGCGGCGGTAAGCCACCTTGCCTTCAATCTGACGAGCGATGCTGTTAGCGACGATTTCGGCGTCGAGTTCCGGACGCTTGATTTCGAAGATGTTGATTTGCACTTCGCGGTTAGTGTACTTTTTGAGCTCTTCCTTGAGCTTGTCCACTTCCGTGCCGCCCTTGCCGATGATGAGGCCCGGACGAGAGGTGCAGATGGTGATAGTGGTCAATTTGAGAGTACGCTCGATAACGATGCGAGAAACGCTCATCTTGGCCAGGCGCTCGTTAAGATACTTGCGGAGCTTATAGTCCTCGAGCAAGTTGTCGCCATACTTATGGCCGAAATTCCAGTTAGAATCCCAGCCGCGGATAACTCCGAGGCGATTGCTGATAGGGTTAACTTTCTGTCCCATTCTTAAAATGCGATTAGTTTAGATGAGAGTTTATGCTTTTTTGTTATCTTTGGTGTCAACGACCACTGTAACGTGGTTAGCACGCTTGCGGATGCGGTAGCCGCGACCCTGGGGGGCGGTGCGCAGGCGCTTGAGCATGGGAGCGGGAGTGCAGAAGATGGTGCTGATGTAAAGTTCACCGGCATCGGCAGTGCGCTCGTTTTTAGCTTCCCAGTTGGCGACAGCGCTACGGATAAGTTTACCCAGACGAGCTGCAGCTTCCTTATTTGAGAATTGGAGGACACCAAGGGCACGACTTACTTCCATTCCGCGCACCATGTCAACGACCAGGCGCATCTTGCGGGGAGAAGAGGGGACGTCGAGCAGCTTGGCGAAGGCCACCTGCTTATTGGCCTCTTTCCTCGCTTCGGCAGAGTTTCTTTTTCTTACACCCATAGGTTTGGTATAAAAGTTTTTTAATTTATTCGGGTTAGGATTTTTTTAGTGCCGGGGGCTTACTTATTTTTTGCGGTTACCGGCGTGTCCGCGGAAGGTGCGGGTGGGCGCGAATTCACCGAGTTTATGACCAACCATGTTTTCGGTTACATAAACGGGGATGAACTTGTTGCCGTTGTGCACAGCGAAGGTATGGCCCACAAACTCCGGGGCAATCATTGAGGCGCGGCTCCAGGTTTTGATAACCTGCTTTTTACCGCTCTCTTCCATCGCGTTGACCTTCTTTTCCAGCTTAACGCTGATGAAGGGGCCTTTTTTTAATGAACGACTCATGCTGCGATCAGTTGTTTAATGGGTTTACTTCTTTCTTCTTTCAATAATAAGCTTAGAGCTCTGCTTCTTGGGAGCGCGAGTTTTGAGACCCTTGCTGTAGAGGCCCTTGCGAGAGCGGGGATGGCCACCGGAAGCGCGACCTTCACCACCACCCATGGGGTGATCGACAGGGTTCATAACGACGCCACGGTTACGGGGGCGACGACCGAGCCAGCGGCTGCGACCGGCCTTACCGCTACGTTCCAGAGAGTGTTCGCTGTTACCAACGACGCCTACAGTTGCCTTACAAGCTGAGAGGACCTTGCGAAGTTCACCTGAAGGGAGCTTGATGATAGCGTAGTTACCTTCGCGGCCCACGAGCTGAGCAAACGTACCGGCTGAACGGGCCATGAAGGCACCCTGACCGGGACGCAGTTCGATGGCGTGGATAACGGTGCCGACGGGGATGCTGCTCAGGGGAAGGGCGTTACCAACTTCGGGAGCTGCGTCAGCGCCGCTGACAACGGTTGTACCTACAGTCAGGCCGTTGGGGGCGATGATGTAGGACTTGGTGCCGTCAACATAGTAGAGCAGAGCGATGCGAGCTGAGCGGTTAGGGTCATACTCAATGCTCTTGACTACTGCGGGAACTCCATCCTTGTTTCTCTTAAAGTCAATGATACGGTAAGCGCGTTTGTGACCTCCACCAATGTACCGAGTGGTGAGGTGACCTTCGGAGTTACGTCCGCCGGTCGACTTTTTACCGACTGTAAGAGACTTTTCCGGCGTTGTAGCAGTGATGGTACCTTTGAATACGCCGATAACTTTGTGTCTTTGGCCCGGAGTTGTGGGCTTGAATTTTCTTACTGCCATTTATCGAACTGTTAATGCTTAGATGTTGCTGTAGAAGTCGATTGCTTCACCTTCGGCTACGCTGACGAGGGCCTTCTTCCAGAGCGAAGTAGCGCCCTTGATGAGGCCGCCCTTGGTCCAGCGCTGTTTGCGCTTGCGGCGAACAATCATAGTGTTCACTTTAGTTACCTTCACTCCATAGAGCTCTTCCACGAGGGCCTTGATCTGAGGCTTGGTGGCTTCGGGAGATACGCGGAAGGTATAGCGGTTGAGACTTTCGGCAATTTTGTTAGCCTTTTCGGTCACAATGGGTTGAATGCTGATTTCCATGTGTCTTGTTGCTCTTATGGGGTTTAGATATTGTTAACAACTTCAACGCTGTCTTCGCTCAGAAGGAGCATGTTGTTGTTAAGGATTGAATAGGTGTTGAGGTCAGCAGCGACGGCCATGCGGCAGGCGGGCAGATTGCGCAGCGAGAGGGCTACGTTTTTCTGGGGAGCGGCTACTACATAGAGGACCTTCTTGTCGCCGAGGTTCAGGTTATTGAGAACGCTGACAAACTCCTTGGTTTTGGGAGCTTCAAAGTTGAAGTTCTCAACGACCATGATCTGCTGATCAGCCAACTTGGAAGCGAGGGCGCTCTTGCGGGCGAGCTGCTTCACCTTTTTGTTGAGCTTGAAGTTATAAGAGCGGGGACGGGGACCGAAAACGCGGCCACCACCGACGAGTACCGGAGAGTTGATATCACCGATACGAGCGCCGCCGCCACCCTTCTGCTTGTGGAGTTTGCGGGTAGAGCCGGAAACTTCGCTGCGCTCCTTGCTCTTGTGAGTGCCTTGACGGCGATTAGCAAGAAATTGCTTGACATCGAGCCAAACGGCATGTTCGTTGACGTCGACGCCGAAGACTTCGTCGTTAAGCACGACCTTACGACCGGTGTCTTCACCCTTGATGTTATATACTGCGAGTTCCATTGCTTCTTACTTCTCTACGATTACGATTGAACCTTTGGCTCCGGGGACGGAACCCTTAATCATGAGGATATTGTGTTCGGGGATAACCTTGAGAACCTGGAGGTTCTGGATGGTCACGCGTTCGTTACCGGTTTGGCCGGCCATACGCATACCCTTGAACACCTTGGCGGGATAAGAGCAGGCGCCGATAGAACCGGGGGCACGCAGACGGTTGTGCTGGCCGTGGGTGCTCTGGCCAACGCCACCGAAACCATGACGCTTAACGACGCCCTGGAATCCTTTACCCTTGCTGGTGCCTACGATGTCGACGAATCCGCCCTCCTCGAAGAGTTCTACGGTGAAAGTCTCACCGGGCTTGTGTTCGCCTTCAAAACCTGAGAACTCGGCCAAGTGGCGCTGGGGAGCTACTCCGGCTTTCTGGAAGTGACCGGCCATGGGCTTGGTGGTGTGCTTCTCCTTCTTTTCCTCGAATCCGAGCTGGAGTGCATCATAACCGTCGGTCTCAACAGTCTTAACCTGGGTAACTACGCAGGGGCCTACTTCGATAACAGTGCACGGCACGTTCTTGCCGTCGGCACTGAAAACGGATGTCATTCCGATTTTTTTTCCAATTAATCCTGGCATTTCTTTGTAGTTTTTGAGTGGTTATTATTTGAATTATTCTGAATTAATCTAAAGATATCAGACCTTGATTTCAACGTCAACACCGCTGGGGAGCTCGAGTTTCATCAGGGCGTCAACGGTTTTGTTGGTAGCGTTGTAAATGTCGATCAAGCGCTTGAATGATGACAGCTGGAACTGCTCGCGGCTCTTCTTGTTAACGAAGGTGGAGCGGTTAACGGTGAAGATGCGCTTATGGGTGGGCAGAGGAATAGGACCGCTGATAATTGCACCCGTGGCCTTCACGGTCTTGACGATCTTCTCGGCGCTTTTGTCAACCAAGTTGTGGTCGTAAGATTTCAGTTTGATTCTGATTTTTTGGCTCATATTGTTTAAATCTGTTGCTTTTAGTCGATTTGGGTGAATTTTACTTCAGCAGGTCAACTCGGCCCTGACATTCGGTCAGAACGTTCTTGGCGATAGANCTTGATACTTCTGCATAGTGGCTGAAGCTCATGGTAGAAGTAGCGCGGCCGGAGGTAATCGTACGGAGGGCGGTNACATAGCCGAACATTTCAGCAAGAGGAGCCTTGGCCTTAACGACGCGGGCACCGCTGCGGCTGGTTTCCATGCCTTCAACCTGGCCACGACGCTTGTTCAAGTCACCGATAACGTCACCCATGCTTTCTTCGGGGGTCACNACCTCAACCTTCATNATAGGCTCAAGGAGAGTGGGACCGGCCTTTTCGCTGGCCTTCTTGAAGGCCTGGATGGCGCAGAGTTCGAATGAGAGCTGGTCAGAGTCAACGGGGTGGAANGAACCGTCGATTACGGTAACCTTGAGGTGTTCAACGGGGAATCCGGCGAGGATACCGTTCTTCATAGCGGTCTGGAAGCCCTTCTGGATTGAGGGGATGAATTCCTTGGGAATGTTACCACCCTTAACTTCGTCAACAAACTGGAGGNTNCCNTCNAAGCCNTCGTCNACGGGNTCNANGCGNACNATGATGTCGGCGAACTTACCNCGNCCACCGGTCTGCTTCTTGAACACTTCGCGGAGTTCAACGGGCTTGGTGATGGCTTCCTTATAGGTTACCTGCGGACGGCCCTGGTTACATTCAACCTTGAATTCGCGACGGAGACGGTCAATGATGATGTCGAGGTGGAGCTCACCCATACCGGAGATAACGGTCTGGCCGGTTTCTTCGTTGGTTTCAACGCGGAAGGTGGGGTCTTCCTCAGCGAGTTTCTGCAGACCGACAGAGAGTTTTTCGAGGTCTTTCTGAGTTTTGGGTTCAACGGCGATACCGATAACGGGATCGGGGAATTCCATAGCTTCGAGCACGATGGGAGCGTCTTCAGCGCAGAGGGTGTCGCCGGTGCGGATATCCTTGAAACCTACGCCTGCGCCGATATCGCCGCAGCCGATTTTCTCCATGGGGTTCTGCTTGTTAGAGTGCATCTGGAACAGACGGCTGACGCGTTCCTTCTTGCCGGAGCGGCTATTGAGGACGTAAGAGCCTGATTCAACATCGCCGGAGTAGACGCGGAAGAAGGTCAGACGACCAACATAGGGATCAGTGGCAATCTTGAATGCGAGGGCACACATGGGAGCGTCGCTTGAGGGTTCGCGAGAGATGATCTGGTCAGGATCGTCAACGGCGTGGCCTTCAACAGCACCGGCATCGGTGGGTGAGGGAAGGTAAGCGCAAACGCTGTCGAGCAGACACTGCACACCCTTGTTCTTGAATGAAGAGCCGCAGATCATCGGAACGACTTCCATGCTCAGAGTAGCCTTGCGGAGAGCGCGCTTGATTTCTTCAACGGTGATGGTAGAGGGATCGTCGAAGTATTTTTCCATCATAGCGTCGTCAAACTCGGCGATTTTTTCGAGCATCTTGTCGCGCCATTCTTCAGCTTCATCCTGAAGGTTAGCGGGGATATCTTCGAGAGTGTAGTCAGCACCCATTGATTCGTCATGCCAGAAGATAGCCTTCATGGTGATCAGGTCAACTACTCCCTTGAAAGTTTCTTCAGCACCGATAGGAATCTGAATGGGACAGGGGTTAGCGCCGAGGACGTCCTTGAGCTGGCGAACTACTTCAAAGAAGTTAGCGCCGCTGCGGTCCATCTTGTTGACATAACCGATACGGGGTACATTATACTTATCAGCCTGACGCCAAACGGTTTCAGACTGGGGTTCAACGCCGCCTACTGCGCAGAAAGTGGCAACGGCGCCGTCGAGCACACGCAGAGAGCGTTCAACTTCAACGGTGAAGTCAACGTGTCCCGGAGTGTCAATAAGGTTGATTTTATATTTTTCGTTGTTGTACTTCCAGAAGGTGGTGGTAGCAGCGGAGGTGATGGTGATACCGCGTTCCTGCTCCTGTTCCATCCAGTCCATGGTGGCTGCACCATCGTGAACCTCACCGATTTTGTGGGTCAGACCGGTATAGAAAAGGATACGTTCGGAAGTAGTCGTCTTACCGGCGTCAATATGGGCCATAATGCCGATATTGCGGGTATATTTCAACTGTTCGTCAGATTTTGCCATTGTTGAGTTTATTCTTGAGGGTTGGAGAGATTAGAAACGGAAGTGAGCGAATGCGCGGTTGGCTTCAGCCATCTTGTGCATGTCTTCCTTGCGCTTGAATGCACCGCCCTGCTCGTTATAAGCATCAACAATTTCAGCTGCGAGCTTGTCGGCCATAGTCTTGCCGCCACGCTTGCGAGCATAGATAATGAGGTTTTTCATTGAGATAGACTCCTTGCGGTCGGCGCGGATTTCAGTGGGCACCTGGAAGGTAGCGCCACCAACGCGGCGGCTCTTCACTTCCACCAGGGGAGTAATGTTATCGAGGGCCTGCTTCCAGATTTCGAGGGCAGTTTTCTCCTCGTTAGGCATCTTGGACTTCACGGTCTCAAGAGCGCTGTAGAAAATGGTAAATGCGGTGTTCTTTTTGCCGTCATACATCAGGTGATTGACAAACTTGGTCACCTTGACGTCATGGAACATAGGATCGGGCAGAACTACCCGCTTCTTAGGCTTTGCCTTTCTCATTTTTCTTGGTTTTCGCTTTGTGTCATCAAATTTCGGGGTGGGCTGTCTGTAACTTTTCGTGTCATCTGCTTCAACCCGGGCTCTCGCGCCCGGATTTACTCAACCGATATATAGTTTTTCTGATTAGCCGACCAAACGAAACGAACGACTGTTTTTTAATTCTTGTTCGGTTTGTTTGATTGATTTAGTACCGTTTAGGAGGCCTTATTTCTTACCTTTAGCGGCGGGAGCTGCACCGGGTTTGGGGCGCTTTGCACCATACTTGGAGCGACGCTGAGTGCGATCCTTCACACCCTGAGTATCCAGAGTGCCACGTACAATGTGGTAACGTACACCGGGAAGGTCCTTTACACGACCGCCACGAACCAGCACGATGCTGTGTTCCTGAAGGTTGTGACCTTCGCCCGGGATGTAACTGTTGACTTCCTTGCCGTTGGTCAGGCGCACACGCGCAACCTTACGCATTGCCGAATTAGGTTTTTTAGGGGTGGTCGTGTAGACACGAACGCATACGCCGCGACGCTGAGGACAGCTGTCCAGTGCGGGCGACTTGCTCTTGTCAGTCAGAGCCACGCGGCCTTTTCGTACTAATTGCTGAATAGTAGGCATCTTAGTTTTTAGCTGTTGATTACTGTTAGTTTATATAATTTGGTTTATTTCATGCAGGGCTCTCCACACCATACACGCCACGCGCATTGCTCTCATTCACTGAATGTTAGCATCGCGTCAGCATGTAATTATGCTTTGATTTGCGATGCAAAGGTACGAATTATTTTCCTATTATCCAAACTTTTACGCATCTTTTTTCGATTTTTCAGAGCGGACCAGCAGGAAGAGCGCCAAGGCTCCGATACCCGCAAACGGCACCCCGATCAGGGCCGGCGAAGCGAGCCCGAGACCCGCATGAATTGCCGCTCCGCCAATCATGGCCGAGACGGCATTGCTGACGTTGAATGCAATCTGGATTCCGGCGCCGCCGAGCATCTCTCCACCCTTGGCGTAACGGACAATCAGGTACTGGAGCGGTCCGCCGATACCGAAGAGTCCGGCAGTGGCAACAGTCATCAAGACAAGCGACAAAACCTTCAGATGAGCCGCAAAATAAACACCGGTCATCACGAAGACGAGCGCCAGGGCGATGAGTCCGCTGACCCGCGCGGCGCCATAACGGTCGGCCAACTTGCCGCTCAGGGCGTTACCCATCACCATTCCGGCGCCGGCAAGCATCATCACCCAAGTCATCGCCCCGGCTGAGAATCCGGTAACCTCCGTCATTATCGGGTCAACATAACTGAACCAGCAATAGACCGACGCCTGACCGAAGAAGACTCCGGCATAGATGAGCCAAGGTCCGCGGGAGCGCAGAAAACGAAACTGCCCCTTGAGTCCGGAATCAGGCAGCGGAGCCATGCGAGGCAGCCAGAGCGACATCGCCCCCAAGGCGAGCAGCCCCATAAGGGCGACAATGGCGAAGGCAAAGCGCCAGTTGAGGAGATTGGAAAAGAACGTAACGAACGGAACGCCAAAGAGATTGGCCAGGGTCATACCCCCGACCATCACGGCGACGGCGCGGGCACCCTCCCCCTCTGAGGCAATGCGCGAGCAAACAATGGCTCCGGCCCCGAAAAATGCTCCATGAGGCAATCCGGAAATAAAACGGGCCGCGAGCAGCATCCCATAACCGGCCGAAACGGCCGCCAGAAGATTGCCTATAAAAATCACGGAAGCCAACATGAGCATCAGCCGCTTCAGGGGCAAGCGGCGAAACACCAAGAGCAAGGGGGCACCGACGGCAACTCCCAATGAATAAGCGGAAATAAGATGTCCGGCCCGGGTCACGGAGACATTGAGCCCGGAGGCCACATCCCCAAGGATTCCCATCATTCCAAATTCGGCAATTCCGAGGGCAAAAGTGGCCATTGCAAGTGAAATTAAACTCCTTTTCATACTTTTTACAACACAAAGTTAGGGATTTTTGTTAAAATCTCACAAAAAAAGCATAAATTTGCGGTTATGAAACCAGTTTTTCTCATCGGATACATGGGCTGCGGAAAATCGACCCTGGGTCGAGCCCTCCAAAAGAACCACGGCCTTGACTTCATAGACCTTGACCAATTCATTGAAAATCGCTTTCACGCGTCAATCACAGAGCTTTTTGCCACCCGCGGCGAGGAAGGCTTCCGGCGGATTGAGGCCGCGATGCTCGATGAGGTCAGCCAGCTGAGCGACGTAGTGATAGCCTGCGGGGGCGGCACTCCCTGCTTCTTCAATAACATGGACCTGATGAACGAGCGGGGGCTGACCGTATGGCTCACGACTCCCCTTCCGCGGCTCTTTGAGCGCCTTCAGCGCAATCGCTCCAAGCGCCCGATTCTGGCCGGAAAGACTGACGATGAACTGATGGGATTCATCACCAAGGCCCTTGAAGAGCGCAAGCCCTATTATTCACGCGCGCAGGCTCAGTTCTGCGCCACCCTCCTTGAAGACAAAAGCCAGATAACCATCACGGCTGCCGAATTCGCAACAAAATTCCTGAAATGATAATTCTTGACTATATAACCCTTGAGCAGGCCGTTAAAATCGAGCCTGAACGACGCGAAATCTCCCTGGGTCTACCCTCCGGAGTCCCCTTTGGCGAGAGCCGCTTTCCGCTGACCCCGGAAGGCACAGCCCAGCTGACAGACCTGGGGCTGAAAATCCTGATTGAAGAAGGGGCGGGCGCTCCGATTCATTATTCAGATGCGGCCTATCTCCGCGCCGGGGCAAAAATCACCTCCCGGACCGAGACCCTCCGCGCCGATATAGTCATCAGCGCAGCGCCCCTTTCGCCCTATGAGGCCAAGGCCCTGCGGCGCGGCTCGCTGCTGATAACTCTCAGCGGCTCAGTGCTTGAGAATCATGACTATGCCCTGGCCCTTCAGCAAGGAAAAGTCAACGTCATGGCCGCCGACCTTATCAACGACGGCAAGCACCGGCTCATTGCCGATATTCTCCATGAAATTGACGGTTGCGCCTCGCTGGCCATCGCCTCCGCGCTGCTGACCGACCCGGTCTACGGCAAGGGTATACTCCTTGGGGGAGTGACCGGCATCGTTCCCTGCGAAGTGACCATCATCGGCTCGGGGATGGGAGCCATCGCCGCCGCCCATAATGCCCTGGGACTTGGAGCAACGGTGCGGATGTTTGACAACGACCTCTACTCGCTGCGCCAGGCCGGACGGGTGCTCAATCACAAGACTGTTAGCTCCGCGCTCCATGAAAAAGTCCTCCGCTCAGCCCTGCGCGAGGCCGACATTGTCGTCGTCACCCCTACCCGACGTCCCTTCACGGCCCCGCTTGACGCCATTGACTCCATGAAGGAGCGCGCCTTGGTTTTTGACCTCACTGACCGCCCGGGCACTGCGTTCCCCACCCTCTCGCTCATCAACCTGGGGCGCTCAACGTCGACTCAGATTCAGGCCTCAGCCTCCCGCGCCTGTTATTTCAACGTTGGCTGCCGGGTTCCGCGCACCGCTGCCATGGCTCTGACCAATGCCCTGACGGGAAATATCGAGGCCGTTAAGGAGGCTTGGCAATCGCCTCAGCTGATGTCATCTCAGATGCGCCCGGCAATGATGCTCTTCTGGGGGAAATGCGTCAGCCAATCGCTCAGCCGCGAACTTCAGGCGCCATATTTTGACTTCAATATCCTCGCCTCAGGGAATTAGTAATTAGTAGTTAGTAATTAGTAATTTTTTTGACTCCCCTCTCCCTTCATTTTTCACTCCTTTTTGTGGCGGCGGATTGGAATCCGCCTTTCCATAATTTTTCATTCTTCATTCATTTCTGTGGCGGCGGATCGGAATCCGCCTTTCCATAAAATTTTCACCTTTCATTTTTCATTTTTCTGATGTCGCCTAAGAGAAAATATTATGTTGTTTGGCAAGGGCTGTCGCCCGGAATTTATGACACCTGGGAGGAATGTCAGGCCCAGGTGGAGGGTTTTCATGGGGCAAGATATAAGGCCTTCCCTGATATCGAGTCGGCCACAGCCGCTTTTCGGGGCTCCTATGAGGACCAGGCGACCCTGCTGATAGCGCTGTCCAAGCGCCGTCAGCCCGACATGGGTTATGAGCAATTTCCGGAGATAAGGATGGATGCCTGGGCCGTTGACGGCGCTTGCTCGGGGGTTCCCGGGCCGATGGAATATCAATGCGTGGAAGTGGCTACGGGGCGACGGATTTTCCATTTCGGGCCCCTCGACGGAGGCACTAACAATATTGCCGAGTATCTGGCCCTGGTTCATGCGCTGGCGCTCCTTGACCAACAGGGCGACCACCAGCGGCCCATCTATTCAGACTCGCGCACGGCCCTCTCATGGCTTCGCAACCGGCGCTCTAAGACCACCCTTGAACGCACGCCGCAAAACGCCAAGGTTTTTGAACTCCTTGCGCGGGCCGACCGCTGGGTGATGACCCATCAGCTAAAAAATCCGGTAATAAAATGGAAAACGGATGAATGGGGCGAGATTCCCGCCGACTTCAACCGCAAATAATCCCGCTCTTAAGGGACGGGGTCATAACCGCTGCCGCCCCACGGATGGCAGCGCAGAATGCGCCGCAGGGCCAGCCAGGAGCCGCGCAGAGGGCCATGGCGCCGCAGGGCCTCAATGGCATATTGCGAGCAAGTGGGCGTGAAGCGGCAAGAAGGGGGAGTCAGCGGCGAGATGCAGGCGCGATAAAAGCGGATTGGAAGAATGAGGAGTTCGCTGAGGAGTTTTTTCATAGCGCGGCGAGGAGCTTTTTCATGGCGCGTTCAACCCGGTCATAAGGGGTCAGCGAGTTGGCGATATAGATAAAGGCCACGTCGACGGGTTCTTCGGGGTTAATTTCCCTGATAAGGTCGCGGTTGAGGCGATAAGCCTCCCTGACCCGTCGGCGCATCTGAACGCGGTCAACGGCCTTGCGCAATCTTTTCTTGGGGATGCTTATCAGAAACTGGACGGTAGCGGCTCCGGGGCGACGCATTCCGGAGCGTGGGGCGGAAACCATACGCAGCGGATAGGCGAGCGCCCCCTTTGCGGCCTTAGCCGGCGAAAAGAGGGCGTCGATAGCGGTTTGTGAGCAGAGTTTTTCGCTCTTTTTAAGCGTCTTCCGGGAGTCCATTGACTTGCTCAAGATAAGAATCGAGAGTGGCGGTGATTGACTTGGAGCCGGCGGAAGAGCCGTCAAGGTCAAGGCGCAATCCGGCGTCGGCCACAGCCTGAGCCGTAGTCTTGCCGAAGGTGGCGATATGCGTTTCGGCCTGGTCAAAGTCAGGGAAGTTTTTCTGCAAGGCCTTGATTCCTTCCGGAGAGAAGAAAATCAGCATGTCATAGTCAAACGGCTCGTCCGGACCGAAGTCGTTGGCCACCGTGCGATACATGATAGCGCGGGTATATTGCAGTTTGCTCTTCTCCAGGTTGGCAAGGATATCCTTATTGACGTCGCTGACGGCAAAGAGATACTTCTCCTTATGATGCTTCTGAAGGATGGGAATCAGGTCATCAAAACGCCCCGTAGGCGAATGGAAAATCTTGCGTTTGCGATAAGGAATATACTTCTGGATATAGAGTGCGATGCTCTCTGAAGAGCAAAAATACTTCAAACCTTCAGGCACCTGATAACGGATTTCTTCACAGAGGCGGAAGAAATGGTCCACAGCCTGACGGGCGGTAAAAATAACTGCCGTAAAGTCTGAGATGGAAATCTTCTGAGAGCGAAATTCGCGCGACGTAAGCCCTTCTACGCGGATGAACGGACGGAACGTCAGCTCAACGCCATATTTCTTCTCAAGGTCAAAATAAGGCGACTTTTCGCTTTCAGGTCTGGGCTGAGAAACGAGGATTTTCTGGATCTTCTTTTCCACTTTAGAAAAAGGTTATTATAATTGGTATTTTAGTCGTTTGATTACTTAACAGATGAAAAGAGCGATGCCTACCGGAATCAGCAAGGGCACCGTTTCAAGGGTGCAAAGATACAAAAAAAAGTAGACAATTGAAAATGCCGAGTCATAAAAAATTCGGAAACACTTAATCCACAGGGCAATACGGAAGATTAAAAACAGCGCCGCACCGAGCCAAAACATCGCATAAGCCATGCCGGGATAAAACATTGCGCCCAGAGCGGGAATGACCATCCAGTAGCCGAGCATCGCAATATTTACGGCGAGGGAGCGAATCCAGATTATGGTGTTCGACGAAGTGGTGAAGGCATAACCGACCACCCTATATCCGATGAACTGAATCAGGCCGCAGACAACCGCCCCGGCGGCCGTCAGCCCCACTCCGGCGCCCGGCGCAAGGGCCAGGTTGCCGCCGCGAAGCTTGAAGGCCACGCAATAGAGCAGCACCCCGGTCATCAGACAGCAGAGGAGCCCGGCAATAATCTGGGCCAGGCGATCAGTCAGCGTGCGCTCGGCCGCCGCAAGTTTCTCCTCATGGCGCGACAGCGAAGTCATAAACTTGCCCCAGAGCCTGACAACCGAGGGGAGAAAAATCAACGCCGGAATAATCAGCGCCCAGACCATGGCCCGCAATGTCGGGTCATGGGCCGGAGTCATCGGTAGCAGTTCCGGGAGAAGGCCTTGCATAGAATCTTACTGGTGGGGGGGGTAAAAAAGTTTACAAAAAGAAGCTGACGGCCTGCTCCGGAGTCAGAGCCACCTGCCATAAGTTACCTGGGAGGTCAAAATGGCGCATCATCCGGCAGGAGTCAGCATGCTCGAGCTGGCGCAGGAGATTATCATAAAAGCCGTCAACGTTAAGAATCACCACGGGATTATGATACAGTCCCAACTGACACTGCGTCAGCAGGTCCATCAGCTCGTCAAGAGTGCCCAGACCGCCGGGCAGTGCAATTGCCCCCGCGCCTAAATCGGCAAGGAGCTTCTTGCGCTCGGCCATATCGGCGGTGACGTGGAGGCGGGTCATCTGCGGGTTGGCCCATCCGCGGTCAACCATAAACTGCGGGATGACTCCGATGGCCTCGCCGCCGGCCTCCAGGCTGCCGCGAACCACTTGACCCATCAGCCCGGTGCGCCCGGCCCCGGTCACGGAGCCGAAGCCCGCGCGGGCCAGTTCGCGCCCAAGTTCATAGGCGGCATTGAGGAATACTTCAGGCGCATCGGGCGACGACGCGCAATAAACAGTTATGGCCTTATTCTGTTCCATCGGCGGCTACGGCTATTTTGCGTGATTTGGTTGTGAAAGTTTCGCCATCGGTCGATATTTCAGCGCGATAGAGATAAATTCCGCGCTCAACCCGGCGTCCGGCCTTATCGGTGAGATTCCAGCGGATGGGGTCCGTCGTGTTCATATTTGAGCGGGTTTGGATTTCATGACTCCAAACGGCCTTACCATTGAGGGTATAGACGGTGAGGCGGATATTCATCAGCGCATCAGGGCGGTTATGGTTGATATAGAAATTGGCCTCTGAGCGCGCCGGCATGGCATCCGTATAGACGCTGAAAATTTCGGGCTTCAGTCCGTTGACGACTTTAAAATCAATCGTGCGCTCGGTGACATTTTCCGCCAGGTCCCAGACTCTGAGCTTGAGCTGATGAGCGCCCGGGGCGAGGTCAGCGAGCGGATAACTCAGAGTGCCGCTCATGGCCATTCCCTCCTCGGGCGTATGGTCCAGAGTGAAGTGGCGTGAGCAGTCGGCATAAGTCTGCTTATCGTCAATGATGATGACCATCTGGCGGCCAACGCCGGAGGTGCTGACGTTGATGCCGCAGTCATCACTGATGCGGGCAATGACCATGGGGCTTTCATTGACCTTGTCGCCATCCTTAAAGCCATCAGAATTGAGGGTCAGGGAGTGGATAGTCGGGGCCCAATCGTCGGCCTCGGCATTTTCGTCATAGCCATAGGCATAGACGTTGCGGAGCACTCCCATAGCGTGGCGCCCGTCGGCATCATCGGCCGCCGAGGCATAGAAACTGAAAGTTGCCGGGCGGTAATTGTCAGAGAAAGAGGAGGGCATTCGGCAGGTAAAAGAGAAGCGCCCGTTAGTGATGGTTCCGGAGGCGGTCAGGAGTTTATCGCCCATCTTTTCAAAGGTGACTTTCTCGCCGTCGCCGTGGCCATAAGAGGTCACGGAGCGTTCGGCATCATAGAGGCTCGCCGTCAGGTGGCCGTTGAAGTCATCCATCGGCTTTCCGTCGGGGCCGAGCACTGAGCCGGTAATAGTCAGAGTCTGGCGCGCCTTGAGTTCGATTTGAGCGTCGGGATTAGTGGCGTCAACCCCGTTGATGGTTTCTACCCTGACAAACTGGCCGGGGGCACTGAGTCGCAGGGCCGGGTCAGCCATCAGGACGTAACGCATCTTGTTCTGGTCATTGTTGACGCCATTCTTGGTGAGGCGGTAGAGCTCGCCAAAGGTGAGCTCGCGGCCATCGTCGGCCAAGGAGCCTAAAGTGGTTCCGAAGCGGGCAGAGAGATTACCGTTTTGGGTGATAAACACCGGGCGCAGGGCCGCAAAACAGCCAATAATGCCGCCATCAGACTGAAACATAAGCTGTTCGGCCATGGAGGTCAGGTCATAGTCCCACTTGAGGAAGTTACACGTCGCCGTATAGAAAAACGGCAGTCGGCGCAGATGGAACCGGTCACGGAAATCATTGGGCTCAATGATTTTTTTACTTCCGAGGGCCGTCGGCGAGCCATGGCCGATGAAGGCGAAGACCGAGGTTCCGTCGGCCAGATAATCAAAGATTTCGGTGCGAGCCTGAGGATAAGTGGAGTTCTGACGCTCATAGGCATCGCAGTAAACCTTCTGGACCACGAATCGGTTACCGGACTCGGAGGCGCCGAGATTGGCAAGGAGGCGCTCGGCCTGAGTCATATGGACGCCCTGATTTTCATCGTCAACGAGCATGGTCAGGCGGGTGCGCCAGTCGTCGCGGGGCTGAGAGTAGATGTAACGCTTGATTTTGTCAACGGCGATGGAGGCCTCATCGGCCGTGGTGCAGGGAATGCGCCCAACGGCAATATCGAGCGTCTCCTGGCCCGGTCGGCGCCCGTCAAAGTCATCAAGGAGAGCAAAATAATCGTCGGAGCTATAGCTGGAGTTCTCGGCCAGGGACTCAACGCTGACCCATAGGGGCATAGGCGAGCGCATGGCCTTGCCCGTTCCGGTCAGGGCGCGGTTATCACAGGTCCCCTTACCCATCATCAGGGCATATTTCAGGGGCGTTCCGGCGGCATTGCCCCGGTCATAGAGCATCTTGAGGAAGCGGCGGATGGCGCCGGGGTCAAAGGCTCCGGAGCCGAACTCATTGAGAATCTGATTGAGGTCAACGACTTCAACGCTCAGGGGGTCATAGGCATTGTTATGGTGAATCTCGGCAATGGAGTGAGCCGCTGATTGATAAACCGTCGGTGCAATGATGACCATGTCAGGAATCTGAGTCATGCCGTGGAGATTCTGGGCGGCGACGTTTCCGGCCATCCTTGGCCGGGGCATTGAGGCGGTTTCAGCCGTTGACCAGCTGACGTAACGGCGCATCTGATTGAAGTCAGAGCGCCAGGCTCCGGTTGAGCCGAGGTTAATCTGCAGGGGCTGATGAGCAGTAGTGACGTCCCAGATGCGGCGGTCAGCGTCGGCCGCCGTCAGGGCCAGTGACTCCGTGCCGTCGGCAAAAAAGACTCCCGAGGTTTGAAGGCTACGGGTATAGATAATCTCAAAATAGTCAAGATTCGCCTTATTGACCACTCCGTTACACTCCAGGGTGAGCCCGATTGTCAGCTCATCGGCGGAGCATTTGATGTCGGAGTGATTGAAAACGGCTTGGCGGCCCCAGTAGCCGTCGCCCTGAGTGGTGGCGGAAATTGACATCGCGGCATCCTGAGCGGGAATCACTCCGTTGAACTCAAAGCGCAAAGTGGAGGCCAGGGAGGGAGTGCGCGTAAAGAATGAGGTGTTGAGCTCCACGGGCTCGGACTTTACCAGCCCCGAGAGCTTGAAGGAGAAATTGCGGCGGCGAGTGTAATTGAAATCTTCGCCCACCATCAGCCGCCCGGAGCCGCCGGGAGAGCTGAGTTCCTGTTCATGGATAAGGATTGTCTTGGCCGAGGTTCGGCATCCGGCGGAGGAGCCGAGGGGCTGACCCGACATTTCCGGGACAAGGGCCTCGCCGGCCGATGATTCGGTCAGGAAGTAATAGCCCTTGGTGTCATAGGGATTAACCTCATGAGTCAAGGAGCTTGAAGTCTCCGAATAAACCTCCTGAACGGGTCCGACAGCATAAAAAACCAGTCCGCCGGAGGTGAGCTCACGCGGAATCTCCGGCAGATCATCAATATACTCCGCCGGGTCGAGCACATCAGAGAGCATGCGTCCGCCATAGCCGTGAATTCTGACCGCCTGCGGATTTTTGAAGCCCCAGGAGGAGAGAGTGGCGGAAGGGATAAAGTGCATTCCGGTTTGCTCAACGCTGATTTTCACCCACTTGCCGGAGCTCAGAGCCGATTGCTCGGTATAGGCCTCAGGCGAGAGGGCTGATGCGGAGAGAGCAACGACGAGAGAGGCCGTTGCGGTAAAAATCAAGCGTTTAGTCAGTTTCATATGCCATTATAACGCAGAGGCGGGGCTATTTATTGCGCAATTTTACCGTCAACAATGCGAATTGTGCGGTCAGCCTGCGCCGCGAGAGCATCATCATGAGTCACGATGACGAAGCTCTGGCCGCGGTCACGCCTCAGGTCAAAAAAGAGTTTATGGAGTTCGGCGCGGTTGGCGCTGTCGAGCGAGCCGCTCGGCTCATCGGCAAGAATGATTTTGGGCGAGTTAATCAGCGCGCGGGCCACTGCCGCCCGCTGGCGTTCGCCACCGCTGAGCTGACCGGGGCGATGGCTCTCACGCTCAGTCAGGCCCATGTAACTTATCAGTTCGCGCGCGCGAGCCTCAGCCGCCCCCTTTGATTCGCCGCCGATAAGGGCCGGGAGGGCCACGTTTTCAAGCAGGGTGAATTCCGGAAGGAGCGAATGGAATTGAAAGACGAAGCCGATGTTTTTGTTGCGAAACTCGGCAAGTTCACCGGATTTCATCGCAAAAACATCCGTAGAGTCATAGATAACCGAGCCTCCGTCAGGGCGCTCAAGGGTCCCGATGATTTGCAAAAGAGTGGTTTTGCCGGCGCCGCTGGGCCCGACGATGGCCACAATCTCCGCCTCGCCAACCTCAAGGCTGACCCCGCGAAGAATCTGCAGGCCTTCAAACGACTTGGTTATGTCCTTAACTCTGAGCATCAGCGAACAATGGTCTTTTTGCCGTCAATGAGATAAACTCCGGGGTGAAGCCCCTTGATGGCGGAAAGTTTCACTCCCGTAAGGGTATAGACTGACGGAGCGACTGACTCCGGGGCTGAAACTTCGTCAATCTCAACCGGAACATCGGGTTCAGGCAACTCAATGGTTTCAAAGCGGAATTTACATCCCGTGTCAGTTGTATTCTCTCCGTCGCCCCAGTTATAGACGGCATAGTTAAGGCTTGCGCGGGTTTGGTTCCATTGAACGTTGCCCGAAGTGATGGTCACGTAACCAACTTCGTCAGAAGGATTTACGGTCCATCCGCGCGAGGGTTCGTTTTTTGATGAGCGAAGGGCGGAGTTGGTTGCCGCCGTGATTCCGACATAGCCGCCATTGGCGTCGCTGACAATGTTATAAGCATCGCCCGTGGCCCTTTTGACGAACTTCCATTTAGCCTGGTCAGTAACGGAGGTCACTCCGGTCAGGGCGGAGGAAACGCCCTGAGAGGCCACATAGCGGCTGTCTCTCAGCGGAGTTGACAGCGCATAGACGGCCCCGTCAATCGGCTGCGATATACCGGCCTCCGGCGCCGCGGCCTTCATCTTCTCAAACGCTTGGCGCAGGCCGGCAGACTGCTCAGCGCGCTCCTCGGAGGTAAGCTCATCCGAGAGAGTCAGGCTGATTTCAGCGCTGAGGCGGTCAAAGTCCTCGGCAATGCTCTCCGGATAGAATCCGGGAGTGGCGCTGACATAAGCGTCGCGCCAGGCTTTCATATCAGCCAGGTCAGTCATCAGGCTTTCGGCCTCCGGTTGGAGAATCTTATTGGGGGAGTAAATCAGGCCGTCGAGGGCATCCTTTCCGTCGGGGTCAGTGATGGCGAAGGTGAATTGCCATTTATCGCGGGAGGTGCCGCCGTTATTGGCATGAGGGAGCTTGAGGAAGACCTTGTTCCAACCCTCCTTGAGGTGAATCTTGACTGCGGGGCGGGTAGTGAAATTCTCATTGGCCAGTCCGGATTCATTCTGGTCCTGCCGGATGTTTGCGTCCGGTTGTTGCCATGTCGGCGCGGGAATCTCCTCGCCGTTAAGCCAGATTCGGGAGCCTCGGCGGTCCCATCTCCCGGCCGCGGGAGCTTTTTCATTGCCGGAGCGGCTATAAGTATAGAACTCAATCAGGGCGCCGGCATCCTGTTCCTCAGGTGAGTAAACGTAGGTCCAGGCATAGGCCGTCATTCCGTTTTGCGGATTATCATAGAAACCCTTCACCGTTGGGTGCCAGATATGGCGCAGATAGATTCCGGCGCCGGTAACGGTCGACGTGGCGATGGTTGAGGGCATGGTTTCGGCGTCGATGTAATTTTCCGGTTCAAGGACTGCCGCCGGGTCGCCTCCATTGGGAAGCTGCCCGGTCAGATGCCAACGGATGTTGGTCTGGCGGACGTAAGGAATCAGCGAGGCGGCCTCGCTCATGGTGGTGCGCTTATGATAGAGGAATCGGCGCTCCCAGTCGGCAAACTCGTCAAATTCGGAGCCTGAATTGGGAAGGGTGACGCCTCCCTGCTCGATATATTGCTGCCCGCCGCCGGTCCAAGCCCTCTCGGTTGAGGCCAGGACATTGGCATAGACGTTGTTTTGACGGACAATGTCTTCCCATGTCGGGGTCATCGTGTCGTTCCAGGCGGCGGAGATGGTTCCGGCAACGTCCGGATTGCCCTGAGTGAGCCCGAAGATGGTTGACTTGAAGATGCCGACAACATCAGCAAACACATCAAAATGGTTCGTATAATTATAGCGCATGTCAATGTTGGGCACTCCGGCGCTCAGGGTGCCTGACGTGGCCCAGTTAGTGGTCATGTCGCAGGGAATCACCGTCGGGTCAACCGACTTGGCGGGGACATTATAGCGGTTCCAGATAACGGCGCGTTTACCCAGGGAGTGGACATAGTCAATCATCTCAATCAGATAGCTGTCCGGGAATGAGGTTTCGTCGCCACCGATGTGGATATAAGGAGCCTTGTCAAAGAGTTCGGCCACTTCAGAGAGAATCACCTTGAGCTCAGCTTTTCCGGCCTCGGTTTGCATCCCGTGGCCCATGGCCTGCTCAAAGGGATGAGAATGGCCGGGCATATCGATTTCAGGAATGATGATTACTCCGCGCTCGGCGGCATAGTCCTGAAGTTCGCGCGCCTGCGCCTGCGTATAATATTGTCCGGGGAAGCGGGTGATACCCTTTTCGCCGGTCAGCTCGGGATAGGCGTTGATTTCCAGGCGCCAGCCGGTATAGTCGGTGAGATGCCAGTGGAAAGTGTTGACCTTAAAGCGGCTGAGGAGGTCAATCTCGCGCTTGAGCTCGTCAAGAGGAATGAATGAACGGCCAACGTCGTGCATGAATCCGCGCAGCTTGAATGCGGGCCAGTCAGTAATCGTCGCGCCCTCAATGGCCTGGCCACAGTCCTGAGCCATCAGGCGCAGGGTCTGAGCCGCGCGAATCACTCCGAGGGCCGTCGGGGCCGTGATGGCGATTTCGTCGGTGCCGACACTCAGGCGGTAAGCCTCGTCGGGATAGTCGGCCAGTTCATAGTCATAGGCCCCGTCTACGGGAGCTATGGTCACGGAAATCTTGGCCGCGGCTCCGGCCGAATGAGTCAAGCCGCAGTCGGCCATAAAGCGAAGGAGCTCGGCTGACTCCGTCGGGTCATCCAAGGCTACGGCGCGACCTATGGCAAACCCCTCGGAGGAATTGAGTTCAACCTGCTTGGGTTTAGGCATCAGATTTTCAATCGTCGCCGATGCCTCAAAGCCTGAGGCGAGGAGAAGAAGCGGGAGAAAGAGTTTGTTTTTCATGGTTTATTATTCCTTGGTATTTATTTTTCAGGCAGCGAGAGCGTATGGCCCATGCGGGTGCGCTTGGTCTGGAGATAGCGGCGGTTATAGTCGTTGGGGGCTACCTCGATGGGGAGGGTCTCGACAATTTCAAGGCCATAGCCCTGAAGGCCTACCCGCTTGGTGGGGTTATTGCTCATCAGGCGCATTTTCTTGACTCCGATAGCGCGGAGAATCTGGGCGCCGACCCCATAGTCGCGCTCGTCGGCCTTATGACCGAGGCAGATGTTGGCGTCGACGGTGTCCATTCCCTCTTCCTGGAGTTTATAGGCCTTCATTTTTTCCATGAGGCCGATTCCGCGGCCTTCCTGCATCAGATAGACAACGGCGCCACGTCCTTCCTTTTCAATGCGTTCAAGGGCGCGATGGAGCTGCTCGCCACAGTCACAGCGCTTTGAGGCGAAAATATCGCCCGTCGCACAGCTTGAATGTACGCGAACCAGGGCGGGTTCGTCGCCGCTCAGGTCGCCCTTAATCAGGGCTATGTGTTCCAGTCCGTTGCTCTTTTCGCGGAAGGGAATGGCGCGGAAATGTCCGTAGGCCGTCGGGAGGTCCACTTCAACGCCCTGCTCCACGAGGCTCTCCGTGCGGTTGCGGTATTCAACCAGGTCAGCAATGCTGATAATCTTGATTCCCCACTCGCGTGAGCGCTCCAGCAGTTCGGGCAGACGCGCCATTGAGCCGTCATCGCTCATAATCTCCATCAGCGCGGCGACGGGTTGCAGCCCGGCAAGGCGCGCCAGGTCTACTCCGGCTTCGGTATGCCCCGTGCGCTGGAGCACTCCGTTGCGCTGGGCATAGAGAGGGTTGATATGGCCGGGGCGGCCAAAGGTTTCCGGCTTTGACTGCGGGTCAGCGAGCGCCCGGATAGTTGCGCAGCGGTCCTGAATGCTGACCCCGGTTGAGCAGCCTTCAAGTTTATCAACGGTGACAGTAAAGGGAGTGCCCAGGACCGAGGTGTTGTCCTCAACCTGGCGGTCAAGGCCGAGTTCGCGCGCACGGTCAATGGTCAGCGGGGCGCAGAGCACTCCGCGCGCATTCTTGAGCATGAAATTCACCTGCTCCGGGGTTATCTTTTCAGCGGCCACAATCAGGTCGCCTTCGTTTTCGCGGTCTTCATCGTCAACCACTATCAGGAATTTTCCTTGGCGGAAATCCTCAATGGCCTCTTCAATTGAGTCGAGGCGGGTTTTCGTCGGTTCCATATGATTGAATTTGTGGTAATATTTTCTGTAATTGCTTGATAGACTTAATTGTGCGGGTCTCAAAGAGCAGGGCGATGACCCAGATTATCAGCCCGACGGGGAAGATATACATTGCCGCGCGGCTCCAGAAAGAGCGCGGATTAGGATGAAGAATCATCAGGTCCTGAATCACCGGGACCGCATTAAGCAGGTCCATGAGCTTACGCGAGCGCGTGTTGCTCAGATAGCTGACGGTAACTTCCAGGGAAGCCGTCAGTTGGCGGAGTTCGGCCGAATCCATTCCGCCGCGCCAGTAGCTCAGATAGCCCTGGGGGCGAGGATATTTTTTCAGGAAGGAGGAGGTCAGCGCCGAGAGCTCGTCAAGGCGACGGGTGGCCTCGGCCGGGTCAACGTCTTCAATGATAACCTCCTTGACGGCCAGAGCGCGCTTGTTCTTGCCCGTGAGTATCCTCAGGGCGCGCTGCCAGGCATCGGCATTGAAGACGGCGGAGTCCTTGACGGCCTTGTAAGTGACCCAGACCCCAAGGGGGAGCAAAATGGCCGAGCTGAGCCACATTCCCTGCCATACGGGGAGTTTGCCATCACGCGCCATCTTCATTCCCGAATTATCGATGATATAATAGAAAATAAAGAGGAACACGCTGATTACCAGCGGTGTGCCCAGGCCGCCCTTGCGGATAATCGCCCCGAGGGGTGCGCCGATAAAGAAGAACACCAGGCAGGCCAGCGAGAGAGTGAACTTCTTATGGAGCTCAATACCGTGGCGCGCCAGCACCTTATGTTCGTCGCCCAGATAGAGCGAACGGCCAAGATACTCCATCATTGAGCGTTCCACCTCATTTTTGGCGTTTTGAACATATCGGCGGCGCGATGTGCGGGGCTGTTCGCGGCGAAGCGAATCAGGGTCAATCTTCTTGACCGTCACCGCATCAGCGGCGAGTATCGATTCCGGAAATGACTCGGAGTTGAGCGAAAGATAGCTGTTTGAGGCCACTTCCTTGCCATAGGCCGCGCCGATGGAGTCTATGCGGTTATGAATAGAGTCAATGGAATGGCGCAACTGGCTGACGTTCTTGCCGATATAGAGCGAGCGCATATCGCCCTCGTCCATTCGCTCGAAATTAGCGTCGAAGGCTATCAGAAGGGTCTTTTTATGAAACTCCTCGCGACGATAGAGCTGATTGCGGGCAGTAGTGTTCACTCCCGTTGCATCCCTCAGATTCTCAAAGAGTTCACCCTGATAGAGCGTCAGCTGCATATGAGCCTTGTCGGGGGTGGTCTGCAGAGTGGCGCTATCACAGAGAATCACGCGGCTGCGCTCAAATCCCTGCTGAAAGTCATAAATCATCACGTCGTAGAGCACCCCCGTATCATGGTTTTTCTTCTCTACGTAGAGGTTGATATTGGGCAACTGGTCATTAAATTCGCCCTCGGCAATGTCAAGCTCAGGGCTTTTTTGGCGCATGGACTTAAGCAGCGTCCACATTCGCGACTGCGCAACCGGAAGCACATCGTTCTGAAAGAAAAACGCGCCGACGCTCACAAAAAGCATCAACACAATCAGCGGCCTCATCACCCTGAAAAGCGAAACGCCGCCGCTCTTCATTGCCGTCAGCTCAAGGCTCTCGCCGAGATTGCCAAACGTCATCAGCGACGCCAACAATACCGCAAGCGGCAACGCCATCGGAACCATTGACAACGCCGCATAGAAAAACAATTCCAGCAACAACCCCATGCCTAAACCCTTTCCGACCAAATCAGTAAGATGCATCCATAGAAACTGCATCAACACCAAGAAGGTACATATCAAAAAGGTCATGGCAAAGAGCGGCAGAAACGTCTTCAACATAAACCGGTCAAGCCTTTTAAACTCAAACATACCCGCAAAGTTACGCATTTTTACCGAAAAACAAAAACTTTTGCCCATAGACCCATTGCCCTCCCCCTTTTTTTAGACCAGAGCCCCATTGCATTTCCCGGTTTTTTAGACCAGAGCAACTATAGCACTATAGCATTGCGGGACCGGATTTTGATTTTTTTTAAGAAGGAGGAGCGTGCCCCTCCTTCTTAAAAAATAATATTGGGCACTCAAAAAAACTATAGTGCTATAGTTGTTCTGGTCTTAAAAAAATCAGGGACCGCTATGAAGCTTTGGTCTAAAAAAACGGGGAAGGCTATAGAGCTATGGTCTATTTTTTGGGGATTTGAGTTTTTTTAATTATCTTTGCAGTTGGAAAATAGCGTCTGTTTGTAGCAATGGATGCAACTAACCGTTTGAATCACATTAACTTAAGCATATCCTTAACACCACTTCATCGATGAAAATCAGGCATATAGTATTCTCACTCATTGCTTGCTGCAGCCTCTCGGCCTTTTCAATGACCGATAAAGAGGTCATAGCCTTTATCAAACAGCAGTCAGCCGCCGGAAAGACGGAGCAGCAGATTGGCCAAATGCTTATGGCCAAGGGAGTAACCCCCGAACAAGCCCAGCGCATCAAGGCCCAATATGCCGAGGAGCGCAAGGAAAACACCACTTCGGCGTCTAACCTGGCGCCGATACAGATGACTTCCCGAGCCCATCAGGCGGATGAATCCATCCAAGAGGAAGAAATTGATGAGACAATCAACATTGACGAAACAAACCCCGACGGCATGGGCCGCCGCACAATCTTCGGCCATAACGTGTTTAATTCGCGCACGTTAACGTTTGAGCCGAACGATAATCTTGCAACGCCTCAAAACTATCGCCTGGGCCCGGGCGACGAAGTGGTGATTGACATCTGGGGCGACGCCGAGGACCATCTGCGTCAGACCATCTCTCCCGAAGGGAGCATCATGATTTCCCAGTTAGGGCCGGTCTACCTCAACGGACTGACAATTCAGGAGGCGGCAAAGCATATCCGCAAATCCTTCTCCCAGAAATATGCGGGCGTAAGTGACTCAGAGTCAAACATTCAGGTAACCCTGGGCCAGATTCGCACCATTCAGGTCAACCTGATGGGCGAAGTGGCCACTCCCGGCACTTATGTGCTCTCCCCCTTCTCGACGGTTTTCCATGCCCTGCATCGCGCCGGCGGAATCAACGACATCGGCTCGCTGCGTAACATCCAGGTGCTTCGCAACGGCAAGAAAGTGGCCGGAATCGACGTTTATGAGTATCTCTTCAAGGGGAAAAACTCCGGAAACATCCGTCTGGAGGAAGGCGACGTAATCATCGTGCCCCCTTATGAGACGCTGGTCAACGTTGAAGGCAACGTGCGCCGCCCGATGTATTACGAACTCAAGCCGGGCGAAACAATCAAAAACATCATTGACTATGCCGGCGGATTCACTTCCGAGGCGTTCTCCGAGACCATCAACATTGCCCGCCAGAACGGCACTGAAAACGAGCTTGTCAACATTTCGCGCCAGCAATTTCCCACTTATACTCTCCAGGACGGCGACGTTCTGACCGTAGGCACCATTCTCTCACGCATATCTAATAAGGTGGAAGTCAGAGGTTCAGTGCTCCGTCCCGGACTCTACGCCTTGGATTCGGGAACTTCAACCGTCAAGCAGCTGATTCAAAAGGGTGAAGGCCTGGCCGAAGACGCATACACCGAACGCGCCCTGATTTATCGCGAAAAAGATAACCTCCAGCCGGAAGTTCTGGCCTTTAACCTCAGCGACCTGATGAACGGCCGCATTGCCGACATTCCCCTGAAGCGCAACGACGTGATTGTCATCTCCTCCATCAGCGAAATGACCCTCGTCGGCGACGTAATTATCAGCGGATTGATTAAGAATCCGGGCAAATATCCTTATGCGGCAAATCTGACGCTTGAGGACCTTATTTTCCGTGCCGGCGGCCTCAGTGAAGGCGCTTCTACCTCAAGAGTTGAGATTGCCCGCCGCATTGTTGACCCGACGGCTACGGAGCAGAGCCAGACCATCTCGGAGATTTTCACCGTTTCGATTGAAAACGGACTGGCGGCCAATGGCGGCGGATTCCTCCTAAAGCCTTATGATGAGGTAATTATCCGCACCAGCCCGAACTACGAGCCGCAGCGTTTCGTCTCGATTGAAGGCGAAGTGCCCTTCCACGGCGCCTATGCCCTGGTCAAGCGTAACGAACGCATGACTGAAGTCATCAAGCGCGCCGGCGGAATCATTGACGGCGCCTACGTCAAGGGCGCCCACCTGACCCGTGAACTCTCTGAGGATGAATACCTTGCACGCACCGAGGCCCTACAATTCGCCATTGCAAACAGTAACGGCAACCAAGGCGACTCCATCGCCCTGAGCAAAATCCAGGTGTCGCGCTACTATAACGTCGGCATCGACCTTGAAAAAGCCCTCGCCAACCCCGGCAGCACCTACGACATTGTGCTCCGTCCGGGCGACGTGCTCTATATTCCGGAAGAACAAAGCACCGTCAAGATTGCCGGCGAAGTAATGTTCCCCAATACGGTCACCTTTGAGCCCGGAAAGAAACTCAAGCACTATATTGACCAGGCCGGCGGTTATGGCCAACGCGCCAAGAAGGGCAAGGCTTATATAGTCTATCTCAACGGCACAGTGGCCCGCGCCAAGCGCAACACTCCGATAGAGCCCGGATGTCAGATCATCGTGCCCACCAAGCCCGCCAACAGCGGCACCGACTGGAGCAGGGTTATGGCCTTTGCGACGAGCTTCTCGTCAGTAGCCGCCCTGGCCGCAACTATCACTAACATCTTCAAGTAAGAGCCCCCTATTTATGAGCAAAACAGACGACCAAGACCTGAACAGACAGGATGAAGAATATGAGGTAGACCTCATGGAACTTGCCACCAACCTCTGGGCCAACCGCGGCAAGCTGCTCAAGTGGACGCTGATAGGTGCCGTCCTCGGCCTGCTATTCGCGTTCTCCATTCCCCGCGAATATCAAACCGTAGCCAAACTCTCGCCCGAGCTGAGCGACAGCAAAAAAGGCTCCGGCGGACTCAGCGCCCTCGCCTCCATGGCCGGAATTAACGCCGGAGGGGGCACAACCGAGGCCGTTTACCCTCAGCTCTATCCTGACATTGTCAAGTCAATCCCGT
This sequence comes from Bacteroides sp., assembly GCA_014802435.1. Lineage (GTDB taxonomy): Bacteria > Bacteroidota > Bacteroidia > Bacteroidales > Muribaculaceae > UBA3263. The sequence continues at coordinate 13,259 of JAAVCG010000010.1, read as the reverse complement.
TCCTGACGGGACTCTTCAGCGTTGAGGTGCAAACCTCTGAGGGAGAGCGCATGACAGTTGAACAATACCTTCAGGAAGACCTCCGCCGCCCCTGGTGGAAATGGATTGCCGCCATTCCGCGCAAGGCCTCGGGGATGTTTCGGGCGGCAGAAGATGCGCCCGCTGACCATCAGCTCAATAATTTCAAGCTGACCCGTCAGGAAACCCGCATGGTTGAGACTCTCAGCGGCCGCATTTCAGCCACGGTTGAGGACTTTATCAGCATCTCAGTGACCATGCAGGACCCGATGGTCTCCGCAATCCTCTGTGACACGGTAGTGGCCCGCCTGCAGCAATACGTTGCCGACTATCGCACCAACAAGGCGCGCCAGGACCTCCAGTATGCCCTGAAAATCAACGCCGAAGCCCAGCAGGAATACTATAACGCCCAAAAGAAACTGGCCGACTATACGGACCGCAACCAGGGAATAGCAACCCAGTCGGCCCGCATTACCCGTGACCGACTTGAAAACGAAGCCCAACTGGCCTTCACGCTCTATAATCAGACCGCCCAGAGGGTTCAGACCTGCAAGACTGTGGTCCAGGAGAACACTCCGGTCTACGTAGTGGTCAATCCGCCGACGGTGCCCATCAAGCCCTCGAGCCCTAACAAGGTGCTGATGCTCGTTGGGTTTGCATTCTTGGGATTCGTCCTGTGCGCCGTCTGGATTCTCTTCATCAAGCCTTTTGCCAAGAACCTGAAAAAGAGCAATAAAAAGACAAACAATCAGAAAAACGATGAGGAAGCCTAAACTGCTTCCCGCCATAATGATAGCCTCGGTCCTCTCAACCGGGGCTATTGTTCATTCACAGGCTCCGACCGTCGCCGCCCCGGCGCCGGTTGATTCGCTGCTGTTGAGCCTGATTCAGGCCGTAGGCTCCACTAATGAGAATGAGGAGCCGGAGCTGAGCCTCGGCGCCCTGGATTTCCTCTCGTCGGTCTATGAGGAGGCGGATTATTACACCACGGGGCTCTGCGACGAGAGCCTGCGCCCCAAAAAACCGAACACAAAAGTCTATGTCGACGGGCTGCCTGACGAGATTATCCGCGAGTTCCGGCGGCCCGTCGGCGGCCGCATCACGTCGCCCTTCGGCCTGCGCGAAGGGGGCAACCGGATGCACAAGGGAGTAGACCTGGCTCTGAACCGCGGCGACTCAATCTGCGCGGCTCTGAGCGGAACAGTGGCCCGGGTGGGCTACGAGCGCGGAGGCTACGGCCATTTCATCATCATTGACCATCCGCTGGGAGTGCAGTCACGTTATGCCCACTTGCAGCAATCACTTATCAAGCCGGGCGACCGTATCATCCCGGGCATGGTCATAGCAATCGGAGGGTCATCTGGCAACTCCACCGGACCTCATCTGCATTTTGAAATCCGATGTTGCGGCACTCCGATGGACCCTACCCCGCTGCTGGCGCGGGGCCGGAAAAATCAGTGACTAAAGAAGTGAGTGAAGCCCAGCGAGAAGAGCTCGCGCAGCTGGAGCTTATGCCAGTGAGAATGAGAGGCGGCCGACGTGTCGTAACGCAGGTCAACATTGAGGTTGGCCGTCAGGAAGCGATTAATGGTAAACCGGAATTGGTTCTGCCAGTCACCCTGGAAATACTTATAGTTGGTGAAGGCGAAAATGCGGCTTGAATAATTGACATTATAACAGATTTTCCAATTCCAGGTGATTTCAGCCGACGAACCATAAGAATGAAACGTCTTCCGCCCGTCCTTGATGCCGAATGACGTCTCGTCAATCTTGGGGTCAATGCAGGTTTTCAGGTTATAAGAGATTGGCGAGAGGGTGACTCCGAGGGTGAAGTCGCCATTATGGGCATTCAGATTATAGGTCATACCGGCACCGATGTTCAACTCGCCCGGCGAGAAGAACGAGGCCGTCCGAGTCTGAGTGCCTGACTTGTAGCCGTTGAAAATCGGAGTCTTGAGCATTCCGTTGATGGTATAGTACCAGTTATGGGCGGCCTTATAACCGAACTTGGAGTTAATCTGAAAACGGTTTTCGGTCAGGTCATATTTGCGGAATTCATCATTTCGGACGGTCTGGAGCGCCGTGCGCCACTGGAAGAAGTTCTCAAACAGCAAGTTAGGATGAAACTTGGTGTTGAGATTGCTCTGATAGGTAAAGTCGGCAATCAGGTTGAGCGAGTTATTTCCGCCCTGATACCAGTTAGGGCTGATGAAGGCCTGCGAGAACTGCAGGTTGATGCCGAACTTATTGAGCCAATGCTGCTTCTTGAAGTCAGCCGGGGCTATTTCAATATTATCTACGGTAACCGAGGGAGTCTCTTCAGAGAAAACAAAAGTAGCCGTCTCCGGGTCAGCCGTCAGGATATAAACCTTTGGCGGCTCGGGCAGATTATACAGATTCAGATGAACGTCGGCGGGATGGTTAATGGCATGAGTTTGACGGATAAGGTCACTGAGCTCGGCAGCGGCAGCGACTTCGTCAAGCCATTGCAGGGCCGGAGTTGAAGCCTGCTTGGCCGGCGAGGCGGTAATCTCCTTCGGCTTGACATCAAGACGATAAGGCATATACAGAGCCGGCAGAAACAGCGTCCTTGAAAGCGGACGAACCCGGGAAACGCTGATGGAATCAACCGCCGCGGAGCTTGCGGAATCAACCGCCTCCGGGGTCTCTACATCACCTATCAATTCGGCAATTGAAATTTGCGGCTCAACGGCCTCTGCACCCAATATTGCGGCCACTGCCGCGCCTATAACAAATAAACGTCGAAACATAAATAATGTGAAGATTCAAGATTTACTGCAAAGTTAGTAATTTTTTAGATAATTATTGCCATTTTTTCCGTTTTAAAGAAGAATTTACCCCGATTTATGCGAAAATTCAGATTTTTTGCGTAAATTTGCGCATATTACCAATCATACCATTGAACTTCCATAAAACTGATATGTTTAAGAAATTACTTCTCCTCGCCGCCCTGGGCTCTGCCCTCCCCGCCTTTGCGGCTTATGAAATCAATTTCCCCGCCTCAACCAAGATAAGCGTCAACCAGCGCTGGCTCAATGCCGTCAGCCTTGGCGAAGAATCCGCTCAGGTCAATCAGAAATCAGACCTCCTGCTCTATCATGACCTCACCGAATCAGCCATCTTCAGCGCCGAGGCCGGAACAGTGGCCCTCCCCGCATTTGACTGGAACGGAACCTGGATGCACGGATATGTCTATCTTGACGCCAATAATGACGGCTCATTTGACCCCGCATCCGAGCTGATGAGCTATACTTACTTCGCCGGACATAACTCAACTTCCGCCCCTGCCGAGAGCAACTGCGGCGTTTCTCCCCTGCCCGCTTTCATCATCCCCTCCCTGCCTAAGGGTGACTACCGCATGCGCTACATAGTTGACTGGGATGCCAACGACCCCAAGGGACGAAACACGACCGACAACGATATTGTCACAAACAATGGCGCAATCGTTGACGTCATACTCCGCATCACCGCCGAAGCGCCCGCCGCTCAGTCCGGTAACTATGAAATCAACTATCCCGCCAACGAGAAAATCACCCATAACGAAAAGCCCATTCGCCGACTCATCTCCCTGACCCTCAACTCCCCGACGACCGGCAATCAGGTTATCCCAGTAGGCCAGGATGAGAATCTCCTCCTTTTCCATGACCGCACTGATTATGAGCTCCTTGCAACCTATGGTGAGCAGCTCAGCCTCAACATGAACTGGACCAGCGACAAGTGGATGAACACTTATCTCTACATTGACCGCAACGGCAACGGTATCTTTGAAAACGTCATTGCCCCTGACGGCAAGGCTTGCTCCGGCTCTGACCTCATCGCCTTCTCCAACTTCAACAAAATGAACTCGGCCGGAGTCACTTCCGAGGCCGGCAACGTTGTTCCCCTCCCCGCTTTCTATCTTCCGGAAGACCTCCCCGCCGGAAAATATCGCGCCCGTTTCAAACTCGACTGGGACAACATTGACCCCAAGGGCTCGGAAACCATCCTCAAGGATGGCGGCGCAATCGTTGACTTCACTCTCAATGTGGCCGAAAGCATTGCTATGACTAACCTCAAGCTCATGCCGCTTAACTGCCTGCTGATGACCGCCGACGGACAGAACCTCAGAGAATCCATCGTCCGCAACTCTCCGCTGACCATCAAGGCGCAGCCCACTCTGCCCGGATTCGTCGGCGACAAAATCATCGTGCGCCACGGCTCAGGCGACTCACTCACTGACACCGAACTCCCCCTGGCCGACGACGGCTCCGTGACCATCCCCGCAGAGATTATCAATTCTGACGCCATCACAATCTATGCCCTCTTCATTGAGGCAGCCGACAGCGAATGGACCAAAGTCTGGGGCGACGAGTTCAATTCCGGAAAAATGGACTCCAAGCGCTGGTCTTATCATCCCAAATGGGGCTCAAACACCTGGAATCGCTTCCTGGCCGAAACCGGAAAGGCTCAGAAGGCCGTAAACGTGTTTGAAGACGGATATTACAACGCTTACTGCATCAAAAACGATGACTACAACACCGGAGCCGACAAGGATAAGGAGATGGTTTCCGGCGGTATATACTCATCGGGCAAGTTCACCTTCCACTATGGCAAACTTGAAGCCCGCATCAAGACTCACCCCCACACGGGCAACTTCCCCGCATTCTGGCTCATGCCCGCCTCTAATGAGGAGGGCGGATGGCCTCTGAGCGGCGAAATCGACATCTGGGAGCAAATCGATGCCGCCGGCCAGGCCCACGGCACCGTCCACTCCGGATGGACCTACAAAAGCTATGGCGAACCCGGAAAATACTCGCCGACATCTACCGGACAGTATAACTATGACCCCGCCGAATGGCATGTCTACGCCATTGAATGGGACGAAAACGAAATCCGCTGGTACGTTGACGGCAATCACTTCTTCACCTATGCCAACCAGCACTACTCCAAGGGCTCATACACTGAAAACGTAACCTGGCCCTTCTATAAGGACTTCTACGTTATCCTCAACCAGAGTGTCGGCAACGGCTCCTGGGCCAAGAACCCTGACAAGAATTTCACCTATCACACTCAGTTTGACTATGTTCGCGCCTATAAAAAGAAGGGCGACAATAACTATAAATCAACGGCTAAGGACAATGGCGACGACCCGGACTTCTACGTCTCCCTTGATGACTCGTCAATCGAAGTCATCACTGATGATTCCCTTGCCCAAGGCCCCGTAATGTTCTTTGACCTTCATGGCCGACGCGTTTCCGCTCCCGCTAAAGGCGGCATCTACATCCGCAAGGCCGGAAACAATGTCTCTAAGATTGTTCTCTGATGAGTGAAAAAAATCCCCAAACCGTAAAATCTCATAAATCCTTCAAGAGCCGCTTAATCAAGTGGCTCTGGATTGCTTTTGGAGCAGTCATTGTGGCCGTTGGCCTGCTCTTCGTCCTCATTTATCACGGCATCATCGGCTATATGCCTGATATTGCCCAGCTCAAGAACCCTACAGACAAGTTCGCCTCCGTTATCTACTCGGCCGACGGAGTTGAAATGGGCCGCTATTTCCGCGACAAAGGTAATAGAGTCTATGCTGACTATTCCGACATCTCCCAGCACGTCATTGACGCCCTGATTGCCACGGAAGACGCCCGCTATCTTGACCATTCCGGAATCGACGCCCGGGCCATTGCCCGCGTTATCGGCAAAACCCTGATAATGCGCCAGAAAAACGCCGGCGGCGGCTCTACTCTCACCCAGCAGCTCGCCAAGCAGCTCTATTCGCCCGGCTCTACCGGACTCATTCAGCGCGCCATTCAGAAACCCGTCGAATGGATGATTGCCATCAAGCTCGAGCGTTATTACTCCAAGGAGGAAATCATCAAGATGTATCTTAATCAGTTTGACTTCCTCAATAACGCCGTCGGCATCAAATCTGCCGCATGGGTCTACTTCGGCAAGGACCCCCTCGACCTCTCGATTGAGGAAGCCGCCACCCTCGTCGGCATGGTCAAAAACCCCGCAATCTATAATCCCGTGCGCCGAAATGAGCGCACCCGCGAGCGCCGTAACATAGTCCTGGACCAGATGGAGAAAAACGGCTATATAACCGAGGCCGAGCGTGACTCCCTCCAGGCCCTCCCCCTGACTCTAAACTATCATAAAGTGGACCATAAAGAGGGCCTCGCACCATATTTCCGTGAGGAGCTCCGCCGAATGTTAGGCGCCAAGAAACCCCGCCGCTCTGACTATCAGCAATGGGAAATGCAAAAGTATACCGACGATTCAATCGCCTGGCAAACTAACCCCCTCTACGGATGGATTGAAAAGAACCCCAAGCCCGACGGCTCGCACTATGACATCTATGCCGACGGACTGAAAATCTACACCACCCTCGACTCCAAAATGCAGCAATATGCTGAGGACGCAATGATTTCTCATCTCTCCCAGACCCTGCAGCCCCAGTTCTGGCGCGAGAAAAAAGGCTCCTCAACCGCACCATACTCCTCTAACCGCAATGAAATCTCCGTCGACGCCATTAACCGACTGATTAATCGCGCCATACGTGACTCCGAGCGCTATCGACTCATGAAAAAGGCCGGACATACGTCCTCTGAAATTGAAGCCGCTTTCAAGGAACCCACCGAAATGAAAGTCTTCACCTATCAGGGATGGACCGACACAATCATGACCCCAAGAGACTCAATTCTTTACCATAAGAGCTTCCTCCGCTCCGGATTCATGGCCATGGACCCCCGCAACGGCTTCGTCAAGGCCTACGTCGGCGGCCCCAACTTCTCCGCATTCCAGTATGACATGGTCTCTACCGGACGCCGCCAGGTCGGCTCCACCATCAAGCCCCTGCTCTATACTTATGCCATGGAGGAAGGATTCACCCCCTGTGACCAATTCCTCAACTCCCAGCCCACTATTTATGACGCTAACGGACGTGCTTGGCAGCCCCGCAACTCCGGCTCCGCCCGTGTCGGCGAGATGGTCGACCTCCGTTGGGCCCTCACCACTTCCAATAACTGGATTTCTGCCCGACTGATGGACATGCTCTCCCCTCAGACGTTTGCCAATAACCTCCATAACTTCGGAATCACCAACCATATTGACCCCGTCGTCTCCCTCTGTCTGGGCATCTGTGATGTCTCCGTCAAAGAAATGGTCACCGCCTACTCCGCATTCGCCAACCGGGGAATGCGCACTGACCCCCTCTTCGTCACCACAATCACTGACTCCAACGGCAACGTAATCTCCGAGTTCAATACAACCCAAACCGAGGTAATCTCCGAAAAAGCCTACTGGAAAATCCTCTCTATCCTCCTCAACGTCGTTGACTCCGGTACCGGCGCACGACTCCGCCGCGCTCCCTTCAACCTGACGGCTCAGATGGGTGGCAAAACCGGTACAACCAACTCTAACTCTGACGGTTGGTTCATGGCCTTCACTCCCGAACTGGTTACCGCAACATGGGTGGGCGGCGAAGAAAAACCCATCCACTTCAACTCCACCGCCCAAGGCCAAGGCGCGGCAATGGCACTCCCCATCTTCGGCAAATTCATCACCAAGGTCTTTGCCGACAAAACCCTCCCCTACTCCCAATACTCCCGCTTCGAATTCCCCGAAAACATAAACCTCTGTGAAGGCGCCGACCTCGGAATAATCTCCGACACAACAACCGACGACCCCACCATCGACGACATCTTCGACTAACCCTATGGAAAGGCGGACTCCGATCCGCCGCCACCGCAAAATAGCCCGAAGCGACCCTATGGAAAGGCGGATTCCGATCCGCCGCCAACGCAAAATAGCCCGCAGCGACCCTATGGAAAGGCGGATTCCGATCCGCCGCCACAGCAAAATAGCCCGCAGCGCGGGCGACAGAACTTAGGCACGTCCGCCAGGGCGTGTATTGGCGAGAACGCAACAAACACAGAGCCGCATAGCGGCGACAGATATGTCGCTCCTACGGAGCTCACAAGACAGCCCTCCCGATCCAATTACACGCCCTGACGGACGTGCCTACGCTCTTACGACCCGCTACGCGGACCTTTTCGCATAGACGTTGGCGGTGGATCAGAATCCGCCTTTCCATAGAGTGTCTGACCGGGCTTCGTGGCGCCCCCGCCACGATGGAGCGCAAGCTCCACATACCCCAATCCGATAACTATGGCGCTGACGCGCCACCGTGGCGAGGGCGCCACGGAGCCCGGTGGCTTACGCAAACACCGCCGCCAACGCAAGGTAGCCCGCAAAAGATAGCCCGGAGGGCTTACACCACAGTTACCCCCCAGTCGCGAAGCCACTGGGGGACAGCAACATGCACCAAAAGCGCCAACAACCCGGGACGGGTTGCACCATTTCCTCGCCCCACAAGCAGAGGGCCGGCCGATAATCCCACTATTTAACGCACTACAAATCACCCGATTACACACGACACCGTACCCAACTATCAAGCCTTAACAGTTTTTAACGAGGCGGGGAATTGTTTTTGCCCGCCATTTTTCGTAACTTTGCATTATCAAAATCATTTTATTCATTTTAAACTAAAGCTAATTAACTATGGCAAAGAAAATCACCCCCGCCGCCGGCACGATGGACCCCAAGGCCGCCAAGCTCGAAGCTCTGGCCAACGCTATGGGTAAAATCGAGAAGACCTACGGCCGCGGTGCCATCATGAAGATGGGCGATGAAGTTATTGAAAATGTTGAAGTCGTACCCACCGGCTCCATCGCATTAAACATGGCTCTCGGAGTCGGCGGTTTCCCCCGCGGACGCATCATTGAAATCTACGGAGCCGAATCTTCCGGTAAAACAACTCTTGCAATCCACGCTATCGCCGAAGCTCAGAAGCAGGGAGGCATCTGCGCCATCATCGACGCCGAACACGCCTTTGACCGCTCATATGCTGAAAAACTCGGCGTCGACGTTGACTCTCTTTATATCTCCCAGCCCGACAACGGCGAACAAGCCCTCGAAATTGCCGAACAGCTCATCCGCTCATCCGCAATTGATGTCCTCGTCGTTGACTCCGTGGCCGCCCTTACCCCCAAGAGCGAAATCGATGGCGAAATGGGCGACCGTCAGGTCGGACTCCAGGCGCGACTCATGAGCCAGGCCCTTCGTAAACTCACCGGCACTATTGCCCGCACCAAGACCTGCTGCATTTTCATCAATCAGCTCCGCGCAAAAATCGGCTCCATGTTCGGCCCCGCGGAAACAACTACCGGCGGTAACGCCCTGAAATTCTACGCCAGCGTGCGCCTTGAAATCCGTCCTTCGTCATCAATCAAAGACGGCGATGACGTAATTGGCCGACTGACAACAGTTAAGGTGGTCAAAAACAAGGTCGCTCCCCCCTTCAAGAAGGCCGAGTTTGACATCATGTTTGGCGAAGGAATCTCCAAGACCGGCGAAATCCTCGACCTCGGATGTGACTACGACGTTATCCAGAAATCCGGCTCCTGGTACTCCTACGATGGCTCCAAACTCGCCCAAGGACGCGATGCCGCGAAGAAGGTGCTCCTCGACAATCCCGAACTGATGGACGAACTCGAACAGAAAATCATGACCGCCATCAAGGAAAATCCCGACAAGAAGCGAGGCTCACGCGCTCCTAAATTCAAACGCCCGGGAGCATCTAAGGGCGACGACAAAGCCCCTGAAGCCGACGGACCGACCATGATGAACACGACCGACGACTTCTCAGTTGAAGAAGATAACTAATTAACAATACCAATTTTATAAGGCCCTACGGTAAGTCCATTTTTACCGTCGGACCTTATTTTCATATTTCCCTTAAAACCACCATGAAAAAGACTTTAACCGCCCTGACATTCATCGCCGCCGCGGCCATGTCCGTTGGCGCCCAGACGTTTAAGGAATGGCAAGACCCGCAGGTCAACGCCGTCAACCGCCTGCCGATGCACTCGGCCTATTTTGCCTTTGAAAATGACGAGGCCGCAAAAAAGTCCGATAAAACCCTGTCAGCCAACTTCATGAGCCTCAATGGCCCCTGGAAATTCAATTGGGTCAAGGACCTCAACAGCCGCCCGAAGGATTTCTGGCGCACGGATTTCAACGATAAGGGTTGGGATGAACTGCAGGTGCCCGCCGTATGGGAGCTAAACGGCTATGGCGACCCTATTTACGTCAACGTCGGTTATCCCTGGCGCAACAGCTTCAAAAACAATCCGCCCATAGTTCCGGAAGAGAATAACCACGTAGGCTCTTATCGCCGCACGTTTAAGATTCCCGCTGACTGGAAAGGAAAGGATATAATCGCCCACTTCGGCTCCGTGACCTCCAATATGTATCTATGGGTCAACGGCAAATACATCGGCTATGGCGAGGACAGCAAGCTCGAACAGGAGTTTGACCTCACCCCCTATCTTATCCCCGGCAAGGAGAATCTGATTGCCTTCCAGGTGTTTAGATGGAACGACGGAACATATCTTGAGGACCAGGACTTTTTCCGCTATAGCGGAGTTGGACGTGACTGTTACCTCTATGCCCGCAACAAGAAGCGCATCGACGACATCCGCCTGACCCCTGACCTTGAAAATGACTATACAGACGGTCTGCTGACGGTTGACCTGAAGCTCAAGGGCAACGGCTCAACCGAGCTGACCCTCATTGACGCCGAGGGAAACACCATAGCTGAAACCCTGGCCAAAGGCTCCGGAAAAACCACTCTAAAAGTCCCCGCAGTTAAGAAATGGACCGCCGAGACCCCTTATCTTTACACTCTCAATGCCCGCCTCCAGGGTAGCGACGAAGTGATTCCCGTCAACGTCGGATTCCGCAAAATCGAGCTTGTCGGTGACCAGATTCTCGTCAATGGCCAACCCGTCCTCTTCAAGGGAGCCGACCGCCATGAACTCGACCCTGACGGCGGATATGTTGTCTCCCCGGAAAGAATGCTCCAGGACATTGAACTGATGAAGCAGTTCAATATTAATGCCGTGCGCACATGCCATTATCCTGACGATAACCTTTGGTATGACCTCTGTGATAAATATGGCATCTACGTCATTGCCGAGGCCAACATTGAATCTCACGGCATGGGCTACGGCAAGGAATCCCTCGCCAATGTGGAATCTTACAAAACTGCCCATCTTGAGCGCAATCAGCGCAACGTTCAGCGCAATTTCAATCATCCCTCAATCATCTTCTGGAGCCTCGGTAATGAGGCCGGACACGGACCCAACTTCGAGGCATGTTACAGATGGGTAAAACAGGAAGACCCGAGCCGCGCCGTGCAATATGAACGCGCCGGTTACTCTGAGTTTTCTGATATATACTGCCCCATGTATGCTGGCTATCAGACAGTTGAAAACTACGGCAAGCGCACTGATGTAACCAAACCGATGATTCAGTGTGAGTATGCCCACGCTATGGGCAACTCCGAGGGCGGATTCAAGGAGTATTGGGACATAATCCGCAAATATCCTAACCTCCAGGGCGGTTTCATCTGGGACTTCGTTGACCAGTCGCCCCGATGGAAGGGTAAAGACGGAGTGGAAATCTATGGCTATGGCGGCGACTTCAACCGCTTTGACGCCTCTGACAATAACTTCTGTGATAACGGACTGGTGAGCCCTGACCGTGTGCCAAATCCCCATATGTATGAAGTTGGGCGCGTCTATCAGAACATCCACGTTACCCCCGCCGACAATGGCAAATTTGAAATCTATAACGAAAACTTCTTCACTGACCTCTCTAATTATCGCCTCTCCTGGCAATTGCTTCGCAATGGAGCCCCGGTCCGCTCAGGCGTTATTGATTCTCCCGCCGTCGGCCCGCAGCAGCGCGAAATAATTAGCATTGATTACGGACCCGTTGACTCCGACGCCGAATATCTCCTCAACATTGCCTTCGCCCTCAAGGACTCCGAGGGAATCCTCCCCGCAGGAACCGAATTGGCCCGCCAACAGATTCCCCTGACCGCCCCCATCGCCCCGGACCTGACCATTGCCAATGTTAAACTGACCAACCATGACGTAATTACTCCTCAGATTATTGATAACCAGCGTAATTACCTCGTCGTAACCGCCCCCGGAGTCGACATTGAATTTGACCGCGAAAACGGATTCATGAGCCTCTATCGGGTCAACGGAGTCGATATGCTCGCCCCCGGAAAGCAACTCACGCCAAACTTCTGGCGCGCCCCTACCGACAATGACTTCGGAGCAAACCTCCAGCGCAAGTTTGCCGCATGGCGCAATCCGCAAATGAAACTGACCGCACTCTCCGCTGAAACCCAACCCGACGGAACTGTCCTCGTCACTGCCGACTATCTCATTGACGCCGTCAGCGCCAAACTCGCCATGACTTACACCATCAACAACGCCGGAGCAATCCTCGTCAATGAAAAACTCACGGCCGACAAAAACGCCAAAGTCTCCCCCATGTTCCGCTTTGGAATGCAAATGCCCATGCCCCTTGACTTTGACCGCCTGGAATACTATGGCCGTGGACCGCGAGAAAACTATGCTGACCGCCACGAAAGCGCCGACCTCGGATTCTTCGCCCAAACCGTCGACGAACAGTTCTATCCCTACATCCGCCCGCAAGAAAACGGCAACAAAACCGACATCCGCTACTGGCGACAAATCAACCATGCCGGAAAAGGACTCGAAATAATCGCCTCTGAGCCCTTCTCTGCCTCCGCCCTTAATTATTCCATAGAATCGCTCGACGACGGCGACAGAAAGCACCAGCGCCACTCCTCCGAGGTCCAAAAGGTCCCCTATACAAACCTCCTCATTGACAAAGCCCAAATGGGCCTCGGATGCATCGACAGCTGGGGAGCATGGCCCCTCGAAAAATACCGCCTCCCCTACACCGACTACGACTTCACCCTCCTCCTCCGCCCCCTCTAAAAAAACACCCTATAGAAAGGCTACGTCACGGTAGCGGCGCGTTTTTGCGAAAGCCCGATCAAAAAACCTATGGAAAGGCGGATTCCAATCCGCCGCCACCGTCTATGCAGGAGGGAACATGACCGGGCTCCGTGGCGCCCTCGCCACGGTGGAGCGTAAGCTCCACGATTATCGCCATATTTGTGTAGGTGGCGCTAAGGCGCCATCGTGGCGAGGGCGCCACGAAAGCCCGGTCAGAGCGCTGTGTTTTGACGTGGCGGCGGATCGGAATCCGCCTTTCCATAGGCATGCGCATCCCTTGCGCATAAGAGTTATAGGCATTGCAGAAGACTGTCAAAACCTATGGAAAGGCGGATTCCGATC
>JAAVCG010000009.1 GCA_014802435.1 Bacteroides sp. | reverse complement strand
GTTTTCACCGGCGACTTGGTGAACACGTCGCCCGACGAATTGGCTCAGTTCTCAGAGGTGCTCAGTCGTCTTAAAGCTCCTGATGGAGTCATTTCTGTTCTCGGAAACCATGATTACTGCATATACCACCGCTATAAAGGAGACGATACTCCCGAACGTGCACTTGCGCGCGTTGTGAAGTCTGAAGAGTTGATGGGATGGAATTTGCTCCGTAATCAATCGGNTCAGATTACCCGTGGCAATGACAGCATAGCAATCATAGGTGTTGAAAATGCAGGAAGTCGTCATTTTATTGATAAATCAGATTTGANGAAAGCCTTGACAGGTCTGCCGGAAAATGAGTGTAAAATCCTCNTGTCACANGATCCTTCGCATTGGCGCAGNGAAGTGTTGCCGACTACCGACATTCCGTTAATGCTTGCAGGGCATACTCACGCCATGCAATTCAGACTNGGNAATTTCTCTCCGTCAAAATGGACCTATCCTGAATGGGGCGGTCTCTACCGGGAAGGCAATCAGCAACTATATGTCAGCACCGGTGTNGGAGGCAACATAGCATTCCGCTTTGGAGTTTATCCCACGATTGATATTCTAACGCTCCATTGCTCCAAGGATTCAAATGAAAACCAATAATAAAAAATCTCAGAGTTAAACAAATTCAGAAATGAAAAAANTGTATCTAAAAAAAACAATCACAACAATCTCATTGACGCTTCTTGCGGCAATGGNTGCATTTGCCCAGACTTCAGCTCCGGCGNCTTTGAAAGATAACGATAATAAGACTGTCATTGAAGTATATAACATTATGAAGGAACAAGGTGGCGGTTCANTAGGAAAGGGCAAATCCGGAAAGGGTAAATCCAACAACAACGCNGCTCCTCCTAAAGTTAATATCAGCGGTTACGCAGTCAAGGTNGGTCCGGATGTTTACGGACTGCCATCAGTAGAACTTTCAGANACAAAAGGTGGTAAAGTTCGCGCATTATGTGTATTACCATTCACCGATTACCTGAAACTGCGTCATGTAAGTAAAGGTGATCAAGTCGTCATGCAAGGCGAAGTCAGAGGCTATGCCGATGAGTATGATTTTGTTCTTGTCAAGCAGTCAAAGATAGTATCTGTAAACGGNAANAAGCCGTGATTACAAAAANGGTCGAATCCTGNAAATGGTAATCGACTTTAGTCGCTTGCTTTGCAAGAATCGACCCTAAATTTTTCTGTCTTCTAAAAATTTTTATCGGACAGCAATAATAAAAAGNNAGCCCAACTTCTCCCATTCAAGAAGTTGGACTCGCTTTTTTTATTGTTTAGCGGACNGTAATCAGTTTTTTTAGAAGGGNTAGCCGATGGCGAGATGGAAGGCGAGGGAGTTTTTAAAAGAGGTCATGTTATAGTAGCCGTGGCGGGACGTTTCATANGGGGCGTGGATTCCGATGCCGAGGTCGCCGCGAATCACGAGCATCCCGATGTCGACTCGGATTCCGGCGCCGGTGCCNANNGCGAGNTCGCGGCCAAAGGTCTTAGCGCGGAGNTGTCCGCCGGGGCGTTCGGGGTCGGCCTTGAGGAGCCAAACGTTTCCGGCATCGAGGAAGACGGCGCCATGCACGGGGCCGATTATTGGGAATCGGAGCTCGAGGTTTGCCTCAAACTTGAAAGTGCCGGTCTGGTCAAAATAGTTGCCGTTGCGGTCGGCCTTGGGGCGGTAGGAGCCGGGNCCGAGGGAGCGCACCGTGAATGCGCGCACGGAGTTTGCGCCGCCAACCCAGAACTGTTCCGAATAAGGCACCTGCGATGAGTTGCCNTAGGCATGGGCCACACCGGAGGCCACGCGACCGAAGAGCCAGGTATCAGACACTCCGAGGCGGCGGCCATAGACGAGCTGCCCGGAGACCTTGAAGAACTGCGAGATGGGGATTCCGAAGAGCTTTTTCTCATGTTTCTGGCCGCAGAGGCGCCAGAGTCCGCAGAACACTCCACCGGCCTCCTGGGCGGTGACGGTCCAGTTGAGCGAGTTGCGGGGNCCGAACATGCGGTCATAGTTATAGGTGTACATGATTTGGGGGAGGAACTGNGAGCGGAAGCTCTCGGCGATGGCGCGGTTTTGCTCCATCATCTCGTCAAATTCGGCGGTCGTTTTCAGCAGGTTAGTATATGTTAACTTCAGNAGGGTCAGGGTGTTTGAGGANTANCGGGTAGGATTCCAGTCATAGGAATAAGAGGCGTTGAACTGAGCCATGCGGAAGTAGTGAGGACGATTGAGCAGGTCCGCATTGAGGGTAATGCGGGTCCAGGAGAGGTCACGGCGGAGGCGGGGGAGGAACTTGGGGGCAAGCAGGCGGGGGAANGCCAGGGAGCCTTGCAGGCCAATTTCATANGANTTGAAGACGGAGGAGCGTCGGCGCCCGGTTTGCCATTCATAGGAGCCGGTAAGGGTGACGCTCAGCTGCTCGCCGCCGCCAAAGATNTTGCGGTTAGTGACTCCGAAGATGAGGCCCGGGCCCAGATAAGAGTTTGATTTGGAGGAAACGTTTGCCTCCAGTCGGGCCTCCCAGGGGGCATCAAGCGTGCAGTCAATTGTAACGTCGAGAATGTCAGAGCCNCGNCGGATGGCCGTGGAGTCCGTGGGGTGGACGTTGATGTCGATATTAGAGAAGATACCGAGTCGGCTCAGTCGGGTCTGGGTATTGTTGATTCCGCGGAGGGTCAGACGTCGGCCCGGGCGGGGAACGATACATTCGTCGACGAGGGCATTGCGGAAATGAGAGGGGAAATAGCGAATGAGCGTCGCGCGGTCCATTTGGATGGTGTCAGGATTTCCCTCGGCGGGTGAATTTCCACGCACAATCATGGTGATTTTCCCGGTTTTGTACTCTCTGAGCGCTGCGGGCGGCAGATTNGAGGCNACGGTAAGGCGTAGGGCTATATGTCCGGGATTCTGAATTGAATCAGCTAAGTATTCAATGAATTCCGGCGAGAAATAATAGTAGCCGCGATTGCGCATGACNGAGGCAATCTTGGTGCGGGCNCTNGCCAGGGAGTCAACGCTATATCTGTTTCCCGGGCGCAGATAAGGGATTTTCGAGGCGACGGAGTCAATCAGGTGGGCGAGCCGATTGGTGTCAGGGAGCATCTCGATGGTGTCAAGGAGGAATGCGGGACCGGTCTTGACGGTGTAAGTAACGGTTTCGATTTTGTGGTTTCGTCCGTGGGAGAGCTGATAGTCGGCGGAGCCATGGAAGTAGCCGTTGTTTTCCAGCACCTGGTCAATCATCTTGGTACGCAGGTCAGGGCGCACGTCGCTGATAAGGACGGGTTCGGAGGCCCATTTATCGTAGACCCAGTGTTTGAGTCCATGCTTATGTCCGCTCCAATGGTTCCAAATCCAGAGGCCTATGGGGAANGGGTTGCGGATATTNGTCATGGGCCAGGGATTGTTAGGTTTGACGGCCACGGACTTTGATATTTCGCCCTTGAGTCCGGAGGGGATTTTTTCGCCTTTGACGCCCTCGATTTTGAGTTTCATGCCGTCATAGAGCGCATCGTCGTCGGCAATGCGCTTGGTCGTTGAACATGCGCCGAGGGCGAGGGCGGCAATCATCAGGGTTATGTATCTAATCAGGCGGGTCATTTTTTAGGAGCGGATTTTTTGCGGAAAATGAAGAGGTCACGCAGCGAGCGGATTTTGNGTCGCATGACGAAGCCGACACCGGTNTGGGTTACTTCGCCCTCAAGGATNGATTCATAGCCCGTATGGCGGAACAGGCGGACATACATTGAGCCGGCGTCATTGAGCATATATTCAAATGAGATGTCGCTGATGAGGTTCTGGGCNAAGTTTTCTTCGGCGTTGGCATCCGTAGAGTAATTGCCGCCGACAACTATTTTGAACCTGTCGTTAAAGAGTGATTTNGAGAGCTGATAGCTATACTGGGTGGCCGTAGANGTCGAGCCGTCGCGTGTGCGGTCATATTGGTCCATGCCGAAGCTGAGGTCCACACCCTTNATGGTNTTTGCGGCCCATGTGTTGAGCTGCGAGGTCAGGAATCCATAAAGGGCGTTNCCGCTGAGATTGGCGTTACCGGTGGTTCCCTGGCCGGTGTAGACTCCNTAGAGCAGGAGGTTCATGGCCTGGTTTGCGCGCTGGGTGGCGCTCATTGAGCGGAGCTCGTTTTGCACGGTGATGTCATCGTTGGTCTCCAGGTCGAAGGCCACATCCATGCGCTCCAGAGTTCCGGTGACGCCAAGGATTACGTCGAAAATCACCAGGCGNGAGTTCTCGCCGGAGCGGGTGACGTTGGCCTTGATGTCGTCCGTGGCATAGATGTTGAGTGTGGGGTTGAGGATNGGNCCGTTGAAGGCCACGTAGCTTCCCTGATTGAATGAGAAGTTCTTTTCAGANATTACGGGGAGCGAATAGCGGAAAAATCCGGAATTGATTGTGAATCGTCCGGTCAGACGTCCGTCAGGCTGCGCGGGGCTCATGGAGTAGTCAAGGATTCCTTCGCCCTTGATTTGCGCGCGGTTTTGACCGTCGGAGCTGAGGTCAACGGTGACTGTNGAGCCTTGGCGGATGTCGACCAGGGCATTGAGGGTCATCAGCATTGACGGCGCGGCGATGGTGTCGGCCTTGTGAGTCGCCGCGGTATCGGCAAAGTTGACAAAGCGGACCATGTCGTTATCATTTTGCAGNCCGATGGCTGAGGCGCCGGCTGATTCCATCGCATACGTCACGTTAGTCTGGGGGAGGAGAGCCAGATTGGCGTCGACGCGGAGGAATTGCATAGTGCCGCGCACNGTCGCGTCAAGGTCAATGAACGCGCGGCCATAGATATTGACGTTTTTGCCCTTCTTGGAGTTGATAATCTGCATGTTTGAGGCGTTGAGGGCAAGGTTGAGNCGGGGCTNGGAGAAGGAGCGGAGGTCAACGCTGCCGTCAATGCGCAGGGGGTTGGCGTTNGAGCCGGTGATTGCAAAGTTATCAAAGCGGACAACGTTGCTGTCCACNGGCACGGCGATGGAGTCAAAGGTGAATGAAGAGCCGATCATTCCAACTTTNACGCGGGCCTGATGGAANGAGAGGTCGCCGTTAAGAATCGGTTCGGAGAGCTTGCCGGTGACGTCCATATGGCCGTTGAGGGCGCCGGAAAGGGCGGCATATTCCTTGGGGAGGAAGGGATTGGCAATGCTCAGGGGGAGTTCGGTCAGCCGGAGGGTCAGGACCAGGGGCTCGGTGCGGGTAGTGTCGTTCATGACTCCGCGCAGGGCGAGGGCCTTTTGTCCGTTGACGTCCATGGTNGCCTCGGCGTTGATGAATCCGGAGCGGTCNGTTTTGACGTCGAGGTCAAGGTCGAGGTCGCCCACTCGCTGCTTGCCGTAGGTGAGGTTTTCAAGGGNGACTGTGCCTTCTCCGTTGATTGAGTTTNTGCCGCCGTGGAGTTTGATGAATGCGGAGGCATCGCCCGCCATCGGGGGNGCAAANGGGTTGATTTTCAGCCAGTCCTGAATGTGGACGTTGTCAACTTTCAGGGTGACGTCGTCGGTTCGTTCGCCTGATGAGTCAGGAGTGCCCGGTTGGGCGGTCAGTTGCAGGCGGGAGTCGCTGCCCTCGGCTGTGAGGTCGGCGGCAATGCGCTTGGCCTCGGTGTTGAGGGTGATGTAGTTTCCCTTGTTGATNGTCCAGTTTTTATAGGCAATGATGGGGTTCAGTTCGTTGAATGACAGGGTGATGAGCGAGTCNGTCGTAGTNACTCCGAANCCTATTTCATAGCCGGTTTTGCCCTGGATNTTTTGCTGGCGGAGGGCAAAGTCGCCCCGGTTGAGGTTCCATTTTCCCTGGAGGCATACGTGGGCAAACTCNTCGAAGGTTCCGGGCTTATTGTCCATGTCGATGTCGAGGTTGATTTGCGTTCCGGTCTGATAGATAATCGCGGCCAGGGAGTCAACGGCGAGTGATTCGCCGGAGTGAACGTTGAGGGCNATGGCATTNAGGGAGATGAGGGAGTCACATCCGGCGGAGAGCACCAGATTGCTGAAGCTGATATTCTGCGGGCGCAGGTAGTCATTGATTATGTTTTGCGGTCCGGCCTTGAGGGTCAGGCGGAAATCCGGGAGTNCGGCGGCCAGNGAGTCGGCGTTGACAATGCGGGTNTCNGCCATTTTTGAGGCCANNGAGGCGGCGGAGGCGAATTTTGTGCCGAGGTTNGTGAGCTTNTCTTGGGCGTCGAAGTCCAGGTTGAGGTCCTTGCTTTGGAGNNGNGCCAGNGTTGATTCGAGTCCGGCGTCGAGGGTCAGGTCAATATAGTCATTTTTGATTTCAGATTGGCCTATGTTCAGGTCAAGATTGCGGATTGTTGCCTTGGCGCGGATTGAGTCGAGGTTAGGGAACATGGCTCCCCGGGAGTCAATCGTCATTGCCGCATTGAGGACGGAGTCGGTCATGTGCAGGGCCATGAGGTCGAGGCGGTCAATGCGTCCGTTGAGGTCCCANCCAATCATCTTGGGGCGCAGGAGGCTGTTGAGGGTGAGGTTTACGCGCGCGGCAGGCATCTCGCTGCGCAGGTTAGCGCGGAGCAGGGAGGTATCGAGCGCGGCGGTGAGGGTCACTCCTCCCAGTCTGTTGCCTTGATAGTCAATTGAGCGGACGTTGACGTCGGCCTTGAGTTTTGCGCCGCGNNCCAGGGGGTTGAATCCGCGTCCGGAGGCCTTGACGGAGCCGCTGACGGCNCCGATTCCGAGGTCAGGCATGAAGGCGTTGACGGGAAATGAGTCCAGNCGCAGGTCGGCATTATAGAGGGGCGCGGAGCCGCTGAGCGANCCCTTGAGGGCCAGGCGTCCGGCGCCGGTTGTNGCCGTCAGGTCGGCGGAATATGCTGAGCCNTTGGCGCCGGCCTTGGCGGTGAGCTTCAGGGGNGGGACGTGGATGCCGCTGCCCCGGGGGAGCATGGCGTTGACCGGCGCGGGGTTGATTAACGAGCCGGAGAGGGCGGCGTCGGCGCGCAGGTTTTTAAGNTCGGAGAAGTTGCTGACGTCGCCTGAGCCCCGNAGGAAGAAGACCTGGTCCATTGCGGCGGCGATGGTGTCGATGCTGAGTTGAGCCATGGTGCCTTTGGCGCCGATGGCGATATTCAGGGGCTTATCAGAGGGGAGCGGGGCCAATACGGGGATGAGTGCGGGCATGGCGCGGGCAATGTCGGCGCTCATCACTGAGGCGCGGGCGCGCACTTTCAGCGGGGTTTTNGCGGCGACGGAGTCGAGTCCCATCATNGCGTCNAGGGTCAGGCGCGTATCGTTGGCGCGGAGGTCAAAGTTTTTGGCGTCCATGCGGGTGGAGTCCATTGAGAAGACGCCTTTGGCGCTGAGGTCNAGGCCGCAGCGNTCACGCAGGGATAATTTTTTCAGGGGGACTGTGAGGGCGGAGCCGTGCATCGTGAATCCGTCAACAATGGCTTCNCCATCNGTCATNTCAATCCAGTTGAGGTCAAATCCGGGGATTGGTTCGGCGCCGATTTTGCCGTAAAGGCCATGATTGACCGACATTTGCAGCAGTCCGGCGCGGATGTCGATGGTGTCGCCCGTAATGAGGTGNCCGTCGCTGAGAATCGCTTCGTTNACTCGGGCGGCGATGGTGTCGCCCGCGGGGCGCATTGACATGGTGTAGTCCAGATTGCGGATGCTGATTGGTCCGGAGGTGATGTAGATGGGGTTGGAGACGCTNTCCTTGGGCGAGGCCGTNGTGTCCGGGCCCATGAGCAGGAGCACCCGGGCGCCGTTGAGGTCAGCGTGTTTGACGTCGATATGGTCAAAGGCGAGATTGAGCGTTGCGGTGGCGCCGACGGAGTCAATGAGCGCGCGGACATAGAGCGAGTCCGGGCCTCCCATCTGGTAGAAGGCATTGCGCACCGTTGCATCGCCGATTTTCAGCTTGCCGCCGAGCAGGGCCATCGGGCGGACGTTGACGTCGGCGCGTTCAAGGGTGAGCATCGTGTCGCCGCGCTGGATGACCGTGGCGTCCTCAAGGCTCAGGGTCAGGGGGAAGCGCAGGCTCAGGTTGCCCAGCTCAATGTGCATTCCCGTGGATTTTTCAACTGATGGCAGAACCTTGCCGGCTACGAAGTTAAGCACTCCGGGCACATAGAGCAAAGCAATCGCTCCAATNACCAGAACAAGCGGTAACAGAAGCAATAACCGGAGCCATCTCCACCGGTGAGTGCGGCGNCGNGGCGGGGTTTGTTTTTCAGGGGCATTTTGCTCTTGAACTTCGGCCATCGATAAATGATAAATAGTTGAAAAAACGTGTCTACACTAATAACCGCAAAATCCTGACAAAAGTTCGGNNANAAATCAGAGAAATCAGAGTTACCGGGGAGGCTGAATCCGGATAACTCTGATTTTTATGTTGATTCTTTCTTATGCTTTTTCTTCTTCTTTTTCTTCTTCTTTTTCTTCTTCGGCCTCGGGNGCGGGGTCGGCAAAGTCNGTGACTCCGGCGGCGATGAGCTGGTTGTACCAAGTCAGGAGCTTGCGGATATCGCTGAGGTGGACGCGCTCGCGGTCAAAGTTGGGGAGCACCTTNGCAAAGAAGTCGCGGAGGCCNGATTCNTCGAGGGCCTTGGCGTCGACGGGTTCGCCGNCGGCCACTTCCTTGAGGTTGGTGAGCACCTGGCTNAGGGCTACGTCGTCGCCGTCAGTGTACATTGCGACGTCGGCCAGTGAAATGACGCGGTCACGCTGGTTGACGGGGAAGCGCTTTCCGGTTCCGAGCTGTTCGACGATGAGAGAGCCGCGGCCGGAGCTGACCAGTTTATAAAGTCCGGGTTTGCCGGCAATGCTGAGAATTCCTTGAATCATTTTCTGGAGGTTTTTATAAGATTTATAAGTTTTATAAGAATTATAAAGATTTACTTACCGGAGAANCGTAGCTTGTAAGTTACGGGCTGATTGGGAACGCAGTAGGCGGGCATTGTGCCGACGTCATGGCCGCAGGAGGCGTTGCCGATTCCGCGCATTGCNCCGTCAAGATGGAGGGTGGTGTAGCCCCGGGGAGTGAGTTCCCATGTATGNTTTGCGTTCATCAGGTCAGCGTCGGTCCAGGGGAGGGCGCTGAAGTTCACGTGGCCTTCGGTCTCGATGAGCAGGGNGCGTCCGGTTGAGGGGGAGGTGAAGAGCACCCGGCGCAGNCCCTCGCGATTACCCGTCGACTGGGGTTTGACGTAGCGTTCGCCGGAGCCGCTGACTGTTGTTTGATACGTTCCGGGGAGCTGGCCGTCAAGGCGGTCGTTAGAGTTGCTCAGGGGGCCGTGGGCNTAGTAGGTCATGTCAGTGAGGGTTGAGTCGATGCCCATGCTGATGCCGGCGCGGCGGAGATTGCCTGAGTGGGGGGTGATGGTCACTTCCATGTCGAGGATGCCCTGGGGATAAACCGTATAGACNATGGTTTCGTCGGCCAGGGAGCCGCGGCGGGTGGAGGTGAAGGTGTTTTTGCCGTTGGTTGAGGTTGTTGCCTCGGTTTCCATGCCGGAGTCGGTGTTTCCGAAGCGGTCATTTTCAATCCATCGGTGATTGTCAAATTTGGGGCCTTGTCCGGGGGCGATTACGTCTTCGCCGTTGAGCTTGAATTCGAGCAGTTGGCCGGTCTTGGATGAGAATGCGGCCTTGATTTTGGGCGACTGGAAGATTACGTTGCCGTTGATTTCCTGGCTGACCATTCCGGCGGCGTCTTTNTTGATTGCGGGGAGGGCGGGGCGCGGNGTCAGTTCAAACCATGCGGATGCTTCGACCCATCCGGCGGGCTGATGGGGGAGGGCTGCTCGGCGCTCGATGAAGAGGCGCAGGAGCTGCTCCTTATCGGCCTTGAGCTTGGGGAGCTTGAGGGTGACGTCGGNTGACTCGCCGGGGGCGGTGGCGGGCAGGGCNANGCGCTTTGAGGCGGTNACTTTGCCGTCAGTGAGCAGCTCCCAGCGGAGGTCAAACTCATTGAGATTGGTGAAGTCATAAGCATTGCGNAGGGTGAGGGTCACTTTGTTGCCGTCGCNGCTCAGGGAGTCGAATTTCACCCATTGATGTGCGGCNTTNACTTCGGCGAGCTTGGCGGTTTCGTGGCGCTCGGCGTCNAGGATNCCGTTTGAGCAGAAGTTGCCCTGATGGGGGCCGGGATAGTCATANCCGGTGGTCAGCACNCGCTGTCCCTCCTTGAGCTTGGCGGGGTCATAGATGGCCTGGTCAACCCAGTCCCAGATGCATCCGCCGATGGTTGAGTTGGAGGCCTCGATGACGTCCCAGTATTCCTTGAGGTTGCCGATGGCGTTGCCCATGGCGTGGGCATACTCGCAGAGGAACATGGGCTTATCCTTGCCGGAGGTGTTGGCGTGCATCCAAGCCTGGCCGGGATACATCTTGGAGTAGAAGTCAGAGAATCGGTTGCCGCCATAGTCGATGCCGTTTTGGCGCGTTCCTTCATAATGGACGGGGCGGGAATCGCGGATCTTGGCGGTTTCATAACAGAGTTGGAAATTAGCGCCGTTACCCGCTTCGTTGCCCAAGCTCCACATGATGACGGAGGGATGATTGCGGTCACGGAGCACCATGCGGTTAATGCGGTCAACAAAGGCGGGAAGCCACGACGGGCGGTCACTGATGCTCTGGTTGGCATGGTCTTCAAGGTCAGCTTCGTCGCAGACGTAGAGGCCGTAATAGTCGGTCATGGCCATCATCCGGCGGTCATTGGGGTAATGGCTGGTGCGGAGGGTGTTGATGTTGTTNTGCTTCATGAGCAGGACGTCCTGAAGCATTTCGTCGGCGGTCACGGCGCGGCCGTTGAGGGGCGAGGAGTCATGGCGGTTGACGCCCTTGAGAAACACTCGCTTGCCATTGATATAGAGCAGGGAACCGATGATTTCCACCTTGCGGATGCCGATGGGGAGGCTCAGGGCCATTTCTTCGCCGTCGGCGCCCGTCTGGATTACGTCGAGCCGATAGAGCGCGGGCTTTTCGGCGCTCCAAAGCTGCGGATTCTCCACAGTGATTANCGGGTCAGANCCCTCGCTCAGGAGCTGTCCGTCAGGGGTATAGAGCTTAAAGGTGAGGTTTTTGGCTATGGCGTTTTCGGTCTGGCGGGTCTTGACGTTGAGAGTGGCTTGGGTCAGGTCAGAGTTGAAGTCCTGAGTGACGTAGATNTCTTCCAGGCCGCTGACGGGGAGGTTCANNAGGTTGACGTCGCGGAAAATGCCGCTCATTCGGAACATGTCCTGACACTCCAGATAGGAGCCGTCGCTCCAGCGGAACACTTCCACTGCCAGGAGNTTCTTGCCCGGCTTGACATANGGGGTGACGTCAAATTCGGCAACGTTGTTGGAACCTTGGGTGTAGCCTACGTATTGGCCGTTGACCCAGACGTTTGCGGCTGAGTAGATGCCGTTAAACTGGAGGATGGTGCGCTCCTTTTCCCAGCCCTCGGGGAGGTTGAAGTTATGGAGGTAAGAGCCTACGGGGTTGATGCCGTAGTTCTTGCCGCCGTCGTTATATCCGGGGCGCGCCTTGATGAAGGGGGGAGTGTTTGAGTGGGGATACTCAACGTTGCAGTAGATGGGTTTGTCATAACCCTGCATTTCCCAGTTTGAGGGCACGGGGATTGTGGGCCAGGCNGAGGAGTTGAACCCCGGCTCATAGAAGTCAGTGGGNCGCTCTGAGGGCTGCGAAACGAGGTTGAACTTCCACTGGCCGTTNAGGCTCATGATTCGTGATGACTTGGGAGTGAGCCAGGGAGTTTTGAGCATCTCGGAGTCAGCAAGCATCTCAGCCTCTGACCGATAAGGATAGAAATACGCATGGGCCGGGAGCTTGTTGATTTCAAACACNTGCTCGTCTTCCCAGATGGGGCTTTTCAGCTTGGGTTTCTCAACCTGTTCAACGGTGAGCCATGCCGAGCGGTCAGCGGCATCAAAGGGTGCGGCGACAAACTGTCCGCGCTCGTTGAGGCGATACATATTTCCCTTGTTGGCCGAAGAGACGATGACGGCATTTCCGCCGTCAACCCTGGTGAAGCGGAAGCGGGCGTTGTTCCATGCTCCTTCCTGCGCGGGCCATTGCAGCAGATAGTCAATCGATGCATTGTTGCCTCCGTCGTCCCAGTTCTGAGTGTAGAAAGCGTTGCTGANGGCGCGGTCGTTGAGGTCAATCATCTTGACCTGCCAGTATTGGCCGCGATTATCGGGATTCTCCGGCTCGGCAACTATGCGGGCATTGTTTTCGCCCGAGTCGCCGTTGCCAATGAGGATTCCGGGGTTCGCGACGGAGCGGAAACGGTAAGTCAGCTCGCTGTCAAACCCGGGAATGTCTGATTTCTTGATTGTTACCTTGCCGGCCTTAGCTGCGGGCACTAAGGTTTTGGCNTTGGCNTCCCAAGCCAGGGAGGGATTATTGGCGGCGACGATGGTGTANNGGTCCTTGCCGGCGGGAGTGATTACCCAGAGCTGGGCCTCGTCAGAGCCATTGTTTTCGCCCCGGCCGATGGAAGAGCCATCGGCACGCAAGGCCATGCCCGTAAAGGGATTGATGATGCGCCATGAACCGCTGAGTTCACTCAGAGTCCAAGGCTCGGAAGCATCAGAATTGATGGTATACAGCTCGCCGGGGGTAAAATCCTGGGCGACAGCCGAAAAGGCGCAAACAGTCAGCGCCGACAAAAGCATACGATGAAATTTCATGGTCAAGAAACGCATAATTTGCCTCAAAGTTAGTAAAAAATTCCCATCCCCGCAAATTTTTTTTGCCCATAGCGCCATAGCTNACCCCGTTTTTTTTTTAGACCAGAGCCCCAGAGCAACTATAGCGTTGCGGACCCAATTTAGATTTTATAGATGGAGGGGCGCGCCCCTCCATCTATAAAATCTCGGATGACAAAACTATAGTGCTNTGGGGCTCTNGTCTAAGAANAAGAGGGGCCGCTACGGGGGCTATGGTCAAGAAAATNTGCGGTATAGGCGTGTTTTATGACGGAATGCGTAGTTTTCGCCNTAGTTGATGAGGATGCCGTGGTTTATGCCCGTAGCNGTGAGGTAATTGACCAATTGAGCTTCATGGACCGGGAGGATTTCGCTGACGGATTTTAATTCAAGGATTACCTCATTGTTGACGATAATGTCGGCCCGGAANGAGCCTACGGTNTAGCCTTTGTATTTTACNGNTATGGGAACTTCCAGCTCAATATTTAAACCTCTGCTTTTCAACTCTATTGCCAGGGCATTTTGATAGACTGACTCCAANTACCCNGTTTTAAGATGCTCGCGCACCTCAAAGGCTGCCGCATAGATTGTGTTGATAAGCTCTTTGATGTCCATAGGGAGTTGCAATTTTTGGCAAAATTAAATAAAATCAGCTTTACCTGCAATAGTTCGGCGCATTTTTTGCCCCTATCGCTCCATTTTTTTAGACCAGAGCCCCAAAGCAACTATAGNNTTGNNNNCCCAAATTNGATTTTANAGNGGAGGGGNGCGCCCCTCTCCTNTANAAAATNGTNNGTATGNTCNNCAATGCTATAGTTGCTCTGGGGCTCTGGTCTAAAAACNGGGNGATATGGGGGTAGAAAATAAGCCGCCGACCTATCGCAGGCCAGCGGCTTTCCATCAAAAAAATACTTAGTTTAATATATTATGCATTATTTTACGAGGGTCTTTTTGCCATTGATGATGTTGATGCCCTTTGCGGGAGCGGCGAGCTTGCGGCCCTGGAGGTCGTAGACCTTGAGGGCGCCATCAGTGGCGTTGATTTCGGCGATGCCGGTGGTTGCGGCGCCGGTGCCGGCCTTGGCGATGAAGGTTTCACCGTTGAGTTTCACCTTGCCGAGTTCGCTCATGTCGAGGAGGTGTTCGGTAGAGCCGTTGTAGCTCATGCTTGAGGCAGTGCCCTGGCCGTTGGCGTCTTCAATGGTGTGGAGG
Source organism: Bacteroides sp. (assembly GCA_014802435.1). Lineage (GTDB taxonomy): Bacteria > Bacteroidota > Bacteroidia > Bacteroidales > Muribaculaceae > UBA3263. The sequence goes on along the minus strand of JAAVCG010000009.1, from coordinate 74,853 downwards.
AAGTTGTAGGCCTTGGTTTCGGGAACGTCCATGTAGACATCAGCAGCGGCAGCGGCTTCAACAACCTGGAGGTTGAATGAAGTGTTGGCGGGGTCAAATTCGTCAACGACGAGAGAGCCGGTAGCGCCGTCAACCTTGAGGGCGTTGGTGGCGTCTACGAAGAAGTTGTAGACCTTGCCGGCTTCGAAGCCCTGGCGGGTGCCTTCCTGTTCGAATACGTAGTTAACGTGGTCATGAGCGCCGCCGTTGACTGCCTTGTGTTCGTCGCTGTTGGCTACTTCGTTGAGCTTGTTGAGGGTAGCTTNGTCAACGTGGTTAACGATGCCGTTGATATCATCCCAGTCGAGGTTCATGGGCACGGCNGCGAGAGCGGCTTCNGCCTTAGCGACGATAGCCTGATATTCTTCGTCGGTGAGAGAGCCNACATAGTCAGCGATGAGGCCTGAGCCGTCTTCACGGNNANNGTTNCCGAGGGTTACGAGGACNCCGCGTTCGCAGTTGGCCATCATGGTGATGCCGCCTTCGTGGCCGAGGGCGCCGAAGCGAGAGCCGTCGTCAGAGCCGGAAGTCATACCGCCGGCAATAGAGAAGGCGTGAGTGTTGCCGCTGTGGGCGCAAGCGCCGCGGATGATGGTGGGAACGTCGGCCAGTACCCAGGTGTGGTCAGTAACAGCTTGGGCAATTGCGCCTGAGCGGTCAGATTTCGGGCCGAAGGCGTTCATGAACTTTTCAGCGCCGAGGTTATACATATAGAGGTTTTCACCAACNTTCACGAAGGTGAAGTGGAAGTTATTGTCAGCGATNGGTTCGCCATTGGCGGTTTGCTTAACGTGACCGTCAGCNACAGAGCAGCGGAGCACGCCACCGTCGTTTACGAGATAGCCGCGGGCAGAGTCAANNTTNACCATGTTGAAGATNGCGCCGGGGGTGATGTNATAGCTGACAGCGGGCTGAGTTGCNGCNTTAACGAGGTTCCAGCGAGCCTGAGCAACGGGAGTCCAGGTTGANTCGTCGTNAACNTTGAANGCNTCGAGAGCNTTGTAGAGGTTAANGANTTCGCCNTNCTGAACGTAGCCGGGGATGCCATAGAAGTCTTCTTCGCCATTGAAGCCGTTGATGCGGCGGTTTTCATAGAAGGCGAGNCCGGTNTAGTCAAGATAAGAGCGGAGACCCAGGAGGAGGGCAACGTTTTCAGGGAAGAGCTTGGTTACGTCCTCAGGGAGTTTGGTTTCCTTAGCCTTAGCGAAAGCTTCGGCGGAGATGTCAACGCCGTTGCCGCGACCGTCACCCTTAAGATATTCAGGATAACCGCAGGCAACAACTTCTTCCTGGTAAACGTCAAATTCACTATCTTCAAGAGCGAGGAAGCGAATCAGCGAGCCGTTATCGCCGGTAGCAGCATCAGCACTGGTCTGCCAGGTTGAAACGACGGGTACGCTTGAGCCTTCGGTGATATCTTCACGCTTATTGAGGAAGTAGATGTTAGAAGTTACGGCGTTAGTTGCACCAAGGGTGAAGTCTTTTTCTTGGTGGCCATTAACGTTAGAATACATGAAAGTGAAGACTGTGGGGTCGGCAGTTACAATTGCATTCTGCTGGCCGGTGGTGCCGGTAACTCCGGCGGTTTCAACATGGATACCATAGCCGGGTTTCTGAACTGACATGAATTTAACCAGCGGATTGCCACGCATGTCAAGACCTACATAGTCAAGATACCACATATGGCTGGCTCCGAAGAGTTTATGAGTGTTTTGAGAGCGGAGACCTTCAATCAGGTAGCTATAAGAGATGTAGGCTTCGGCGCCGTCGGGTTTGATGGTTGCGCGGTTGGCATACTTATAGGTGTCGTTATAGTCAGCATCAAACTTATTCAGCAGGGTCATCCATTCAGGAGATGGAGTCATCGTGATTTTGAAGACATTATTTTCCTCGCTGACTTTATAATTTTCACCTGCTTTGAGTTNAAGGTTGNTGAAGTTGTCAACGTTGCCCTNATAAGTGGNGAGATAAGNGAATGCGCTGACGTCTGCTCCTTCAAGNGCCGCAAACTGCATGCCGTTATTATATTGNCCGGCGTGCTTGGGGTCTTCGTAGGCGTAGTGACAGGTAATCATCTTCGGGGCATTGTCGGCAGTCATAGCTGCGGCTTCGTCCTGAGTGAAAGCGTAGGCAAACCAGTATGAGTAACCGCCTTTGCCGTTTGAATAAGCGGGAGTGTTATTGTTCGGTTGAGTATTGAGGTAAGAACCGCCTTTATCAAAGCGGACAGTGTTTTGCTTTACGTTCAGATAGATAGGCTTTGAAGTCCAGTCGCTGTATTCGCCATCTCCGGGCACATAGGCGGTGAAGACGGCAGCGTCAGACTTGTTAGTGGTCCAGCTTACAGATGCGTTTGCCAGATAGTTACCGGGGTTCTTGTAGTCTTTCAGGTAGAAAGTCTGGCGACCATCACGCTGAGTGTCACCGTTGAATTCAACCTGGAGGAGACCCTGTTCGGGATTGAGAGTTTCGCTTTTAACGCGGACGCCATTCCAGAATTTCCAGAGACCGCCGTTGGTGTCAAGGCACTGGAGGGCGAGGACCACTCCGTCCTTAATCTCCGTCGCGCAGTTGTCGTTGGTAAGCTGAACGAGCGCAGAGGCTTGCGGGGCAAAGCCAAAGAGCGCGGCAGCTGCAAGGAGTAATGATTTTTTCATGATATAAAAATGTGATTTTTATTGATTAAATTATTAATGACTATATATAGAGAGGCGCACCATGGAGTTTTTGACCCGTGAGAGGGTCAGAAACCGCATAGTGCGCCTGATTTGGTAGGGCAAAAAATGTGTGCGTGCAATTACCCGCGCCGCATTCCGGAGAATGTAGCCCGCATAAACGGGGGGGGGTAAATTGTTGAGTATTAGTCATTTAGCTTATTTACGAAATGAGATGATATTTGCAAAGTTATAAAAATTTTTTCAAAGATGCAAATTTTTCTGCGTGAATATATAAGACTTATAAGTTTTATAAGATATATAAGATTTATAAGTTTTATAAGATTCAGGAGGATTTTGCTGTTTTTTGGATGATGGCTTTTTGGGTCATGGGGAGGGTTGCGGCCCAGGTGAGGAGAGTTGCGGCAAATTGGCCCCAGATCAGGAGCGCGAGGCCATTGGGGCGGGCGAGGAAGGGGAGGGTGATGATGAGGGCGATGAGTGCGACGGAGTCGCGGATGAGTTCGGTGACGACGAGGAGGCGCGGGCGGCCTATGGCGAGGAGGAAGTTGCTGTAAAGGCCGTTGAGGACCACGAAGATACCGCGGGCCATAAGGATTTGAAACAGGGGGATTGCTGCGTCCCATTTCGAGCCGAAGAGCAGATGGAATGCGGGAGCGGCGAGGAGGATTGCGGCGATAAACGCCGGGACGGTGACGGCGATTACGGAGCGATGAATCTTGCGGGTCATTGCCCGGAGGCGCTCCGGGGAGTCCTGGACCTCGGCAAGGGCGGGGACGAATGAGGAGGTAAGGACCTGAGAGACAGTGGCAGTGGCCATCTTGCTCCATTTGTCGGCCTGGGAGTAGACGCCGAGGGGGACCATGCCGATTCTATGGCCTATGAAGAAGGCATAGACATTCTGGAAGACGGTGTTGAGAAACGACTGGAGCATGACTCCGGAGCCGATGGCGAAGAAGCTGCGGAGAATCTGCAAGGAGAAGAAGAGCATTGGCCTCCAGCGGATAAAGAGCCAGAGGAAGAGGGCGCGGGCGGCGGCCATGGAGACCTGTTGCCAGACCAGTGCCCAGGCGTCGGCGCGGGTGAGGGCAAGATAGAGTCCGATTGCGGCGCCTAAAATCTGGCCCAGGAGATTTGCCAGGACTACGGGGCGCACGTTCATCTGCTTGATCATGCGGTTAGTCTGGACAATTCCGGCGGCATTGAAGATGAAGGTCAGAAACATTACCCGGGCGAGAGGAATGAGCCTCATGTCGCCCTGATTCCAGCGGGCAATCATCGGGGCGCAAAACCAGAGGATGATAAATAGCGCCAGAGCCATCAGCATATTGAACCAGAATACGGTTGAGTAGTCACGCTCCGAGGGGGCCTTTCGCTGAATCAGGGCGGAGGCGAATCCGGAGTCGACAAACATTGACGCGAAGGCCTGAAAGACCAGGACGGCGCCAACGAGGCCAAAGTCTTCCTTGGAGATGAGCCGGGCGAGGATAATCCCCGTGACAGCATAAAGAATCTGGGCGGCAATTTTGTCGACCAGATTCCATTTTATAGCACCTTTGGTTTTTTCTTTGAGGGAGCTCACTCAATCATCTGGAGTTTTACGCCCCAGGTTTTTTGTTTGATGTCGGGGGTTCCTTTGACGTAGACAGTGCCGGAGCCGGCGCCCTTGATAGTGAGGAGTTTGACGGCCCAGACGCCGATTGTTCCGGTTCCGGTACACCAGACCGCGGCCTCAGAGGCGCGGAGAGCATCAGCCTGAATCACTCCGGTTCCGGTGAGCTTGAGCGAGGCCTTGTTGCAGTCGCCGCTGAGGGCAATGATGCCATGTCCGGAAAGGATTGAGGCATTGACCTCACCGGCCTTGATAGCGCGGACGCTGATGCGGCCGTTGCCAATGATTCTTGCGGCAAACTGCGCTCCGGCCGCGGGAGAGTTGATGATGACAGTTGAGTCTCCTTCATTATCAACCTTGGTCAGATAAGAGGAATAGACGCGCACGGAGGGGAGATTCCTCGGGGTTTGGGTCTGTTCGGCGGGGACGTTCATGCGCAGGGTCAGCTTGCGGTTAGCCGCGGAGGCTTCAACCCAGCTGAGTTGCTCCTCGGAGGGGCCGGAGATGACGATGAGGCCGGCGCTATCCGGGGCGCTGACATATTCAACGTTGAGGGGTCCGCGGATGCGCAGCTCCTGAAAATCAGTTGTTTGGAGAGTCAGCGGCGCGGCGGCGAGCGCAGCCAGGGCGCTGACTAATGAGGCGATAAGGCAGATTATTCTCATTGATTATCTAACGATGCGGATGTTGCGGTTGTCTTTAGGGGAGATGGCGATGTTTCCGCCGTTTGATTTCTTTTTGATAACGACTTTTCCCACTCCTGAGTTTGCAACAGACATTGTGGAGCTTGACTGGGGGAGGGAGGTTACGTCGCCGGTGCCGGAATTGGCGATTGAGGCTGTTGAGGAGTTGATTTTAGCCTCGACGTCGCCGGTGCCGGAATTGGCAATGTGGAGCTCTATAGTTTTGCCATGGTTGATTTCAACGTCGCCGGTGCCGGAGTTGAAAATGTTGATTTTCTTGACGTTAAGGTGGGAGATTTCAATATCGCCGGTGCCGGAATTGTAGAGTTTGAGGGTTCCGGGAGTGTTGATTTTGTTGGCTTTGACATCTCCGGTTCCGGAGTTCTTTATATCGGTGATATTGCCTGAGTAATAGACCTTTACCTTTGAGACCTTATAGTTGTTCTTGCGTTTGGTTTCTATGATGAGAGTGCCGCCGCTTTTGACGTAGATTTTCAGCGGGGCTTCGATTTCGTCTGATGAATAGACAATGCGGTCTGAGGGCGATTGGATGAGTTCCACGTTGGCCTCGGAGCTGTTAATGATGGCCTGGATGGCTCGGTCAGGGCGGATTTCATAATTCTTGGCGCTCAAGGCGAGGGGGAGCAGGGCCAGGAGCAGGGAGATGAGGTGTTTCATAACGAATCGGGGTAAAATTCTTGTTGTACTTGGTCAATAAGTTTGAGGAGCGATTCCGGGTCAGGGGTCTGGAGGAGCTGAATCCGGCGCTGGCGGAAGTTAGGGATTCCCTTGAAGAGGGGGGTGACGGCCAGATGGCGGCGGATATGGAGGATTCCGCGCATGGGGTCGATGCGCTCCACGCTTTCATTAATCTGGCGGCGGAGGAGGTCAAATTGGCGGGCAATGAGGAGGGGTTCACGTCCGGTGAGCTCGGCAAAAATCCAGGGGGCGCCGATTGACGCGCGCCCAACCATCACTCCGTCAACTCCATAGAGCTCAAAGGCATCAATGACCTGAGCGCGGGTGCAGATATCGCCATTGCCAATCAGGGGGATGCGGAAGCGGGGGTTCTCCTTGACGCGGGCAATCATTTCCCAGTCGGCCGCGCCGGTATACATCTGAGAGCGCGTGCGGCCATGGACGGTGAGGGCCTGAATGCCGCAGTCCTGGAGCTGCTCGGCAAGGTCGACGATGATGCGGTTGTCATGGTCCCATCCCAGGCGGGTCTTGACGGTTACGGGGATATTGACCGCGCGGACCACTGCGGAGGTGATTTCCAGCATCTTGGGCACATCGCGGAGCAATCCGGCGCCGGCTCCTTTTCCGGCCACTTTCTTAACGGGGCAGCCGAAGTTGATGTCAAGGATATCCGGGCGGGCCTGCTCGACGATTTTAGCGGCCTCGACCATTACGTCGGCCTCGCGGCCATAAATCTGAATGGCCACGGGGCGCTCGAGGGGGTTGATTTCGAGTTTGCGCGTGGTTGCGGCGATATTGCGAATGAGGGCGTCGGCGCTGACAAATTCCGTATAGACCATGTCGGCGCCTGACTCCTTGGCAATCAGGCGGAAAGAGGCGTCAGTGACGTCCTCCATCGGCGCGAGCATCACGGGGCGCTCGCCCAGGTCAAGCGTTCCAATCTTCATAAGATAATGCTTTCGGCCTCAATGTGTTTGCTGAGAAAGAGGGAGCCCATTTCAGAGAATTTGGAGGCGGACTCCGTAGTCAGGTATCGGCAGGAGCCTCCGCGGCTGATTTTGGCGTCCATTTCCGGGTGGCGGGCAAGATAATCGCGCAGGGAGCGGGCCACGATGTCGCCCTGAGTGATTACCTGCACCTCGCGGGGCACGGCATTGCGGATTTTGCGAATCAGCAGCGGATAATGGGTGCAACCGAGCAGCGCGGTGTCAATCTTCGGGTCGGCGGTCAGGAGCATATCGACGTATTTTTGGACAAAATAGTCGGCGCCGGGGCTATCAGCCTCGCGATTTTCCACCAGAGGCACCCACATTGGACATTCCTGTCCGGTGACCTGAAAGTCGGGATAGAGTTTGCTGACTTCCATTTCATAGCTCCGGGAGCGGATGGTTCCGGGAGTGCCGAAGACTCCGATGTGGCCTGAACGGGTCAGTCCGCCGAGCGCTTCGACCGTCGGGCGGATGATTCCGAGGACGCGGCGCGAGGGGTCAATTTCGGGGAGGTCATTTTGCTGAATGGTGCGCAAGGCCTTAGCCGAGGCTGTGTTGCAGCCCAGGATTACGAGATGACACCCCTCATCAAAGAGGCGCTTGACGGCCTGGAGGGTGAATTGATAGACCACCTCGAAGGAGCGGGTACCATAAGGGGCGCGCGCATTGTCGCCCAGATACAGATAGTCCGGTTCAGGCATCAGTCGCCTGATTCCTTCAAGGATGGTCAGCCCTCCATAGCCGGAGTCGAAGATGCCGATGGGGCCGGGAACGGAGTGCAGGCTCACTTCTGATTCTTCAGGAGGTCACGGATTTCAGTCAGCAGCACTTCCTCCTTGGTGGGTTCGGGGGCAGCGGCCGGGGCTTCTTCTTCCTTCTTCTTGAACTTCATGATGACGCGCAGGGCCAGGAAGATGCTCAGGGCGATGATGAAGAAGTCAACGATGTTTTGGATGAACATGCCGTAATTGAGGTTGACGGCTTCCTTGAGCACTTCGCCGGTGGTGGGGTCGAGCTCGGCGCCGCTGAGTTCGGCTTTGAGTTCATTGAAGTTAACGCCGCCGGTTGCGAGGCCAACGCAGGGCATGATGATGTCGTTCACCAGGGAGGTCACGATCTTACCGAAGGCGCCGCCGATGATTACGCCGACAGCCATGTCGACGATGTTGCCTTTCATGGCAAATTCTTTAAAATCAGATACGAAGCTCATTTTTTGTTTAGGGTTTATGGTTTATGGTTTATGGTTTTTTCGGACTGGTCTGACTGGTCTGACTGGTCGGACTTGTCTGACTTGTCCTTAGATGAAGCTGTCTTTGAAGCCGAGGAAGTAGAGGACTCCGTCGAGGCCGATGGTTGAGAGGCTTTGTTCGGCAGTGGCCTTGACCTTGGGTTTGGCGTGGAAGGCGATGCCGAGGCCGGCGGTGGCGAGCATGGGGAGGTCATTTGCGCCATCGCCAACGGCGATTGTCTGCGCGATGTTGACGTTTTCTACCTGGGCCAGCAGGCGCAGCAGTTCGGCCTTTCGGCGCCCGTCGACCACGTCGCCGAGGTATCTTCCCGTCAGTTTGCCGTCGGGCCCTACTTCCAGCTCATTGGCATAGACATAGTCAAACCCGAATTTCTGCTTCAGATAGTTGCCGAAGTAGGTGAATCCGCCCGAGAGAATGGCCGTTTTATATCCGGCGCGCTTGAGGACGGTCATCATCCGTTCCAGGCCCTCCGTGAAGGGCAGATTTTCAGCAATCTCTTTCATGACGCTGACGTCGAGTCCCTTGAGCAGGGCCACTCGCTCAGTGAAGCTCTCCGTGAAGTCTATTTCGCCGCGCATGGCTCGCTCGGTGATTTCCTTGACCTTGTCGCCGACTCCGGCGCGCATGGCCAGTTCGTCGATTACTTCGGTTTCAATCAGAGTGGAGTCCATGTCGAAGCAAATCAGGCGGCGGGTGCGGCGGAAGACGCTGTCTTCCTGAAATGAGATGTCGACGTTATGTTTGGAGGCTATTTCCAGGAATCGGCGCGAAATGTCGGAGCGGTCGGCGGGATTGCCGCGCACTGCCATTTCAATGCAGGTTTTGCTCCGGGGGCCTACGTCTTGTTTGAGGGATATGCGCCCGGTCAGACGCTTGATGTTTTCAATGTTGAGTCCCTGGCGGGCCACTTCGGCCGTCAGGATGGCTATATGGTCAGCGGTCAGTCGCCGGCCGAGCATGGTGATTATCCATCGGCTCTTACCCTGCATGCTGACCCACTGTTCATACTCCTCAGGGTCGAGCGGAGTGAAGCGGGCAATCAGGTTGAGCTCGGCGGCCTTGAAGAGCAGCTCCTTGAGGATAAATCCGGAGCGGAGGGCATCAGTGCGGATAAGGATTCCGAGGCTCAGATAATGATGGATTGTGCTTTGGCCGATGTCGAGAATCGTCGCGTCATGGCGGCCGAGGATTTCGGTCAGCGATGACGTGATGCCCGGACGGTCAGGCCCGGTTACGTTGATGAGTATCAGTTCAAGTTCTGCGTTTTCGGTCATAGCGGTTGTTTGGAATGATATTTGATGAGTCCGTCCATCGGACGCTCTTGGATGTCGATGATTTGATATTGGGGAGAGAAGACGCGGAGCAATTCTTCGCGGAAAGCGACGGCAATTCCGCCGATGAATCCTATGCGGCGCTCGCCATAGCGGGCGGTGACATTAGTCTGGAATGAGTCAAATGACTCGATGACGGTTTCGCGCAGGGCGGGAAAGGAGTCGATATGGGATTTGATGAATCGGGTCAGTGAGGCCAGGAAGCGGTTAGCTGCCGGGCGGCGGTAGACCCCTTGGAGGACGTCGGCATAAGTCAGGCCGAGTTCTTGCTCAAATAGGGTGAGGAGTTCGGGGGGATATTCTCCGCGATAGAGGCGGCGGAGGAAGTTTTTGGCGATAGACGTGCCGGAGCCTTCGTCGCCAATGATGAATCCGAGCGGGGGGATATTGCGGGTGATTGCGCGGCCATCGAAAAGCCCGGAGTTGGAGCCGGTGCCGAGGATGCAGGCAATTCCGTGTTGGCCGCCGGGAAACAGGGCGCGTGCGGCGCCGAGGAGGTCTGATTCAATTTCGGGGCAGAGGTCTGCCGGAGGGAGGGCGCCGGTGATTTTATCGCGGACGTCTGTTCCGGTCATTCCCGCGCCATAAAAGTAGACCCGTCTGAGCCGGGGCCATTCCTCATTGCTGAAAATGGCCCGGAGCTCTTCAGGGGATGCGGTCAGGGCATTGACTCCGGGGCGTTCCCATTGATGATGTGAACCGTCCGGTGCCAGCAGGCACAGGTGCATCTTGGTGCTCCCGGAGTCAATGATCAGTTTCATAAGTCTTTATAGGAAGTGGGCTTCTTCAGGCCGGCGCGGCTGAAGTACTTGGTCAAAGTGGCGTTGATTTCGATTTTCTTGCCGAGGTTTGCGGGGTTATCCTGGAGGTTGAGGGCCTTGCGGATATCTCCGGCGGGGAGTTCGACGGGTATGCACTTGTTATAATCCGTTTCAGAGGCAGAGGGGGCAAGAACCAGGTTAGTGGCTGCAGCGCCGTCGGCGCCGAAGAGCGCGGCGGAGTTAACCATTGAGCCGACGATATAGCCCTCGGTCCATCCGGAGATGGAGCCGTCGAGGCAGTTGAGCGAGATAATGTCGGCCACATCGTAGGGATTGCCTTCGGTGCCGTCGCCGTTGGTGTCGCCTGAGGGGGGAGTGACGGGCTCATCAGGGGTCTGGGAGCCGCCTTCAAGCTCATAGGCCGTAGGGTCCTTGACTCCGGGCAGGCCGAAGTACTTGATCAGCGAACCCTGAATAATCAGCTGTTTGCCAACGTTTTCGGGGTGGTCAGCAAGGTTAAGAGCCGTGCGGATGTCGCCAACGGGGAGCTGAATGGCTACAGTCTTGTTCTTGTCGGTCTCGTTGGGGTCGTCGGCCAGGGCGATGTTGGTCTGCACGGAGCCGGCGCCGGGAATGAGGGCAGAGTTCTGGTCATAGTCATAATAACCGACGATGTAACCCTTTACCCAGGCTGCGGTGCCGGGGTTATTCAGCGAGATTACGGAGGCGCAATTGTAGGGCGAATCCTTTGAGCCGTCGCCGGAGCCGGTGGAGGGAGTGGAGGGGGTATCATCGCCGCCGTTTCCGCCGTTGCCTTCGCCATTGAGCTTATAGGCCGTTCCGTCCTTGACTCCGGGGAGGCCGAAGTACTTGGTCAGCGTGCCTTGGATTGCGAGCTTCTTGCCGAGGTTTTCCGGATGGTCCAGGAGGTTGACGGCAGAGCGGATGTCGCCGACGGGGAGCTGAATGGCTACGGTCTTGTTCTTGTCGGTCTCGTTGGGGTCAGCGGCGATGGCCACGTTTGAGGCTGATGCGCCGGTGGCGGTGGTTGCGAGGGCCGAGTTATTGTCATAGTCGTAGAAGCCGACGATGTAGCCTTCAACCCAAGCGGTGGTTCCGGGGTTGCCCAGGGAGATTACCTGAGTGACGTTGTAGGGGTGTGCTTCCGTTCCGTCGCCGCTCTCAACCGGGGCGTTGGGGTCTTCGATTTCGATGCCTTCGATTTCAAAGGTGGAGGGGGTGCCGGAATTGTTGATTACGGCAGAGGTGCCCATCTCCTTGGAGAAACGGCCCTGGATGTTGATCCATTTTCCAAGGTTTTCGTTATCGACGAGGTTGCCATATTCAGCCAACGGGGTTCCCTGCGGGAGGGAGATGAGCATGATGTCGTCAATGGTGTAGTTATCAACGTCGTCAACGATGATGAGCGAGTTGTTCATGATGAAGGGCTCGGCGGTCCAGATGTCGTCGAGGCTCTTCACTTCGGTAACTTCCGGAGCGAGAGTGCCGATGATGTAGCCCTTGACCCATCCGGAGGTGTTGCCGGCGGCAGCGAGCGCGGCGGCTTCCTTGACGGAGTAGGGGTCATTCTGCGCGCCCTTGTTGGTGGGGTTGCCGATGTTCATCAGGCCGTCAACGGAGTTGAGGATGAGCTGCCAGGAGCCGTTGTAGTAGTCAAGAATGCCGACGATGTCAAATTCTTCGGCGGGGAGGGGAGTGTTCCAGAAGTTTGAGTAACCGGAGGTGCGTACGGTCAGCTGCGTATCGCCAACGTTGAGGGCCTGATTCTGTTCGGCGCTGACTGAGGTCTTATAATTTGCGCAGAGCATTTCGCCTTCCACTCCGGCATTTGCAAACTTGACATTATTGATGCGCACCAATCGGCTCTGCCAGTACTGCAGTTCGGCGGGCGAAGAGCCGATAGAGCTGAAGTTTTCAATCAGCATCGGCTGAGCCTCGGCGGCGTCAGGTTCGGGGAGGCCGTTGAGCTCACAGTGGGCATTGAAGAGCTCGGGAGCCATGAATGAGGTCTGCCAGGTGTTGCCGTTGGCATACCATGAAGGGAAGCCTAACTGGAAGCATCCGGCATACTTGCCGGCATACATTCCGGTGAGGTCGATGACCAGTTCCTGGCCCATGCGGTGGGTCAGATAGAGGTTATACTGGTTGATGCTCATGGCGAGGGCGGCGGTGCCGTCGCAGATAATGAGCTTCTTGAAGACGTTGCCGTCATAGTCGCTGGAAATCACGCGGCCTTTGATGACGTAGTGAGAGCCATCCTCTTGCGCGGGAATTTCGTCGCAATAGTTGGCGGCTTCGTCCTGCCAGAACATGGCCTTGAAATCGGCAATCGAGATGTTGGCCTCCAGAGTGGCTACGGGGACCTCGAGTTCGGTTTCGTCAAACTTGTCCTGACAGCCGGTCATTGCGGCTGCGCCGATAACCAGGGCGGATAGATATTTGAAAATCTTCATTTTTTGACGTTATTTAGATTTGAAAAGAGTGGGTTTTACGCCGCGTTCATCGGAATACCAGCCGTAGGAGTTATAGGAGGGGTCATACTGCATGGTCTTGTTCATGGCGAGGTTGGTAATCGTGGCTTGGCCGTTGGAGTCAACGTTGATTGACCAGAAGAAGCCGGAGTCAGAGGTGTCGAGCGAGGCGCTGAGGTTGATGCTGTTGAAGGTTCCGGTCATCATCAGGTAGCGTCCGTCGGGGTTCTGGATGGTCCAGCCGTCGGCGGTCAGGGTGAAGGTGAATCCGTTGGCGGTATTGGAGGCGGTGATTGTGCCGTCGGTTGCGGGGGTGCAGTCCGTAACCGTCAGATAGCCATAATTTTTATCGGCGGAGAAGGCAGCGCCGATTTTGTTGTTGGCCCAGAAGGCGTAGACTCCGCCGGAGGTGATTTCCGTCACTTTCTCAAAGGTAGAGGTCTCGCCGGCGGGCACGTCGGCAGCGCCGCCAATGGATTTGCCGTCAAAGATGGCTTCGGTTCCGTTCTTGACTCCGGGGAGGCCGAAGTAAGCCTCGAGTTTGCCGCAGATGGCGAGCTCTTTACCGAGGTTTTCGGGATGGTCCAGGAGGTTCAGCTCCGAGCGGAGAGCGCCGATGGGAAGCTGAACGGCCACGGTCTTTTCCTTGTCGGTTTCGTTGGGGTCAGCGGCGAGAGCCAGGTTTGAGTTGGAGGCGCCGGAGGCTGAGTTGACAAGGCTGGAGTTATTGTTATAGTCGTAGAAACCAACGATGTACCCCTTCACCCAGGCCTCGGAGCCTGGATTGCCGAGGGTGATTACCTGCTCAACGGTGTAGGGGGATTCCTTGGTGCCGTTATCATTGCCGGTTGAGGGGTCATCGCCGGTGCCGGGTTCTTCGGCAGCGCCGTCAAATCCGCTCAGGCCGTCAAAGTCAACCAGATAGAGAGCCCATTGGCTCTGGCGGTTGATGCCCAGATACTTATAGCAGAGAATACCCGTCACGTTGCCGCGGCCGGTCGGGACGGCTTCATAGGCAAAGTCAGCATATGAGCTGACGGGGAGATACATCTTTGCGCCCTTGGAGTCAGTAATGGTGTGATAATAAGCATTGCTGTTCAGGGGGATGGCCGAGTTGACGAAAGGCTGTCCGGCGCCGTCGATGGTGACGTCTTCAAAGGTCACGAGCATATGGCCATACTTGATGAGGTCTTCAGCGGAGGTGGCATTGATGATGTCGCCCATCTCAAGGACCGTCGGCTCCACTCCGTCGTTGCCGGGGAGGCCGTTGAGTTCTACGTGTTCCTGGAAAGTGGCGAGTTCCATGCGTCCGGATTCCCAGACCTGGCCGGCTTCATACCATTCAGGCTTGCCGACGAGGAGCTCGGTGTTCCATTTGCCAATGTTCATCTCCGTGAGGTCCACGACGAGTTCCTGGCCTAACTTATAGGAGTCAGCGAGCGAGGAGGCATCGATGGAGAAGCCCAGGGCGGCGGTTTCATCCTGAATGTAGAGATACTTGAAGATGTTGCCGCTGACGTCAACGCCCGTCACGCGGCCTTTGACGATTACGTGTTCGCCCTCAGAGGTGAGGCCGATTTCCTTGATATAGTTTTTCTCGTTGTCCCAGTATTGGGTCTTGACGTCGAGAATCTTGCTGTTGACCTGACTGAGCATCGGCGCCTCGGGCACTACCACAGGGGGCAGCACCGGGTCTTCCTGACAGCCGGCGAGCGTCATGGCGCCCAGGGCAAGGAGCGGAAGGATTTTATATGATTTCATTTGTTAGCTTGGGGGGATTAGAAACGAATACCGATATTGAGGAACACCTTCGTACCCTGAGCATAGCTGATCTTGTTGGGGTACTTGTTTACGTCCCAGTTTTTGGTGTCGAGGCGACCTTGCTGCCAGACGTTGTTCTGGATGTTGCGGTTATTCAGAACGTTGTCAATGTTCAGGTTGAAGTTCATCGATACCTTGCGGTTGATGTAGAGGAGCTTGCCAATGGAGAGGTTGAGCACAAAGGCATTGTTCATCTTGTCCTGGCGGGTGATTTCCTCCATTTTTTCAAGCAGGGCCTCTTCTGTGGGGTATGATTCCCAGAGAGTGGGCTGAACTTCATGATAACGGGGAGCGAGCTTGACGTAGCTGCTACACATGTAAGAGGCGTTGATGCCGAGGAACCAGCTCTTCGGGGCGGCCCAGTCGAGGCCGATGTTGAAGGCCGTTTGCGGAGTGCCGCCAACGCGATAGTTCTTCAGATAGATGGTCTGAGTCGTATCGGCTTCCATGCCGTTTTCAAATGAGCGGGTGCCCTGAGGATTGTTTTTGTAGCGATAAGAGGCCACTGTTCCGGCCAGTGTGGCGGTCAGCGAGGGGAGAATCTTATAGGCCATGCCCAGTTCGATGCCCTTGTTAGTGCGGCGCACTCCGGAGAGCACATAGTTAGTGAAGGCCGAGTAGTTATCGTCATAGAACGAGGTGCGCTCGATGGCGTCGTAGAAGTCAGTATAGTAGGCCGTGATTGAACCGCGGAAGCGTGAATAGTTCCAGCCATAGGAGGCGTCGACGCTGAAGATGCGCTCGCTCTGAGGGTTGGAGATGGCCGTGTCCTTGATGCGCGGAGCAATGTAGATGCTCTCGATCAGGGGAGCGTAGGAGCCATATTCAATGTGGCCCATGACGTAGTTTCGGCCATCGGGCTTATAGGTTACTCCGGCTTTGAGTGCGGCATTGTCAAAATGGTGGGTCTCGCCGCGGCCATAAGAGTTTTCAGGGGCGCGACCGTTGCGCATGTGGCCGTCGCGATAGAACTGAGTCATGCTCATTTCCATGCCGTAGTTGACGTCCCAGCGGGCCAGCTGAATGCGGTTTTGAACAAAGGCATTGAGCTTCCAGACGTTGAAGTCATAGTTATAGCCGAACTTGTCGCCTACACCGACGCGGCGGTTGGGATTGTTGATGTCGTTCTGGAGAATTCCCGGCACGATGGTGCTTTCGCTGTTGGAGTAGGGGTCGATGTCGAGCCAGAACTCGCCGCCGAGGAGGTCCTTGATGGTCTTATAGTAAGAAGCCTTGGCATAACTTGCGCTCAGGCCGCCCTGGAGGGTCATCCATGAATTGATGCGGGCATTGACCGTTGAGCCGATTTGAGCCTGGATATTGTTGCTGTGACGCTTCTCGAGGATATAGCTTGAGCCGATTTTGTCCTCGTCAGAGCGGTTTACGTTTTCAATGTTGTTGAGCTCGTTGACCAGGTAGAGGCGGTCCCAGTTAATCTGACGGTAGCTTTCGTCATGGCGCCAGAGGTCTTCGATGTATTCGCTCTGAGCCGTCGGCTCGCCGTCGCTCAGGAAGTAGCTCGGGAGGTTACGATAATAGTCCGGACGGGGGTCAGAGGCGTTAAACCAGTTGATGGCCGAGGTTGAATAGTTCACGGCGCGGAACATGGCCGAGGTGGTCAGCGTGGTGCCCTTGCTGTTTTTATAGAGCCAGGTGAGCATCGCAGTCGGGTCAAAAGACTCGATGACGCGGGCTGAGCGTTTTTTGCCATCATAGTAGCCCCAGTTGGGGTTATAGAGGTTAGAGCCGGCCAGGTCATACGCCTCCTGATAAGTGGCGCTGCCGCTGGCGCGCTCGGTCGGTGCGCCCCAGGCCGTCAGGGTCAGTGAATGCTCGGGGTTGAACACCTTGCCCAGGCTCAGGAACAGGCCGCCGCTATTATAGAACGTGCCCTTGACGACGCCCTCGTTGGCATAACGGCCAATGGCGCTCAGGGTCAGACCCCAGCCATGAGAGTTGATGCCGGTGGAGTAAGTGGCCATGGCGCGGAGCATATAGTTGCTGTTAGTGTAAGCAACGGAGCCGTTGAAGCCGGGAGCATAGTCAGAAGTGACCGTCGAGATATTGCTTGAACCGCCAATGGCGCCGAAACCATAATTTGCGGCTCCCAGGCCGATGGTCGTCGTCTTATTGCGGAAGGCGCGTGAGGTCATGCCGCCCAGGCTTGAATAGTTGAAGCGTCCGCGGATGGGGTCATTCATGTCCAGACCGTTGATATAAGTGGTCTGATACTGGCTGTCATAGCCGCGGAAGCGGAAATACATTGTTGAGAAATTATAATTCGACGCATTATAATATATATTATCATTTGCGCCCGTCAGCGAGGCTACGGCCTGGCCGGTTGATTCTTCATCATCAAGAGCCGCCTCGTCAAAAAGAAGATCTTCCTGCTCTTCATAAAACTCATTGACGAGGTTAGTGCCCTGCAGCTTGATGGGGCCGAAGTCCAGGCGCTCTCCGTTTTTAAGGTCGGCGCCCTGAATCACTGTTGAATAATAACCGGATGCGGCGGCGCTGATGTTGCAGCTGCCCGGATTGGCACCCGTAATCAAGAACTGACCCTCAGCGTCGGAACGGCTGCTGAGGTTTTGCCCCACGAGGGTAACGGTAGCCCCGGAAATCGGGTTGCCCGTATAGGAATCCACGACAGTGCCGGTCACAGACGCCGTCTGTGCCCAACCCGCAGAGATGCCCATTATACCCATAAAGAGCGATAAAAGCTTCAATCTCATAAATTAGAAAAAATGTGATGTTTAGTATATACTGCTGCAAATTTACGCATTATCCGCGAAATTAACAAATTTTTTATTTTAGACCATAGGGCCATAGCGCTTTGCTGCGGGATTTTTTTGGACCATAGCCCCATAGCAACTATAGCCTTGCGGGACCAATAAATTTAAAGAGCCGGGGAAGAAGTCCCCCGGCTCTTTAAATTTTTATCAATAAACTATAGTTGCTATGGGGCTATGGTCTAAAAAGAAAAGCCTGATGCAGAGTGCTATAGTGCTATGGTCTAATAATAAATGGGTTATTCAGCGAAGGATACGTTGACGGCCCCGGTGTGCTTATTGACCAGGAGGATTGATGCCGGCAGGACGATGGCCATGTGGCTGCCAAGATCCTCGGCGCCGATGATACGCTCGATTTCCACGCTCTGCAACGGGCCGGCACCCTGAGCCAGGGTCAGACGGTCGCCGTCAAAGTCCATGTGTTCGCTATCGAGGGCAAACATCATCAGGGAGTTGAGGTTGCGGTCCATAACCGGGTCTGCATCTGCTGCGAGGGTGGCAAACTTATTGTAAACGTTGTTGATAGTGGCTGCGTTGATCATCTTTATCTTCTTTTAATCTGTTAGTTTTATCGTTTTTACGAAAGCCTAACATTCGCCCCGCCAAAAAGGTTTCTGCTGCAACAACTTTGTAACATCCTTTTGACAACCGTGTAACAAGTCTCGCAAAAGGACCGGATTCGTCGACTCTGACCAAGAGACATCAGTCTAAGCCGTAGCCTGCAAATCCGATATCTTTTTTCTTAATGACTTCGGGCGGATCCAGTTCAGCCCCCTCGATAATCTTTTTCATGACCCGGGCAATTGTCGCGCCCAAAACCATGCGGTTTTCATCCCAGAGAATTTTATTCCATTCAATCCGCAGAACAATATGGTTTGCCTCAGGTGCGCTAATCTCTCTCAAAATAATTCGTTTGTTCGAGGTGTCATAGCGGCGTTGGTGTTCACAGGTAAGTTGCAGTTCAGTGTGCATTACCCTCGACATTTCATCGTAGAGCTCCTGATACGTTTCCTTATCTTTAATCAAGAGGTTTTCCGCATTGAGAGTTTCATCTCCTTTCTTTCCTCCTGCGCCGAAATGGAGATGTTCAGGATACTCCGGCTCCAAAGCTCCGCTTGCAACGAGTAAAGTCAGGGTCCACGCTCCGGGGCGGGAGGCCAACCGTTCCAAATCTTCCGCAAAAGGCTTATACTCCTCCGGCTCGTCCTCCGGGTTATGGATTAGTACGGACTGATAGATAGCCGTGGGGCCGATTTCGCGCGAGATATAATTAAATCCGCCAATCAAAGCAACATAAAACGCAAAATTCCCTATTCCGGCATCAACATTGCTTGAAGGGGAGACTATCGTTATTCGCGAATTACGGTCAATACATAACCCGTAGGGGCGATTGATGAAAAAATGCTCAACGGCGAGAGTATCCATTCCTTGCTTCCTCTTGGGAATCGTCGTTGCCGTACTGATAAGCCGGAAGTTAGGAGCTTCCGGAGAATTGACGGCCTCTACTATTTCGTCTTCTTTCATTGCCAGGCGCGACTGGAGAAATGTCATGTTTCGGAATGGAGGCATTACCTGAAATCCGCTCGGCCGGTCAAGTTTACGCTGAAAGGCACTGCGCAATTTCTCAGCATTCTCCTTGATTTTGTCCTTGTTTGATTCCTTTTCGAGCGATTCGGTAAATCCCGCCCCGATAATACCCGTAGGGACCGCAACAATGGCAATTCCCAAGAAGCCGACAATGCAGGCAATGATGCGCCCCAGAGGAGTAATGGGCGGAGTGTCGGCAAACTGACCCGGGTCGCCTATATATTGCGCGAAGGCCCAGATGGTTGAGATAAATCCGTTTTTATAGACATCCGGCTGCGCTTCATGTTCGGCAAAAAAGAGAATCAGGCTCAAAATGATGGTGACGACGAGAAGAAACTGCATCGAAACAATCAGTTCGCGGCGCTTTTCTTTAATTGCATTAGACAATAGCGAGAATGACTTGGAATAGCGCCCTATGCGCATTGTCCTCACTACTCGCGCCGTACGCATAGCTTTAAAAGCGGCGACCGGCAGCGGAAAAATCCATTGAAGATAAAACGGGAAGGTAGAGAGTACATCAATGGCGCCATAGAATGTGAAGCAATATTTGAGCCTCCCTTTTATGCCGGAAAACTTCGGGTCAATACAGGGCGCAACCCAAATACGCAGTGAAACTTCCACGGTAAAGAATATCAGCGTTACTATATCCACCCAATAGAGCACCTCTCTGACTTCGGGTGCCAAATCAAACGTTGAGAGGAAAATCTCCGTGGTGCTTAAAAGAATCATGGATATAATAAGCCAATCGACGATATTATGCCACTGCCGAGAATGCAAATTATCATCGAGCGCGCGAGCCAGTTTCATCTTTAGCGGCTCTGTGGGTTCCGGATTTTGAAGACTCATTTGCGTCGCTTGTTTTTGGTTCCGAGAACGGTATTTAATAACATTGAGCCAATCTTGCGTTCAAGCCCTTGGCGTGTAGTTGGGATGCCGGTTGAGCGCGCAATCTTCTGCTTGGCTCGTGTGACCCCTAAGGCTCGTTTTAACGAGAAGGATAACCCCGGTATTTTCATTTTCGACAAAAAATTAGTTTAAAAGGCCAAGCTATTATTTTGAATCCCAGCCAAAGCGGAAAAAATATGAGCCCGAACAAAGTTACCCATCCACACCCGATGCGTCCCTTGTTGCCGTCAAATATGGCATTCCCGCTAAGGAGATTTATACCAAATAGCGCCCAGAAGTATTTCCAGAATTTGCCCATTTAACCTTTATTTTGGTGCGCGAGCCTTATTTAGTTGGGCCTGCGCAATTTGGCGTTGCAAATTTTCAATGTTGCGCTTATGTCGTTCCGCACAGTCAATTTTGCGTTTTCTGCAGCTGGCTTTGAGTGCCGGGCTTGATGCGCTCTTAATTGAACGGGCATTTGATTCATTGTCTCGTTTCATGTCTTGGCGCTCGCGTGCTATTTTTGCACGCAAGTCAATAATCTGTTTTTGATAATCTGCCTTGTTCATGATTTCGTCATCAATGGATTATAAAATTAGAAAATGCCGCCGATTCTGCAGACTGCATGACGGCGGCTTTATAGTTGCTCTGGCTTGATTATTTCTTGGCTGCGGCGGCAAGAGTGTCATCATCGTTAGCGAGCTTGGTGTTGGCGGCATTCGCAACCTGCACACCGATTCCATAAGCGTCGGCAATCATCTTTTCGAAGCTGCCTACCTTGCGATTGGAGCCTACAACGATTTCTCCGCCCTTGGCACCCTCGGCGCGGATTGAGGCAAGAGTTGCATCATCCTTTGCCGGAGACTTGCAGGTAATGGTGGTGTAGACACGGAGTGTGAGGCCGAATGTCTCTTTGAACTTTTCCTTGAGGCCTTTAACTTTCATGCGGCCATCGATTTTGAAGTCTGCCATATTTTTTAGTGTTAAATAAGTTGTTTAATTGCAGTTTAGATGATTTCAAATTCAGTGCGTCGGTTGACGTCTGAAGTCGGATTGTCAGAATCTTTGAGCTCTGAGCTTCCTTTGCCTTCGGCTTTGAGGCGCGAAGCGTCAATCCCTTCTTGTTCAATCAGGAAAGTGACTGCGGCATTGGCCCGCGCTTCCGATAGTTTGCGGTTAGTGGCGGAATCTCCTTCGGCCGATGTGTGGCCTACAATGCTGAGCTTCAGTTCGGGATTCTGCTTCATCACCTTTGCCAGGTCATGAAGGGCGAATTTGGCGTCATCGGTTAGGTCGGCTTTTCCCTGCTCGAATTGCGCGGCATTGAAGTTTTTCTCAATGTCCTCGACTTGCTGAACATAGACCGTGTCACGCACCACTACTTCTTTTTCAATCACTACTTCCGTCGGTTTTGTGGTCATCAGGTAAGCAATCACGCCGGCGGCAATCAGCAGGAGTAGCACAACCCAAAGCCACGCTTTGCTCTTCTTCTTTTCGGGCACCGGAGGGACATAGCCGTTGAGGTATTCCAAACGGTAGCCGCCTTTCTCGCCCTTCATGGTTTTTTCAAACTCGGCCACTTCAATGTCGTAGAGTGAGCCCTGTTCCACCATTCTTTCAAACGACGGCTTTGACCATACTTGGCATAGCGCCACTTTTGAGCCGTCCTGAAGTTCGATTACTTCGTCGGGCTTGGCGAAGTAGAGGCTCATCTTATCGTTGAATTTCAGAGCTTCTTCAACCGGGAGGAAATTTTCAGCCACACCCTTGTCCGGGCAAATCGAGTTGGGGAAGGCCTTGCGGAGGTCTTCGAGAGAAGCGTGGGGATACATAACCACGTATGCGTGAGCAATGCCCAGACATGTGCGGTTTTGCGCCTTACCGTAGACTTTTATCTTGTTTGCCATCCCGGATTAAACTTTTGAGTAGACGTAACAACCCACTTGAATGGAATTAGACATTCCCAATCCATCGTTGTCGTAGTCGTGGACCAACATAAAACCATCAAAGATGGCGGCGTTCAGGGTGCAACTGCGTGCCCCGCGTTTGGGCTTGATGAATTTATCCCCTAAAACTTGTTCCAATACTTTTTTAGCAATCTGATGAGCAAACCATGTCGGCTTGTATTCAATTTTAAGAGCGTCGGCTATTTCTTTTACTTTTGATGTAGCCATTCCGTCTTGAAGCACATAGGTGCCGGCTCCTTCGCCTGAAGGAACGGTCATCCGGGTAAATCTTTGCTTATATGAGTTCCCTTGGCCATAAGCAGAGTCTTCGCCCTTAAATTTTTCAGGGATTATAATATTCATTCGTCTTCGGGTTCAAATGAAACTTCAAGTTCGGGCTCGGTTTTGACGAGGTCACAGAGCATCAAGACTGCGGCATCCTGGTCAATGTCGAGTGCTTCAGCCAAAACGAGAATGTTGTGCACTTCTCCATAGGTCAGCACATTGTCGCAAAGCGCCAGCTGCAGGATGGCCTGGAATATCTCGCCGGTTTCTTCGTCGTTGACTTTCGCGGCGTGTTTAACGGCAAAGTCCGTAGCGCTGTTTTCGTCCATGTTCTTGAGCTCGACCAAAGCAGCAGTCACGTTCATGCTGAGTTCTTTTTCCGGAATTTCCAGGGCTTCCGCGATTTCGCTGATGGTTGTGCGTTCAACCTCGGAATATTCGCCGTCGGCCCATATAATGGCGGCTATAAGAGAGCCTATTGTTGCGTTAGGAGTTTTCATTGTGAGTATGGAAGTTTGAGATTAGCGGAAAAGTCGTTTGAGGCGGTTGGCCAGTGAGTTTTTGGCTTTTCTGGCCTTGGCCATGCGTTCGGCAATGGCTTTCCCTTCTTTGGTGCGTTTGTCAACCTTGCCCGAAGCGGTCTTTTTCAGCCGGGAGGTCTGTTTCTTTGGTGTCGCGGATTTTGCCTTGGCGGCTCGAGCTTTCGCCAAACGCTCCTTGAGTTCCTTATACTCCTTGGTGCGCTTGTCCATCTTGCCGGCTGCGGTGGTCTTTACTGCCATATGGATTGATGAGGTTAATCTGATTTACTTGTTTGAGTTGATGAAGTCAATGAGCTTCGAGCCGTTTTGGCGGGTGTTTGAGCTCTCGTTGATATTGAAGCCTACTTTAGAGGCGATTTCGCGCAGGGCTCCCAGGGTATTGTCATAGGTGCGATAGGTTTCGATTGAGCCGGAGTCGCGTTTCACGATGGTGTATTCGCCGATGGTAGCCTCGTTGCCTTCGCCGAATTCTTTAATAAGTTTCGAACCGAACTGACGGGTAGTCCAGTTGGGATCATATTCGAATCCTTTAGCCTCGGCACATTCGCGAAGGGATGCCTTGACGTTATCGTAGATTTTACATACGCGGATTGAGCCGCTGTCTTCAACGGTGATGATGTATTCACCGGAAATTGCTGATTTCTTTGCCATGTTTAGTACTGATTGTTGTTTATTGTTTTTTTCGATTTCGTTAGATAGTTTTGATGTCTCGGTTTTAGGTGCGGATATCAATGAAGACGCAGTTTTCAGTCGTTGCTCAAACTTTTCCTGCATTTCATAGCGTAAATATTCATTTGGAGAATCAAAAGTATGCCATTTCATTACATCATATAAAGCCCGGAAATTCCAATCGGATTCCACGGCGGCCATATTCGTCGGCTCGTCAAGAAACTCACATATGTCCCGATACGTGATGATTCGGTACCTTTTCGATGTCTCTTCATCAAGGACCGGAATATTATAGTTCGGGGCTATTATGAAGAAATATGGGGTCTGTCCGGTCGCCGAAACTTTATGTTGGGCAAAATTTATGTATCGGTGTAACTGATTCATCCCTTCGCCGTCGGATTTGACATTGTTGATATCCGACTTGATTTTGTTTTCTATTACAACAAAATTTCCGGAATCTTCAATCAGTAAATCTATGCGTCCACCTGACGGATATCGGGCCGGATCGATTGACTCGTCTGTGATTTTTGACGAGATTTCGCGCCCGACGTTATAGTTATTGTGCAGATGGACCCCATAATTACCGAAGAACTTAATCCAAAGGGGCCGATATTGTTCAAGGGACATGAAATATGCAAGCGCATTGGATACCCGATTTTCATCATCGCGCATTTTGCATATATCGAAAAGGGAAATGCGTTGATTTGCAGTCGATTTGTTGCAAAGCGGTTTCCAAACGGCTTTATCGGTCCATAAATCGGCATTCTCAACGATATTGGTCAGAATATTATCGTAGTCAGAGAGCTGCTCTCCATCAATGCTTTCTTCCGGGTAGATGTAGGACTTAAGCGATGTGCGGGGCATATTGTGAGATTTTAACGCCACAATTACCTCTTTGTTATCAAATTTATTCAGTCCGTTTTTGTCGTATTGCAGGAAGATGCGCCGATTTGATGGAACAAGCACCTTGTCAGCTTTGTAAGTGATAAAGATGTTTTGTTGCTCCGCATCGTTGAAAATATCAAGAATCGAGACGCCGCCATAAGAAACGTCGCCGGGTTCCGACGCGATGTAATCCCTCTGTGCCCGGCTGATAAGGTCTACCTTTTGGCTGATATCGCGAGGCATAGTCATTGTGGCTCCGGGAGCAACGTGCAATCCTTTTGCCAGCCCGATAACCTCAAATGAATCAGCGGAATGAGCCTTGACCATCAACATGATATCCAACCCCTCATGGGCCTTGTTAAGGTTGCCTGAGGAGTTCAGATAGAGATAATGATGACCGTTATCGGCCTGAAATAAATTGATTATTTCATGGCCGAGATTCGACGACAGGTAATCACCTGCGTACATTCTGTTTATGATTATTCCGGCTGGGGAACTCAACTCGTTGAAAAATGTCCTAACGACTGGTTTAGTACTCGATAGGCATCTCCGGTTTCGAGCGGTTATGAAATAAGAGCGTGAGAGCCTGTGTCTGCTGCCCGTTCCGCTATCTGAGGCCTTCGCATTGCCCATCTCAGTAGAACGAGCAAATCTGCAGAGGCCTCACGCAATATATACTTTATTAGATATAGTATATACACACAGGAGTCATCTACCGTTTGCTTCATTCTTGACTGAGATTGAAAGTTGCGAAGTTTCAGATAGCCAAGAAAGAGCGTGTCAGTATACGCCTTTTTAATATTTCTGTTGCAAAGTTAGTGAGTTTTTGTGAATTTTCCAAACAATCCACTAAAAATTTTATTGATTATTAGAGTTTTGTGAAATGAAATTAAATGACATAATTTTTTCGCGTTATTTGTATTAATTTTGCAGCCGTAAAGAGTGACAGTGGCTGTCTGTTTTGCTATCTGGGGCCTTCGCATTTTAATCTCAGCAGCAAATGCCAATAACTCTCAGAAGGGAACTGCCGGAGAGATTTGGCAGTTCTTTTTAAAATCATTAAATTTGCAGTCGTATGCCCGTTGAATCTCATAATAGTTCAATCTCCGGATATTTGACCGTAATCGAGGAGGAGCAGCTCTCCGCAACGTTTACGGACGTAGAGCTGTGTGCTAAATCGGGCCATTCGATTTTGCTCAGGGCCAAGCGTTATGGCCGATGGTGGATGCTCAAGGGCCTGGCCGAGAGTGTGGCCGACGTCAACGTCTATAATCAGATGCTCAAAAAAGAGTTTGACATTCTGATTAGGATGCACCATCCCGGAATTGTCCATGCCGGCGAGATGATAACCCTGGGCGGCGAGTTTGCCGGCTCATACATTGTGATGGACTGGCTCGACGGCGAGGACTGGGGCCGATGGGTGAAGAAGCCTCATTCGCTCCAGGAGAAGCTCAATGTGGCCCGTCAGCTCTTTGATGCCGTGGCTTATATCCATTCCTGCGGGATTGTCCATCGCGATCTCAAGCCTGAGAATATCATTATTACCTATAATGGCAACTATCTGAGGATTATAGACTTCGGGCTTGCCGATTCGGAATTCTTCTCCATTCTCAAGCAGCCTGCCGGAACGGAGGGGTATATGTCGCCGGAGCAGCAGACTCAGTCCGTGGCCGATGTCAGAAACGATATTTTCAGCCTCGGAACCCTGTTAGAGCAGATGAATCTCGGGCGCAAGTATCGTCCGATTATCCGTAAATGCAAGGGCCCGATTGATAAGCGTTACTCTAACATCGCCCTGTTGCGCCGGGCTTTTGACTCGGCCGACCGGGGCAGCCGGGTGCCGGCGCTCGTTGCCTCATTCTTGCTGGTTGCATTAGCTGCCGGCGCTTATTTCCTCCTGAAAAAGCCCGCAGAAATAGTGGTCCCGCTTCCGACAGAACTGCCCGCGCAAAATGAACCCTCGGAGCCTCCAGCGCCCACGCCATCTTTAGAGTCGTCAGTCCCCGCCAATAAACCCGTCCATAAACCCGCTCCGGCCCCGGAATTGCCTTATGATTTTGATGCACTCCAGGCCGCCGTTAAGGCCGGGACTGACACTATTGATGCGGAGGTTGTGAAGATTAATCTTCAGCTTGACACACTCTCCCGTCGGGAATATCTTGTCGGGTACAGGAATCCTCGGGAGGCTTTCAAAGATTTTTATTATCACAAGTCCACCGCTTTCAATCTTTCCGAGGAAGGATATGATCAACTGTATTTTATCCTTGAACGGTATTGTAATAACTGTTACGATGTTTTGAGAGAAAGATTAAAAAATATTAAGACTGACTAATGGCCATCGAAATATCTACCGAAGAACTCCTCAACCTTTGCAGTTCAATAGAGGACACTATAGGTCGCAAGATGCAGACACCCAAGGACTTCAAGCATCTGAGCGAAGAAATATTCAATCGGGTACACTCCCTTATCAGCCCCTCAACTCTTATGCGCCTCTGGGGGTATATTGAATCAGACGTCAAGCCGCGTGTCAGCACCCTGAACCAATTGGCTCGGTTTGTCGGGTTCCGTGATTTGCAGGATTTTCTGCAGATGGACCATAAGAACCGTCAGAGCAGCGTGGTTATCTGCCGCCATCTCAACGTCTCAACTGACATTCAGCGAGGCCAAAAGCTGCGCCTGCGCTGGTTGCCTGACCGGGTCTGTGACATCATTTATCGCGGCAATCTCTATTTCGAGGTGATTCGCTCCGAGCATACCGGGCTAAAAAAAGGTGCCACCTTTATGTGTCCGCTCATCATTGAGGGCGAACCGCTTTATCTTGACAATGTCGTGCAGTATGACATTCCCGGGTCGGGCTATGTCTGCGGCAAACGCAACGGGGTGACTTTTAACTTCTTAACTGACGCCGATGCCGAATAGGGCGAAGTCGTAGAATGTAGGGTCGTCGGGGCGCAGCGAGCGCAGGGCGGCGGTGATTTCCTCTGTGGTGCGGCGGTCGTTGGCCTTGCGTGAGGTCAGGCCGAGGGCGCGTGAGGTGTTGCCTACGTGGACGTCAAGCGGGATGAACAGCTGCGCCGGGGTCAGCGAGTCCCAGACTCCGAGGTCGACTATCCCACCGTCTTTTCTGACGAGCCATCTCAGGGCCATGTTCAGGCGCTTCAAGGCGCTGGAATCGAGCGCCAGAGGGAGGCAGCGCGAGTCTGACTGGCCGCCGTTGGCTTCCGCCATCTGCTGATTCATCGCTGCGGCGAGGGTCCAGGCCGGGGCCGCACTCTGCGGCGCGCCGCAGCGCCTGCAGAAATCGTCAATCGTTTGGTTTTCAGCGAGTATTTTTTGCAGTCCGCGGCAAAAGTGCTTCAGGTTGCGCCCAAAGAATGTGCGGTGAATGTTCTCCTCATCGCTGACCGATTCAAACTCCCCTTCGCGCACCCATCGCGCCGGCTCGCCCTCCATGCGGTCAAGCAGGCGCTCTATGTCGCGACATATCATCTTCCTGTTGCCCCACGCCAGGTGTGACCCCAAGAGCGACACTATCTCAATGTCGTCCTTGCGGTCAAATCGGCGCGGAAACTGCACGGGGTCAGCCGTCACGAACTCCGGGCAGTGAATCCTTGCGGCCTCGCGTTCAAGTAGTTGGGCCGTTTGAGGATCAATCTTCATCGCCGATAATCGAGAGGTTGAAGCGCATCATCGCCATAGCCGTCTGTGCGCCTTCAATTCCCTTATGTCCGCATGAGCCGCCGCATCGGTCAAGGGCTTGCTGTTCGGTATTGACGGTCAGCACGCTGAAAATCACCGGGATAGGTCCGTCAGTGTTAAGCGCCGTGATGCCCTGGGTGACGCTCTGGCAGACGTAGTCAAAATGGGGCGTGTCCCCCTTGATTACGCAGCCGCAGACAATGATGGCGTCAAATGCCCCGGTGTCTGACAGCCGCTGGGCGGCGAACGTCAGCTCCACTGCGCCGGGCACCGTAAAGTGCTCAGTCTCAACCCCTGCCGCTTCAAGAGTCCGGATGGCGCCCTCGGCAAGTTTGCCGGTAATATGTTGATTCCACTCAGTGCTAACAACGGCAACTCTCAGGCCGTCACAATTTCCGACTTCCGCCGGCATATATCCTTTTTGCATATTAGTTCAAGTTATTTTATATAAGATTTATAAGATTTATAAGATTTATAAGATTTATAAGATTTATAAGATTTATAAGATTTATAAGATTTATAAGATTTATAGTGCTTATTGCTGTTTTTTGCGCTTCCAGCGGTTGTGGCTCCAGAGCCAGAGCGACGGATTGCGGTGGATTGTCTGTTCAAGCATCTTCAGATATGCCCGCGTGTAAGGGAACTCCTCTCCGTCTTGCATTGGCTCTATGGGCTTGAACGTCAGGCGATAATGGCCGCGCCGGGGCTTCTCGACGTCGATGTAAAAATATTCGGCGCCAACGTGATTGCCAATCGTTTCGCCGCCCGTAACATAAGGCGTCTCCTGGCCCAGGAAAGTGGTCCAGTGATGCAGCGCCTGCGTGAATGGCCGCTGGTCGGCAATGAAGCCGCAAACAAAGTGCTGACCCTCGCGCTCCATCTCCAGCAGGCGCCTGACGGTCTTCTTCATCGGGATGCTCTCCGTGCCGAATCGGCTGCGGATTTTGAGCATCAGCCGGTCCATAATCTTATTGCGCAGAGGATGATAAATCTGGCAGAACAGAACCGGCACCTCGGTGCTTGACGCAACTGATGGAATCCATTCCCAGTTGCCTACGTGGCCCAACATGACCACGGCCGATTTCCCGCGCCGCGCACAATCGTCAATCAGCTCCCCGCCGCGGATTTCAATCCTCTCGCGGGCCTGCTTATCGCTGAAATGGAGCAACTTAACCGCCTCGATGAAGACGTCGCAGAGGTTTTGGTAAAAGCCTCGCTCAATCCCGCGCAGCTCCTTCTCAGGCATCTCCGGATAAACCCGGCGCAGATTCTTCCAAACGAGTTTGCGCCGATAGCGGACAATATAATACATGATGACGAACATCAGGTCGCTCAGCCCGTAAAGCAGCCAAAGCGGAAGCAGGGCCAGGAGCTTCAGGAGCCCGTAAATCAGCTGATAACCAATCTTTTCCTTCATTATTTATGTAAACGTGATTCAATAAAATTAACGACTGCCTGCCGCTCCGCCTCCTCAAACTGGTCAAGCGAATTGACACACAGGAATTTAGCGCCCGCTTTCGGCTCTATTTTCCGCTGTTTCGGCTCAAGATAAATCAGCGCCTCTGAGGCATCCCTCAGCTCCGCCCCGGCCAGCAGATAATTAAGCTCGATGGGGCTATACTGCTTGATGTCTCTGAACCGATGGCGCAGATTGCGGACCATCGCCTCCGGATTCTCCGAATAATACCCGCTAAGGACTTCCCGGCTAACATTATAAGGCGTATGCTCCAAAAGAAAGAACTCCTTGCGCCCAATCAGCGTGGCGGCATTGAGCATCATGTAGCGAAACTTAACCTTCGGATTTCCCAGAGAGCGCACGCGGTCAATGGTCAGGGAAGTCAGCCCGTGGGCCGTTGAGCGCTTCCGCCCGTAGGCAATCGGGCGTCCGTCAGGGGTGAAAAAATCCTCCTCAGAGGTTGGCGAAATCAGGCAGATATCATCATTGAAGTATAGAAACCGCTCGCTCAGCCCCGGGATGCGCCAGAGCATCGTCTCAAGCGAAAGGCTGTTAAAAGTTGGCAAATACTGCTCATAGCCGCGGAAAATCACCGTGTGGTCAACTATTTCCAGGGGGATGCGCTTGGTCCTGATCTGAGGGTCCTGACCGTCCGTCACGATGTAAATCTTCCTTATCCACGGCGCAAACCGCTCAATTGACCTCACACACCATTTAACCTCCCCATTATCAGCAAATCGGGTTGCTCCGGCAATGTCGTCATGAGTCTCCGCCGACGTCCCCGCCGAATATTTCCGACGCTTCGCCGCCAAAACCGGGTCACTGCCGTCAACCCACAAGATGACGGCATCAATCCCGCTATTTGCATCAACTCTCTCTCTTTTCATTCCGCAAATTTACAAAAAATTCCGAATTTTGTTGTATATTTGCAGAAAAATTTTGTCGTATGGATAACTTTGTAATTACCGTTGGGCGCCAGATGGGTTCCGGTGGCCGCGAACTCGGGCGCTTGCTGGCTGAGCGTCTGGGCATTGAGTTCTTTGATAAGAAGTTGCTGCTTGAGGCAGCCGCCGAGTCGGGGCTCATTCCTGAACTCATGGAGCGCGAGGATGAACGCGGTCCCGGGTTCTTTTCCGGCACTATGACCTTCACCATGGGACTGATTGGGTCGTCGCTCGGCTCGCAGCCTGTGGGCCATGACGCCGTTTATCGCGCCCAGAGCGAGGTGATTCGCCGCCTGGGGCAGGAAAAAAGCTGCGTAATCGTTGGCCGCACTGCGGATTATGTGCTCCGTGATCATCCCCGCTGCATTAACATCTTTGTCTCCGCCCCTGAGGAAGCATGCGTTCAGCGCCTCCTGAGCCGCGGCGATAAGGCCTCTGAGGCCGAGGCTCGGGCCATGGTCCGGAAAATCAACAAGCTCCGCTCCTCATACTATAATTTCTATACTGACCGCCAATGGGGCATGGCCGCCACTTATGACCTGACCGTCAACTCCGCTCTGATGCCGATGGACCAGCTCGCCGACTTCGTCACTGACTATGTCCGCCGCCGCCTCTCAATAGAGAAATCCAAATAACCATAGCGGCACCCGATTCCCGATGGTTGACTCAACTCCGTCAACCACTAAGAATGCATCCTCCAGGTCGGCTATCTGGCGATACGTCTTGGTGTTGCCTCCAACTTCAAGTATGTACTTTTCGTCAATGAGGAAATCCCCCGTCGGCGGTTCGCTGAGCGTGTGGGCCTGAGAGAGCATGGATGCCACGAAGGTTTCCCGCACGGTGCCTTTCTCGTTCAGGCTACTCAGAGCTGCCATGATATCGACGTTGTCAAACAGTATTTTTTGCGGTTTGGCGGCTGACTTAGGGGAGTGCCACCCGCTATGAATCGTGCGCAATATGGCCCCTTTGTCAAGGAGGTTAAACATCCGCGCAATCGTATTGCGGGTCACTTGGATTTTTTGACTCAGTGACTGCACATTAAGGGTGAACGGCACCTCGGTTGACATTACGTAGAGCAGGCGCCGCATTTTCTGGATGGTTTCAAATTCAACGTCTTCAATTGCCGGGATGTCTTGGCTGATTGTTGCGTCAAGCAGTCGCTCGATGCGCCCGTAATACTCTCCCTTTTCTCCCTGGGTATAAAACGGATAATAACTCCGTCCGAGGTAGCGCTCAAAGATTGGAAGAATCTTTTCCGGCAGACTGTTTATGATTTCAACTTCGGCGTTGTGGCCGGGGTCTAAGACCTGTTCCAAGGTCAGAGGGGCAATCTCGGCAATCCCCTCAAGGCTGAGATATTCTCGCAGGGAGAGTCCGTAAAGCCGGTAGGGGAGACAGCGCCGGCTGAGATCGGCCAGTGCATGGTCCAGATGAATCATTGATGAGCCCGTGAAAACTACGTGGAAGTCCGGATATGAATCATAGATGTTTTTAAGCTCCTGTTGCCAGTTGCCCGGATAGCGGTGGATTTCATCAAGATAGAGGTGTGTGCCCCCATGGGTGTAGTGATATTCCGCCAAGTCTACGATTTTGTTATCTGAAAACCATAGATTATCACAGGAAACATAAAGGGCTTTTCCGCTTGCTCCGAAACTCGTCTTTATCTTTTGAAGCATCAGAGTGGTCTTGCCAACTCCCCGCGCTCCCTTGATCATAATCAATCTGTCGTTCCAGTTGATTTGATTAAAGAGATAGCGGAATGTCTTGGTTTGCACGGCATTGACCAATCGGCGCGAAATATTTATCAGTGATTCCATAATCTGAAAATTTACGCAAAGATAGTAAAAATGTTCTTTGGAAACAACATTTTTGCGGAAAAATGCTCTTTGGAAAGAGCATTTTTAGAGAAATCCCAGCGAGTTGAGGAATATCAGCAGGATGGCCGCCGGGGCTACGTAGCGCAGGCAAAAGCGCAGAATCCCTAACAGAGGAAACCGATGGTGGCCATGATTGGTCATCTGACCGGCAAGAAATTTGCGGTCAAGTTTCCAGCCGACGAAGATGGCACA
Organism: Bacteroides sp.; assembly: GCA_014802435.1. Classification (GTDB taxonomy): domain Bacteria; phylum Bacteroidota; class Bacteroidia; order Bacteroidales; family Muribaculaceae; genus UBA3263. The sequence continues at coordinate 42,742 of JAAVCG010000009.1, read as the reverse complement.
GATGAAGCCCCCGACGGGTAGCAGAATGTTTGACGCCGCATAGTCAAAAAGGTCAAAGGCGGTCATGCCGAAGAGGGTGGCCGAACTCAGCGGCCCGAAGCTCAGGGCGCAGATAATTCCGCCCGTCAGCGCGATGGCGGCGCTCAGGGCCGTAGCCTTGCCGCGCGTAAGTTTCTTCTCGTCACAAAAATAGCTGATGGAAATCTCGCTCATGGAGACGGTCGACGTTATCGATGCCAGGAAGAGAAGGAGGAAAAACAGTGTGGACCAGAGCATTCCGCCCGGAAGCTGTGAAAAGACGTGGGGCAGAACCTCAAAAACCAGTGCCGGACCCGCCTGAGGCGACAGCCCGAAGGAGAATACCGCCGGAAAGATGATGATTCCCGCCAGTAGCGCCACTGAAGTATCAAGCAGGGCCGAGGAGGCCGCCGTGCGAGCCAAGTGGGTATCTTCCTTAAAATATGAAGCATAAGTCATCATCCCGCCCAGCCCCAGGGAGAGCGAAAAGAAGGCCTGACCCAGTGCGCCGAGCATCACTGAGGGAGTCAACTTGCTGAAATCAGGCTTGAACAAGAAGCTGATTCCATCCTCAAATCCAGGCATAAAAAACGAATTGACGCAAAAGGCTATCAACAGCAGGAAGAGCAGCGGCATCATGACGTTAGCCATCCGCTCGATTCCCTTGGTGACTCCCCCGGTGAGAACGCCGAAGTTGATGGCCAGGAAGATTATTGTCCAGACTACTGAGCGCCAGCCCGTAATGAGCTCCAGAAACTGCTCATGATTGCTTTCCGCGCCGTTAAATTCAAGAGTGCCCAAGGCTGACTGGACGCAAAACTCTATGGTCCAGCCGGCAACTACGGAGTAAAACGAAATAATCAGAAACGACGCCAGGATGCCCAGATAGCCGCTCAGTTGCCATTTGCCGCCGGGACAGAGCTTCTTATATGCCCCGAAGATATTGCGGCGCGTGCCCCGGCCCATTGCAAATTCCGCACACATGACCGGAATACCGAGCAGGGCTACGCATATAATATAGCATATCAGAAATGCGCCTCCGCCATGCATACCCGCCTCATAAGGGAAGCGCCAGATGTTGCCAAGGCCGACGGAGGAGCCGACGATGGCCGCTATTGCGCCAAATCGCGTGGCAAAGACCGCGCGTGGCTTGCTTTCCGGCTCTTTTTTCATTTCTCAAAGGAGGATTTCTCCGGCAATATCCGGTCAAAGGCCGCCGCGATGCGGCTCATGACCTGCTCATAATTGCGGATATGGACGTTATCATTCAGGCATATGAGCTTATAGCGCTGATGCTCAATGGCGTCGATGGCCTTGTCTGACTTAATCATCAGCGGAAACATCTTGGTGTCCGAATAAGTATTATACGGCTCAAAGTTGCCCCGACAGATTTGCCAGGTCCGGAATAGCTCCGGAGTATAGTCCGTGACGGCTCGGAAACGATTGGCCGACGTGCGCGTAAGCTCCTCGCCCTCAGCCGCCCAGACCTCCTCAAACGTTGACCGCAGATAAGGCTGCGCGTTATGAGGCGTGCGCAGGGTGATGAACTTGCCGTAAGGACGCAAAAGCTTGTTAATCCGCCCCTTGCTCCCATAGCAGGGCGCAAACCATTTATCGCCATGCCGCTTCATCACTTCGTGCTTGTCAAAATGCTTGTTAATCAACCGGATATTATTCTTGATGCGCACATACCATTGGCTCCACGACGGATTATACTGAAAAATGGCGATGTCACACGGAAGTCCGCCCCGGAAAAAGCGCTCCGGACTGAGATGGTTGATGATATAAAAATCATCATTGAAATAGACAAACCGCTCCGCAAGCCCCGGAATCCGATGCATATAGCGCTCGATGACTACTGAATTATAAGTCGGCAGAAACTCCTCGGGAATGAAGTCTCGATGGCTCACAAGATTAATCTTCGGATTCGTCTCGTCGAGCCACTCCGGCTTCTGCCCGCTCGTNACAAAATGGATTTTCCTGACCCACGGAGCAAACTTCTCCACTCCGCGAAACCAATAGCGCAGAAACCCGTAATCGCGAAAACGGGCCTCTGAAACCGAGTTCTTTTCGTTGTCCTGACGCTTTGAATATCGGGCAAATTCTTCCTTCCACTCCGGGTCATTCATGTCGACCCAAGTGATAACAAAATCTATTTCCGGTTCTTTCATTCCGCAAAGTTAAATATTTTCAATGAATCCCCCAAAAAATTAGGGCGTTTTCGTTGACTTTTCGGTTTTCACGGAAGGGTGATGCGGAAGACTGTGAGGTCAGCGGCAGCGGAGGTGAGCGAGAATCGGGCGCGATGTTTCCGCAGGATTTCAGCCACGAGCATCAGGCCCAGGCCTTGGCCCGCAGGCTTGGTGGAGACCACGTCGGAGAATATCCTCTCGGCCACTTCCTGCGGAATCGCCGGTCCGGAGTTGCTGACTGTGAGGGTCTTCCCNTCGGCCTCGATGTTGACGAATCCGCCCGCGCCGGCGTTCTCGGCGGCATTCTTAACAATGTTGAATATCACCTGCTGCATCTGTACGGGGTCAAGCCTCAGNGGCACCGCCTCCTCAAGANTGGCCGTCAGGCGAGCCCCCGTGTGCCCGCAGATGCTTTCCAATAGCGGCAGCGAGGANTCTACAAGCTCACAATAATCCGTAAGCCTCAGCTGNGGCTCGGGAATCTTGACCACTTCTGCGTAGGCCTTGATGAATCCTGTCAGCGAGTCNGCTCGCTCCGAACAGGCCTGCAGCGGNGACATGAATCTTTCCGCCTCCGGNCGCCCCGCAAGTTCCGATTCAATTGACTGNAGCGCTGAGGAGATGCCCCCCATGGAGTTATTGACCTCATGAGCCATCATCCGGATTACCCGGGCGTAAGCCTGACGCTCGGCCTCGCGGATTTCATCCGTAAGTCGCTCGATGATGACGAAGGGNCGCATCCATCCGCGGTCCATGAATCCCAGGCGCGTCAGGCGGTAAATCTCGTTGCGGTCAGTCAGTTTCAGAGTGCGAGTCTCCTGCATTTTCATCTGATTGATGGTCTCCGCAATCTGCGGCGAGGATGCGAGAATCTCCTTNGCGGCGCGATTGGCGGCCTCGAGCCGTCCGGANTCATCCGGCAGAACCAGTGCCGACGTGGACTCATTTATCAGCAGGTCCAGAAATTCATTCTGCTCGCGCACTCTCAGGCGCTCCTGCTTCAGGCACTCCATCATCTCGTTAAACATGTCGACGAGGCGGTCTGCGTCGCGCTGCCCGACTCGCCGGAGCCGGCTGGCAAAGTCCTGCTCGCGCACCAGGTCCATACCCCGCTGAATGATACGCATCGGGCGGATGGTCATACGGTAAAGAACCACCGAGAGCAGAATCAGCAGNACCGCAATCAGGAGTATCAGCCTCATATCTTGATGTCGAATTTCTCGATTTTGCGATATAGNGTCGGGCGCGAGATNTTGAGCAGGGCGGCCGCGCNCGCAATCTTTCCGTCGGCAATGGCCAGGGCATTGACTATCTCTTCGCGCTCGGCCTCTTCAGAGCGTTCGCGGGCGGTCTTGACCGAGCCGATGGCGCGGCGGAGCAGCCGCGAGTCTATTTGCGGCTCACGCGCTATGATGATGGCGCGCTCAACCATGTTTTTCAGCTCGCGGATATTTCCCGGCCAGCTCAGTGACTTCATCAGCTCCAGCGCATCTGCCGTAAACTCGGCCCGCCCCTCGGCGAATTTATTGACGAGCAGGGGAATATCCTCCGGGCGCTCTCTCAGCGCCGGCAGATGAATCGTAATCAGGTTCAGACGATAGAAAAGGTCCTCGCGGAAAGTCCCGGTGCTGACCATCCGCGTAAGGTCGGCATTCGTTGCCGAAATGACGCGCACATCCACCTTCACCGGCTTCGATGACCCTAACGGCTCAAAGGTCTTCTCCTGCAATACGCGGAGCATCTTCACCTGCGAGACGGGGTCCAGCTCGCCTATCTCGTCAAGGAAAATCGTCCCCCCGTCGGCATTCGTAAACCGCCCCTTGCGGTCNGCNACGGCGCCCGTGAATGCCCCCTTCTTATGGCCGAACATCTCGCTCTCGAAGAGCGAGACGGGCACTCCGCCCAGGTTCACCTTTACCAGCGGTTTAAGGCTGCGGCCCGAGTTGCGATGAATCGTCTCGGCCACGAGCTCCTTGCCCGTGCCGTTCTCGCCCGTGATGAGCACTGTGGCATCAGTCGCCGCCACTCGCTCCAGGGTCTCGAGCATGGTGAGCATGGCCGGCGATTGACCGATGATCAGCGAGCGGTCAAAGCCCTTGGGCGCACGCCGCGGCAACGATATCAGCTCCTTCATCCGCTCCATCAGCGCGTAATTGTTCCAGGGCTTGGTGATGAAATCAGCCGCNCCCGCCTTCATCCCTTCGACGGCCANGGGNANATTGGCCCAGGCNGTCATNAGCACTACCGGNGTCTGCGGGCAGAAGATGCGCACTTGGCGAAGCAGGTGAAGCCCTTCCTCGCCCGTCGTGGCCCGGGAAAAGTTCATGTCGAGCATAATCAGTTCCGGCTCGCGAACGCGCACCGTCGCAAGNGCCTCCTCNGGCCCCGATGCCGTAACGACTTCAAAGCCCTCGCGCTCAAACATCAGCCTCAGNGACGCNAATACCGCCTGATTATCATCAACTATCAAAATCATATCGCAAAGATANTAATTTTTTTNCGATTAGTGATTAAAGTTTAAGGTTTAAAGTTTAAGGAATTATTGGAGTTATTGGANTTATTGGTCTAATTGGACTAATTAGCCTAATTNNGGGNAAATTATTTTGTATTCTGCATTTATTTTTCATTTTTCACTCGTTCATTTTTCATTTAGCGGACTATTCATCAGCCAGTGCCTCAACGGGGGTGATGCGGCTGAGCTTCCAGGCGGGNATGGCGATTCCGACAAGGACCACTATCAGCATCAGCGCGCAGACAACTGCGGTTACCACGGCGCTGTGCGCCCAGAAGTCGCCTACCCAGGTGTGCAATTCCGGTGGCAATTGACTCATGTCCCTGTCTCTCAGGAAGGAGTTAAGTCCATACTCAAACGATTCCGGATTCTTNGACAGATAGTAAACATAAATCGCACAACCGATTAATGATGAGCCCAAGGCAATGATAATCCCCTCAACATAAAGCATCATCCTGACCCGTCGAGGAGTGGCCCCGAANGCGCGCATGATGCCGGCNTCCTCCGTGCGCTTGCGCGTCAGCANCCAGAAAGTGCCGAANACCCCTAAGAAGATGTTGATGGCAAAAAAGACCATCAGGACGTTACGATACCTCTCCTTAGGCGACAATATCNAGTCTGCGCCGTTAAACTCCCTGTAAGCCTTCGCCTCCTTGAGCTCCAGAATTCCCAGGCGCCCGAGTTCCCGAAGCTCCGGATCGCGGTTGATTCNCCGNGCAAAGCNTTTNGCGCTCTCTCCNGGCTTGAGCCGCAAGAGGATGTTGTAANGATTCCGGTTGTTCCATTTAAGGGAATGTGACAGAGGGTCGGCATAAAAGCGGATCAGCGGATAAGGGCGGTCACCCCAGGCGCGGCTATCCTCAATTATGCCTACTATTTTAAGGTCACCTTTGTTCTTGCTCCATTGGCCGTTNTGTTCATGAGCCTTTCTGGATGATTCCATGGCCGTATATTCGTCGCCGTGAAGAAGTCGCGCCTCCGTGCGGGTGCAAATCATCTCNTTGTAAAAGTCCACCCACATATTGTTCATCTCCTCTATGGTCGGNTTGCCGGGAATATCCTCGGCGGCGCGGAAGCCCATGGTGGTGAAAAACTCCGTTTCNGGGATGAAAGTGGCCTTGAATGCGTCGATTACGGTAGAATCCGGAAGCATNANTNGGTCAAAAGAGTCGTCTCCCCCGCCAAATCCGCGTATGGGAAGCGGAATGGCTTTTTCCACTTGCTCCAAGGCGGCGAAGCGGGGAATCACCTGCATGATGTCTGANTCGATGGCGTCAATGTCGGTGGCGCGTTTTTCGTCAAAGGCGGGGTCTTGAACATCAAGCCTCGTCAGCTGGACCATCACCAGTCGNTCCATGTCATAGCCGCAGTTGCGGGTTGAGTCATAGATGCTGACCACTATAGGGTCAAGCACGAANAAGGCGATGGCCGANGCCACGATGATTTCAAGAATGAGCCAGCCNTANCGGCNGCGGCGTTTCCANATNGATTTNAANGGNTTCATATGTTTTNTCAGGATTTNGCTTTGATTGCATCAATTGCCGGGCGGCGCAAGGCCCACCAGGCCGGAATTAANGAGGAAAGAAGATTGAGAANNACGCAGATGATGACTGCCGCAATGAACACCTTCGGCGCAAAGAGCATCGCCGGGTCGAGCATCACGTCAGAGGCGGAGAGACTNNCTTCCTGCGCTCCCGATTCCCGCAAAGAGCCANTCCTTCCAGAGCAGAACGCCCACCCAGGCAAGGATNATGCCCAAGATGGCGCCGCATCCCGTCAGCCATAGGTTTTCGTTTACAACCTGGCGCAACAGCGTTGAATTGCGGGCCCCGAAGGCCTTGCGGATCCCCATCTCGCTCATCTTCGAGTCCATNTTNCCGGAAATCAGGCTGCTCAGATTCANCGCCGGAACNAGCAGAAGCACCATCACTATGAGCCCNTAAAGNTTCATGAATCCCGCGNAGTCGAATTCTNCNAACATGTGAGGCNCACCAAGGTTCATCTCTAATGCNCCGCGGGGACNGGCCCCGNTAGTCAGTTGATATTCTCCCGGTTNCAATTCAACATGNTCAATGATTNTCCCGGTGACTCCGTCATCATGATAGACACGTGAGTGTCTTATCCATTTTTTAGGTGTTGTGGCTTCTCTCGCAATNGCTTCGTTGATTCGTNAGGTTACCTCTTCCTTGCTGACCCCGCTCTTCGGTAANGTTATTATGTTCAGGTCCCCTACGATTTTGTACAGGTCNCCTNTATCATAGTCTGACTCNNCGGGGTGATTATATTGTTCAATAAGANGATTGAGGTTGACCGGACTGATAATCTCGGCAAAGGAGAGCGGAAGCAGNCGGCTNCCNNCCTTGAAAACTCCGCAGACGGTAAAATCCGTGTTTGTCGAACTCATGCGGCCAAAGTANCCGGTTGAAAATTCGGAGGACCTGAATTTNCGGCCTACTACGTTGCGGTCCNTACCGAAGATTTTGCGTGCCAGATTGTCAGANATGACGGCTAATAATTCTGTAGTCTCCGGTGGAAANGGTTGACCNTCGATGAATTCATAGTCGTAGACGCTGAAAATTCCNGGGGTAGCGGACTTTATCTTGATATTCTCAAACTTTTTGCCATCAACGTAGACGCTGACANATTTGTCCGGATATNACTCTAAGGCTACGTTGGCAATGTCGCCGATGGAGTCNATTATAGTGGAGGCTAAAACCGGGGANAANTNGCCGGANATTGTGTTATCNTCAAATTGTAACGCAATNNNGNTNTTATACANCAGNNNGTCGCGCGANTATTCCGGGTAGATATTCGAGGTCTTGACGTGGAGGAANATGGCGACGAGCATCACCGACGCCACCGAGAGCGCTGCGCCGAGGATATAAACCGTGCTGAACATCGGCGCCTGCCTGAATCGTGCAATNAATTTCCGCATTATATCGTGTTTAGTGTTTAGTGTTTAGTGTTTAGAGTTTAGTGTTGAGTGTTTAATGTTTATTCACTCATCTGCTAAGGCCTCTACGGGATTGATGCGGCTGAGCTTCCAGGCGGGGATAGCGATGCCGACAAGCACCACGATGAGCATAGTAGCGCAGACTACTCCCGTCACTATCGCGCTGTGCATACGGAAATCACCTACCCATGTATGAAGTTCCGCCGGGAATTGGCTCATATCCTTGTCAATGAGGTGAGTGTTGAGCCCATACTCAAACTGCTCCGGATTCTTGGAGAGGTAATAGATATAGATTCCGCAACCTATCAGCGACGAACCCAAAGCGATGATTGCCCCTTCAACGTAGAGCATAAGCCTGACGCGCAACGGAGTGGCCCCGAAGGCGCGCATGATGCCGGCTTCCTCCGTGCGCTTGCGCGTTAGCAGCCAGAAAGTGCCGAAAACTCCTAAGAAGATATTGATGGCAAAGAAGACCATCAGGACGTTACGGTAACGCTCGCCGGGAGAAAAAATCGAGTCCTCACCGTTTAACTCCTTATAGGGAATCGCTTCTTTGAATTCCAAGATTCCGAGGCGTGCGAGATTGTTCAATTCCGGGTCGCGGTTGATTCGATGCGCGAGGCTTTTTGCACTCTCGCCGGCCTTGAGACGAAGGAGAATCTCATAGGTATTGTGGCTATTATATTGTACGGAATGAGAAAGAGGGTCGGCATAGAAGCGTATCAGTGGATAAGGACGGTCGCCCCAGGCACGGGTATCCTCGATGATACCTACTATTTTAAGGTCACCTTTGTTTTGGTCCCATACATTTCTCCGTTCATGAGCCTTTCTGGATGATTCCATGGCCGTATACTCGTCGCCGTGAAGGAGCCGCGCCATAGTGCGGGTACATATCATTTCATTATAAAAGTTTACCCACATATTGTTCATTTCTTCAATTGTCGGATTGCCGGGAATATCCTCAGCGGCGCGGAAGCNNANNGNNGNNAAAAATTCTGTTTCCGGGATGAAAGTGGCTTTGAAAGAGGCTATTTCGGTTGAGTCCGGGAGCATTACCGAATCATATGAATCTTCACCACCACCAAATCCGCGGTGAGGCATCGGAATGGCTTTTTCCACCTCCTCCAAGGCAGCGAAGCGGGGAATCACTTGCATGATGTCTGACTCGATGGCCGATACATCTGTGGCTCGTTGTTTGTCAAAAGCCGGATTATAAGGGTCAAGGCGTCTGAGCCGGACCATAACAAGGCGATCCGCGTCATAATTGAAATTGCGGTGTGAGTCATATATGCCGACAACAATAGGGTCAAGAACAAAGAAAGCGATAGCGGAGGCCACGATTATTTCTAAAATGAGCCAACCATAGCGGCNGCGGCGCTTCCAGATTGATTTAAATGGCTTCATAGGGTAAAGTTATGATTTTGCTTTGATTGCATCAATTGCCGGGCGGCGCAANGCCCACCAGGCCGGAATTAACGATGAAAAAAGATTGAGAACCATGCAGATGATGACTGCTGCAATGAACACCTTCGGCGCGAAGAGCATTGCCGGGTCGAGCATCACGTCAGAGGCGGAGAGACTGCCTCCCTCGCTCCCGATTCCCGCAAAGAGCCAGTCCTTCCAGAGCAGAACGCCCACCCAGGCNAGGATNATGCCCAAGATGGCGCCNCATCCCGTCAGCCATAGGTTTTCGTTNACAACCTGGCGCANCAGAGTNGAATTGCGCGCCCCGAAGGCCTTGCGGATACCCATTTCGCTCATCTTNGAGTCCATGTTGCCGGAAATCAGGCTNCTCAGATTCANCGCCGGAACAAGCAGAAGTATGAGGATTAACAGGCCATAAAGCTTTGTCAGGCCGACGAAATTAAACTTTTCATATATATTTTCCGGGTTGCCAAGTTGCATTTGTAGTGCGCTGCGGGGATAACTTCCGATTGTGAATTCATATTCTTCCGGAAGGATTTCATCCATAGTGTTGATATTCCTATAGGTTTGGCCGTTNATGTAAGCATACGTAATTATGCAATTAAATGGCTGAGATTTCAGCCGATTTATTTGAGTTAGAATCGCTTCCTTGATTGACGCTGGCGAAACGCCTTCGTGGGGGAGGATAACAAGATTGAACTCTCCTTGTCCATCCATTGGATTAACGGGCTGGGATAGCTCTATCTTTGTAACTTCTATTTCCTTATTTATGTCAAGCGGCACAATGATTTCAGTNAACGATGANGGAAGTAATCGGCTTCCTTCCTTGAAAACTCCGCAAACGGTAAATTCCTTCTGTTCATCCGTGAAATTTCCTGATATGAGATATTGTATCACCGATAAATTGAAAGTGCGGCCTGTAACCCCTTTGTCTGTCCCGAAAATACGACGAGCAAGGCGGTCGGAAATGGCAACATTAGGGCCGGATGCGTCCTTAAAAGGAGCACCGTCAATGAATTCATAGTCATAAACGCTGAATATTTCGGGGGTAGCCGTGAGCGTCGAGACATTTTCAAATCTCTCATCCCCGACATAGACATTTTGCAGTAGGAGGTTTGTCAACCTATTCCCTCTAAAGTTGATTTCGGAAGCTTGGGGAGGATTTTTGATGATGGCAACTGTTGCAATATTATTTAAGGAGTCAGCAAATATACGGGCATATCGCGGAGAAAATGAGGAGGTCTGCTCCATTGTGAAAGAACGATTATTACCTTGATCCTTGGATATACTGAAATAGCTCTTTGACAGATACAGGAGTCGGTCGCGCGAATATTCCGGGTAGATATTCGAGGTCTTGACGTGGAGGAAAATGGCGACGAGCATCACCGACGCCACCGAGAGCGCTGCGCCNAGGATATAAACCGTGCTGAACATNGGCGCCTGCCTGAATCGTGCAATAAATTTCCGCATTATATCGTATTTTGTGTTTAGTGTTTAGTGTTTAGTGTTTAGTGTTTAGTGTTTAGTGTTTAGTGTTTAGAGTTTATGGTTTATAGTTTATGTTTTATTGTATATTGTTTAGGGTTTATGGTTTATAGTTTATAGTTTATGGTTTATGGTTTATAGTTTATAGTTTATAGTTTAGGGTTTATGGTTGTCAGTTAAACGGGCTNNATATCCTCTCATCCCATAAACCATAAACTATAAACCATAAACTTCCGAGTTCAAATCTTCGTGGGTGATAAAATCATGGAGGGTNAGGGAGCGTATCTGGTAATAGTAGCTCCAATATTGATAGAGCGAGGTGAGATAGCTGATGCGCTGGTTATCCTTGGCTGTCTGTGAGTTGTCGAGGTCNAGNGTGGAGATTTTGCCCATCATGAAGGAGGCTACGTTGGTGTCATAACGGCGTTGGGCAATCGTGTCNCTCACGGAGGCTATCTCCACCTGCCGCTGCTGACTGTTGAAGCGGTCAACGAGCAGGAAGATGTTCTGCCGGAACTGCGTGTCCTCCTGACGCAAACGCGCCAGGGTCACTTCCCGGTTGCTCTCGGCCACTTTCACCTGGCCGCGCCTCTTGCCCCAGTCAACGAGCGGAATCTGAACCCCGATGCTGACAACTTCATTATTCTGAAGCGGCGAGTAGGCNCCGGTGATGTTATCGCCCGTGCCCGTGAAGCCTACCTGAGCNTAGAGGTCGATGCGCCTCATGTTTCCCTTGGCCGAGGCTACGGAATAATCGGCGGCAAGTTCGCTCAGACGCCGTGAAATGGAGTGGGTGCTGTTTCGCAACGCCATCTCATAGACCTCGGAAAAGGTCACGTCGATNTGTGGCAACCGGTCCGGAATCTGAGGAATGATTTCAAAGTCCTCCTCATAGCCTAAAAACGAAGTCAACTCGAAGGAGGCCGCCGTCAGCCCGCTNTCGGCCGAGGTCAGCGCCGATTGCGCATTGAGGGNGTTGAGCTCCANNTGGAGCACCTCATTNTGGCTGATTTTGCCCATTTCGCGCTTAACTTTGGCTATTTCATGCAGTTTCTTGGCGTTTTCAAGGTTTTTNTGCTGAATNTCCACCTGTTCGCGCGCTATGATGAGGTCAAAGTAGAGCCCCATGGCCGTGCGCGCCAGATTTTCGGTCGACACNATNTAGTCGATTTGTGCCGCCCGATATTGCAGCGGTGCCGTCTTGCGCGTCTGCTTGGCCGAGTTGGCCGCGAATATCGGCTGGTCTAACCGCAGGGCCACGGGCACTGACATGAAGCGCGAATAAGCGTTGCGCCCCATCTGGCGCAGGAAGTTCAGCGACGTTGACATGCTCAGCGTGCCCCCCGTCGCCCAGATGTTTTGCGTGATGTTGATTTGCCCGCCCGCCTCAAGTACNGACGAATGAATGAAATCATATGTCCCGTCAGGATTCTGATAGGAGCTGTAACGCTGTGAGAATGAAGGCAGAGTGGCGCTGAATGATATTTCCGGCAGCAGGCTCGCCCGATAGTTGCGGTAGCTCCAGTAGGAGGCACGCATGGAGTTGAGGGCCATTTGCGCCTCGACGCTCGTCTTCCGCGCCTCATCGATTACCTCGTCAAGGGTCATGACTCTGCTCTCGCCCCGGGCTTGGATTCCCGGGGCAAGGAGCATCGCCATCATTATCACAGTTGCAAAAACTCTTGTCATATTACCTGATGCCCGTCAAAAAGGCGGATGATGCGGTTGGTCTGTTGAGCCTGCTCNTCGTTATGGGTCACCATGACGATGGTGCGCCCCTGGTTGACGTTGAGGTCATGGAGCAGGTTCATCACTTCGGCGCCCATGCGTGAGTCAAGGTTGCCCGTAGGTTCGTCGGCAAGCACTATGTCCGGATTCCCGGCAATGGCGCGCGCAATGGCCACGCGCTGACACTGTCCGCCTGAAAGCTGACCCGGAGTGTGGCGCAGACGGTGGCTCAGGCCCACTTGCTCCAGCACTTCCTTGGCCCGCTTGCGGCGCTCCGAGGCGCTCATCGGACGGTAGAGTAGGGGCACTTCAACGTTTTCCAGCACGTTCAGAGTGTTAATCAGATGGAAACTCTGAAAGACGAAGCCAAGATTGCGGTTACGGAACTCGGCCAGCTTGCCCGCGCTCAGGGTACTTACGTCAGTATCCTTNAGGCGCAGGGTGCCTGCCGTCGGAGTGTCAAGAAGGCCGATGATGTTGAGAAGTGTTGACTTGCCGCAGCCTGACGGNCCCATGATNGAGACGAACTCGCCCCGTTTGATGTCAATGTTGATATTCTCAAGGGCTGTTGTCTCGATTTCGTCAGTGCGGTAGATTTTTTTAATGTCGCGAAGCTCTATCATATATAAGAATTATAAAATTTATAAAATTTATAAGTTAAACCATAAACCATCAACCATCAACCATCAACCATCAACCATAAACTATAAACTATAAACCCTCCTTCAGCTTAATGCTGCGCGCTGATTTGAAGCGCGAAACGTCAGAAAGAATTATCCTTTCGCCCGGGTCGAGTCCCTTGATGACTTCAACGTAGTCATAATTGGCCTTGCCGAGGGTGACGAGCCGCTTCTCGGCCTCCGTGCCCTCAGCGTTAACAACGAAGAGCTCATAGCTCCCCGGCCCTGAGGTATAATACATCCCGTTGGGAATACGGACGGCATCGCTGATGATACCTGATTTGATATGGATTTCGGCGCGGGTGCCCGGCTTGAGCTTGACTCCTGTGGCCGCATCGGGAACCACTACGTAAGGGAGCATCGCCCCCTCTGCAACGGGGCTGAGCTCCACGAGTCTTCCGCCGCATTGTTCCTTCCCGAGGCGGATTATCACCTCCGCGCCGGCGGCAACCTGCCCGTTGTAGGTGTCCGGGAGCTCGCCTTCAATCAGGAGCGAGCTCAGGTCNGCAACTACNGCCACTTCATCGTTGACTCCGACATTTTCGCCCACTTTGCTCTTGATGCGGGTCAATATGGCCTTGCGCGGCGAAAGGATGCGCGCCTCNTGATGCACCTGCTCCTTNTCCCTTATCGAGCGCTCGAATTGGTCAAGTTCCGTATGCTTCATGCGCAGATTCGANGCCTGAAAGTCGCGCTCGTTGCTCAATTCCCGCTTGAGGCGCGCTAATTCCACTTCGGCCGAGCGCAAGGAGGCTTGTGCCCGCCGGATATTCTCGCCCGTGCCGGAGCCNAGACTGTCAAGATACTGCTCGTTGCGCAGGTCCTGACGAAGCTGCTCTACGGTCAGAGTCTTGGACTCTATGTCCATTTCGCGGTTAAGGAGGTCATTTTCATGNTTGATGCGGGCCTGACGGAGTTCCTCGCGCTTGAAGTCAAGCTGCTCATAAAGAGTGCGCAGCTCCTCGTCTATCTTGGAGAGATTCAGCAGGAGCAGAGGCTCCCCTTCGTTGACGCTGTCGCCAACGGTCTTGTAAACCNCTATGACTCTGGAGGCTATCGGCGAGAGGATGCGCTCCTCTATGGCCGGCTTGATTATGCCGGANGAGGAGATGGTCGATTCAATGGTCCCTACGTCGACCGCTCCGGTNTTTATCTTGCTGATGTCAACGCGGGGACGCACCATGTTCGTATAGCTTACGATGGCGATAACTGCGACGCCCACTATGGCGCCAATCTTGGCTGCGGTGATGAATTTGCGGCGCAATTGTTCCTTGCGGGGTATTTCTTTGTCCATGCCCCCAAAAGGAGCAAATCCCGTGCCAATTCTNCTAACTNNNTGATANNCAGAAGTNAGCNCCGAAACGGTGCTGTAACGGNTTTTACACTTTNTGTAAAGTGCGGTTGATTTGGCGGCGGCGNGGGTCNATGAACCAGCCCCATTTATTGAAGTAGCGAATCATGTTGACGCAGTGAATCCGNAGCATCCGAAGCGATTTNTAGCTCGCGGCGCGATGGGCATGAGTGATGGTNGCACCGGGCCAGAAGAGCGTCTGATAGTGTTCATGGATGCGGCGCGTGAGGTCAATGTCTTCCGGATACATGAAAAAACGCTCGTCAAAAAGTCCGACCCGGCGCAGGGCGTCAAGGCGCAGAAACATGAAGCTCCCTTGATGGTAGGCCACATTGAATGGCCGGCTATGGTCCACGTGTTCAAGTAGATAGCGGCTGTTGCGCCGTCTCATCAAGCCTGCCGGCAAGAAGCGCCGACCAATGACGTCGAGCGGAGTAGGGAGCATCCTANCTACGGCCTGCTCCCGCCCGTCAGGATAGACCGTGCGCGGAATCAGTTGGCCCACTTCCGGNTGCGAGTCCATGAATTCGGTTATCAGACTGATGGTTTCCGGCGCGAAGTAGACGTCAGAGTTGATTACGAGATGATATTCCCCGTTGGCCTGCTCAAGTGATTGGCGCAGAGCAATGTTATGTGCCGCTCCATAGCCGAGGTTCTTTCCCGTGAAGATGTAATCGGCGCCTAATTTCCCGCAAAGGGGGCGCAGCGAGTCCGTCGGCGAGTTGTCGACGATGGTTACTTGCTTGACTCCCGCCGCTTTCAGCGAGTTGACACACGTTGTCAGCTCCTCGGGGTCAGTCCGGTAGGTTACTATGGATGCGCGGACTTTCATTTCTTTCTGAGTCGGGCCTCAAGAATGCCGAGGCGGTTACGATATTTGGCAACAGTGCGCCGCGCAACCTTCAGTCCGCGTTGGCTCAGGGCGGCGGCGATGGCTTCGTCGCTGAGCGGGGCTGCAGGGTTCTCATTTTCAATGATTTCGCGCATGGCCGCAAGGATGGCCGGAGTGGAGAGTTCGGCGTCGTCGCCCTTGCCGCGATGGCTGAAAAAGGATTTCAGCGGGTAGACTCCCCATTGCGTCGCGAGCCATTTGCCCGCAATGGCCCGGGATATGGCCGTGAGGTCAATCCCCGTGCGGTCAGCAACCTGGCGGAGCACCATCGGGTGGAGCCGGCTTTCGTCGTCGCCGGAGAGGAAAAAGTCGGCCTGCATGCTGACTATGGCGCGCGCTATCTTCATCAGGGTCTCCTGGCGGCGCCGGAGCAGGTCGATAAACGTTTGAGCCTCAGCGCGATTCTTGCGGATAAACTCGCCGGCATCGCCNGCCGGNACATCGGCCTTGAAGCTCTCCTCAATCTGCAGCTCAGGCAGCGAATTGGGCATGCTGACGGTCAGCACATCCCCCTCCGTCTCAACGATGAATGTGGGCGTCACTGCCGCATCAGCAATGGCGCGCACCGGGTCGGCTGAAAATTCGCTTCCGGGGCGCGGATTCAGGGTGGTTATCAGCTTGTTAGCTTCCGCAATNTTGGCCTCCGGNATACCGGATTCGGCGCTGAGGCGCTTGAAATTGCGGTTGCCGAAAAGGTCAAACCAATAGCGCACAATCTCCAGNGCGTCAGCCAAGTATGGTCGCTCCGGAGGCAGCCGCTTGAGCTGAAGCAGCAGGCAGTCACGCAGGTCCTGGGCGCCTACTCCCGGCGGGTCGAGACTGCGAAGAAGCTCCGCGGCCGCCCTAACTTGCTCCATGGTTGGCGCCGGAGTGATGGTGCCGTCAAAGGCCATGTCTTCGCAAATCTGCGGCAGGGTGCGCGTCATGTAGCCGTTAGAGTCCAGTGAGTCAACCATATAGTCGGCNATCCGGCGCTCCGGTGAGTCCGGATGTTCGCTCAGCTGGCGGCGAAGATACTCGGCAAGAGTCTCGTCATATTCGCTCAATGGCGGGCGNTCCGACTCATCGGCGCCGGAGTTTTGAGGCGCATAATATCGGCGCTCTCCCTCATCGGCNCTTTTTCGCTCCAGAGCCGGATTTTCTGCCAGCTCAAGGTCAATCTCGTCGGCAATTTCATCATCCGTCTGCTCAAGCATGGCCGCAAAACGCAACTGCTGCGGCAGCAGGCGCTGGCGCAGCAATTGCTCTTGAGTCAGACGTGATTTCATTTACTTATGGTTGAGGATATATTGAGCTATCTGCACGGCATTCAGCGCGGCGCCCTTCTTGATTTGGTCGCCGACAACCCAGAAGCTCAGTCCGCGCGGNTTGGCGAGGTCCTGACGCACACGGCCAACGTAGACCGGGTCTTTACCGGCGGTGAACAGCGGCATCGGATAAACCTTCTCTGCGGGATTGTCCATCAGGACTACTCCCTCGGCCTGAGCAAACGCCTCGCGGGCGGTCTCTACGCTGATGGGCTCTTCCGTTTCAATCCAGATGGCCTCCGAATGGGCGCGCATNACCGGAACGCGAACACACATGGCCGATACATCAAGCCCCGGAGCGTGCATGATTTTCTTGGTCTCGTTAAACATCTTCATCTCCTCCTTGGTGTAGCCATTATCGGTGAAGACGTCGATATGAGGAATTACGTTGTAGGCCAACTGGAAGGCGAATTTCTCAACCTTGGGCTCGCGGCCTTCGCTCAGGGCGCGATATTGCTCAACGAGTTCATCCATGGCNGAGGCGCCGGCGCCCGAGGCGGCCTGATAGGAGGCTACGTGGACACGCTTGATGGGCGAGATATCATTGAGCGGCTTCAGGGCCACTACCATCTGAATCGTCGTGCAGTTAGGGTTGGCAATGATGCGGCGGGGAGTNTTGAAGGCGTCGTCGCCGTTAACTTCGGGCACAACCAAAGGCACGTCATCATCCATGCGGAAGGCTGATGAATTGTCAATCATCAGNGCCCCGTGGGCGGTGATGACCTCGGCATAGTCGCGGCTCACTCCNGCTCCNGCGCTGGTGAAGGCAATGTCTATTCCTTTGAAGTCATCGGGATTCTTGGTCAGTTCCTTGACCGTATATTCTTTTCCGCGGAAGCTATATTTGCGGCCCGCAGAGCGTGAGGAGCCAAAGAGGCGAAGTTCGTCAATGGGGAAGTTTTGTTCGTCGAGCACCCGGAGAAATTCCTGGCCGACGGCGCCTGATGCGCCAACGATTGCAACGTTCATTTAGTTATTAATGAGTNATTTGTAATTAGTAATTGGCAATTTTCTTGTTTCCTTGAATGTANATTTTGCCCGGCTGAGGGTTGCTTACCCTGCGGCCTAAGAGGTCATAGACCGGGGCGTCATNNTCAGCGGGGGCAATGCTTGGNNCCTCAATCGGCAGGGCGCTGACCGAGCTGCTGACGGCGTTTTCAATGCGCCCCGTCGTGCGGTTGATGAGCANCACCGTAACATGGCAATTATCAATGTTCTGCACGGTGTTTGTGCGCACGCTGCCGTCAAATTTTATCGTCTCGCCGGCGCTGACNGCCNCGGGAANTGACCCCGCCATGCCGTTAAAGAGATTAATCTGNCGCGCTACGCGGTTAAACAGTATCTCCACCTGCTCGGGCAGGGCGTTCCATTCGCCCATCTCCGGGGCNCCGGCGCTGCCGTAATAATTGGTCTGAACATAGGGGCCGACGTTATCTTCCGTCAGCACATAGGCCAGGCCGTAATCGCCATTCTCAAACCCGAAGGCNAACTCNGCCGAGGTCTTCACGGTGATTTTCTTGCCGGCGGTGTCAATCTCGATTCCGTCGATGCTCAGCGAGGCCATGGCCGGGGTTGACACTACGGNCGGATACATCTGGTTGAGAATCTCAAACGTCGGGTTGCGCTTGCCATAGCGCTCCATGTTGCGGTTAACGATGAGCATCGGAGCATTGGTGCCGACAAAATTGGTCTGAAACAGATTATANGAGGCCGTTGACATCCGGTCATCAACGTGTACGGCGATTGGGATGAAAGTTCCGTCCGGATGAGCCGCAAGCATCTTGCTCACTCCGTCAATTCCCATCGGACAGTAGCCACACCAGGTNCCCGTGGAGATTTCAGCNACCATGTTNCGGCTGTAGCCCGTGCCCGGAGTCATTGCCAGGCAGAGCCCGGAGGCCGTGCGCGAATCGGCNGTNGCCGTGTTGCNGACNCCGTTGATTTCTGCAATCTCAAGGCTCAGCAGAAGGTTGTTTTGCGCCTCNCCGGGAATCGGCATGTCAAGTTCAAGCTCCGTATAGTCATTATAAATCAGCGGATGCTCNAATTGGTAAGTCTTTTNNANNGGTTCGGCNTCAGCTCCCGCCTTATAATTGATGGTCAGCGAGTTGATGTCGTTGCCCGCCTCGTTGCGCACATAGAAGGTGATGGGCTGGGTNGAGTTGGTCTCAACNAAGTCAGGAATCATGCAGTCAAGCATCGAGGCCTCGTTGGCCGGGAAATTCTTNCCNTCGATTTTCACTCGGATGCACCCNAAGCCGAAAGTATAGCTCTGGTCAGACCATAACATCGGAGAGTCNGGCCCGTCTTGAGCGCCTACCATTCCGCCCGTGGCNGGCGATGAGGTATGGTCCCAGGAGTCAAACATCATGACGTTGGCAACCTGAGGGTCACAATCGGCCATCATGCCAAACCATATCGGGTCCATATCCGCCGTGATTTCTATCGGCTCCGGAAGCGCATACTCCTTATAGAGCTTCGGCGCCGTCAGGTCCATGCTCCCGTCATAGGTCAGGGTGGTCTCTACGATGCCCATGCTGCTGAACCCGGAGGCCGTAAACAGNGTGATGGGATACTCCGTGGCTTTAGAGCCCGCGGCCGGCGCACCGTTGGCCACTGCGATAGCCGTAATCTTGCACCCCTTGAAATATTTTACGTCAGATTCGTTAAATTCAAAAGCCATGCCCGCGCGCGTCTGCTCCGTAAACTGCAGGGCGCCCGCCGGCGTCGTTGAATAACCATAGAGAATTGAGCCGTCGTAAGTGTCGGCCGCGGCGCTCAGGCTCGCCGCAATAACGCTAATAGCAATAAGTAACTTTTTCATTTCTTGGATGTTGATTGAAATTCTTTGAGATATTCCGGAACGCTATAGGCAACGTCAAGAAACCTCCCCTCACGATATGCCTTTTCACTCAATGCGAGCATATCTGAGGCCAGCGGCTGAATGCCGTCAATAAAAATTGCGTTCGGATGCCNGATAATNGTCTTGGCCTTTTCAACCCCGTTGCCCATGAAGAGCANCGGCCCCTCATTGAGAAGCTCTGAATAGCTNTCCTCGGTGAGTATCAGCGGCTGAACGGGCATCAGCTCCTTGAGCCACATATCNAGCACACATGTNTAAACCTCCATGCGGCGGGCGTCAATCATCGGCGCAAANCGGCTCTCNAGCGTGATGCCNTGATGATTAAACATCACGTTGGTAGCCAAAATCTGTAGCGTCGGCACCCCTATCAAGGGCACCCCAAGCGAATAAGCCAAACCCTTGGCCATGCTNAGGCCGATGCGGAGCCCCGTATAGCTCCCCGGGCCGATGCTCACCGCTATCGCCTCGATTTTACGCTCCTGCTCCTTAGCCGCCCCAAGCGCCTGCTCGATATAACCGCCAAGACGCTCGGCATGATGGCGACCCGTCCGGTCCTCAAAATTTGCCAACACGCTGCAGTCTCCCGTAAGGGCAACCGAACAAGCCTCTGTCGACGTCTCTATATTCAAAATATTTGCCATAGCCGCAAATTTACGAAAATAATCCCTAATTACAAAATACAAACTACAAAATACAAANTAGAAANTGCAAAATACAGAAAGTTGTCAATGGNNGCGGNAAAAAGTTAGGCCGCACGGGTGGGTGCGGCCTGACTTTTATTGGGATGTGTGAGGGGGATTATTTGTCTTTGAGGAGCGGTTCGATGTCGTCNGAGGAGGTGACTACGAGGCGCTCGTATTCTGCCAGGCCGGTGCCGGCGGGGATGAGGTGTCCGCAGATAACGTTTTCCTTCATACCTTCGAGAGTGTCGGTCTTGCCTTGGATGGCGGCTTCATTGAGGACCTTGGTGGTTTCCTGGAATGATGCGGCCGACATGAACGATGAGGTCTGGAGGGCGGCGCGGGTGATTCCTTGGAGAATCTGCTCGGAGGTGGCGGGCATTGCGTCGCGGACAACTACCTGGCGGAGGTCTTTNCGCTTGAGGGCGGAGTTTTCGTCGCGCAGGCGNCGGGCGGTGATAATCATGCCGACTTTCATGTTTTCAGAGTCGCCGGCGTCGATTACGACTTTNTTGCCCCAGATGCGGTCATTTTCTTCCATGAAGTCGCTCTTGTCAACGATTTGCTGTTCAAGGAATCCGGTGTCGCCCGGGTCAATGATGTTGACTTTGCGCATCATCTGGCGGACGATGACTTCAAAGTGTTTGTCGTTGATTTTCACACCCTGCATGCGGTAGACGTCTTGCACTTCGTTGACGATGTATTCCTGAACGGCGGTGGGGCCCATGATGTTGAGGATATCGTCAGGAGTGATGGCGCCGTCAGAGAGCGGAGTGCCGGCGCGAACATAGTCATTTTCCTGAACGAGCAGCTGTTTTGACTGCGGTACGAGGTAAGTTTTCTGTTCGCCGAGCTTGGAGGTGATGGTGATTTCACGGTTGCCGCGTTTCATCTTGCCGAAGTGAACTTCGCCGTCGATGGCGGAAACGATGGCGGGGTTCGACGGGTTACGTGCTTCAAAGAGCTCGGTAACTCGGGGCAGACCGCCCGTGATATCGCCGGCGCCGGAAGTGGCGCGGGCCATCTTNACGAGGACGCCNCCGGCTTTGATTTCGTCGCCGTCGTTGACCATCAGGTGAGCGCCTACGGGGAGAATGTAGGTCTTGAGGATTTCNCCGTTGGCGTCAACGATGTTNGCTTCAGGAGCTTTGGTGCGGTCCTTGGATTCGATGATGATTTTTTCGGAGTTGCCGGTCTGTTCGTCTGTTTCGGTGCGGAAGGTGATGTTTTCAACCATGTTAGAGAAGTTGACCTTNCCGGCTACTTCGGAGACGATTACGGAGTTGAAGGGGTCCCATTCGGCAATCACGTCGCCTTTCTTNACGGTAGCTCCATTGGGGAAGAAGAGTTTTGAACCGTATTGGATGGGGGCCGAGGTGAGCATCAGTCCGGTGTTGGGGTCATTGATGCGGAGTTCGGCNAGACGGCCTACGACTACTTCTACGGGGCGTCCGTCGGGTCCTTGNTCGTCGGTGGTGACGGTNCGGAGTTCTTCGATTTCGAGGACACCGTCATAGCGAGAGGTCAGGTTAGAGACGGCTGCGATGTTAGATGCCACACCACCGACGTGGAACGTACGGAGAGTGAGCTGAGTACCGGGTTCACCGATTGATTGGGCGGCAATGACGCCGACGGCTTCGCCTTTTTGAACCATGCGGAGGTTAGAGAGGTTGCGGCCATAACATTTGGCGCAGACGCCGCTCTTGCTTTCGCAGGTGAGCACGGAGCGGATTTCAACGCTCTCGATGGGTGATTCGTTGATGCGGTCAGCNGCGGCATCGTTGATTTCTTCGCCGGCGGCTACGATGATTTCGCCCGTGGTGGGGTCAATGATATCGTGGACGCTGACGCGGCCAAGGATGCGTTCGCCNAGNGAGGCAACGACTTCATCGTTATTTTTGATTTCGGTGCAGACGAGGCCGCGGAGGGTTCCGCAGTCTTCTTCGCGGATGATGACGTCATGGGCAACGTCGACCAGACGGCGGGTGAGATAACCTGCGTCGGCGGTCTTCAATGCCGTATCNGCCAGACCCTTACGGGCACCGTGAGTGGAGATGAAGTATTCGAGCACGCTCANGCCTTCCTTAAAGTTGGCAAGAATCGGGTTTTCAATGATCTGNCCGCCTTCAGAGCCGCTCTTTTGCGGTTTTGCCATCAGACCACGCATGCCTGAGAGCTGACGAATCTGGTCCTTAGAACCACGGGCGCCGGAGTCAAGCATCATGTAGACGGGGTTGAAGCCTTGCTGGTCAGCGGCGAGCTGCTTCATCAGGGTNCCGGTCAGTTCGGAGTTGACGTGCGTCCAGATATCGATAATCTGGTTGTAACGTTCCTGGTTGGTGATNACACCCATCTGGAAGTTATCCATGACTTCCTGGACCTGATCATAGCCCTTTTGAACGAGGGTTTCTTTTTCAGCGGGGATGATTACGTCGCCGAGGTTGAAGCTCAGGCCGCCCTTGAATGCCATCTTGTAACCAAGGTTTTTGATGTCGTCAAGGAACTGGGCGGAGCGGGGGATACCGCAGGTTTTGATTACGCGGCTGATGATGTCACGCAGGCTCTTTTTTGAGAGGACAGTGTTGACAAAGCCGATTTCTTTGGGGACGAACTGGTTGACCAGGATACGGCCGACGGAGGTGTTCTCCAGGAGGTGNCGGATGGGTTTTCCATCGGCGTCAACGTCGTCAACCATGACCGTGATGGGNGCATGGAGGGAGATTTTGCCTTCGTTATAGGCGATTTCGGCTTCTTCGGGGCCATAGAAGGTGTAACCGGTGCCTTTGTCGCCGGGNCGGAGCTTGGTGATATAGTAGAGNCCGAGGACCATGTCCTGAGAGGGCACGGTGATAGGNGCGCCGTTGGCGGGGTTGAGGATGTTATGGGCGCCGAGCATCAGCATCTGGGCTTCAAGGATTGCCTCATTGCCCAGGGGGAGATGGACTGCCATCTGGTCACCGTCAAAGTCAGCGTTGAAGGCCGTACATGCCAGCGGGTGGAGCTGAATTGCCTTGCCTTCAATCATTTTGGGCTGGAAGGCCTGGATACCCAGACGGTGAAGTGTCGGGGCACGGTTGAGCAGCACGGGGTGACCTTTGATGACGTGTTCGAGGATGTCCCAGATGATGGGNTCCTTGCGGTCAATCATCTTTTTGGCTGATTTTACGGTCTTCACCATGCCGCGNTCAATGAGTTTGCGGATGACGAAGGGCTTGTAAAGTTCGGCAGCCATNTATTTGGGGATACCGCATTCGTGCATCTTCAGTTCGGGGCCGACGACGATTACCGAACGGGCGGANTAGTCGACACGCTTACCGAGGAGGTTCTGACGGAATCGGCCGGCCTTACCCTTGAGTGAGTCAGAGAGTGACTTGAGGGGGCGGTTGGCGTCAGACTTCACGGCTGATGACTTGCGGCTATTGTCGAGCAGGGAGTCAACGGCTTCCTGGAGCATACGTTTTTCGTTGCGGAGAATCACTTCGGGAGCCTTGATTTCCATCAGTCGCTTGAGGCGGTTATTACGGATAATAACGCGGCGATAGAGGTCATTGAGGTCAGAAGTGGCGAATCGGCCGCCATCCAGGGGCACGAGCGGACGCAGTTCCGGGGGAGTTACGGGGATGGCCTTGAGAATCATCCATTCGGGCTTGTTTTTGCCGCGGCTTGCGCGGAAGCTCTCNACGACCTGGAGGCGCTTGAGGGCNTCGGTTTTGCGCTGCTGCGAGCCGTCCTTATGGGCCTGGTCGCGAAGCTGATAAGAGAGTTCGTCGAGGTCGATGCGCGTCAGCAGGTCATAGATAGCCTCGGCGCCCATCTTGGCGATGAACTTGTTGGGGTCCGTATCTTCCAGGAATTGGTTATCCTTGGGGAGATTGTCAACGATGTTGTAGTATTCCTCTTCGGTCAGGAGCTGCATGGGCTCAACGTCTTCAGCCACACCGGGTTGCACGACGATGTAACGTTCATAGTAGATTACGGCGTCGAGTTTCTTGGTGGGGAGGCCGAGGAGGTAACCGATTTTGTTGGGAAGAGAGCGGAAGTACCAGATATGAGCTACGGGCACTTCAAGTTTGATGTGGCCACAGCGTTCGCGGCGCACTTTCTTTTCNGTGACTTCCACACCGCATCGGTCACAGACAATGCCTTTATAGCGGATGCGCTTATACTTACCGCAGTGACATTCATAGTCCTTAACCGGGCCGAAGATNCGTTCACAGAACAGACCGTCACGCTCCGGCTTATAGGTGCGATAGTTGATGGTTTCAGGTTTGAGCACCTCGCCGGANGACTTCTCCAGAATTTCTTCCGGAGAGGCCAGTCCGATGGTGATTTTCGAGAAACCGGGTTTTGCCTTATTATTGTCTTTTTTATTAAATGCCATAATTGGTTGGTCCTATTGTGTTGGGTATGGAATTCTTACTCGAGGTTGACGCTCAGACCGAGGCCGCGGAGTTCGTGGAGCAATACGTTGAGCGATTCGGGGATGCCGGGAGTTGGCATGGCGTCGCCCTTGACGATTGCTTCATAGGCCTTTGAGCGGCCGGTAACGTCGTCAGACTTGATGGTCAGGATTTCCTGAAGGATATGAGATGCGCCGAATGCTTCAAGCGCCCATACTTCCATCTCACCGAAACGCTGTCCGCCGAACTGGGCCTTACCGCCGAGAGGCTGCTGAGTGATCAGTGAGTACGGGCCGATTGAGCGGGCGTGCATCTTGTCTTCAACCATGTGGCCGAGCTTCAGCATATAGATTACGCCTACGGTTGCGGGCTGGTCAAAGCGTTCGCCCGTGCCGCCGTCATAGAGGTAGGTCTTGCCGTAGCGGGGCACTCCGGCCTTGTCGGTCCATTCGTTGAGGTCGTCGAGGCTTGCACCGTCAAAAATCGGGGTGGCAAACTTCTCGCCGAGTTCGCGTCCGGCCCAGCCGAGCACGGTTTCGAANATCTGACCCAGGTTCATACGCGAGGGCACACCCAGCGGGTTCAGACAGATATCTACGGGAGTGCCGTCTTCAAGGAACGGCATGTCTTCCTGGCGCACGATGCGCGAAACGATACCCTTGTTACCGTGGCGACCTGCCATCTTATCGCCGACGCTGATTTTGCGCTTCTTGGCGATGTAGACCTTGGCAAGCTGCATGATGCCGGAGGGGAGTTCGTCGCCGATGGAGATGTCATACTTCTTGCGGCGCAGTTCGGCTTCGATTTCCTTGCTCTTGCGCAGATAGTTGACGATGGTGGCGCGGATAAGGTCATTCTTATGAGCGTCAGANGTCCATTTGCTCAGGTTGACGGTGTCATAATTGAGGTCGCGGAGCACTGCGGCCGAGAATTTCTGACCCTTGGGGATGACTTCGATGCCCAGGAAGTCCTTGACGCCCTGAGAGCTGCGTCCCTTGGTGAGCTCCATGAGTTTCTGNACGAGCAGGTCCTTGAGTTCTGACTGCTTGTCTTCATATTCTTCATC
Organism: Bacteroides sp.; assembly: GCA_014802435.1. Classification (GTDB taxonomy): domain Bacteria; phylum Bacteroidota; class Bacteroidia; order Bacteroidales; family Muribaculaceae; genus UBA3263. The sequence continues at coordinate 17,190 of JAAVCG010000009.1, read as the reverse complement.
GAGCTTGGGAAGCTGGGCGTTATTCTTGGTCTTGGACTTTTTAGTAGCCTTGGCAAAGAGTTGGTTTTCAATGATTACGCCCTTGAGTGAGGGAGTTGCGCGGAGGGANGCGTCCTTAACGTCGCCGGCCTTGTCGCCGAAGATGGCGCGGAGGAGTTTTTCTTCCGGAGTGGGGTCGCTCTCGCCCTTGGGGGTAATNTTACCAATCATGATGTCGCCGGGGAAGACGTGGGCNCCGACGCGGATAATGCCGCGNTCGTCGAGGTCCTTGGTTGCGTCTTCGCTGACGTTGGGGATATCGCTGGTCAGTTCTTCCATGCCGCGTTTGGTTTCGCGCACTTCGAGCTGATATTCGTCAACATGGACNGAGGTCAGGATGTCTTCGCGCACCATGCGTTCATTGAGCACGATAGCATCCTCATAGTTATAACCCTTCCAAGGCATGAAGGCCACCTTGAGGTTACGTCCGAGGGCGAGTTCGCCGTTTTCAGTTGAGTAACCTTCNGTGAGGATGGTTCCTTTTTCCACACGCTGACCTACTTCACAGATGGGGCGGAGGTCAATGGTGGTGCTTTGGTTGGTTTTGCGGAATTTGGGGATATGGTATTCCTTGACNGCGCTTTCGAAGGCTACGAATTCTTCCTCCTCGGTGCGGTCATAGCGGATACGGATNGTAGTNGCGTCAACAAACTCGATAGTGCCGGCGCCTTCGGCGGTAATCTGGGTGCGGCTGTCGCGGATGAGCTGACCTTCCAGGCCGGTGCCGACGATGGGGGCTTCAGAGCGAAGCAGAGGCACNGCCTGACGCATCATGTTCGAGCCCATGAGTGCGCGGTTAGCGTCGTCATGTTCAAGGAACGGGATGAGTGAGGCNGCGATAGAGGCAATCTGAGTGGGCGATACGTCCATCAGTTCAACCTCTTCNGGAGCGACCACGGGGAAGTCGGCGTCCTGGCGGGCNTTGACNCGATTGCGGATAAAGGTGCCGTCCTCGCGCAGCGGGGCGTTACCCTGGGCAATGATTTTGCCTTCTTCCATTTCGGCGGTCAGATAGACAACTTCGTCATTCTTGAGGTTTACGCGTGAATCCTCAACCTTNCGATAGGGGGTTTCNATGAAGCCCAGGTCGTTGATTTTAGCGTAGACGCAGAGTGAAGAAATCAGGCCGATGTTAGGTCCTTCAGGGGTCTCGATAGGGCAGAGACGGCCATAGTGAGTATAGTGTACGTCACGAACCTCGAAGCCGGCGCGCTCACGGGTCAGACCGCCGGGGCCGAGGGCCGACATACGGCGCTTATGGGTGATTTCGGCCAACGGGTTNGTCTGGTCCATGAACTGGCTCAGGGCGTTGGTGCCGAAGAAGGAGTTGATGACGGATGAGATGGTCTTGGCGTTGATGAGGTCCATCGGGGTGAACACCTCGTTATCGCGCACGTTCATGCGCTCGCGGATGGTGCGGCTCATGCGGGCCAGACCTACTCCAAACTGGTTATANAGCTGCTCNCCGACGGTGCGCACNCGGCGGTTTGACAGGTGGTCGATATCGTCGACGTTAGTCTTTGAGTTAATCAGCTCNATGAGGTATTTGATAATGGCGATGATGTCCTCNTTGGTCAGGACGCGCACGTCCATAGAGGTGCCGAGGTCAAGTTTCTTGTTGATGCGGTAACGACCAACTTCGCCGAGGTCATAACGCTTTTCGCTGAAGAAGAGNTTCTGGATAACTTCGCGGGCCGATGCGTCATCAGGAGCTTCGGCATTGCGCAGCTGGCGATAGATATAGGCGATAGCTTCGCGCTCGGAGTTACATGAGTCCTTCTGCAGGGTGTTGAAGATGATGGAGTAGTCAGCCGAGTTATTGTTTTCCTTGCGCAGGAGNATGGTGCTGACGCCGCTTTCGCGAATCAGCTCGATGTTNTCCTCGGTGATTTTGGTGTCGCGGTCAAGGATAACCTCGTTACGCTCGATGCTGACAACTTCGCCGGTATCTTCGTCGACGAAGTCTTCGCTCCAGGAGTTGATTACGCGGGCAGCCAGGGTGCGGCCGATGGCGTTCTTGAGGTTAGCCTTGTTGACTTTGACTTCTTCGGCCAGGTCAAAGATTTCAATGATGTCCTTATCAGAGTCGAGGCCGATTGCGCGCAGAAGAGTCGTTACGGGCAATTTCTTTTTACGGTCAATGTAGGCATACATGACGTTGTTGATGTCCGTCGCAAACTCAATCCAGCTTCCGCGGAAGGGGATGATTCGGGCGCTGTAAAGCTTGGTTCCGTTGGCATGAGTGCTCTGTCCGAAGAAGACGCCCGGCGAACGATGAAGCTGAGAAACGACAACTCGTTCGGCACCATTGATGACGAACGTGCCCTTATCAGTCATGTAAGGGATNGGGCCGAGGTAGACNTCCTGAATGACGGTGTCAAAGTCCTCGTGGTCAGGGTCGTTGCAGTAAAGTTTGAGCTTGGCCTTGAGAGGAACNCTATAGGTAAGTCCTCTGGTCAGACACTCTTCGATGGTGTAGCGAGGCGGGTCAATATAATAATCTAAGAACTCCAGGACGAAGTTATTGCGGGTGTCCGCAATGGGGAAGTTCTCGGAGAATACCTTGAAAAGGCCCTCATTATTTCGTTTTTCCGGCTCAGTGTCCAGTTGCAGGAAGTCGTGGAACGACTGCAACTGCACTTCGAGAAAATCAGGATAGGGCAGCGGATTTTTGACAGTCGCGAAGTTAACGCGCGGCTTGTTTTCGGATACAGACATCTATTTAAATAAAAAGAGTTGCTTAATGGGGGGAGGAATGAGAGGTGAGTGATAATGGGAAAGAGGATAAATCCCGGCGAGCCTGCTTTTGANGGGGCNGTTTTTTATTTCCCCGGGGGGCTCGGGAGGATAGAGAACACAATAAGGTTAAGAGTACGCCCAATTGCGGACTCTTAACCTATTGGCCTGATATTCAGGCAATCTTATTTGAGTTCAACCTCAGCGCCGGCTTCTTCGAGCTGCTTCTTGAGGCCTTCAGCGTCAGCCTTGGCAACGCCTTCCTTGATAACGGAGGGAGCACCGTCAACCATTTCCTTGGCTTCCTTGAGGCCCAGNCCGGTCAGTTCCTTAACGAGCTTAACGACAGCCAGCTTGCTGGCACCTGCGCTCTTGAGCACAACGTCGAATGAGGTCTTTTCCTCAGCGGCTGCGCCGGCTGCGGCGGGACCGGCTGCAACTGCAACTGCAGCAGCGGCGGGTTCGATACCATATTCCTCTTTGAGGATCTGGGCGAGTTCGTTCACTTCCTTAACGGTGAGGTTCACGAGTTCTTCTGCGATAGCTTTAATATCTGCCATTTTTATTTAAATTTTGAGTGTTATTGACTTTGTTTGATTGAATTTGTGAAATTGGGGTGGCTAATTTGCTTTAAGGTTTAGCCTTCCTTCTTTGAGAGGGTCTCAAGGAGACCGTGAATCTTGTTGCCGGCAGCTCCCTGCAGTCCGCTGATAACGTTCTTGGCAGGAGATTGAAGAAGGGCAACAACGTCGGCGATAAGCTCGTGCTTGCTCTTGATTGCGCAAAGAGTGTCAAGCTGATCTGCGCCTACATAAACGGTTTCCTCTACATATGCGGCCTTCAGTGCGGGCAGAGTAGCGTCGCCCTTCACAAAGTCCTTAATGAGCTTAGCAGGTGCGTTACCTACTTGAGCACACATCAGAGTCGTAGCGCCTTTCAGTGAACCATAGAGCTCGCTATAGTCGCCTTCCATNGCTTCCAGTGCCTTGTGAAGAAGAGTGTTCTTCACAACCATCATCTTCACTTCAGCCTTGTTGGCTGCGCGGCGAAGGGCGCTGGTCTTTTCGGCGTCGAGTCCGTTGGTCTCCACCAGATAGAAGCAAGCATACTCCTTGAGAGTTTCGGTAATTTTGTCAATGATGACAGCTTTTTCTTCCTTTCTCATTGTTCTGTTTCTCTAACTTTGGTGGATTAATTATTCGTCTACGCTCTTAGAGTCAATCTTGATGCCGGGGCTCATCGTAGAGCTCAGATAGATGCTCTTGATGTAAGTGCCCTTGGCAGCAGCCGGCTTCAGGCGAATCAGAGTGTTGATGAATTCACGAGCGTTATCGCGAATCTTCTCGGGGGTGAAAGAAATCTTGCCGATTGAGCTGTGAACGATACCGTTCTTGTCAACCTTGAAGTCAATCTTACCCTTCTTCACTTCTTCAACAGCCTTGGCAACGTCAACGGTTACAGTGCCGCTCTTGGGGTTAGGCATCAGGCCGCGAGGACCGAGTACACGACCCAGGGCACCGATTTTACCCATGATTGCGGGCTGAGTGATGATCACGTCAACGTCAGTCCAGCCGCCTTTGATTTTGTTGATATACTCGTCGAGACCTACATAGTCAGCGCCGGCAGCCTTNGCGGCAGCTTCAGCGTCGGGGGTGCAGAGCACCAGTACGCGAGTCTCTTTACCGGTTCCGTGGGGCAGGGTAACCACGCCACGTACCATCTGGTTTGCCTTACGAGGGTCTACACCGAGGCGCACATCAATGTCAAGTGAAGCGTCAAACTTGGCATAGTTTACTTCCTTTACCAGTTCGCTTGCTTCAGCAAGAGTATATGCTTTCCCGGCTTCGATCTTCGAAGCAGCAATCTTTTGATTCTTAGTCAATTTTGCCATTGTGCTTACGTTTTAATGATTAAGCGGGAAATTCGCCTTTAACAGTGATACCCATGCTTCTGGCCGTTCCGGCAACCATACGCATTGCGGATTCTACGGTGAAACAGTTCAAATCGGGCATTTTGTCCTCTGCAATAGTCTTTACCTGTTCCCAGGTGATCTCGGCTACCTTNTTACGGTTAGGCTGAGCTGAACCGCTCTTGAGTTTGGTAGCTTCCAGAAGCTGAATGGCAACCGGGGGAGTCTTTACAACGAAGTCAAAGCTCTTGTCCGTATAGTAAGTGATTACTACCGGGAGAACCTTGCCTGCCTTGTCCTGAGTGCGGGCATTGAACTGCTTGCAAAACTCCATAATGTTAATACCCTTGGAGCCCAGCGCGGGACCTACGGGAGGAGAAGGATTGGCAGCGCCACCCTTGATTTGCAATTTGATCTGTCCAGCAATTTCTTTAGCCATTGGTTTACAATAATTTAGAAGATTGTGGGTTGTTTATCTGAAATTTAGCTTAAATTTAGTTTCCGGCGTTGAACCTTGCGTAACATTTCTTATTCAGCGTCAGACTTCAATTCGCGCTCAACTTGCGAATTTTCCAGTTCCAGGGGCGTGTTGCGCCCAAACACCTTGACCATAACCTTGAGCTTTTTCCGCTCACGATTGACTTCCTCAATCTCACCGATGAAGCCCGCAAAGGCTCCGTCNATGACCTTGACCGATTCGCCGACAATGAAGTCGTTAGCGCCGTCAATCATCGGGTCTTCGTTCATTTCGTCAACCTGTCCGAGCATGCGCTTTACGTCNGCCTCGCGGAGCACTTCCGGCTGAGAGCCTTTGTCGCGACCGCGAAGAAAGTCAATTACGTTAGTCGTGTTCTGCAGAAGGTGAGCAACATCGCCTCTCAATATGGCCTCAACAAACACGTAGCCGCTATAGAGATTTCTCTCTTTAACGACTTTCTTACCGTTACGAACGGCAAGCACCTTTTCAGTNGGAATAAGAACCTGAAAGAGGTAATTGCCAAGGTCAGTGTTGCGCATTTGCGCTTCAAGAACTTCCTTGACTTTTGCTTCCTTGCCTGAAATTGCGCGGAGCACATACCATGCCTTTTTCGGCTCAATCTTCTCTTCTGCCATAGATGCTGCGGGTTTGCTTGGATTTTGATTGAAAAACGATTCTTTTTTTGTTACTCTTAAATCTCTGCGGTTACTTGCGAGGGTGATTGCATAAACAACGCACCAAACGTCATTTCTCCTATGGGGGAGGCGTGAAATTTAGTGCTTGAAGCTATAGATAAGCTTCATAATGTTTTCAACAATCTGGTCCATGCAGAGTATCACCAGTGCTATAATAAAGGAAGCAATCAGCACGATGATTGCACTCTTAACCAGCTGGGTTCTGGTGGGCCAGGAGGTCTTATACCGGAGTTCGGTGTAAGATTCCTGAAGATCCGTAAGTAGTTTCAGTTTTTTCATTTTTCGTTATCTTAGCACGGGATGAGAGGCTCGAACTCCCGACACCTGGTTTTGGAGACCAGTGCTCTACCAACTGAGCTAATCCCGTAGATTGATAGGATTCAGGCCTTTCAGGGGCAGGCCCGAAGGCCTGAATCCTAATTGATTTCTGTTTTGGTTTTGCGAGTTCCGGAGGAATTAGTCAAGGATCTCAGTGATCTGACCTGAACCTACGGTGCGGCCACCTTCACGGATTGCGAAGCGGAGACCCTGGTCGCAAGCTACCGGGTTGATGAGCTCAACGTTGATTTCAACGTGGTCACCGGGCATTACCATTTCTACACCTTCGGGGAGAGTGATTTCACCGGTTACGTCGAGCGTACGGATGTAGAACTGAGGACGGTAGTGGTTGTGGAAGGGAGTGTGACGGCCGCCTTCTTCCTTCTTCAGGATGTAGACAGAAGCCTTGAACTTGCTGTGAGGTTTAACAACGCCCGGGTGGCAGATTACCATACCGCGCTTGATGTCCTTCTTGTCGATACCACGGAGGAGCAGACCTACGTTATCGCCGGCTTCACCCTGATCGAGGAGCTTGCGGAACATTTCAACGCCGGTAACGGTAGACTTCATGTCAGCGCCCAGACCCATGATCTGAACTTCGTCACCAACCTTAACGACGCCGGTTTCAATACGACCGGTAGCAACGGTGCCACGACCGGTGATTGAGAACACGTCTTCGACGGGCATCAGGAAGGGTTTATCTACGTCGCGGGGAGGCAGGGGAATCCAGTTGTCAACGGCTTCCATGAGTTCCATAACCTTAGCTTCCCATTCGGGTTCGCCATTGAGGGCGCCGAGAGCAGAGCCGCGGATGATGGGGGTTTCGTCTCCATCGTAGTCATAAGAAGAGAGCAGGTCGCGCATTTCCATTTCTACGAGTTCGAGCATTTCTTCGTCGTCAACCATGTCGCACTTGTTGAGGAACACAACGATACGGGGAACGTTCACCTGACGAGCGAGCAGGATGTGTTCGCGGGTCTGGGGCATCGGACCGTCAGTTGCGGCAACAACGATGATAGCGCCGTCCATCTGAGCAGCACCGGTAACCATGTTCTTTACATAGTCAGCGTGTCCGGGGCAGTCAACGTGAGCATAGTGGCGGTTAGCGGTTTCATACTCAACGTGAGCGGTGTTGATGGTAATACCACGTTCCTTTTCTTCGGGAGCGTTGTCGATCTGGTCGAATGACTTAACCTCAGAGAGGCCGGCCTTAGCCAGTACGGTGGTGATTGCGGCAGTGAGGGTGGTTTTGCCATGGTCGACGTGGCCGATGGTACCAATGTTCACGTGCGGTTTGGTTCTTTCGAATTTCTCTTTAGCCATTGCTTTGCTATAAAAATTGGTTTTTGTTTGTAATAATCGTTAATTTTTTGACAATTAAAGCCCCGACAGCGCGCAAATGAGTTACACACCACCGAGGGTTGGGGGCGGTACTTCCATCAGGCGGTCGCACCGTTGCTTTTGTCTTAGAGCCGATGGCGGGATTTGAACCCGCGACCTCTTCCTTACCAAGGAAGTGCTCTACCCCTGAGCTACATTGGCAAACTTTTAACAGTTGCTTAGAGCGGAAGACGGGGCTCAAACCCGCGACCCTCAGCTTGGAAGGCTGATGCTCTATCGACTGAGCTACTTCCGCAGAAGTTGTGGGCGAAGATGGATTCGAACCACCGAAGGTAAAAACCAGCAGATTTACAGTCTGCCCCATTTGGCCACTCTGGTATTCGCCCGAGACTTTCTTTTCAAAATTTCAATCAGTTTCCTGAGAGCCCCTTGTCGGATTCGAACCAACGACCCCGAGATTACAAATCACGTGCTCTGGCCAACTGAGCTAAAGGGGCGGCTTTTCTTTGTTGCCGTATCGCTGACTTTTCAGCGCCTTAGCGAGTGCAAAGTTACGCCAAAGTTTTGAAACTTGCAAATTTTTTTATGTCAAAATTTCAAATATTTTTTCGCGGATTTTGTAAATAGCTGATATATAATAATATATAGGTTTTATAAATTTTATGTGATTTATGAGAATTATTACCAAGGTTTGCATTTGCGCCGAATTTTTAGTAACTTTGAGGCATAAATTTTTCTTATAATAATTAAACCAATGACCACATTTCCCCGAATTTTGGCGCTTCTGAGCGCCTCGATGGCTTGGTTCGGCGCTGCTGCCGACGATAAAGTCATTGAAATTTCCCTGCTGACCGGGTCGCTTGACTCTCCGTCGGGCTATTCTCAGTCGTGGACTTCCACGGATTCATCCCCCGGCCTTGTCATGACCGCCTCACGCAAGGATATGGCCCCGGCCACTAACGGTGTGAACCTCGACATGCGCGAGGGCTCCTCCGGTACGTCGACCTACACCCTCTCGCCCTCGGCCGGATGGCGAGTCTCCGAAATCACGCTTTCATTCGTTGGCAATGATGATAAAAAGCCTGTGACGGTCTCTTCCGCGGGTCAGAAACTCGTTTCTTCGTCCGAAGTTCAGACGCTAACGGTCACGCCCGGAAAGTATGATACCGCCGCAATTACCCTCAGCGGCCAAAACGAAGGCATCACGACGACGGCTTTCCGCGTCACCCTCTCAGAGGTGGAACCTGAACCCTCCACTCCTTATATAATAAATATGGAGTCGGGTGAGTTGACTTCCCGAATCGGCACGTTTTATAAGATGTGGCAGAGCCCTGACGTCTATCTTACTTCTAACGCCGCAAATATGGCTGTTGGCTCCGACGGGACTTCGCTTGACCTGCGCGAAGGCTCTTCCGGCACCGGCACTTACTATCTTTCGACCAACGGCTCGCGCCGTGTCAGCGGCTTTGAGCTCACTTTCGTGGCCAACGATGCCTCCAAGCCTGTTACGGTCAGCGCTGCCGGCAAGGAATTGACTGCTACCGCTGAACCTCAGACTCTTATCGTCAATAATCTGACCTATGGCCAGGTCTGTTCGTTCACGCTCACGGGAGCTAACGCCGGAATTCTTGCGACGGATTTCAAGGCCCTGCTGACTGAGACATCGCCTGTTGAACGTGGCGTCAACGTCTTCACTCACACTGGTTTTGACCCCTATGCTACGGTCTATCGTATTCCCGTTGTGGCCTACATTCCTGCCGGACCCAAGGCCGGACGCCTCGTGGCGGTTAATGATTTCCGCCCGTGTGGCGCCGACATTGGCTATGGCGAGGTTGACCTCCACGTTTCCTATAGCGATGATGGCGGCTTCAACTGGACCGCGCCGTTTGACCCCGTTGATGCCGCCGGAAATCATGTAGCCGACGGCGATGGTGAGGGCACTCCCGCAACTTCAAATGAAAACCGCGACTGCGGCTTCGGCGACCCTTCTCTTGTGGCCGACTGCGAGTCAGGCGATTTGCTGATGATGGGCGTTTGCGGACGTATTCCTATCGGACAATGCACCCGTGAAATCCCGCAAGGACTTGCCATCTGGCATAGCCGCGACGGTGGTGAAACCTGGACCCAATGGAAGGACATCACTGAATATATCCTCGGTTTGCTTGACGATAAATGCCAATATGGACGGGTTGACGGCCTTTTCTTCACGGCCGGACGTATGGTTCAGAGCAAATATGTCAAGGTCGGCTCTCATTATAGGGTCTATGTCGTGGCCGGCGGCCGTTCGGCCTCAAAGGTTGACACTCAGTGCTGGGTGTTCTATACGGATGACTTCGGCGAGACCTGGAACGTGTTGGGCGACCCGATGAAGCCTGCGCTGACTACCGGCGGCGCCGAACCCAAGTGTGAGGAACTTCCTGACGGGTCAGTGCTCTTTAGCGGACGTGCTTCGGGCGGTGTGCGCACATGGAACATCTTCTCCTATACCGACGTTGCCGCCGGCGAGGGCTACTGGGACACTGCCGCCAAGGGCGCGATGGCCTCCGGCGCCGCTTCATGTAATGGCGACGCGCTGATTCTCCCCGTCAAGGACACTGAAACCGGTGCGGCGGCTTATCTGCTTCTGCAGTCAACTCCTTGCCACTCATCGGCCCGCGTCAACGTCGGCGTAAACTATAAGGTCCTCGCTCAGGGCTATGACGATTTCGGAACCGCCAAGAATATTGCCGCCGATTGGGACGGCTTCCTCCAGGTGACTTCACTGCCTTCGGCTTACTCATCATTGACTCTGATGGCCGACGGCACCATCGGGTTTATCTACGAGGAATCAACTTTTGGCCGCGATTACTGCGAGGTTTATCGCAATCTGACCGCTGAGGAAATCACTGCAGGACACTATACTTATGCGCCCGACGAGGATTATCAGACGGCTCTGCGCCTCACTTCCGAGATGGTTGCCGGACGCCTTGCCCGCGCCGAAAAATCCTACAAAAACCGCACGGAACTGCTTGAAACTCTTCGCGCTGCCGCCGAGGCCTTCAATGCCTCTCCGTCGGCTCCGGCTTATCAATATTTCAATGCGGCCTATAACGCCGTCAAGACTAACACTCCCCTTGAGGACTCCTCAATCGACGCCATTGAGGCCTCTGCGGAGCCGACTCGTTATGTTGACCTTCTTGGTCGTCCGGTCGCCTCTCCCCGCCCGGGCTCTCTGCTGATTAATCAGACCACTCGCCGAGTGGAGCTCAGATAATTGCCACTCTGACAATAAAAGAGGCCGCGCCCAATTCCGGAGCGCGGCCTCTTTTTTGTTGAGTAATTCTTAAAGAGCTGTTATTTTACGAGCTTGTTGTATTTTGCAAGGGCTTTGTCGTAGGCCTTCTGAGCTTTGGCTTTAGCCTTGGCGTTGGGGGCCTGAGCTACTGCGTCATAGAGGTCCCAGAGCTTGAGGCCGGCAACTGCGGCCTTCTGAGCTTCGGTGTAAGCCTTGGCGGTTGCTTCGGCAGCGGCTTCTTCATCGGCGGGAGCGTAAGCATGCTTGTAGCCCTGAACGTCGTTCCAGTGGCCGCGGGTGAAGTCCGGGAAGGTTACTGCGGCAGAGTTGTTGTCCATAGAGAGGGCGCCGAGTTCGGCCAGACAGCACCATTCAGCCAGGTCATAAACGTCCATGTCGAGGGGCAGACCGTTCTGGAGACAGTAAACCAGGCGGGCATCCATCATGAAGTCCATGCCGCCATGGCCCATTTCGCGGCCCATTTCGCCATATTTTTTCAGGATGGGGTGGTAATATTTCTCTACGAGGGCTTCGTATTCTTCCTTGGGGAGGAAGCCGTGGCTTGACAGATTGTCAATCTTGGGCTGCACGCCGCTGGCTTCGAGCTGAGCCTGGTCAAGGGCGATTTCTTCAGTGGGATATTTGGTTGCATAGCCCTTGGTGCCGGTGAGCTTGAACAGACGGTTATAGGGCTGCGGGTTCATGACATTGTGTTGAATTTCAACTACTTTGCCATCCTCGGTGCGCATCAGAGTGGTGGTGTGGTCGCCGTTGCGATATTCTTCACAGGGCTTGCCGGTTTTCTTCTCGACGTATTCCTTGCCGTGAACAGACTTGGTGTCCATTGCAACGAGGGTCTTGAAGCGGTCACCACGGTGAATGTCAAGACATTGAGCCACAGGGCCAAGGCCATGAGTGGCGTAAACGTCGCCGCGGTTTTCCATGTTGTACTTCATGCGCCATCCGAGTTTGTCGGGGTCATCTGCCGGATTCTTCCAGTAGTAGTCCCAGAACGGGTCAAGATTGTGGATATAAGCGCCTTCGGCACGCAGGATTTCGCCGAACACTCCGGCCTGAGCCATAGCCAGGGCGTTGAGTTCATAATAGTCGTAGCAGCAGTTTTCCAGAATCATGCAGTGCTTGCGGTTCTTTTCGCTCAGGTCGATGAGCTCCCAGCACTGTTCGAGGTTCATTGCCGAGGGAACTTCGATTGCGGTGTGCTTGCCGCCTTCCAGAGCAGCCTTGGCAACGGGGAAGTGGTGGTCCCAGTCAGTGGCAACGTAAACGAGGTCAACGTCAGGACGCTCGCAGATTTCCTTGTAGCCATTCTCGCCAAAATAGATGTCGGCGGGCTTGAGGCCCTGCTGGCGGAGGAACTTCTGCTGATTGGCTGCGCGTACGGAGTCATAGTCGCAGAGAGCGACGATTTCAACGCCGGGAATATGGGCAAAACGGTTAACGGCGCCGGGGCCACGCATGCCGAGGCCAACGAAGGCAACACGTACCTTGTCCATCTTCGGGGCGGTCAGGCCCAGAACGTGTTCCTGGCCGGCAGGGCGTTCGGGTGTTTCAACGACGAGAGTGCCTTTGTCCCAGTGGGTCTTCGTTGAGGGAGACAGCGACTGTGCTGAGGCGACATTGCTTACCAGCAACATTGCGGCAGCGGAAAGAGCAAGTTTTTTCAGTAACATTTTGAATGATTTGTGATGTAAAATGAATGAATGGTATTAGTCAATGATGGAGAATCCGGTGTACTTGCGGAGCACTTCGGGCACTACGATGCCTTCCGGAGTCTGATTATTTTCAAGCAGGGCGGCCATGATGCGGGGCAGAGCCAGGGCCGAGCCGTTAAGAGTGTGGCAGAGCGCCGTCTTTTTGTCGTCGGTGCGATAGCGGCATTTCAGGCGGTTGGCCTGATAGGTTTCAAAGTTGCTGACGGATGAAACTTCGAGCCAACGCTGCTGGGCGCCGCTCCAGACTTCAAAGTCAAAGGTGATGGCCGAGGTGAAGCTCATGTCGCCGCCACAAAGGCGAAGGATATGCCAGGGGAGTCCGAGCTTTTCGAGCAGGCTCTGCACATGGTCCTTCATCTCCTCAAGCGCCGCATAAGAGTTTTCCGGCTTTTCAATGCGCACGATTTCAACCTTGTCGAACTGATGCAGGCGGTTCAGGCCGCGCACGTCCTTGCCATAGCTGCCGGCCTCGCGGCGGAAGCAGGCTGAGTAGGCGCAATTCTTGATGGGGAGCTTATCGGCGGGGATGATGACGTCACGATAGAGGTTAGTCACCGGCACTTCGGCCGTCGGAATCAGATAGAGATTGTCTAACTGGCAATGATACATCTGGCCTTCCTTATCGGGGAGCTGACCGGTGCCTATGCCGGAGGCTTCGTTGACAACGTAGGGCGGCTGGATTTCCAGATAGCCGGCTTCTGAGGCCGAGTCAAGGAAGAATTGAATCAACGCGCGCTGGAGTTTGGCTCCCTTGCCAATGTAGACGGGGAAGCCCGCGCCGGTGATTTTTACTCCCAAGTCAAAGTCAATGAGGTTATATTTCTTGGCCAGGTCCCAGTGGGGGAGGGCGTCAGGGCCGAGTTCGGGCATCGGGCCGCCGGTTTTTTCAACGACGTTGTCGGCCGCGGTTTTTCCTTCGGGCACTCCGCTATAAGGCAGATTGGGCACAGTCAGGAGGATTTCGCGGATTTCATTCTCCGTAGCGGCCAAGGTGGCGGCTATTTCCTTCTGCTGCTCCTTGAGGGTGGCCACTTTGGCCTTGGCGGCCTCGGCCTCTTCCTTGGCGCCTTGCTTCATCAGCGCACCGATTGAAGCCGCGAGTTTTTTAAGTTCTGCGGCCAGAGTGTCATTTTCCAGTTGCTGTTTGCGGCGGGCATCGTCGGCGGCAATCACGCGCTCAATAGCCTCTTTGCCGTCAAACCCCTTAACCGCAAGACGCTTGATGACCTCCTGCGGATTCTCTTTTATCTGAGCTAAAGTAAGCATCGGTTGGTAAAATTATAAGATTTATAAAACTTATAAGATTTATATGATTTATACTTAATCAATTAAGCAGTTCGCGGACTTTGGCGCTGATTTGTTTGCCGTCGGCCTTTCCGGCGAGCGCTTTGGAAGCAACGCCCATAACCTTGCCCATTTCCTTGGCGGAGGTGGCACCCGTTTGGGCTATGATTTCGCGCAGGGCAGCGGTCAGCTCCTCGTCGGTCATCGGCTTGGGGAGATATTCCTCAATGACGGCAGCCTCGGCCAGCTCATTTTCAGCCAGTTCGGGGCGATTCTGCTCGGAGTAGATCTGGGCGGTCTCGCGGCGCTGTTTTGCCATCTTGGCCAGGATTTTCATGGCGGCGTCATCTGCAAGCTCGCCATTAGCACCCTTGGCTGTCTTGGCCTCGAGAAATTCTTTTTTGATGCCGCGAAGGGTTTCCAGGCGGACTTTATCCTTTGCAAGCATGGCGGTTTTGATGTCGCCGCTGATTTTTTCAAACAAATCCATATCGTTTAAATTAAATTCAAAATAAAAAAATGCAAAAGTACACAGTACGGCATTTTATCGTGCAAAGATACGAAAATAAATACAAAGTACAAAATACAAAACGCAAAATGCAAAGTACAAAATAAAAAATACAAAATAAATCCCATTGGAGAGGAGGTGTCGCCGAACGTTGAGCGGCCCTCATAGCCTATGGAAAGGCGGATTCCGATCCGCCGCCTTGTCAAACGAACCGCAAATCTATGCGGCTTGCGCTGATGTGGCGGCGGATTGGAATCCACCTTTCCATAAGAAAAAGCGTCACCCGGGAGTGGGTGACGCTTTTGTATGGGGGTGGAGTTGGTTATTTCACTACTGTCTTGACTACTTTTGAGCCTTGGCGGACAATGTAGAGGCCTTTGGAGGGTGAGATTACCCGACGGCCTTGGAGATCATATGCTTCAATGACACCGGCGGTGGGGATTTCGTTGATCATGTCAGTCTTTCCGATTACGGTAACTTCACATGAGGCGCTGCGGCCGCCGTAGGTTGCGGTGATGGTTGTGGTGCCCGTAGATACCCCGGTAACGTTGCCTTCTGCGTCAACGATTGCTACTGATTCGTCGGCTGACGTCCAGGTGGGTACTTCCTCAGTTTGATTGTTCGGATCAATAGTGGCAACGAGGTTGATTGTAGAGCCTACTTCTATATCCACAGCTTTTTCGTTGAGGACGATAGTGGGGGTCAAGGCTATTTCCATCGGGCTGTTGGTCCGAAGGAAAGAACCGTTTTGGTAAGCTTTTTCGCCGAATACGACGTCTTCCTTGGGAATGACAATCTTGTTATCGTCTGAGAGTGTACCATAGAGCTTTTCTTCCTTGATTTCTTCGGGGCTGTAGCCGTAGTAATTTTCAAGCTCATAGCTGAGGGTCATCACGGAGCCGCGTCCGCTATATGCAGAACCCGTTACTGAGGGCTCGATTTTTACCTGATCAGGGATGGTGGCGTCAATGTAAATATAGTGGTTATGGTCATCGCAGGGGGTATGGATTGATTCGCCGTCGCCGGTCGTTGCTTCCGCATAGGGGTTCACGAGGCGAATGTAACCGGGCATGTTTTTATTCTCCTCATAGTCCATGGTGAGCTGCTGGGGTTCCCAATTGTTGTATGAGCCGGAGTAGAGTGATTCATACCAGGTTGCGGTGCCGGCTTTTTCCCAGTTTTCTTCGTCGTTGTCAAGGATGAAGAAGTAGGATGAGACGATGTCCTGACATTGGTCCTCGGCGTCAAATGAAGCTACGAAAGCGGTATAGATTCCGGGTTCGTTCTCACCTTTTGCAATGGGGAAGATCCATTGGGTTCCTTCGTGATCAAATTTTTCGCCATAAATATTCGCAAATTCAACCATGTCCATGTTGAAATCCCAGTGGCCGGGAAGATAACCGCACTTGACATAGGCAGCGTCAGCAGTCGCGCCAAAAATGAAGGCCTGACATGCTCCTTCCTGTAAAGGGCCGGTGAAGTCATCGGCACAGATGAAGGTGGTAATCGTTGCGGAATAATCTTTTGAGCCGGGAAGGCTGATGGTCAGCGGGTCTGAGTTGTTGCCGAAATACCAGCTATTGTAGCCAAAGGCTGAGCATTGCGCTAAGACGCCTCCGGCAGGAACTGTCCATTTTTCGCCATCGAAGGTTGCGTAGACGTCACCGTCCTCCCAGTCTGATTCCGCAACATATTGACTGATGGGAACAATGCCATATGCGGTAAAGTCTTCAAAATAGCTTTTGCCATTATCCATGGCGTAGAAGACCATGTAATTTTCTTCGTCGGTCTCTGTCAGTCCGAATTCATAGAACGCATTACCTTCCATTGAGAAGGGGAGGCAACGGAACTTGCGGCCGCCTTCAATTGGCGTTTCTTCAATTTCTACATCAAACTTGGAGGGGGTAATGCCAAACATTTCAAAGAAGGCGGCAGTTATTTTGCCGGTGCCGAGTGAGGTCCACGCTTCCTTTGTTGCTTCGCCTTCTTCCCCTTCGGTATAGATGGTTGAGTCAGAATATCTAACGGTCTTCTCGGCGGCTTTAGCGTCATGATTGAGTTGAAGACGCGATGTTGCCGGTTTGAGTTCTTTTGCTGATTGTTGGGGTACTTCCGTAATGGCTTTCAGCTGATGGTTGTTGATCACCGTGGGGGTGGAGGCAGAGGCTGTGAGGGTGGCGGCTGCCAGTGTGATTAATGAGTAGAAGTGTTTCATACCGTTTTTTAGCCTTAGAGTTTAACGATTTGGAAAAATTGTGATGAATTATGCGGCAAATGTAGAGAGAATATTTTAGATATGCAAGCAATTTGCAAGAAAATTTAATAATTTTACTGAAAATTGCCAGTTCTTTCCTGATTTAGGATGTTTCTTTGTATTGAGATGCCGAAGCTTGACTTTTCCCACAGCGCCAAAACATCGCCTCACCGAGGCTCTCATACGCGTGGGTTGTGTATGTCCCCAGGCTCGCGCCCAATGCAGTTAAAATAAGCCATTATATTGCGCGTGCATAGTTTGTGAATGTCGCATATTTGCCACGAGTCTTATATGATTTGAACCTTCGGGAGTTTGTCCTGTGAGGGATAAACGGTTCATAGTATCGGCTGATCTCTCGAATGAACTTAAGGAGAATTTCATGTGGTTTTCCCTTTCGATGAATAAACTGGATTATCATATACTTAAAATTGAAAAGAGCCATATTGATATTTACCTGATAATGTTTTTTCATGATTTTATTTTCTTTAACCGTGCCGTTCGTTTTTTTGCAGCGTTTTTCGCTGTTGATCTTTAACTTTCTGTTCGCCTCCATCACAGCCATACTACATAGATTGTACGATATCATCTTGCAGTAAATATCTTGTAGTATTGCAGTTTTTG
>JAAVCG010000008.1 GCA_014802435.1 Bacteroides sp. | reverse complement strand
GGATGAGGCGGATGCGCGGGTCAGTGTATGATTCCACAATCTCTACGCTATTGTCTGTGGAGCCGTCATCGGCTATGAGCAGCTCAAAGTCCGTGAACGTTTGCGCCAAGATGCTGTCAATGCACTCGCGCAGATAGCGCGAGGCATTAAACATTGGTATGCAAACAGAGATTTTGGGCGTAGTCATGATTGGCTGTTTTTTAATGGATGATTTTGCTGCAAAGTTAAGGATAATTTTTGGATTTAGGACAAAAATGGGGCAATTAATTTGTCTACAAAATGGGGTCTAACTTGTTGATTATCAATAGGGGTCAAAATTAATTTTTCTTCACCCCGTTTTTGTGGCGATTTTTACCCCGTTTTAGAGCACCTCACCGGAGTAAGTCAGTTCGTTTTCCACCGACAGCTCAATTTCAAAGGGCGCGGCGACGCTGACCTCATATCCGGAATTGAGTTCCATGCCCGTGAGTGACACACTTTCTATTTCAATGTCGTCTTTAGATATGGTCAAGGAGTAAAGACTCTCTTCCGAATCGTCAACAAACAGACGAAGCACCGGATTGACATACTCGCCATAAATAGGCATCGCGGGCATCCTGGTTGGACGCTTTGATGGTTTAGCAGGGAGGGGTTTAAGTTCTAACCCTGAGTTGTCGGATGATGAAGAGTTGTCCGAGTCGGCAAGAAGAACAAAGGCCGAGCACATAATAAGTGCAATAGAAATGATTAAATGTTTCATGTGACAAATTAGTTTGATAATAACAGGTGCAAAGTTAGTGATAAAGTCAGATATTATCAAATAATTTGTTTACCACTTTATGTGCTTAACGTTTTGAAAATTAACGAATTAAAATTTTAACATTTACCACTTTCATTTGTTTGCCGAGAAAAGCCATTAAAATTGTCTGAGAAAAGGGAGTTTTTTAGGTGAATAGCACTTTGATTAGTTGATGAGCAGCTGGTATATCAATTCGTGAAATCTTTCCTTTAATTCTCGCTTTCAAACTGTATATAGCCCGTGTGCTTTTTTTTAACAGGACACCGGTCACAGCAGGGGAGAATCCGCAGATTGTGCACATCAGAACCTCCTGTTCTGACTTAATTAATGGAAGACTCCTAATTTCATTCATGAGACCTTCATCATATCGAGCAATAATGCCGGGGAGAGATTCAACAAACGTATTATTGGTAAAAATAGCCTTAACCTCTTTTAAAATACGATTGTTTATCTCCTTATCCTTTTGGCCTGAAGACATGTTTGAATCAAGGAATATAGTACCCAATGTCTCAATCCACGAAAACTGTTGCATGAAAGATTGGTAGCTTTTGATGCGCAATTCTTTAAGTTGGTCATTTAGAAGTGTAACTTGGGCGTGGGGTCTATCTAATTCTGCTTTAAGAGTATTTATATAGTCTTGATTCTCGGTAATTCGGTTTTTATAGCTTTCTAATTGCGTGTGTATGTTTTTATATTCATTATTAAGAATATAAAAGTTGTTTTCAAGTCGTAAATAATTCTTTTTATGATGGTTACACAATTGAAAGAATATAAGCACAGTAATAATTATTGTCATGAAGAGTAGTATAATGCTGTTTATCATTGTTCTGCGATATGCACGTACCTTTGCAGATTGCTTAAAAGCCTTGTCTCTTTCATGAATAAGTTTGGCTTTTTCCAAAACGTCACTATTATGGGAAGAAATCGCCTGATTATGCTTGATGATGTGTCTACGAAGTGCCTTTAATGCTGATTCAGTGTCTCCAGCCATAAGATATGACAACGTAAAGGCATAGTCACAATTTATTTCTTTTTCAGATAGTCCATTTTGTATTACATAGTTCTTAAGAGAATCTAATGCTCCTTTCGGATGCATTTCTGCCTGAGTTGTAATTACTCTGATAGGCGGCTGAAATCCGGCATTAATAATTTCCGTTAAAACCGAGTCTGCCGTTGAATAATTTTGCAAGAAACAATTTGATAAGTATTGCACTTCCATAATGTCAATATCAGGCCCGGGCGAATGTAGAGTCGCTGAATCTAAATATTCAATTGACTCATGGAAGCGTTGTAAATTATAATATTCAGAGCCTATTATTGAGTATAATCCGGCAAGCCATTCATCCTTTTTTGCAATTTTAGCATGCTCTAATGAACGTAATTCCCAGTCAATAGCATTGTTATAAGAAAAGCAATTGCTATATAACATACCAATAACGGTTTCTATACGCGAAAGAAATGTCGCGTCATTTAGCTTTAACGCAATATCATAGGCTATCAAAGCGTCACGCATTCCCGCCTCATAATAATTGGCATTAAGATAAATTGATGCTCGATAATGATAAGCCATCATTTGATGATATTCATCATCACTGCAAGAAAAGTAGTTTACAGCGATGGAAATAAGGGAGTCTGAGGTCAGGTCTATGTAGTTTTTGTCATAGGCCTGCGAGAGCAGAAGTGCATGGCGCGCCTGAGGCTCCCCGCTGAGGGCGGAGCCGTCAATCTCCCGGAGGATGGCTAACGCCGAATCCGGGCGCTCTTCCATGATAGCTTCGGCCAGGTCAAGCTGCTGACCGACCTGCGATTTTTGGCAACCGCATAGCATCGCGGCCAAAAACATCAAGAAGGTGATAACCTTATACTGTATCATTATTTATCTATATTTTTATATCTAAGAATGCAAAGTTACGGATAAAATTTGGATTTCAAGCAAAAACGAGCAAATTAAATTTTCTTCAAAATAGGGCTTAACTTATTGATTATCAATATGCGTAAAAATCAANTTTTCTTCACCTCCGATTTTCGAGCAATTTTCAGGCATAAATGAGGCCGCTTTCAGCCGAAAGCTCGATCTCAAACAGATGCCGGCAATGCTGACCCCCTCGCGAGTCAACCGGGCCCAGAGGCCGCAGATAACTCAGCGGGTAGGTGCGCCCGAAGTGTGAGGCTATCATCCTCACACACACGCCGGGCCGCAATCCATTCGGTCAAACTGCCTGGTAAACTTCATTTCTTTTTGGGCTGGATGTTCAGGCGGTAGATGACGTGGAGCATTGCGTAGCGGGGCAGGGTGTTGTAACGCGCCTCAGTCCGCCCTTGGGAGTTGAGAATTGTTTGAATGGGTTTGATTTGTCCGAGAATGTCTACTCCGGTCAGACAGAATTTCAGGTTGCCTTTGAAGATACTTTTAGAGAGTGTGGCGTTCCAGCCCCAGTCAGAAGTGTTTAATTCCCGGGCTGAATAACCTCGGCGCAGATATAGTTTGAGGTCAGATTCTATCTGGAAGTCGTAGGGCAGATTTAGATTGAGGGTAAATGACGGGGTAATGTCAAATGCATTGATTAACGAGAAGTCTTCGCGTTCAGATGTAGCGTGGCGCCACAAGAATGTGCATCCAAGTTTCGCAAAGCTTTTTCCGAAATTATGGGTCAGGTTAATGTTTTCAGTCAGGCAAGTGTTTCTGACAAGACTTTTTTGGGCTTCATTAGAAAGAGTGACCAAGTCAACGTTATGGTTATATATCACCGCTGTCACGGAGCTTAATAACCAGTTATTGTTCTTGTCAAATGAGCGCCAGAACCTAACTTTTCCATCGAGGCTCCAATTTCCATTTACATTTTTTGGCTGCCAGGTGTTTACACCGGTTGATTCATTGTGGAATTTTGTGTAGGCAACATAGTTATCCATCTTTTTCCATCCCACATCAATGACGATATTATAATGAGATATTTGGATATTTGCATTGACTGAATGTTCCGACGAATTTCTCAGATTCGGATTTCCGATATATCTGTTGAGAGGGTCAGTAATATCAGTTGTGTTGATAAGATAGCTTAAATTTGGTGCTGATTGTTGATATTGCCATCGAATATACCAAGTCGCCCTGGTATGCTGTCGATAAAGAACTGACACTTCCGGAAGTGCTTTCTGACGGCTTAGAGCGGTCTCTTCAGCCGCTTTCAGGTAGTCGATATGGTCAAAGGTGAATTTCTCACGAAAGTTCACAATCCATTCGTGCGAGAATCCCCATCTTCTGAGAAAAACAACCTCTACTCCTGGTGTAACGGTATGAGAGTATTTGTTAGAGTAATAGCTGTTATTAAGGTCTATGACGTATTTTATCTGATCAGAAGCCATTGTTCCTATGGGAGCATCCTCTAGGTGCTTACTGCGGGTTACGTCATTCTTATTCTGACGGAAATCATAGTTTAGGGAGGGGACGATGTGTAGGAGCGTTTGATCAGAAGTGAATGTGTTGATAGGTATAAACGTGTAAGAAGCTCCGGCTGAAGCAACATACTCTTTCGCTCTCGTCAGGTTATGTTCATCTCCCCTATTATTTTGTGTCAGAGCGTCAAAATAGTTTAGCGCGTAATTTCTAAAAAAGTTCTCATTATTGTTATGATATCCAAGGTTCAGGTTGAAATTGGCATAGTCATCGCGCCATTTGCTACTCCAGGTTGAAGACGCCTTCAGCCCAAGGTTCAGATCTTCAATTTTAGCCCTTGAAAATGACTGATAGGTATAAATCATTTCCTCAACGGCAAGATCATATGATGATCTCTCCTCTTCCGACCGACGTCGGTTGCCACGCCTGAAATCAATGCGCGGACTTATATTGGCATAAACCCGAGGCAGCCTTATTTCAAAGTTATGATTAGACTTGATGTTAAAGCTTTCTGTATTATTCTGCTGAACGTTATGTTTGAAAAGGTCACGTGAAGGATAAAACAGGGTCTGAGTCTGTTCGCCAATCAAGTCTGACTGATTTCCCTGAGCAATCAAATTACCCTGGGCGCGAAAGGTCCAAGCGTCACCGGCCTTATTCTTTACCATATAGTCGGCACCACCCATCTGCAGGTCCATTTCGCCGTTTTGTTGCTGTCCGGAGGTCCATCGCCCGCCGGAGGAACTTTGCGCATCCTTGATATTATTAAAATTGGCAAAAGCGGAAAAATGAAAAGTATTGGTAAAACCGAATGCAAAGGCTTTGCCAAGATAACGGTTATGCAGTCCATAGCCCGCCTCGACGTTACCCATCCACCCGAAGACGTATTCCTTTTTAAGATTGACGTCCATCCGAAGAGGCTTGTCAATTTCCAAGGCATCACTCTCGGTTATATATGAATCAACTGCTCCATGCTCATAAACTTTGATTTCCTTAACCGTAAAAGCCGGTAGATTCTCAAGGGCGATACGTGGATTCCCCTGAAAAAAATCTTCACCATTAATTGTCAGTTCACTTATTTTGCGCCCATTGACAGTAATGTTGCCGCCATCTTCAATCGTTACTCCGGGAAGTCGACTCACCAGTGCGTCAAGCATTGACCCATTTGCCAACTGAAATGCATCCGCATTATAAACAATAGTGTCTCCCCTCATTACCATTTTCACCTTTGAAGCGCTAACGGTAACTTCCTTAAGCTCTTGTCGCTTAATTTTCACCATTGGATTATTAGGCACTTCAATAATTGTTTTCCCTTTGCGTCGAGTTTCAAGCTCAAATTCAGCGGGTTCATATCCTTCAAAAAATGTACGAACTTTATATATTGCCGTACTATCCGGCAGATCAAGACAAATCGTACGATAGCCTATAGTTATGTCGGCAACACGATATCGGCTATCCGCAATTGTATCACCCCGGCTGCCAATCACCTGAGCATAAGCTTTCCGAAGCGGTACTCCCGTAAATGCATCAACGGGTTGAACGGTTACAATTACATCACCGACACGCCCCATAACACTGAAACAAGTCACAAGACCCAACACTAAAGAAACAAAATAGCGCATAAGATGATTGATTTTCTAAGATTATTAATTATAACTGGTAAAATCATGAGGGCGGCCGAGAGCCCTCACGATTTTTGCTTTAGAATGCGTACATACTTCCGACTCCGGAATTCGAGAGAGTCCAGTTGCCGGCTGAATTACTGTTGTTGATTGTACAACTATTGTTGATTGTACAACCATCGTTTCGGTTACAACTATTATTGACTTTGCAATCATTATTAGCTGTACAGTTATCATTAATTATACACCCGTTGTTATTTCCACATCCATTATTTGTAGTGGAGCCAAGGGCGCTTGATGGAATGTCGATTAGAGCAAACCCGCCGACAAGGTTTCCCTCGGAATCCTTATCAAGTGGTTTGATTTCAACATTCAGCAGTTGACTGAGATGTTTCTTTTTTTTCATGTTCTTTACTTTAAAATCATTGTTAATGTCCAATCATCCTCGGCCTGATAGGTCTTCTTTTTTTTCTGTAAGGTGTTTTAATGATATATCAATTAGCGAGTTGATACGTTTTTCAAGAATATTGCGAATCGCTTCACTATTTCTATCCAATAGACAACCGGTTTGCCGAAGCCTTTCAAGTCGATTTTGACTGCAACTGGCTCCACAAATGGGGAAAATTATGCAGGTCTGACACGCCCGTGAACCGCCTTTGGTTTGTAAACGTAAAAGGTGGCGTTCATTCCATTTGATAGACCCATCATTCAATATTTCACCCTCAGAATTTGATGTAATGAAATCGCGTGCGGTACATTTAAATAACTTTCCATCAGAGTTTATGACTATAGCTCTGTTAGAATCTGCGTAACATCTGTGCTTGACTACATAATCATTATTAGAAACATTATATCCGGCTAATAAAAATTTTTTCATTACCCAGTCTAACGTTTCCGGTATTACGATATCTGAGACGGAATCATCTTGCCAAATTCGCTCGAAATTTACAGAGATTCTCTGTTTAATCAGATTAGGGAATTGTCCTAAATCTGTAGCTACATCGGCAAAAGATTGAAGATTATTAGCCGTGTAGTTGCAGCGAAGATATACTACTGTCTGTTGGATTTCCGCCAGTTTTCTTATGTTATTAATGATGGTTGAATACGTACCATTCTTATTCTTCCCAACTCTGGTGCTATTATGAAAAGTCTTGTTTCCGTCTAATGTGATTTGAAATGACATTGGAATATTAAACGAAGAAAGTTGACGAATATATTTATCCGTAATAAGGACACCATTCGTTGTGAAATTTACAGAAATATTTTTGTTTAAGGTTTTACATAAATTATAGCTATATGAAATCAAAGGAAAGATAACTTGGTTATAACGTAAGAAAGGCTCTCCTCCAAAAAATGATAATTGAAAATGTTTTAATTTGGGATTATCAATAACTGATTCAATAAACCTCTTAATTGCATTCAGTGTTTCGGACGACAAATCTTGCGGTGGATTATCATGGTCTTCATAACAATACCAGCAACGCAAGTTGCATTTTAGGGTGGGATTTACTGTGAGAGTAAATTTGGATTCGTCATTGTCCTCCATGTCCCATTGATGTAATAGTTCTTCATACTCATTGAGGTTTTCATTAACGAGAAACCCATTTTGGCAGAGAACTTGGAAAAATTGAGGATGTATTTTCTCAATCTTATCCACCGGACTGTTTTCAAATAAATCAGCCAAATCTGGGTTAATTAATAAAAATTTATCAGAGAGCGCATTATACAATACGTATTCTCCTTCTCTTTTCGTCAGGTAATTATATCTGCTTTGTTTCATATTTTTGGAATTTAAGATATTTTATAAATAATCCATCATAACCATTCAGACCTCTAAGTTGATTCTCAATGTATTCGGGAATAACTTTAAGCGGCATGAATATATCGTCCAATCTTGGTGATATAGTGTTGGATTCATTATAAGATTCACGCATTGAGTATTGCAATGCAAAATTATATGTTAAATAATCATCTGTATTATTCATTATTTCAGTTATTCTTAAGTCAAAAAAGTTAAGAAGTGACTCTGAAAGATTATGCTTCGTATTTGTGGAAACTGAAAATTGAAGTCTTGTTGCAACATATGCGATAATCCCACCTATTCCGTTAAAGAATCCGGTTGTAATTACTTCTGTTAAGGGATATTCGCTTATAATTTGATCAATAAGTAAAAGCTCTTTATGGAAACTTTCACTGATAAGATTATTGCTAATGAGATATATTAAGCCCCATCCGATACCTGAAAGTCCATCTTGAAAGGTTACCTCAGTTGTTCGTATGGCAGATGGTATTCTTTTAAGCAATGTGTTGATAAGATGCTTAATCTCTTTGTTGTTAGGATTATTGGCTTGATAATGAATGAGTGTAATTAATCCTGCCAGCATACCATTGCATACGCCGGATGATGTAGTTGACGAATAAAATTGAATAATTTGTCGTATCGTATCTTTCTCTGTTTGTTTTATTGCTGTAAGAATTACATCATCAGGATGGTGAACATTATTCGTCTCAAGTATAAATTGAAAGTTATGTGCCGAGTATTGATTATAAGAAGCAATATGATTTCTTCCTATAGAACGAACAATCTTTAACGCCTGGAAATACTGCCGACGAGCTAACCGCCATAAAATTGCATTACCAAGACATCTGATTGAAATCGGAAATAAACTTTCGCAAAGTATAAGATAATTATAAATATGCAATATGCCAATTAAAGTAAAGGGAATGGCATTTAATTTACGATATATATGTCCTAAATAAACTGCCGGCAGAAGTTGACATCCCCCTCCATTCATCCATGCTTTGATACTCAGATATTGCTCTTCACATCCATAATGAATCAGGCCGGTTAAGCCTCCAATGGAATGCCAATAATTGCAACTGGAGGCGTAGCCCGCTCCATAGATGCACGGAATTTCAGATCCTTTTAACAATGGGATCACTGACCCTAAAATTGACCAGGTTACAAAGGGAAGATATCTGTCATGGGTAAATGTCATATGTGCACCAAATGACGGTGGTATATTGCAGGATTGTTCTATCTTACCAGTTTGCTTATCAATATGTAGAGGCCTACTATTAGTACATAATAGTTGATTCGGATTGGCTTTGAGTGTATCCACGATGGTATTATGCCACGTAGTATCATAGCAGCGCATATGAGCATCAAGGATGATAAAATAGGGGGTAGAACAAAGTCTTACGCCTTTCTCTTTTGATAGAGCTGCGCCTAACCGCATTTTGTTATTATAATAGCGAACGTCAAAAGGCTGTAGTTCTTTTCCATAGTCACGATTATCCGTGGAGCAATCATTAATCACGATGATCTCTACTTGATTATCTGCTGTCTTACGGATACTTCTAACAGTGTTAAGAACTTCGTCCCCTTCATTTAGGAAAGGGATAATCACTGTTAAGTCTTTCTCCGATGTAACAACGGCTTGGTCTTGCTCTAAAAGTTCGTAACTTTTATCAATGTACCATCTAAGAGCATCAAACTGAATCTTATCGGTTAAATGAGACTGACTGTCTGAGTGTACTGATGTTATTTGCTGATCTGAANGTCGATACTTTATAAGCAGTTCCTTTAAATTTCTAATTATACACCCTTCCTTGACCATTCGAACCCACAAGTCGTAGTCTTCGGCATAGGCGAAAGCAGGCCGATAATGTAAATTTAAGGACTTCAGTGTTTTTTGTCGGATAATAACCGTAGGATGTGCAATAGGACACTTATCGATCAGTTCAACTATAGAGATGTATTCGGGAAATTCTAAATAATTCTCCATCATCTCTCCAAATTGGATCATTCCTCCGCCCAGGACGTCGACTTCGGGGTTGGCGTCCATATAGTCAACTTGGAGTTGGAGGCGATTGGGAAGCATGACGTCATCGGCATCCATGCGGGCAATGTATTCTCCCCTGGCTTCGTCGAGGAGGCAGTTAAGTGTCGCGATATAATCGTGAGGGCGGCGGATGAGGCGGATGCGCGGGTCAGTGTATGATTCCACAATCTCTACGCTATTGTCTGTGGAGCCGTCGTCGGCTATGAGGAGCTCAAAGTCAGTGAACGTTTGCGCCAGGATGCTGTCAATGCACTCGCGCAAATAGCGCGAGGCATTAAACATTGGCATGCATACAGAGATTTTGGGCGTTGTCATGATTGGCTGTTTTTTAATGGATGATTTTGCTGCAAAGTTACATATAAAATTTGGATTTCAAGCAAAATCGAGCAAATTGAATTTTCTACAAAACAGGGCTTAACTTATTGATTATCAATACGTGTTAAAATCAGTTTTTCTCATGTCGGTTTTACCTCGCTTTTAGAGCACTTCTCCGGCATAAGTGACGCCGGCGTCAGTGGAAAGTTCAATCTCAAACGGAGCCGATATGCTGACCTCATATCCGGCATTAAGCTCCGCGCCGGAGAGTGATACACTTTCGATTTCAAGATTATCCTTAGAGATAGTCAGGGTGTAGACGCTTTCCTCCGTGTGAGCAACAAACACCCGAACCACCGGATTGACGTACTCCCCATAAAGAGGCAATGCGGGCATACGTGATGGACCTTTTCCCGGTCTGCGGATAGGTGTCAGTTTAACAGGAGCATTATCCGAAACGGGCGGATTTTCGGAGTCGGCGGCGATGCTGAAGCTTAGGCTGAATAGCATCAGAAGCAGTAGGATACTTTTTTTCATGGGAGTAAAGATTGATAGATTATTTGAGCGCAAAGTTATGATATAATTTCGTAACCTCCAAATTTTTTGCGTTTCCCACGGGCCTCGTAACTGCTTGATTATCAGCGCGGGAAACGCATGCCGATTTCCCACGTTTCACCCACCCGCCTATCTCCTTGAAAATAAACCCCTTAAGCGCCACCGCGCCATCCCGCAATTTCCTCAATGGGAAATGAAAAAACTGATTATTTGGTGAAATAACCTAAAATTTCAGCAGAAATTTCCGTATTATTCTCCTCCAACTTCTTTTTTAGCCTTGATTTAAGGTTATAAACCGCGCGCTCAGACTTGTTCATAAGCAGGGCAATTACCTGAGTTGAGAGTCCGAAAAGGATATAAATAGCCAGTTCATATTCCGTCGGAAGCAGGCTGAGTGAGGCAAGGTTTTGCTTAAGTTCGGGATTATAAATCGTAAGGATACTATCAATGTTTCGCAATACGGTCTTATCTTTTGATAGAGAGTCTATCTCCGAATTAATCCGGTCAACGGTGCCTTCCTCCGGTAATTCGGCAGTTCGTGGCTTTAGTTTAATTGAACCTACGGCGTTAATTAACGAGAATTGGCTGACCAACAGGTCATAAGTATCCCTCTTTAAGGAATCAAGCTCTTCTGTTAGGTAATCTACGCTCTCCGCTGCGACTGACGCTTGGTCTGTCCGGGATGCATTTAGGGCATTGATTTGCTCTTCCAGCGCAGAAATCCTGGTTTGTTTATCAGATAATTCAGATTTGGAGTCATCTAATTTGGAGGTAATCATCTTGAGCTTACTGTTTAAGCGCATCAAATCACTCTCTCGCTGAGCCTGACGAACCTTTTGCCTGCTTTGAAATACCAAGATTAACAATACTGCAATAATTATCAGTAATCCGATGATTACGCATAATATAACTGAAAAATGTCGGGCTGCTTCCGTTCGCGCTCTCTCCTCGTTGATAAGTTGTTGAGAATGAGCCTGCTGAACTTTCTCCAGGGGATTCTTCCCCATAATTGACAGCAAAGCATTGTTACTCGTAACGTGTTGAGAGAGCATCCGGTAAGCGCGTTCAGAATCCCCATTCCTCAAATAGGTCATTACATAGGCCATCTCAATATCAGCCTTCGATGTTATGTCAACGCTGTCAGCCTCAACATATTTATCAAGCATCTCCAATGCCGAATCAGGATGAATCAGCGCCTGGCCCGCAATAACCTCGCTCGACGGTTGAAACCCGTTGGCGATAATCACAGAATAAATGGAATCCGCCGTCGAATTGTTTCGCAAAAAATGATTACATAAATATTGAACCTCAAGGATAGCCAAATCAGGCATCGACGAAAGCATCGCCGAAGAATCAGCATAGGCCAATGACTCTTTATACCGTTCCAAAAATAAAAAATTCTCGGCTATATGATAATATGAATTCAATGCCCACTGCGGATTAAGGGCCTTTGCCAAAGCAAGTGAACGCATATGCCATTCATAAGCAGTCTGATAGTTAAAAGAAGCCCTATGGATACATCCAATCACCGATGCAATCCGACATAAGTTTAACTGATCATTAAGCCCCCGGGCCAATTCATATGCCTGCAATGCATAATTTAACGCTTCCTCGTAATCGCCGGCATTAAACTTCACGACTCCCATATAATGAAAAGCAAGCATCTTATGATACTCATCGCTCGACGTCGTATAGTAATCCAGGGCAATGGAAATCAGCGAATCATTCGTCTGGTCAATGTAATTTTTATCGTAGGCCTGCGAGAGCAGAAGCGCATGGCGCGCCTGCGGCTCCCCGCTCAGGGCGGAGCCGTCAATCTCCCGGAGGATGGCTAAGGCCGAATCCGGGCGCTCTTCCATAATGGTCTCGGCCATAATCAGCTCCTCGGAAACACGTGAATCCGTGCACCCGACCATAAACAGCACCATNGCCGCCAATATGTAANCTAACCTTCGCATAGCGTTAAACCAACGCAAAGATAAGAATTATTCCCCAAAAATNCAAACTCCCCTCCGCCCCAATCTCATGTTTTTAAGCATACGGAGCTCTTTGATAACCAAGGGNCGGAGGGGAGGTCTNTTGTCGGGAATCAGCGGCTGAGAAAGCGGGCTCTGTCGCCGAGNAGGCTGTCAATCTCTGTCAGTTCCTCAGGGGTGAAACTGAGGTTGTTGAGAGCACCGAGGCTGTCACGTATCTGATCTACCGAGCTGCTGCCGATTATCACGGAGGTCACGTCGGAGTCTTTAAGAAGCCATGCGAGTGACATTTCGGCCAGNNTTTGCCCTCGGCGTTGAGCAATTNCGTTGAGGCCTCTGAGACATTCTATCAATTCCTCGGTGATGTGAGTCGGCTTGAGGAATTTTCCGACTGATGCTCTNGANCCTTCCGGAATNCCATGCAGATAGCGGTTGGTCAAGATACCTTGTTCCAGAGGAGAGAATGCTGTGAATCCAACTCCATTTTCGGCCGCTTGTCTGATTATCCCTTCTTCTTCCTGACGACGGTCTATCATGTTGTAGCGCCCCTGATAGATAAGGCANGGTGTGTCNCGTGAAGCGAGATAATCGTAGGCAAAACGGGCGGCTTCGTATGGCCATCGGGAGANTCCGACGTAGAGGGCTTTTCCCTGGCGGACTATATCAACCAGCGCCTGAAGGGTCTCTTCCATCGGTGTGTTAGGGTCAAAGCGGTGGCTATAGAAAATATCAACATAGTCNAGATTCATCCTGCGCAAGCTTTGATNNAGTGACGCAAACAGNTATTTGCGGGAACCCCATTCGCCATAAGGTCCGGGCCACATGTCNTAGCCGGCTTTGGTCGTGATGACCATCTCGTCGCGGTAGGGGAGGAAGGATTTTTTCATGATNAGCCCGAAGGTCTCTTCAGCAGAGCCATAAGAGGGGCCATAGTTGTTGGCCAAATCNAANCAGGTGATGCCGTGGTCAAAAGCGAAATGAAGCATATCTCGACTNTTGGACAGGGTGTTGACATCCCCGAAATTGTGCCAAAGACCCAGGGAGATACGCGGCAGAAGGAGTCCGCTATTTCCGCACCGTTCAAATTTCATTTCGCCGTCATAACGGTTGTCTGCGGCTTTATAGGGAGGAAGAATCATAAGGATTTGTTTTTTAGTTAACATTCAAAGCCGCAATAGAGACCAACGGTCGGCTTTATATCGATTAATTTCAGGGAGACAATATTAAATGCCGGAAGAAAACCAAAAAAGCGATTGACAAGTTTCTCTATTTATCAATCGCTTATATTCNANTCAGTTAAGGCACAGATTCCGTCCGCTTCCGACTTAATACTCTTCTTCGTTGAAGAGTAAAATGGCGTTNATAATCANATAGTTATCGCAANAATGTTNNCGTTGCGCCTGTTTATTATCCGGTTTGTTCATATTTGATGTCGTCAAATTGCAGAACAATTTTAAT
This sequence comes from Bacteroides sp., assembly GCA_014802435.1. Lineage (GTDB taxonomy): Bacteria > Bacteroidota > Bacteroidia > Bacteroidales > Muribaculaceae > UBA3263. Next base: position 35,618 of record JAAVCG010000008.1, on the reverse strand, counting down.
CAGAAGAGATTTTTGAAATCAGATAGAGTCTCTTTCAATGATGGAATCTCGGTCTTTGCAACATCAAAAATGATATCTGCATCAATATTGAAATAACCATGGGCAATATGGTCTCTAAGCCCCATGATTTCTTTCCATTGAGTGTTTGGAAATTTATCGTACAATAGCCCTTTAGTAAGCCTGTCTATTTTTTTGACTCCTTCACCAATACTTTCAATCAACATACAAGAAGCAGCCATGGTTTGCACACCCTCCGGAGACGTAAGATAGTCATCAGACGACGTGANCTTTACATTCCATGAAGTAATCAACTCACAAGCTTCAATCATTTGACCAAGTATATGAGTAATCAGAGGGGCATTATGCAAATATTGTGATTCCATCTTTATTGATTTCACTCATTAGAAAAGGGTCAAGAGCAGCTCGGTAACGGACTATGTCAACACTGCGGCCAAGAATATTTTGAAGATAGTGTTTGAGAGCGACTATTCTCAATGCTTTGGGAGGCATATCTACAAAAAGGTCAACATCGCTTAATACTGTATCTTCTCCACGAGCCACGGAACCGAATACACGCAAAGACTTAACGCCATACTCGGTACGAAGTTTGTCGGCAGACTTTTTCAGTGTATCAATACAGTGTTGGCGATAGTCCATAAATTCTGCTTAATATTAATACTCCTCTTCGTTGAAGAAGAAGTCTTCTTTGGAGGGGTAGTCGGGCCAGATGTCTTCGATGGTTTCGTATGTTTCGCCTTCGTCTTCGAGTTCCTGGAGGTTTTCAATGACTTCCATGGGGGCTCCGGAGCGCATNGCNTAGTCAATGAGTTCTTCGCGGGTTGCGGGCCAGGGAGCGTCTTCGAGCTTGGATGCGAGTTCAAGTGTCCAGTACATTTTTCTTATTCTGATTTTAGGGGTTTTTATTATAGGGGTGCAAATATACGAATTTTTATCGCTTTTTCCAAAAAAATTCTGTAATTCCTGCTGTGAGGTTACAGTAGCGCCCAAAGGTGAAGAGCCAGTCGCTAAGCCGATTGATCAGGGTGAGCGGTTCGGGCTCAAGGTNTATCTCGTCGGCAATCCGGACCATAAGGCGTTCGGCCCGGCGGCANACTGTGCGCNTAACGTTGGCTTGTGCAGCNAGTTGCGAGCCTCCGGGAAGAATGAAATTATNGATGGGNGGGAGTAGGGCGGTCATGCGGTCAATGTCGGCTTCGAGGGCCTTGNCGTCGTCGNCCGTGATTCCCGCCGNGGGCATTCCGGCCAGNCGTCCGCCAATGTCGAAGAGNCGNCTTTGGAGGTCAATCATCAGCTCNCGGCTCTNNGGCGGACANTCCCCGGAGGCTATCAGGATGCCGAGCCAAGAGTTGAGTTCGTCGATGGTTCCATAGGCTTCNATGCGGGGCGAGGATTTGGGCAGGCGTTCCCCNCCGACGATGGAGGTCATTCCTGAATCGCCCGTGCGAGTATANACTTTCATAGGAGTTCAAGTTTTTCGGTGATGATTTCGGTGACGGTGTGTTTAATGGCGGCGCGGTCTTCCCAGGTTCGGGTGCGNAGCTTCCCTTCAATCAGCAAGCGGGCGCCCTTGCGGATATATTTTTCGGCAAACTCGGCCTGGGCATCNAGCAGAACCACTCGGTGCCATTCCGTAATGCGTATCGGGTCGCCGCCGTTTGGATTGGCGTAAGTCTCAGTCGTGGCGAGAGATAGCGAGGCAATGGCCCGCTTTTCTTCATAGCGGAGCTGCGGGTCGCGGCCAACGTTTCCAATGAGTATTACTTTCTGATATGACATTTCCTTAAGAATTTTTGCGCGAATATAGCAATTTTTTTCGTAACTTTGCAGAGTTATGTTGTTGAAATCGCTTTCAATTGATAATTTTAAGAATATTCGCCATGCGCGACTTGAGTTTTCTCCGAAGGTCAATGGGCTTTTGGGCAATAACGGCATGGGGAAGTCCAATCTTTTGGATGCCATTTTTTCGCTGAGTTTCGGGCGCAGTTTTTCCGGGGTNCCGGATAAGATGTTGCTGACCCGCGGCGAGGTGTTTACGATGGTGAAGGGGAGCTATGAGCGGCGCGGNCTTGATGAAGACCTGACCCTCGGGCTGGCCGAGGGNCATCGCAAGAGCCTGAAACGCAAAGGAAAGGAATATCAGAAGCTGAGTGACCATATCGGCTCATTNCCCTTGGTCCTGGTGTCGCCGAGCGATGTTGACCTGGTCCGTGAAAGCGCTGAAGAGCGCCGCAAATGGATGGATATGGTCATCAGTCAGAGCGATGCGCGCTATCTTGACGCGCTGATTCGCTATGGCCGCGGACTTGAGCAGCGCAACCGCATGCTCCGCGATGGCCTGACCGATGCCCGCCTCTATGAGGCCGTTGAGGCTCTGATGGCTGATGCGGCGGCCTATATTTTTGAGGCGCGCCGCAACTGGGTCGACCGCCTGCTGCCTATTTTCAGCCGCCATTACGGGCTGATTTCCGGCGAGCAGGAAGCCCCGGGCCTCCGTTATGTCTCTCGCCTGGAGGAAGCCCCGCTGACGGAACTGTTCGAGCAAAACCGCCGTCGCGACGAGCTGCTCAAGCATACCTCCGTTGGTCCTCACCGAGATGATATAGAGCTGACCCTCAACGGTATGGAGATGCGCCGAACCGGCTCCCAAGGCCAGTGTAAAACCTTCGTGATTGCCCTCCGGTTGGCCCAATATGAATTCCTGAGAGAATCCACGGGAATGAAACCCCTGCTCCTCCTCGACGATATTTTTGACAAACTCGACTCCGAGCGCGTAACCCGGATTGTGCGCCTGGTGGATGCCGCTGACTTCGGCCAGATTTTCATTACTGACACTAACCGCTCCCATCTTGACGAGATTATGAGTCGCTCCGGCGGCAATTATCGNCTCTGGGAGGTGGCCGACGGTGAATTCAAACCCTTGCATCATGAAGAAGACTGAAGCACAATCAATTGGCGACATTATCCATGACGTCTTTGTCCGCTCCGGAATGGAGGGCAACGAAGCCCGCTATAAAGCCTGCATGATGTGGAGCGATGTNGTCGGTCCATCCATCAANCGCCATACCACCCGCCGATACGTCACCGAACAGGGCGTTATGCACGTCTTCATTAACTCGGCCGCCCTCAAGAGCGAACTCAGCTTCATGCGCTCCCGCCTGGTGGCCCAACTCAATGAGTTTGCCGGAGTGACTAACGCCATTACAGAACTGATAATTCATTAATCCTATTTCTCTTTTAACTTATGCAAAACGTTGAAGCACCGGAATTTCCGTTTAACCTGCGAACTGAGGTCCAGATTCGCTTTACGGACATTGACATGCTTGGTCATCTAAATAATGCNGTCTATACTCANATGATGGACATTGGCAAGGTGGCCTACTTCACGGCNATTAACGGCGNCCCGATTGAATGGGGCTCCGTCAATCTGGTCGTAGCCAATATTAACGTAAACTATCTCAAGCAAACAACTCTCTATGAACCCCTTGAGGTCCTGACCCGATGNCATAAACTGGGAACCAAATCGCTGGTACTCCATCAGCAAGTCGTCAACTCCGCAACGGGNGAAGTNAAGGCCGACGGATATGCAACGATGGTCAGCATCGACCTCAAATCCAAAATCACAACGCCGATTACCTCCGATTGGCGTCAAAAACTCAGCGCCTTTGAGGGGCGCCAATTTTGATGCTCAACTGGGAGGGCCTCCTGATCGGCGCCTCAACCTTCCTGATTATCGGCCTGTTCCATCCCCTGGTCATCAAAGGTGAATACTACTTCGGACTGAAAGTCAACTGGGCGTTCGCCATCTTCGGCATTGCCGCCTCTATCGGCGCACTGGCAATCTCCAGCCTCTTTTGGTCTGCCATCCTTGCNGTCATTGCCTTCTCAAGCTTCTGGAGCATCTGGGAAGTCTACGAACAGCAAGAACGTGTCCGCAAAGGATGGTTCCCCAAAAATCCACGCCGCAAATAAAAAAAAGACCGCCCCAAAAGCGGTCTTTTTCTCNTTNTATNANTGTTCTCTTAGGGTTAATTACTTTGCAAGAATCCAAGCGCGAACGGCCGGAATTGCGGCAGCNGNGGCAGCGGCGGCATCATCACTCACTGAGCCCGTTGCAAACTGGAAGATNTTGACGCTCTGACCCTTCTCAAGCATCACTCCCGTCAACTCNTTTTCCTTCTCGACACTCTGCTGATCAGCNGGAATTTCAGCCGTCGTATAACCTACGTTAGCCTCACGAAGCGCATCAGTCAACTTGCCGACGGGCTCCTCAGTCGTATAGAAGAAAATATAATTCCGTCCCTTNAGNTCTGAAGGAATCTGACCGTTAACAATAAGTGAAGCCGCATAAANATCACTGTCAGGAGTATCGCCTACACTGTAAACTCGCTTTGCATCAACTGCATTAGCCTCAATGACTGACTTAACGTCACTGCCGGTGTAAACATAAGCCGGAGTCTCCTTCTGAACCTCATCGCCTGTGAACACCGCTGCGGCGCCCGCTGCTCCATTACCACTGACGACAATCAGCGGATAAGTCTTACCCTCCTCCAAGTTAGCAGGAGTGAAAAGCTCTGTGGCAACATCNGCCGTTGCCTCTGCAGGCTCCGGAGTCTGCTCCGTTGTTGTGTTTGACTTGCTGCATCCGCTCAGCGGGGCAGCCACGGCAGCTGCGCAAACTGCAATCATGCCGGCGTTCAAAATGTTTTTGATTTTCATAGTTTTAGTTTTGTTAGAATAAAAATATCAACCATAAAACGCCCCGCCCCCNAAAAAAGTTCATCCCNNGTCNNCATATCCTNAAATGCCTCAANCANNGCNTAACTGTTGAGCGAACGNAGTGAGCGGCGAAAAAAGTTTTCTTCTTCTTTCACAGCGGCTTTTGAAGCTGGTGATGACAGATTGGCCCATAAAATTGATGATTTGATAATGAATTTATTTTACNTACAAATCATATTTATAATCAAGGTACATGTCACCTGTGCCAAACGAAGGAATCGGATCATTCGGAAGCACTGAGCCCGACGAAATGCACGTTGAGTGCCTCTTGTTTTTTAACCTTAGAACGGTTGGAATCGAGAACTTCAACGCATACTCTGTGAATCATATGTGTCGTAAGTGGTTTTAGCACAGCATAACAAACTTTGCCAAATTATATGGGATAAAAGACAGACATTTTCAGAAAAAATGAGTAACTTTGCAAGTAATATGAATTGCCTTACAGTTATACTGAAACCCGGATTTAATTTCAATGCCCTCGTAGAAATTGAAAGATTTCTAAAGAGAGCATTACCCAATTATGAGTATGAAAATGATGGAGTGTNTCTTGATATTGAGCCTTTAGGCATAAGCATTAGTGAGCCATATTTTCAAGTTGATAATGACACTAAATTATTTTTATGCATATCTTTTTTTATTCGGGACTCTCGGGTTTATGATGCAAATGATTACATAAGGATCCATGCCATTATGTCCAAAATAGCTATAGTCTTGAAAACGGATGAGTGGTGGTATTCTTCGGAATTACAGTGCGATCATTACGAAGACTTTTCAACTAATCAGATAGCCGAATTTATTAAGTCCGGAGAACATGTTTTGGAATATGAGGACTCCAAGAATGGTTACTCTTCGGATGTAATATGGTTTGTGCACGATATGATAAAATTTTGAAATAATAGGATAATTAATCAATGTGAGTTATTATCTTATTATAAGGAATTATAAGGAATCAGAAGAAAGTTATCTGATTGTATGTCATATATTCAACAAAAATAGAAATTGTCTAAAATCTTCCCATACCGCGACCCCCTCGCCATCACTGTTTCAGTCGGTTTATAAAAAAATCCTGAAAAATTTACATTTATGTAAAACTTTTTTCGTAACTTTGCGTTAGAATTATAAACGCAAGGTATTATGAGCGAAGTAGAACTCCTTTTGGTAAACAGCAGCGAAAGTTGCACAATGTATACAATACAATTCTTGTCTGATGAACAGAGCGAATTTGAAAAATTCGTATCCAAATTCAGACAAGATGCCGAATTGAATCCTGATTTTCAGGCGATCATGCGCTTTGTAGAACAGATTCTATCTAATGGAGCATTGGAGAGATACTTCCGCAGAGAGGGTAAGATGAGTGATTCTGTTGTCGCTCTACCTGTTCTGAAATCAAAACTCCGTTTATATTGTCTTCGCCTGACAGACAAAATCCTAATCCTCGGCAACGGTGATGTAAAGCGNAGCCGCACTTACGAGGAAGACGATACGCTTCAGGGTTACGTCATAGACTTGCAGAAGTTNGAGCGNCTGCTTAAACAGGAGGTNCGTGCCGGCAACGTGGAGATTACAGAAAAAGANATATTGACCGATAAAACTTTTGAAGTATGAGAACAGCAAATATATCGTTACAGGAGATTTTTAATGAAATCCCGGATGAGAAACGCGAGGAAACCCGCCTATCGTTTGCTATTTCCAATCGTCTTGCCGCCCTAATGAAAGAAAGGGGATTGAACAAAAAGCAGTTTGCAGAAGCCCTTGGAAAGCGCCCTAATGAAATCACTCGTTGGTTGAGCGGGGAGCATAATTTTACCATCTCGACCCTCGCCATGCTGTCGACTTTCTTTGGCAAGTCAATTATTACTGTCTNATAAAGCCATGAAATCAACTGCCCTTAAAAACTAATTTTTTCCCCTCAAATTGCAGAGACAAGCAAAAATTCTGTTTTTTTACTTTATTTTTTCTTTGCTTTGGTTTTGCCGCGTAACTGTTGAGCGAACGNAGTGAGCGGCGAAAAAAGTTTTGTCTAAAATCCTNCCNTAACTATGCACCCGGATTCCATATCACGGATTTTTTTCGTACCTTTGTACCATAATCGTGCACGCGCTGACAAAGACCATCATGTAAGAAACATTTATTAAACAACATTTTAACGGAACTTCCGTGTAGTCGCACAAAGGTTTGGTCACCGGTCAGCACTACTCGGATGTCCCTGGTCCNTAATTGGATGTCGCAATCGGGATTCTTACATATAGCCCACTTTGCAGCTGATGGTAATACATCAGGCTATTAAATAGATATAGTACGCTATGAAACCGACAAAAAATCGAATTTTCTGCATCGGATGTATGCATCATAAAATGCTTTTTGAGTCTCAATCAAAGGCCGACAACTTTATCAAGTTCAATAGTGATGAAATTGCTGAGCAGAGCGGGAAAGCGCCTTCTCGTAGTTATTATTGTTCATTTTGCTGTGGATGGCACATTACGAGTATAGCGNATACAGACGAGGCCGTGGCTCGTGATGAACGAGATGCAAGAGTTTGGGAACAAATAAAAAACGTTACTGTCACGAAGACGAAAAAGAAACAAGCGCGGGCAATTGAAGAAAATCAGGCTCCTCAAAAAAGTAAAAAATTCCCCAGATCTGAACAAGGTATTAAACTCCGTGTAATTGCCGAGAATGTAGATAGAACAATCCGGCATATTGAGTCTGCTCTATTTAATGCGGATGTTCACGCTCTTCGATCACAATTTGATAGATTGATTGATTTTGAACAAGAGTTACGTTCTAAGAGTGCCGAATTTGGGATAGATATTATCGCTATTGATAAAAGATATGAGAATATTGCGAGTATCAAAGAATTATTTTCCAAAGTCTTTGATTTTCTCGCAGACCCAGATAAGCGCCAATCGTATTTGGCCTCGGTTCCCGAGGATGAAAAATCCAAACGAGAAAACATCATCATCAACAATACAGAAATTATTTATAGAATCAAGACCTCCTTCGAGCATATCAATCGCCTCTCTGATGTTGACAATCAAGACGAAATCAGAGAGTTGTGTAATGATATTAGACACAATCTTATTCCTCAACTTAAAGGCAGTACCAGTAAACTTAAACAGTATTTTAAGTACAATGTAGAACAAATACTTTCTGACCTTGAAAGCAATAAACGAGGTTTNGAAGGATACTATAAACAGCTCATACTTACTATTATAGGACATATGGAAGATGCTTATAAAGCATATAGCATAAAGGACTATGAACAATGTGAAACATCGCTTAAGCAGGCGGAAATCCTTCTNCNTGACCCAACAAATGAAGTTGAGACCNCTTTATTTAACCAAATGATTAATCTCAGGAACTTACTTCCGTGATTGCAGGTTTTTTTTGGGTGGGGGATGGGAAATATCAAAATATTTTGTAACTTTGCGGGAATAATAAAAAAGATTTTTCAAAGTGGAAAATTCAGTTTATACGATGGCTCAGGCAATTGCCGAGGCCAAGAGATGCCTTAATTGCAAGGTGCCTCAGTGTAAAAAAGGCTGTCCCGTCGGGAATGATATTCCTGATTGGATTCATGAGCTCTCGATGGGCAACCTCGGGAATGCAATGAGTATTATCAACCGCAAGAGCAATTTGCCGGCGGTTTGCGGTCGCGTATGCGCCCATGAGCGCCAATGTGAGGGCCATTGCGTCCTCGGTAAGACCGGCGCTCATGTCAATATCGGTAAACTCGAACGCTTCGTGGCCGATTTTGACACGGAGATGGGNATGTCGCGTCAGCCTATTGTGCAGAAAACCAAGGGTAAGGTGGCCGTCATTGGCAGCGGTCCGGCCGGANTGACCGTGGCCGGNGAACTGGCCCGCGGCGGATATAGCGTCGACATCTTTGAGATGGAGCAGCATCCGGGCGGAGTGCTCACTTTCGGCATCCCGGAATANCGTCTGCCCAAGAACATCGTCGAGAGCGAAATTGAAAAAATCAAGCAGCTCGGCGTCAGAATCTACGTCGGAGTGACCATCGGNCCGGACATCACGATTGACGGNCTGTTTGACCAGGGTTATGANGCCATCTTCATGGGCACGGGAACCGGAAAACCGAAGAAACTNCAGATTGAGGGCCTCGAGCAGCGCAAAGTGCGTCAGGCAGTTTACTTTCTCCGCCGCGCCGGACTNTATCGCGCCGGAATGATCAGCCGNGAGGANGTCCCNATTAAGGAGGGCGACAGAATCTACATCATNGGGTGTGGGAACACGGCGATTGATGCCGCNCGCACNGCNATCCGCTTCGGTGCCTCTGAGGTTTATATTGTCTATCATCGTGATATTGACCATATGAGCGCTCTCCGCGCCGAATATGACGAAGCCGTCAGCGAAGGGGTGCGCTTCCTTTGGAACACGTCGATTACCCGCGTCTATGATGACCGCCGGNTGACGGCTGTNACCGACGGNGAGGAACGCCAACTGCCCCCCGGAAAGCTTATGATGGCCGTCGGCAGCCGCCCGGCCTCCAGAATCGTNTCTACCACTACGGGAATTGACGTTGANGAAAACGGATTTGTNATNACNCGCGAGGTNCCCTTTGGAATGACAACTCGCAAGGGTGTCTTTGCCGGAGGCGACGTTTCAGGCAATCAGGCGACGGTGGTCCACGCAATGTCAAATGCGCGCGCCGTTGCNCANGGCATTGCGCAATATATTGATGCTCTGACTCTTCTGCGGATAATTAATGAATAATTACACAATTCGGGCCGAGGTGTGCAGATGGTTAATTTGCGCTAAAAAATTCGCTTGAGTAAATATTTTTGCTTATATTTGCACTTTATAAAACAAAAATGAAACATTAAGAATATGGCTAAAGTAATCGGCACGGTCGAAATTGATAGCGCCAAATGCAAGGGTTGTAACCTTTGCGTCGTAGCATGTCCAACGGATGTGCTCTCTCTGCGCGCCAAGGAAGTAAATGACCGCGGTTATCATTTTGCATATGCCGCTGACCCGGACAAGTGCATCGGATGCGCCTCATGTGCGCTGGTTTGTCCGGATGCCTGCATTGAGGTTTATAAAGTAATTATCAAGTAATTATGAAANAACACGAAGAAGAAATCAAGCTGCTCAANGGCAATGAGGCGATAGCCCATGCGGCCATCCGCTATGGCGTCGACGGCTATTTCGGCTATCCCATCACTCCTCAGAGTGAGGTCCTGGAGACCCTTGAGGCGCTCATGCCCTGGGAAACAACCGGGATGGTGGTCCTGCAGGCTGAGAGCGAAGTGGCGGCTATAAATATGGTCTATGGCGGAGCCTCCTCCGGCAAGGCGGTCATGACCTCATCGTCATCGCCCGGAGTCAGCCTCAAGCAGGAAGGAATCAGCTATATCGCTGCCGGTGANCTCCCGGCCCTGATTATCAACGTTATGCGCGGTGGCCCCGGATTGGGCACCATTCAGCCCTCGCAGGCCGATTATTTCCAGGCCGTCAAAGGCGGCGGACATGGTGACTATCATCTGATTGTCCTGGCGCCCGCATCGGTTCAGGAAATGGCTGATTTCGTNGGNCTCGGCTTTGACCTGGCGTTTAAATATCGCACTCCGGCAATGATTCTTGCCGACGGCGTTGTTGGNCAGATGATGGAAAAAGTGGTNCTNCCCCCGGCCAAACCGCGCCGAACTGACGCTGAAATCGAGGCTCAATGCCCCTGGGCNGCCNGAGGAAAACACGGNCGCAAGCAGCGCAACGTCTCAACCACTCTTGAACTNGANCCGCAGGCAATGGAGAAAAACAACATCCGCCTGCAGGAAACTTACCGCAAAATCGCTGAAAACGAAGTCAGATTTGAAGAATATATGACCGACGATGCCGAGTATCTGCTCGTGGCCTTCGGGTGCATGGCCCGTATCTGCCATAAGGCAATTGAAGATGCTCGTGCTCAAGGCCTTAAAGTGGGCCTGTTGCGCCCCATAACCCTCTGGCCCTTCCCCTCGGAAGCCATCAGCAAGCTCTCCGAGCGGATGAAAGGAATCCTGGTTTGCGAACTTAATGCCGGGCAGATGGTTGAAGATGTCAGGCTCGCCGTTGAAGGCAAAACCCCGGTGCGCCACTTTGGACGCACGGGCGGCATTGTCCCCAACCCGACGGANGTNCTTGACGCTCTGAGAAAGGAGGTAATTAAATGACTAAAGAAGAAATCATCAACGCCGGCGGAGCAAAGGTCTCGGCTAAACCCCGCTTGCTNCTNGACGTCAANATGCACTACTGCCCNGGTTGCAGCCATGGGGTAGTGCATAAAATCCTGGCCGAAGTTATTGATGAACTCGGCATGGAAGACACCGCCATCGGNGTTGCNCCCGTCGGNTGTGCGGTTTTTGCCTATAATTACATTGACGTTGACTGGGTTGAGGCCGCTCATGGTCGCGCTCCCGCAGTTGCTACGGCGCTGGCCCGACTGAATCCGGACTCCACGGTCTTCACCTATCAGGGCGACGGCGACCTTGCNGCAATCGGCACCTGTGAGACAATTCATGCCTGTAACCGAGGCGAAAACATCGCCATTATCTTCATAAATAACGGCATCTACGGAATGACGGGCGGACAGATGGCCCCGACGACTCTGGAGGGCATGAAAACCTCTACAACCCCCTATGGCCGCCGCGTGGACCTCAATGGTTATCCTCTGAGAATCACTGATTTGGTGAAGGACCTTGACGGAACCTGTTATGTTACCCGCGAAGCCGTCCATACTCCCGCTGCTGTCCGCAAGGCAAAGGCCGCCATCAAGCAGGCGCTCATCAATGCGCGTGACAAAAAGGGGACGTCGTTTGTCGAAATCGTCTCTACCTGTAATAGCGGCTGGAAAATGTCGCCTGAGAATGCTAANAAATGGATGGAGGAGAATATGTTTGAGAAATATCCCCTCGGCGAACTCAAAAACACCGTAAATCCCAAATGAAACATGAAATAATTATAGCCGGTTTTGGCGGTCAGGGTGTCCTCTCCATGGGTAAAATCCTTGCCTATGCCGGGCTCCTTGACGGCAAGGAAGTCACCTGGATGCCTGCCTATGGGCCCGAACAGCGCGGCGGCACGGCTAACGTAACCGTCATTCTCTCAGACGATATGATTTCCTCACCCGTTTTGGATTCATATGACGTTGCCGTCATTCTCAATCAGCAGAGCCTTGACAAGTTTGAAAGCCGCGTTAAACCCGGCGGACTGCTGATTTATGATCCTTACGGAATCCANCGCAAGCCGCAGCGAACCGATATTAAAGTGGCTGAAGTCAACGCTACGGATGCCGCCATTGAGTCCGGTAACACCAAGACTTACAATATGCTCCTTCTCGGAGCGCTNCTGAAACTCGTCCCCATGGTGCCGACTGAAGCCGTCATCAAAGGACTGGAAAAGACCCTCCCTCCTCGNCATCATAAGTTGATTCCGCTTAACCGNGAGGCTATTCTCCGCGGCGAGCAATTAGTTGAAACCATATGACCGAAGAAGAAAAAAAACATTTGACGGCCGATACTGACGGCCTGCTGACCTACGAGTTTATCGCTAACCATATCGGAACTGAAGACCTTGATATTCACTGGCTTGTTGAAAATATGGAGCGAGTTGACGCTCAAGGTCAGTTTACGGCCTCTGCCGCCCGTTATCTCAATGCCATCGATGCCGAACTCTATAAGGGAGAAATCTCTGATTTGATTGCCTCGACAATTGAAAAAGACCGTGAACACCGCTATCTGCCAACNCTCCTGACNNCAATCTACGGTGATGACTACGAGCAGCACGCCGCCGAACTTTCTCTCTCCGATAATAATTTCCGCCGCATTTACAAGCGGCTTCACCCAACTTCTGCCTTATGAAAAAATTTCTTATTCCCCTGGCCTGCGCTTTAGGACTCTTCTCCTGCTCGGCCAAGGCCTCTGACAAAACTAACGAAGAAAACTCAGAAACCCAAAATTCAGAATCCGCTATGACTGCATCTAATGAAGGCTCCGTTGCCGCCGGACCGGATAAAAAAGTCGTNATNTCAACGACTGAGGGCGATATTGAAGTCCTCCTCTATGGCGACACTCCCAAACATCAGGCCAACTTCCTCAAACTCGCCAAGGAAGGTTATTATGACGGAACTCTTTTCCATCGTGTAATCAACGAGTTTATGGTTCAGGCCGGTGACCCGGAGAGCAANAACGCTCCCGCNGGAAANCACCTCGGCTCCGGTGGNCCCGGCTATCAGATTGATGCCGAATTCGTTTATCCGAAACATTTCCATAAGTATGGCGCACTGGCTGCGGCCCGCACCGGCGACCAGATGAACCCCGAGCGCAAGAGCTCCGGCTCTCAATTCTATATCGTGACCGGCAAGAAATACTCTGATTCCGAACTCNNNCAGATTGACGGATACCTGAAAAACGTTGCCATGCAGGCGCGCTTCCAGGAACTGGTCAAGAACCATGAAGCTGAAATCAGAACCATGCAGCAAAATGGCGATCAGAATGGTCTGAATCAGCTGCGTGACAAGTTAGTAGCCCAGATTGAATCAGAAATGAAAGACAAAGGCGGACTCACTGACGAGCAGAAGACTGCTTACACCACCGTTGGCGGAACTCCGCATCTTGATGGCCAATACACCGTCTTTGGCGAAGTTACCAAAGGCATGGACGTCGTTGAAAAGATTCAGAAGGCTGAAACTGACGGCGCTGACCGCCCCACTGCCGACATCAAAATCACCGGAATGAAGGTGATTGACTGATGTTAGTAAGCATCATCATACCGATTTATAACGTTGAGGCATACCTTCGGGAATGCCTCAACTCGGTTATAAAGCAAACTTACGGCAACTGGGAGTGTATCCTGATTGANGATGCNTCNACTGACGCCTCGGGGGNAATTGCCCGCGAGTTTTGTGCAGCTGACACCCGCTTCCGCCTCATCAGCCACTCTGAAAATCAAGGGCTCTCCCGGACCAGAAACAGCGGCCTCGATGCCGCCAGAGGCGAATATGTAACCTTCATTGATTCTGATGATTACATCAGNGCTGATTTTCTGAAAACGGCAATGGCCGAGCCTGTGGATGCCGAAATCATCTGCCTTTCCTTTGCCGGCGAGAAATCTCGCCCAGGAATCTATGACGCCCCGGAGGCTCTGGCCCGGATGCTCTATCAAAATTCCGGAATCAACTCCTCATTTTGCGGNAAAGTTTTCGATGTTAAACTGTTNGATTCATTGCGGTTTACNNCCGGNCGNACTTATGAGGACCTGGACCTGATTGACCGCGTTGTTTGCCGCGCCTCGCGGGTGAAGGTGATTAATCATACAGGCTATTTTTATCGTCAGCGCCCCGGAAGCATCCTGCATACGTGGAATGTCAAGCGCCTTGACGTTTTGAAGGTCACTGAGGAGATTGAATCNNGGCTNAAGNATGATTCTANGCTTGCCGGAGCGGCCCGGGCTCGCCGCTTTGCGGCCAATTTTAATATTTTTCTTCTGCTCAGGAAGAATGGNGCGGGAAAATCGGCCGAGGCCGAGTCATGTCGCGTGCAATTAAGNCGCCTGCGCCGGCANGTGCTGACCGATTCCCGNGCCCGNCTGAAGGATAGAGTAGGGGCTCTTATAGCCTTCTTTGTGTGAAAAAATTTTAGACAGTTGTTTTGCTGAGGTTTAAATAATTTTTCGTAACTTTGCGCCATAATTTTTATAACCTTCTAATTCACACATTAACTTTTTTATGGCTAAGCTACCAAAATTATCGCTTATGCTGCTTGCCGGGGGCGCNATCGGCGTTATGCCCGGTTGCATAGATAAAAGCTATGACTTTGAAGACTTCGACGATACGAGTCGTATCCAAGTGAAAGACCTCACGCTCCCCGTGGAATTCACCGGTGCAATCAAGTTTAAAGACGTCGTTGGCGACCTGCAGGAAGAAAACGAATTGGTCCATGTTGACGCTAACGGCAATTATGTCTTGATTCAAGGTGATGATTTTGAATCGGACCCGATTTACATCAATCCCATCTATGCCACTCCTGACAACAGCACTTTTGAAAGCCAGGTAATCCCCTTCCCGATGACTTCCGGCGGACAGATGGACTTCGGTCAGAAGTATGAAATTCCCGGATTAGGCAACGTAAGTATGGCCGACATTGCTCAATTCCAGTTTGAATTTGACTTCCCTCTGACTGATGGCTACATCTATGAAATCACTGAGGGAGAGGTTGATGGCCAAATCGAGTTTGAGGTGTCAACCGGCATCAACTGTGAAATCCAAAACCTCGTGTTCTCTATTCCGCAAGGAATGTATGGCACCGTTCNGTCTGATTATGCTGACGCATATTTTAATGAAGAAGANGCNACAATCCACTTCGGNAAGGTGCAAATCACGGCCGCTAACCCCCTGAAATTCACCTTTAAGGTCAATCATCTTGACGTNGTTAAGGCCGGNGGCGTATTTACTCACGGCTCTGATGGCGCTGTTACCAACTTCCATCTCAAGAACCATATCAGCGTTATTGGCGGCGTTATGAGCGCCAAGGAATCAAGTGTGGCAAACCTGCAGGCCGTTTTCAGCATGAGCCCCATAGATATCAAGTCTGTTTCCGGCAGCATCAAATATAAGATTGACGATATATACCAGAGCGCTGATCTCTATGAGCTGCTCCCTGAAATCCTCCGTGACCCCAATACGGAGCTCGCCCTGGTTGATCCTCAGCTCTACATTGAGGTTGAGAATCCCTTCGCCAAGTATGGCTGCGCGGCTCATACGAATGTCACCCTCAAGCAGAGCCGCGATGACTCCGCTGATTATATCCTGAGCGGCGATGGNCCCAAGAGCGTCATCTCCGTNACGACGGCTCAGCCCGTNCTCATCGATGCCCCGGCAAACTGGACCGGTGACTATCATACGGAGCGTTTCGTCTTCTCCGGTCAGCAGAATCCTTCATTTATCTATGATGAATTTGCCGGCGCTCAACCCGTGCTGATGCAAAACCTCGGNTATGTTATTTACGGCAAGGGCCTGCCNACNTCGCTCGACTTCATCATCACCGACCCGATGCTTGACAGCAACCATGTNCATAACTTCCCGATTGGTCAGACCGTAGGCCGCGTGACCGGACGTTATTGCTTCTATGCTCCGCTNGACTTTGCCGCAGGTTCACAGGTTGTCTACACTCAGGACCAGAGCGGATGGGACCTCTCTGATTTNGTCGTTACCAAGTTCCAGATTGCCACTAATGTGACCAGCACCATCCCCGTTGACGTTATCCTTTCCGGTTATCCCATAATCCTNGATGAATACGGCAATGACAAAGTTGATTATTCCGTCAAGATTACTTCTACGGTGATTGANGCTAACGCNACNAATAAGCCCGTAGTAATCAAGATGGAAGGNGATGANGTCAGGAATCTGGACGGAATGCGTTACACCGTCACTNTGAAGGCCGACGGCACCGGTGGNGCAATCGGCGAGAACATCTCCCTTGACATGAATCAGGTCAAAGTAACCGTCAGCGGATATTATGACATGTCAGGCGATGACGATGATGACGACGATTACAATTACTAAGAATAACCCCCCCCTTATCAACAATAATATAATCAATTATGAACCATCACATTAAATATATTGCTGCCGGGGTTATTGCTTTGACCTCAATGGCTGCCGCCGCTCAATCTCGCTCGGCTTACTTCCTTGATAACTATGTNTATGGNTATCAGCATAACCCCGCCATGGCGCGTGAGGGCGCTAAAGGTGAAGTGGCTATGCCGCTGTTAGGCAACCTCAACGTTGGCACTCGCGCCAACGTCGGCGTCCGCGATTTCGTGTTCAAGACCTCAAACGGTCAGCTCACCTCATTTATGAATCCCTCGGTCAGCACCTCAAAGTTTATGAACGGAATTCATAAACATAACCGTATCGGCGTGGAGCTCCGCGAACAGATTCTCGGATTCGGATTCAAGGGCATGGGCGGNTATAACCATGTCAGCATCAATGCCGTAGCTGANGCTCAGGTNCGCGTGCCCGGCTCACTCTTCTCTTTCCTCAAGGAGGGAGTGACTAACAAGACTTATGATATTGGCCGAGTAGGGGCTAACGCTCATTCCTATGCCGAACTCGCCCTGAACCATTCTCATTCGCTTGATAAGTTCCTCCCCGGATTGAGAGTCGGCGGCACTTTCAAGCTGCTCTTCGGCTTGGCTAACGTCGATATCAACATGGACCGCGCCGACCTGATTCTCGGTCAGGACGCATGGCGCGCCGTCACCAGCGGTAAAGCCTATTTCAATATTGGCGGAATGTATGCCACCCGTAACCGGAAGGGCGAATTTGATGGCCTGGATATGGATGGATTCAAGCTCGGAGGTATGGGTATGGCCATTGACCTCGGCGCCACTTACCGTCTGAACCAGGACTGGGACTTTGCCCTGGCCTTCAATGATATAGGCTTCATCAACTGGACCTCAAACGTTGAATTCGGCACTGACGGCGAACACACCTTCTCTACCTCGGACTATACCATCGACCCTGATAACTTTGAGGATTCATTTGACGCCATGACTGATGCTCTTGATGATCTGTATCAGCTCACGGTGAAGGACGGTAAGAGCTCACGCTGCCGTGCAATCTCCGGCACCATGAAGGCCTCTGCCCGCTATACTCTTCCGCAGTATCGACGCCTGACCTTCGGCCTGCTGAACACTACCCATATGCAGAAGCGTTTTGCCTGGACCGAATTCCGCCTGAGCGCAAACGTGACTCCGGTTGACTGGCTCGGACTGAGCTGCAGCTATGGNCTGGGCACTTTCGGCTCCTCATTTGGCTGGCTGCTCAACATTGCGCCGAAGGGCTTCAACTTCTTCGTTGGCATGGATCATACCCTCGGTAAGCTTGCCAAGCAGGGTATTCCTCTGAACATGAACGCACAGCTGAGCATGGGTCTCAACTTCCCGTTCTAATCCGTCGCAGNAAATTNNCTCCAAGTCAGAGGGTCTGAAGAAATTCAAGCCCTCTGACCTTTTTAGTCATCCNTGGGAGGGACGCGGCAANCCGCGTNTGCGGGAGACGAATCGGTTNTGTCTTGTGTTAAAGATTGTGAAAGATTTTTAAAATTGAGGAAAAATTCGTAACTTTGCGCCATCAGCAACGGAGGGGGCTACGGCTTCTTCCTTAATTTTTGTAATAAAGTAGATGATTGATAAAGCTTTAATAGAGCAGATNGTGGCCGACGGCCTGAACGGAACTGATATGTTTCCGGTAGAAATCACCGTTAGCCCGGATAATAGGATAGTCGTTGAGGTAGACTCGATGACGGCTGTTGATATTGATTCATGTGTGGCCTTGAATCGCGCAATCGAGCAGGCTCTTGACCGTGACAAGGAAGACTTTGAGCTTGAAGTAGGGTCGGCCGGATTGACTGCCCCCTTTAAGGTTAAGCAGCAGTTTGACAAGAACATAGGTAATGAAGTTGAAGTGCTGACCCGCGATGGACGCAAGTTTACGGGCACCCTGGTTGAGACCACGGCCGACGGCTTCACCGTTGAAGTNCCGCGGAAGGTCAAGCATGAAGGCGCCAAGCGCCCGGTGATTGAAATGCAGCCGGAGACGNTGNCCTATGGCGACGCCAAGACAGTTAAATACGTAATAAATTTTAAATAATACGACATAAAATGGCAAAGAAAACGGAAAACACTAATATGGTGGAGCGTTTCGATGAGTTTAAGGAATATAAGCACATCGATAAGGCCACGATGATCAGTGTCCTTGAAGAAAGTTTCCGCAGTGTTCTGAAAAGAGAATTCGGCACGGACGAAAACCTTGACGTAATCATGAACCCGGATAAGGGTGACGTTCAGATTTTTCAAAACCTTGAGGTTGTNGCCGATGGCGAAGTGCAGAATCCGCATCTGCAGATTTCACTGAGCGATGCGCGCGCTGATAATGACCCCGATGCGGAAATCGGCGAGGAGCATACCAAGGAAATAGTTTTTGCTGACTTTGGCCGCCGTGCAATCGTCAACCTGCGCCAGACTCTTCAGGCCAAGATTCTTGACCTGCANAAGGAAGCCATTTACACCAAGTTTAAAGAGCTGGAAGGCGAACTCGTAACTGCCGAGGTTTATCAGACCTGGAGCAAGGAAATCCTCCTGATGGACGATGAGAAGAATGAGCTGCTCCTGCCCAAGTCAGAGTGTATNCCCGGTGACTTTTTCCGCAAGGGTGAAATGGTCCGAGTGGTCATTGCCCAGGTNGATAACAAGAATAATAACCCCAAGATTACCGTCAGCCGCGTAAATGAGCAGTTCCTGCGCGCACTGTTTGAGCTGGAAGTGCCTGAAATTCACGATGGNCTGATTAACATCCGCGCCGTTGCCCGTATTCCGGGAGAACGCGCCAAGATTGCCGTTGAAAGCTATGACGANCGTATCGATCCCGTAGGAGCCTGCGTTGGCGTCAAGGGTTCACGTATTCATGGCATCGTTCGCGAGNTGCGCAATGAGAATATNGACGTAATCCAGTGGTCATCAAATATTTCACTCCTGATTCAGCGTGCCCTCAGCCCCGCAAAGGTTAGCAGCGTGCGNATTGACGAGGAAAGGAAGCTGGCCGAAGTGTTCCTGTCGCCTGACCAGGTNAGCCTGGCTATTGGTCGCAACGGCGCTAACATCAAGCTCGCCAATAAGTTGACCGGATTTGAAATCGANGTTTACCGCGAAACGGANAATTATGTCGATGACGTTGTTCTTGACGAATTTGCTCCGCGAGAAGGCGAAAATAACGATGCTACGATTGACCAGTGGGTAATCGACGCCCTGAAGAATATGGGCCTGAAGACGGCGCGCGCCGTGCTNGAAACTCCCAAGGAAATCCTGATTGACCAGGCCGACCTGGAGGCTGAAACCGTTGACCACGTAATGGAAGTGCTCCGCGAGGAATTCTATTATGAAGGCGACGANGAAAAGCACGATGACGCCGAGGAAGAAACCCTCATTGATGAAGCGGAAGCGGAAACCGCCGAAGCCGACGACGAGGAAGAACCCACTATCTAAATTAGAATTTACAAACTCCTTAATCAAAAATATTTAACAGCAGTAGATGGCGAAATTTAAATTAAGCAAAGTCGCAAGTGAGCTCAACGTGGGAGTCCCCACGGTTGCCGAATTCTTGCGCAAGAAAGGTATTGAGGTTGATGAAAAGAACCTCAATGCAAAAGTAGATGAGCATGCATGTGAACTCTTGATTAAGGAGTTTGGCAATGGCAAGGAATATTCCTTCCAGGCCAAGTCTGCCTCTCAGGCGGAATCGGGAGCGAACACGGCTGGCTCTGACGCTGACAAGTCACAGTCAGGGCCGAAGGTCCTTGGCAAGATTGACCTGTCAACCGGCAAGCCTATCGCCGAGCCCAAGCCCGAGCCCAAGGCCGAAGTGAAGCCTGAGCCTAAGCCCGAGCCCAAACCGGAAGTTAAGCCGGANCCCAAGGCCGAAGTGAAGNCTGAGCCCAAACCCGAGNCCAAGCCGGAGGTTAANCCTGANCCNAAGCCGGAAGTGAAACCGGAGCCCAAGGTTGAGNTGAAACCCGAACCCAAGCCGGAACCGAAGCCCGAGCCCAAGNCNGAAGTGAAGAAGGAAGAACCGAAGGCTGAACCGAAGGCCGAAGTGAAGCCCGAACCGCAACCCANGGCAGAGGTAAAGCCTGAGCCCAAGCCCGAAAAGGCTGAGCCCAAGCAGGAAAATGCTGCCAAGGCTGAGCCTGCTGAGAAGAAGGAAGAACCCNCNAAGCCNGCAGAAAAGGCTCCGGCAANCAATGAGCCGGAAGTGTTCCGCCTGCACACCTCGGAAGAGCTCAAGGACCGTGCGCCCCAGTTTAAGGTGCTCGATAAGATTGACCTTTCAGCGATTGACCAGTCAACCCGNCCCAAGAAAAAGTCGAAGGAAGAGCGCCGCAAGGCTGCCGGAGCATCGGCTCAGGGNGGCGGTGAACGCAAAAANCGCAAGCGCATTGGCGCCGGCGAGAAGGTTGACGTGACCAAGGAACAGGGTTCCAATGGNCGCGGNGGCAACTCCAACGGCGGCAAGCGCGGCGGCGACAATAATAANAACAATAACCAAGGCGGCAACCAGGGCGGACGCCGAGGCGGTCAGGGCGGNTCAAATGACCGCAACCGCAAGCAGCGNGAACGCCAGACTCAGCAGCCNGAGGTTAGTGAAGAAGATGTGCAGCGTCAGGTTAAGGAAGTGCTTGCGCGCTTAACGTCAAAAGGCTCCAAGGGTCAAAAGACCGGCGCTAANTGGCGTAAAGAGAAGCGTGAAGCCTTCGCCAACCGCGAACAAGAACGNGCCGAGCAGCAGCAGGCCGAGAGCAAAATCCTCAAATTGACNGAGTTTGTGACGGCAAATGACCTGGCNTCAATGATGAATGTGCCTATCAATAACGTTATTGCAACGTGTATGCAGATGGGTGTGATGGTCAGCATCAACCAGCGCCTCGACGCTGAAACCATCAATATNGTNGCTGAAGAGTTTGGCTTTGAAACCGAATATATCTCTACGGAGGTTAGTGAAGCCGTCACTCAGGAGGCCGATAATGAGGANGATCTGGTGCCCCGTCCGCCGATTGTGACCGTGATGGGCCACGTTGACCATGGTAAGACCTCGCTGCTTGACTATATCCGTCAGGCCAATGTNATTGCCGGTGAGGCCGGTGGNATTACCCAGCATATCGGTGCTTACAACGTTACCCTGCAGGANGGCCGCCACATCACCTTCCTTGATACTCCCGGCCACGAAGCCTTCACGGCGATGCGTGCTCGTGGTGCCAAGGTGACTGACCTCTGTATCATCATNGTTGCGGCTGACGATGCCGTCATGCCGCAGACCGTCGAAGCGATTAACCATGCTGCCGCAGCCGGTGTGCCT
Organism: Bacteroides sp.; assembly: GCA_014802435.1. Classification (GTDB taxonomy): domain Bacteria; phylum Bacteroidota; class Bacteroidia; order Bacteroidales; family Muribaculaceae; genus UBA3263. Next base: position 13,909 of record JAAVCG010000008.1, on the reverse strand, counting down.
ATCGTCTTTGCAATCAATAAGATAGATAAGCCTCATGCTAATCCTGACAAAATCAAGGAAGAGCTCTCGCAGATGAACTATCTCGTTGAAGACTGGGGNGGTAAATATCAGAGCCAGGAAATCTCGGCCAAGAAGGGTATCGGCGTTGAAGAACTGATGGAGAAAGTCCTNCTTGAGGCTGAAATGCTCGAACTCAAGGCCAATCCTAACCGCAATGCNGTCGGCTCAATCATTGAGTCATCGCTTGATAAGGGTCGCGGCTACGTNGCTACGGTGCTGGTTCAAAACGGTACACTCCGNGTTGGTGANATTATCCTTGCCGGAACGCATTATGGTAAGGTNAAGGCAATGTTCAATGAACGTAATCAGAGAGTTAAGGAAGCCGGACCGTCAACTCCGGTGCTGATTCTCGGCCTGAACGGCGCGCCGACTGCCGGCGATACGTTCAACGTGATGGACTCNGAACAGGAAGCCCGCGAAATTGCCACCAAGCGCGAACAGCTGCAGCGCGAACAGAGCGCCCGCACCCATAAGATGATAACCCTTGAAGATATCGGTCGTCGTCGCGCCATCGGTAACTTCCAGGAACTCAACATCATCGTCAAGGGCGACGTTGACGGCTCAATNGAGGCNCTGTCAGACTCGCTGCTCAAGCTCTCAACTGAGGAAATCCAGGTTAATGTTATCCATAAGGCCGTCGGTGCNATCTCTGAGAGCGACGTTGACCTNGCTGCCGCCTCTGATGCCATCATTATCGGCTTCCAGGTGCGTCCCAGTCAGGCCGCNCGCAAGTCNGCTGAACGTGAAGGCGTNGATATNCGCCTCTACTCGGTTATCTATCAGGCTATTGAAGAAGTNAANGANGCTATGGCCGGCATGCTTGCCCCTGAAATCAAGGAAGAAGTTATCGGCACGGCTGAAGTGCTTCAAACTTACCATATCAGNAAGGTCGGCACCATTGCCGGTGCGATTGTGCGCGACGGTAAAATCAAGCGTGGCTGCAAAGTGCGCCTGATTCGTGACGGCATTGTTCGCTACACCGGTGAACTCGGCTCGCTCAAGCGTTTCAAGGACGACGCCAAGGAAGTGCTCTCCGGCTATGATTGCGGTTTGAGCATTGCCGGATATAATGACCTCCAGGAGGGTGACCTCATTGAAGGATTTGAAGAAGTAGAAGTTTCACGCTCAATTTGATAGCTCATATCAATATAGGCTCCAATCAAGGCAACCGCACGGCTAATCTGGCTCGCGCGGTTGACCTTTTGTCTCACTTGGGAAAAGTGGAGGCGGTCTCGTCGACCGTCGCTTCCGCCCCCTGGGGTTATGATTCTGATGCTGAATTTCTCAATATCGGAGTCAATCTCCAAACGGANCTCCCNGCCGAGGAGCTGCTTCGGCGCCTTCAGGAAATCGAGCAGGCTATTTCACCCTCCGGGACCCACAGGGATGAGNCCGGAAATTATATTGACCGGGTGATNGACCTTGATTTGATAGCCTATGGCGACATGCAGCTCGAGACGGAAANACTAACGTTGCCNCATCCGCGCATGCATCTGCGGCGATTCGTCCTGGAGCCGATGGCTGAGTTGATTCCTCAGTGGCGACATCCAAAAAATGGTCAATCTTGCCGCGAAATGTTACAAAGTGTGCAATAAACGCCCTGATTTCTACGTTAGCTTATAAAACTAAATGTTAAAAAATTAATCATTACTCACGAATGAAACTCAAAAACATTGTTATCGGCCTGGCCGCCATGACCCTCACCTTGGCGAGCTGTTCGTCCGGTAAGACACAACTTCCTTATTTTAAGGATCTTGATGTGGAGAGTTATAATATACCCGTAGGCGATTTCGCCGTCAAGATTGTTCCTGACGATGAATTGCTTATCAATGTTTCGGCTGAGGACCCCCTGGCAGTTGAGGCATACACCGTACCTTATCAGCACCCTCGTCAGCGTGATTTTAATTTCCCTGCGACTCAAACCAAGGAGAGCTTCGTGATGACCAATCGNAAGTCAAATCTGACGCTTCAGCCTTACGTAGTCAGCCCCGAGGGATTCATCAATTTCCCCGTTTTGGGCAAGATTCATGTTGCCGGAATGACCCTCCAGGGACTGACGGATTATCTGACGGAGAAGATTTCAGAGAAGGTTGTAGACCCGATTGTCACTGTTGAGTTGACTAATTTCCATGTTAACGTGATTGGCGAAGTGAATCGCCCGGGACTTTTTGTCGTTAATTCGGAGCGTTACTCCGTATTGGATGCTCTNGCATCGGCGGGTGACCTGACCAGCTACGGTGAGCGCAACAATGTGCTGATNATTCGTGAGGAAGATGGCCAGCGCAAGGTTCATCGTCTTGACCTTAACAAGGCCGAGGCCCTGAACTCNCCATATTTTTATTTGCGCCAGAANGATGTGGTTTATGTCGAGCCCAATACTGTCAAGCAGGCCAATGCCCGCGTTGACTCTGACCGTCAATATCGTCTGTCAATGACCTCCGTNATTGTCAGCGCGGCCTCTGTGATTGCTTCTCTTGCCATTTCACTCTTAAGATAACATAGCGCTATGGAAGAAAATCGTTCGGAACTCATTGATATCAAGGGCTTGCTGAAANCTTATCTNAGCAAGTGGTATTGGTTTGCCATATCTTGTTTCTGCTGTCTGATTATCGGCTTTTTGTTCACCAAGACCATGCGCCCGCAATATGAGGTCAAGGCTAACATAATNCTGTCAGAGAATGATGCGTTGAGCTCNATGATGTCGGCCGGCGGTCTCAGCGGAGTTTCCGCACTCCTTGGAGGCAACGCCAGCGCGGAAGATGAAGTGGAAATCCTGATGTCTCATTCCGTGTTGAAAAACGTGGTGCGCACGCTCGGCCTTAACATCCGTCATTTTGATGACAATGGCCCGCTGATGACCACGATGATTTATCCGGAATTTCCCATTGACGTTGTTCCGGCGCCTGAAATTGCAATCGATACNCTCCNCACCGGTCTGACCTTCCTGGTTGAGGTCGATAAGTCCGGCAATGCCGACATTAAGGTAGAGGCGAAGAATCATACCATNTTTAAGAAGTCAGATGCTTCGCTGCCTGTTGTNGTTGACCTCCCTTACGGAAAATTCACCGTTGANCCTACGGAATATTTTGTCAAGGGGCGGAAGTATGAAAATAAGATTACCATCACCAATTATGATAATGCGGCAGAAGACCTGCGTGAGGAGCTGAACATTGCGCTCGTCACCAAGCGCTCTCAGATAATCAGNATGCAGATGCTATCGGACAATACGCTCTATGCCGCCGATGTTCTCAACACTCTGATTGAGAAATANAATGAGCGCGGTCTTCAGGACCATTTGACCAAGACGGCNGTGACNGCTGATTTCCTCAAGGACCGCCTGATGATGATGCGCCATGAACTGGACTCAACCGAGGTTTCATTGGCCAATTATAAGACCAGTGAGGGCATTACTCAGCTTGAGAAGGATGGCGAAGTGATTTATAAGCGGAAGATTGAAGCCGAGCAGGCGCTTGCCGANCAGCAGGTTGAAACTCAGCTGGCCAANGTAACGCTCAGCCTCGTCAGAAAGAGCGCTAATGATAACTCCCTNATTCCGCAGCAAACNACTGACCCTCTGCTTGCATCGCAGATTGAGGCTTATAATTCAGCCGTCCTTTCAAAACTGCGCATGGAGCAGTCAGCCAAGGCTGATAACCCCTCGATGATACGCATAGAGGACCAGATTAAGACTCTGCGGGCTAATTTGATTGCCACTCTTGAATCCTCAGTGAGCAAGAGCGAGCAGATGACNGCCGAGTATCGCCGGGTCTACAATGAGGCGTCAAAGTCAGTCAACACNTTGCCCAATCAGGAGTTGAGCTATCGCGCCAAGATGCGTGACCAGACAATTCAGGAGGAAATTTACCTCTTCCTNCTCCAGAAGCAGGAGGAAGTGGCTATCATGATGAGCAACACTTCGCCTAAGGGCGCCATAGTCGATGAGGCCTACTCACTCAATGAAGATAAATCGGCCTCCAAGAAGATGATTCTGGCATTTTTCTTCATCGTCGGCCTGTTTATACCTCCCGTNGTTATTGCCCTGAAAAATATCATCAACAAGNCTAAAAAATGACGTCTGTATCAACNGTCAATCAGAATGAGAAGGCTCCATATTTCTCAGCCCCNTCCAGAGAATGGTGGTGGGTTGTNGGCTATCTGTTCTGTTTGTCGTTGGCCGGATTGAAGTTTTACCCCGCACTTTTAGTTGCCGGGGTAATGCTTTTTATGCAATGGAAGAAAAACCGCTATTTCTTCCTCGTTGAACTGATTATCCTCTGCACGGGCTCCGGATTCCTGACATATTCTTATCCGATTAAGGCGTGTGATTTCGCCTTTCCGATTGCCTTGATAGGGATGCTCCTTTATCGGCGGAATAAGATGGTCAGGAACGTAACTATTGCCATCCTGGCTTATCTGGCCGTATTGTTNATCCTGGCGCTGACGTCGGTTGAGCCGATGCGGAATCAGATTTCCATGATGCGTTATTATGTGTTGATTATCAGCTTCTATATCCCGCTGGTCACCTTTGCCGATAAGGATTTTGANTTCCGNGAGCTTATTAGGGTTGTNATTCTTCATGCGCTNGTCATCTGCATTTTCTTTGTTATTGACACTTTTATCTTTACCGGGTTTATCCTGACTCCCGGCTCCTCNTCATGGGGNGAATCAACCTTTACTCATCCAATTGTNTTTACCTGGGACCTTACGCGCCATTATCCTCCGGGACTTTANTGGTTACTCTTATTGATTATCCCGATAAANTTCAAGTGGCTGCGCTTGCAATGGTACTGGTGGGTGATTTTTGTGCTGTGTTTGATTTCCTCGCGCACCAATTCGCTCTTGTTNGCCCTNNTTGGATGCTTTGTCNTGTTTCGTCCGAATGTCCGTCAGGTNTATAAATATATNGTGCTGGCAATAGTTGCCCTTGGAGCGCTCTATTTTATTGACNATTCAACGGGGGGCAATCTCCGTCTGGCTCAAAACATTGACTCCTTTGCCATGCTTGATAACCCGACGAGCAAGGAGGACGTTGCCGACTTTGGCAGNGGTCGTGTCGCTCAGATTATTCCNAAGGTNGAGTTGCTCTATGACCTTAATCGCCAGTGGATAGGATTTGGATTTCTGAATCGCGAAAAGACGACTAATCCGATTTTTCAGATTGAAAATCAGTATTATTCCGATATTTCCCGCTCAGAGGAGACCGCTACGGGGGTTGAGGTTACTGAGATTCAGACTATACTTGACGTCGGATATATCGGACTGATAGTTCAGATGCTCTGCTATATAGGTATTTACTTCTATATTCGCAAGCTGCGATATTCTAATTTTTATCTATGTCTGCTTGTCGGTTTTGAATTGCTCGGTATCGGCGGATTTGCCGGTCTGAACGGAATGCAATATTCACTGCTGATTTTGGGAATGATTCTTGGGTCAATCCTGCTTCATCAAAAACGTCACCCGCTATGAAAATTCTCCACATAATCTTTACCATGAAAACCGGAGGTCTGGAGAACCTGCTGCTTGATATAGCAAATGCGCAGGCTGCTCAAGGCCATCAGGTTGCCGTCATGATTGTCAATTCCGGTTCAGAAGCCGCATTGCTTCAGCGCTTTGCACCGGAAATAAAGATAATTCAGATAGGGCGCCATGCGGGTTCNCGCAATCCGATTCCGCTGATTCGGGTAAATGTGGAAGTNATGAANTGGAANCCTGANGTGATTCACGTTCATAATGAAACGGGAGTGAATATTCTTCTGCCGGGTTTGCGCCGAAAGGTGGTTCAGACCATTCATACTACGGGAATTAACCTTACGGGCTGCCAGCTGANAACTCCTATCGCGGCCATATCAGAGGGTGTTGCCGCGGATTTGAAGGCTCATTGCGGAGTTGATGCGGAAGTCATCATGAACGGAGTGCAGACGGACACTATTCGCCATCGGAGCCGTTCGCCGAAGCTGGAGCGGCTTGTGTGTGTCGGGCGCATGAATGTCAGCGTCAAAGGCCAGGATTTGCTCTTAAAGGCGATGCCGTCTTTCCCTGAACTTAGCCTGACTCTGATTGGCGACGGGGCAGACCTGAAGGCCATGAAGGAGCTTGCCGAGTCACTGGGAATAGCCGATAGGGTTACGTTTTGTGGGGCTATGGCGCGAGGTGATATCTATCAGAAGCTGGCAGACTTTGATGCNTTTGTGTTGCCTTCGCGNCAGGAAGGATTCGGATTAGTTGCNGCGGAGGCCATGGCTGCCGGACTNCCGATTGTCAGCGTCGACCTTCCGGGCCCGATGGAAATCATAGCCGGAGGAGAGTTGGGCTATTCATTCAAGGCTGATGATGTCGACTCGTTGGTTGCCGCTATCAAGGCGCTTGATAATGAGTGGACAGCCGCTCAGGAGAGGGCGCTATCTGTCGGGTTCGACTATGTTAGGGAGAATTTCAGTGTGGCCACAACGGCCGCTCGGTATCTGGAATTATACCATCGTCACAGAGCGGTCAATGAGTAGATGATGGTTGGCCATGCGNGAGATGGCCGTCATTTCGTGGCTGACGAGGAGAATCGTGGTGTCGCGGGATAATTCGCTGATTATTTCATAGATTTTTTGTTCAAAGTGCTTGTCGACNTAGCTCAGAGGCTCGTCNAGCACCAGCAGTTGCGGGCGTGAAATAATTGCGCGCGCAAGNAGCGCACGCTGCTGTTGGCCGCCGCTGAGTGCGCCGAAAGCCTTGGATTGATGCTCGGTAAGGCCTACTAATTCAAGCATTTCAAGGGTTCGCTCGCGCCGCTCCGNGCGGCTCAGTTCGGGCATGGCCAAGAGGCCGGAGCTGATAACTTCAGTAACTGAAATGGGAAAACGGGAATCGACACGTGATTTTTGGGGCAANTAGCCTATTTTCAGTCCCGGTTGGAGAATTTTNACGCTGCCTGANGTGGGTTTTATCAGGCCGAGGATAATGCGCATGAGAGTCGTTTTGCCGCCGCCATTGGGNCCGGTGATGGCATAGAAATCCCCGCNGTTGATGGNNAGGTTTACGTCAGCGAGCACCCGTTTGCCGTTATGCTCCATGCCGACGNCGGTCACCTCAATCAGCGGCGATGCTGCGGGCTGTGTGGAGCATTTCTTTGTCCCATTCATAATTCATCGGGTCAATTATTACAGTCTCAATTTCGCGGGAAAGCACCTGCGCCTGGTTTGCGTCAAAGTCTTTTTGAATGAGGAATACTCGGGCGCCGGACTCTTTCATCCGGTTCAGGAGCCCGATTGTGTTGCTGACGCTGTGTTCCTTNCCTTCGCTGCCNAGNGCGAGCTGATTCAGGTCATAATCGCGAGCAAAATAGCTCAGCGAGGGATGCCAGACAACGAAAGAGCCGCCTCTGACGGATGCCAGAATCGAGTCACAGGCCGCATTGACGGAGTCGAGGCGCAGGCTCAGCTGCGTGAAGTTTGCCTCATATTCCGGGGCGTTTTCAGGGTCAATGGCGGTGAGGGCCGAGAGCATGTTCCGCGCCATCAGCTTCATGTTTGCGGCTGAACTCCAGACGTGAGGGTCGGCGCCATGGTCATGGTCGCCATGTGTTGCATGGAGCAGGGGAATGGAGTCAGAGGTGCAGATAATTTTCAGATTGGGATTGCTTTCCTTGAGTTTTGCGGTAATTGCATCTTCAAATGCAAGNTTGCCAACGGTTAGATAAACGCGGCTCTTTTCAAGCCTTGCGAGGTCATTAAAAGTAGGGTCATAGCTCTCCGGATTAGCGCCGCTGCCAAGGAGNGAGCGCACTTCAAACCGGNTTCCGGCAATCTGCTCCAGGAGCCATCGCTGCGGCTCAATGCTGACGGTAATAGTCCGGTCAGATGTCGACTGNTGCCGACATCCGACCAGACATATAAATCCTAAAACTAAGAGAAGAATTTTGCGCAAAACGGGGTGAGCTATGGCGCTTTTTAATCTTCAAATTCAATCAGGTTAGCTTCGAGGCCGACAACCTGACCGGGTTCAACGAANACGCGCTTGACAACGGCTTCGCTTTCGGCTTCCACTTCATTTTCCATCTTCATGGCTTCATAAACGAGNAGAAGGTCGCCGGGTTTCACCTTGTCGCCGGGCTTAACGTTGACGGAGATGATGGTTCCGCCCATAGGAGCCTGGAGCACCTCACCGGTAATCGGTTCGGGTTTGGGCTTTGCGGCTTCCTCGGCCAGGCGCTTTGCTTCGGCTTCAGCGGCGAGCGCAGCCTGAGCGGCCTGATACTCTTCAGTGCGGCGCTTTTTGAGGAATCCGTTGGCNACGTTAGGCAGGAGNGCGAGCAGGAGCTCTTCCTCAGGNTTTACGGCGAGTTTCACNCCGCCGAGGTCCTCGAGGACGGGGTTTTGCGGTTCCTTATATTTAGAGGTNTCGTAAGCCTTTTCCTCGGGCGAGCCGGTGATTTTTTCGCGGAATGCGGGGTCGATGGCAACGGGNGTGTGGCCATATTCGCCTTTCACCAGTGAGGTGAACTGCATTGAGGGAGTAGAATAGTCGGGCTTACCGTTTTTGCGGTCAAGNGCGAGCGAAACGGCCTGAGAGCCAACAATCTGNGANGTNGGAGTAACCAGGGGAATCAGTCCGGCATCGCGGCGCACCTTGGGGATAAGGCGCATGGCGTCGTCCAGGAGGTCAGAAGCNCCGAGCTGCTTGAGCTGNGCAACCATATTGGAGTACATTCCGCCGGGGACTTCCGCTTCACGCACCAGTTCGTTAGGCTTGGGGAATCCGAAATAGTCTTCAATCTGATGGCAGAGCGAGAGGAGTTCCGGTTCGTTACCGGCCTTGGCGGCGATGATTGCAGAATCAAAGAGGGCGTCAATTTCCGCGGGCAGGTCATTGGGGTCAAGCGGATTGAAGGGACGGGGGAAATGGTCCTTCTGGAGGTCGAAGGCGGCGAGGCTCTTGCGGACATCNAGGAGCGCTTCACGAATCTTNCCGACGGCTTCCATGTTAGCTTCNACTTCAACGCCGAGTTTCTTGGCGAAGACATAAATCAGCTCGATNGCGGGCGCGGCAGAACCTCCGCCGAAGTACCAGATATTGGTGTCGAGAATGTCAACTCCGTTGAGGATAGCCATCACGGAAGAGGCGAGGCCATAGCCGGGAGTGCAGTGAGTATGGAAGTCGACGGGGACGCTGACGTTGGCCTTGAGCGCGGAGATGATTGAAGCCGCGCGCGAGGGATTCACCAGTCCGGCCATATCCTTGAGGGTAATGATTTTAGCGCCGAGGGCTTCCATCTGTTTAGCTTTGTCGACGAAATATTCGTCGGTGAAAATCTTTTTCTGCTTGGGGCCGAAGAGCTTGGCGAAGAAGCCTTTTTCTTCCTCCTTGGGGTCAACCGTATAGCAGACGGCTCCGTCGGCAATACCGCCGAGGTCATTAATCATCTTGATTGAGTCCTTGACGTTGTCAATATCATTGAGTGCGTCAAANATACGCATCACGTTCAGGCCGTTTTTGATGGCTTCCTTATAGAAACCTTCGAGGACACTGTTAGGATAAGGCACATAGCCGAAAAGATTACGTCCGCGGCTCAGGGCGGAGAGGAGCGATTTGCCCTTCATGGCCTTAGAAATAATGCGGAGTCTGTTCCAGGGGCTTTCATCCAGATAACGCATCACGGAGTCAGGCACAGCGCCGCCCCAAACTTCCATGATATAGAATCCGGCATCCTCATATAGCGGGAGGAGCTTATCGATTTCGGACTGAGGCATACGAGTAGCAAAAAGTGACTGCTGTCCGTCGCGCAGAGTGAGGTCACGAATTTGAAGCTTTTTAGTCATAATCTGAGTTTTTGGTTATTTTTATATGCGCAAAGTTAAGCATAATCGGGCAAAAAAACAAACAAGTCGGCGGGAGTTTGCGCCAATGTTGGCATTTTTGGGAACATTAGGGTGGAAANTTCGGAAAAAATTCTTAAATTTGTAGTCGGTTTATAACTATTTATTTATGTTTATCGCGAAGACATTGAAGGCCGTAGGCCGCTATTGCCTCTTTATGAAGAGTGTTGTTTCGGTGCCTGACAAGTGGAAAGTATTTTTTCGCCGAACGGGCTCTGAAATCTATAAGCTTGGAATCGACTCCATTCCTCTGGTGGTGATTATCTCGCTCTTTATCGGAGCGGTGATAACCATTCAGATGCAAATCAACATCGAGTCGCCAATCATTCCGGCCTATGCCGTCGGGTTGGCCACTCGCGACATCGTGCTTCTTGAGTTCTCGTCATCGATTCTCTGCCTGATTCTNGCGGGCAAGGTAGGCTCCAGTATCGCCTCGGAGATAGGCACGATGCGCGTTACCGAACAGATTGATGCNCTGGATATTATGGGNGTCAACTCGGCCAATTATCTGGTGCTCCCCAAGGTTATCGGNTTCCTGATTTACATTCCTGTTCTCTGCGTGCTTTCAATGTTCACGTCCATCGTTGGCGGCTGGATTATCGCTCAGTTTACTGACATCATCTCCGTCAGCCGCTATGTTTANGGCTTGCAGGCATTTTTTACGGAATGGTATGTCTGGTATGGGCTGATAAAATGTCTGGTTTTCTCNGTGATTATCACGACAGTGGCCTCCTTTGAGGGCTATTTCGTTGACGGCGGCTCCATTGAAGTGGGCAAGGCGTCGACCCGCGCCGTAGTGAACTCCTCGATACTGATTCTTCTCTTTGACGTAATTCTGACCAAACTGCTGCTGCAATGATAGAGGTAAAAAACGTAACCAAGGCCTTTGATGGCAAGACAGTGCTGCATGATGTCAGCTGCACCTTTGAAACCGGCAAGACCAACCTTATCATCGGTCAATCGGGCTCCGGTAAAACCGTCATGATGAAGTCCATCGTAGGCCTTGTGAGGCCTGACCGGGGNCATATTTACTTTGACGGGCGCGACCGCCTGACGATGACGGGCAAGCAAATCAAGGAGCTCCGNAAGGAGATAGGCATGCTGTTTCAGGGGTCAGCCCTCTTTGATAGNGAAACGGTGATGGCCAATGTGATGTTTCCGCTGGTGATGTTCTCGGATATGACTCATGCNGAGATGGTTGANCGCGCCAANTTCTGCCTGGAGCGAGTGAACCTGAAAGGGCAGGGGAGCAAATACCCCTCGGAGATTTCGGGCGGAATGCAGAAGCGTGTGGCNATTGCCCGCGCNATTGCGCTGAATCCCAAGTATCTGTTCTGCGACGAGCCCAACTCGGGACTTGACCCCAAGACGTCGATTCTTATTGACGAACTCCTCAGCGACATTACTCACGAATATAACATCACCACCATNATNAACACTCATGACATGAACTCCGTGCTTGGCATCGGCGAAAACATCGTCTTCCTTAACCGGGGTCATGTTGACTGGATTGGTAACAAGAACCAATTGGCCTCATCGACTAACGAGAGCCTCATTGACTTCGTGTTTGCNACCAANCTTTTCAGGGATGTGCGTGATTATCAGCTCGCGCATCAGAAATGAACGATTTGCCCGCATNGGGCGTTAACAATCTACTATGGNATTAGAACAAATCAAATCGCCCGCCGATATTAAAGGCCTGGCTATAAATGAACTGACGGCTCTCTGTGCCGACCTGCGTAAAGTATTTCTTCAGAAAGTATCAGCCCATGGCGGCCACGTAGGCCCCAATCTTGGTCTTGTGGAGGCCACGGTGGCTCTCCATTATGTTTTTGACACACCGAAGGATAAGATAGTCTTCGACGTGTCGCANCAGACGTATATCCACAAGATGCTGACCGGGCGNGTGGATGCTTTCCTGAATCCTGAGAAATATGATGACGTTACCGGCTACACCAATCCGGGCGAATCAGAATATGACCTCTTCACCATCGGNCATACATCGACGGCGGTCAGCCTTGCCGGCGGCATAGCCAAGGGNCGTGACCTCTTNGGCGATGACTATAACGTAGTAGCNCTCGTTGGCGACGGCTCACTCAGCGGCGGCGAAGCCTTTGAGGGGCTTGACGAAGGCGCCACTTTGGGCTCGAATTTCATTGTAGTGGTCAACGATAATGAAATGTCGATTGCCGAGAATCATGGCGGCCTCTATGGCAATCTCGCCGCGCTGAGAGAATCAGACGGCAAGTGTAGCGACAATTATTTTACGGCCTTGGGCTATGATTATCTCTACGTTGGCGACGGNAATGANATCAGTGCGCTGATTGAAGCCTTCAAGGCGGTCAAGGACACGAAGAAGCCCGTCGTCGTNCATATTCATACGGACAAGGGCCATGGTTACGCCCCGGCTGAACAGCATAAGGAGCAATTTCATTTCTCGGCACCCTTTGACCTTGCTACGGGTCAGGTAAAGGGTGGCGATTATGAGAATTACTCGGATATATTTGCTGAGGAGATGCTCCGGCAGATGAAGGCNGANCCGAAGGTTTGCGTGCTGACTGCGGGCACTCCCGGAGTGCTTGGCTTCGGGCCTGACCTCCGCAAGGAAGCCGGACGGCAGTTTATTGACGTAGGCATCGCCGAGCAGGAGGCCGTCGCGATGGCTTCCGGAATAGCCAAGGCGGGAGCGCGTCCCTGTTTCGGAGTTGTCAGCTCGTTTATTCAGCGAGCTTATGACCAGCTTTCACAGGACGTAGCCATCAATGCTCAGCCGGCAGTGCTGAATATTTTCTATGGCTCCGTNATGGGGATGACCGACGTTACTCACCTCGGATGGTTCGACATTGCGCTGATTTCCAATATTCCGGGTTGGGTTTATCTGGCTCCTGCCACTGTTGAGGAATACCTTGCCATGCAGCGCTGGGCAATGGCTCAGACCNCNTNNGCGGTGGCTATCAGGATTCCGGGCGGGGCNGTTGTCCACTCAAATGAGCCGGTTCAGGAGGATTATTCCGAGCTGAATAAGTTCCTGACGGTTCGTCAGGGCAGCGGAGTGGCCATTATCGGCGCGGGCTCGATGCTCGGGGTAGCCGAGCAGGCCGCAGATATTTTGGCCCGACGCGGCAAGAATGTAACGGTTATCAATCCGCGCTATCTTTCCGGGCTCGACACGGANCTGCTTGATGAGCTGCGCAAGGACCATCAGCAAGTGATTACGCTTGAAGACGGAGTTCTTGACGGCGGATTCGGCGAAAAAGTGGCCCGCTATTATGGTCCGACAGACATGAAGGTCAACTGTCTTGGAGTGGANAAGAAATTCCTTGACCGCTATTCNCCCAAGGAGCTGCTTGCGGCGAGCGGACTGACAGCGGAGGCNGTTGCCGGATTGGTTAAATAAATATAATTTCAGCGTCTGATTTTGAAATTCGCATTTTATTTCGTACCTTTGCACAAAAGTTAACACTANTAATCATAACCTATATCATTACAAACAAAAAAGGGGCGTGATGCCTCTTTATTAAACCACGTTTTAAACTCCATTAACATCATGGAATCTAATCAGAACGGCGAACAAAGAAAGCCTAAGCGACCGAGAATCGGCGCGATACCTAACCCCGGAAATGACCCCGAATCACGTTTCGAGAAGGTTAATTACGGTAGCGATTACAACAGTACACCGCGGCCCGAAGGCGAAGGCAATGGTGAACAGCAGTATTCACGTCCTTATCAGCCGCGTCCGCGCTATAATCAGCAACAGCAGGGCGAGGGAGGCTACCAGCAGCGTCCTTATCAGCCCCGNCCGCGNTATAATCAGCAGCAACAGGGNGANGGAGGCTACCAGCAGCGTCCTTATCAGCCCCGTCCGCGNTATAATCAGCAGCAACAGGGCGAGGGAGGCTACCAGCAGCAGCGTCCTTATCAGCCCCGTCCGCGCTATAATCAGCAGCAACAGGGCGAGGGAGGCTACCAGCAGCGTCCTTATCAGC
>JAAVCG010000007.1 GCA_014802435.1 Bacteroides sp. | reverse complement strand
TGTCTATTGTAAGCTTTTTCAATGTCCTTGTTGCTTCTGCTCTTTTCAGAGCCCGGGGCGCCGTTGCTTCCCGAAAGCGAGTGCAAAGTTACGACGACTTTTTGACATATGCAAATTTTCCAATGANCAANTTTTTTATGTTTTACAGCATATTTTTCGCAACTCNTTGATAATCCTTAACATATGNNACCGCAAANTTTTTCCGATTTAACTTTCTTTAACACTCNNNNAGCGAACTTTTTCNGNGAAATCAGAGGAAANAGGAGGAATGGGAGGTATAANAAGAATACGAAAAATAAGAGGATTTGGGGGATTTTTTGGGGATTTTTTGATTATTTTGGGGTTAGAGTGGTGTTTTTAGGGGTTATGGTGAGGGTTACTTGGGCGCCTTGGAGGATGGGGAGGTTGGAATCAACNTGGCCAATGGGGGCATTGAAGGCGACGGGGAAGGAATAATCGGCAACCATGCGGGCAATCATCTCTTCCATGGTTTCGCCGTTAGGGTCAGGTTTATATTCGGTGAATTGNCCAACGACGAGAGCGGCAATNCGNTCAAATGTTCCATTGAGGCGCAGACGATAGAGCATCCGCTCGACTTTATAGACGGGTTCGGCGATATCNTCAATGAAAAGAATCGAGCCCNGGGTGCCTATTATATTATAAGGANTAGAAACGAGGCCATCGAGNACGGCAAGATTGCCGCCCATAATCACTCCGGAGGCCTCGCCGCAGCGNTTCANGGGAGATGCGGGCCAGGAGAGAGGGGCGAAAGAGCCTGAGCGCATAATTTCAAAGAGGCGTTTGTTGGCATCATTTCCGGGACAGAGTTCCAGGGCGAGCTCCTTGGCCATGGAGCCATGGATAGAGCGGATTCCGGCCCGGAGCCANAGGGCATGGAGGGCGGAAACGTCGGAAAANCCNATGAGCCAGACGGGNCGNGGGGTAATTCCGGAAAGAAGNTGGACGCAGCCATAACCTCCGCGGGCACAAAGGATNGCTTTCACGTCAGAATCAGCCAAAGCGGCGCGAAAATCGGCCAGACGAGCCTCAATCGAGCCGGAATAAGACCCTGAACGGCCAAAAGCCGAAGGAAAAATTTTTACGCGCAAACCGCGGCGCTCAAGAGCCTGAGCCGCGCCGTTAACTAACTGAGAGTCAACAGCCGAAGCGGGGGCAAGAATGGCGACCAAATCGCCATCATGCAACGAAGGTGGAGAAATAAAATTAGTCATAATCAGCGCAAATATAGATATTTTTTTGTTAATTTGGCGGAATAGTTTTAAATTTGTAGCCTCAGAAACCCCNAAAAAACAGATAACCCAAGTGAGTTATAGTATTCTTGACCTACTGTGTCTGATAGGCGCAGTTTGCCTGTTCCTCTACGGAATGAAGGTGATGAGTGAAGGCCTGCAGAAAGCTGCGGGCGACCGTTTGCGCAACATTCTCTCAGCGATGACCCGCAACCGCTTGACCGGCACCATGACCGGCATGTTTATCACGGCGTTGATTCAATCGTCGTCGGCCTCGACGGTGATGGTTGTAAGCTTTGTCAATGCGGGCTTGATGACGCTCTCGCAAGCGATGTCGGTCATCATGGGCGCAAACGTCGGCACGACGTTCACGGCCTGGATCATCGCCCTGTTTGGCTTTAAAGTGAATATGTCGGCGTTTATGCTTCCGCTGCTGGGCGTTGCCGTNCCGCTGACAATGATGTCCTCGAGCCGCAAAAAGAGCATCGGCGAATTCCTCATAGGCTTCGCGTTCCTCTTCATGGGTCTGGACATGATAAGCAAGTATGTTCCTGACCTNCAGGCCAATCCGGAGATGTTTGCCTTCCTCCAGCAATATACGGGCAACGGCTTCAGCTCCATTTTGATTTTCATGGCCGTTGGCTGCCTGGTCACGATGGTTATTCAAAGCTCTGCGGCAACCTTTGCCATCACTCTGATAATGTGTTCCAAGGGCTGGATAACGTTTGAACTTGCCTGCGCAATCGTGTTGGGCGCCAACCTGGGCACGTGTATCACCCCTCTGNTGGCCTCGATGAGCGGCAATACGGCGGCCAAGCGCACNGCCTTAGGTCATCTGCTGTTCAATATTTTAGGCTTCCTTTGGCTGCTGCCGCTGTTTGTTCCGTTCGTACATCTGAATGAATGGCTGACCCAGCTCATTGGCCAGGGCGACCCGAACCAGCTCTATAACTACGTTGCCCACCTTCAGCAGGTCGAGCCCGACGTCTATAACCATCTATTTGACAATTCATTNCCGGTAAGCCATCCGGCGCTGAAACAGATAGCGATGATGCAGATTTCGGTATCGTTNGGCATGTCAATGTTCCACACNACATACAACATCGTCAACCTCTCGGTAATGATATGGTTCACAGANCTTTATGTCAAGGCCGTAGAGAAACTTCTCCCCTCCAAGTCNACGGAAGAGGAATTCAGCCTCAAATACATCGGCGGCTCGCTCGTCAGCGCCTCCGAGCTTAATATTGCCCAGGTTGAGAAGGAAGTTGGAGTGTTTGCCCAGCGGGTTGACCGCATGGTAGGGATGGCTCAGGAGCTGCTCCATCTGAACGCGAAGACCAAGGAATTCAACCAGTTATACTCGCGNCTGGANAAATATGAAGACATCTCAGACCGCATGGAGCGCGAGATTGCCGACTTCCTCAACCGCACGAGCCAAGGGCGCCTGAGCAACGACGGCAAACGCCGCATCGCCGCCCTCTTCAACATCAATTCAGAGATTGAAAGCATTGGCGACGGATGTAACAACTTCGGCCGCGTCCTTGCCCGCAAGCAGGAGGTCAGCGTCCACTTCAATGAAACCATCAAGGAAAACATCGACTCGATGTTTGTCCTGGTTGCCGAGGCGATGAACGGAATGATTACGATGCTTGACAACATTGAAAACGTCAAGGAAGACCAGCTCCTTGCCGCCTACAATAAAGAGCGCGAAATCAACAACTTCCGCAACCAACTGAGAAACAAAAACGTAGAAAACATTAATAACGGGCTCTATGACTATCAGGCCGGCATTTTCTTCATGGATGCCATCAGCGACCTGGAAAAAGTAGGCGACTACATCATCAACGTCGTAGACACCATCAGAGATTCAATGACCAAAAAAGCATGAAAAAAACATCCCTTCTCATTGCCCTCGGCATGATAGCCGCGACGGCCGGCGCCGAGGTTCTCACTNCCTCCCAAGCCCTCAGCCGCGCCCTNGGCGAAAACCCCTCGGCCATGCGCAAAATCGCCTCCAAGGAGCGCGCACTNACTCCGGCGCTCACCATTGGCCGCGGCGCCGAACCGGAGCTCTATGTGATGACTCCCTCAGCGGAGTCGCTGCTCATNGTCTCGGCTGAAAGCGAGACTCCNGCCCTGTTAGGCTATAGCGATTCAGCCTCTTTTGACCCTCAGGATATTCCCGACGGACTGGCCGCTCTGCTTGAGAGATATGCCTATGAAATTCAGGCCGTTCGCTCCGGAATTGCCGGAGTAGCCACGGGAGGACGCGCCGAAATGGCCCCGATTCAGCCCCTCTGCCGCACGACATGGAACCAGGACCGCCCCTATAACAACAGCTGCCCGAAGCTCAACGGCGAATATACGATGACCGGATGCGTAGCGACGGCCATGGCTCAGGTACTCAAGGCCCTGGAATGGCCCAAGCAATGTAACGGCGGCTCGGAAACTTACAGATGGACCAACGGAAACCAGAACCTGACCCTCAACTTTGACGAGGTCACTCTCAACTGGGCGGCCATGAAGGATAATTACACCTCCTCAGGAGTCACCGTAGCGTCCAAGGCCGTGGCCACTCTGATGCAGGCCGTCGGTTATGCAGGCCATATGAACTATTCTCCCTCGGCCTCAGGCACTTACGGTGTGCAACTCGCCGCCGGACTTATCAACCATTTCGACTATGACTGCACCCTGAGCTATGAGCTCCATGAATGGTACACTCAGGCCGAATGGGAAGAGATGATTTACAATGAGTTAGCCGCCGGAATTCCGGTTTACTATGACGGCGCCACCCCGGACAACTCCGCTGGCCATGCTTTCGTTGTCGACGGATATGCCGGCGATGGCTATTTCCACCTCAACTGGGGCTGGGGCGGCATGAGCGACGGCTACTACCGCCTGACGGCCCTTGACCCCTCCTCTCAGGGCATCGGTGGCTCTACCAGCGGATATAATTTCAGCCAGGGAGTCATCGTCGGCCTCAAAAAAGGCGCGACCACGCCCCTGAGCGAAAAACCGATGATATTCACCGTCTGGAACCCCTTTGGAGTTGAAAAAACCACTGTCAGCCAAGGCTCTGCCGCCAANTTTACCGGCGGATTCTTCAATCTCGGCCCCCTGACNGTCAACAAGGTCACTCCGGGAGTGAAATTCGTCGATGAAGCGACNGGCGAAGAAACCCTCCTGCGCTCAACNACAAGCTATAACAACAACATCCAGACCAATGAGGGCTTCAACGAATTTACCGTCACCATGGCCAAGACCCTGGCCGACGGAACCTACACGGTCTACCCCACTATCTATGACCGCACATCGAAAGTNACCTTTGATATGCGCTCACGTGTAGGCGGTTACGGATACTTAATCGCGACGGTTACAAACTCAACGGTGACGTTCTCCGAGCCGGCCCGCGCCGCCGTCAAGGCCTCTAACGTCAAGCTGACAAGCAAGGCCTATACCAACACCCCCTTCTCCATCACCGCGACGATTACCAACTCGACTTCCCTGCCCTACAACGGCGGAGTAATCCCCGCAATTTTTAACCCGACGACGGGCGCCGTGGTCAAGGTGTTTGAGAATTTCGCCCTTGAAGTTGCGCCTAACTCCTCTCAGCAAATCAGCCTGATGTGTGGCCTTGACTCCTCCGTGGCTGCCGGAAGCTATGACTTCTGCATCATGGACGAGAACGGTAAAATGGCCGGCAACGCCATCCGCATCAACGTCACCGCCCGTCCTGAAGCCGGAATCATGAAGGTTCTTGACCTGAAAGTTACTGAAACGGCCCAGAATAACCTGACGTTTGAGGCAAAAGTGACCTGCACCGAAGGCTATTTCTCCGGCCCGATGTATATTGTCATCTTCCCGCGCTCAGGCCAGGGCTCCAACCTTGACCTCTTCATGAGCGAGCCCCTGCTGATGAGCGCCGGCGACATCAAGACAGTCACCATCTCAAGCACGTTTGCCACCGGCAAACCGGGCGTAACCTACTCGGCTGCCGCCTATTACATCAACCCTGACAACTACAACGTCCCGATGGAAGGCGCCACGCTGCTCCAATTCCAACTCTCCGACGGCCAATATGGCGAAAGCGACGCAATTGAAGAAGTCAGCAGCGANGATGAGCCAACGGAATGGTTTGACCTGCAAGGACGCCGCCTCTCGGCTCCCGGACGCGGAGTGACGATTGGCCGACAAGGCAACAAAATCATCAAACGCGCCCTATGAAAAGCGTGCTCATTGTCGGAGCCGGCGGATTTATCGGCGGCTTCATCTGCAAGCGCGCCCTTGAATCAGGCTATGACACGACGGCCGGAATCCGGCCGTCGACCTCGCGCGATTTTCTTCAAGACGAGCGNCTGAAATTTCTGNAATTTGACTATTCATCGGTTGAAGCCATCGAAAAGACCCTCTCGGAATCCGGCCAAACATGGGACTACGTGATTTACAACCTCGGGGCGACGAAATGCACCAACTTCCGAGACTTCAACCGCATCAACTTTGAATGTCTGCGCAACTTTGCAACTGCACTGCGCAATTGCGGCAAAGCGCCGGAAAAATTCCTCTATGTCAGCTCCCTGTCGGCCCTNGGCCCGGGCGACGAAAAAGGTTACGAACCNCTGACGGAAACCATGTATCCGCGGCCTAACACCAAGTATGGACTGTCAAAAATCAAGGCCGAACAATGGCTTGAAACCCAGTCAGGACTCAACTGGATAATCTTCCGCCCGACGGGAGTCTATGGCCCCCATGAGAAGGATTATCTGATGATGATTCAGTGCATTGACAAGCATTTTGACTTTGGAGTGGGATTCCGCAAACAGATGCTGACNTTCATCTATGTTGAAGACCTTGTCGAGGCGATGTTCATGGCCCTGGAGAAGGCTCCGACCCTGCGCAAATATAACATTTCCGAGCCGNGCTCCTATTCTCAGTCTGAATTCCGAAAGATTGTCGCCGAACTCTTGGGNCGCAAGTTAGTGGTNCCCGTAAGGCTGCCNCTNTGGGCCGTCAAGGGCGTCAGCGCAGTAGCCGAAAAGATTGGCGCACTGACCGGCAAACCCTCAACCCTCAATTCCGACAAGTATCAGATAATGAAGCANCGCAACTGGAATTGCACCACTGACGCCGCCAAATCAGACTTCGGCTTCNTCGCCAAAACCGACCTCCGCGAAGGCCTCCGCAAAACCATCGCCGCCTACCGCACCAACTAACCCCCCCCCATATCCNCCGCCNCCGTATATAGCATACCATAAAAGTCCGGCGGACTTTCACCTTTGTATNCCCCCATAAATCCACGACCCGGGATATNCCTCCGCCAAAACGNCGCCTCTCCGAGGTCTTCTCTATGGAAAGGCGGATTCCGATCCGCCGCCANCGTATGNGGGTTAGTGGAGGGTGCGTCGAAAGNCACTGGGCTCCGTGGCGCCCTCGCCACGGTGGCGCAACAGCGCCAAGATTCCCCAAGAAAATACAGTATCAGAGGCTGTCTAACAACCGATGTTAGACAGCCTCCTTACTCAAAGATACTGGCTCAACGCGAGTATCCCGAATCAGAAATCAATTCTGAGTAAACGTGATATCTTCCACTACGAGAGTCTGCTTTCCAAAAGTGTAGAAGCCAATACCGCTGAAATCAAGCGGCATGTACTTAACTTTAAGAATCTCCATGCCGTCCACGTAGAATGAAAGAACATCGCCGTCACATACCAGTTTCCATTCCTGGTCAAGTTTTTTCTTGTTCTCCCATTTGATGCCCTGAACGATGTTACCGACAACTCGGTTGTCTACGTAACGAGTAAAGTTTACCATTTCATCATTGAAGTTGAAGCAGTAAAAATTACCGCCATCCTTGTAGTTAAACACGAAACCGCACACACGGTCATTGGCGAGTTTGTCAATCTTGACGTTGGCAATCACCTCAAACGGTTTCTTCACGTCGANAGGAGCGTAACAGTGGGTCTCGAAAAATGTGTTTTCGCCCACTTTGGTGGCCGTGCCA
Organism: Bacteroides sp.; assembly: GCA_014802435.1. Taxonomy (GTDB): domain Bacteria; phylum Bacteroidota; class Bacteroidia; order Bacteroidales; family Muribaculaceae; genus UBA3263. Next base: position 116,296 of record JAAVCG010000007.1, on the reverse strand, counting down.
CTAACTGCCGAAAGCAATGCGCCGGCGGCTTTGTTCTCGCCCTTAGACTTGATTGTCATCACGCCTTTGTCAATGACCGCCGAACCCTTGTTGCTTTCAAATGCACACTCGGTCCAGCCCAGAGAGTTTGCGTCAAACGTCTCAACGAAACTCTGTGCGAATGATGCCACGCTTGCAGCTACAATCACACTTAATGAAAGAATTGTTCTTTTCATTTGGTTAGAAATTTGATGGTTAATATTATGGTTATTAAATGCTACTTGCTTTTCCTATACGGGTTTGAAGTTCTTCAACCATGGGCTCCAACTCCTTTGGCAGACGGTCCACTTCATCAAACTCGCCATGGCGTGCCTGCATTGCGCCTGCCACTTCTGAGGATATCTTGATTTGGAACGCAATCCTTTCGGGCGTCGTCACGTCTCTNACGGTCACTCGATTTCGAAGTTGTTTCTCCGACATATTGAATGTTTTATATTTCCATGGAGTTTGCAGATATCCGCCATGAATATCCGTCGTCTCAATTTCCGGNAAATAGTTAAGTAGAATCTGATGAAGAAGCTTCCACGCAGCCTCACTATTAACCTTCCCGTCTTCGTCTATTGTATAATACTTCGGATCAAGAATTATGGTCATGTACTTATTAACAAGACCCGAGGATGCCGAACCTCTATAAAACCCGTCTTGCATCAGATTAAATGACAACGAGTTGCGCTGATCGCCGCCATAAAATTTCGAATTTGCCGTGGTGTACTCGTTACATTCAACTCGGATAATAACCACTTGATTCTTTTTCTCAGGCCGACTGAATTCGCCGTAACCGTAACCGATAAGATTATTGTCAACATAGATTGCGGCCTCTTGCGGCTGAACGGAAATTTTAATTACTTTTGACTTTTTCTCCGCATGAAGTGCGAAGCCGACCATAACGGCCAGCAGAAGCATAAGATACTTTTTCATAAATTAAAATGGTTTACTGGAATACTTATAATTCTTAGGGATTTGCAATTCTATCAGTGTCCCTTTTCTATTCTTCACATTTATGCGGCGTTGATACACCTCCATGCCATTTTCCCGACATGAGACATAAATATAATCGTGACCCTTAGGTACGGTATAATAAACCAAGTCTCGCCCAAGGTATTCATCGTCAACATAAATTTCTATCTGACGCTCCTGACACGTCAAAGCTATGGTCTTTGACGCGGTGGAACACCNTGTTAAACCCGGAAAGAGTAACAATGGACCGACAATAACCCCGATGACTTTCAAGCCATCAGCAATCAATCTTGGCAATTTTAATTTATTCAAAAGAGTAAATTCCGTTGTGTCAGTAGCACATCAATCCTGACCGTACAACAAAAAAAAGAGCGTGAGTGCCATACGTGTTGCTCGTCCCACTCATCGAGGCTCTGGTATATGCCCATCTTCGTTGAACGAGCAAACCTGCAGAAGCCTCACGCAGAATATGTCAAAACACAAACCGATAGACTACACTCGCGTGCAAGCTATGGCCATGTTGTTTTTACACATCCACAAGAGCATCTACTGTTTGCCACTATCCTGACGAAGATTGAAATTTACCAGATTCCGATGAGTCAAGAAAGAGCGTTAGTATACGCTTTTTTCAATTATGTCTGCAACCCGCCGCTCGAACCCCGACCGGGCTTCTGCTGTGCGGTCTGCGGTTGCAAAGTTAAGAATAATTCCTTATATATCCAAAAACTCCTACGGAAATGTTAATAAAAAAAACAAGAGGCGGGGGTGTCGGTGACACCCTCGCCTCTTTCGGGAATTGCGGAGTTGGGTTAGATTTTGCGGAGTTCGCCGTTGATGATGTAGAGGCCGTTGGTAGCCTTGACAACGCGGCGACCTTGGAGGTCAAAGATGGTTTCTTCGCCGGAGGTGCTCACCTCGATGATGGCGTCGCTGCCTTCAGCGGGTTCTACGGTCACGGTGCAGGTGGCGGTCTGGGTGGCGGTAGCGACGGTGATTACGGCATTGCCGGCAGAGATGCCGGTAACTACGCCATTTTCAACCGTAGCGACGAGTTCGTTAGAGCTTGTCCAGACAACTTCCTTGGCGGTGTTGGCCGAGAGGTTAGCGGTGTCGCCCACCTTGATTACAATTGATGCGGGAGAGATTTCAAGTTCGGAGGCAGGAGTGGTGCCGGGCCAGGTTGCAACTTCGTCATAGGGGAAGTCATAATCGTCGGCGGTTTCGGGTTCGCCATATTCTGCGCGGTTAAACTTGATATAGTTGGCATAAGTGGGCTGAGCAAGGTAAGCCTCGCCGGCTTCGTTCATTGCTTCGGCTTGAGCTTCAGGGGCGTTGGCCATGCGGTATTCCACGAGGCTGCCGGTCAGGGCCTGAGCTATGGCGTTGTCCTGGTCAGGATAGAAGGTGTAGGCGCCGTCAGTGATGAGTTCGAGGCTGAGTTCCTTGAAGACACCGTCGTAAGTGCCCGTGAGACCTTCTTCATAGAAGAAAGCGAGATGGCCGTTAGGCATGAGGCTCATGGTTGAGTAAGCAGCGTCGCCGCCACAAACCTGATAGCGACCGCCCCAGCGGGTGAAGTCATTGGCAGCATCGAAGTCTTCGCCTGAGTCGAGGCGCTTCCAGGCGATGCTGACCATCTGGCGGCTGCCGCCATAGGGGAACGACTGCAGGGCCATGAAGCAAGGTTCGTCAGAGGCAACATTCTTGGCGGGGAGGATGAAGATTTCGCCGTCGCAAGCGTTGATGTTGCCCATGCCCATGTTGGTGTTCACGTGGTCGCCAACCCATTTACCTTCGCCGGTGGTGGGGTTGGTATAGCGGAAAATGTTGAAGTTGCGGTTGCCGCTGCGTGCACGGGCTGCGAGGAGCACGGAGCCGTCAGGGAGTTCTTCAGCCTTGGGTTCGTCGGCGTTAGATTGAACGGGACATTGGTCATAAGAGCCGAGGATGTTCCAGTTTTCGCCCATATCGTCAGTGTAGAGAACCCAGTTACGGGTGTTGTTACCGGCGTTCTGGCTGGAGATTACGGAGTAGACGCGATAGTAATCGCCCACCTTGATATAGCGGCTCTGCATAGCGCGACCGGAGCCGAAGAAGAATCCGTCAATCTGACCGTTGCGGGGTTCGCCGTCAAAGAGGGAGTAGATTTTCTCGGTAATGTTCTGAGCAGCAGACCAAGTGGTGCCGCCATCATGTGAAATCCAGCGGATAGCGCTCTGCGGGTTATTGCGGCGGCTACCCCAGAATCCGGTGGGGCCGCCGACGGCAATCATCAGGACGGTCTGGCTCTCGCGGTCGGCCACGAGGGCGGCATCGCCCCATGCGGCATCCCATGCTTCAGTAGCGTTGGCCTGAACGGTTGCCCAGTCATCGCCCTTGGTCCACTGATGGTTATATTCGGTAACGGGATTACCTTCAGCGTCGAGGGCAAATCCGGGAGCGGTCCAGGTTGCGCCATTGTCGTCGCTCGTAGCGATGGTAAGGTCAATGTTGCCGCCGCCAAGGTCGCCGTTACACCAGCGGAAGTCATAGGCGGTAATCAGTCGGCCTTCATGTTCGCCGGCGCCAACGGTAGCGATTGCCGGGATACGGATTTGACGCTGAACCTGATTGCGGGGATAGACGTTGACGGTCGATTCATATTTGCGGACGTAGCGGCGCACTGTAGCAGTGAAGTTTTCAAGCACTACGTTGTTGGGCAATGCGTTTTCGCCGGTAGTTACAAACTGAGGGATATAGTCATGGGGGAGGTCAGAGAGCTCGATGTGATGCTTCTCGGTGCCTGCAAGGTCAATGTCAATGCCTTCAATACGGTCTTCAAGGGCAGAAGTAATCCGCAGGTTGGTTGAACCGTTAGCATCCGGGCAGTAAACATCAACGGAGAAGTCGCTGATATAATATTCTTGAGGCAAGTTGAAGGTAAACGTGTTAGAGCCCAGGCTGGAAGCCAACTGCAGGAAAGCTTCGGGGTGCTCATCAACGTTGGCGGGATCGCCCCATTCGGAGATGGTCATGTTGTTCTGGCCGGTCTGGAACTTGATGTTCAGGGCACCGGAGTAAGTCCAGATAGCCTGCCAGCGGTTGGTGGCGGCAATGTTATCGCCGGAGCGGCGGAGGTAGCCATGAGCCATGTCAATGGGGAATTTTGACTCGATAACGATGGGAACAATGACGGAGTTATCATCATAGTCATCCCAGAAGCCGAGGTTGCCATTCGCTCCACCAAAACAGTTAAGCGTCATATCCTCATTCTCGCTGAGGGTGATATAGATGGTTCGTTTGCCATTGAAAGAGCTGCTGATTGCCGTACCGTTCTTTTTGGTTTCGGCAGTGGTCACAATCCAGGTGTCGCAATAGCCTTCAGCGCCTTCGTCAACGAGTACAGCCTTGCCGCTATTTCCCTGTTCGGGCTTGGCAGCGAGCACTTTGCCTACTCCGCTTGCGCGGTTATAGATTTTAACGGTGTGAGCCTCTTCGTCGGCTACGACAAATGCCCAAAGGTGTTCATCATCTTCAGCAATTTCCTTGTCGCCTGCGGAGAATGACATTGTTTCCGGGCCATTGTTATAGAGCTTGTAGCCATTGACTCCGAGCTGGAGGTTATACCATGTGGTCCATTCGTCAAACTTATTGTTGACAATCAGGTCAGCCTCCACGGGAAGAACGTAAGGAGGCTCAACGTATTCGGGGTCGAGAGTGATTGTTACGGTAAACTCCTTGAATTCAACGGGATTGCCGTTATTACCGCGAAGCACGAAGAAGGCTTCCTCATCCTTGGTCAGAGTTTGGTCAACAATCAGGTCCTCGCCGGGCACAAGGGCCTGCTGATCGCCGCCCTGAACCGCAATCGTCAGGCTCGTATTATTAGTAGTCACGGCAGCCTTGAAGCCATAGTGGCTAACATACCATTTGCCGTCTTTCAGGGCCTCGATAACAACTTCGGTAGCGCCGGCCTGTCCGGAATTGAGCTTCAAATTGCCGGTAGAAGTGTTAACGAAGTTATTTGCGGCTGAGCCACCGGAAGCTCCGGCATTAGATGTCACGGTAACGCCGGCTTCAACCTCGCTTGAGGTCCACGTGGAGCGGAAATTACCGGAGCCGGTAAGAGTACCGGCATCGCAGTTGACAGTGTACGTAATCGTTTCAGGCTCAGTTGAATCCTGCGCCTTGGCGGTCACGTTCATGCCGGCCAATAGCAAAACCGGCAAGAGAAATCGTGTAAATTTCATTGATAAAAAGAATTGTATGGTTTAAGTTATTGATTGATTTGCGCATAAAGTGCCGCCAAATATACAAATTTTTTTTGACATACCGCAAATAATCCCCCAAAAAAAATTTCACCCCAAACCCCTATGGAAAGGCGGATTCCAATCCGCCGACACCGTATGTGACACCCCCGCAGAGATGAAGGCGGCGGATCGGAATCCGCCTCTCCATAGCATGCAAAATGACCTCGGAGAGGCGGCGTTATGTTTGCGCCAAAACGTCGCCTCGCCGAGGCTCTTTTTCCGTATGCCCGTGCGCAACCATATGGAAAGGCAGGGGGGTTAGTCGTAGAGTTTGGGGGCGGAGGATTTCCAGGGGGCGGGGTCAAAGGTGGGGAGAGGGACCTGGGGGTTCATCAGGGCCTGGCGGACGGATTTGGAGCCGCAGACCTTGTCAAACATATTGAGCCTCGAGGNTTCAACGGCAAAAGGCTTCTGCCCTATGGCCATCAGGGCGCGGAGAATATGGAATTGAATNGCCGTCAGATTGGCNNTTTTCGGGTCAAGAATATAGACCTGCACTCCCTTTTGTTTCTTTCCGCCGGGCGAGAGATANACCGGGCGAAAGCGCACTCCGGGAATGTTCCGGCTGTTGAGCTTNTCAGCAAGTTGCAGTGCATCAATGGTTTCATTNACNGCAACGCGGAAGGGCATCGTATAATTCGCGCCGATGCTGACNGAGCCTAATTCNCCCATAATNCCGGTTGCGGGATAAAAGAGGGCGGTTTCAGCCGTTGGAATATTAGGCGAGGTAGGCACCCACGGAAGGCCCGTCTGCTCAAANGTCATTGAGCGGCGCCANCCTTCCATCTTGATTACATGNAGCTTACACTTTCCGCCGAGTTGGGTTTTGTTAATCCAGAGGGCCAGTTCGCCGGCAGTGAGGCCGTAGACATAGGGGATAGAGTATTGGCTGACAAAGCTTTTACATGAGGGNTCAACGGTCATCGGNCCCTCCACTCTCTCGCCTCCAAGGGGATTGGGGCGGTCAAGAACATAAAATTCCAGGCCCTGNTCTGAGGCGGCTTCCATCGCCTTGCCCATGGTGGAAATAAACGTATAGGAGCGNCAGCCAATATCCTGAATATCATAGACTAAGGCNTCNATTCCGCGNAGCATCTCGGCTGTGGGCTTATATGTTCGNCCATAGAGGGAATGTACGGGCAGGCCGGTGCGGGAATCNTTTTGATTGCCAACGGAGGCACCGGCAGTGACATCGCCGCGCACGCCNTGTTCAGGCGCGAAAAGGCTGACGAGCTTAANCCCCGGGGCCTTGTGGAGGATGTCAACCGTAGAGTTGAGTTCGGCGTCNACNCCCGTAGCATTGGTTATCAGGCCGATGCGCTTNCCCTGAAGAGCGCTGAAATTATCATCGCGGAGCACTTCAATGCCGGTCTTGACCCGTGCAGAGGCCGCAAATGATAGGAGNAGAGCAAAAATTATCAGTAGATTTCGTTTCATTTCAGGATGGTGTTAGGNAAATAATGATTAAGAATCGCGCGGAAGTCAAAGCCTTTTGCGGCCATCATNGCGGCCCCGATTTGACAGAGCCCCACTCCATGGCCCCACCCCGCCCCGCGCAGACGGAAGGAATCACCCCGGCGGTCAACGACGAAGGCCGATGAGCGCAGATGGCTCTCGCTCAGCCANCGCCTGATAATCANCTCCTTGCCAATGGTCATTGAGCGNCGNGAGCCGNTGATTTTCAGNTGATAGATGCGNCCGGAAGGGCCGCGGCGAACCGGCTCCAGGGCCTCGATGCGCCCAAAGTCAATCCCNGAGCGACGATGAACAAGCTCGCTGAGCTCGTCAACGCCATAGTTGACCTCCCAACGATAAAAATCAGGAGTCGTTTCGCGNTCAAAATCATTCAGAACCTGNGCCAACACTTCGGAATCCTCACAGTTACANTAAGCCTCCGGAGAAGTGAGAATCCACCGGCGGGCATTATCCTCCCTGGTNAGGTCAGGGAGCGGAGCGGCANCGGGCGCGTCCGGTCCGGCCTCAAGATAAGGATGATGGTGAGGCTCCCAGCAGTTTTCAAACAGCTCGAAAGCGCCGCCACAGCATTTTGAGAACCGCGCATCGGCAATTTGGCCGTCGGCCGTCAGCAAGACGAGTCCGCGAGTAGCCTCGACGGCCTCGGCAACAGCGGGCGACGTTTGACGCGTAAGTCCCTGATAACGTTGACAATGNTCGTCAGAGCAAACGTCAAANCCCTCATGGTCATCACGGTCAAACCATTGCAGAAAGTCCGCCCCATCGGCCTCTTTTATAGGAACGCCTGCGCACGCACGCGCGCGCGAAGCCCTCATCTGGGCCAACACCCATGAGCGGGAAATCACGGCNTGGGCCTTGAGCAATTCCATGGAGGAAGTGGCGCTCATTTCNGAAGAAATGACCGATTTGAGGTANTCCTCCAGGCCTATCCGGTTGACCAATCGNCCNCGATATTTCATCATCTTGCCTCCATAGCGGAATGTTTCGTCGCGCTGCCAGTGGAATCCGTCGCCAATCCTGACGCCGCTGACCGTGTGAAGCCCGTCGGCATCNGTCGTAAATTCCTCGGCATTACCCGTGAGNCCGACATAGAGCTGCGGCTCCTGNTCGGTCACTTCGCGGATNATNTGCTCCACTCGCTCGCCCGTCANCGCGTCAAAATCCTCGCGACAAACGGCAATCAGAGTGCCGCAAAGGTCAATCGAGGCGGGAGANACCCCTATTTCGTCATAACANTCCGGGCGATGCTTACGGCGAGGAATGACGGTCAGNACCCCNTCAGTNCAGACGGCGTTAATCATTTCATCGACGGTTTCGGCNCCCTCGGCANCCAATTCATATGATTCNTAAGCCGAGCTGATGCGCATAAATCGNCTCGGNACNGCNTGAAAATGAAAATGGTCAGGCGCAGATGCCCCGGCCTTGGCGCCATTNAAAAAGACCGTATATCCGGGCAGCGCGCGACTCANTCGCTTCATCTGCTCAACTCGCCCCTGNAGGCTCTGNGGCTGATGTTCACGGGCGGCNATGGTCAGATGTCCGGGAAAAATCGGAAACGGGTTNACCAGAATCTCCAGGTCCTCCCAAGGCAGTGACATCTGCTCCGGNGGNCGATTNCCNGCACACAAAAAACAAGGACGCGCGGCAATGGCGGCGGGGTCGACCTTGGCGCGAGTGCTGACCGCCCGCGCCGGGTTAAACTGCACCCTNTAAGACTCCCCGCAAGGCATCATGACCGACTTGGTCTCCACTCCTTCAAGCGCCCGAAAACGCTCAGCCGCCTGCGGCCAGCGCCTCAACTGCTCCTCAATAAACTCCAAAACTTCCATCCAATCAATAATTTAACAGGTTTCATAATTCGGCAACAAATAGTAGCCGAATCAAACAGTACATCAAATAATAATCCATATTATTTATTGATTAAGGTGTTTGCGGGCTTGGAGTTCGATGGTGCGGAGCGAGTCCTTATAGAGATTGTTAGCGTTGATTTTGGCGCGGGAGAGGTTTGAATCAGAGTTACCNCCCCAGCGGCGACANAAGTAGAGATTGTCAAAAATGCGGCCTATGCGATAATTGCGGCTGATTCGGAGACCCATGGCGTAATCCTCGCCATAACAGGTGTCAGGGAAGCGCAATCGGCGGGCAACATCGCGATAAAAGGCCCTTGGNGCGCCCAGNCCATTGATTCTCAGNGCATTGTTGGCGCCGTTAGAGTCGGTCCATTCNTTATGNTCAATCAGTCCGGGAGGNATAACGTTGAGGTCAAAATCAGTCAGCGTGTAAGAGCCGATGACCATTGCGGCGCCGGTTTCATGGAATTTATCGACAATTTGCTGCAGGGTCAGCTCCGAGGAATAGACATCGTCGCTATCAAGCTGCACGGCGAAACGGCCACATTGGGGCGAATCGAGGGCGGCGTTCCAGCATCCGCCAATGCCATGCCCGGGTTCGGGAATCAGATGAATCAGACGGGGGTCAGCGGCGGCCATTTCAGCGACTTTTTCAGAGGTGCCGTCAGTGCTGTGATTGTCAATNACGATGACATTATATTGAAAATCTGCCACCTGGCNGAGGGCCGACCTGATGGCGTCAGCAATGGTGTTGACGCGATTTCTGACGGGGATGATGACACTGGCCTCCACGGGATAATCGCCCTCAAAGTCAAGCACTTCCGGAGCGGGNACGAGGGCATNGATTGCGCGGAGATGGTCAGTACAGGCCTGCTCCATCTCAATCTGGGAGGCGCGATTCCNGGGGTCGACATAATCAAACTGTTCCTCGCCCTGACGCGCGGCCTCCGGCTCGCCGACGATGCTCAGCGGCTCATTGACGCAAACCAGCGGGCCAAGGCGGCTAAGGCGCAGGCGAAGGTCATAAAATCCGGCGGCCTGATAGTCAGCAGTCATCTCGGCGGCGGCTTTGCGCAACAGCTCCGTGCGCACCATGACAATCGGACCGAAGTCAAAATCATCGCGCAAAGCGCCTTCNTGACANGCAATTACGGGNNCGGGGCCNTCGGGCGTCACATAGTCGCCATAAACCATTGCGGCGCGGCAATCATCCGCCACCTGACGAAACCGCTCACGGTCAATGCGAGCGAGCGGNCGCGGGTCGAGTTTAATAAACGTGTATTTATCGTCGCCGGCCTCGGCGGCAAGGCGCTTAATTTCCTGAGTGGTCATAACTTAAAGAATTTAACAACTTGTTTCATCAGGTCGGCTCGTGAGGCCTCGGAGCGAATAGTCTCAAAGGGGAAGCCGAGGGTCACGGCCCGATGAGACGAAGAGCTGAAAGCGACAGCGGCGGGAGCCTGCGAGCCGTCATAACGCATAATTATCGCGCCGAGGGGCGATGAGGGGAAAATNGCNTCAACGCTCGGCACCTGATAAGGTTCTGAGCCAAAGTTCATTCCGAAGAGGAAGCGGCCTTTGCCAAATTCGCTGAAAAGCGACGAGCGGACCTCGCTGACTCCGCCGATGGCAGTGGCATGGCTGGTGCGCCATTCAAAGCCTAACACCCTGCGGGCAAAGTCTTTATCATCAATNGAGGTTAAATCAGAGCCTACATAAGAGCCGCTGACAAGAACCGGGCAACCCTCTGAGGTCAAGGAGCTTAAGCGCTGNTGAAGNTCCGGAGTGAGAGCCTTGAAGCGCNAGGNCATTGCNCCGCGTCCGGTGGGNGTTTCCTTCTGGAGTCCGAGAATGAGNTCAACGGCATCAGGGCGTGAAGAATCATCAACAAAGGCCTCGACGGAGGAGCTGACAAAGGAGCATCCGGCCGCCATCAGCGCGCGCCCGTGAGTTGCGACGAAGTCAAAAGTATTGCCCGTGCGGGGATATGTTTCACAGTCAGCATGGCTGGCGCCGAATCCGGGGGCATCATCATGCTCCCAGGGGTGGGAGCGGTCAAAGTCATATTGCTTGCCGGTAAAAGAATAGTCCGTGCCCCAAGGCACTCCGGGGTCAGTCAGGCCAAAGCCGCCCATGTTTCCTTCCGAGAAGTTATCAGGGGCCGAGACGCGAGTGAAACCATTGACAACCAGGACTTCACGCGCATTTGCCGCCGAAGCCCGGCCTGCGGCAAGCGCCTCGGAGGGAAATGACAGCCCGCCCCGGTTCAGGGCAATGACGCGATAACTGCGCAATTCGCCGCGGGGAATGTCAACGCTGAACTCCTCAGAGGATGTGCGCCCGATTTCGCGCCAGAAGGGGTCAGAATCCGAGCGCTCCTCAATGATGTAGCTATCAGGCCGCGCCGTAGATTCCAGCGGGTCAAGAGCAGCCTTCCAGCTGAGTCGGAACTCGCCATTGCCGCGCGAAGCGATTGAAAACGCCCGCGGCGCCAGAGGCGTCACAATATAAGCGGCCTTCTTTTCCGAGGCAAGAAAGCGGAGAATACCCTTATAGACGGCGCGCGAGACGTCAAACTTAAACTGCGGGTCGAGCCCATAACGCATATCGGCAAAGTTCTGATGGCTCAGCAGCTCCAGGAGCATTGTCGGAACCTCCGGGATTCGGGCCTCGATATAGCTTTTGTCGCGGAGCTTGCGGCGGGTCCAATCCGGCTCATAGACGGCGCGGATATCGCGCACCACGGAGGTCACAATCGAGTCAGCGAGACGCCCACTGAGGGCGCGGGGCCTGCCGTCGGCAAACTTGCGCCCCTTATTGGTATAGTAAATTCCAAGGGTGCCAACCGTCAGGTCGCCCTCTTCGGTGCCGGCATCAGAGTGGAACGCCATGACGAGGTCAACGGGGATGTTGAGCTCCTGCTTGAGATGGTTGACCCACATTGGGCGGCAAAAAATATCGTCGCGATAATCATCGGCCTCATGGGAATAGACGCTGTCAGGCATCCCGGCATATTGGAGCCAGTAGCGGGCGCCTTCGGCCCATCGGGGCATCTCGCTNGTATGGCCGTTGCGNACCACGTTACCCATACCTCCGCCCAGNCGCACAACGTCGGCCACGACCACTCCCTTCTGCTCTGAGCGGTTGGTCAGGCTGAGGATTTCATGTTCTCCGGCGGTAAAGGGNAAGGTTCCGAGATAAATCCAAGTGCCGGCNCCNCGGGTCTGGTCTACGGTGACCTGACGCGGGCCGATGGCCGTATGAACCGTGAATTTGGCGTCAGTAACGGCGCCGTCAACCCGCGGATAGCCAATGTANAGNGCATATTCATCCGTCTCGGGGACCTTGGCGCTCCANGAGGCCGTAGCTTCCTTCTCGTCAGGCTTGACGGCGGTTTGCACCTGGCGGGCAGAGCCCATGGTGAACGGATTCTCGCCCTGATGAAGCAGAGGGTGAGGCATAGCGAATCCGGGCTCCTTGGTNCNGGTCCATTTATGCTTGCCGGAGGTTTCGGCATATCCGTCAATATCCTGGTCCATAAGGAGTTCGGAGCGGTGNTCATCACGCTCGCGGGGCAGCATTACGTAAGCTCCGGCATTTTCNAGCATCGGAACCAGGAAGGGCACCACATAAGAGCGCGTGTAGAGGTCCTCGACAGTGCCGAAGAGGCGACATCGCTGCCATTTCCAACGGTCATCCTTGGCGTCATAGTATCGGCCATGGCTCTGCCAGAGGCAAATATTGCGGCCGGAAAGCGCTCCGGCGGGNNCATCACTACGCTTAACAACGGATTGCGCCGCAACCTGAAAGATTGCGGCAGCAATAAACATGAGGAGTAAACAGTATTTTTTCATCAATTGCGTTCGCGGTCCTTTTTGCGCTCATAACCATAGCCGTAGCCATAAGAATAGCCGTAGCCATAGTGGCCATAGACGCCATGAACGCGGTCTGTGCCGTTAAGGATAATCGCGAGATTGTTATATCGGTTTGAAGTATAGAGAGTCTGGAGAGTAGAGAGTTCGGAGCGGTCAAAGAGTCCGGCNCGGATAATGAAGAGGGTCATGTCGACATACGGGTTGAGAATCAGCGAGTCAGCAACGATTTCAACGGGCGGACAGTCAAAGAAGACATAATCATAGTTCTGTTTGAGCCACTCAATCATCGGGGCGAGGCGCTCAGAATAGAGCATCTCAGTGGGGTTTGGCGGGCGGTGGCCTTCCGGAAGGATATCAAANCCCTTGATTCCGTCAATATCCTTGACAATGAGTTTATTGAGGTCCGTTTCCTTGCCGACGAGATAGTCAACGAGGCCATGGCGCGGCTTNCCGGCGTTGAGTGAAACAGTGCCCTTGCGCAAGTCAAAGTCAACCAGNCAGACCCTATTGCCCTTGACGGCATAAGAGGCTGCGGCATTGAGCGATACGAAGGTCTTACCGGANCCGGCATTGAGCGAGACAATCATGATTACTCGCCCNTCGCGATGTTCGCCGTCGAGTTTCTGCATGTTGCGCATGAAGTCCATATTGGTGCGAATCATGCGGAAGGCCTCGGCCGTGATCGAGCGCTCGCCGGGGCGCACCATCAGCGGGCGAATCTGAATTCCGTCAGAGCTATGGGTATTTTTCTTATTGCGGTTGAGTTTAAGGCGGTCAAGCCANCGGCCCAGGGCGTTTTTATTATCGGCCAAGGGGATTTCACCCATGAAGGGGAGCGAGAGGTCTTCAATATCCTTGCGAGAGCGCACATGGGTGTTAGTTACCTCGCGCATATAGATAAGCAGAGTNGGGATAATCAGGCCGATAATCAGGGCAATCAGATAGACCATCATCTTGCGGGGCGANGTAGGCTCCGTCGGGCCGTAAGGCTCNGTCACCATGCGGATATTTGANGCCGTAAANGCCTGGCTGAGTTCATTTTCCTCGCGGCGCTGGAGGAGGAACACGTAGAGTGACTCCTTGACCTTCTGCTTGCGTTCCTCGCTCATCAGATACTTAGCCTGACCGGGGGCGGAGGCGAGCTGNCCCTGAGTGCGTGAGTCAAGATTCGTGATGGCCTTATATTGCACNTTGAGGCTTTCAAGNGCGGCATTGACCGAGGCAAGGATGGCCTCGCGCTGCTTGCTGATGGCGTCAGCCTTCTGAATCATCAGCGGCGAATCCTCCGGAACGGATAAGAGCTTGTTATTGCGGTCATTAACAGCCTTGTTATATTCCGTCACCAGGGTCTGGATATTGGTTCCGGCAATNTCAGCCGTGGCGGGGAGCAGACGCGTAGGGTCATCAGATTCNAGGACCTGGCGGATAAACTTGGCAATGGCTATCTGCTGGCTCAAATTGGTCAGTTGGCGCTGATTTTCAGCCGATTGAGAGAGATAAAGCTGAGCCATGGCGTCCATATCGACCATGCGGTGGGCGCTCTTATAGTCAGAAATGACGGTTTCAACGTCGCCCAACTCCTCTTCAATTGANTTGAGGCGNTCGTCAATGAAATTAGACGTNGCGAGGGCAATGCGGCTGCGCTCGGCAATCCAGCGGTCATTATAGGTCTTGACAATTTCAGAGAGCACATCGGAGGCCTTTTTTGCGGTCTCGCAGGCTATGGTCATGGTCACTACGTCGCCGCGGTCGTCGACATACTCCGTGCGGAGGCGCTCACAATAGGCGCGCGCNACTGACTTGACCGGAGCATAAGAATAATAAATCGTTGACGGAACGGCTTCTAACTTCATCAATTCCGGATTATCCATGAANCGGGTCGGGTGGACAACGATGTTGCCGATGGGGGTTTCAATCGGCTGACCCATNGCGCCGCGATATTCGCCGTCAATCTTATCCTTGTCGAACTTAAGTTTGCTGATGACAACGGATTGCTTATCGGCCGAGAGCCCTACCTGCATCCNGAAGGAATGAGAGGCAAGCAGCGAGTCAGACCATTCGACGATAATCGGCGAGATATGATAGAGCTCCTGGCGACGCAGGCGNAGCGGGTAGCTATAAACCTCATTGAGGTCAAGGCGGCTGACCACCTGCTCCATCACTTCAGGCGACGAAAGGACAAACATTTCATTGAGAATTGAGGCCGGGACGGTGTTCAGGCCCATGATTGTCGAGACGTCAGTATTGAAATTCTGAGTCGTATCGTCTTTGAGGAGNATATCCGTTGTGCGCGTATACATTGGGGTTGCGCGCAGTAAGTAGATGGTAGCAAGGAAGATAACGGCGATGATAGAGATNACAAACCAGGTCCATCGGGCGCGGATATTCCGGAAAAGGTCCGTCAGCGAGATGGTCTGCTCTTCGTCTGCCATCTGGGCCGACGCAAGGGGTTTATATACAGGCTCCTGCATAGGGGGATTATTTACGTGTTAAGGTTACAATCATGGTAGTCAGCGAGATACCGATGGAGACGAACGATGTCCAGAAGCTGACACTCTTAAACGTGTTCTCATTGAGGGTTGACTGGCCGGCGCGGACNTCGTCAGGTTCAACGTAGATAACGTCGTTCTGCTCAACATAATATGCCGGGCTGTTCATGAAGTCAGTCGAGCGCAGGTCAAGGAGATGAGTGGTTCGGTTTCCGGCCTTGTCCTCGCGGATTACCCAGACTTTGTCGCGGCGGCCATGAATGGTCAGGTCGCCGGCCATGGATAGCGCCTCAAGGATTGTCAGGCGGTCATCAGTGATGCTGAAAGTGCCGGGGCGGGTAACTTCGCCCAGGGCCGAGAAGGTCATGTTAGAGAAGTTAACCGTCACGTTGACAGTGCCGGGCTTGGCCATCTTGGCGTCGACNACGCGCTGAGCAACCTCGCGNGCCACTTGCTGGCGCGTCAGCCCCGCAACATGGACCGCCCCGAGATTAGGCATGTCAATGTCGCCCTTCTCGTTGACCAGATAAGGCAGGGAGATAGTAGTTGTGTAAGTGTTATTGAAATCGGGGCGACGCTGGCCGGCCATCAGCGAGAGCTTCTGGGAGGTTTCCATATCGTCGCAGCTGACAAAAACCATCAGCTCATCGCCGGGTTCAACCTTGATTTGACCCCGCTCGAGCGACGCCACAACCGATTCCGGAGTGGCATTTTGAATATAGAGGACGTTTTTGGTTGCTCCGCAGCCCGTCAGCAGCAGAGTCATGGCACATCCATAGATTAAGGTTTTAATCTTCTTTATATCAGCGAATAACATAATGTTTTTACGAAAGACTATGTGATAGTTGGCCATCATCCATAATGATTGCTCCGCAAAGTTAGAGAAAAATTTGAAAAAAACAAAATTTTTTTTGCGGTTTGAGCCTATTTTTCAGTATTAACTTTGCAGCCATGGAACAAAACAGACTCCCACCGAAACATCAGCTGCGGGCCGCCCTGACGGTGACGGCCCTGGGATGTGCATTATTAATTGCCGGATTCATCGTAAACCCCTTCGGAGAGATTCATCAGAGCGTCCTGATTGGATTCGGCGAGTGTTTAACGTTTGCCGGGGCGCTCCTGGGAATAGATTATCGCTATAAACAATAAACTATAAACCATAAACCANAAACCATAAACNATAAACNATAAACCATAAAACCATAAACCATAAACCATAAACCATAAACTATAAACCATAAACCATAAACCATAAACCATATGAAGGANTTGATTAAGAGATTTGAGGGGCTGCGCCTGGANGCTTACCGGTGTGCNGCCGGAGTGTGGACAATCGGCTGGGGACATACNGCCGGGGTCACTGCCGGAATGAAAATCACGGAGGCNGAGGCCGAGCGCCTGCTTGATGAGGACCTGAGGCCCGTCGTTGCAGCATTGCCGCCGGGGCTGTCGGACAATCAGCGGGCNGCCTTGGCGAGCCTCTGTTTCAACATCGGGGTCNGCGCCTTTCTCAGNTCGACAATCCGCCGGAAGGTCTGCGCCAATCCGGCCGACCCNTCCATCGCCGCCGAGTTTCTCAGATGGAANTATTCCCGGGGGCGCGAACTCCCGGGATTATTAAAGCGACGACGCGCCGAGGCCGAAGTCTATATGAGCTGAGACCCCCGTTCTAAGAAAAAGAAAGGCCGGGGCTCGTNGCCTCGACCTTTCGTCGCATTTGCGGAATCTATATTAACTTAATTCAACCTCGAAGTTAGTAGTTCCACTGGCAGGCAACCTGCTGGAGTTCGTTTGAACCGGCGGTGCGGAAATCGGTAATCTGATTGTAGCGGCAGTTTACGTAGCGCAGAGCGTCGTCAAAAGTAAGGGAGAGGATTTGCAGCTGGTTGTTGTTACAGATTACGCGCTGCAGGAAGTTGAAGTTATCAAGGTAGAGCTCGGTAAGGTCATTGTAGGAGCAGTCAACGTACTGGAGCTGGGGCGCGTCTGCAATCTGCAGGGAAGTAAGGTCATTGTAGGAGCAAACAACGTCGATCAGAGTAGGACAGTCGCGAATCATCAGGGTCTTCATCTGGTTGTCAGAGCAGAGGAGAGTGCCCAGTGAGGGAAGTCCGCTGATGACCAGGGTTGACATATCGTTGCTGTCAATGTTGATGTTTGCAAGAGAGGTGACGCCTTCAAGGGTCAGTGAGGTCAGCTTATTGTAACCGGCATAGAGGTTCTTAAGTCCGGTGCAGCCGGCAACGTCAAGATTTTCCAGATGGTTACCCTGAACGTTGAGGGTCTTGAGCTGAGTGGAGTTGGCAACGCTGAAGTCTACGAAGTAGTTATTGCTGGCGTCGATGTATTCAAGCAGGGGGGTAGCGGTAACATCAATGTCCGTCAGGCGGTTACGATAGATGTTGAGCTTGCGGAGGTTGGCGCAGCCATCAAAGGAAGCGGAGGTAAGCTGATTGCGGTAAGCGTTAACCTGCTGGAGGTTAGTGGCGCCGTCAACGTCAACTGCGGTGAGCTTGTTGCGGGAAACGTCGAGGGTAGTCAGTGCCTTGAAGTTTTCAGCAGTGAACTGGCCGGCGAGTTTCTTGTCGTTCCACTTGATTGCGGTAACGTGGCCATTCTCAATTGTTACGCCTTCCCATGCTGCGGGAGTTTTCAGATTAGTGATTTTGAGTACTTCTGCATTAGTCTTACCGGCTTCGGCTGAAGGTTGGTTCAGGAAGTTTGCAAGTTGCTTTAACTCGTTCTTGTCGATGTTTTGTGCGAAGGTGGTCATGCTTCCCAGAAGGACGGCCGCCATTAACAGAGCCTTTTTCATAATAGTTAAAATAGTTGAAGTTAAGTTATTAAGTTGATTTGTTTTTGTTGTTGTTTCAAGTTTCGTTTGTAAGCTTGTTACGTCATTAGAACACCCCCCGCACTGAAAAGGTTCACCGCCCCGCAAAAATTTTTTCTTTTTTTCAAAAAAATCTTATCTTTGCCAAACAATTCCGCCGTCTCTCTCCTTATATATATAAAAATAATCACGTATCAACCCTATATTTAGAGAAAAATCTATGGATGAAGGAATCCTCAACATTATAAACTCCGAGGCCCGAATGCTCCGGAGCAACAATCCCGCCGCCAAAGGCTCCCTGCCTCAGCGCCATAAGGTCCAGGAGATGATGAACGTCATCTGGGACACCATATTCTATACTGACTTCCATCCCTTCCATCATGAAGAGGATGCCATTCGCCTCGGCCTGCTCCAGATTTTCACCGAGCTCACCATCGAACTGGAAATCCTCCATGAATCCTTCGGCTCCGGAATCCATGAACCCCGCGAGGCCTCCAAGCGATTCATTGCCGAGATTCACCTCATCAAAGAAAAAATCCTCACTGACGTCCAAGCCGTCATCAGCAAGGACCCCGCCGCAAGCTGCCCCCTCGAGGTCATAGCCTCTTATCCGTCGATAAAGGCAATATTATACTATAGAGTGGCCCGAAGCCTTTATGAAATGAAAATCCCGGTCCTCCCCAGAATGATTACCGAACTGGCCCATTCAGCCACAGGAATAGACATCCACCCCGGAGCCACCATCGGCCGCTACTTCGCCATTGACCATGGCACGGGAGTAGTTATCGGCGAAACCTGCATCATCGGCGAACACGTAACCCTCTATCAGGGCGTAACCCTCGGCGCCAAGGCCTTCACTTATGATGACTCCGGACGCCCAATGGCCATTGAACGCCACCCGATTATTGAAGACAACGTCACCATATACTCTAACGCCAGCATCCTGGGCCGCATAACCGTTGGCCACGACAGCATCATCGGCGGCAACATCTGGCTGACCCACTCCGTTGAACCCTATTCGAAAATCACACAAAACCCCGTTAAATATGAAAGCTGAAAACTCACTCCAACTCATCGGTAACACCCCCCTGCTCGAACTCTCAAAACTCGCCGCCGCCCTGGGCGGCGTAAAAGCCAAAGTGCTGGCCAAACTCGAAATGAACAATCCCGGAAAAAGCGTCAAGGACCGCGCCGCCATGGCCATGATTCTCGATGCCGAAGAATCAGGACGACTCCATCCCGGCGACACCATCGTTGAACCAACCAGCGGAAACACCGGCATCGGACTCGCCTGGATTGGACGCGACCGAGGCTACCGAGTAATCCTCACCATGCCTGACACCATGAGCCTCGAGCGCCGACAGCTCCTCCAAGCCTATGGTGCCGAACTCGTCCTCACTCCCGGAAGCGAAGGAATGGCCGGAGCAGTCAAACGTGCCGAAGAAATCTGCGCATCCACCCCCGGAGCCATCATCCTCGGACAATTTGACAACCCCGCAAACCCCAAAATCCACGAACAAACCACCGCCCCGGAAATCCTTCGCGACACCGATAGCCGCATAGACATCTTCATTGCCGGAGTAGGCACCGGCGGAACAGTCACCGGAACCGGACGAGGACTCAAAGCCGCCAAACCCTCCATCGAAGTCATCGCCGTCGAACCGGAAGCATCACCCGTGCTCAGCGGAGGCAAACCCGGCCCCCACAAAATCCAAGGCATCGGCGCAAACTTTATCCCCGGCAACTTTGACCCCCAAGCCGTTGACCGCATCATGCAAGTATCTGACCAAGAAGCAATCCGATTCACCCGCCTCCTGGCCCAAACCGAAGGAATCCTCGCCGGAATCTCATCCGGCGCCGCCCTCGCCGCCGCCTTCCGCGAAGCCCAACTCCCCGAAAACGCCAACAAAACCATCGTCGCCCTCCTCCCCGACTCCGGCGAACGCTACCTCTCCACCGGCATCTTCGCCTAATCCCCCGCCCCGCGCCCAAACTTTGAGGGCATCGTAGAACTCATTATTTAGCGAAAGCCACTGGGCTTCGTGGCGCCCTCGCCACGGTGGTGCGTCAGCGCCACAATTGCCATATAAGGCTGAGTATCGGTACATTGAGACGAAAATCATGGAGCTTAGCTCCATCGTGGCGGGGGCGCCACGATGCCCGGTCATGTACTCATCCAAGGTTCTGCAACACCCTCAAAGTTTGCAATTTATTCCCTAACTTCCAACTTATTTTAACTTTTGTAGAATAAATTGCTAAAAAAAGAGCGCCTATCTCAATTATTTTTCGTAACTTTGCCGCGTCCGAAGGAGGAGAAATACCCTCGGAAAAGAAAAGTGTCGAGCTTTCTTTCTCAGTAACACGAATCGCCAGTTCAATAAACAACCTGAGACAGAGTGAGATTAGACGCTCTTTCTGTATTTGTCACAACTATACATACGGTCCTCGTTCCCGTACATTAGCATAGACAAATCCAGAGGGGCAGTTTATTCTACCCTCATATATCATTCAGGTTGTTGGCTTTGGCGAGCCAGTGTTGCTATGATAGAGGTGCGATGAATTCCCCTCTTTTCTTGTACCATAACCAACCGCCGAATTAGGGAATCAAGAGGCAAAAATCAACCTAAATAATGAAAAATTCATTAAGCATCTTGATGTTGATTCTGCTTTTCTGTTCATCGTGTAACTATACACCTGAGGAAAGAGCAGAAAAAGTGGTAAAAGATTATATCTCGGCTATTCGATATGATAATTATCGCAAGCAATATTCACTAACCTATGATATACCTACACAGGTTTGCGAGGTTATAGACTCCGAGGACTCAGAGGAGCCTCTGACATCTGACCTTGACATAACAGTAAATAAACGATGTGCCATAAAAAAGGACACGAAATTTGTAATTAAGAGTGTCAATTTAATTTACAGTAAAATTAAAAAGCAAGACAAAGAAACAATCACAGAAGAAGCCACAGAAGAAGCGACAGAAGTAATACTGGAGGAAGATGAATCTCCCTACGGCACAAAATCAAACGCATCTAACGCCACTATATCTTGGCCATCAGATGTAAATGCAGCATATAACGTAGATGTGACCTCCGGAAATCATGAAATCACGTTTACGGTAGTACAGATTAGTAAAAAGGAGTATAAGATATATTCCACCAAGGGATTATATGTATACGATTTTGATATTTTCAGCTCAATAACTGGATGTGATGTTGCCCTCCCTGACGCAAACGACGATAAGATTATGGAACAATATGTATCACGGCTTATTGATAACATAAAGACTTTCGATATCTTTTCAAAGGCAATTGCTGCAAATGATACTACAAAAATCATACGAATCTTCCCCGCTCTAAAAAATTTCGATTATAATCTTAATGGCAAGCTTACTCCTAAAACCTATACTTACAATGATAGGAATACCATCATAAGAATAACAGATACACTTGCATTTGAATTCTCTCCTGATGGAAAAATTACTGACAGCTATGGCGTAATATCCACGAAAAAAGAAGAAGATGCAGTTAAAGCGCTTGATGCAACCCCATATTCACGCAATGGACTTTTTGATATTCAATATATATACAAATTAAATAACCAGGTATCCTCAATAACCCAAGAAAAAGAGCGGAAGGCCAAGGCTGCTAAATATAAATCGCAAGGTGTAGCTCTCATATCCTCCCAGTTATCAAATGGCAGTAATGGCGAGAAAGGCATTAAGTTTTCGGCGCTTAACACGTCAAACAAAACGGCAAAGTATATAATAATAGAAGTAGTTGGATATAATTCCGTAGACGACCCCATCTGGAGCGACGGGTATATTAAACGATGTCGGGGAATTGGTCCGCTTGATGCCGGCGAAGGTGGAACCTGGGACTTTAATGAAATTTGGAAAAATGGCAGCATAGTTGATTCTTATGAAATCAAAAAGTTGACTATTGAATTCTCCGATGGGACATCAAAATCTGTTAAACTTCCTCAATCTTTGCCTTCGAATTGGCGCAATTGGTTATATTGAGCATGAATTAGTCAGCTATGAATTCAACAGACGATCAACTGTCAAAATTGAAAACTCTTCTTGAGTCAGGAGTTCTGACTCAAGAAGAATTCGATGCCGCAAAGCAAAGAATACTTAATGAAGAGGCCTCTTCTAATCCCACAAATTTCTCGCAAGATGCACCGACTTCTAATGAAGAGGACACCACGCCTTCTAATAAACCTTCCAATAAAGAGGACACTCCGGACTCAGAATCAAGCTCTAAAGAATGGATTTTGTGGGTCGCCGGGGTGTTTTTGGTAGCAATATTTTTGTATATATTAGAAAAAGATTCATTCGACAATAATTCAAAATGGCCTAATATAGCATCGGACATTTCTAACCTTGTTACTTCAGAAGGAGTTGGAGACTATCGCTTTGGGCAGCCGATGGGTGAAGTTTTATCTGGGAATATCCAATATAGTGAAAGGTCCATAGAACTATTCAAAGGTATAGATCGACCTTTTAAAATTTATGGTTCCACACGCCCCTATATTTTCGCCATTAGTGAAAATCCATTTATAGCAGATTCATCAGATCTGCCATCTGTAAAGCAGTCAGATAGCACTGAAAGTAAAATCACTAATTTTCGCATCAGAATTTATCACAATTTGAATGAAGACTGGTTAGACCCGCTAATCAATGGATTAATATCATCCTTTGATCAGAAAGGCTTCTCAGTATATAGCCGTGAATATAAAAAACAAAAATCAATGATAATATTGTCGAAGGGTACATTCAATGTATTTATTATGAGTAATAACCCTCGCACCGTTGAAATCGTTTCGGGCTTTAATATCAGAAATTCAGCGATTTATAAAGACTTCTATAAAATATTCTTATCTTCAGAAACTGGTATTCTTAACTGAACCTCGCTACTCAATATCCACAAACCTCTAACATCATCCTATATGGAATCAAAATACGACCAACTGACAAAACTCAAGGAACTTCTTGATTCAGGAGCGCTTAATCAAGAAGAATTCGATGCCGCAAAGCAAAGAATACTTAATGAAGAAGCCTCTTCTTATCCCACAAATTTCTCGCAAGAGGCACCGACTTCTAATGAAGATTACACCCCGGACTCAGAATCAAGCTCTAAGAAATGGATTTTGTGGGTTGCCGGAGGTGTATTGATCGTAATATTTTTGTTTGTCATTTTAGGCAGAAATACAGATGACCCTCAAATAAACGTCAATGAAACTCAGGGCTGGGAAGACGGTGCTCAACTTGATGATGAAACCCAGTACTTGACGAATTGGGAAGCCGCAAAAGCGGAAGCTGACGCTCTCTTTGAGGAGGTTCTTGCCGATGACGAAGAAATAATTTTGGATAATGGCTTGACTTTCGGTAATCCATGGCAAAAGGACTACTTTCACAATGAATGGGGTGAAAAAATTATGGAATCTCCCTTCATCTATGCGACCTTACACGGAACAGGATGGGACGTTCACATTGACTATATACCTCCTACAGAAGAATCGCGTTGGGGTGTATTTAGATTCTACCTCTTGGATAGCGATTACCATAAAACAAGTTCATATGGGCCTGTTAATATTCTCGTAAGAGGTACTGACGGAGATACAAAGGTAATAGATGTAACCGGCACTCGCGATGGTATTACTTTTGTTGAGGATCCGGCTGCTATTGAATTACTAAAATACTACTTGAACCAAGAAACGTTTGACTTACGCATGGAATTTGAAAAGTATAATGAGCGTCATGCGACACAAGGCCATTGGAGTCTATCAGCGGATTTCTTTCAGGAGGCGGTTGATAAACTACTGTAAATCACATGCGAAATTTCAAGCAATTTAAATTGAACCATGGAAAAAGCCATTACAGTAATATTTTTGAGTTGCGCTGCAGGCATTGCGTTTGCGAAGACTTATAAGTTGGAGGGGACGGTTGGTGGGCAGTATCCTATTGTGATTGAACTGGAGGAGAGTAACGGGCTGTTCTTTGGTAAGTATGCCTATAAGTCTACTCTCCTAAAGAACGGCAATTTGGATTGCTCTTGGCTTGGCATCAGTCCGAGTTATGAGAATCCGGGCACAAAATGGGACATCAGAGATTGCCAATCCGAGCCCGAGGAGACCTGGTATAATGTCACGTTTACCGACGGCAAGCGCCTGACCTGCAAGATGAAAAACAATAAGGGCAAAGTCTATGATATTGTCGCAACGGTTACTGAATCAAGTGTCAGTAGTCCTTCGCTAATCGCTCATTTCAAGAGCCACATTGGCGAAAGCGCGTTAGACTTTGTCATGTTTTCCGACCCATCCATCGGGGGACGACTGGAAGATATGATGGGAGTAAATAACTTCAATTATATGACTTCGATTTATCAGACGCAGGGGGGCATTGAGTACACCAAGGCGATGTTTTGGGGTTCAGGCTTCGTGGCTCACGAATGTTGTGATCCGGCCACTGTATGGGCCTACGACTCTGACAATGACTCTTTCTACGTCTGGATTCGCCAGGACGGCCAGGATTATTGGTGGTCAGAATCCGGCTCAATACCCTATAAATTTAAAGAACTGGTTAGCGCCAACTTCTGATTTGTTTTGAAATAATCTATAGAATTTTGTCACTGCGGTAATTATTACCGCGGTGACGAAATCTTTTCATGCCCATACATTTCCTTTATTCTTTTTTTAATGGACTTTTAATTAGGGGAATGGCAAAGCAACTGAGAGATAAGCCGGAAGCCGCTGACGCGGCTCAACAGGCGGGGGCGCCTGTTGTCCCCAGTGCATTGCGGCACTTTTCATCTTTCACTTTTCATCTTTCACTTATTTTTCATTCTTCATTTTTCATTTTTCATTTAATTTGCGTAACTTTGCGGGTGAATTACCAATCATTTTTTTTCACTCTAAGGATATTTTTTTATGCGTCTTTCCGGTGCATTCGCCTATCGGCCCAAACTCTTGAGTGTCTTCGGACATTATTCAGCTGCAAAGTTTAAAAACGATCTGATTGCCGGCATCGTCGTTGGCATCGTGGCCCTTCCGTTGGCCATCGCCTTCGGTATCGCGTCAGGTGTGAGCCCGACAGTCGGCCTGATTACGGCTATCGTCGGCGGCTTTATTGTCAGCGCTTTCGGCGGCAACTCCGTGCAGATTGGCGGTCCTACGGGCGCTTTCATCGTGATTGTCTACGGAATTATTGCCCGTTTCGGCCTTGAAGGGCTGGCGATTGCCACTTTCATGGCGGGGCTTATCCTGATAATGATGGGCCTTTTCCGGTTAGGGACGGTCATCAAGTTTATTCCTTACCCTATCGTTGTAGGTTTCACGGCGGGTATCGCCCTGACAATTTTTTCTACTCAGATTAATGATTTCCTCGGCCTGGGGCTGACGGGAATTCCGTCAGAGTTCCTGCCCAAGTGGGGAATGTATCTGAAAAACTTAGGCTCCATTGACTGGATTACGGTTGGAGTTTCCGTGGCGTCGTTGCTGATAATCATCCTGGCTCCCAAGGTGAGCAAGAAGCTCCCGGGCGCGCTGCTGGCAATTTTGATAGTTACTCCGGTTGTCTATTTTCTCGGGCTTCCGGTAGAGACCATCGGCAAGCGCTTCGGCGAAATGAGCACTGACATTCCCCTGCCCCACGGCTTCCGCCTGGATATGGCTACGATCAACCAGCTTCTGCCCTCGGCGTTTACCATTGCCATTTTAGGGGCCATTGAGTCGCTGCTGTCGGCCACGGTGGCCGACGGTATCACCGGCTCGCGCACTGATTCCAATTCGGAGCTCATCGGCCAGGGCCTGGCCAATGTCGTCGTCCCGATGTTTGGCGGCATACCGGTTACCGGCGCCATTGCCCGCACGATGACCAATATCACCAATGGCGGACGCACTCCCGTTGCCGGCATTATCCATGCCATAGTGCTGTTGGCTATCTTCCTGTTGCTCATGCCGTTGATTAACCTCGTTCCGATGGCGTGTCTGGCCGCGGTGCTGATGGTCGTGGCCTATAACATGAGCGGCTGGCGCACCATAGTAGGCATCTTCCATAATCCCAAGAGCGACGTCTCCGTGCTGATTGTGACGTTCCTGCTGACGGTTATTTTCGACCTCACCATCGCAATTGAAATCGGCCTGCTGCTGGCTGTGGTGCTCTTCCTGCGCCGCGTCATGGAAAACACGGAAATCCGCGTTTATGGCGACAAGCTTGATGCCGCCGACGGCACTGACCTCTCCACTCATGAGGAGCTCGACCTGGTCAAGGGCGTCAGCGTCTATGAGATTGACGGCCCGTTCTTCTTCGGCGTCGCAACCAAGTTTGACGAGCTGATGCGCACCTCCATGTCGGCCAAGCCGATTGTCCGCATTATCCGTATGCGCAAAGTCCCGTTCATTGACTCTACGGGCCTGCATAACCTTGAAATCCTAATCAAGTCGAGCCAGAACGAGGGCATCCACGTGGTGCTCTCCGGAGTGCGCCCGGAAGTGCGTAAAGCGCTCCATAACAGCGCTATCGACGCCCTCCTCGGCGCTGACCATATCTGCGACCATATCTCGACTGCCGTCAAAACCGCTAATGAAATTGCTCTCTCCGCTTCAAGCAATCAGCAAGTCAGCTAAGTTAGCCATCATAGCCCTCTTAGCTTTCCTTCCGGTCCGCGCCCAGCTCAATACGGACCGGATTACGGACGTGGGCCGCAACGCCCTCTATTTTGAGGACTATGTCCTGGCCATTCAGCATTTTAACCAGGTAATAGCCGCAAAACCATGGCTCGCCGAACCTTATTATCTCCGCGCCATCGCCAAGTACTCACTTGAGGACTTCGTCGGCGCCGAACTGGATGCCTCCGAGGCCATTGACCGCAATCCCTTCCTGCCCGACGCCTGGGAGGTCAGGGGTGTGGCCCGCCAATGTCAGGGCAAAAACCTCGAGGCCGTAGGCGATTATCAGCATGCGCTCTCGCTCCTCCCCTTCAATCGCCAGCTCCTCTTCTCGGAGGCCCTGGCTCAGGAAGACGCCGGGCTGACCGCCGAGGCCGACTCCACTTATGCCATACTGCTTGAAAACTACCCCAAGTTTGACAATGGCTACGTTGGCCGCGCTCAGCTCCATCTTAACCGCGAAGACACCGTCAGCGCCCGCGCCGACCTTGACCGCGCCCTGGAAATCAACCCTAACTCGGTCCAGGCGCTGAGCCTGCGCGCCTCCTTAGCTTCCGAGCCCACCGATGCCTTGGCCGATATGGAGCGCGCCGTAACCCTCCAGCCTGACCGCAGTTACCTCAGAGTGAACCGCGCAGTTGCCCGCTATAATGCGGGCGACCTCAATGGCGCGCTCGCCGATTTTGACTATGTCGTTGAACTGGAGCCGACCAACTATGCCGCCCTCTTTAACCGCGCGATGCTCCGCCTCGAACTCAAGGATAATGACCGCGCACTGCGTGACCTCAACCGGCTGCTCACTCTCAAGCCCGGCGATATGCGCACACTCTATAATCGTGCCATAGTGCTCTATGAGAAGCGCGATTATGACGCCGCCCTGGCCGATGCCGACCGCATTGTCGAGGCTTATCCCGAAATGTTTAATGCCTATGCCCTGCGCGGACAGATTCTCCGCGACTCAGGCCACTCCACCAAAGCGCAAGCCGACTTCCGCCGCGCCGACTATCTTGCCCATCGCCCCGCAAATAATCCTGATAACCCTGACAGCTCCGGCAGCTCCGATATCCCTGAAGACTCCGGCCAAACCGCAAACCAATTTCAAACTCTCCTGACCATTGACTCTGAAAACGAGTCAATCGAGCAGACCTTCAACACCGCCGGACTCCGCGGGCGCATTCAGGACCGCACCGCCGCAATTGAGCTGCAACCCATCTATCAGCTAAGCTATTACAGCGCCGACGGCGACGTCAGCTCCGCAGTCTATGTCCGCGCAATCAATGAACTCAATGCCGCCCGGGCGCTCCCTTACGTTGTCTACGTGACCAATAACGTTCCGGCAATCACCCGCGAGGCCGACGCCGCACGCCATTTTGCCGATATTCAGCGACTTGGCTCCCAAATAAACTCCTCAGCCAATCCGGCGCCGCTTGACTTCTTTGCCCGCGCCATGGACTACATGACCGTGCGCGACTATGACCACGCCATCGCTGACCTTAACCGCGTCATTGAACTCACACCGGACTTTGCGCCGGCCTATCTTGAACGCGCCGCCGCCCGGGTGATGATTCAGGAATCACAAACCGGGCGAGCCCTTGAAATCACTGATTCACAAACGGAAACACGCCTCAGCGCTGAAACCTCCATGGCCCTCAATCAAATCATGGCCGACCTTGACCAGGCGCTGGAACTCGACCCCCTGATGGCAGTGGCCCATTTCAACCGAGGCACAATCCTGCTGCGCATGGGCGCCGACGTCGATGCCATTGAATCGCTCTCACGCGCCATCGAAATCGAGCCCACTCTCGGCCCCGCATACTTCAACCGAGGATATGCCCGCTTCAACCGAGGCAACCGCGACGGCGCCGTAGCCGATATTTCCCGCGCCGGCCAACTCGGCATCCACTCCGGCTACAACCTCCTGAAAAGAATGTCACAACAATAACCTAAAAAAACTTGAATCAGACAATTCAGACAATTCGGACCAGTCTGACCAGTCTGACCAGTCTGACTGGTCTGAGAAAAAATTAATTATTAACTTTTTAAATTTTATCTTATTATGAGCGAGACTTTTCTCCCTAAGGGCGGCGGTTACAGGGCATTGCGGGTCTATCGGCTCACGGAGGCTATCCATGACTTGACCGCAATCTTTGCCGAGCGCTTTATTGAACGGGGAAGTCGCACTAAGGACCAGATGGTGCAGGCGGCCCGCAGCGGCAAACAAAACATTGCCGAGGGAAGTGAAGCCTCCTCCACTTCAAAAGAGACGGAGATAAAGCTCACCAATGTAGCGAAAGCTTCATTAGAGGAGCTTTTAATTGATTATCAGGACTATCTGCGCCAACACGGTCTGCCGATTTGGGAGAAAGACCATCCGCGCACAGTCAAAATGAGAGAGTATCTGAAGAGCAGCGGGTTTATGGACCACCCGACAGCTCACGCCCAAGGGATGAATGCTGAGGAATATTGCAATCTGATGATTACGCTGATTAATCAGAGCACTTACATGTTACGCAAACTCATTGAGCGCCAACAGGAGCAATTTCTTAAACACGGCGGCATCAAGGAACTGATGTATAAGGCCCGCACCACTTACCGCGCCACGCACCGCTCTGACCAGACTGACAGTTCGGACCAGTCGGACCAGTCTGACTTGTCTGATTAATCCTTGCGGTGGTCGTTGCGGATTTTAATCATTTTTGGGGAAAGTTTTTGTGAAATGAAATTAAATATGTAACTTTGCACCATCCAGTTAGCCCGGAGGGGACAAGTAACTGGGCAAAACATTATCAAAAGGCGTTTACTTAACGCTTTGTCTTTCAAGCTCAAATCTCGCAAATTTGTTACCACGAAAAGACAGAGCAACAAAGGACGTCCACATGGAGTGTATATTCAACAAAACCCACGGAAAATGGGTTGAGAGTCTATACGTATCCGGGCGTGGGCTAACTGGCGTTGCTATATCCTCGTGGAAGGCAATGCGAGAGCCGGAGCTTGGGATATGGTAACAGTACAGACTCCCATGCCTTTTGTCTTTTTAATGTATTCATCGCTTTCCCCGGGGAGTTTAGAAAGCACCAATCACTCCATTATCACTTATGAAAGCACTACGAGTTCTTTCCATCCTGCTGTTTGCGGGAGCAACAATGTTTTCAATGACAGCTGAGGCCAAGAAAAAGCCGAAAACCCCTCAGCAAACTCTCAAAGACCAACTCACCCCCATCATGCCTAACGGCGAACAAAACCTCTACATCTTCTGCGAAGAAGAAGGTTACGACAAACCGGGTGAATACATGGCCGGATTCGGAATTTATGAAGGCGCCGAAAACCGCCAGGAAGCACTGATTGAGGCAAACCGCGTTGCCGTGGAAGAACTCGGCACGAAGTTTGCCGGGATTATCAATAACGCCGTTTCAAATTACAACAAGTCAACTAAAGTTCCCGACGGCAAAAAGATTTCCGAAAAGCAGCGGGAAGGATTGACCACATCTGTTGCCCAGACTGCAGTCAACAAGTATGGCAACGCCGTTTGCCGCAAGTTCTCACAAGCTGCCGACGGCAGCTACATCGGCTATGTCGCTCTCCACTTTATGGAGTCAGACATCGACCGCGCCGTCACCGAGCAACTTCAGGAAATGAAAGTTGATTTTGACCGCGAAAAGTTCTTCCAGAGCATGCAGGAACAGCTCGACAAATACAACGCCCAAAAGGAGAAAGAACAGGCCTCTTACAGCGAATAATCTCATGAAACGCCTTCTGATTTCACTGACAGTGGCTCTCTGCGCCCTCGCCGCCGGGGCCACTGAACTGGCCGACCTTATGCCTTCCTGGGCGCGCCATACGCCGAATCCTCCCGCCGACGCAAACTACTTTCTCAGCTGGGGTGTCGGCGAAGGGCAAACCGAACAAGAAGCACAAAACGCCGCATGGACCGACGCTCTCAACCGCTCATTCCACGAACTCCGAGTGGCCGGCATCTCCAAACAAGACATCAATTCAGTCACCACCAAGGGCATTGACGGCGTTGTTTCTTTTCACAAGGTGAAGCGCCGCATCGTGGCCGAATCGGCACCCATAATTGTCACCAACGGCGTCAAGATATTCATCCTCATTCAGGTGCAACGCAATGTCAACGGTCCGGACGATTTCTATGACCTCAACACGAAGAAATTTGACGACCACTCGTTTAATCTCGCCGTGGCCGACTATAACGCACAATTCACCGGTCGCTATCCCTTCTCGGCGCGCGTCTTCGTGCCCGGCATGGCTCAAATCCACAAAGGAAGCGTGACCAAAGGCGCCATAATCATCGGAGCCGAAACGGCTTGCGTGGCCGGCATTATCGCAACGGAATGTATGCGTGCTTCCTATGCTTCCAAAGTCAATTCCACCCATAACGCCACCCATAAACGCACCTATCAAAACAAGGCCTCAAACTGCCAAAACGCCCGCAACATTCTGATTGGCGCCGCAGTGGCCGTCTATGCCTGGAACGTTATAGACGGAGCAGTGGCCCGCGGCGCGAAGCGCTCACCCGAAATGGCCCTTGGCCCCTGCGTTATCGACGACGGAATGGGCCTTGCCATGACCATAAAATTCTAACCACATAAAAAATCTCGTAAAACATAATGAAAAAGTACTTCTCAGCATTGCTGCTCGCAATCACGGCAGTATGCACCCTCTCATCCTGTGCCAAAGATGAACTCGACATCTTCTCCACTCTCCACGGCATTGTTACCGACGATGCCACTGCCGACTGCATTCCCGGCGCAAGCGTGACCCTCAGCCCCGGAGGCAAAACCCAGACCACGGGCTCCGACGGCCGCTATCAATTTTCAGAAATCGATCCCATGCAATACACCGTCACCGTCCAGAAGCCCGGCTACAATACCAACCGCAAGATGATAACCGTGGTTTCCGGCGAAGCCACCGAAGCAAACGTCACCCTCCACAAAATTGATCAATGAATCGATATAAGTTATTATTTCTTCCCATAATCTTTTGCCTCTTAATCGGTTGTTCATCTGACGACAAGGAGCCGCTTGCAGACGCAAGCGGCAGCATTGCAGGGTCGGTTTCAGACATGACTACGGGAGAACCCGTTCAAACCGTAAATGTGGTCCTCAATCCGGGAGGCAAACAGACCGTTACCGGCACAGATGGAAATTTTTCCTTCCTGAATCTCAAGCCGGGCGACTACTCGCTGGAGATAAAAAAAGACGGCTATGAGTCCAACAATGCCGTTATCTCCGTCAGTGCCAACGAAATCGCACAAGCCCACTTGCTGATTGAGCGTTTGCCGGCAGTAATCACTACAGACAGAACACTCCTTGAATTTGGTGAAGAACTGACCACCTTATCGTTTGCAATTGTTAACCGAGGATACACGGAGCTGACCTTTCGGGTGGAAAAAGGCAATTGCAGCTGGATTTCCGTCAACCCGGAAGAGGAGAACATCAAAGCCGGACAAACCACGGCAATTGTTGTCACAATCAATCGCGAACTCCTTGCAAGCGGAGCCAACGAGGCAGTTCTTGTCGTCAAGTCGCTCAACGGCGGCGGTAATACCGAAATTAAAGTCACTGCCATTGGCGAATATCGCGCCCAATCGGCAGTTAATACCCTTGAACCCTCAGACATAACAAGCAGCTCCGCCGTGCTCAATGGCGAAATCACTAACGAAGGAGCGCCCAAATATACCGAACGAGGATTCATCTGGAATACTTCACAGGAAATGACCTTAACATCCAATACCGGTCACATTTCCGTTCCCGTCAACGACAATAAATTGTTTTCATCAAAGATTGAAAACCTCCTGTCCACTCAAACCTACTATGCCCGCAGTTATTGCAAACAAAACGGTCAGATAATCTACGGCAACATCGTCGCCTTCTCAATGTCGGCCACGTCCCCTAAAGTCGAGACCTCGTCGGCCACGAATATCTCATCCACATCAGCCACTCTTAACGGCACGGTACTTGAAAGCGGCACTCCCGCATATACCGAGCGCGGATTCTGCATCGTTAGCAATAGTTATGCCGACCCTACTGTCTCAGACACCAAGATCGTGGTTTCCGGCTCCGGCCAAGGCAATTACTCTGCTCAGTTGACCAATCTTGAATATGACACGTCTTATAATTTCAGAGCATACGTGATTCAAGGGGGTAAAGCTTACTATGGGACTACCTGCTACTTCTCAACTTCTTTTAACGAAGCAAACGTTGTCACCTCCAACGTCACAAACATAAACTACACGAGCGCCACTCTCAACGGCACTATTGCCAACCCGGGCGACCCCGCAATCACCGAGCGCGGGTTCTGCTATTCAACAAATTCTTATCCGGCGCCGACCGTTTCCGACAATCGAATCCGAGTGAACGGAGTTGCAACCGGTGCATTCAAGGCCGACATTGATAATCTTGAAGAAGACCAAACTTATTATGTTCGCGCCTATGCCATACAAAATGGCGAACCGATTTATGGCTCAACCGTCAACTTCACCACCTATCTTACTCCAATGATATTGACCGGCCCGGTTCGAAACGTCAGCGAATCATCGCTGACTGAGTGGCAAGCAACCTTTGTCGGTCTTGTGGCCGACGGGAATCCTCAGGTGACCGAATATGGATTCGTCTACTCTACGAATACTATGCCGACTGTCAACAACAGCACCAAGGTGCAAGGCACCAACGCTAAATATCTGACGGAATACGACGCATACCAATTTGAGCGAAAAATAACTAATCTGCAAAACTATAAGACCTACTATGTCCGAGCCTACGCCAAAACAAGTCTTGGATATTTCTATGGCGAAACAGAATCATTCTCGACTTTCTAATCCAGCCCCACACTGAAAAAAATTTCTAAATCTCCTCCTACACGGGGGAGATTTTCTCCAAAACTTGTATGTTCGGGGGAAAATGTCTAACTTTGTGGAAATTAATTGACTATTGACTGCTATGAGGAAAATTTTTCTTGCGTTATTGATTTGCGGCGCAATGGCGGCTCCGGCCTTCGGCCAGTCGCGAGAGTCGTTTGACGCCTTCCGGGAGCGCGCCCGGGCCGGTTTTGATGCCTTTAAAGATAAGTCGAAGGAGGATTTTGAGGCCTTCCGCAAGAAAATTAATGAGGATTATGCCTCTTTTTTGGAGACGGCGTGGAAGTCTTTTGAGCAAAACATGCCGAAAAAGGCGCCGGAGGAGCCCAAACCCGTGCCCCCGGTGGTGTTCACTCCCGAACCCGAAACGGAGCCTGCTCCGGAGCCCAATCCCATAGAAATCAAGCGGGTAATCAAGGCTCCGGTCCCTACTCCCAAGCCTCAACCCGTGGCGCCCTTGGGCGAGGATGTCAACCCTAATTTTGACCTTATCCCAATCAAGGGTTCAAGGCCCGTGAAGCCGAAAATCGATTCCCCCAAGGTCAATCTTGAGGGAAACAAGGGCAACTTGGAGCTCTCCGGCCCCATCCGGACCTCGCCCACTCAGCCGCGGCCGGCAACAGTCGGCGTGATCTTCCTCGGCACACCCCTTAACGTGCGCTGGGACAAGCAGAAAGACTCCTTTAAGATGGCCTCGGCGAGCGAACGTGAAGTTGCCTCCGCCTGGAAAACCCTGTCAGATGGCCGGGCCGACAATCTGCTGCGTGACTGTCTTAACCTGCGGGAGCAACTGGAGCTGACCGACTGGGCCTATCTGCGCCTCCTTGCCGATGTTGGCGCTGCCATTGCCGGAAAAGACTCTAACGAGGCCGCCCTGCTGACGGCCTGGCTCTACTGTCAAAGCGGCTACAAAATGCGTATGGCAACCGGACAATCCGGCCGCCTTTACCTGCTCTATGCCTCGGACCACACAATCTATAACGTTGGTTACTACAATCTTAACGGCGTTTCGTTCTATCCCTACGATTGCTCCGAAAAGACCCTGAGCATCTCCTCCGCCAAATTTCCGAAGGAACAGCCTCTCTCACTGATAATTGCCGCCGAACCGCGCCTGAGCTCCGCGCTCTCCGAGCCGCGTACCCTGACCTCCCGACGATACTCCGAGGCTACTTTAACCTCACGAATCAACCGGAATCTGCTGGATTTCTATAGCTCCTACCCGACATCATACATCGGCGGCGACATCATGAGCCGCTGGGCAATGTATGCCAACGTTCCGGCCTCAGATGAGATTACGGAGTTTGTCTATCCGGTGCTGGCCAAAGCCATTGAGGGCAAGGACAAGCGCCGCGCCGCCGAAGTGCTTCTCAACTGGGTTCAGACCGCGTTTCCTTATGAATATGACGAAAACGTATGGGGCGGCGACCGCGCCTTTTTTGCCGACGAGACGCTGTTTTATGCCGCCTGTGACTGCGAAGACCGCTCGATTTTGTTCTCCCGCCTGGTGCGCGATTTGCTTGACCTCGACGTAGTGCTGGTCTATTATCCGGGCCATTTGGCCACGGCCGTAGCCTTCAATGAGGACAAACCCACGGGCGACTATCTGATCTACAATGGGCGGCAATTCACAATCTGCGACCCTACATACATCAACGCCGGAGTGGGACGCACCATGCCCGGCATGGACAACTCGCAGGCCCAAGTGGTGCTCCTCAACCGCAATTAACGGGACTTGCGGTGGTCGTTGCGGATTTTGATGATGGCGATGATGGCCGAGCAGATGGTGGTGATGGAGTTGGCCAGGACGATGGGGATGTTATTAATCAGGATGCCCTGGACCACGAAGAGGACCGAGCCGGCGCCGAGGGCAAGAAACGTCGGCATGGCAATGCCGTCAGTGTCGCCCGTGCGGATGGTTTGCACAGCCTGCGGCAAATAGCCGCAAATCATGCAGATAGAGGCCATGTAGCCAACGATGCTTGCCCAATCCATCGGTATCAGTCTTTAAGATAGTAAACCACTGAGGATACAACCCTGACGTTCTTAACGTTAGGAGTGGACTGGTCAGTGCTTTCAATGCTGAACTGCCCCTGAGTGGCGGTCTTGATTTTGCCTACCCGGGAGTCAGAATCCTGGGCAAAGCGGTCAGCGGCTTCGCGAGCATTTTTGGTGGCCTCGGCAATCATTTCGGGCTTGATTGAGTTGAGGCCCGTAAATTGATAATTGATATAATTATTATTAGCGGCGACACCCTTTTTGAGGAGCTCGCTCTGGCGGTTGAGGAGTTCGCGCACCTTCTGGACCTTCTTGGTGGCCACGGTGATAGTCACGTTGAGGTTATACTGAAAGCGGGCTCTGTCGCCGCCATAGACGTTGCCCTCGGAGTTATAGAGGTCAGGGGGATTAACGGAGATTTCATCGCGGTCAATGCCGTTAGTAGTCAGAAAGTTAACCACAATATCGTTAGACTGCTGCATGCGGTCATAGAGCTCGGCGAGGTCATTGCCGGCAATGGAGTAACTCATTGGCCAGGTGACATAATCAGCCTCAACGGTGCGCTCGGCGAGTCCGCGCACGGTCACTACGCGGTCACGGTTAGAGAAATTATCCATTCCGGCCTTGATATTAAAGCCGAGAATAATGATGCCGACGGCAATGATTGCCGCAGAAATAATGCTTTTGTTCATACTGTTTTCAATTTTTATCACCGCAAATTTAGTAAATCTTTTTTTATTTGCAAATATCATCTGAAAATAAATTTGCGCGTTTAAGGGATTTTTCTTAACTTTGCAACTTAAAATCATTCAACACCCCTTCATTTCAATGAAACAGTTAGAAACGCTTCTTGCTGAAAAGCTGCTGAAAGTCAGCGCCATCAAACTCCAACCTGATAACCCTTTCACCTGGGCAAGCGGCTGGAATTCACCCATCTACACTGACAATCGCGTAACGCTTTCCTATCCGGAAATCCGCACATTCATAAAAGTTGAACTTTGCCGCCTGATTCAGGAAAACTTCCCTCAGGCTACGGCAGTTGCCGGCGTTGCCACCGGCGCCATCGCCCAGGGTGCCCTGGTTGCCGACACGTTAGGTCTGCCCTACGTCTATGTCCGCTCCACTCCCAAGGACCATGGCCTTGAAAACCTCATTGAGGGCAAACTTGACCTGGGCCAGAAAGTAGTCGTTGTTGAAGACCTGATTTCAACGGGCGGCTCCTCGCTCAAGGCCGTAGAGGCTATCCGCCAGGCCGGATGTGAAGTAATCGGTATGGTTGCCATGTTCAGCTATGGCTTCCCCATTGCTCAGGAAGCATTCAAGAAGGCCGGAGTTGAGCTCCTGACCCTGAGCAACTATAACGCAATGCTCGAGGCCGCGCTCGCAACCAATTATATCCGCCAGGAAGACATTGAAACCCTGCGCGAATGGCGCAAAGACCCCTCCGTCTGGGGTCCTAAAAAAGCGTAAACGGAGATGGCCAAGTATTCCGGAAAGCCCTGTCGGGTAAACCTCCCCGCCGCCCAGCTCTATGAGCGGATGACCAACCTTGACCAGCTTCAGGGACGCATGAGCGAGCTCCCCGAGGAGATTCGCGCCAAGATGGGAACAATCAATTTTCCTGACGCCGAGACCCTGGCCTTCACGGCGCCGGGAGTTGGCGAAATGAAGTTCCGCATCATTGAACGCAACGCCCCCTCGCAGGTCAAATTCCTGGCCGATACCGGCATGATTCCCATCAACGTGATCATCGACCTGGCCGCAGCCTCCGAGGCCGAGACCGACGTCACCGCCACCATTGACGCCGACATCCCCCTGATGGTGCGCCCGCTCATCGGCCCCAAGCTCCAGGAAGCCGCCGATAAGTTCGGCGAGATGTTTGGCCAGCTCAACGCATGAACGCCTGCAAACTGCTGACGATATTCATCACCCTGTCGGTCCTCACGGGACTGACGGGGTGTTATGATTCAGTGGAGGTCGACTTTCGCCGCGTCCCGCTCAATCCGGTCTACGTCCCCTTCACGACTGCCGGCGAATGGGACCTCTATGCGGCCAAGGCTCCGCTTGATGCCCAGCGGTTTATCATCCCGTCAACTCCCGCAGGATTTTCATATACCAGCCTGTCAGCCACGGGGTTTGGCGGAATATTGATGACCTGCGACATGACCAACACCCCGCGCGCCTATGATTTGAGCTGCCCGGTTGAGTGTCAGCGTGACATTCTGGTCATCATTGACCGCGAAACGAACCTTGCGCGCTGCCCTCGCTGCGGGAGCACCTATGATGTTTTTCTGCTCAACGGCAGCCCTCAGATGGCGGGCGCGCCCACTTCAGGCGAGGCCATGACCCGCGGCCTGGGACTGAGGCGTTACTCCGTAACTTTCGGACTTGACGGACGTTACGCGCTGATTGTTCCATAAACGAATAAATAGGCGTTAAAAAGCGGGTGCAAAAATGTTACAAATACTTGCCCGCTCAAAAATTTGAGTTATCTTTGCAGCGTTCAAAACCAATCATGACAAAGAAAACTCATACATATCCTCTCAAAACCACTCTGGCTGCCATCTTCATCATCGTGGCGGTCATTTTGGGCGTTTATGGTGCGGGAATCTACCAAATATATCATTTTAACGGCAAAATGGAGATTCCCGAAGGCGATGAGAACGTCATTTTGCGAATCCATCCTGACGAAAAAGGATATGTCTACACCATAGTCGGCATCCCTTACACCATCGATATGGGTTCGCGCCACAGCTTCATCACGCCCCACACTCTTGAAATCCTCAAGCAGCACGGCATTGACGGAGAAGAACAGCAAACCCTCCTCTACACGACTGACCAATCAGGCCATTATAACTTTTACACTCGCAAAGTGGTCCGCCCGATGTATTTCTTNCCNAACGCCACGTCAACCGATACNGTTACGTTCAACAAGGTTGAAATGATGATTTCAGACCGCGAGGAAGGCAACGTCCTGGGCATGGACTTCCTGGAGAAATTCGTCATTGAATATGATAATGACACCAGGACCATCAGCCTGCTGCGCCACGTTCCGGAGGGTTACTCATATGTCTGTGACCTCAACGGCCATGACTCGGCCATCGGCGACCTCTTTGGCTATTCCCGCCGCGTCTATGTCCCGCTGAAGGTCAACGATGAAGACCCTCAGAACTATTACCTTGACACGGGCCGCGGAATCAGAAACTGCGAACTGGTTCAGCCGCTGAAGGACATCGGCAAGGCCACATCGCCCATCCTGACGGACTCCGTGACNGGATTAGAGGTGCAGCCCAATTGCCGGGTGCAGATTGGTGACCGAATGCGCTTTGCCCGCGTAACTTATTCTGACTCACTCCATACCGACGAATANTCCGTCAACCCCTTCCGGGTGTTCAACCACAGTATAGTCCTCGACCTTCCGGCCAAGAAACTCTACTATCATAAGTAAGCATCGAATTTTCTTTAAATGATTTATATGCTATGTGCCGGCGAAGCATCCGGCGACCTCCATGCCTCTGAACTGATTCGCGCGCTGCGCGAAGCTGATTCGGAGGCACGGTTTTGTTTCTTNGGGGGCGACGAAATGGCCGCNGCTGCCGGATGTGNCCCNCTGATTCATTATCGCGACATGGCCTATATGGGGTTCATTGACGTTGTCAAGCACCTGCCGCAAGTGGGCCGAAACCTCAAGGCGGCGGCCCGCTTGCTCAGCCGAGTNAAGCCTGACGCGCTGATTCTNATTGACTATCCCTCATTTAACCTGCGGCTGGCCGAGGANGCTCAAAAGCTNAATATCCCCGTATTTTACTATATCTCGCCCAAAATCTGGGCCTGGAAAGAATGGCGAATCAAGGANATCAAGCGCCTCTGCACGGAGGTGCTCTCCATTCTGCCCTTTGAGCCGAAATTCTATGCCGAGCGCGGCTATGACCGCTGCTTCTACGTTGGCAATCCCTCAGTTGAGGAGATTGACGCGCGCCTGGCCAAGTCACCGTCGCCCGGTGAGTTTTGCAGCAAAAACTCACTTGAAGACCGGCCGATAATCGCCCTGGTTCCCGGAAGCCGAGTGAGCGAAATCCGCTCCAACTTGCCAATCATGCTGGAAGCGATGCGCCCGCTTGAGGCTAAGTATCAGGCCGTTATTGCCGAAGCCCCGGGAGTTGACCCCGCGATTTACCCTGAAGGCATCAAGCGCGTAACCGGGCAGACCACGGACCTGATGGCCGCCGCCAAGGCCGCCCTCGTAACCTCCGGCACCGCCTCGCTTGAAGCCGCCCTGGCCCGCACTCCCCAAGTGGTCTGCTATCGTCATTCCGGCTCACGGGTNTTCTATACCGTGATGGAACGNGTGCTGAAAATTCCCTTTGTCTCGCTCCCAAATCTCATTGCCGGAAAGGAAGTTGTGCCCGAGCTACTACTCCATAAATGCACACCTGCGGCCGCCGCCTCCGCCCTGATTGACATCCTCCCCGGCCGTCCGGCGCGCGAGGCCCAGCTCCAAGGCTACGACCTCATCCGCAAGCGCCTCGGCACATCGCCCGCCGCCGCCACCGCCGCCGCCCGCATCCTCGCCCACCTCCGCCGCTAAGGCATTGAGGGCGCCTGCGGCATTGATGAGGCGGCGGATCGGAATCCGCCTTTCCATATGGTTGCGCACGGGCAGAGGAGAAAAGAGCCTCGGCGAGGCGACGTTTTGGCGCAGACATAA
Organism: Bacteroides sp.; assembly: GCA_014802435.1. GTDB lineage: Bacteria > Bacteroidota > Bacteroidia > Bacteroidales > Muribaculaceae > UBA3263. The sequence continues at coordinate 76,237 of JAAVCG010000007.1, read as the reverse complement.
CNNCGACCTCTCCGAGGCTAACATNNNNANNCGCCTAACCTGACCCCAGGCTTGCGCCTGGNGCTGACAATAACGCGACCTCTCCGAGGTCATTTTTATGGAGAGTCGGATTCCGTTNCATATTTTGTANTTTGTNTTTTGTACTTTGTGTTTATTTTGTATTTTGTATTTTGCTCTTTGTGTTTATTTTGTATTTTGTACTTTGTATTTTGTATTTATTTTCGTACCTTTGCAGTCAGATATCTAACACAATCCAATTCATCATCGTTATTTTATATGAAAAAATTTTTACTTTCTGCATTTGCGGCCGTTGCTTGCGTNGCAGCCGCATCAGCCGATGAAATCACCCTTGATTTCACCACTAACAACTACGGTCAAACCGTAGCCGGCTCGGCCAATGACAAGTATTACATGGAAGATGGCGAATCATTCACCGATGGCGCCATCACTATCACCGCCAACAAGCTCGAAGGCTCCGGCGTACGCTTCTGGGCCACCGATGCCGGCGCGCANACCTTCCGCGTTAACAACAAGAGCGGAATCACCATCAGCTGCAACGGCGGCGTTATCACCTCAATGAAGTTCACCGGCTCTAACTTCGGTTACCTCCAGGGCGAAGGCTATGACGACGGCACCTATGAAGGCTCTGCATCAAGCATTGAACTCGTCAACAAGGGCAAAGACGGAAAGACCGGCACCGTACAAATCAAAACCATCACCATCGTTTATGAAGGAGGCACGGCCGACGAACGCGAAAACGCAGGCCTCGCTTTCTCTGAAGAAAACGTTACCGCTTACCTGGGCGAAGCATTCACCGCTCCCACTCTGACCAAGGCNACCACNGCCGTCGTTACCTACTCAAGCGACAAGGAAACCGTGGCTACCGTTGACGCTCAGACCGGTGAAGTAACCCTCGTTGGCGAAGGCACCGCCCGCATCACCGCCAAGGCTGAAGCCAACGANGACTTCCGCGCCGGCTCTGCCTCTTACCTGCTGACCGTACGCCCCGAAAAGGTTGAAGGCGCTCTCTTCTCCTCTGAAATGGGTGAAGGNTTCAGCTTTGAAAACCCCGCAAGCATNGAAGTCTGGAAGCTTGACTCCAAGTATGGCCTCAAGGCTTCAGCTTATGCTCAGCTCGAAGGCGAAGATGCTCAGAGCGCCCATGCCGCTGANGCCGTAGCTTACACNACNGAAGCCATTGACCTGACCTCTTACACCAAGGCTACCCTGACCTTCTCTCAGGCAATGAACCAGTTNAAGAACGGTAACGACCTGATTGACGTTGACGCCATTGTTGACTACACTCAGATCGTTGTACGCGAAGAAGGCGCAACTGAATGGACCCTCGTTGCCGAGCCCACNGCTCCCGAGGCCTTCTCTTGGAACTTCTATGCCAACGAGCCCGTAGACCTGAGCGCTTACTGCGGCAAGAAGATTCAGTTCGGCTTCAAGTATCACTCAACCACTTCAGTTGCCGGTACTTGGGAAATCAAGAACATCAACGTAGTTGCCGAAGGCAAGAACGTTGACGATTCAATCAGCGAAATCACCGTTGACAACGGCGGCGTAATCTATGACCTGCAGGGTCGCAAGGTTGTTAACCCCGCTCACGGTCTCTACATTGTTAACGGNAAAGTAGTTAAACTCTAATTCTTAGCAATGGTTAAGAANATCATTTTAGCAGCAATCATGGCCGTCGGAATCATTCCGGCGGCCTCTGCTCAATTTAACTTGAGCAAAGCCATTAACAGCGCGTCAAAGGCAACGCAGGCCCTCACTCTCTCTGACGATCAAGTGGCTGCCTATGCCAAGGAGTCAGTTAACTGGATGGACACTCACAATAAGGTCTCCGACCCTGACAGTGAATACACTCAGCGCCTTAACCGCCTGACCGAAGGGCTCACCTCNGCCGACGGCATACCCTTGAATTTCAAGGTCTATGAGGTTATTGACATCAACGCCTTTGCGTGTCCTGACGGCTCAGTGCGCGTATTTTCATCGCTGATGGACATTATGGACGATGACGAGCTGCTCGGAGTCATCGGCCATGAGATTGGCCACGTAGCCAAACATCACTCCAAGAAGCAGATGCGCCAGGAACTGCTCACCGGCGCGCTCAAAGANGCCGTCTCATCAGCCGGCGGCAAAATGGCCGCGCTGACTGACTCTCAGCTCGGCTCTCTGGGTCAGGCCCTGGCGGGNGCAAAGTACTCTCAGAAGCAGGAAAAAGAGGCCGACGACTTCGGCTACGAATTCCTCAAGTCAAACGGCAAGAACCCCTTAGGAATGGTCAGCGCCTTCCAGAAGCTCCAGTCACTGGAAGGGGGCGACGTGCAGTCCAGCTATATCTCCAAGATGTTCTCTTCACATCCTGACACGGCTGAGCGCATCAAGCGCATGACTGACCGCGCCAAAAAAGACAAACTCCTCTAATCCGCATACTTCAAGCGGGCGCCCCAAAGTCGGGACGCCCGCTTAATTTTTTTATTGCGCCGCAAAATTAAATGCGGTCAAGGACGGTTTCCACCAGCGAGCGGATGCCGTCTTTATAGTTTGGATTGGCAGTGGTGTTAAATCGGTTGGCAATGATTGAGCAGACGGTCATGCAGNGATGTCCCATGAGCTTTCCGAGGCCCTGGAGGGGTGCGGATTCCATNTCATAGTTAGTNATTTTGCGGCCGCGGTGTTCAAACTGCTCAATGCGCGAGTTGAGGTCCGGATTGGCCAAGTGGAGNCGCACTTCGCGTCCCTGAGGGCCATAGAAACCCACGGCAGAGATAGTNTTGCCGCGAACCATATCGTCCCGGCCAATCTGAGCGACCAGCTCGGGGTCAGCATCTACCACATAAGGCTTNGCCCAGAGGGGATTCCAGCCGGTGTGTTCACAGAGGTCNTGNTCAAAATCCAGGTCAGCCACAGAGTTACGTCCGGCATAATAGTTCANNACNCCGTCAAANCCGATAGCCTTTTCGGCGATTACAGGAGTGCCCAGNGTGAGCTCGGGCTGGAGGGCGCCGGAAGTNCCGATGCGGACCATAGTGAGCGAGCGGGTGTTTTCACGCACCTCGCGAGTCTNGAAATCGACATTGGCCAGGGCGTCAAGCTCGGTAACGACAATGTCAATGTTATCCGGGCCGATGCCATGGCTCAGACACATTATGGGTTTGCCCTTGTAAGTGCCGCCAATGGTGTGAAATTCACGNGATTGCACCTCAAAAGTCTTGGTATCGAAAAATGAAGCGACCATATCTACTCGTGAGGGGTCACCAACGAGGATAATACGGTCCGTCAACTGGTCAGGACGNAGATGCAGGTGGAAAACGGATCCGTCAGGATTGATAATCANCTCAGATTCAGGTATAATTCGNGGCATGGCGGGATTAGGGNTTAGGGTTTATGGTTTAGTGTTTAGTGTTNANTNTNNAGTNTTTAGTNTTTAGTGTTAATTATAANTNTTATAANTNTTATAANTNTTATANTTTNTTANTTTGTATTTTGTATTTTGTNTTTTGTATTTTGTANTTTNTATTTTGTATTTAGGTTAGGCGGTATTTNGCGCCGGGGAGGGANAGGAGGAGTCCGCGGAATTCCATGTCNATGAGCATTGACATCAGGCGCGCTATGGGGAATCCGGTTGCGGCCGTCAGTTGGGCTAAGGAGGCATCGTCTGTGGTCTCTAAAAATCTAACAATTAANTCTTCGTCAGGGTTCAACGCAATTGGCAGAGCGGGCTGNGAGGTCTCCTTTTTGGGCCGTTTAGCGGTCCATCCCATTGCGGCAATAATATCGTCGGCGCCGGTGAGCAGTCGCGCCATTCCGGAGGCGATTATGCGGTTACATCCGCAGCTGTAACGGTCATTGACGCGNCCGGGCACGGCAAAGACATCTCTGTTATAATCAGCGGCGAGNTGGGCAGTTACCAGNGCCCCNCCCTTTTCAGCTGACTCGCTGACTATCAGGCAGTCAGACATTCCNGCAACTATGCGGTTGCGCTCAAGGAAATTGGCCCGGTGAATGACCCGGCGCGATGAATATTCGGTCAGGAGCATCCCTGAGGAGCGGACAATATCGACCGCCGAGGCGCGATGTTCCGCCGGATAAATGCTTGAAATAGCCGTAGCCATCACGGCNACGGTAGGGATTCCGGCCTCGAGAGCCGCCCGATGGGCCGCAATGTCAATTCCATAGGCCAGGCCGCTGATAATTACGGGATTATCAAGCTTTTGGGCGAGTTCCNGGACCAGNCGGCGCGTAAAGTCGGCGCCATAGGGAGTGGCATGGCGGGTGCCGACAATGCCGATGGCCTGACAATGGTTGAGGTCCGTNTGGCCGCTGGAATAAATCAGCACNGGGGCNTCGTCACAGTCAAGGAGGCGCTGGGGATAATCTTCGTCGGTAAAATACAGTGTACCAACCGAATGAGAGCGCACAAACAGGGCTTCGGCCTCAGCCTTGGCGAGCACCTTGGNGCGATAATCCTTGGAGTANACCTCGGCCGACGAATGAGTCAGATTGCGCAACTCTGACTCCGACATGGCAAAAAAACGCTCCTCGCTGCCGCAGAGNCGCAGCAATTCGCGCCCAAGGGTGACGTTCATGCCCCTCAGGAAACTGAAAGCGATTCGGAGAGTCAGAAGGTCATCCATNAGTGTGAATCTTAGAGATAAGCCGCAAANGCCTCGGCAAACTCATCGCCGCGCGANGGGCGCCCGTCAATGACGTTGACNACCGTAACCAAGGCATCGACAATCAGTTGGCCGCTCGAATTGAGAATCCANTGGCGGAAGACGAATCGGGCGCCGTCNCGCCGCAGGTCAAGGCAGGAGGTAAACTCCTCGCCCAGGCCCAGNGAGCGNACATATTCAATCTTGACCTTGCGCACAACGGGGCTCATCCGCAGCTCCCTCATGCGCGCAAAGGAGAGCCCGGCCGCGGCACAAAACTCATGGCGCGTATGCTCCATATAGTGGAGATAATTGGCGTTATTGACAATGCCCTCACAGTCAACCTCATAGTCTCTGACCTTGAAGGGCATTGAAAACGCCGCCGGGGGAAGGGTCTTTTTCATCGGCCGGCGCGTTTACGTTCAAGTTCGTCAAGAATGATTTTGCGCAGGCGGATATGATGAGGCGTCACCTCGACATATTCGTCGCCCTTGATGTATTCCAGGGCCTCCTCAAGGGAGAAGACCACCGGNGGCACGATGCGGGCCTTATCGTCGGCNCCGCTGGCGCGCATGTTAGTGAGNTTCTTTGACTTGGTGACGTTGACAACTATGTCATTATCCTTGGCGTTTTCGCCAACAACCTGGCCGGCATAAACCTCCTCCTGAGGGAAGATGAAGAAGCGGCCGCGATCTTGCAGTTTATCAATGGCATAAGCAAAGGCCGTGCCCCCCTCCATGGCAATGAGCGAGCCATTTGTGCGGCGCTCGATATCGCCCTTCCAGGGTTGATATTCAAGGAAGCGATGGGCCATGATAGCCTCGCCGGCTGATGCGGTCAAGACATTGTTACGCAGGCCGATAATGCCGCGCGAGGGGATGTGGAATTCCATGTGAACGCGGTCAGCACCCTGGGCGTTCATTGAAATCATCTCGCCCTTGCGGCGCGTTACCATATCAATGATTTTGCTGGAGTATTCTTCAGTGACGTTAATTGTCAGCAGCTCAACGGGTTCACACTTCTGGCCGTCAATTTCCTTGATGATGACCTGCGGCTGGCCAACCTGGAGCTCATAGCCCTCNCGGCGCATGGTTTCGATAAGCACCGAAAGATGGAGCACACCGCGGCCAAACACGGTCCAGACATCCTCATTATCAGCCTTCTGNACTCTCAGAGCCAGGTTGCGGTCAAGTTCGCGGGTCAGGCGNTCCTGAATNTGGCGNGANGTNACGTATTTNCCNTCCTTNCCAAAGAAGGGAGAGTCATTGATGGTGAAGGTCATTGACATTGTCGGCTCGTCAATGGCAATTCGGGGNAGGGCCTCGGGAGTATTAACNTCGGCCACGGTATCNCCGATTTCAAAACCCTCAATGCCGACGAGGGCACAGATATCGCCCGAGCTCACTTCGGAGACCTTCTTGCGTCCCATTCCCTCAAAGGTGTGGAGCTCCTTGATGCGCTGCTTGACGGCAGAGCCATCTTTCTTCAGCAGGACAACTTCCTGGCCTTCGCGGAAAGTGCCGCGATGAACGCGACCAACGGCAATACGGCCTACATAGCTTGAAAAGTCAAGGCTGGTAACGAGCATCTGTGAGGGGCCTTCAATCACCTCAGGCTCAGGGATATACTCAATGATTGCGTCAAGGAGCGGGAGGATATTGTCAGTGGGCTGCTGCCAGTCAGTGCTCATCCATCCCTGCTTGGCCGAGCCGAAAATNGTNGGGAAATCAAGCTGGTCCTCNGTAGCGTTAAGGCTAAACATCAGGTCGAAAACCATTTCCTGCACCTCATCCGGGCGGCAGTTGGGCTTGTCCACCTTATTGACCACCACTACGGGTTTCAGGCCCATCTGAATGGCCTTTTCGAGGACGAAACGGGTCTGCGGCATCGGGCCCTCAAAGGCGTCGACCAGGAGCAGACAACCGTCGGCCATNTTGAGCACGCGCTCCACTTCGCCGCCGAAGTCAGCGTGTCCCGGAGTGTCTATAATGTTGATTTTATATCCTTTATAATCAATCGAAACGTTTTTAGACAGGATTGTGATGCCGCGCTCGCGTTCAAGGTCATTATTATCGAGAATAAGTTCGCCGGCGTTTTGATTTTCGCGGAAGAGATGACCGGCAAGGAGCATCTTGTCAACCACCGTCGTTTTGCCGTGGTCCACATGGGCAATGATGGCAATGTTTCTGATTTTCTGCATACGTGATGAAATTTCGCTAAAAATTACTGCAAAGTTAGCAAAAAAAACTGAAGAATAAAAAAATAACCTCCAAAACACTATATAAAACGAGAGGCCGCCGGAGGCGACCTCCCGTNAAAGGGGGATAAATGAGGNGGATTACTTTTTGATCAGTTTCGCTACAGGGTAGCCGGCGACCTCTACNAGATAGAGTCCCGAGGGAAGCGCTCTGACGTCAATCATCTCTCCGGGAGCGACTTCTCCGCTGAAAATCCGCATTCCGCTATTGGAATAAATCTTCACTGCAGAAGTATGGTCAATATTCAGCTTGAAGCCGTAAGTGACGGGGTTAGGCGANATTATCAGCTTCTTGGCTACATTGATTTCATTGATACCTGTGGTGCTTTCACCCATTCCGATACCAATGGTAGCCTTGTTCCAGGTATAGGAATCCTGCGGANTGAATGTGCCCGGGGCTTGTTTACGCTGGCTGATNCGCTGAACCCGNCATTCAATNTCAATGGTATGGCCGGTGGCGAACTCCGTTGCNTCATCCAGCGTCAGGCTCAGAAGATTATCGTTTAACTCAGCATTGTAACCCTCCGGCAGTTCAGGGCTTGAGGAGGCGATGCGATATGTTCGGGAATAAATGTCGGCAATGCCGTTAAGCGCAAAGATTTCGTTAAGGTCAAGCTCGCCATTCTTCGTTGTGGGGTCTACCAGCAATTCGCCCCCTTCGTTAATAACGGGAGTATTCACCGTGTTGTAGCCCGACGTGTGAAGTATCGGGAGCTCCAGNGTGAAGATTTCGTCGCCGAGAGAGCCTTCAATGGTGACGATATATTCGCGCCAGTCTCCTTTGGTCAGGTTATTGAAAAGGTGATTTTCCTTGATNTAGAATGCGTCATCATGGCCTTCAGGCTCGATTTTGGCGATNCTCAGGTTNACTCGCTTCTTATAAGCCACGTTGCCATCCTTATATTGGGCNGCGAAAATATCCGTGTCGGCAAAGTGTTTCGCGTTGAGCTCTTCCTGAGTCATGCGGTCATCCTCAATGGCCAGATAATTATTANACTGCTGAATCTCCGGCAGGTCAATGACGGTAAGGGTGAAGGTCGTTGACAGGGTCGGGTCAGTGTCTGAAACCATTGTGAGCACGGTCTCTCCCGTTTTCAGGGCCTCGAGATAGCCGTTTTTGTCAATAGAGGCCACTTCGGGGTNTGATGAGGTCCAGGTGTAGGTGTCGTAGATGTAATGGTTTGACTGTGATCCGTTGAGNTCGTCGGTATTGGTGGTGAGGCTATGGCGGTCAAACCACANGTGTTCGCCCACNANGGCCGTACCCTCGGTGTTGCTGNCGGTACTACCGTAACCTTCGCGGCTGATTTCAACNCCNCTGAGGGTCACGACTTCGACTTCAAACACGTCAGGCTCCGCCAACTCCGTAGCCCGGAATGTCAGAGTGGTTGTTCCGGTCTTCAGCGCCGTAAAGAGCCCGGTATTATCAATGGTGCCNACTGTTTCATCGCTTGATGTCCAGTTTGCCTCCGCNTCAAACATGGGGCGTCCGTTCTTGAAGGCGAAGCCCTCGAACTGACAGGTGTGGCCTTCCACCACCTGCANCTGCGTAATGCCCGCATAATTNAGGTAATAATCGCCCGGAGCCTCTTGCGTCAGGTNCGGTTTGGTCATGGCTATGCCCGCAACTTCCGTTGATGATTCGCCGAGCCAGCCGCAGGCCTGATTGACCGAGTTGTAAACCTTGATGAAGTCAATATGGTCCAGGTCAACGTAATTGCCCTCGGAGTCAATGGCCCAGCTGATGTCAAAGCCGTCGCGCACCTTGCCGTTATCGTCGGCATAGTAGGGGTTNGTGGCAAGAGTGAGGTCNCCNTTGGTGGCGTGGTTGTCGCAATAGCCGAATCCGAGCGGGCGGTAACATTCAATGTAACTGGGCACTCTGAGGTCATAAACCGCATTGATGTGAGTTCCCGTCAGCGAAAGGATATTGCCNTTGAGTTTCACGTCAGGATAAAGGGCCGGATCGGGGAAATAGTTCTGAGAATGGAACTGGTTTGAGGGGACGGCGCCGTTCAGCCCGTCAGAAGCCGTATAGGGGATATAATAGCGGCTGCTGTAGCCGAGGTCCTCATAATTGAAGGTGACGTTGCGGCGTGAGGTCTTGAACCAGTAATTTGAGCCGGCAAGTTCATACCAGGTATCGTCAGGAAGNCCGTTGCCGTTATCGTCACGCATAACCATCACGGCACCCGGTTCGCTCCAGTAGCCCTTGGCATTGGCCTCGAAGGCATTGCCGCCTATGGTGAAGTCCACNCCGTAAGGGTTGCGGGGGTCATTGTTCACCGGACCGTCAAAACCAACCACAACGTAGCCGCCGAAGCCGCCCAGGGAAATCATGCCTGAGGTGGAGGGCAGAGATGAGGAGCCGGCTGCAGCTCCAACTCCTATCAGCACTTCGCCCGTAGTGAAGCCGGAAGAGTTGACGAACTGCCCCGGAGCCGGAACAAACTCGAAGACGCGCGCNACAGTCGGGTCATTGCGCAGGGTGACGTTGACTTCCGCTTCGGCATACTCGCCCTCGGCTCCCGTCTCCTTATCGACCAGAGTGGCGCGATAGCGGAACGTGTCCGTAGCCCAGTTTTCAATATTCTCCACGTCGGTCGGAGTGTAAGCCAGCGCGGGCGATTTGTTGCCGCGCCAGTCTTCAACCTCTGATTCGGTGATTTTGCCGAACTTGGGTTGACGAACCACACTCAGCACCACGTCGTAGGCCGTGCTTTTCTTATCGTTAGCAAGCACGTCAACGGGATTTTCCTGCTCGGTGCGGGTTGTGGCAAGCACGTCGTCAACACACTGTATCATGTATCTCTCAACGGGATATGACGCCTCCTTGCGCACTCCGTTGCGCTCGAACCATACGGTCAGGGTGCCGTTATCCGTAATATTGGCCAGCTTGAGGTCTATCTGACCATAGGAGCTTGAGCTGGTAGTGGTTACCTGAGTCGTTATTTCCGGGATAAGAGTAGGGTTGTCAGTGTATGCGCCCCAGGTTACTCCGGCGCCTTCCCAGTTAGCGGGCACATTCCATCCGGCGGGAGCATCGAAAAAGGAGGTGGTGTAGATTTTCACCGCCGTCGGCTCTGCCGCGCCCGTATGGATGCCGCTCACGTTGTTGACGTTAGTGATGGTGGCNTTCGGGGTGAAGGGATTATCNGGCACTTCCTCCACGATGAATTTGCGAGTAGCCGTAGTGGTCACTCCTTCGTAAGTGCANCTGATGGAGAGAATGGCTTCACCGGTGGTCATCGGCGTCAGCTCCCAGGTGACGTTATTGTTGCGGTAAGTCTTCGTAGGGTCGAATCCGCAGTTCTTCACCGTCAGCAGCGCCGGATTGGAATTAGTATAAGTGAAGGTCAGCCCTTTTTCTGCCAAGTCNGTGGTGGCATAGGCGCTGATGCCGGAAGGAAGGGTGAAATACTCGCTCCATAGCTGTTCGCCCGAGTAAGCGTCGGGGCGGGCTATCGCCTGATAGTCCGAGACGGACTTAGGCGGNACGCCGCCATCGGCAGCCGCAACGTTAACCGTAAAAATCGAAATCGTTGCTAATGAAAAAATGATTTTCTTTAACATTGTGATAAAAATTATAAATAAATGATTACTTGATAATGACTTTTTTGCTTGTGTCGCCAATGGTGATGATATAGACNCCGGGCGAGAGCGGAGGANAGCTTTCCCCGTCAGAGCCGCTCANCACTCCGCTATATACCCGNCGCCCCTGAAGATTGACAATGCTGATGCGGCGACTGTCGGCCTCAATATCGGCAACGGATGATTCCTCATTACTGAATTGCGGAAAGACGGGAAGTGACGGAAACCAGTAGTTGGAAATCATAGGATACTCCTTAATCAGATTGCCGTCAGCGTCAAATCGGCGGGTGACGTAAGTGGGGNCAACGAACTTATGAAACATAGAGGCGTAAAGCTCGTCAGTAGNCGGATGGATTCCAAGGGAGCAACCGTAGATATGCCAGTCACCCTCCTCTTCTGAAAAATCAAGGATTTTCTCCAGCCGGCGGCTATCAATGTCGTAGCGATAGACNCTGTAATTGGTGAACCAACTGTTNGGNCCGCCACACCAGTAAAGACGGTTAGTCACCGCCGACGCACAAAATGGGTCAGGAGTCCACGCATACCAGGAATTTGACGGCGGATAGACATCNTCNCCCTCGATTTGAATTACTTCGCGCTCCAGTGTCAGCGGGTCCAGACGAATCAGGTAAGGCAACGTAGTCCCGGTNCCCTGTACGTTTTTAGCCACGGAATACCATATGTTTCCGTCTTTTGACCTGACAAGAGTTGAGCCGATGCCGGCATCCGCATGGCCGGTTTCTGANTCGATTATNCCCATGTCAAGCACTTGCGAGACGCGGTCAGTCTGCGGGTCAATAACCAGGAGGCCATACTGCTGATGCACCGCAAAGACCTTTCCCTCGGCAAGAATCATAGTCCCCGTCTGGCCGAAATAAAGAGAGCTTGTCGGGTCAGTGTTCGGTTTGTCACTATCGCCCCCCACATTCGGATTTTCCGAGCCTTCAACCTGACCTTCAATCTCCAGAGTGGCGAGATTGAGAATCCAGATGCCGTTGCTCGACGATACGTAGCCCTTGGTATCGCTGACGCCGCAAAAGGCTCGTCCATCACACTGATTGCCCGAGGGGTCAATCAGCTCCATCTGCTTGATAATCTTCATGGTCCGGGCGTTGGCTATGGTAATTCTTCCGCCGGTAATGTCTGCNCCGGGGTCCTTTTCCTGTTTGGCTATCAGGTAAAGGCGCCNGCGCCAGATGGCGCCATACTGGTTAGTGCATCCAAGCTCCATTCCGGGATTTTCCTTCTGAATCACGCGATAGTGCCAGTAATCGCCATCAGGGTCATCCGGCAGCAGATAATTGACNGTGGAATTTTGATGTCCATACCAGTCTTCGTTTATGAAGAGTACTCCCTGAGAGTAGTCAANGTCTTCCGCCGATANGGATGCTGCCGGAAGCCACAAAAGGAGGAGGAAAATTAAAAATTTGTGCATAAAAATATAGNGATTATTGATTTATTAAAGNGGAATTTCAGGGAGCGGCACTCCGGGAAGGTCAATNTGGAGGTCACGGGCTCCGGAAAGTTCGGTAGAGGTCTCGCCNAGCCAGCCGCAGTATTGGTTAAGTCCGGTGTAGACTCTGACGAAGTCAATCCCCGGCANCGCCACCGGATTGCCGTTGCGGTCCACCGCCCGGGAGATNTCAAAGGAATTNAGGTCGGCAAAATCGTTGGGATGGTTGTCAACGTAGCCCCAATCATAGGCATAGAGCACATAATATCGNCCGGTGCCGCTGAGGTCAATCCCGTTGGGCGCGAGAAGACTCCCGCTGAACGTCATCTCATCCGCCGCAACCCACTGTGGATAATAACTCTGAGAGTGGAAGATGTTTTTTGCGACGAATCCGGAATTACCCTCCGAGTCAGTCCANGGAATATACCTGATATTATCCAGGAAGCCGGTCTCATCCTCCTCGGCGGGGGCCGANGGGTCAGGCCTACGGTATGTGATGCTGTAATTATGGCGCGTTTCCGGCTTATAATATTCGCTGCCGGCGAGTTCATACCATTCATCGTCGGGTTCTCCGTTGCAGTTGCGGTCATAGCTGACCATCACGATTCCCGGCTCGGCTGAGCCTCCCTTGGCGTCAGGGTTCGTCAGCTCATAGAAGGCATTGCCCCAGATGCGGAAATCCTTTTCGCCGGCGACGTTGATTACCGTATGGTCAAATCCGAATGTCACATAGCCGCCGTAAGCGCCCAAGGAAATCATNACGTCNTTGGTTCCGGAGATTGATTCCTCACATTTCTGAAGTATAGATTCATAGGTGTCGCCCGGNTCATACTTCGGCATCTCGTTGACAAACTGACCCGGGGCCGGACAGTATTCATAGACGCGGCTGATGTAAGGCGAGTATTCNACCTCCTCGTGAAGCACCGTGACGGTAAACTCGAAGTGATAGGGCGTAAGGTCATCAATGATGTCAAANGTCAAGTCATAAATCCCCTCATTCTGAGCTAAAAACACATAGCGCCGCTCTGTTGAAACGGGCTCGCCATTGACCGTCCATAGATATTCGCGGCCGGTCAGGGCNGACTCGAGCGCCAGTTTTGACATGCGCGCGATNTAATATTCATCGTCTATTCCCAGGTTGACCATGGGAATATCAGCCGTGCAGCCCCAGAGGAGCAAAAGAGGTAAGATTATACTGATCAGGCGTTTCATTTGCTAAGGAAGGTTATGTGAGCGGGAATGTCGCCGGTGCGGACGCTCCATTTCTTTTTGCCGTCGGGGGTGAAACAGTAGAGAGTGCCGCTGCTAACGTAATTTTTCGCATCGGTGACGAAAATGTCGCCCGATTCCGGATGCACGGCTATCCCGTAAGGAATCGTGATTTCCTTTTCGGTGCCGTCAGCGATGAAATTATCGGATATGACCTGTTTGGTCCTGACGTCTATTATCCCGTAGGAGATAGTGTTGGAGGCCGTAAAATTGTTCCATTCCGTGGCATAAAAGAAGAGCGAGTCACCCCTGAGGGCCATGTTTGAGCAGGCAATATTGAGAGTGTCAGTGACCACCATCTGATTATAGCCGGGTTTGCGCTCCATGACGAAGAGGCGCGAGGGAACGTCCTGATAATTTCCGCGTGAGGAGACCCAGAGCTTGTCATACTTATCTTTTTTCAGCCGATGGAGGTTGATGCCCACGGGAATCTGCTGAACCTGCTTGAAATCAATCATCTGGATAACGGACACCGTATTGTCATAATCCGGCACGCGATAGCCGCCCGAATTGGCCACATACATATAGTCATTGACAATCTCCATCTCCTCCGGCTGATAGCCCACGGAGACCTTGCGCGTCACCGCCAGCGAGGCCGTGTCAACCTCAAACACGGCTCCCTTGGGGGCAGACGGGTCAATCAACACCGGNCCCACATAAGAGCTGACATAGGCATGGCCGCGATGGAATCNGACATAGCGGCANTTGGGGATGTCAATCTGCCCNAGGCGCAAGCCGCTGCGCGCGTCNAGAACCTCNACCTTATGCGAGCAGTTGACGACTACGTAGAGCTTCGAGCCGTAGATGCCTATGTCGTTGCCAACGTCGCCAAGCTCCTTGATAACGTTAGGATTACGCTCCGAGTAGAGATTACGCGAATAGAGGCCCGTCATGTAGTCATAGAAGTCAAGGGTGCATTTGTTTGACCCCATNTTGCCCTCATTGACCAGATAGAGGCCGCGGATACGNCTCGCAGGGCGTTCATCGCCAATGATTTCATACTCCGTAGGCACCACAAGTTCGTCATCACGACAACTTGTGGCGGCCATCAGGAGCGGCAGAAAATATAGAAAAGTCTTTTTCATAGCATCAGATTTCCACCGTAAGAGTCAAACGGTAGTTTCGTTTTGGCATAGGATAATTGAGAATCACGTCATAATCCTGGCTCAGCAGGTTATTGACNTCCAGAAGGGCACGGAGCCCCACCCGCCCTAACTTCAGGTCCTTGCTCAGGGAGAGGTCAGACGTGTACCAGGGCTGAGTGTAGTTATAGCGGATNTTCTCCTGTTGGTTATAACGNTCGCCAACGTAGATCCACGAATAATTCAGCCCCCAGCCGCGCCATTGGGCGTTGGCCACNGCCGAGCCGGAATGGCGCGGAATGTAAGGTATCTGGTCGCGATAATAGTTATCGGCGGGATTGGTGATGTCTATGGCCCGCTGAAAGGTGTATTGCACCCGGGCGGTGATGAACAGGTCACGCAGGGGGTTGAGGGTCAGCATNCCGGTNANGTCCACCCCGCGAATGTCGACCANNCCGAGATTAAGCATGGTCCAGCGGAATTGCTGACCCTTGGGATAGGCCACAATCTTGTCCTTGACGCGGTTATAATAGGCATCGGCGGTGAGGCGCGCGCAGGCAATCGTCTCTCCCGGGCGGGTATGGTCATAGACCAGNCCTAAATTATANTGGGTGACGCGCTCGGGCGAGAGTTTGGAATTGCCCATGTCGGCATAATAGAGGTCATTGAACGTNGGCATCCGGAATGACTGCTTGAAGAAGGCGCGAAGGGAAAAATCGCGGTTGCGNAGCGGATAAGTGTTGACAANCACCGCCGGCGAGAGCACACTCTTGTCGCGGGGCGCTTCCTGACCGATGATGCGGTCATGGATAAATGTTGCCAGGCAGCTGGCCTGAGCCTTGAANCGGTCAAGATTCAGGGCCGAGGCGACGGAGAGGAAATTAGAAAAGCGGTCAGGCTTGACAAAGCCGTAAACGTCGGCATCAAGCGCGTTCCACTGNAAATCATAGCTCGCGGAGAGGCTCCAGCCGTCGGTCANCGCAAACTCATTGGCCGAGGANATGTAGATTTCCTTTTGCCGATAGAGATTATCGATTTTCACCTGCTTATCGTCATTATTGACATAATGAGTGCGATAAAAGGCATATTTAACGTTATTCAGCGTTGAAAAGCGGCCGAAGAAGCCGTTATAGCTTGACTGGANNAAGGAGTTGGTGTCCCAGATGCGTTCGCCTCGGCGCCAGACATTATTGACGATAGCGCCGGGCACTCCGCGCTCCGAGTTATAGTTATAGACCTTGGCGGTCCAGCTTCCGGAGGTCAGGGAGCCATGCACGTTTGCCTCGAGGCGCGTGGCGTTGATATCGCCGTTTTGGCGCACNGCCGTGGTGTCATAGGCCAGCTCGCCGGCGGGGTTGACGCGACGGTAGCGGAACTTATATTTACCGCTGGAGTTNACCCATTCGGCGCTGAGCGAGGCCGCGATGCNCTCACTGAGTTTCAGTTCAACCAGGGCCGANGGATTCAGCAGGTCAAAGGAGCCGGTGCGCACCGTGGCCCGCAGATGGTAGGTCTCGCCGGGGAGGAAGCGGGGAGTGCGTGTGCGCATATAAATCGTGCCGGCAGAGCCGAAGTCCTTGGCGGGCTGGAGGATTTCGCTCTTCTGTCCGTTATAGAGCGAGAGGGCCTCGATATTGTCAAGCGAGAATTGCCCCAGGTCAATCTGCCCGTTCTGGGCATTNCCGAGTTCGACTCCGTCATAGACNACCCCNGTATGGTTCGTGCCCATCGAGCGGATATTGACCGTCTTGATGCCGCCGACTCCGCCATAGTCCTTGACCTGNACCCCGGAGAAATAGCGGAGCGCGTCGGCCACACTGTTGCTGTTGAGNCGCTTGAGCTCCTCGCCCTCAAGGGTCTGCACGGGGATGACATCGCGCCGCGGAGCCGACGCCGTCACCTCCACTTCGTGAAGGCGCATGGTGTCAGGCGGTTGGGCCGCAGCTAATAATAAGGTCAGAATCTCTATCATTTTTCTCTTTTCGTTTCTTTNGCTGTCAATAAAATCAAAACGCCCGCCGAGATGCCCTGAAGCCAGAGCACGTCAACGGGACGCGGTTTGGAATATCACACAATGTCGCGAAACAAAGAGAGAGAGAAATGCCGACCCATAGTCCCGTGGGCGCTTTTATGGAATGAAAAAGTCGGCAGGTCTTCTGACTTATCCCTGTTGGCTCCGCGCCTTCCCGGCCCTTGCAGACCAGTGACTTATTGCGGACAACATTGCTCCCCCTCTTATTCTTGGNGAAGCGGGAATTACAGCAGCGGGTACTGTTGAGGAATCTCACCTCATTCCCTTTTAATGCTCAAAAAATTGCGCCTCTGCGCAAATGAGCAACCGTTTTCGGCTGCAAAGATAAGAAAAATAATTGAAAAGTGAAGAATGAAGAATGAAAAATTTATGGAAAGGCGGATTCCGATCCGCCGCCACAGATAGAGCAGTACCGCCTTTCCATTTTTCACTTTTCATTTTTCATCCTTCATTTATTGAGTGTGTGAACTTTTGCGGGGGGAGGGGCGTTATATTGGCAAAGATAAGATAATTCTCTCTAATACTTACATACCCGTGAGGAGGGCCGGCGAGAGAGCCGGAGATTGAAATTTCCGTTGACGGCTAAGAAGTCGCAACGTTGCGTATGAAACCGACGCAAGAGCCATCGCCTCAAAGCGAAAGCAGTCCGCCTCAACACACAACATCAAACTCTACCCGTTAAACCAATCCGGCCGCCCGAGAAGAACTCAGGCGGCCGTTAAGTTTTGGTGTCAATCCGGGGGGATTACTTGCTGAGGCGCAGTTGGCCGTCAATGATGTAGAGTCCGCGCACGGGGGCGGCGACGCGGCGTCCCTGAAGGTCAAAGACCTCACGGGCGGCTTTTTCGGTTTCAACTTCACCGATTGAAACGGTTACAATGCCGTTGATGAATCGGATTGAGACGGGCTCAGACTTGAGCTGAGTTTCCGGATGGAAGGCATAATAGGTCAAAGTGCCGTTCTGATTCACTTCAATTTCAGCCTTATTATCAGCGACATGGGTGAATCCGGCGTGGGGGTCTTCCGGCTCGGCGTCGGCGCCGTCAAAATAGTAAGCGGGGTCGACGGTCTCCTCGGCAGGCTCATGTTTGTGATAGATATGGTGGCCTTCATCGGCTGTCAGAGTGATGGTTACGGAGGCCTGGTTGAGGTCGATAGGTTCAGAGAAGTCAGTGATTTCCACCCCATCGATGCTCACTGCGGGCGAACCGGGAGTTTCCGGCTCAACGGGAGCTTCGGCAGGAGCCACAAGCCACTGAATCTCAATATATTCAACATACTGGGCACCATTAACGGAGCGGAAGCCAACGGCCGTAGCTACGGCTTCATCCGGCTCCTGACTGAGAGCATCAGACTGATAGTCAAGAACATAATCAGCTTCTAAGCCGTCGGCATAAAGGTCATTGGGCGCAGAAAAATCGCTGTCAGCAAGATAGACTCCTAACTGTCGGGGGCTCACCGTCTCAGAGTCCCACATCACCGTGTATCCACTGAGGAGATATCCATTAGGATTTTCCGAAGTGACAATTCCGGAATCATTTTTTGATCGAATCTGCATCACTCCGCCTTTTTGGCTCTTCATCATATTTGCGGAGTAAGTGATCCCGGTGACCTCTGAGGTCCAGGTAACATCATGATAAGTATCATCTTTGGCACCAAACACGTCGGCAGTCAGGCGGTCAGTAATCATGACCAACTCGGCTGAGGTATAGGTGAACGAAGCGGAGACAACGTCGCTCATTTCATCGTCAAGAGTGGCAAAGGCATCGATTACGTATGAGCCATCCTCCTGAAATTCAATAGGCTCGACATACTCAACCACGTCACCATCATTGACACTGTAAAAAACAGCGGCACCCTCAGTTGCGCAGCTGATTTCCACCTTTTGACCGGCAAAAAGGAAGCCGCCGGCGGGGGTAAAAGTGGGCGCGGCGACAAGCGAGTTGTCAACCACGGCATAATCAACCGAGCGAACGCCAACCTGATTGCCTGTGTCTGAATAAGAGAGGTCAAGCATGATAGAGGTCACTCCGGCGGGAATTTCAGAGGCTTCAATCGAGAAATCAGCAGAAGTGATTTCCGGGTCAAAGTCAACATATTCTTCGCCATCAAAATACTTGAGGGCTGCGCCATGAGCCTTACTGCCCCATTGCTCCAAGTTGAATTTGACGCTCTGAAATGTTTCATCGTTTTTCAGAGTAAGGATGACATTGCCGTTCTTGGTTACCGGATAGTCATTAATGTTGACGGTTTGCTTGGAGAACGAGGTGAAAGAGACCGAATAATTCTCATCCTCATAGGCATGGTTAGCATAGCCGGTTTCCCATTTCTCAGAAGGGAAACCGCCGGAGAAAGAGAAGTCTATTACCTCAGCCGAAGCGCCGACGCAAGCCAACGTAACAGCGAAAAGCGAGAGTAAAAATATTTTCATACAAAGAAACGAATTTAAGTGATTATGTCTATTACCAAGGTGCAAAGTTATTCATTTCTTCCCACATACACAAATTCCGGCATGGAATCAGATGCGAAGTCGCTCACTTCGTTCGCTAAACAGTTGTTTTTTTATTCGGGGGCGGGGGCGAGGGCGCCGAGGGTTAGGGCGCGGGGGCGGCCGTGGCGGTCAGTGGCGGGGAGGTCGGCGGGGTCGAGAGAGGGGTCGGCGGCTTGGATTATCGGTGATTCGGGGGCGGGGAGATAGGTGAAGGTGTATTCCTTGAGGTCGTAGCTCAGCTGGGGGTCAGTTGCCCAGAGGCAGTTGAGGAAGCGGGCGTCATCGCTGCCTTCGACGTCGAAGCAGACCCGGCGAAACCAGATGTCGGCCGTCTCGGGAGTGTCAGAATAATGGCCTACGGGGGTGTCTCGCCCATAGATGATGGAGTTGGCAAATTCGGCGTGGGTGTTATCGGGGTCGAGGAATTCAACGATTGCCATGTCGGGCCAGGAGAAAAGATACCAGTTGGCCAGGGTTGAGCGGAAAAATTGATAGTCGCCCCCTTCAAGGAGGAGCAGGGCGGAGGCGGCATTACTCAGTTCGGAGCCAAGGGCACGGATTCGGGCCCCTCCGCGCGCCGAGATGATGGTTGAGGCGGAGTTATAGACGCGGGAGTTTTCAAGGGTAAGGTCAACGAGCGAGTCGAGAGTGACGCCATTGACAGTATTGACAATCTCAGTGTGGCTCAGGCGGTTACCGGAAGAGCCCCGAGCAAAATCGACGCCATGCCATTGGGCCGACATGACGTCATAACTGATGTCGGCAACGACATTTCCGGTGCGGTCGCCGCGCAGAATGACGGGGTCAGCGGCAGTTCCCAGGCTGAGGAGCGTCCCCTCAACCTTGAGGGCGGCCTTGTCATGAAACAGCAGTGCGGCGCCGGGGGCGAGAGTGAGAGTCGCCCCGGGGGCTACTCGCAGAGTGTCAAAAATCACATGGGGGAGCTCGTCGGTCCAGGTGACGGAGCCGGAAATCACCTCGGCGCGATGGCGGGCCACGTTTTGAGCCAGGGCCTTGATGGGGACGGAGCGGGTGACGCCATTGGTGATAACGTCAAGCATATCAGTCATTTCCAGGGGCTGAGCCGTAGGAGTCACGGGGAGGGTACACTCCACGAAGACATAGATAGAGTCGTTGGGGCGGATTTCAACGTCGCGGAATTCGGAGCCGCTGCGGCCGTCAACGTTGATGCGGAAATGCTCACCGGAGCGCAAATTGACCTGCGAGAGGTTGATTTGCTTGGAGTTACGGTTATAAATCATGAGCATCGCCGTCGGCGACGGGTTTTCAGTAAACTGCACGCCCATGTCAAGTTCCTCAACGGAGAATGAAGGTTGAGCGGAGGGGCGGGTGTCAAACCCGTCTTCAATGCAGGCGGTCAGCGAGAAAAGTATGGCGATAAATAAGAAAATGCGTTGTTTCATACAGAAATAACGCATTTTGCAGTCGGTTTATTGTGTAGACCCCGTTCCCCAATATTTGTTAAAGCGGACGCAGATGCGTGACGATTGGCGACCTCAGCTTTAACAAATATTGGGGAACGGGGTCTTAGAATCAGTCAAAACGGCGGTCCCAGTCTTTCCAGACGGGTTCATAGCCGAGGCGGGAGATTTCAGCGGCGACGGCCTGAGGGGAGCGGTCATCGCTGACCTCAAATTGCTCGAGGGCTTCAGGGGTAGAGACATATCCTCCGGGCTCGGTCTTGGAGCCGGCGCTCATGGATGTTACGCCCAATTGCATCATATTAGCGCGAAAATCAGGCTTTTCGCGGGTTGAATAGGAGATGTCGACGTCATGGTCAAAGAGGCGGAAGGCGAAGGTTAGCTGCGCGAGCTCCTTATCCGTCATGATGACCTTGGGCTGATAGCCTCCCTCAGCGGGACACATTCGGGGGAAATTGACTGAAAAGCGTGTGCGCCAATAGTTTTTGCGCAGGTAGAGCAGATGGCGCGCCATATAGGTAACGTCCGTTCGCCAGTCTTCGAGGCCAATGAGTACTCCCATCCCTATTTTATGGAGTCCGGCGGCGCCCATGCGGTCAAACCCGTTCACGCGCCATTTGAAGTCCGACTTCATTCCGCGGGGGTGATACTTCTTATAATTCGCCTCATTATAAGTCTCCTGGAAGCAGACCACTCCGTTGAGGCCGCTCTGAATCAGGCGCTCGTAGGCCTGCTGCTTGAGGGGCATCACTTCAATTGTCAGGTTATGGAAATAAGGGCGGCAGGTTTGGAGCACCTTTTCCAGATAATCCGGGCCATTGAGCGAGGGGAATTCGCCGCTGACAATCAGGAGGTTCTCAAAGGGTCCGAGGCGGCGGATGGCCTCACATTCGGCCTTGACCTGCTCCTGAGTCAGCGTTACGCGGGCCAGGGGGTTATGATGGTTAAATCCGCAATAGACGCAATGGTTGGTGCAGGCATTGGAGACGTACATGGGGATGTACATGGAAATGGTCTTGCCGAAGCGTTCGCGGGTCAGGCGCTGACTTTTCCGGGCCATCTGTTCGAGGAAAGGCTCGGCCGCGGGCGAGATGAGGGCCATGAAATCGTCAATGGAGAGGCGGTCATGGCTCAGGGCGCGACGAACGTCATCGGCCGTCTTGCGGGCGATGGCGTCGGTAGTCGCGTCCCAGTTGTAGTTTTGAAGCTCGTCGTAAAACATTTACTTGCAGGATTCAGCCGTGGCGGCGCTGATACGCATGGCACAGAAATTAGGGCCACACATCGTGCAGAAATGGTCGTCACCTTTGTGAGATTCAACGTAATATCGCTTAGCCAGTTCGGGGTCAAGGCTGAGGTTAAACTGGTCCTTCCATCGGAATTCAAAACGGGCACGGCTGAGGGCGTCATCGCGCACCTGAGCTCCGGGATGACCCTTGGCGAGGTCAGCGGCATGGGCGGCAATCTTATAGGTAATGACACCGGCGCGGACGTCGTCGAGATTCGGCAGGGCAAGGTGTTCCTTGGGGGTCACATAGCAGATCATTGCCGTTCCCATGCGGGCGATGTTGGCGGCGCCGATGGCCGAGGTTATGTGGTCATAGCCGGGGGCAATGTCAGTTGTGAGCGGGCCGAGGGTATAGAAGGGGGCGCCATGACATTTTTCAATCTGGCGGTCCATATTTTCCTGAATCTTGTGCATGGGGACGTGGCCGGGGCCTTCAATGAGCACCTGCACGCCATGTTTCCAGGCAATCTCGGTCAGCTCGCCGAGCACATCGAGTTCCAGGAACTGGCTGCGGTCATTGGCATCATGGATTGAGCCGGGGCGAAGTCCGTCGCCCAATGAAACGGCAACGTCATAGCGGGCAAGGATTTCGCAGATTTCGTCGAAATGCGTGTAGAGGAAGTTTTCCTGATTGTGGATCACGGCCCAGCGGGTCATGATTGAGCCGCCGCGCGAAACGATTCCGGTCAGACGATCTGAAATCATATCGGCATGAGCGCGGAGGGCGCCGGCATGAATCGTAAAGTAGTCCACACCCTGTTCGGCCTGTTCGATGAGAGTGTCACGATAGATTTCCCAGGTGAGGTCTTCTACCTTGCCGTTGACTTTCTCAAGGGCCTGATAGACGGGAACAGTGCCCATCGGGACGGGGCAGTTGCGGATAATCCATTCGCGGGTTTCATGGATATTATCGCCGGTGGAGAGGTCCATCAGAGTGTCGCCGCCCCAGTAGCAGCTCCATACGGCCTTGTTGATTTCCTCCTCAATTCCGGAGCTGAGGGCCGAATTGCCGATGTTAGTGTTGAGTTTGACAAGAAATTCGCGACCAATAATCATCGGCTCAGCCTCAGGGTGATTGGGGTTGGCGGGAATCACGGCGCGACCGGCGGCCACTTCCTGACGCACAAACTCGGGAGTGATATGGCTTGGAATCCCGAGCTGCTGACAGCGAAGGTTTTCACGAATGGCCACATACTCCATTTCAGGGGTGATTTTACCGGCGCGAGCCAGGTCGAGCTGGGTTATGCGGGCACCTTGCTTGGCGCGCAGGGGCTTATAGCGGCGGGGGAAGCGGATGGCGTCAAGATTGGAGTCAGCCAGGCGTTGGCGGCCATATTCCGAGGTGATTTCCGGAAGTTCCTCAAGGTCATCGCGGCGCTCATTCCAGCTTTGGCGCATACGGGGGATGCCGGCATTGATGTCAATCTCAATGGCGGGGTCAGTAAACGGCCCGGAGGTATCATAAATGGTCACCGGGGGATTTTCACGCTGAGTCTTGTTACCTTCAGCGTCAACTTTCACTGTGGGCATCTGGTTCACTTGACGCATACCCACTTTAATGTCGGGGAAGAGCTCTCCGGCAACGTAAACTTTCTCTGAACCGGGATATTTCCGGCAATCTATATCGTTTATTTTCAAAACCTTTTTTTTATTAGTAATGAGTAATTAGTAATGAGTAATTGCTTTTTTGCTTATTACTCTTGTATTTTGTATTTTGTACTTTGTATTCTCAGGGAGGTGGCGGCGGATCGGAATCCGCCTTTCCATAATTTATTTTGTACTCTGTACTTTGTATTTTGTATTTTGTACTTTGTATTTAGTACTATGTATTCAGGAATGAGGTCAGGGGGGAGGAGGCGGAGGCTTGGAAGCCTACGGCGCCGAGTCCGGCCAGGCGCGCGCGGCGTCCGGCAATCGTTGCCTCACGGAAGGCTATGGCCATCTGGACGGGGTCACCGGCCACGGCAATAGCAGTGTTGACCAGGACGGCGTCGGCACCCATTTCCATTGCTTCGGCGGCATGGCTGGGGGCACCGATTCCGGCATCGATTACGACGGGGACACGGCTCTCGGCAATGATGATTTCCAGCATGGAGCGCGTCAGCAGTCCCTGATTAGTGCCGATAGGCGCGCCTAAGGGCATCACGGCGGCCACCCCCACTTCCTCCAGGCGCTTGCAGAGCACGGGGTCTGCCTGACAATAAGGAAGCACGACGAAGCCATCCTTTACGAGCTCCTCAGCGGCGCGAAGGGTCTCAATGGGGTCCGGGAGGAGATATTTGGGGTCAGGATGGATTTCAAGCTTGATAAAGTCCGTCTGATAAATCATTCGGGCGGCACGGGCGGCTATCAGAGCCTCGCGGGCATCGCGCGCTCCGGAGGTGTTTGGAAGGAACTGAACTCGCTGACGGTCAATATGTCCGAGCATATCATCCTCATCAATATTATCCAAGTCAAGGCGCTTGACCGCTACGGTCACCATTTCTGACTCAGACGCGCGTATAGCCTGAAGCATCAGCTCATTAGAGGGAAACTTGCCGGTGCCAACGAACAGGCGCGAATGAAAATCACGCCCGCCAAGCCTTAAAATATCATTTTCTATCATTTTAATTGTAGCGTTTAATTCACTGCAAATTTACAACAAAAAAATAGAAAATACAAAAATTTACTCATCCCCCCTATCAGACCGCGGGAACATCATTGATAACGCTTCACTGCCTTCATAAGCAAGTCTGCTTGGGGGGTGTTGCAGAACTCATGATTTAGCGAAAGCCACCGGGCACCGTGGCGCCCTCGCCACGGTGGCGCGTCAGCGCCATAATTTCATATATATGATTATTGAGGCGAAAATTGTGGAGCTTGCGCTCCATCGTGGCGGGGGCGCCACGAAGCCCGGTCATGTACGCTCCCAAGGTTCTGCGTCACCCTCGCGCAGTCGACCTATCAGCGAAACAATTCTTTTCATCGCCATTTTGGCATTTCATTAATAGCACCCATGAATAGGACTTTGCCTGTTTCATCATCAGCAATGACCAGTCCGAAAGGTTCATTGCACTCCAAGCTCAGCGACTCAATGATGAATTCGTAGTTAATGAAGTTCTCACTTACTTCTGAATGCTTATCTATGGTGTAAGTATTGCCGGGAATGATATTGAGTTTAAAGGATTTACTTCCTGGAATCCGATATGAGCCAAGAGGTATTGACCAACACACGGGCGAGAGGCATGCCTTCTTAAAAAAATTCCCTAAAATAGTTGGTGTTAGTTTTGAGGCGCTTGCTCTCCCTCCGAAAACCAGGTACATAACCAAAGGGCGCTCACCTAAGAGCTCGAGAGCAACGATATCTGTTCCGATGACTTTACCATTTAGAGGAAACCCGCATTGACCGCCTTTCACGCAGCCAAATTTTTGACCTTTAATATCAGTAAATTCCTCATCGTCAACCCAGTTTACCTGATTATCATCACCGTTAGAGGTCATCATCATTTTCAATCCAATATTCAGCTCACCATCCTTAAATTCGTCATCAATATAAACATAGTCAGGATTTTCAGCAATCATCTCCTGATAATGATTTGCTGCATCGATTAGTTTAATGGTCTTAACCTCCACAGGTGCTTCCGCTGCAACATGGCAACTGCTCGCGAAGCTCACAAAAGTGAACAAACAACAAAGTATGACAATAATATTCTTCATTTTCGTAAGTATAACCGATTTTAGAGGGGGTGGAGGGAGAGGGTTTGGAGGGAGAGGAGGGCGCGGAGGGGGGTCGTCGAAGGGGGTTCGATGCGGCCGAGGGGAGCGAAGGATTCAACTTGCCCGGCATCGTTGAGAGTGACCACTATGGGGGTGGGGTCAACGGAGCCGTCGGGGAGGATTGAGCCGGGGAGGAGGTGGGTAGTCATAGGGCTCGGGCGCGTGAGAGGGAGCTGACACGATAGCGGCGCGAGTGATATTCATCGTCAACCATACGGGTGCGCACCAGCGAGATGGAATCGATAAACACGCGGCGTCCGGAGTCAAGGGGCACACGGATAAATCCGAAGATGCGGGTGGCGCGCTTTTGGCGGTCAAGCTGGAGCTGGAGCGAGTAATGGGGATTATCACGCCCCCGGCGGCTAATGGTGAAGGAATTGACCGTCTGGGCGCGGTCATTATAGTTCGCGCCGAGGGTTACGGCGACCTCCTCGCTGCGGAGATTATGAAGGGCAAATGACCAGTCGACCACGTCGCCCCGGCGCCAGGAGGAGTCAACGCTGACCTCAAAGGAGAAGAACTGGGAACCCTCCAAGGGGATTGAGGGGTCAAGACGCCAGACGTTGGCCGAATCGCCGGCGGCGGCAATCAGGAGCTGCTGCTCCTCGCGGTCAATGGCGCGAAGGGAGTCGGCAAGGATAGAGTCGGCCCGCTCATAGACCTTGATGAGCTTGGGGAGGTTGGCGCCATACCATCGGAGGGAGGTATCGAGAGTGGCCTCGTTGACCTTATGTTTTGCCAGGACTGATTCCCTCATTGCCAGGCGCATGGAATCATCAGCAAACATCTGGACCCGCTGCTCGGTTACGAAGGCATCGGCCAGCTCAAGGTCGACGAGCAGACGGGCAAGCCTTTCTTCGCTCAATACGGGCCCCGGGCGCGAGCATCCGGCGGCCAGGAGCGTCAGCATCAGTAGCGGGAGCAGGAGGCGTTTCATTCCTTGGGGTCCCGCTCTTCCGGGGCGGGTTCGGGTTCGGGATTCAACCGCGAAGAATAGAACAGAATCAGGACAATGACGCCGACGGAGACGGCGGTATCGGCCAGGTTGAAAATCGGGCGGAAGAATTCAAATTCCGTGCCTCCAACCCAGGGCATCCAGTCGGGCCAGACAAAGGAGAAGAGCGGAAAATAAAGCATATCGACCACCTGACCATGGAGCACCGAGGCATAGCCGCCCAGGGAGGGAAAGAGAGTGGCCACTTCCGGAGGGGCCGGATTATTGAAAATCAGGCCATAGAAGGTGCAGTCAATCAAATTGCCGATGGCACCGGCAAGAATCAGAGAAACGCAGACAATCAGCCCCACGGGCAGGTTTTTGCGGCGAAAGAGGCGGCTGAGATACCAGAACCCGAAAATAGTGGCCGCATAGCGGAAAAGAGTCAGCGCAAGTTTGCTTCCGAGGCTCCAGCCGAAGGCCATGCCCGGATTCTGGACAAACAGCAGCTTAAACCAGGAGAAAATCTCCAGTTCCTCGCCGAGATAGAAGGAGGTTTTGACCCAAATCTTAAGAGCCTGGTCAAGGATAATCACCAGGGCTATGATGATGGCGGCCAGCCATTTGACGGATGTTTTATTCTTCATTGTTTAGCTTCAATGCAGAGGGTTGCATGAGGAACTGCGCGGAGCCTTTCCTTGGGAATCAGTTTACCGGTTTTGCGGCAGATGCCGTAAGTTCCGTTTTCAATTCTGAGGAGGGCGTTGCGCAGGTTAGTTATAAACTTGAGCTGACGCTCACAAAGTTGAGCCGTCTCCTCCCGATTGAGCACTCCGGCGGCTTCCTCGAGGGCATTGAAGGTCCGCGAGGTATCGGTAGTGTCATTTCCATCGCCGGCAATGGAGGCGCGCAGGGAGTCATACTCCCTTTGCGCCTTGGCGAGTTTCTCAAGAATCAGCTCCTTAAATTCCTGAAGCTCTTCTTCAGAATAACGAACTTTTTCCATAGAGGGGGAGAGTTTACGGTTTAGGGTTTATAGTTTAGAGTTTATAGTTTAGTGTTTAGAGTTTGGGGTTTAGACTCTCTCAATGCTGATGTTGACCCGGAGGCCGTCAATATCGAGAGTGTCATCATTAGCGGGGAGGGAGGCGGAGGTGGTGATAGCCGTAGCGAGCACCTGTGAGGCAATATAGTCAGAGTAAACGCTCAGGCAGTCAACGACTTCCGCCACGGGCTCGAGGCAGACCGTGATGCGGTCAGTGATGTTATAGTCGCGGCCCTTGCGGATGTTTTGGATGCGGTTGACCAGGTCACGGGCCATGCCCTCGCGGCGAAGCTCGGGGGTCACGGTGATGTCCAGCGCCACGGTCAGGGTGCCTTCATTAGCCACGAGCCAGCCGGGGATATCCTCAGAGAAGATATCGACGGTATCGGCCGTCACATGGGCCGAGGTTCCGTCGGCCAGGGTGAGGTCAATGGCGCCATTGCGCTCAAGCTCAATGATTTGAGCCTGCTCCATTGACTGAACTGCGGCGGCCACCTGCTTCATCTGCTTGCCAAACACGGGTCCGAGCTTCTTGAAGTCGGGCTTCACGCGCTTGACCAGAACAGTGTTGCTGGGGTCGAGGAGTTCCATTTCCTTAACGTTGATTTCACTGAGCACCAGCGGAATAATCGGCTCGATGACCGCGCGCTGAGCCTCATCTGTCAGGGGCACCATGATTTTGCTCAGGGGCTGACGGACCTTGAGGTTAGCCTTGCGGCGCAGGGCCAGCACCATGGAGCAGAGCTTCTGAGCCAGGGTCATGCGCTCTTCAAGTTGCTTATCAATCAGCGCCTTGTCAGCCACCGGCTGGAATTGCAGATGGACTGACTCGGCCTCCGGATGGAGGTCAAGATAGAGGCGCTCGGCATAGAAAGGCGCGATGGGGGCCATCAGCAGGGCCACGGTGTCAAGACATTCATAGAGAGTCTGATAGGCAGCCGCCTTATCCTTGGCGTTATCGCTGCTCCAGAAGCGCGAACGATTCAGGCGCACATACCAGTTAGAGAGGTTATCCTGAACAAACTCACTGATAGCGCGGGCGGCTACAGTGGGTTCATAGTCATCAAGCGCGGTTTGAACGGTGTCAATCAGCGAGTTGAGCACTGAAATCACCCAGCGGTCAATTTCCGGACGCTCGCTGACGGGAACCTTCTCTGAGGTCTTCGGGTCAAAGCCGTCGGTATTGGCATATCGGGCCAGGAAGTTATATGTGTTAAAGAGTGTGGCGAAGAACTTGCGCGAGGTTTCAATGACGCCTTCCTCGTCAAACTTCAGGTTATCCCAGGGGGCGGAATTGCTGATCATGTACCAGCGCAGGGGGTCTGAGCCATATTTCTCAATGGTGACGAAGGGATCAACGGCATTGCCCAGGCGCTTCGACATCTTGTTGCCATACTTATCAAGTACCAAACCGTTAGAAATCACGGCCTTATAGGCAGGAGAGTTCTTGACCATGCCGGCAATGGCATGGAGAGTGAAGAACCATCCGCGAGTCTGGTCAACGCCCTCGGCAATGAAATCAGCGGGGAAGCACTCGCCGGAGTCCAGACGCTCCTTGTTTTCAAAGGGATAATGCTGCTGGGCAAAGGGCATGGCGCCGGAGTCAAACCAGACGTCGATGAGGTCCAGTTCGCGCTTCATCGGCTTGCCGGAGAGGGAAACGAGGATAATATCGTCGACGTAAGGGCGATGGAGGTCAATCTTCTCATAGTTTTCCTTAGAGTAGTCGCCGGGGATGAAGCCCTTATCGGTCAGCGGGTTTGAGGCCATCAGACCGGCGGCCACGGCCTTGTCAATCTCGGCCGAGAGCTGCTCGACGGAGCCTATGCAGATTTCCTCGCGGGCATCCTCAGTGCGCCAGATGGGGAGCGGAGTGCCCCAATAACGGGAGCGGCTGAGATTCCAGTCCTGAAGGTTTTCAAGCCATTTGCCGAAGCGGCCTGAGCCGGTTGACGCCGGCTTCCAGAGGATTTCCTCATTGGACTTCATCAGCTGTTCGCGCACCGCCGTTGAGCGGATAAACCATGAATCCAGCGGATAATAAAGCACCGGCTTGTCAGTGCGCCAGCAGTGGGGGTAATTATGCGTATGCTTCTCAATCTTGAAGACCTTACCCTGCTGTTTGAGCCAGAGGCAGAGGCTCACGTCAA
Organism: Bacteroides sp.; assembly: GCA_014802435.1. Taxonomy (GTDB): domain Bacteria; phylum Bacteroidota; class Bacteroidia; order Bacteroidales; family Muribaculaceae; genus UBA3263. The sequence continues at coordinate 46,783 of JAAVCG010000007.1, read as the reverse complement.
GAGTCTCCGTCTCCTCAGTGGCGGCGGGGTCATAGGCATTCTTGACGAATCGGCCCTCAAATTCCTTGTAGGCCTCAACATTGACCATCTTTTCAACGAACTCGGGGTCAAGCTCTTCCAGGCGATAGAAGCGGCCCTTGAGGTCAACCATCGGGCGGATGTTGCCGTCACGGTCAATCAGATGGAGCGGGGGCACTCCGGCAGCGCGGCTAACCCGCAAGTCATCCGCACCGAATGTGCCGGCAATATGGACGATACCCGTACCGTCGGCCGTGGTCACATAATCGCCGGGAATTACGCGGAACGCGCCCTCCCCGGGGTTAACCCACGGGAACAGCTGCTTATAATGCATGCCGACGAGCTCCTCACCCTTCAGACGGGCCACAACCTGCCAGGGCACAACCTTGTCGCCCTTCTGATAGGTCTCGAAGTCGCCGTTTTCACCCTTGGGATTGAGCACGGAGCCAAGCAGCGCTTCGGCCACTACGCAGGTAATCTTCTCGCCGCTATAAGGGTTAAAGGTCTTGACTACGCAATAATCAATCGAGGGGCCAACGCAGAGGGCCGTATTGCTGGGGAGGGTCCAGGGAGTAGTGGTCCACGCCAGCAGGCAGGGAGTGCCCCACCCCTTCATCGGCTCAATGGGGTCAGTGACCTCAAACTGGGCAATGCAAGTGATGTCCTTGACGTCGCGGTAACATCCCGGCTGATTCAACTCATGAGTTGAAAGTCCGGTGCCCGCAGCCGGGCTGTAAGGCTGAATCGTGTAGCCCTTATAGAGCAGGCCCTTTGCATAGACCTGGCTCAGGAGCCACCATACGGATTCTATATATCGGTTATCATAAGTGATATAAGGGTCAGTCATGTCAACCCAATAGCCCATCAGGGAGGTGAGCTGTTCCCATTCGTCGGTAAACTTCATCACCTCGCTGCGGCAGGCGGCGTTATACTCATCAACGGAGATTTTCTTGCCGATGTCTTCCTTGGTGATTCCCAAAGTCTTCTCAACCCCGAGCTCTACGGGCAGACCGTGAGTATCCCATCCGGCCTTACGCTTGACCTGAAAACCGCGCATAGTCTTATAGCGGCAAATGATATCCTTGATTGTACGGGCAAGGACATGATGAATGCCCGGATGACCATTAGCCGAAGGAGGTCCCTCAAAGAAAACGAAGTTAGGCGCACCCGCGCGCTCTGAGATTGAACGCTCAAAGAGACGTTGCTCCTTCCAGCGCTCAAGTATAGACTTATTAACCCCGACGGGGTCATTCACCTTATATTCATTAAATTTCATAGCAAAAAAATTTTCTGCAAAGTTACGAAAAATTTTGAAAAAACGAAAACATCCCCCCAATCCTCCCTCTCAACCCCTCAACATTACCCATCCCGGTGAATTTCCGAATGTACCACTTTTCAGGTGGTACAATTGCCTCCGGGTGGTACATTTCATCCGGCAAAAATCCATCTATCGGCAAGTTTTATTTAAGAATTACCCTGCAAATATAGCAAAACTTGCCGATACCGGCAAGTTTTAGTCCGATGAAATCCACCGGGCTTCGTGGAGCCCTCGCCACGGTGGCGCGTCAGCGCCATAATTTCCACATTAAGATTGAGGACCAATTAATTGAGGCGTAAATTGTGGAGCTTGCGCTCCATCGTGGCGAGGGCGCCACGAAGCCCAGTCATGTACTCTCCCTATGTTTTGCAACAGCCTCTAAACCAAAGTTATAAGCCCTCCGGGCTATCTACTAAATCAATAGCCACTTTATTTGTAATCAGCTGGTTATACTATGATTTTCCGCATAATCATTAATTCAACCAAGTAATTGGTGAATGAATCCGGTTAGTCTTTCAGGCAGGTGACGGGGACTACCCAAACATCATCGGGGCGCTTGAACGCAAATTGACCGACGGCTGTAAGAATCATCATGAAGGATGGGTTATGCATCTTGTCAGTGTCAATCTTGTCTCGTAATTTTTTAAGGTTCGTTGCTCCCTCCTCAATCAACTTATCGCCGCCCAGTTTTATTTCAATCAGCCCGTATCTGCCATCACGAAGGTGCATAACGGCATCACATTCCAGTCCGAGACTGTCACGATAATGATATACCGTGCCATTCAAGACTTCAGCATAAACCCTTAAATCCCTGATACACAGATTCTCAAAAATCAGACCAAAAGTATTCAAATCCGACATCAAATCTTTCGGACCGACTCCTAAGGCCGCCGCTGCTATCGATGGGTCAACGAAGTAACGGGTGTCGGCGCTACGGATAGCTGCCTTGCTTCTGAGATTCGGATTCCATGCGGGCATATTTTCAATCACGAAAATCTGCTTAAGCGCACTTTCATATGGTTGAATCCGGCGAATATCCAAGCTGTTTTGTTCGTTAGGCAACATATCAGCGCAAATAGCCTTCAACGGAGCCGGCGAGCCTATGTGTCTTGCATAGGAACGCAAGAATCTTTCAACCCGCTCCGTATTTTTAATTGAGCTGTCAACACGAGAGATATCAGAATGGACCACAGCTTTTAAATAATCATAGGCCATATCAAGAGCAATATCTCCCCCCTTGGAGACGGCCCGAGGCCAGCCTCCCCGGCAGCAAAAATAAGCAATATCTTCAATGGACGACTGACAAGTAGCCGACGGAGATTCACCGCTGAATATACTTTTGAGCGAAATCTTACCTGAGCTATCGCCTGATTCCCAAAGGCTCATCGTCCGCATCCGCAGACGGGCAATGCGCCCGGTTCCCGTATGCGTATTGAGCAATTCTTCATCTAACAATAAAGGAACCGCAGAGCCTGTTAATATAAACTGCCCGTCTTGATCACGATGATCTACTTCAAAGCGAACCGCATCCCATATTCTTGGAGCAATCCGCCATTCGTCAATCAGTCGGGGAGTTGCACCGTCAAGAATCAACGACGGGTCAATCTCCGCCGCCGTAATATTGGCATTTCTCATCCTGGGGTCATCCATATAGATAACACTTTCAGAGTGTTGCTCTCCGGTAGTTGTCTTGCCACACCATTTCGGGCCTTCAATAAGAACGGCTCCAATCATGGACAGCTTCCGAGTGAGAATCATATCGGCAATTCTCGGCTTATAATTCAATCTTTTCATCTGTTACTTCGTTATTTATAATGGTGCAAAGATAAGAAAAAATTATTGGATTGTCGCAAATGTAGAGAAAGAATTGTAGCAAATGTAGAGGATTTTTTGTAGCAAATGTAGATAAAAAGTTGTAGCAAATGTAGAAAATCGGGGCGGTTATGGGTGGCGGAAATGGCAAAAAAGATGCGGGGATGAGGGGAAAATTTGGGGGTTTGGGATTTTTTTTGTAAATTTGCATATTCTATATCATAAACGAATCGTTATTATGAAATTTTTGAAAGTAATTTTTGCGGCATTGGCCGTAGTTTTGTGTGCCTCCTCGGCTCAGGCAGCTCTTCCTTCGGTTAAGCTGAAGGATCTCAAGGGTAAAACCGTTGATATGGCTCAGTTAGACAACGGCGGCAAGCCGATGATTATCAGCTTCTTTGCTTCATGGTGCAAGCCCTGTAAGCGCGAGCTGAACGCCATCAGCGAGCTCTATCCTGACTGGGTTGACGAAACGGGTGTGAAGCTCGTGGCTATCAGCTGTGACAAGGCTCAGGATGCCGCCAAGGTGAAGAGTTACGTTGATTCCGAGGGCTGGGAATATGAAATTCTCCTGGACCCCAACAGCGACTTCATGCGCGCCATGGGCATTCAGCAAATCCCTCATCTGCTGATTATTGACGGCACGGGCAAAATCGTTGAGTCCCGCTCCGGATATACCGATGGCTCTGAAGGCCACATCATCAAGAAGCTCCGCGAAATCTCTAAGGGCAACGCCTCAAAGGCTCCCGCCAAGAAAAAAGTTCCCGCTAAGAAAAAATGAAGCGACTGCTCCCATTAGCCCTGCTGATAGTCGCCCCTCTGGCCGGCAGCGCTCAGGATTCAGACTCGGACCGTAAAGTGACGGTCCACGGCTCAGTGCAGGTTGACGCCCTCTTCCCGGAAGAGGACGCCGCCATCGGCACAGAGAAATACAAGGAAAAATTCCTTGGCAACGTCTATGCCAATGCCGGGCTTTTCAGCAAGTATGTCGACGCCGGCCTGCGTGTGGAGTATCTCCAGCATCCGCTGCCGGGCTTTGAGCGCGACTTCAAGGGCTGGGGCATCCCTAATTTTTATGCCACCGGTAAATATAAAGGTTTCCAACTCACTGCGGGCGACTTTTATGAGCAGTTCGGCTCCGGATTCATCCTGCGCACCTATGAGGAGCGCGCCCTGGGAATCGACAACTCCATTCGCGGAGGCCGACTGAAAGTGGACGCCCTGCCCGGATTCCGATTCACGGTGTTGGGCGGTCTGCAACGCCGCTATTGGGACTGGACGATCAATTCCCGCCTCTATGGCGCTGACGTCGAATGGGATATGCAGCAACATATCCGCCGCCTGCGCGAACATGACATTTCATGGACATGGGGCGTATCCTGGGTGGCCAAACATCAGGCATATAAGGAGAGCGACCGAATCTATACGATTCAGGGCGACGACTTTGCCTATCTGAGGCTGCCCAAGACTGTTTCAGCCTTTGACTTCCGCACTCAATTCTATAAGGGAGGCCTGAACGTGTTGGCCGAAGTGGCCCTGAAGGGCAATGACCCGTCGTTTGACAATAACTATACGTTCCGCAACGGTTCGGCCGTGATGCTCTCCGCCTCTTACTCTCAGAGCGGCTGGAGCGCTCAGGTCCAGGCCAAGCGCTCGGAAGACATGTCGTTCCGCTCGCGTCGCTCCCAGGAGGGCATCTCCGCCTTCATTAATAATATGCCGGCGTTTGCCTATCAGCATACTTATTCGCTGGCGGCAATGTATCCTTACGCCACTCAGGCCGCCCCGGGCGAATGGGCCCTCCAAGGCAACTTTGCCTACACCTTCAAGCGGCGCACCGCCCTCGGAGGCAAGTATGGCACCAAACTGCGACTCAACGTCAGCTACATCCGCGGAATTGACCGCGAAGGCGAATGGAAAACCGGCAATACCGCCCTCTATGGCACTGACGGACAGAAAACCCGCTTCTTCGGCTGGGGGCCGCTATATTATACGGACCTCAACCTGCAGTTTGAAAAGAAATTTTCACGCGTCTTCTCGCTCAATGCAATGTACATGTATCAGCGCTACAACAAGACGGTCATTGAAGGCGAAGGCGGCATGATTAACGCCAACATCGCCGTTGCCGAAGGTAAATTCCGCTGCTCCGACAAGGTCACCCTCCGAACCGAGCTCCAATATCTGGCAACGAAGCAAGACAAGGGCGACTGGGCCTACGGACTGGTGGAAGTGTCGATTCTCCCCTACCTGATGGTGGGCGCCTCTGACCAATGGAACTGCGGCAACGTCAAGGGCCAACGCGAACATTACTATATGTTTAACGTCACGGGCAATTACCGCAACAACCGCCTGATGCTCGGCTATGGACGCACCCGCGCCGGATATAACTGCTCCGGCGGTGTCTGCCGCTACGTCCCCGCAACCCGCGGCTTCCAGCTCTCATATAACTACAATTTCTAACCGCAACTACGCATTATTATCTATAAGACAACAATGAAAATCCTTTCCTCCCTCCCCGCAGCCGTTGCTGCCCTGCTGATGTTCGTTGGGTGTGACTCCGTCGCTCCTGAGGATCGCTACACCATCATCGATGACTCCGAATTCGTGCCCCAGCGATCTGTGCTGGTTGAGGAATTCACGGGCCAGACCTGCGTCAACTGCCCCGGAGCCCACGAACTGATGGCCTCGCTTGAATCGCGCATGAACTCCGCTGACCATATCGGCATCATCTCCGTCGGCATCCACACCCCGCTCTTCGGCTTTGACGCGCCCCGCGGATTCGTCACTGAAGAGTCTGATTATTACTCAAGCATGGCTGAATCAGCCCCCTCGGCTCGCATTAACCGCCGCTATGGAGTTGTCAACACTGACAAATGGACCGGCTCGATTCTGGCCGAAGTGGTCCGCAAATCGCCCATCTCATTCAGCGACCTCAACGCCCGCATTAACCGCAACGGATTCATTGACATTGCCGGACGCATCAACTGCGCTGACGATGTCGACGACTGCCGACTGCAGCTCTGGCTCGTTGAAGACGACATTGTCGCCCCCCAGCTCACCTCTGAAAAACCGATTGCTGACTACGTCCATCACTCCGTATTCCGCAAGTCAATCAACGATCGCGACGGAGACCCGATTGAAGTTAAGCGCAACTCAGCAATCAGAATTGACATAGAAAACTTTGTAATCCCCGAATTTGTTAGCAATAACGAGAATCTGCGCATAGTCGCCTTCGTCTTCAACGAAAAAGAAGGAGTCCTCAACGCCGCACAATTCCCCGTCCAGCAACCAAACTAAAGTTAAAGTTGAACAGTCGTTGAACAGTTGTTGAACAGTTGTTGAATCGCTCACTTCGTTTGCTGTTAAAAAATACAACCGTTAAACCACCATTCAACCACCATTCAACCACCGTTAAACCACCATTCAACCACCGTTCAACCACCGTTAAACCCCTCCGTTAAACCAAAATCAACAAGATATGAAAAAGATTTTTACCTCACTTTTCCTGATGGCTACGGCTCTGATGGCCTCGGCCCAGAACTTCACCGTCACTGCCTTTGACGGCACCAAGACCCTCAAAGACGGCGACGTCATTGAATGTGGCTACGAAGAAGGCCTCTTCGGCTATAACTGGGACCCCTCAATCGTCGTAACCTGCAACAAGAACCTGACCCTCACCGTCACTGCTGATGCTGAAATGCCCGCGGAAGGAGCAGTGCAATTCTGCGGCCTGACCGGTCAATGTCAGCGCCTCAACGGAACTCCCGAAGTGCGCACCAACGCCTACAATGCCGGCGACAAAGTGCCCATGCAGCTCGACATCATCGGCGGCAACGTCGTTGAACCCGTCAATGCCACTCTCCAGATTACCGACGGCCAGGAAACCGTAAAAATCACCGTTACCTTCGTTGGTGAACCCCAGGAAGAACTCGCCATCAGCTCCGTAGCTGCCAAGGGCCTCCAAGTGAGCGTCAACGGCCGCAGCCTCAACTTCATCAGCGACAACAGCGCCGAGCTCACCCTCTACACCATCTCCGGCCAATCAGCCGTCAGCCGCCGCATCTCCGGCTCCGGTAGCCTCAACCTTTCTCACCTCCCCGCCGGAGTCTACATCTATCGCGCCGGCAACAAAACCGGCAAGATTATCCTCCGATAATTGACCACAGAACTCTATCATACAATCTGCGAATGGCTACGTGACCTCATTGCCGACACGCAATGGGAAGGTCACGTATTTGCCGTTGGCGGATGCTGTAGAGACGAAATAATGGGGTATGAAATCAAGGACCTCGACCTCGCCATCGACCTCCCAAACGGTGGCGTTAAATTTGCCCGATGGCTCCAAAAAAAGCGCCTAACCATTGGCCACCCCATCTACTTCCTCAAATTCGGCACAGCTAAACTGCGCCTGCGGCGTTTCCCCGACGACGAAATCGAAATGGTCCAGACCCGCCGCGAACAATACACCAAGGAGACTTCCCGCTGTCCGGAAGTCTGCTTCGGCTCCATTGAAGATGACTGTTACCGCCGCGACTTCACTGTCAACTCACTCTACTATGACATCACACGCCGCAAGATGGTCGACATTACCGGCCTCGGCATCCCTGATATGCAAGCCGGGCTGCTCCGCACGCCCCTCGACCCTGACGCTACGTTTAATGACGACCCCGTCAGGATTCTCCGCGGCCTGAGATTTGCCAATCGCTTCGGATGGAAGATTGACCCGCCCTCGCTCCAGGCCATGCTCAGCCATATTGACCGCCTGACCATCGTCAGCCGCGAGCGCTGCCACTCAGAGCTCTGCAAGATGCTCAACGGCCCGGACCCGGTCCAAATGATGCAAACCCTCAAGGACACCGGCGCATTAGCCATAATGATTCCGGAAATGGCCCCGGTTATTGACTCCCGACACCTCTGGAGCGACGCAATGGCCCGACTGCGCCATATCCTCCGAGTCGACCCCGAAGCCCCTACCCGCTTCCGCCTGGCCGCACTGATGCTTGACCTCAGACCATCGCCCCGCGAAGCCGCCCGCGAAACCCGACGAATCATGACCACTCTGCGATTTGACCGTCCAATCGTGGCCGACGTGGCTTTCCTGGTACATTTTGCCCGACTTAACCCTGAAGACCTTGACAATCCGCGTCGAGTCCGCGAGGTCCAAAACCTCGCCGTCACCCGCGAACGTTTCAATTTCCTCCTCCGCTTCATTGCCGACCTCGGACGTGACGAGGACGCCGACGAACTCCGCCAACTCAGCCACAAAGTGGAATCCTCAGGAAAATCCGGCTTCACCAACCTCAAAAAACTCGCCAAGGAACTCACCCCCGCAAAAAACTCCCGCCGAGGAGGCCGCCGCCGCACCACCCCCCGCCGCAAAAAATCATAAGCCATCCCTGAGCCTTATAAGATTTATAAGTTTTATAAAATTTATAAGATATATAAGGCTTATAAAGATAAATATTTTTCTTATGAACGATTTGACAGCATCAAATATTGATAGGCAAAACGTGTTGAATAACCGTTACGCCGTCAATGCCCTTCAGGAGACTCTGGGTTTTACCGGAATGCTCTTTGAGGGTGAATACCGTTTTACAAAAAAAATGGTAGCCGAATTCTATGAAGTTGACCTTTCAACCATTGACCGCTATTTGTCTCAATATTCAGATGAGTTGAAATACAATGGATATTTTTTATGCAAGGGTAAACAACTGAAAGAGTTAAAGTTACAATTTGCTCACGTCATAAATGAGGTGAGCAAAACCACCCAATTAGGTCTGTTCAATTTTAGAGCGGTCCTTAATGTAGGCATGCTCCTGACAGAAAGCGAAAAAGCCAAGCAGGTACGTGCCAGGATACTTGACATCGTAATCTCCACAATCCATAAGAGAGCCGGAGGCGGAACAAAATATATCAACACCCGCGATATAGATTTCCTCCCTGCCGCCATTGAAGAAGAAAATTACCATAAGAATTTTACAACCTCCGTCGGCAAATATGTCCAAGGACATAAGACCTTCAAATATGCGCAAATAACGGACCTTATATATCAGGCGATATTCAAGGAAAAAGCAAAAGAATATAAAATCCTGCTAAAACTTGACACTACTGATAACCTGCGTAAAACCCTCTATGCTGAGGTTCTGCGGTGTATCTCCTCTTTTGAAAACGGAATCGGTTATGCAATTGAATCGGAATATCAGGCAAACGGAGGTCAACAACTTTCCATTGAGCGAGTAAAAGAACTGATAACAGAGCAGGAACAACACCCCGCAATGCGCCCGTTCATCTACGACGCTCAGTCAAAGATGGCCTCGCGAGACGTTGCTTTCCGAGACGTCTTCCATAATAACATTGCCGAATACCTCCGTGCAGTAACTCCTGAAGAATTCGATCGTTTCATAGGCAATAAATCAATAGATTTTGACAAAATCATAGAACTTTCAGAAAATAAGGATGTGCTGAAACGCCTTAAGCAAGCCGAAAACGATGAGTGAGGAACTGAAATACATCAGCTATGAAGAAGCACTCAAGGTCTATGCTAAGACTGTCGAAGCCAGCGGCGGTGGCCTGCAGGGGGTAAAGGACGAAGGCGGGATTCGCAAGGTTCTTGAATTTGTTCAGAATGATGCGTATTATCCCTCCTTCATTGAAAAGCTAACATATCTTGTATTCGGATTATGCACCGGCCATTACTTTGAAGACTCCAACAAACGTGTGGCGTTGACCGCCGGAGTCTGCTTTCTCGTTAATAACGGCTACTATTGGCATGCCTATAGTTTCATGCAATGTATGGAGGCCATTATCTACCATGTCGCCGCCGGACGCATCAATAAAGACCTCCTCCAACGCATAATCACCTGTTTCATGGCCAACGAAGATTATCCTGAAGACCTCAAACTCGAAATCATCCATGCCATAGACGTCTAAGGGCAATTACAAGTCTAATAAGGTTGATAAAGGATTTTTAGGACAATAAAAGGGGGAGGGGGTGCGTTATTGGTTTGTGAAGAGAAGAATTTTTCTGGTTATGTTCCTGGGAATCTTCGGGATTGCCCTATCGTCGGCTCAGCGGCTTAATGATAAGTTGCTGAATCGGCCGTATGCTGACCTGAAGGCTTGGCATCTGGGCTTTTCCGTCGGTATTCACGCTCAGGACCTGACGTTTACCCATTCAGGATTCGTTACTGATGATGGCGAACAGTGGGTCATGGAGCAACCGGCTTTCAGCCCGGGATTTTGTGTCAACGGCCTGATAGACTTCCGGTTGAACACGCATTTCAACGTGCGCCTCGCTCCGGGCCTTTGGTTCGGCAACAAGGTCGTGGAGATGCGCGAGCTTAACTCCGGCCAGCAGCAGCGCCAAAACATCAAGTCGACTCTGATTGTGATGCCCGTGGACCTTAAATTTTCATCTCTGCGTTACCGGAATATCCGCCCTTACCTGACCGGAGGCGTAATCCCTACGTTTGACGTCGGCAAGCACCGGATGTCTGACCTTATTCAGCTTCAGAAGTTTGACTGCATGCTCTCCGTCGGCCTGGGCTGTGATGTTTATTTTCCTTATTTTAAGTTCATTCCGGAAATCAAATTCTGCTGGGGCGTTACTGACCTTCTGCGCCATAAGCGCCCGGACCTTGCGGAAGACCCCCTGAGCATGCGTTATACTCAGTCGCTGAGCAAGGTTACGCAGAAAATGATTGTCCTTACCTTCTATTTTGAATGAAACGCCTTCTGCCGCTTTTCCTATGCCTGATTTTCGCCCTCACGGCCCGCTCCGAGATGGTCGACCCCTCGCTGACGCAGTATTTTCAGGCCCCGTCGCTCTTCAATCCGGCCGCTGCCGGGTCAACTGACCTGATGCGTATCCGTGTGGGGAGCCGCATGCAGTGGATTGGGATTGACGGCGCCCCACGCGACTTCCTGGCGACAGCCGATGTCCCCTTCAAACTTATCAATCGGCGCTGGGGGGCCGGAGTGGCCATGGTGCAGGAAACCATTGGCCTCTATCAGACTCTGAGCATGGGGGTCCAGCTCTCGGGGCGACAGAAAATCGGCAAGGGATACCTGAGCTTCGGCCTTCAGGCGGCTTATCTGAATCAGCAATTCAAGGGCTCGAAAGTGGTCATCCCCGATGATGACGACTATCATGAGAGCACCGACGATGCCATCCCTACTCAAGACGTTACCGGCCAGGGATTTGACATGAACATCGGCCTGACCTACACTCACCGCCTGTTTACCCTCGGCCTGGCTTGCACCCATCTGCTCTCGCCCCAGGTCAAAATGCGACGCGAAGGAAGCGAGGGTTCAAGCGGCTCAGGCGAACAGGAATGGCTATTTCCCTTTGACCGTACACTTTATTTTACGGCTGAAAGCAATATTCCAATAAAAAATACGTTATTTGAAGTGTTACCCTCCCTGATGGTGCGGACCGACCTTGCATCCTTTCAGGCCGACGTAACCGCCCGCCTGCGCTGGAAAAAGTTCCTCACCGCAGGCCTTGGCTACCGAACCCAGGACGCTCTGAGCGTCATGCTTGAAGGCGAATTCAAGGGCATCACCTTAGGTTATTCCTATGATTATTCCCTCTCGCCAATCATGCGGGCCACTTCCGGAAGCCATGAAGTCTGGGTTGGTTACTCCCTGAAGCTCAACTTCGGCGAGAAAAACCGCAATGCCCATAAGAGCATCCGCCTGATGTAGGCCTCCCCCCCTCAGAGTAACGCGAAACGAAACAAAATAAACCGATTAAAAAAACACTAAGAACTTGACAATATGAATGTAACGAAAGTTTTTTCGGGTCTGCTGATTGCCGCCGCATCGCTTGGGGCGCTGAGCTCCTGCGCCGGGTCTGCGTCGGGCTCCGGCGGCGAAGTGACGGGCGTTTCGTCCGGAAGCTGGAGCGAGCCTACTCCTTACGGAATGGTGCTGGTTGACCGCGGGTCAATCCATGCCGGACCGTCAAAGGCCGATTCGCTGCGCGGCATTGCCGCCGATTCCCGCGGCATCAGCGTTGAATCCTTCTGGATGGACGAAACCGAAATCACAAATGGCAAGTACAAGCAATTCGTCTTCTGGGTGCGCGACTCAATTATCCGCGAGCGCCTGGCCGACCCCGCATTTGGCGGCAACGAGGAATTCCGAATCGAGGAAGACAAGGAGGGTAACCCCATCGGCCCGTTCCTGAACTGGAACAAGCCGATTCCCTGGCGTAACCCTAACGAGGACGAAAAGCGCGCCATCGAGAGCGTCTATCGCATCAACCCTATCACGGGAGTCAAGGAGCTCGACGCCGCGCAGATGAACTATCGTTACGAAACTTATAACCACACGGAAGCCGCCCGCCGACGCAACCGCATTGACCCGACGCGCCGCGAATATAACACCGATAAGCCCACTCCGACGGCCATCCCCCAGATCAGCAAGGACACGGCCTATATCAACGATGAGGGCGTCATTATCCGCGAAACCATCAATCGCGGACTCACCGGCGAATATGACTTCCTGAACACTTACATCGTCAACGTCTATCCGGACACGACGGCCTGGATCAACGACTTTGACAATGCCTATAACGAACCTTACACCCGCCTTTACTTCTCTAACGGGCTCTATAATGACCATCCCGTAGTTGGAGTAAGCTGGGAGCAGGCAACGGCCTTTGCCAACTGGCGCACGGACTTCCTGCGCCGCTCCCTGGGCAAGGAGGGAGTCTACGTTGAGCCCTATCGCCTGCCGACGGAATCCGAATGGGAATATGCAGCCCGCGCCGGCGAGGATGACAATATCTATCCCTGGGCCGGTGACCTCCCGATAATGGAGGATAAAGGTTGCTTCTATGCCAACTTCAAGCCCGCCGACGGCAACTATATGCGTGACGGCCACTTGATTACCTCAAAGGTGGGAACCTATTCGCCTAATGACTTCGGCCTCTATGACATGGCCGGTAACGTCAGCGAATGGACCTCTACGGCCTTCACTGAATCAGTTGGCAAGATAACCTCTGACCTCAACCCGCAGTATCGCTACGATGCCGCCAAGGAAGACCCCTACAAGCTGAAAAGGAAAATCGTGCGCGGCGGCTCATGGAAAGACGTCGTTTCTGATATCCGCTCTGACATCCGCATGTGGGAATACCAAAACGAGCAGCGCTCATACATTGGCTTCCGATGCGTCAGAACTCAAATCGGCATTGCAAAAGGAACTAAATCACGTAAGAACTAAGCTATGAGTAAAATCAAAAAATATAAAACCGCCATTGGGCGTTTCCTTGCCGGCGAAAGCGGCCAGCGTTTCTTTAACTTTGCCTACTCCATTGGTGCGGCAATCGTCATCTGGGGCGCCCTGTTCAAGATTCTTCATCTTCCCGGGGGCAACCTCCTGCTCTGCATCGGCATGGGAACGGAAGTCCTCATGTTCATCCTGACGGCCTTTGACCGTCCCGCCAAGCAATATCACTGGGAAGAAGTCTTCCCCGTGCTTGACACTCACGCCGAAGAAGACCGCCCCGACCTCCACGGCGGCGGTGGAATAGTCATCAACTCCCAGCCCAATCAGCCAGGTCAGCCCAATCAGACAAGTCCGACCAGTCCGACAGGTCCGACCAGTCCGACCGGTCCGACCGGTCAGATAACCGCATTTGACTCCTTCAGCCCCGAAGCCGCTGAGGCTACAACCTCTTATGTCTCTCAGATTTCAGCCCTCTCCGAACAGCTCGCTCAGCTGCGCCAGGCCACTGAGGAACTCAATCAGGTCAGCGCCATTCTCCTCAACTCTTATCGCGCTATCACTGAAAACTCTGACCGCATCACCGCTTCGTCTACGGGCTATGTCGACGAAATGACATCCCTGAACCGCAACATTGCCGGACTGAACACTATCTATGAAATTCAGCTCAAGAGCGTCAGCTCCCAGCTCGATTCAATTGACCGCGTTAACCGCGGAATCAAAGACATTCGCGACATGTATGAAAAATCTGCTGAAACCTCTCAGAAATATTGCGAGGAAACGGAAAAGATGGCCCAATACATGCAGCAGCTCAATGCAATCTATGCCAAGATGATTGAAGCAATGTCAACGCAAGTTAAAAACTAATAATGCCCAAAAAAATGGTTGAATTCCATTTACCATTTGCGCATTATTAATTCTTCATTCTTCATTTTCCATTTAAAGAACTATGGCAGGAAGCTCCGGACTTACTCCGCGTCAAAAAATGATTAACCTGATGTACATTGTGCTGACGGCGATGCTCGCCCTCAATGTCAGCTCCGATGTGCTCGACGGGTTCACTCAGGTTGACGAAGGACTTAACCGCTCAAATCATAACGTTGCGAGCCGCAATGACGCGCTCTTGCATCGCCTCTCTGACTTTGCCGAACAGAACCCCGAAAAGGGTAAACCCTGGCTCGACAAAGCTTCTGAAGTGCGCGCCCTGACCGCCTCGCTCCTCCATCGCGTCGACTCCCTGAAGCTCGCAATCGTCCGCAAGGCTGATGGCGCCGACGGTAATCCTAACGAAATCCTCCGCCGCGACGACCTCGAGGCCTCGGCCGCCGTCATGCTCAATCCGGCGTCGCTCGAGGGTCGGAATCTCCGCCTCAATCTCGATTCTTATCGAGAATTCATCTCCGCACTGATGCCTGACTCCCTCAAGCGGCAAACCGTCATGGAAGCGCTCTCAACTGAGAATCTTGACGCCGACGGAAAAAAGCGCGCCCAGACATGGGAAGAAACAAACTTTGAGGCAAAACCCGTAGTGGCCGCAGTCACTCTCCTCTCAAAGCTTGAAAGCGACATCCGCTATGCTGAGGGCGAAGCCCTGACGGCGATGCTCAATGCCGTGGATGCCGGCGATGTGCGCGTCAACGAGCTCAACGCCTTCGTCATTCCCCGCTCGCGCTCAGTCATGCGCGGCGGAAAATACTCGGCCAACATTGTCCTCGCCGCCGTTGACACCACTCAGCGCCCCCAGGTCTTCATTGGCGGAAAGCAGCTTCCCGCCGGCGGACTCTATGAGTTCCAGACCGGCTCGGCCGGCTCGTTTGACTATTCCGGCTATCTGGAAGTCACCCATGGCGACGGAACGACGACGAAACACCCCTTTGAGAGCTCTTACACGGTCTTCGAGCCGATGGCTACCGTGTCAGCTACGATGATGAACGTGCTCTATGCCGGCATTGACAATCCAATGTCAATCTCTGTGCCCGGAGTGCATAATGACCAGATTTCGGCCACGATGACTAACGGCACTCTGACCCGCCAGGGCGACAAATGGATTGCCCGCCCCTCGGCTGTCGGCAAGGAGGCCGTAGTGACCGTGACGGCAAACGTTGACGGCACCCAGCAAACAATGGGCACCACCACTTTCCGCACCCGCAAGCTCCCTGACCCCTCGCCCTTCATTGCCTATAAGGATGCGCAGGGAAATCCTGACCGCTATCGCGGCGGCGGCAAGCCCCTGGCCAAGGCCACTTTGCTTGAATCGCCCGGAATCGAGGCCGCCATTGATGATGAATTGCTCAACATCAAGTTTAACGTCCTCTCCTTCCAGACCGTAGTCTTTGACCAGAGCGGCAACAACCTCATCGAAACCTCAAACGGAGCCAACTTCTCCGAGGCCCAGAAGCGCCAGTTCCGCGAACTCAAGCGCGGCAAGCGATTCATCATTACCAATGTAAAGGCCACGGGCCCCGATGGAGTAACCCGCACCATTGCGCCGCTCGACGTCCTCATTAACTGATAATCATAACTCATATATATCTTATAAAACTTATAAGCCTTATATATCTTATAAAAACCTCATAAACTTTTCAACTCAATGAAAAAGTACATCATATCCGGTCTCCTGGCCATTGCGGCCCTCGGCGCCTCCGCGCAGGATTCTTCAAGCTCCGCCGTAATGACCCGAGGCTCGCGCACTCGTCCCGGTCAGGCTGCACAGCAGGCCGCCCCGAGCGTCAGCGCCCGCCTTCAGCAGCAGCTCGACGATAACGCTGACCCTAACCGCCCGGATGCGTCAGTCAAGTTCATGAAAGTCGTTTACCGCGAGCTTGACCTGGCTAAGGAAGACAAAAATGCCCCGCTCTATTTCCCGGAGGACCTCGTTGACGGACAGGAAAACCTCTTCCGCATCATGTTCCGTCTCCTGGCCGAGAACAAAGTGCCCGCTTATGAGTTTCTTGACGGACGCGAAGAGTTTACCGAGGCCCGGCGTGTAAAGATGGCCGATATCCTCTCCCGATTCTCCATCATGGGCCGACCCGCTAAAGGCTCCTCCGAGAAGAATCCCCTATGGGAAATTGACCCCATTGATGTGCCCACGAATGAGGTGCTGAAATTCTACGTCATTGAGCGCTGGGTGTTTGATAATCGCTCCAATTCAATGAAGACCGAGGTGGAAGCGATTTGTCCCGTGGTTGTCGGCGATGATTCTTCAGTCATCGCGGGAAATTCTCCCATGTTCTGGATGAAGATGAGTGACCTCAAGCCCTACTTGCGCCAGCAATACATCTTCGTTGACGATGACAATAACCTGGCCCAGCATACTTATGACGACTTCTTCACGATGAACATGTACAAGGGCGACATTTACAAGACCCGCAACCTGCGCAACCGTACTCTCGCCCAGATGTTTGATGGCGAAGAGGAAATCAAGCATGCCAGCGACTCCATCCAAAACCGCCTCGACCATTATGCCGACAACCTTTGGGTGCCCTCCCGCGAGGAGCTCCGCGCACGCCGCGAAGCCGCCGATTCCCTGGCTGTAGATGCCCCCAAGGAGGAGGTCAAGGAAAAGAAATCATCGGCCCGCGCTACCCGCTCTCAGCGCTCCTCTCGCTCTGAAAAGGCCTCTACCCGTACGAAGGTCAAGCGCGAAAAGGCGCCCAAACAGTCATCAAGCTCCAGCTCGGCTACCCGCTCCGTCCGCAACCGCCGCAAATAATCAAAAGATGAATTACTAATTACTAACTACCAATTACTGGCGCCGAAACAGTCATCAAGCTTCAGCTCGGCTACCCGCTCCGTCCGCAAATAATTACTAATTACTAACTACCAATTACTGGCGCCGAAACAGTCATCAAACTACAGCTCGGCTACCCGCTCCGTCCGCAAATAATTACTAATTACTAATTACCAATTACTAATTGAAAAAGATTCTCTGGGTCGACGACGAAATCGACCTCCTGAAACCCCACATAATTTTCCTCAAAGGAAAAGGATATGACGTCTTGACCGTGAATAACGGTCGAGACGCCATTGATTTAGCCGAACAGAATAAACCGGACCTGATTTTCCTCGACGAGAACATGCCCGGACTCTCCGGTCTGGAAACCCTTGCGCGCATCAAGCAGATTCTTCCGCTGACTCCCGTAATCATGATTACCAAGAATGAGGAAGAAGGAGTCATGGACCAGGCCGTCGGCCAAAAAATCGCCGACTATCTCATCAAGCCGGTCAACCCTAACCAGATTCTGCTCTCAATCAAGAAAAACCTCCATGCTGATGACCTCGTTCAGCGTCAAACCTCGGGCGACTATCGCTCCGAATTCATGCAGATTGGCGATGAAATTGGCCGCTGCAGCTCGTTTGCCGACTGGCAGAAGCTCTATTCGCGCCTTGTCTACTGGGAGCTTGAACTCTCCGCCTCCGCCTCTGATATGGCCGATATGCTCGCCATGCAGCAGCAGGAGGCAAACTCGGCCTTTGCCAAGTGGGTCAGCCGAAATTACCAAAACTGGGTGGAAGCCGACTCCTCTGCCGTCGACCGACCGCTGATGAGCCCCGACATTTTCCGCCGACGAGTGTTTCCGGCCCTTGACCGCGGCGAAAAACTCTTCTTCATCCTCATTGATAACTTCCGTCTGGACCAATGGCGCACAATCGCCCCCATCCTCGCTGAAAACTTCTCAATTGAGGAAGACACCTACTGCTCAATCCTCCCGACGGCCACACAATATGCCCGCAACGCCATCTTCTCCGGACTCATGCCCCTGGACATTGAGCAGATGTTTCCGGAACTCTGGGTGGACGAAGAAGACGAAAAAGGGAAAAACCTCAATGAATCGCCCCTGATTCAAACCCAGCTTGACCGTTTCCGCCGCACCGGGGTCAAATTCTCATATAACAAAATCAACGACTCCGCCGCCGGCGAGAAACTCATCCGCGAGCTCTCAAACCTGCGCCAGAATGACCTCAACGTCGTCGTCATCAACTTCATTGACATGCTCTCTCATGCGCGCACCGAGAGCAAGATGATTCGCGAACTCGCCGCCAATAATGCCGCCTATCGCTCGCTGACCGAATCTTGGTTCCGCCATTCCTCAGCCGCCGACCTCTTCAAGCGCATCGCCGCAATGGGATTCAAAATCATCCTCACCACTGACCACGGCACCATCCGCGTCGACAACCCCATCAAGGTCGTAGGCGACAAAAACACCAACACCAACCTCCGCTATAAACTCGGCAAAGCCCTCAACTATAACCCCAAGCAGGTCTACGAAATCAAGCGCCCACGCCAGTTCGGACTCCCCGCCCCCAACGTCTCCACGACCTACATCTTCGCCTCCGGACGCGACTTCTTCGCCTACCCCAACAACTACAACTACTACGTCCAATACTACACCGACACCTTCCAACACGGCGGCATCTCCCTCGAAGAAATGCTCATCCCCCTAATCACCCTCACCCCCCGCTAATCTCCCCCCCTACATCCGGCATAATAACTTACTACATTCTTATGAACCGCAATCTTACGTTAAATGAATCTGAGCAACTGGTAATTTCTGATATCCGGTCACTAATTGAAAATGCTCGCCAAAAGGTTGCCATTTCGGCTAATGCCACCATCACTCTCCTCTACTGGCATATTGGCGAACGTATTAATCAAGAAATTCTTGGTAATAAGCGAGCCGAATATGGAAAACGGATTGTAGAGAATATAGCGGCTTATCTTAAATTTGAATTTGGAGGAAGAGAATTCTCCTCTCGCAATATCCATCGGATGATGCAATTCGCACAATTGATTCCGGATTTACAAATTGTGTCGACACTGTCAACACAATTATCCTGGTCTCATTTTCAAGAAGTTTTATCCCTGGATAATGAATTGCAACGTGAATTTTATCTCACCATGGCCGCCGAGGAACATTGGTCGGTTCGTTCACTGCGCGAAAAAATTAACGGAATGTCGGAGATAATGTCGGAGATAATGTCGGAGATAATGTCGGAGACATTCCTCGCAAGAAAATTGCAGAACGATATAAATCCATCTGCGAATTAATTAAACAGAATCCTTCGATTTCTGCTCAGCAACTTTCCATTGCTTTATCAGTATCAGACCGAACTATTGAACGTGATTTAGCTAAATTACAAGAAATAGGCACCTTAATAAGAGAGGGAAGCGATAACGGAGGACGTTGGCTCATAACTAAATAAAAGATGTTTATTATTTATGCGTAAGATTTTGATTGGCTGTCTCGCCATGCTTTTTCCGGCAATTATGCAGGCCGAAGTGTCTGCATCGTTTTCCGATATGAAGGAAACTCCCGTATCTGACCCGACGACAACCGTGCGTTACGGAGATCTGGATTATATGCCCGCCCAGTCGTTTAAGAATATCCCCGAGCTTGAGGAAGTGATTTTTGACGGCTTCGTCGGCCATATCGACGGATATGTATTTGATAATTGCCCGAAATTGAAGCGCGTGGTCTTCAACGGTCCCGTGTTCAGCACCGGCGGAAACGTCTTTGCCACCAATTGCGGCCAACTGACGGAAGTGGAGGTCAATAATCTGGCCTTCGGATTCTTTTTGAATAAGTATCCTGACTGTCCGTCATTTCAGGGCATACGGGTCAACGGGGGCGTAATCTATAGTGATGATTCCCTGAGCGTCCCGCCCATTGACCTTACGGTGCTTAAAAAGAGTCCGGAACTGATAAACAGTCTGGAGCGACTTTATGACTGGCAAACCGCTCACATGGGCGACTCAGACTTCAAGGGTACAATATGCAAATCATACGTCGGCGAGATGGCGGCGATTCTTGACTCGCTGAATCTCGCCGACAAAGCCGCTGACCTTCAGGCATGTTTTGAAAAGAACAAAGGCGACTTCGGCAAAACAAAGCTGGAGATTCTCAAAGAATCAGCCCCTTATGCCCGTTATGAAGGAACCGAGGACCTGACATTCACCTATGCGGCGCCTACGGACTCGCTGCTGACCCGCAGCCGCGAGTATTTTAACCTCGACAGCATCGCCGGCAACGGCGATGACGTTTCGCGCATAAAGAATCTCCTCTACTGGGTTCACGACCTTGTACGCCACGACGGCAGCTCCCCATGGCCTGACTGCCCCATGAATCTCGTGGACCTCTACAACGTCTGCCGCGAACAGGACCGCGGGCTCAACTGCCGATTCATGGCCATAATGCTTACTGAGGCGCTGTTAGCCGAGGGTATTCCCGCACGCTATCTGACCTGCCAGTCAAAGGCATTTGACACTGACCCTGACTGCCACGTAATCACCATTGCCTGGGCCGAATCCCTCGGCAAATGGGTATGGGTCGACCCGACATTTGCCGCCTTCGTCACTGACGAGAATGGCCTGATGCTCCACCCCGGCGAAGTCCGCGACAGGCTCCAAAAAGACCTACCCCTCGTGCTCAACGAAGATGCCAACTGGAACCATCAGCAAACGCAAACCAAGCAAGGATACCTGGAAAACTACATGGCCAAGAACCTCTACATTATCTCCGCCAACACCATTCAACAATCCCAGCCGGAAGGCCGCTCCTCTCACCCCCAAGGCAAAGTCATAGCCCTCATCCCCGCCGGCTTCGACTACCCCAACGCTCACTACCCCATCTCCGACCCCTCCCTCTTCTTCTCCTCTCCCTCCACCCGCTAATAAATCTTTAAGACTAAAATAGGAAAGCCCCGGATTTTTTGGTCCGGGGCTTTGGTTATTGCGGGGGGGGAGGTTATTCGGCGTTGGCGCCGTCGGGGTCGATGCCCCATTGCTGGCGGGCGAGGCGGCGGTAGTTGTTGTAGCGCCAGAGGGCGTTCTGCTTGGCTGCGGCGAAGAGTTCGGCGGCCTGGTCAGGGAATGACTTCAGGACGGAAGCGAAGCGGACTTCGCCTTTGAGGAAGTCTTCAAACTTGTCCCACTGGGGTTCCTTGCTGTCGAGGGTGAAGGGGTTCTTTCCTTCAGCTTCGAGGGCGGGGTTGTAGCGCCAGAGGTGCCAGTAGCCACATTCAACTGCGCGACGTTCTTCTTCCTGGCTCTTACCCATGCCGTTCTTGATGCCGTGGTTGATACAGGGAGCGTAGGCAATGATGATTGAGGGACCGTCGTAGGCTTCGGCTTCGCGGATAGCCTTGAGGGTCTGGGCATTGTCAGCGCCCATGGCAACCTGTGCGCAGTAAACGTAGCCATAGGTTGAGGCGATGAGGCCGAGGTCCTTTTTGCGGATACGCTTGCCGGCAGCGGCAAACTTGGCGATGGCGCCGACGGGGGTAGCCTTAGAGGCCTGACCACCGGTGTTAGAGTAAACTTCGGTGTCGACAACGATGACGTTGACGTCTTCGCCGCTGGCGAGTACGTGGTCAAGGCCGCCGAAGCCGATATCGTAAGCAGCACCGTCGCCGGCGATGATCCAGTGGGCGCGCTTAACGAGGTAGCCCTTGAGTTCGGTGAGTTCGCGGCAGATGTCGCAGTCGCCCTTTTCAATCAGGGGGATGATCTTGTCGGCCACTTCGCGGCTCTTTTCGCCGTCGTTCTTAACCTGGAGCCATTCGTTGAAGAGGGCCTTGAGTTCGTCAGAGCAGCAAGAGCACTGGGTGCCTTGTTCAACGAGGCGGGTTACGCGCTCGCGCATCTTCTTGTTGGCAATGTTCATGCCGAGGCCGAATTCAGCGAAGTCTTCAAAGAGTGAGTTACCCCATGCGGGACCCTGACCCTTGGCGTTGAAGGTATAGGGGGTTGAGGGCACGGAGCCTGAGTAGATTGAAGAGCAGCCGGTAGCGTTGGCAACCATTTCGCGGGTGCCATAGAGCTGAGAGATGAGCTTGACATAGGGAGTTTCGCCGCATCCGGAGCAAGCGCCTGAGAATTCGAAGTAGGGGGTTGCGAACTGAGAGTTCTTGGGGTTGAGCTTGATGTCAACGAGGTGTTGCTTGGATTCAACGTTGTTGACGCAGTAGTCCCATTCGGTCTGTTCGAACATTTCTTCTTCGAGGGGCTTCATTTCGAGAGCCTTCACGCCCTTCTTGCCGGGGCAGACGTCAACGCAGTTGCCGCAGCCGAGACAGTCGAGCACGTCAACGCTCTGGATGAAGCGCATGCCGTCAAAGGTCTTGCCGATAGCGGCGAGGGTGCGGTCTTCGCCGAAAGGAGCGTTGGCCATTTCGTCGGCGGTCAGTACGAACGGACGGATGGCAGCGTGGGGGCAGACGAATGCACACTTGTTACATTGGATACAGTTTTCAGTGATCCAGTTGGGGACGTAGGCAGCGACGCCGCGTTTTTCAAACTTGGCAGTGCCCTGTTCCCAGACGCCGTCGGCGCGGTCAATGAAGTCCTTGACGGTCAGTGAGTCGCCATCCTGAGCATTGATGGGGCGCACTACGCGGTTGATGAATTCGGGGTCATTGTTAGCGTGCTGTTCGTCGTCGGGGAGGTTAGCCCATGCGGGGTCAACGGTGAGCTGCTTGTATTCGCCGCCGCGGTCAACTGCTGCATAGTTCATGTTGACGATGTCCTGGCCCTTCTTGCCGTAGGACTTGACGATGAACTTCTTCATCTGCTCGATTGCCAGGTCAACGGGGATAACCTCGGTGATGCGGAAGAAGGCGCTCTGGAGGATGGTGTTGGTGCGGTTTCCGAGGCCGATTTCGCGGGCAATCTTGGTTGCGTTGATATAGTAAACGGTGATGTTGTGCTTGGCCAGATAGCGCTTAACCTTGTTGGGGAGGTTAGCGGCGAGTTCGTCGCCTTCCCAGATGGTGTTGAGCAGGAAGGTGCCGCCGTCGCGCAGACCCTTGGTCACGTCATAGAGGTGGAGATAAGCCTGAACGTGGCAAGCAACGAAGTTAGGAGTGGTCACCAGGTAGGTTGAGCGGATGGGAGCGTCGCCAAAGCGCAGGTGAGAGCAGGTGAAGCCGCCTGACTTCTTGGAGTCATAGGCAAAGTAAGCCTGGCAGTATTTATCAGTGTTTTCACCGATAATCTTCACGGAGTTCTTGTTAGCGCCTACGGTGCCGTCAGCGCCGAGGCCATAGAATTTAGCCTCGTAGGTTGACTTGTGGCCCAGGGCGATTTCTTCCTTGGGGGGAAGAGACTTGAAGGTAACATCATCGACGATACCTACGGTAAACTTGTCCTTGGGCTGGGGGAGGGCGAGGTTTTCAAACACTCCGATAATCATTGCGGGAGTGGTGTCCTTAGAAGCCAGTGCATAGCGTCCGCCGACGATTTCCGGGGCGTCAGCCTGGCCATAGAAGCATTCCTTTACGTCGAGCAGGAGCGGTTCGCCGTTGGCGCCGGGTTCCTTGGTGCGGTCAAGCACGGCAATGCGCTTCGCTGTCTTGGGGACGGCGGCGAGGAAGTGCTTGGCTGAGAAGGGACGATAGAGGTGAACCTCGACGATACCGACTTTTTCGCCCTTTTCAATCAGGTGGTCAATAGCTTCTTCGGCAGCCTGACAAACAGAGCCCATGGCGATGATTACGCGGTCAGCGTCTTCGGCGCCATAGTAGTTGAAGAGGCCATATTTGCGGCCGGTGATTTCAGAGATTTTCTCCATGTATTCTTCAACGATTTCGGGCACCTTGTCGTAAGTGCTGTTGCAGGCTTCACGGTGCTGGAAGAATACGTCGGAGTTTTCGGCCATGCCGCGAGCCTGGGGATGCTCGGGGCTGAGGCCGCGAGAGCGGAATTTAGAGAGGGCTTCGCGGTCAAGCAGGGGAGCGATTTCGTCCTGCTCGATGACTTCAATCTTCTGGATTTCATGAGAAGTGCGGAAGCCGTCAAAGAAGTTAACGAAGGGGATAGAGCTCTTGATAGTAGCCAGATGAGCAACGCCGCTCAGGTCCATAACTTCCTGCACGGAGCCTTCAGCAAGCATTGCGAAGCCGGTCTGGCGAACTGACATAACGTCCTGATGGTCGCCGAAGATGCTGAGCGCATGGCTGGCAATCGTACGGGCTGAAACATGGAAGACTGACGGCAGCATTTCGCCCGCAATCTTATACATGTTAGGAATCATCAGCAATAAGCCCTGTGATGCGGTGAAGGTGTTGGTCAGAACGCCGTTCATCAGAGAGCCATGGACTGCACCGGCAGCGCCGCCTTCTGACTGCATTTCCTGAACCAGAACTGTTTCACCAAAGATGTTCTTCCGGCCGTTAGCTGCCCATTCGTCAACGAGCTCTGCCATGGTGGAAGAGGGCGTGATCGGGTAGATTGCAGCCACTTCGGAGAACATATACGCGATATGTGCAGCCGCGGTGTTACCGTCACACGTCATGAATTTTTTCTCTTTACTCATGAGTTGTTTTTTAGTGATTGGTTGTTTTAGAAAAAAGTTTGTTCTTATTATCCCGCAAATTTAGCAATTTTTTCCCAAACAAACAAATTTGATTTTGCTCAGGGGGGAATAATCCCTTTTTTAACATTGTTTAGCTCTAAGGAGGGCAACCTTTTTTCGCGCCGAGGCGTTTTAAGGATGAAACTATAAGTTATGACATTGCATCCCAAGTCCTCTGCGACTGAGTTGAGAAACTGGGTGCAGAGGCTCTCATAAATAAATAGTTGAAACGTGAGGGGAGGGTCCGACAAAAGAGTCGGCCCTCCTTTCGCGTTTCAACTTGTCTGTTTTGATTTTCTTCCTTCTTAGAGCAGCGCGGCCATCTGAGCGGCCAGGGTCTTGGCGGCCTCGCCGGCAGCTTGGGCAAAGTCAACGCCTGATGAGGCATAGATGATGCCGCGCGAAGAGTTAACCAGCAGTCCGCACTCGCCGCCTCCGAGCATGCCATAGCGGCAAACCTCCTCAAGCGAGCCGCCCTGGGCCCCTACTCCGGGCACTAACAGGAACGAGCGGGGAGCCACCAGGCGGATATCCTCAAACATCCGTCCCTGAGTTGCGCCGACAACGTACATCATCTCATCCTCGCCGGCCCATTGTGAGCTCTTCAGAATCACCTCTTCAAAGAGTCTGCGACCCTCGGAATTGACCGTAAGCATCTGGAAATCTTTGCTTCCGGGATTGGAGGTCAGAGCCAGGAGCACCACCCATTTTCCCTCATAGCCAAGGAAGGGCTTGACTGAATCCTCGCCCATATAGGGGGCTACGGTGATGGCGTCGACTCCCATATGCTCGAATGCCGCGCGGGCATAGAGCGCGGAGGTGTTGCCAATGTCGCCGCGCTTGGCGTCGGCAATGATAAACTGGTCCGGATAATTCTCCCGGATATGGTTGACGGTCATCTCCAGCTGGCGCAGACCGTCGGCTCCCAGGCTCTCAAAAAACGCCAGATTAGGCTTATAGGCCACACAGTAAGGCGCCGTAGAGTCAACAATCTGACGGCAAAACTCATAGAGCGGATTTTCGCCCTCAAGCAGGTGAGCCGGGATTTTCTTGATGTCCGGGTCAAGACCGACGCAGAGGAATGAACCCTTGCGCTGAATATTCTTGATAAGTTCTTCTCTTTTCATCTTTTATCAACTGGTTTTTTAAACGTTAAAGCGGAAGTGCATGATGTCGCCGTCCTGAACTACGTATTCCTTGCCCTCGACGCTCATCTTTCCGGCTTCCTTCACCGCGGCTTCCGAGCCGAGAGTGACATAATCATCATACTTGATGACTTCGGCGCGGATGAATCCCTTTTCAAAGTCAGTATGAATAATTCCGGCACACTTCGGAGCCTTGCTTCCGCGGATAAAGGTCCATGCACGAACCTCATCCGGGCCGGCGGTGAAGTAAGTCTGAAGGTCAAGCAGGGCATAAGCGGCGCGAATCAGTCGGCTCACACCGGATTCCTCCAGGCCTATTTCCTGCAGGAACTCCTGACGCTCCTCCCAGGTGTCGAGCTCGGCGATTTCGCTCTCAGTCTGCGCGGCAACAACCAGGATGTCAGCATCTTCACCCTTGATAGCCTCGCGAACCGCCTCAACGTAATGATTACCCGTAGCGGCAGCTGAATCATCAACGTTACAAACATAGAGCACCGGCTTCGAGGTCAGCAAGAAGAGCTCGCGGGCAAACTTCTGCTCATCAGGAGTGTCAAACTTAACTGAACGCGCGGGCTTTCCGGCATCCAAGGCCTCCTTGAAGCGCTGAAGCACCTCGGCCTGCATCTTCGCCGTCTTGTCGCCCCCGGTCTGAGCCTGCTTGATAGTCTTGGCCAAACGGGACTCTACAGTCTCCAAATCCTTGAGCTGCAGCTCATAATCAATGATTTCCTTATCGCGCACGGGGTCAACCGAACCATCGACATGAGTGATGTTATCATTATCAAAGCAACGGAGCACATGCAGTATAGCGTCCGTCTCACGAATATTGGCCAGGAACTTATTACCCAGGCCCTCACCCTTGCTCGCGCCCTTCACAAGTCCGGCAATATCAACGATTTCCACCGTTGCCGGAACAACGGAGCGAGGCTGACACATTTCAACCAGACGCGTCAACCGATCATCAGGCACGGTGATGACCCCGACGTTAGGCTCAATGGTACAGAAAGGGAAATTAGCGCTCTGAGCCTTGGCATTGCTCAAGCAATTAAAAAGAGTGGACTTGCCAACGTTAGGCAGCCCGACGATTCCGCATTGAAGTGACATATCAGATTCTTGAAATTTTTCTGCAAAGATAAGCATTTTCAACGAAACCCAAAAATTTTTTGACCATAGCCCCATAGCCCGCCCCCGTTTTTTGACCATAGCACCCATTGCATTCCCCAGTTTTTTAGACCAGAGCAACTATAGCACTATAGCATTGCGGACCCGGATTTTGATTTTTTTAAGAAGGAGGAGCGTGCCCCTCCTTCTTAAAAAATAATATTGGGCACTCAAAAAACTATAGTGCTATAGTTGCTCTGGTCTTAAAAAAATCGGAGAACGCTATGGTGCTATGGTCAAAAAAACGGGGAGAGCTATGGGACTATGGTCTTAAATTTAAGGGTTTTTAACATACTTGGGTTGGGGTTTTGCCCGGGGCGTGTTGTAATTTTGCCAACGTTTTTAAATGTCAATATTTGCAGTTTTACAACATCATGAAGGATTTATCTATGATTCAGCGGCGTAATTGCCGCCTGCGCCGCGAAATTGCGCGCTCTTTTGCCGCCCGCCATTACAAGGACCTCGTCGCTACGGTTGACGAGGTCATCCGGCGGCCTTTGAAACGGGGATTCTATGTCGAGGCCGACTCGGCAATAGTCATTGACCGCCGCCGGCGCGCCGGGAAATTAGTCTGCAAGGGCTCGAAGAGGAGCCAGATGTGGGCCGATTTTTTCAGCCAGGTCGACGCGCTGCTTGCCCGGAATCCGGGAATGAGCCGCGTTGGCGCAATCTGCCGCGTAATCGCTTCGGGCACGTCAAACACCGGTTTCTGCATGTCGCGTGAATTAGCCTTAAAAATCTATAACCATGGAAATTAAACTTGATTATCAACGCATGGCCGATACGGTCTATGCCATGGCCGCACTGAAAACTTTTGAAACGGGAGCCGAACGAATTATCGGTCGGCGCGAGGAGGCGGCATTGACGCGGATGTTCGAGCATACCCTGCTTGAAATCAGCCTGAGCTTGGGCGCGGCGGTGAAGTCAGTCAATGTCACGGCCGGAAAAATTGAAATTGAGGCCGAGGGACCGACGGTCCACCAAATGCTTGAAGCGGCAGTGACGGGCCGGGTGCTTGCGGAGCTGAACCTGACCGACGATGACCCGCAGCCATACTTGGACTCCCTGCGCGGAATGACACGCAAATTTCCGAAACTGGCTCAAAATTGACGCCAAAAGTTAAAATTTCATTGCATTTTGCCCCGACATTTTGAAATTTAATTTTTTTTAACTACCTTTGCGCCATAATTGTAATTATTCATTATCACTAACCCTAACCCCACAAGAAAAGAATGAAAAAGACTTCTACTCTTGCACTCTCCATGCTGCTTGCAGCAGGAGCCTGGTGTGGCTTGGCTTATGCGGCTGAAGGTGACACCCCCGCCACCTCCGACCAGGAAACCGCCACATTTGACTTCACCGGCGACGTTGAAGGCCTTGAAGCCACCAACGATTCCCAAGCCGAATACGTCAAAGAATACACGCTGACTCAGGATGGCGTTACCCTCTCCTATGATGCCAACGGCGGCAGCGGTCTCCGTCTCTGGAGTACCAACAACGGCAACCAGCTCCGCATCTATAACAAGTCATTAGTAACCCTTTCAGTTGAAGAAGGCGGCGATATTCAGGAAATCGCCTTCACCGCCAACAGCGGTCTGGACAAAATTGAAGTAGCTGAAGGTTCAGACTTCACCAAGGCTGACGGTGCTACCAATAAAGCTACTACCTTTACCGGTTCAGGCGAATCTGTATCTTTTAACGCAACCGGCACTGCACAGCTTACCTCAATCGTAGTTAAATACGTGCCCGCTGCGCCTGACACCCGTCTGGAGCCCCAATTGCTCACCAACGCCGTCAGCGAATACACCGTAGTTTTGGGCTCTAACTGGTATGGCCCCTACTTCTCCACTGAGCCTTACGGCCTGCAAATCAACTATAAGTCAAGCAACGAACAGGTGCTTACCTTCAATGAATGGGGACAGCCCACAATTGTAGGCGTCGGCGAAGCTACTGTTACCGCCACCACCGTTGCTACCGACGAGTATAAGTCTGTTTCAAAGTCTTATAAAGTCACCGTGCTCCCTGAAGGCACCGTGCTCTCTTCAAAGAACGGCTCAAACTTCACCCTGGCCGAACCCTGGAGCTATGATGCTCAGTATGGCTACATCAAGGCTACCGGCTTCATTGATGGCGCCAACGCCGAATCAAAGGGCATGGCCGTTTCTCCCGAATTTGACCTCGACAAGAACAGCTCGGCAGTCCTCTCCTTTGACTATGCCATCAACTATCTCAAAGGCGAAACCGCTGCTGACTTCTGCAAGGTGCTTATCGCAGTAATCAAAGACGCTGACAGCGGCAACGGCGGTTACTACTACGAAGGCGAAGAAGGCGAAGAAGCCGGTGAAGGCGAAGAAGAACTCACCTGGGTTGCCCTCGAAGAGCAGATCGCTACTCCTGAAAAAGACAGCTGGTCCTGGTATCCCCAGACCATCAACCTCGGAACCGAATATGCCGGCAAGACCGTCAAAATCGGCTTTGAATACTCTTCAACCGCCGAGACTGCCTGCACCTGGGAAGTAAAGAACATCTCAGTTGTCTGCACTGACCTGCTCAAGCCCCTCAAGGATGCCGCTTATGCTGAAGTTTGCAAGTATGGCAACCTCCTCGAAGGCATCAGCGAATATCAGTATCAAGGATGGAAGCAAACCATCAACTACTGTCAGAGCGAAGACGAAATCAACAAAGCCGTTGAATATATCCTCGCGCAGATCACTAACCAGGTCTATGGCGACATGGAGCTCAACTTCACCCTGACCGTTGCTGAAGGCAAGGTGGCCACCTACGTGGCTGATGCCGCTGAAGGCACCTCTCCCTGGCAGGAAGGCGAATTCTCAATCAACGCCCTCTTCTGCTGCGAACGCGTCAAGGAACACAGCGCTTCACCCTGGAACGCCAAGGAAGCTACCGACGAGACCTCTGACGATGCCTTCTACATCAAGAACGTCAAGTCTGGCCTCTACGTTGCCGCTCCCACCACCGTAGGCACTCCCGTAGCTGCTACCGCTGAAAAGGAACAGGCCGGCACCTTCATCCTCAAGTGTACCAACGACGTTATCGCCATCACTGACGATGCCTCCGGCCTCTTCATCACCTTTGACTCCGCCAAGGGCATGATTCTCTCTGAAACCCCCGTAATGGCTAAGGTTGACGCCCTCTCTACCTGGGATAAAGACGAATCTTACAACGTTTCTGCCGAATTCCCCGGCGCCGTAAGCCAGGGATGGGAAAAGGTTGTTGACGAAATCTCCGTAATCAAGATTGCCGTTTCAACTGAAGCCACCCTCTCCGGAATTGGCGGCGTAACGCTCGAAACATTCGATAAGAACTGGGATCGCGTAATCCTCCTGAACATGACCGCAGAAGCTCTGGAAGGAATCACCCCCGAAAAGGGCGAAGGATTCACCACCCAATGGATTGCCGGAGTTGAAACCGCCGTTCCCTTCGAAGCCAACGTCTACACCATTGCCCTGCGCGACAAAATCACTGCCGGAGGTCAATACTCCCTGAGCGTTGCTGAAGGAACCTTCGTCGTTAAGACCGACGACGGCCAGGTATTCTCCCCTGAAGCCTACGCATCCGTAACCATCATCGGCAACGAAAGCGAAGATGGATTCGCCCCCGTAGTGACTCCCGCCGCCGGCGAAGTTGAACAGCTCGACAAAATCTCCATCGAACCCGTTGAAGACACTGAAGGCATCCTCTCAGTCAACTGGTCAAGCGAACTTGAAGCCAAGATTACCCTCTCATCTGCCGACGCAATCATCGCCGAATGGAACAAGGACCAGATCGACGCCGCAAACGTTCGCGACGTGAATGACTTCACCGCTCCTGACAAGTATGAACTCACCCTTGAGTCTCCCGTGATTGAAAACGGCGAATATGTACTCACCATCGCCGACGGAATCTTCGAAGACAACAACGGCAACCTCAACGGCCTGACCGAAGTGACCTACATCGTCAAGAACGAACAAGTAAAAATCAAGGACATCACCGTTGACGGCACCTCTATCCTCTATGACCTCCAGGGCCGCCGCATCAACGGCAACGCCCGCGGCATCGTCATCACCAACGGCAAGAAAATCCTCGTGAAATAACCCATCCAACCCCTCCATAAAAAAGCGCCCCGCCCCGGGCGCTTTTTTTCGCCCCGCCCCCGCTATATGATTTATAAGATATATAAGACTTATAAGATTTATAAAACTTACCGGGAACCCTCAATTTTTCATTTTTCATTTACTTTATATTTTGTATTCTGTATTTTGTATTTTGTATTTTGTATTCTGTATTCATTTTTCATTTTTCCCTTTTCATTTTTCATTTTTCCCTTTTCATTTTTCATTTACTTTGTATTTTGTATTTTGCATTTTGTATTTCTCATTTATTTTCGTAAATTTGCACTATGTTGCAAACATTCGGAATAAAAGACGCTCTCGACGTACTCCTCGTCGCCGCCCTCCTCTTCTGGCTCTACCGCCTGATGAAACAGAGCGGCACCCGTAACATCTTCATCGGTGTCCTCGCCTTCATCGGCGTTTGGCTCGTAACCTCTGAAATCCTCGGGATGCGCCTCACCGGCACAATCCTCGATAAATTCATGTCAATCGGCCTCCTCGTCTTAGTCATTCTCTTTCAGGAACAAATCAAACGCTTCCTTGAAGAAATCGGCTCAAACCAACGCTGGCGCGGACTCCGACGCTTCTTCCATCGCAAACTCGAAGGAAAAAATGACGACTCGGAAGAACACCTCCGCCGCCGGGTAATGCCCATTGTCTATGCCGTCATGAACATGGCCCGCTCACGTACCGGCGCCCTCATCGTCATCGAACAAGTTGTCAGCCTCGACTCCTACGAAAAAACCGGCGACATCATCGACGCCAAAATTAACTCCCGACTCCTCGAAAACATCTTCTTCAAAAACTCCCCGCTCCACGACGGTGCGACAATCATTGCCCACGACCGAATCATGGCCGCCGGATGCATCCTCCCCGTCAGCCATGACAACTCCATTCCCCGCTCCCTCGGCCTCCGCCATCGCTCCGCATTAGGCATCGCCCAAGCAACCGACGCCGTCGCCATCGTCGTCTCCGAAGAAACCGGCGGCATATCCATAGCCCACCGAGGCGTCCTCTCAACCCACGTCTCCACCGCCGAACTCGAACGCCGCCTAACCGCCGCCCTAACCTCCACCGACTAACCCCGAGCCTCGCAGCGGCGACGTCATCAGACGCAAGCCTGGGGACAGAAACCCCGCCCGCTACAGGGAGCCTCGGAGAGGCGACGTCATTGCCAACCCCGGGCGCAAGCCTGGGGATAGACACCCGCCCGCAACGGGGGAGCCTCGGAGAGGCGACGTCATTGCCAACCCCGGGCGCAAGCCTGGGGACAGACACCCGCCCGCTACGGGGAGCCTCGGAGAGGCGATGTCATTGCCAACCCCGGGCGCAAGCCTGGGGACAGAAACCCCGCCCGCAACGGGGAGCCTCGGAGAGGCGACGTCATTGCCAACCCCAGGCGCAAGCCTGGGGATAGACACCCGCCCGCAACGGGGAGCCTCGGAGAGGCGACGTTTTGGCGCCGACATAACGCCGCCTCTCCGAGGCTAACAAAACATAACCACAAACCCCGGGCTCACGCCCGGGGCTGACAATAACACCGCGCCTCCGG
Organism: Bacteroides sp.; assembly: GCA_014802435.1. Lineage (GTDB taxonomy): Bacteria > Bacteroidota > Bacteroidia > Bacteroidales > Muribaculaceae > UBA3263. The sequence goes on along the minus strand of JAAVCG010000007.1, from coordinate 14,081 downwards.
CGCTTTATTTACAGATTATAACGATGAGTAAAGTAAACGCTCTATATCATATCGTCTTTTGCACCAAGCGCCGCGAGCTTACCATCCCCGAGGCGCTGAAAAATGATCTTTACCGTTTCATTTGGAGCATCATCAAAGACGCCAACTGTAAACTCCTGCGTATAGGCGGCATCCCCAATCATATTCATATGCTTGTTTCTCTCCACCCATCAATCGCCCTCTCAGACCTTATGCGACTCATTAAAACCAACACCTCCAACTGGATGAATAATAACCCTCAATTCATGCACTTTCAGGGTTGGGCCTCAGAATATTTCGCCACGACAGTATCTCCCGAGAGCAAAGACAAGGTTATAAATTACATTATAAACCAAGAGGAACATCATCTTCACAAACCCTTTGACCAGGAATTAGACGAAGTCTTTGAAGCAGCTCTCCTTACCCTCCACCCTAATGACCTGAAATAACCATATGATTGATTCGAATTATCTTGAGCAGCTTAATGAGGCGCAGCGGGCTGCCGTCAGCTATTGCGACGGGCCTCAGCTGGTCATTGCCGGCGCCGGTTCGGGTAAGACCCGCGTGCTCACTTTTAAGATTGTCCATCTGCTTCATCAGGGCATCGACCCTTGGCGTATCCTCGCCCTGACGTTCACTAACAAGGCGGCAAATGAAATGCGCGAGCGCATCAAGGCGATGGTTGGTGAACGCACGGCTTCACGCCTCTGGATGGGCACTTTCCACTCGATTTTTCGCCGTATACTCGCCACCCATACTGACCGCATAGGCTTCAAGCCGGGATTCACCATCTATGACTCGGCCGACTCCAAGGCCCTGGTGAAGACTATCATCAAGGAGATGGACCTGGACGATAAGATTTACAAGCCCTCAGTGGTGCTCAACGCCATTTCCGGCGCCAAAAACGCGCTGATTTCGCCCGCGGCCTATAAGGCGTCGGCCGAAATCATCGCCGCTGACCGCCATGCCCGCCGCCCCCAGCTCTATCAGATTTATGAGACGTATTGCCGCCGATGCTTCGTGGCCAACGCCATGGACTTTGACGATTTGCTCTACTTTACCAACGTGCTTTTTCGCGATAATCCTGACATTCTTCATCATTATCAGGAGTTTTTCTCTTATGTGCTGGTTGATGAGTATCAGGACACTAACTTTGCCCAGCATCTGATAGTCAACATGTTGACGCGCCAATCCGGGAAGCTCTGCGTCGTTGGCGACGATGCGCAGTCAATCTACTCCTTCCGCGGCGCCAATATTGACAACATCCTGCAACTGAAGCGCCAGTACCCAACATTGCGCACCTTCAAGCTTGAGCAGAACTATCGATCCACCCGGGTTATCACCAATGCGGCCAACTCCCTGATTGCCAAAAACAAAGAGCAGATTCCAAAAAACGTCTTCTCCCTCAATGAAACGGGCGACAAGATTGAACTCGTGCGCGCCTATTCCGACATTGAAGAGGGCTATCAAGTGGCCACACGCATCATTTCGCGCCGCGCCGCCTCACATGACTCCTTTGAGGATTATGCCATCCTCTATCGCACCAACGCCCAGAGCCGACAACTGGAAGAGAGCCTGCGCAAACGCAATATCCCTTACCGAATTTACGGAGGCCTGAGCTTCTATCAGCGCCAGGAGGTCAAGGACGCCATGGCCTATTTCCGCCTGAGCCTCAACCCGGACGATGACGAAGCCCTGCGCCGAGTCATCAACACACCGACCCGCGGCATCGGCGCGACGACGCTCAACCGCCTGACCCGCGCCGCAATGGAAAATGGAGTCAGCATCTGGAGCGTCATCTCTGACCTTGGTAATTACGACACCGGCATAGCCGCTGCCGCCGCCAAGAAGCTCCAGCTCTTTGCCGACCTCATCCGGCGCTTTGCCGACCTCAACCTGCGGGGCGAAAACGCTTTCACCGTGGCCGAACAGATAATCACCGCCTCCGGACTCATCGCGCAATATATCTCTGACCATACCCCGGAGAGCATTGCCCGACGCGAGAACCTGGAGGAACTGGTATCAGCCGTGCGTGAATTTGTTGAAGAACGCCTCGAGGAGGGCAACTCTGACATAACCCTGGCTGACTTCATGGGCATGGCCTCACTGGCCACTGACCAAGACACCAAGGACGATGACGACCAGGCAACGGAACGAGTCACGCTGATGACGGCCCATGCAGCCAAGGGCCTGGAATTCAACAATGTATTCGTCGTTGGAGTGGAGGAAGACCTCTTTCCGTCATCAATGGCTAACTCCACCCCGCGCGAGATTGAAGAGGAGCGGCGACTGCTCTATGTGGCCATTACCCGCGCCAAGCGCTTCTGCATGCTCTCCTATGCCACTAACCGCTTCCGCAACGGGCAGACCGTCTGGCCCTCGCCCTCACGCTTCCTCCGCGATATTGACCCGCAATATCTCTCTCATCCGACGGCCCAGACCATCGACGATGACCCGATACCGCAAGCGCCGAGTTTAAAGCCTTATAGTTCTTATAAGCCTTATAAATCTTATAATTCAGAGCCGACCGCACCCCGCCGGCCGGAACAAGACGCCCCGGAAGTCGGCGCCAAAATCGAGCATCCCAAATTTGGCCGCGGAACGGTCACTTCCGTCGACACCTCGCAGCCCGACACCCGCATCACCGTCAACTTCGAAACCGCCGGAACCCGCACCCTCCTGCTCAAATACGCCAAATTCACCATCCTTTAACCGCCGCGACGGGGGATTTACCTGACGTAGACGTTGAATTTGGGGAGGAGGCGCAGGGGGCGCCATGATTCCTTGGCGGCGCGGAGGGCTTCGGAGCCGGCGTCGTCCTGGCGGTTGGCATAGGCCAGGCGCGGATAGAGTTCCTTCATCCTTGCGGCAAAAAGATGGGCCAAGGTCTCGCCCGAGCCGGCAATGGTATGGTTGGCCTTCTCGACATGGACATGGAGAGTGTCATGCTTGATTTCGCCAACGGTGAATCCGGCAATCTCGCCATCGGCCATCTTCAGCACCCCGCCGCGGAAATAGGGGGCGAAGTTGCGCCAATGAATCAGCATGCGAGCCACTGCCAGCTGCTCGGCGCGGCCCGTCGGCGAGCCGTCATTGCCCAGTGAGGCAAGCAATTGCAGGCAGAGGCGCGCGTTTTCAGGGGTCATATCCTCCATGCGGGCCTTCGGATTATCGGCCTTGAAGCGATTGACGTGGTTGCGCTTCTTCTTCATGGCATTGCCCGCGAGGGTCACAAACGAGTTGATATCATAGAGATAATCACTCCATTCCGGGCCTAAGGGCGAAACCGCACATCCCGCCTCCGTAAAGAGATGGAGCCTATCCTCGGGAATGGCTGAAAACCAGATGGGCGAGCCGGAAGTGGCCCGCAGATAGTCAATGGCCCCACTGAAGTCGCCGCCGCCCAGGGGGAGCGAATAGGCGGGAATCCGGAGGTCATCCTCGCGGCCCCCGCGAATAAAGAGAGTATCATCGGCCTCGGCAATCTGATAATTGAAAAAGTCAGCCCAGAGAACTACTCCGCCAAGCGTGTAATCACATGTCTGACTGTCAGTAAGCTCCATGTAATGAGCAATGCGGCCATAATCGGCCTCAGTGATGGGGCGGAACGTGAGCGCCCTGAGTGTGTCTTTCTGTCTTAAGGTATTCATATACCCCTATAACGCCGCGTCCCCCCCGGCGGTTCAAACTAAATTTCTTCAGAATTGTTAACATTTCAGGAGCTACTCTTCAAAAAAAGACTAACATAGAATGAATGGATTATACTTAGGACTACTTCTGCCGTTTGCGGGGACAGCCTTGGGCGCCGCCTGCGTTTTCATGATGCGCAAGCGCATTGCGCCGCAACTGCAGAAAACCTTGACCGGATTTGCCGCCGGAGTAATGGTGGCGGCCTCGGTCTGGTCACTGCTCATTCCCGCCATAGAAATGACTGAAAAGGAAGGACTTGCAAGTATCATCCCCGCAATTATTGGCTTCTCATTGGGCATAGCCTTCCTTCTGTTTCTTGACGATATTGTCCCCCATCAGCATATTGACAGCAACGAGAGCGAAGGCCCGAAATCTCACCTCTCGAAAACGGCTAAACTCGTCTTTGCCATCACTCTCCATAATCTTCCGGAGGGAATGGCCGTCGGAGTAGCCTTAGCGGGCGCGATGACTGCGGAGTCACACATGACCATGGCGGGGGCCATCGCCCTGTCAATCGGCATAGCCATCCAGAACTTTCCGGAGGGAGCCATCGTTTCAATGCCCCTTCGCAGCGCCGGAAACTCCCGCCGCAAATCCTTCATCATCGGGGCGCTCAGCGGCATCATTGAGCCCATTGGTGCAATCCTGACCATCCTCCTGGCGGCCTTCGTCATCCCTATTCTGCCTTATATGCTTGCCTTTGCCGCCGGGGCAATGATGTATGTCGTTGTTGAAGAACTGATTCCTGAAACTCAGGAGGGGAGCCACTCTAACATGGGAACCATCGGGTTTGCCCTGGGATTCATGCTGATGATGGTGCTCGACGTCGTCTTAGGCTGATTTTTTCGCGTTTTTTTCGTAACTTTGCAGCGATAAAAAACAGCGAAAATTCATGATGAAGTTCCAAAAAGATAAGGTAATAGGGTTTGTGTGGCAACACGTATTGCTGTTGCTGTCAATGTTTTTCATGACTTTCGGAGTGGCCCTCTGCGTGCGGTCCAATCTTGGCAGCGGAGTGATTTCCTCGATTCCCATGTCGTTCAGCCTTGCCGGCCAGGCGGGGTTAGCTCCCGGATGGACCATCGGCGGCTACACTAACATCATGAACGTCATCCTGGTCCTGGCCCAGATTCTGGTACTCCGGCGCCGGTTTGAGCCTATTCAGCTGTTTCAGTTGCTGATAGGGTTCGTGTTTGGCTGCCTGCTCGACGTCAATATGTGGCTGACCTCCTATTTCTCGACTTATGAGACACTTCCGGCGCAGATAATTGCCCAGCTGATGGGCGCGACTATTCTGGGATGTGCCGTGGCCACGGAAATCCGTTGCGGGTCAGTGACCATGCCCGGCGAGGGAATTCAAGTGGCCATAGCCTGCGTCACGGGGCGCCCGTTCCCCACGGTTAAAATCCTGGTAGACACCACCCTTGTCATCCTTGCCGTCATCTCCGGCTTCTGCTTCTTCGGCTCATGGCCCTGGACCGTAGTCGGCCCCGGAACGCTCTTCGCCATGTTCTATGTCGGCTACATCGTCAAGCTCGTCAACCCCCACCTCGGATGGTTTGACCGCCTGCTGGACTATCGCCCCGGCTTCCGCCGCTACATCTACGGCCTCGCCCGCTTCATCTACCCCCGCCATCTCTAATAAGTTTTATAATTCTTATAAGATTTATAAATTTTATAAGTTTTATTTGAATAATTTTGTCGGAATCAGGATTTATGTGTATCTTTGCCATGATAACCAATAATCCTTAAATTATTATGGCTGAAACGTTTTTAAAACTGGCCGGCGATTATACGAAGTGGAATGTCTATAAAAAGTCCGTCATCATATGTGATGTTACGGAGCTTTTCATAAACAGAGCCTTACCTCGCTCATCAAGAACCTTGGACCAAATGCGTCAGGCCGCCCGCTCCTGCAAGCAAAACATTGTTGAAGGAGTTAGTGACGCTACTGTTTCAGTCGAAATTTGCATTAAGTTGCTGGGAGTAGCCCGCGGTTCGGTTCGCGAACTCCTGGAGGACTATGGCGACTTTTTGCGCCAGAATAATCTTGAGACATGGAAGATTGACGACCCTCGGACAAAATCTACGCGCCAATATTGCAGGAAAAATGACAACCCGACGGAGTTCGTTGAAAAGTGCAAACAACGGTCCGATGAAACGGTAGCGAATATAATGATAACTTAAATTCGCCAGATTGACGCGATGCTCGCTAAAGTATTGAAGCGATGTGAAGAAGAGTTCCTGAAATCAGGCGGAATAAAAGAAGCCATGACCTCCGCCCGAAAGAAAAATCGCGGCTACTGAATCGGATAAGAATCATAAGTTTTATAAGTCTTATAAGTTTTATGAGATTTATAAATTTTATAAGATTTATATGATTTATAAGTCTTATATGATTATAAATCTTGGGGAGTATCCGGGGGGAAATTTTGTTATATGGAAAATTTTTCGTAAATTTGCGCGATACTTTGATGTGAATTAAATTTTTATTAATCATTATCCGAATGAACCCTATTAAAAAAACCATCACCCTGCCCGACGGCCGCGAGATTACTCTCGAGACCGGAAAACTTGCCAAGCAGGCCGATGGAGCTGTTGAATTGCGCATGGGCAACACCATGCTGCTGGCCACTGTAGTGTCAGCCAAAGAAGCCGGCGAAGGTGTCGACTTCATGCCTCTGACCGTTGAGTATAAGGAGAAGTTCTCCTCCAACGGACGTTTCCCCGGAGGTTTCCTCAAGCGCGAAGGCCGCGCCAGCGACTATGAAATCCTTACCGCACGCCTGGTGGACCGTGTGCTCCGCCCCTTGTTCCCAGACAATTACCATGCCGACACTATTGTCCAGGTAACCATGTATAGCGCCGACGGAGTTGACTTCCCCGACGCTCTTGCCGGACTCGCCGCCTCTGCCGCTCTGACCGTCAGCGATATTCCCTTCCAGGGTCCCATCTCTGAGGTTCGCGTGGCCCGAATCAATGGCGAATTCGTTATCAACCCGACAGTTGACCAGCTTGAGAACGCCGACCTCGAACTGATGGTTGGCGCTACTTATGATAACATCATGATGGTTGAAGGCGAAATGAAGGAAGTTTCCGAACAGGTGCTCCTCGAAGCCCTCAAGACCGCTCATGAGGCCATCAAGGTTCAGTGTCTGGCCCAGGAAGAGCTCGCAAAGGAGCTCGGAATCGTGAAGCGCGAATATTGCCATGAGGTCAATGATGAAGACCTCCGCAAGGATGTGCGCGAAAAATGTTACGACAAAGCTTACGCAATTGCCAAGCAGGGATGTGCCGACAAGCACTGGCGTGCCGACTCATTCAAGGCCATTTGCGATGAATACATTGAATCACTCCCGGAAGAGGAGCGCGACGAGAAGACTCCGCTGGTGAAGCGTTATTATCACGACGTTGAGAAGGAAGCCATGCGCCGCTGTGTGCTTGACGAGGGCATCCGCCTCGACGGCCGCAAGACTACGGAGATCCGCCCCATCTGGTGTGAGGTGAATTATCTTCCCGGCCCTCACGGCTCAGCTGTATTCACCCGCGGCGAGACTCAGAGCCTTGCAACGGTAACCCTGGGCACCAAGCTCGACGAAAAAATCGTTGACGAAGTGCTCAATCAGGGCCATGAACGCTTCCTCCTCCACTATAACTTCCCTCCGTTCTCAACGGGTGAAGCCCGCGCTCCCCGCGGCACCTCACGCCGCGAAATCGGCCACGGCAACCTGGCCCACCGCGCCCTCAAGAGCATGCTCCCTGACGGATTCCCTTACGTTACCCGAGTAGTGAGCGACATTCTCGAGTCAAACGGCTCATCATCAATGGCTACGGTCTGCGCCGGCACCCTGGCGCTGCTTGATGCCGGAGTGCAGATGAAGCGCCCCGTTGCCGGCATTGCCATGGGTCTGATTTCCGACGGCCAGAAATGGGCTGTGCTCTCCGATATCCTCGGCGACGAAGACCACCTTGGCGACATGGACTTCAAGGTTACCGGCACCACCGACGGCATCACCGCCACTCAGATGGACATCAAATGTGACGGCCTCAGCTATGAAATCCTTGAAAAGGCCCTCATGCAGGCCCGCGACGGCAGACTCCATATCCTCAACATCATCAACGCAACCATCCCCGCCGCGCGCGAAGATTATAAGCCTAACGTTCCGCGCATCGTGACGATGACTATTCCCAAGGACCTCATCGGTGCAGTCATCGGCCCGGGCGGAAAGGTTATCCAGGGCATTCAGGAAGAGAGCGGCGCCACTGTCAGCATCGACGAGATTGACCAGCAGGGCTATATTGAAGTTGCCGCTCCGAATAAGGACGCCATTGACCGCGCCCTGTCAATGATTCGCGCCATCGTGGCCCAGCCGGAAGAAGGCGAGGTCTACACCGGCAAGGTCATGACCATTCAGGACTTCGGCGCCTTCGTTCAGTTCATGCCTAACCGCGACGGCCTGCTCCACATCTCTGAAATCTCATGGGACCGCCTGCCTGACATGGAAGCCTCCGGCCTCAAGGAAGGCGACGAAGTAACCGTCAAGCTGATTGAAATCGACAAGAAGACCGGCAAATATCGCCTCTCGATGCGTGCGCTCCAGCCCAAACCCGAAGGCTGGGTTGAACGCCCCCGCGAACCGCGCCGTCCGCGCCCCGAAGGCGGTGATGGCGAGCGCCGCGAGCGTCGTGACCGTGGCGACCGTGGCCCCCGCAGCCCCCGCCGCCAGTAATCCGCCCCTTACTGCTCAGATAATTAATTAACACTATTCATTAAAATAAGTCAATCTTAACTTACCAATCATGAACAACAAAGGTTCTCTTGGAAGCATCGTGGCCGGCGTTATCGCCATCTTCCTTGTGATTATCTGCCTGTTCTATCTTTCCTTCTCCTGGAAGGGCTCGCAGATTGAAAACAAGGGTAAGGAATATGCCGCAGCAATTGCCGGAGGCGACAACACCTCTGATGCCTACACCGGCGCTTACAAACACTTCATGGACTCCGTGGCTCAGGAACCCGTCTACATGGGCTATACCTACAACGAAGTTCAGCGTTGGGGCGTAGGCCTCGGCCTTGACCTCAAGGGCGGCATGAACGTTACCCTCCAGGTCAACATGGGCGATATGCTCAAGTCTATGGCCGAAGACGCCAACGGCACCACCCTTCGCCGCGCAATCATCGCCACTGACTCCATTGCCAACGCAGTCCCCGAAACGGAATACGTTGAAACTTTCGTCGAAGAGTATAAAAAGGCATCGGCTAACCCCAATGTCGACTTCTCAGTAGTCTTCCCCAACGTCATTGAAAAGAACGGCACCGATTACTCTCACGTAATCAAGGCCCTCAAGGACGAAGCCCAGGACCGCGTCAACACGTCGGCAACCAATGTGCTCCGCAACCGTATTGACGCTTTCGGCGTCGTGTCGCCTAACATCCAGGTGCTCGACGGCAAGCAGGGCCAGATTCTTCTCGAACTCCCCGGTGTTAAGGAACACGAGCGCGTGCGTGACCTGCTCCAGCGCTCCGCTAACCTCGAGTTCTACGAAATGTATGACGCCGCAGACTATGCTCCCGCCCTCCAGCAGGCCCTCGAGGCTGACACCACCGGAGTGCTCCTCTCAATGCTGAGCCCCGCCGGTCAAGGCCCCATCGTCGGCTATGCACAGGCCAAGGACAAGGACGCCATCATGCAATGGTTCAACTCTCCGGAAGTGAAGAAATTCTTCCCCAACACCCTGAAGCTCGCCTGGAGCAACAAGGCCATGAAGCCGGAATACGTCAACGGCCGCAAGGACATCTATCAACTCGTGGCCCTGCGCACGATTCTCGACCCCGAGACTCACGAACAGCGCCCCCGCATGAACGGCGACAACATCATCGACGCCAGCACTGACTTTGACGCCATGCGCGGCCAGACCGTCAATATGCGCATGAACTCTGAAGGCGCACGCCAGTGGGCCGCAGTTACCCGCGCCAACGTCGGCAAGCCCGTAGCCATCGTCCTCGACGACGTTGTCTACTCTTACCCCACCATCAACACCGTCATTGAAGGCGGCTCTTCAGAAATCACCGGCGACTTCACCACTCAGGAAGCTCAAGACCTTGCCAACGTGCTCAAATCCGGTAAGATGACCGCCCGCGTAAGCATCATCTCCGACATGGTCGTAGGTCCCTCGCTCGGCGCCCAGGCCATCCACGACGGCCTCTGGTCATTCATCATCGCCATTGTCCTGCTGATGGTCTTCATGTGCTGCATCTATGGCCTCATCCCCGGCCTCGTAGCTAACCTCGGCTTGATTCTCAACGTGTTCTTCACCTTCGGTATCCTCGCCTCATTCCAGGCCGTGCTGACCCTCTCCGGTATCGCCGGTATCGTCCTCGCCCTCGGTATGGCCGTCGACGCCAACGTGCTCATCTTTGAACGCGCCAAGGAAGAACTCCGCGCCGGCAAGAACGCCCGCACCGCCATTGCCGACGGTTACTCGAACGCCTTCTCGGCCATCTTCGACTCTAACCTCACTTCTATCATCACCGGCCTTATCCTCCTGATGTTCGGTACCGGACCCATCAAGGGCTTCGCAACAACCCTCATCATCGGCCTCTGCTGCTCATTCTTCACCGCCGTTTATCTGACCCGCATCGTCTTCATTCTCGGCGCCAAGTCAAAGCCCTTTGAAAACCTCACCTTTGACACCAAGCTGAGCCGCAACATGTTTGTCAACGCCCACTATAACTTCCTCGGCACCCGCAAGACCTCCTTCACCATTGCCGGAGTTGTTATCCTGGCAATCATCTGCTCACTCGTCTTCCGCGGACTCAACAAGGGCATCGACTTCTCCGGCGGCCGTAACTACATCGTCAAGTTTGACCACCCCGTAGAAGCCGACAAGATTCAGCAAATCATCGCCCCCAGCTTCGATGGCGCCGGACTCTCCGTAATCACCATCGAAAACAAAAACCAGGTGCGCGTATCCACCAACTATAAGATCAACGACAACACCCCCGAGGTTGAACACGAAATCCAGCAGATTCTCTTCAAGGCCCTCGCCCCTGAAATGAACGGAATCTCCTTCGAACAGTTCACCACCACTGACACTGACCATGGCCTGATTCAATCTCAGAAAGTAGGTCCCTCTGTGGCTAAGGACATGCAAACCGATGCCGTAATCGCCGTGACCCTCGCCCTGATTGCAATGTTCCTCTATATCCTCATCCGATTCCATAACATTGCCTTCTCCGTCGGCGCCCTCGCCGCCGTAGCCTTCACGGCCTTCACCATCATCGGCTTCTACAGCTTCTGCTGGGGTCTGGTTCCCTTCTCAATGGAAATCGACCAGACGTTTATCGCCGCAATCCTGACCGTTATCGGTTATCAGATTAACGATACCGTGGTTGTCTTTGACCGCGTGCGTGAAAACGTTCAGCTCTATCCCAAGCAGAACTTCTTTGACCTTATCAACCGCTCAATCAACTCCACCCTCGGACGTACGATCATGACCTCCGGCTCAACCCTCCTGGTTCTGCTGAGCATCTTCGTCCTCGGCGGTGAAGCCATCCGCTCGTTCACCTTCGCAATGATCTGCGGCGTAATTGTCGGCACCCTCGCCACCATCTACATCGCAGCCCCCGTTGCCTACCTGACCGACTCAAAGCGCACCAAAAAGGCCTAATTCCCCCGCAAATTCACCCACCCAAGAGAGTCAAGAGTCACCAACCGACTCTTGACTCTCTTCCCATTCCCCCACCCTCGCAGCAAGATATGTCGCTCCTACGGAGCTCAATTTCTTTTGCCGGATTCACATTTTACACGCCCTGACGGACGTGCCTACGCTCCTAAACCCGCTCTGCGGGCATCGCTCAGACCTCCAAACAACACGCCCTGACGGACGTGCCTACGCTCCTAAACCCGCTCTGCGGGCATCGCTCAGACCTCTCCAAGCCCGCAGAGCGGGCAACAAAACTTAGGCACGTTCAAGGACCGCGTAGCGGCTCCGCAGAGCGTGTACTTGGAACCGAGCACCCCACAAAACAGCCGCGTAGCGGCGACAGAACATAGAGTACGGGGCATGATCCTCAAAAAAATTCATCAAAATTGGCCAACACGTATACTAAAATATACCTACATGTCGTCTTCGCGGTAAAAAATCGCGAAGCACTGATTCCCGCAATTTACCTGCCGGAATTGCATGCCTACATTGGAGGTATTATCAAAAAGATGGGTCACACCCCAATGTGTATCGGAGGTACCGAAAACCATATTCATTGTCTGATTCAATATAACCTCAATCAGTCAATACCGGACATGGTCAGGGACCTTAAATGCTCATCGTCCGCCCACATCAACCGGCAAAACATCATCCCTTTCAGATTTGAATGGCAAAGAGGATATGCTTGCTTTTCCATATCACACTCTCATATTGATTCCGTAATGGATTATATACGTCATCAATTTGAACACCATAATAATGTTACCCTTGAAGACGAAATAATTAAAATAATTAAAATAATGAAAAAATACGATATTGATTATGACCCGCAATATATAATCAGAGCCCCGGACCAATAATTTCACCGCCGAGAAACCCCAAGATATGTCGCTCCTACGGAGCTCAAATTCTTTTGCCGGCATCTCAATTTACACGCCCTGACGGACGTGCCTACGTTCTTAAGCCCGCTCTGCGGGCATCGCTCAGACCTCTCCAAGCCCGCAGAGCGGGCGACATAACTTAGGCACGTTCAAGGACCGCGAAGCGGCTCCGCAGAGCGTGTAAATGGAACCGAGCACCTCACAAAACAGCCGCGTAGCGGCGACATAACTTAGGCACGTTCAAGGAGCGCGAAGCGGCTCCGCAGAGCGTGTACATGGGACCGAGCACCCCACAAAAACAGCCGCGTAGCGGCGACATAACTTAGGCACGTTCAAGGACCGCGAAGCGGCTCCGTAGAGCGTGTAATCCGCAGAGCGTGTAATATGTGATATGAAACCGATAACCCCAGATAACAGCCGCGTAGCGGCGACAGAATTTTTTATATATTATTTATGATGACAGTTTATTTGAATGAGAAGCCTTTGCAGGTTGCGGAATTGACGACGCTGCAAAAATTGCTGATGGATAACCAAATCACGGCGGCCGGCAAAGCTGCCGCTATCAATGACCATGCCGTCCCCCCCGGGTTATGGGCCGAAACCATGCTCCGCCCCGGCGACCGCATACTGATTTTCCGCGCATTTTATGGCGGCTGAAGCTCAATAAATTTGGAATTTGGAATGGGGAATTTGGAATTATTTCCTCTCCAATTGCCAATTACTAATTACTAACTACTAATTACTAATTAAAAAAGGGTGTTACAATTTATTACTCATCCCTCAGATAAGATCTCCATTCCGGAGCAGGTGCGTCTGGCCATAGAGGGAGGCTGCCGCTGGATTCAACTCCGCATGAAGGACGCCACCGACGCTGAAGTGGCCGCCATGGCCGAAGAAATCATCCCGCTCTGTCGCGAAACGGGCACCATCCTCGTTATTGACGACCGAGTGGAAGTCGTCATGCAAACCAAGGTTCACGGCGTCCACCTGGGCAAAAACGACATGGACCCGGCCAAGGCGCGCGAATATCTCGGGCCGCACGCAATCATAGGCTGCACGGCTAATACGGCGGCCGATATTCTTGCCCTTGCGCCCTTAGACATTGACTATATAGGCCTCGGGCCGTTCCGGTTCACTCAGACCAAGCAGAATCTGAGCCCGGTCATCGGCCTTGAAGGCTACAGAGAGATTATCAATGAGGTGCGCACGGCAGGCTGTCAGCTGCCGATAGTAGCCATCGGGGGCATAGAGCCGGCTGATGTTCCCGCCCTCCTTGACGCAGGAGTCAACGGCATAGCCATCTCCGGGGCCATCATCAACTCGGCAGACCCGTCGGCCACGGTCGCGTCAATCCTCTCCCTATAAAAAATGGTTTGCGGGGGATGGGCCTCACGGCTCATCCCCCGACTCTATTAGAAACTATTTACTTACTATGAAAAAATTGTGCGTCAGTGTGATAATTGATTAGTTCGCTTATTCGGCGAGGAAGTGTCGGGCGGGTTTGTCGCCCTTTTCGAAAGCTTAACATCGGGGGGAGGGAGATAGTTTTCGCTGTATTTGCTTTGTAACATCCTTGTGTCAACCTTGCGACATAACCCCTATGGAAAGGCGGATTCCGATCCGCCGCCATCGTCAAAACACAGTAGCGCAGGCCACGCTCAGACCGGGCTTTCGTGGCGCCCCCGCCACGATGGCGCGTTAGCGCCACAATTACCGGAATGAAGCGAGTTTGTGGAGCTTGCGCTCCATCGTGGCGAGGGCGCCACGAAGCCTGGTCATGTACCCACC
>JAAVCG010000006.1 GCA_014802435.1 Bacteroides sp. | reverse complement strand
TTGGAGTTCATTGATTCCAAAATGATAGATAAGGAGATGTATTATATTCTCATTGATGAGATTCAGTTGGTTGACGAGTTTGAAGATGTGCTCAACAGTTATCTGAAAATTAAGAATGCTGATGTTTACGTTACGGGCAGTAACGCACGGTTTCTGTCTAAGGATGTAATAACCACCTTTAGAGGACGAGGTGAGGAGATTAAGGTATACCCATTAAATTTCAGGGAATTTATGTCCGCAACCGATAAGAGTACGGAACTGGCTTTTGAAGAGTTTATGACTTATGGAGGATTACCTCAGGTATTGGAATATAAGTCAGAAGAACGAAAGGCTGAATATCTCAAAGCATTATTTGCAGAAACCTATATCACTGATATAAAAGAACGATATAATGTAAAGCATGATGAAGAATTGGAAATTCTGCTTGATATTATCTCGTCTAATATCGGCTGCCTGACTAATCCAAGCAAGCTCGCAAACACATTTCAGAGTGAAAAGAAAGTAAAGCTCTCTGATAAGACCATAAAGAATTATCTTGACTACATCTGTGATTCATTTCTTGTTGAGAAATCTCAACGATATGATATCAAGGGGAAAAAGTATATTGACACACCCTATAAATACTACTTTGTGGACCTTGGTCTGCGCAATGCAAGACTGAATTTTCGCCAGCTCGAAAAGACGCACATGATGGAGAATATTATCTACAATGAACTTCGTGTAAGGGGATTTAATGTAGACGTTGGAATAGTACCCTTGGTAATCCGTGATGAGAGAGGCAACCAAAAGCGAATCAGCTATGAAGTTGATTTTGTAGCCAACAAGGGCAATCAGAGATATTATATCCAGTCCGCCTATCGGCTTGACTCTGATGAAAAGGTCGCACAGGAGCAAAACTCACTTCGCAATGTTGACGATTCATTTAAGAAGATAGTGATTGTAGGAAATCCTATTTTAGTGGAGAGAGACAATAACGGTATCACAACAATGAGTGTGTATGACTTCTTATTGAAAGAAAACTCACTTGAACTGTAACGACCTAATCGGGTTGAGAGTTATCACTTATCAACCAACGAAATGGTCCTTACCAATTGAGTTGAGTTTCCGAAATAACCACAGACAGATAAAGAAAAAATACATAAATGAGTGCCGGACTTTTTTCGATTGTCTATGCAGATGAAGCCGATGTGATAAATATAGCGGGGTTCGCGACATTTTTTCGGTCGCGAACCCCGGTTAGTTTTTTCCCGTTCAGTAGCGGGTTAGTTTTTGTGGAAGAGGTTGCCGAGGAGGTCTCCGGCTTTCTCTTTGATGTTGTCCACCAGGCCTTCGTTTTTGAGGAGGCCTTCAGCATGGAGCTTGGAGATGATTTCAGTGAGGTTAAGGTTCTTGAGGTCAAGACCCTGAAGATGTTGCGTCACCTTGCTGACGTCGATGTCGCCGAACTTTTCCTTAAGCTGGGCAATGATTTCTTGAATGTTCATGATTTATAGAATTTTGGGTTAGGGATTGTTAATGTCTAACGCTGTTTTGACAGAAAAAGTTCGGACGGCGGCCCAATTTCGGCGCTGAGAGTCAAGTCTGCGCAGACGAACATAACGCGCCTGCTGCGGCGCCTCAGCCGTCCAGTTGATTTCATACTGGTTCCGGAGAGGCTCGGTCAGCGGGGTCCAGTTTTCGCCGTCGAGAGATGATTCAACGATGCAATGGTCAAAGAAATCAACATCATCAACGGAGTTGCGCCCCTGCAGAATCGTCACCTCTAAAATCAGGCGGGGCGCACGCAGGTCAAACCCGATCCAATCGTCAGGGCGCTGAGCGGCTCCGGAATGATAAAACGTGGAGTCGTTTCCGTCAGTCATCAGCTTGGCCTGAATGGAGCCCAATGAGGAATAGGAGCCGATGCCCTTGAAAATGGGGGCTACATAGCCGGTAGAGCGCTCATATGCGGCCATATACATATCGTCCATGGCGTTTTCATAGAATGGTTGGAGCTTCATTGTAGCAACCTTATGAGCGTCATAATTCCGGCGCTCATCGTCAGTCATCAGATTGCGGTTATAGTCTGCCCAAAAGGCTGAATCATTTCCCGCCTCAAAGGTTTTGATGAGGTCAAGAGTGCGCAATCCGCGGCGTCCGAGCTTTTCAAACTCAGCGAGCCAGGGTTCCAACTCCCGGAGCAGCAGGTCATTCCCTCCACCCTGACGAATTAGCTCAGGGGCGGCGGCCACGCGCTGAAATTCCTCGCGCAAGGCCTGAAATTGCTCCGGAGTGTAGGAGTCAAACGGGAAAGTCTCCGTCTCCCATGATTCGCTGCGCCGATAACCGGTTTCCGTGTCGCAGTTATGGATTGCAAAGGTCCGATATGCCTCAGCGGCCTTGGGGAGCACCTCCCTGAGCCCGCGCTCCCAATTGTCAAGGGGATTATAAGCCTTCGGATTCCAGGCATAGTCTGCCACGCCGTATAGGGCCAATTTCGAGGCCTCGCCATGCTCCATCGGGTTGCTGACGATTCCCGCCAGGTCATTGCGCGTAAGGCCCTTGTCAAGGCCGTAGACGGGGCCTTGGAGAAGATAGTTGCGACAATAGTCCGTCACGGGGAAGTTCCACCAGAAAAGAGCCGGGCGCCGGATGCGCGAGTTGACAAACTCAAGAGTCTCCGGAGTCAGGTCCGAGCAGACAACCTCGCCGGTCCAGAAGACTTCCGCCCCGGGGACAAGCTCGCGACCATAGACGGCGAGAGTGCCGTTCTCACCGGGGTTGGCCCACATTTGAGAATAATCCGTAGGGCAAATCATCAGCGGGGCGACATCGCCCTTCACCGCGACGAAATCCCGCGTCAGGTCATTGACCAGTGCCGCCTGGCGCCGCGGGTCGGTCCCTATGCCCTCGATATCATCAAAAAAGAGCGCAAAATCTCTTACTCCGAGGTCATACATCCCGTTGAGCTTGGTGAGCAAACTATCATAATCCTCCGGGGTCCAGCGGATATCCTTTCCGGGATGGATAGCCCAGACGAAGTTGACCCGCGACCGGCGCGAGGCGTCGACCAGTTCGCGAATCTTGGCGGCCTGGTCCGGCGGATAAGGGAGGCGCCAGTTTGGCGAACTGTGATATGGATCATCCTTGGGCCCGTAAATATAGGTATTGAGCTTCTGCTTGCCATAAAAATCAATCAGCGAAAGGCGCACAAGATGGCTCCAGGGAGTGCCATAAAACCCTTCGACAACTCCGCGATGCTTAAACTCCGGCCAGTCCGAAATCTTTACCTGCGGAAGCGTAGAGTAGTCGGCCTGCAGGAGCTGGCGCAAGGTCTGTAAGCCATAGAACGCTCCCGTTTCGTCATAGCCAGTGATTTTCACCTCCTTGGGCGAGATTTCCAGCACATAGGCTCCGCTGAGTTCCTTGGGACCTTTCTTTCCATAATCAACCGAGAGTTTGAGCCCCCGGGGATTGACATTGAGGAAGTCAACATCGGCGCCAAAAGCCTTGCGGCGGTCATTGAAGCGGAATCCGCGGCTAACGTCAACGCGGTCAGGCGCGAGAGTATCAATCCGCTGCGGCTGAGGATTAATAACACCCTTGGCCGACGAGGCATACCCGTCAACGGCCAGGACTCGGCGACTCTCGCCGCGCTGAGCCGACAAATCAAACTCATCAGCCGCGCACATCAGCGCGCAAACCGACACAAAAAGTAACAATACCAACTTTTTCATGACCACAAAAAAAATCTTACTTCTTTTTCTTAGAAAGAATTTTCTTTTCCTCGGCTTTAAGACGACGTTCCACTTTCTTAACATCCTCTGCCGGGGGTAAAGATTCCGGCCTAATACCACGGTCAAGCAGCATATCACGCACGGCGCTGTTATTGTCGATATGCTCACGTTCAATTCCAATCTGACCGTGCAGGTCTTTTTGCTGAACATTAACAGAGGTCATTTCCGCCGCAAGGTCCTTCGCCTTAATTGCAATCGTTGAAAGGAAATCGGCAAGAGGTCTCTTATCAGGCGCACCGACACGGCGCTTCATCATAGCGGTGTCCATACCGAACAGGGCTCGGTCTCCTTTGGCTCGGATTATCGCAAATCCGCGAGAATCTACGCCTCGCTCATATAGTACCCCGGAAAGCGTATGTTCAGTTTCGGCCAATTTGGCTCGCGCTTTTACTCGTTCATAATCGAGAAGTCGCTGCTCCACTAATTCGGCCCGACGAGTCTGAAGAGCGAAATAATTCTGAGCAAAAGCAATCTCGGATTTACGAGGATCGCCATTCTGAGCAATCAGATAGCAGGCGTATCGGGTTAACATTACGTCATCTATCTCGCGTTCAGCGTTTGAACCAAGCGTAACCATTTTGCGGACGTCCGCAAAATGGTCTGAGACTGATTCTCCGGCATTTAAACATGATTCCTTTGCTTTCTCAATCACGGGGAGGAAATTGCGATATTGAGAATAACCCAATGCCACTGAGAGTTCTCGCGCACTCCAACACTCCAGGCCATCAAATTCAATGGCGATGGATTCAAAACTGTTGAAAAGCTCTTGTATCTCGGCTGCTTTCATTTATGTAATCTTCGTTAATTAGTTGAAAAGAATTTTTGCAAAGGTAGTGATTTTTTTTCATATACCAGTTCCCTCAAAGGAAAAAACGAAAGGCGGGCCTTAGTGACCGAAGTCAGCTAAGGCCCGCCCCTCCTTATGGGTTGGTTGAATTAAGGATTCTTACATTTGAGCAAGGAAGATGCGAGTACCGTCGGCCTGCACGGCATAGACGTTACAAGAGGAGATGTCAACCTTGCTGGGGACAGTGAAGGTCTCGTAGTTCGACGCATAGCGGATTTCGCCGTAAGAGTCGCCACTCTGGCGCTTGCGCACTTCGATGGCAACGGCGTTGCCGCAGTTAGCGGTGGTTACGGTGCGGCCGCTGACAGTAGCGGAGGCGTTGGAGGCCACTTTGAGGTCCTTTTCATAGGTTTCATAGTAACCGAGGTCGCCTACCATGTCAAAGGCATAGTCGCCGGGCTTTTCACCCATCTTGACGTTGCGGTCTTCGATGTATTCAAGCGCATGCTTGGGCTTGGGATACTGTGACATGCGCTTCTTGGCATCACTGATCATCGGCTGAGTGACGTTATAGTCATACGTGCCATACTGGCTGACTCTTGAGTTATGAGCCTTGAAGAAGCCCCAAGCTTCAAAGAAGTCAGTGAGGTCCTCGCCGGCAGCTTGCGAGCAGGCTACGGCATATTCAATCTGCTTTTTGCCGCAGTTTTCAGTCTCGTTCATGCCGAGGTCACGCATAATCTTGAAGACACGGCCAAAGAATTTTTCATCTTTGCGCACACGATGATAGTAGTTCCAGAGCTGCCAGTTAAGACGCATGTGGATACCGGTTTCTTCGTCGAAGGGTTCGCCATTGATGACGGGGATTGCGGGGCCGTCAGTGCCGGCGCTATTGCTCATTGAAGCCCATGACTGGTTCTTCTCATAGACCGCGGTGAAGCGATACTGCAGGCCTCTGCCACGGCTGTTATAGCGGCCGAAGCGATAGAGCACATAGTTAGAGAAGAGGTTATTTGAGCTTTCAGTGGTCGATGCCCAGTTGATGGCAATCTGGTTGACGTGGCCCATTTCGTGGGCGGGTCCCCAGGCATTGTCAGCATTGGCGTTGAGGCGGTCAAGACCCATGATTTTTTCAATGGCTGATTCGTTGAAGCACATGGTATAGTTCGAAGCCCACATATAGTCTGACGAGTAAGTGCTGGAAATACCGGCGATATGGTTATTCCAGAGGGCCGGACGAACGTCCTCAATGCCCATGAAGTCTTGCTGCCAGGTAATGATGTTGTCCCATTGGTTGATGGGGTCAACAATCTTGCGGGGGTACTTCAGACGGTTGAAGTAGAGCAACATGCGGTTGCCGACAACGCAGAAGTACTTATGAGTGCCACGGGCAATGACTTCAGCAAACTTCTCGTCGGTCTTATGTTCGCTCAGGCGCCAGTAACCGGCAAAGGAGCCTTGGCCTAAGGGAATGTGGACCTTGATGGGTTTGGAAGTAGCAGCAGAGGGCACGGCGGTGTAGATCAGGAAGAGCTGTCCTTCCTGGTCGGCCTCGATCTGGTTGACACCGGGACGGAGGCTATGGAAAGTGCCCTGATGCTGGGGGCGGTACTCATTGCCGGAGCTATCTTCGCCAAGAATCTGAACCGAGAGAGAGTTGCCGTGAGTTTCACCGACAAGAATCAGGACCTTCTCGCCCTTCTTGACGGCAATACCCATCGGGTTATCCCAGTTGGAGTAAATCTTGGTCATCAGCTTTTCAGACCATTCCACGGGGTCAGAATATGCTTCATACTCATGGATACGGAATGTTTTTTCCAGTTCATCATAGGTGTTGTTCTTGAGCGCCTCGGCTACGATCTGGAATGCGGGGTCAAGGGCCTCAATCTGTTCGGCGGTCACTCCGGGTTTGAGTTCGGAGCAAGTAACGTCAGTGAACACTTCGAGGAGCTGACGGTCAAGCGATGATTCCGTATTGTAACGGAAGAAGCGCATTTCCGCGCAGCTGGCAAAGTCACCAACGCCGCTCTTGACGACGAACTTAACGCAAGTGGCCTGCTTTGACTGCGGGAAGACAACCTTATTGGCCGATGAAGAGCCGCGGAAGTTAAATTCGCCGATCTTTTCAAAGTTAGCCTTTGAGGCGTCTTCGCTGACATAGACTTCAAATTCCTTGAAGCAACCGTTGCCGCCGCCTTGACGGGGCACATACTCGACATAGTCGATGGCTTCGCGTCCGTTGAAGTTATATTTCAGTTCAACGGGGAAAGTGGTTGAGGTCCATGAGGAGTGATAGAGAGTCTTGACATCATCGTCATAGCTGAGGGCGATTTGACCGCCGGGCTGCTCGGAGGAGGCTGATGCTGACACGGGCTTCACGGGGAAGTCACCGGCAACGACGAGTCCGCTCTCAGAGTATTGCTTGACGTTAATAGTGATGTTCTTGGAGGTGGAAGAAATCGTAACAACGCCGTCGCGGGTTTGGCCGGTGTTGTTTTCATCCACAGTGAGGACCACCTTGCCTACTCCGTTGATTGCATTTTCCTTGGTTACGAAAATCCAGGTGGCTTCAGAGTTGGCAAACCATTTTGAAGTAGAAGCGGGAACATTGACGGGAATTTCAATGGTCTTTTTCGCTTTGTTGATGGTATGGTTCAGGTATTGGTCATCAACGGAGAAGACGTTGGCGGGAGAATTGGCGCCAGCGTCAGGTTCTTCAGTCTTGCTGTCGCAAGCCGTCAGCCCGGCGGCGAGGCCGAGGCTGAGGGCTGCGATTGCAAGGATTTTGTGGAGTTTCTTATTCATTGTTAAAAAGAGGGGAGATTAATGATCGATAAATGATTAGAAACCGTAGAGTTCAAGTTCTGCAGCATTCCAGAAGACTGCCGTAGAAGTCGTGCCGAGTGAGCCACCGCCTGATTCCATCACGCAGAAGCGGATATACTTGTAAGGCTGATCAGCACGATAGGGGTTCTCGTCGTCGCCAAACTCGGCAGAAGCATTGCTGGCGTTGAGCAGCTGGTTCATGTTGTCGATTTCAGCAAACGGAGTAGTCGGCCAGTTGTTCTTGTCGTTCGTACCGAAGAGGTGAACCTTCTTCACATAACCGGCAACGGCGGCAGTAGCGCGGTTGGTCATGTTGAAGCGGAACATTGACATGGGAGTGGGCAGTTCGATTTCAAGATAAGAAGCGTAGACGCTTTCACGCTCGTTAGCCTTAGACCATCCGGAGTGGAAGTAAGTGGCGGGGTCACCGTCGAAGAGGCCGGCGAGGGCACCTTCGGTGGGTTCCTGGTCATTAGTGGTCACATTAGCAACAGAGAGCTCAATCTTCTCAAGGATTACGACGTCGACAACGCGAACGCTGAAGTAGTAAGTCGTGCCGGCCTTGACATCGAGAGCATCACCGGGGTTATAGTTTTCGTCATCCCAGGTGATGGGGTTCTTCTTGTCAATGGTGATTGCGATACAGTAGTTGCGGTTAATGTCGAGCTTGTCAACATCAATCTTGAGGTCAAGCGGCAGAGAGTTCACTCCGGGAGCGAAGTGATAATCGGTAACGAGCTCATAAGCATCGGCGGGAAGCACGAGGTAAGAGGTCTTGTTAACCATGTTATACTTCTGGACGGCAGCGCGGTCAGCGTTGACGTGGAGAGTGAAGCCCCAGGGAGTAGCGCAGGGGAAGCTGAAGTTCATTTCAGGCGAATAGATATTACCGCCGTTGGGGTCAAGAGTAGACGCATTCATGGTGCGGGAAGTGAACTCATTGACGTCGACCTCGAGCTGAGAAGTGCGCAGGTTGAGCTTGATGATAGAGACGTTGTTGTTGGGGTCAACCTTGTCAACATCGCTGGTGAGGATAACGGGGATGATAGCCGTCTTGGGGTTATCAGAATCCAGGTCAAAGAGGTCAGCATTGTCAGCAATCCACTGCTTGATGACGTTAGGACGCACATGGAGAGTGGTAGAGCGGCTGCGGTCATTCTTGCCGATGAATTCATATTCCACGGCATCGACGTTCTGGTCAAGATTGTCAGAGAAGGTGTAGCACTCAGAGCCTACGGGCACGTAAGAAACGAGGCCGGTAGATTCCTGATAGGCAGCAAACTCCTCTTCGTTCATAACCTTGAGGGTAGCCTTGGAGGTCACTTCGGGGGCATAGCCGCCCTTCATGACTACGAAGGGGACTTCCGACGTATCGTCCGTGGCATAGACTACGAGGTCACGGTTTCCGGCATTGCGGATGGTGAACACTCCGTCAAAGTCTTCGGGATAGATGTCTGTCGTTTCGCAGCCCGTAGTCAGGAGCAGTGCGCCAAGCAGACCCGAAAATATAATTGATTTTTTCATCTATATAGAGTCAATTATGGTGATTAACAATTGGAGTAATAGAAATTAGTAACCGGGGGCCTGAACCATCTGCGGGTTTTTGTAAACCTCATTGATGAAGACCGGATAGAGGTACTGACGAGTTGCGAAGGTATAGTTTTCGTTGATCACCTTGGGAGTGTTGAACTGTTCGAAGGTGGGGTTTTCAACGTCGCCGGTCAGACCCATGCGGACACCATTACCGAGATATTCCGGACCGGCAACCCAACGACGGATGTCGAAGTAGCGGGTACCTTCGTCCCAGAGTTCGATGAAGCGTTCCTGGCGCACCCATTCAACCAGAGACATGGTCTTGGGAGAGTTGGTGGCGGGGTCGTTAACCACGCGGCCAATCATTGAGCGGTCAAGTTCAGGAACACCGGCACGGTCACGGATAGCGTTGAGGTAGCTCAGGGCGATTTCAACGTAAGAGTCATCAGTCTTGGCGAGCTCGGCAGCAGCTTCAGCGATGCTCAGGTAGAGTTCAGACAGACGGGCCAGAACTACGGGGTGGTCAGTGCCCTTGGTGAGAACCAATTCGCTTGAAATCATGGTTACGGGAGCAACATGCTTCATAGCGAGGAAGCCGGTAGAGGCAAGGTTCTTGGGTTCGCGGGCGGGGTCATGACCCTGGGCGGTGTTGAGCTTGAAGTCGAGAGTCAGGGGTTCGCCGTTTTTGAGTCGGCTCAGGTAGTTACCGCCGTCGAAAGCAATCCAGGCGTAGAAGCGGGGTTCGCGGTTGCGAACGAGGTTAATCATCGATTCATGGCCGGTAGCGGTAACGGGGATAGCCTTATACCAGTCGCTCTTGACGGGGAAGTCGATGTCTGAGTGGCTGTCGGCGGGCAGGAGACCGTCCTTACAGTAGAAGTTGAAGACGGTGTTCAGAGTGGGGTTGACAACTGACCAGCTTGAAGCATACCAGGTGCCGTTCTTGTTCTGAATGACCTTCAGGGGCATGCGGGCATTTTCAAGGAGGCCGTGAGTGCGGCGCTGAGCCCATACGATTTCAGGGTTCTCGCTCTGAGAGGTGGTGTGGATATAGCGGTTGAGCATAACCTTGGCGAGGAAATCGTCACGTTCAACGTCGTCTTCGAAGTCAACGGGAATCCAGTTCATGCTTGACAGGGGCACGTTAGCTTCGGCTTCATACTCGGTCATCAGGCTGAAACCATTGTCTTCGCAGAGGTCGATAGCCTCCTTGAGGGCGTTGTAGGCTTCAACCCACTTTTCGCGGCTATATTCGCGAGAGACGAGTTCCTTGCCATATCCGGGAGTTTCAAACTTGGTGTTCTTCCATTCCGGATAAGGGAAAGAGCCATTGAAGAGGGGTGAGGCGGCGAGCAGGAGCAGGCGAGCCTTCATGATCTTGGCGATGGGCTTGGTAGCGCGGCCAAAGTTGATTGACTCGCGCGACATGGGCAGGTCCTCATAGGCAGCATCAAACTCATTGCAGATGTAGCGTACGCAATAGTCAAAGTGAGAGCGGCCGGGGAAGTCAGAGTCAGGTGAATCCATCGGGATGCGTTCGGTGGTCAAGGGAATAGGACCATAAGAGCGCAGGAGCTGATAGTGATAGTAAGCGCGGAGGAAGCGGCTTTCAGCGAGCCATTCGGCTTCTTCCTGGTCGTTCTGACAAACTTCGTTGCGGCGACCGTTGGTCTTGAGCTGTTCCTCAAAGAGGAGACATTGACCGATGTATTGATAGAGCGTACCCCAGTGCCAGGTGATGTTAGCGAGGTTAGTGGTCTGGGTGTTCTTATTTGCGGCGAAGATTGCCGGATAAGATGCTTCCTGTTCGTTGGGGAGAACCCATTCGTCTTGAGCGGCGGAGAAGACGTTTTGATACTCCGTGGGAGTAACTGAAGCGTCCTGAGTGCCGTTATAACAGGAATAGAGGAAGCCGAGGGCGGCTGAGTGAGTCTTCATTGCGTCCTCAAGGTTGGCCTGTTCAGGGGGCACCACGTCGAGATAGTCGCAGGAAGAAACGCCGACGAGCGTTCCGGCTGCTACAACCGCAAATTTCAGAAAATTATTTAATTTCATATCTGTAAATTCTTGCTTGTTGGATAAGATTGGAGATTAGATGGTGATCTGAACGCCGAGGGTAACGGACTTGGACAGGGGATAGCTGTTCCAAGAAGCCAGTTCAGGATCCCAAAGTTTGAAGTCGCTGAAGCGCACGAGGTTAGTTCCGGCAACGTAAACGCGGCCATAGGGGAATGACCAGCCGAGCTCAACGTTTTTGAGGCGGAGGAATGAACCGCTGCGGAGCCACCAGGTTGAGTTAACGGTGTTGTTTGACACTTCAGTCTGAGTAGTGCCCAGGCGGGGATACTTGGCGTCGAAGTTGCCCAGTTCGGGGTCGAAGTAGTTTTCGGCAACCCAGGTCAGAGCGTTGCGGGCGGTCATGTTGCCACCTTCCATGAAGGGGTCAACGCCGTTGGCCATGATTGAGCGCTTGCCCTGGCCGACGAACTGGAATCCGAGGTCAAACTTGCGCCAGTTGACAGTAGCGCCGAAGCCATACTGCAGGCGGGGAGTAGTGCCGTACTCGCTGATCATGGTGATATCGTCTGAGTTGATCAGGCCGTCACCGTTGATGTCACGATACTTGATATCGCCGACGCGGACGGTTGAAGAACCAACCTGCTGGATGGGGCTCGTAGCAATTTCTTCTTCGCTCTGGAAGAGGCCTTCGGCGATGTAACCGTAGACGTTGCTCTTGCCGGGATAGGGCTTATTGGTGCGATAGTTGTCTTTCCAGGTGTATTCGTATTCGGGGTCGTCCCAGTCAAGAATCTTGTTCTCTGAGTAAGAGACGTTGCCGCGGAAGCTGATGTTCCAGTCATTGTTAATGCGCTGGTTATATTCAGCAGATACTTCGAAACCTTGGTTCTGCATCTTACCCTTGTTGTCATAAGGCTTGGCGATATGGTAAGCCAGAGACTGAGGCCAGCTTTCGCGCTGGAGGAAGATGTCATAGCGGTGTTCGTGGAAGTAGTCGGCGGTGAGGACGAGTTTGCCCCAGAGGGTAAGGTCAAGACCAACGTCTGCCTTACGTGATTTTTCCCAGCCGATACCGGTCATTGCATAGTAGCTGAGGCTCGGGCCATAGCCGGTGTATGCAGCGTTGTCAGAGTAGTCACCTGAGGTGTAAGGAATCTTGTTGATGGTGTTGTCCTCGAGCTTGTTGAGATAGAGGAAGTGAGAACCACCGGGAGATTCGAGGTCATCAGAACCTACGAGACCGTAAGAAGCACGGATCTTAAGGTTGGTAATCACGTTTGAAACGGGTTCAAAGAATGATTCGTTGCTGACAACCCAGCCCAGAGAGGCTGCGGGGAAGAAGCCGAAGCGGTCCTTCTTGGCCAGACGTTCAGTACCGTTATAACCGGCGTTGAATTCGAGCAGGTAGCGGTGAGCGTAGTCATAGGTTGCGCGGAACGACAGACCCTGGTTACGTTCGGGCAGGATTGCCGAGCGATACTGACGCTGACGATAGAGAATCATGGCGCTGACGTCGTGGAGGCCGAATTTGCGGGTCCAGTTGAAGTTAGCCTGCAGCTCGAAGGTTGAGTCAGAGCTGCGCAGCGGGCCGCGTTCGCTCAGGTAGACGGTACCTTCCTGAAGGAGCTGATACATATCAGAGGTCATCAGAGGAGCGCCGTTTTCGTCAACGAGGTCATAGCTGTCGCGGTCACCGTTGGTGGTGTAATAGTAAGGAGTAACTCGGCGAGTGAAGCCGCTGCTGCTCCAGTTCTTGAAGTTAAACCAGGCGTTGAACTTCAAGCCCTTGGTAACGAAGTCGAGGTCTTGCTTAATCTTGATTACGGTGTTGATGGTGTTTTCGTTGGTCTGGCCATAACCGGAGTTGAGCAGAGCGTAAGGGTTCTGCTGCATAACTTCAGCGCGGCGAACGGCACCATAACGGATAAACTCGTCGTCTTCAAATCCGGGATAAGTAGCGGGGAAGACTACGGGGTTAGTGGTAAGGATGTAAGCAAACATGCCTGCTGTGGGCACAACAACGGCGTCATCATTCACGTTCGGGCCGGCGCTCTGACGAATCTGAGCGTTCATGTTCATCTCGATCGTAGTGGTCGGGGTGAGCTTATAGGCGATGTTGTTCTGGAACGTGTAGTTATAGATGTTGAGGTTGTTGTTCCAAGAATAGTTCTTGGAGGTGTTCAGAAGGCCGTCTTCATGCTGGAAGTCCAGTGACATGTAGTAACGCACCTTTGAACCACCACCGCTGACGTTGACATTGGCGCGCTGGCGCATAGCCATGTTCTTGAAGAGCATGTCTTCCCAGTCAACGTTAGGATAGAGGTAAGGATTGAGGCCTTCGCGGGTACGCTCGATGGCTACGTCAGAGTAGTAAGGAGCATTGCCGCGGGCCACACGGGCCTTGTTATAGAGTTCCATGAAGGAGGGACCGTCAAGGAATTCGGGGAAGTCACCCTTGAAGTTGAAAGAGTTTTCAAAGCTGACGCCCACACGGGTCTGAGTGTTGTAATCACCGCCCTTGGTCTTTACGATCATCACGCCGTTAGCACCGCGAGAGCCATAGATAGCAGTGGCGGATGCGTCCTTGAGGATTGAGAATGACTCAATGTTTTCAGCGGGGATATAATCAAGGTCAGCAACGGAGATTTCAACGTCATCAAGAAGGATGAGCGGGGTTTGACGGCCACCGAAAGTGCCGATACCGCGGATATAGAACTCTGCGGAGCTGCCCGGCTCACCGGAACGGGTTGAGGAGACAACGCCGGCAATCTTACCGGCCAGGGCCGTAGTCAGGTTGCCTGCGGGGAGGCGGAGGTCATCACCCTTCACTGAGGTGATGGCACCGGTTACGGATACACGTTTTTGAGTACCGGCACCGACTACTACGACTTCGTCCAGCGTATTGTCAGCGCCTTTCATTTCTACCTTGACATAGCCAAGGTCTTCAACCGGAACGCGCATTTCGTTATAGCCTACATAGCTAACCAAAAGCACCGTCTTTTTTCCGGTAGGAATACTAAGAGAGAAGTTACCGTCAATGTCTGTTGCGGTAATGGCGCTTTTATCGCCAATCACCGAAACGGTTGCACCCGGCAGGGGTTCACCGTCTTGGGCATCGACTACTACACCGGTAATTGTGCGCTTAGCAGCGACTGCCTGCTCGGCAGAGGCGCTAACGGGCTCCGGGAGTGCCCAAACACTGGCGGGGGCCATCAGCGCGAGGGCCGAGGCAAACATTATGCCTTTCCGCCAAATTAAATTACGATTTCTCATTCTGTGATAATAGATCGGATTATGAAATAAGTCTGTTTTTTGCAACAGTGAGGCTGACTTTATTCAATAAATAAAGATCAGTCTCACTGGTTATGATTGCGGGATTTTTAGATTCGTCAGGTTAACTCATTGAGTTGCAAGCATCAATCACTTTACGAGCACTTTCTTGCCGTTGATGATGTTGATGCCCTTAACCGGACGGCTCAGGCGGCGACCGCTGAGGTCAAAGATACCTTCAACTGCGGGTTTGCTTGCAGAAGCACCGATTTCTTCAATTGAAGTTTCGGCGGGGTCAAGGAGGCCCCAGATTGAACCTGCGTCACCGTTCATGTAAGCGTGAAGGCCGGGGTTGGCGTTCATGTTGATTGACGGGGTTGAAGCGTCGGCGCCGGGAATGAACGGCAGGGCGATACCGTAGAAACCTCCGAAGGTGTAGAGAGTCGGATAGAGGTCCTGGGCGTCATATTCCTCGGTGACGATGGTCAGAGTGTCAAGGAGGTTGCCGTTGGTGTCAGTTTCCTCAGCCTGCTGCGGGCCGAAGTAAGTGCCGGTAGCTTCATTGTAAACGAAGTAGCCGCCTTCATCATTGTCTTCGATGGGAACGAAAGTGAACTGAGCGTTGGCGTTAGTAGCATTGTCAACGTGCTGATAGTTCAGAGTGCCTTCAATTTCAACACCGTCTTCATCAACGTTGGGAGCTACGGCAACGAAGTTGTCGCCACGGAGATACTTCAGAGCGAAGGTCTGACCGCCGAGCTGAGTTGCGAGATATTCGTTAGCATCAGCAAAGGCGTTTTCCTTGATAGCGTTGGCCTGAGTCAGCATCTGAGCGCTGTAAGGAAGAGCCTTAACGTCTTCAATAGCCTTAGAGAGGATAGGAGCTACGCAGACAACGTTAGGAATGTAGGGTGAGAGAGCGTTTTCAACCATCTCGACGATGTCGGCCTTCATGGCGTCCTGGCTAACTTCGATAACTTCCCAGATTGAACCGGCGTCATTAACGTTATAGTAAACCATACCGTTAGAGAGCGAGGTGTCCATGTTCAGACCCTTACCTTCATAGTCATCGTTGATGCAGAAGCCAATACCATAATAGGTACCGTCAGTCTTCACGCAAGCATAGAGAACCTGAGCGTTGTCCTGTGAAGTAACGGGGCGGCAAACTTCTGTTTCGTTCTCAACTACGGTGCCGATATAAGTCTTAGAGGCTTCATTATAGAAGATGTAGCCGCCATCTTCTTCGGCAGTAGCGGTGAATGAGGTGTAGGGGTCAGCAACAGTCTCAGAGGGGATGAAGAGGCTGTTGACGGTGCTTGCAGCAGCATAAGGACCGGTAGCGATACCGCGGTCGGCGCGACGCAGGTTCTTCAGAGCCCAGGTCTTGCCGCTGAAGGTAGTCATCAGGCCGGCGTTACAAGCAGCGATGGTTGAAGCATAGATTTCGTCAACCTTTTCAGAGAAGGCGTCATAGTCAGCTTCAGAGGCCATGTTGGTGATCTGAGAGATACCGGTTTCGAGAACGGCGTCGAGCTCAGCGGGAACATTGCCGCGGAAGCCTTCAAGGTTGGTGATGGCGGTAGTCTTGGCCATAGCGCAGAGACCGTCAACGATGCTCATGCCGGGTTCTACGGGAACCTTGATGAGCCACCAGATGTTACCTCCGTTACCTTCAGGATACCAGTTGGTGCAGAAGTCACCCTGGTTGCTGGCATCGAGAGTGTAGAAGACGTTCTTGGTTTTAGCTGTGCCGTCTTCATTAGTTTCGCCGGTTTCAACAGAACCAAAACCATTGGCAGTGAAGAGGCTGAAGCTATAAGCAAAGTTGCCGCCGGTAGCGGTGAACTCCTTATAGTATACGTCCATCGGCTCATCAACCGTGTTGGCATACGCGTCAATATCGTAGCTAACCTCGTCGTTTGAGCGATTAAAGAACTCGGTCAGATAAGCTTCGTGACCGGCAGCCTTAATTACGAGAGTGCCCTCGTCAGAACCTTCGCTGATAGTCCATACGGCGTCAGCAGTGATGGAGTTTGAGCGAACCAGGTTGGTGGTAAACGCTTGCGTAACAACTTCCTCGCCGGCTTCGTTCTTGCCTTTGATTTCAATGTCCTGACCATCGGGATTGTAGGTCAGATACGTAGTGCCACGATTGGCGTAAATCAGATAGTAGGCAGGAGCGTCGGCAGTGCCAACGGTCAGCCTATCAAAGGCCGACGCCTGAGAAGCAGCGAGGCCCAACACCGAAAGAATCAGCAATGATTTCTTCATAAGAACGGGTGATTTAAGGTGATAATGTAATCTTTTGTTAAAAATTTCTATTTGCAAAGTTACTAAAATTTTCTGAAACTACCAAATCTATAAGCAAAAAAAGCACAAAAAACCGAAAAAATCCCCATTAAAATAACCCTAACAAATCCTAAAATATGCAAAAATCCCCCATGAAAAGGCGGATTCCAATCCGCCGCCACATCTGAGGACACCGGGCTCCGTGGCACCCTATGGAAAGGCGGATTCCGATCCGCCGCCACCGTCTGAGGACACCGGGCTCCGTGGCACCCTATGGAAAGGCGGATTCCAATCCGCCGCCACATCTGAGGACGCCGGGCTCCGTGGCACCCTATGGAAAGGCGGATTCCGATCCGCCGCCACCGTCTGAGGTCATAGCTACCAACTCCTTGCGGCGAAAACCGTGGAGCTTGCGCTCCATCGTGGCGAGGGCGCCACGAGGCCCGGTCAGCCACCCACAAGGGCGGCGGATCGGAATCCGCCTCTCCATATTTTTCCGCCCACACGGCGGCGGATCGGAATCCGCCTTTCCATATTTTCCGCCCACATGGCGGCGGATCGGAATCCGCCTCTCCATATTTTTCCGCCCACNTGGCGGCGGATCGGAATCCNCCTNTCCATATTTTTCCGCCCACGTGGCGGCGGATCGGAATCCNNCTTTCCATATTTNNCCGCCCACANGGCGGCGGATCGGAATCCGCCTNTCCATANANAAGAAAGTCCCGACGCCGTGNGCGCCGGGACTTATGGGGGTTAGGTGTGTGTCANTGATTACTTGACGAGGACTTTGCGGCCGTTGATNATGTTGATGCCGCGAACGGGGGCGCTGAGGCGGCGACCGCTGAGGTCATAGATGCCCTGAGCGGCAGATTCGCCGGTGGTGATTTCTTCAATGCCGGTAGAGTCGCCCATAACCTTGATGGAGAAGATTGAGCCGGCATCATTGATCNTATANTGATAGAGCNTANCTCCGGTGTTNAGNCCGNGAGTNNNGTTAGCGTTAGAATCAGAGAGGGAGAGGCATACGCCATACTTATCNCCATTNCTGAAGANGAAGGGATAAACCTTAACGGCGTNATCCTTGCTGTCAACNNCAGTCATCNGNTGNNTANCAGNNCCNTCNNCGGNANNAGNNGGNCCNAGATANTTCTNGNTTGCGGGGCTATACATATAGTAGCCGCCATCTTCTGCTGCTTCGAAGTCATAGTTGGCGAGGTCAGTTTCAGTCTGAGAGATAGTGTAGCCATCTTCTCCGGCAACTACATAACCATTACGCAGGCTATGAACGGAAACAACCTTGCCGGCAAGAGCGGTGCCCAGCAGGGCGTCAGCGTCAGCAAACGCCTTGTCAGAGATGGCGGTCACNTGGGTTGCATANGTGTCAGATACGGNGAGGCTGTTGATATCCTCGATGGCCTTGGTGAAGATTTCNGCAGCGGGACCNACGTTNTCAACATACTTTGACAGATTTTCAGTTGCAGTAGTAGCGATTTCTTCAACTACGTCATAGAGNCTCCAGATTGCGCCCGGGTCATTTCTNGTCCAGTAGAGGAGCTTACCGTTATAGTTAAAGCAGTCAATACCGGTAGAAGTTTCAGCGTTACAGAACGTGAAGCCATAATAAGTAGAATGGTTAANCGTAGGATAAACGGTCANCTTAGAGTCGGCNGAAGGAGNNAGTTCGGAAGAAACATACATGCCATCAGAGAGATTCTGCATGAAGTAAGCNCCTTCATGGTCAGGGTCGGCAGTGAACTTAAACCAGGTGTTNTCNTCGGGATTAGCGGTAACATTATACTGAGCGCCATTAGGATAGAGATANCCNTGGTTACGTTCNTTCTTCACGGCGAATANCTTGCCGTCAAGGACAGTCTTGAGGTCGGTGTTGGCCTGAGAAATAGCGCTGTTGAGCAGTTCAGCGGGCTTGGTCACCAGGTCAGCAGTATAGCCGAGAGNATTAATTTCAGCCACGGGAGTGGTGAAATATTCATTGACGGGGGCAGTAGTTGCGGCATAGGCGTTAAGGGCATCAATCGTAGGAACGGCATAGGTATCCCAAACATTAACGATAGCCCAGATGGAACCTTCGTCAGTATAAGCCCACGAAGTAAGCGTTGAACCGGAGGCCCCACTGTTCATGTTAAAACCATTGCCGGTATGCTCTGCAGCAAACGGAAATGAAATGCCGGAATAATTACCGCTGGTGTAGAGAATAGGATAAACAAATGAGGCTTCGCTATCTGAGGGTGCATCGTTAGCAACAAACTTATTGTCACCCATATTAGTCAGATAGTAACCGGTTTGAATAGTGGTGAATTTAAACCAAGCATTAGGAGTGTTCATCTCTGCAGACTGACCATAATTATTAGCAGCCGCATTAAGAGCGACGAAGGCATCACGTCCAAGGGCAGCACGGCGAACATTCTTCAATGCGTAAACCTGATTGTTAAGACCCTCAGCGAGCACGGCGTTACCGGCNGCCTCAGCCTCGNNNACAACAGCGTTCACNCCNTCNATAGAAGTTGCGGCATTTACCTGAGCAATATAAGGAGTCAGGNCCTCAGCAACCGGAGGNACATTTTCAATGTAGNCATTCAACTTGGCAATGGCCGCATCCTTTGCATCATCAACGGGNATTGCATCCAGGCGNTTCTGAATAGCAGTCTGAACGTCAGTGCCGTCAGTGATTGTCAGCTTATAAACCTGGAAAGACACAACGGACTGAGTGCCGTCATTCCAGGTGTTCTGAAAAGTAACGTCATTAGCCGGTGCATACATCATATATGCGTAAATCGGGTTAGTACCTCCCGAATAATCGNAATTTCTATTCTGAGTNCTGAGAGAATAATGTCCGTTGCCAAGTGAGTTGGGGTAAATATTCACAGCAGAAGAAGCGACGTTGGCAAAGCCTCCGCTAACAGTTGATTCAGAGCCGTCTTCGTCCTGAAATTGCACCAGATAATGTTCACCGGTATAATTCTTGATGGTTAAAGAATTTGTGGCAGTACCGGGAGTAACAGCCCAAACGGAATTGGCAGTAGGGTCAGCGACGCGAGTGAGATTAGTAGTAGAATTGCCGGCAGTAATAGCGTCTGCAGTATAAGATGCGTAAGTGCCGTCAGATACTGCCTTAATCAGGTAGTAATTCGGGGCNTCGGCGGTGCCGGCCTCGAGGGTATCGTAGGCTCGGGCGGAAGTAGCCGTCAGGGCCAACATGGAGAGAATCAGTAAAGATTTCTTCATATTAAAAGAGATTTAAGGTGATTAAAATGTGATAAATTAACGGTGCAAAGTTACATAAATAAATTTAAAAACCAAAATTTTATGCCCAAACCATTCCATAACCCGTCAAATAANCCGNTTTTCCACCCTAAAATCCTATGGAAAGGCGGATTCCGNTCCGCCGCCACGGACATGATTCATCAATGGGCAGNTATTTGCGGGNGCGGCGGATCGNAATCCGCCTTTCCATAGATGAGAGGACCGGAATCCGCCTTTCCATAATTTTTTTTTGGGATTTTTTGAATGATATTGAATTTTTTCGTAACTTTGCGGTGGTAAAACTTACCAACGGGGTGTTGCGCAGCCCGGTAGCGCGCCTGCTTTGGGAGCAGGAGGTCGCAGGTTCGAATCCTGTCACCCCGACCATGTCACGTTTCATAATCCGACTGACGGTATTGTTAACGATGGCAATCATGGCCACGGCGGCGCCTGTTTATTCTCAGGTGCCCTTTGAGCGTGGAATGTCAAAACCGGTTGTTTTCGTCCCCAAGGGGGAATGGATTACCGGAGTATCAGTCAGCTACACNGCNGAGAANCTCGATAANTATTCATTCTTCATTCTNGAAGGGCTCAACGGGCGCGGCTACACTTTTAANGTGGCCCCCACCCTGCTCTTTGCCTTTCAGGACAACCTTGCCGCAGGCGGCCGTTTTTCTTATTCGCGCTCGCTGGTAAAGGTCGANAAGGCCTCACTGGTTCTCTCCTCCGACATGGGCTATGACATTGANCATCTCTTTTCGNTGAGCCACAGCTATGGCGGCACAGCNCTTTTCCGCAACTATATATCGCTGGGACANAGCCGCCGGTTTGCCATTTTCAATGAGGTGCAATTCCAGATGGCCGGCGGACAAAGCAAACTCGCCACCGGCTCCGGGCAGACCCTCAGCGGCACTTATCAAACCAACTTCAACCTCCACGTAGGCGTCACTCCCGGAGTCATGATGATGCTTAATAATTATTCGGCGATGGAGGTCAACATCGGTGTGCTCGGCTTTAATTATTACAACACCAAGGCGGTTACTGACCAGATTTACATGGCCAACATCCATCGCCATAGCGCCAATTTCAAAATTAACCTGTTCAGCATTACGTTTGGCTGCATGTTCTACTTATGAAACCACGGAAAGTCTACATACTGCTGACACTGATTCTTGCGGCGCTNCTGCCCGGAANGGCCTATGGACGAGTGGGCAACGAGATTTATCGCCTCGTTGCTGACAATCCGGANCTCTTCAATCCGCGCGAGCCTATTCTTGACCCTGACCTGGTCATTGTCAACGGCGACACCATCCCCATGAAACTCCGCACCCGCAATCTCGGGCGCCATGACCGCGGCCTCTTCAACTATCTCTTTATTCCCAAGGGACAATGGATGTTTGGCCTGACGGCAAGCTATGGCGAGCTCAACACGGAAGACATCGAGCTCCTCTCCATACTGACCAACGTTGACCTCAACGGCAAGACCTACTCCATCAAGCCATCAGTCAGCTGGTTTTTCAACCATAACCAGAGCGTCGGCATGAAAATCAACTATACCCGCGCCGAAGGAAACCTCGGCTCGCTGGGCCTGGACATGGGCGACGACCTGAGCTTCACGCTCCGCGACGTCAAATATAACTCTGAAAGCTATGCCGCCGGCATCACTTACCGAGCCTACGTAGGCCTGGACCGAAACAAGCGATTCGCCGTNTTTAACGAGGCNGACCTCAATTTCTCNACCGGNCAGAGCCACTTCTCACGCCTATATAATGACGAGCCGAAGCTCACGCGCACCCGGTCAAACGAAGTGAGCCTGAACTTCAGCCCNGGAGTCTGCGTCTTCATCATGGAAAACGTCAGCTTCAACCTCAGCTTCGGTGTGTTTGGCGTTAAATATCGCACCGAACATCANGAAACCAACGGCATTGACGAAGGAAGCCGCATCAGCTCCGGCGCCAATTTCCGATTCAATATCTTTAACATTAACTTTGGATTAGGTGTTCACATCTAAACGACATATCATCCCGCTGCTGCTGTGCATCATGATTGCTACCCTGACGGGCTGCATTCATAATGACCTGCCCTATCCGCGCATACAGCCCAATTTCAGCGCNTTCATGGTCAACGNACTGACCAAACCCGCCGAAATCGACACCCTGACGCGCACCATCACCCTCGACATTGACGAGGAGACAAACCTTGAGGCCGTCGAGCTGGTAAGCTACGCCCTCTCGCCCGCCGACGCCGTCATNACCGACGATACTCACCTGGGGCCCACNCTGAACCTCATCAAGCCCCTCTACGTCACNCTCCGCCTCTATCAGGAATACGTCTGGACCATCCGCGCCCGCCAGACCATTGANCGCGAATTTGCCATCGAAGGGCAAATAGGTCAGACGGTTATCGATGTGCCCGGCCGAAGGGTGATTGTCTACGTCCCCAAGGGCTCAAACCTCGCCGCACTCAAAGTAACCAAGGCCAAATTAGGNTCTACNGCCTCATCCCTCTCCCCTGACCCCATCGGCCAAACATTAGACTTCACCCGCCCGCTGGAACTGACGCTGACCGACTATGGCCGGCAGCTGACATGGACTGTCTATGTCGANGCCATCGATGCCGCCGTAACCATGGGCGAAGTTGACGCNTGGACCAACGTTGCCTGGCTCCACGGCGAAGCCGAAGCCGGACGCGACAACGGATTTGAATATCGCCTCAANGGCGACGAAGAATGGATNAAAGTCCCCGCCGACTGGATTACTACGGCCGGAGGCTCATTTACCGGGCGCCTAATCCATCTCTCCCCGCTGACCACCTATGAAGCCCGCGCATACTCTAACGAGGACATCACGGCAACCATAGAATTCACCACGGAAGACGCCATCCAGATGTCAAACTGGACNCTNGACAACTGGTGGCTCGACGGGAAGGTCTATAACCCCTGGGAAGANGGCGGAACGCCCTTCTGGGACACCGGCAACAAGGGCGCCGCAACCCTCGGACCCTCAAACTCCGTGCCCACTGACGACACCCAGAACGGACAAGGATATGCCGCCGAACTGAAAACCGAATTCAAAGGCATCGGCTCCCTGGGCAAAATCGCCGCCGGTAACATCTTTACGGGNGTCTACGTCCGCACGGACGGCACTAACGGCATCCTCAACTTCGGACGCCCNTTTACGCGCCGCCCAACCCGAATGACCGCCTGGCTGAAATATAACTGCGCGGAAATCAGCCATGTAGGCTCNGACCCCGAATATGCCGACTGGAAAGGACGCCCTGACACATGNCAGGTCTACATNGCCCTGACCGACTGGTCCGAACCCCTNGAAATCCGCACTAACCCCAAAAACCGGCAACTCTTTGACCCCACGGACTCTCACGTAATNGCCTATGGCTCACTCCAATTTGGCGAAACCGTCAGNTCCTGGACCCCCGTAGAGATTCCGCTGACNTATCGCTCCACCTCGCGNGTGCCCCGCTACATCCTCGTGGTCTGCTCGGCCTCAAAGTATGGCGACTTCTTCGTTGGCGGCGCCGGCTCAATCTTAACCATCGACGACTTAAAGCTGGAATATGACTACTGAACAGCAATTTGACGAGGCTCTCGAAAGATGCCGCAAACTATTTGAAAACAAGCTCCATGACTATGGCGCTGCATGGAGAGTGCTCCGCCCCTCCTCCCTGACNGACCAGATCTACATCAAAGCCAAACGCATCCGTGAACTCCAGATGCTTGGCGGCGAACANCAATCAGCCGTCGGCGAAGGAATCCTCGCCGAGTTCATCGGCATTGTCAACTACGGCATCATCGGGCTCATTCAGCTTGCCCTCCCCCCGACGGCCTCACCCGACATTGCCCCCGCCGACGCCCTCCGCCTCTATGACGAACANGCCGNCACAGTGCGCTCCCTCATGCTCAAAAAAAACCATGACTATGGCGAAGCTTGGCGCGACATGAGAGTCAGCTCATATGTTGACCTCATCCTGATGAAAATCCTCCGCACAAAGCAGATTGAAGACCTCCAAGGCTCAACCCTCGTCAGCGAAGGAATCGACGCAAACTATATGGACATGGTCAACTACTCCGTCTTTGGAATCATCAAACTGACCGAATGAAAACCCGCATAGCCGTCTGGATTGCCCGCGTCATCGTCGGACTGACTTTTACCGTCTCCGGCATGGCCAAGATGATTGACCTCTANGGNTCAATCAACAAATTCAACGACTACTTTGCCGCCTGGGGCATACCGGAGCTCTTCCCGGAAGGCCTCGTAATCATTGCCGCCGCCGGACTCTGCATGGCCGAATTCCTCACCGGATTCACCCTGATGACCGGCTCCATGCGCCGCACCTCAGCCATCTGCGCAACCGCAATCATGGCCATCATGCTCCCCCTGAGCGCCTACATCTGGATTGCCAACCCCGTCAGTGACTGCGGATGCTTCGGCGACTGGCTTATCATCTCAAATCTCGCAACCTTCCTCAAAAANATCCTCCTGACCGCACTCTGCATCTTCCTCCTGCGCCTTAACCGCACNGCCCCATGCCTCTTTGCCCCATGGGTNCAATGGATGCANATCACCGTTGCNGCCGCCTTCTGCGGCCTTATCGGAATNATCGGCTATAACGAACAGCCCCTCATCGACTTCCGCCCCTACCCCGTCGGCTCCATGCTCTATGACCCCGANTCAGAAGCCCCCGAGCCGNTCTACGTCTACCGCTCCCGCTCTACGGGCGAGANCCGGGAATTCGGAATGTATGACCTCCCNNACGACTCTGACCCTGACCTCGAATTCATCCGCGTGAGCCAGCCGGACAGCAACCCCGTCGGAATNAACAACTTTGCCATNCTNGACCCCGAAACCGGCGACGAAATCACTGACCAAGTAATCCGCACGGACTCCGCCCAGCTCTTCCTCCTCATCCCTGACCTCAAAGCCGCCGGNGCCGCCATCAGCTTCAACGCCAACGAACTCGCCACACGCAACGAACTCATNGCCCTGACCGACGCCTCAGCCGACGAGATTGACGCCTGGCGCGACATCTCAATGGCCGACTACCCCATCTTCCGCGCCGACTCCCGAACCCTCAAAACCATAGCCCGCGGAAAAACAGCCATCGTCAGCACCNCCGGCGGCAAAATCGCCTGGAAACGAACCCTCCAATCAATCGACCCGGAAACCGAAAACCTCAACATCTACGCCTCCCCCTCACCCTTCCGCCGCTACACCCTGATCTTCCTCCTCATCGAAGCCGCAATCCTCGCCCTCGGCTACNTCCCCCGCCTCNTCCGCCCCCGAACCTCCCCCGCAAAAACATAAAGCAACCATCCCCCTGCNAACCCGGCCCCGAAACTCGCTTAATTTAGCCCCACCAAAANAGGGCGGCCCCANGCCCCAGNGCCCTCACGCCCCGGGANTTTTTCTTCCAATAATTGCCAAAATAGAAAATTTAACGTAAATTTGCAGCATAAAAACACGCAAAAAACCGTATTGACNATGAAAACGCCNTTTGAATCTCCTAAAGTTCAGAATTTCATTTTTCTGTTGTTNATAGNCCTGGGAATATACTTTTCCGCTCNGNATGAGAAGATNTCGATTATTGGCGCCGTCTTTTTGGGNGCAATTGTCGGGGCTCTGGCGTTTGTATTTGTCGTNTTNCTGATTGGTNCTTTCAGAGAGATAAAACGNCGNGCNGATAACGGGATTGACTTGACGGCCACACTGGAGACTGATCCGGAGGCGGNGAAATCGCGGATGTGGGTTGTGATGCAATTCGGCCACGAGGATGGAATAAAAGGAGCCCTTANGGAGTTTAATGATATTTTTCGGAATTATCCGCAATGGGAGCTGGAGAACTGGGACATGTTTCGCGCCTGGTATAAAGATATGATTGATCATGCTCTTGCTCATCCGGATATTTATACCTTAACCGATAAGTCTGANGGAGGTCCATATTCTAAGATGAGGGATCCGCTTTATGATCCTAAAGCTCCGGACTGGGAGCAGTTTGCGTCCCCTGAATATGATCCNGCGGAAGAAATAACTGACGAGGAGATCGGATNTAAACGCCCGTTGACCCTTAATGAACGACTNAAGCGACCTTTNGGNAGCGGATTTTAATGTCCTTCATCTCGCATAATTAAGTAGGTAACTTTGCCCGAAACAAAGTTATCTACTTTTTTATNCCCAAACTTCAAAACGNNNAAANATCNGTNGAATTGGACCTCAGAGCCNCCAAGGCCCATGAGGANATNNACCGACTNNCCCGNGNNACTCAGGCNCTCANNGAGCAAAATTCTATCACANTAATCTTAATAATAGAACAATCTATTTAACTGAATGGTCCTTTGAACTTTTATTACATTATACTCGTTGGTTGAATTAATTACTTCGCTAAAATATAGCATAAACGACTCATTATAAATAAAATGGCTCTTGATTTGGCAAGATANCCCGGAGGGCTTAAACTTTTGTTAACCGGGGGTTGAGCGTAGCGATACCCGGGGGATATGACCTCTCCNCTCCCTGTCATAACGACCNCGGAGTGGGTCGCATTATCTTTGCCTCAAAGTATAGTGCGACCCATCCCGGGTCGTTGTGTTTTTNGNGGGCTTCCGCCGGGGGTAGCGCNGNGCTCAACCCCCGGTTAACGTAAGTATTAGCCCTACCGGGCTATTCATGAGGCNGATGATAAATTATAATTGATTTATAATATGATAAATGTGTGCATATGTTGNNAGAAATTTAATTCAACCAACGAGTTACANTANATAACTATTGCNGNTATTCCGTTTGCTTCTTNNCCATAAAATCATATACTTTATGCTTATTCTTTTGGGAAATAACAGTTGGTGAAACAGATTCANAATAACCTCTTAATTCTGCACAAAAATGAAGCCAAAATGAAGGATCTTCAATGCGGTCAATCAAATTATTGTTTAAAGTCCGTAACGCTTCCTNTCTCACATATGACGGCCACTCAGGGTGGCTATTAAGCGAGTCCATATGTTCCTGATACCTATTAATTAGAAATTCCGTGTAANTATCCTCGTCTCCACTCAACTCTACATAGAAATTATCATTAGCCAATAATTGGTAAAAATAACCAAAAGATTCCGAGTAAACAGCCATAGTTCGCTCTTTGTATACTCCGGTAGTAGAAATCTGNTGTTCCAAGTCAGGCGCAGCGCAGTTNAAAGTAATCACGCACTGCTCCCCNGGTTCAATCCANGTTTCAGCAACGAATTGCGTAACNGGGTTAAAAAACAATACATGCTTGGTAGAATCAACAGTTAAATCCACTTTAGTCTTGCCCGATGAATCTGTCGTGAAATTNATCTTGTCTCCACCATCTATCTGGCAAACCCATTGTTCAGAGACAGGAGGAATCACCACGATGTCAAGCATGGTTGTCTTGTTCGTATTATTTGTGCAAGCGCATAAACACAATATGAGCGTTAAAAAAAGGATGGTGCTTTTAATGTTCATAATGATACATAGGGGTTTAATATGGCGCAAATATACCAAAAACAATTGGATAATCAATCAAACCGGAACAAAATAACGAAAAAAACACGCATTGTATTAGACATTTGGCGCATTGAGAAAATTTGCGTAAATTTGCGCATTATGAGACAATTACTTTCCATTATTTTGATGTCAATTTTTGCGGTTGCTTTCGCCGAAGACAAAGTGTTCAACCTCTGCATGGCCGAAGTAACGCTGCGCGTTGAAGGCATGTCTACAGAAGGTGGACATGCGTTCGTTGAGACCTGCCCGGTGTTTAATGGTTTTGATGAAGCAGTTTCTTATCCGTTGGAGCTGACAAGTGATGGCTCATTTAAGGGGATGATTCCGCTTGAGCAGGCAAATGAGTTTGTCGGTGTAATATTTGAAAAAGGGGAAGTAAACATTGGGTTTATTGCCGAAGTGTCGCAGAATGAACCAGCCATCCTGACGTTGCGACTAACGCCCGAAGGAAACTTTGAGGCACTGGAAACTAATCTTTCCAATTCGCTTTCTCCGATAGAACTCACTCAGCAACTCCAGGGGGCATGGTGGGCATTTTTGGATTATGAACAGTATCGTGGAGTACCAAAATCCCTATATTCCGACTGGCGGAAAGTTCGCGAATATGAATTGGATGAGATACTTCCAAGCAGTTTTGACGCTATAAATGACCAGATGGGTTCGATAGATCTGCCCCGGTGGTTTACAAATAGCTTGAAAATACGTTTTGCGTCGCTGAGATACATACCTTACACTGCATCAGCTGAAAGATTTCATCTCATCTCTGTTCCAGAGCCGCCCATGGAAGCATATAATTGGCTTGATTCCCTGGATTATTCACCAGAAATGTTAAAGCATTTACCGTTTGTGGGCATCAAACCCTTCCTGTCAACGTTGCTCCGTTTTCCCTGTGGTGGACTTAATCTGATTGGCGAAACTCCTGTAGACCAGTGG
Organism: Bacteroides sp.; assembly: GCA_014802435.1. Taxonomy (GTDB): domain Bacteria; phylum Bacteroidota; class Bacteroidia; order Bacteroidales; family Muribaculaceae; genus UBA3263. Next base: position 185,482 of record JAAVCG010000006.1, on the reverse strand, counting down.
GAGGAATATGCCGCTGCTACGCTGAAGCCTGCAATATCCAAACCGTCAAAACTGCTGCTTGACCTGCTTTCCGGCATGTCATATCTTCTGCAAATTGAAATAGACGGGAGGCCGCTCTCTGATGTTCAATTATCAAACATTGAGAGTGCTTACATGGATGACCTGGGTAAAATTATCAAACAATACAATGACCAGCTGGTCAAACGCCTTCAAACCGCTACCCTCATTGACTTTTCTGACAGCGAGTTTAATCTCAAGCAATATATTGACTCCACTTTTCCCGGACANCCCGTAATAGTAGACTTATGGAACACATGGTGCGGACCCTGCCTCAATGCCATTCAAAGAGTTGCATCCATTAAGAAAGAATTGCCTGAGGGAATTGTCTACATATATATTAGCGACACGAGCTCCTCCTATCAAGCCTGGCAAAACATGGCAAACAAAATCCCCGGTATAAACATACGTATAAGCCAAGAAAGTTCCCTTGAAATCGGTAACGCCTTTGGATTCACCGGCTTCCCCTCCTACATATTCTACGACTCCAATCATAACATCTATGACAAAATGACCGGTTTCCCCGGCCTCAACGAGTATATAAAATACGCAACTGACATTTCCCCGTTATAATTACTAATGCAATAAGGACAACCACTTACCTAAACGCTCTGTACAATATATGCTGAGCAGGCAAACTGGCAATGAGTACCAAACCACAAAAATGAAAGAGGAGTATTAGACCGATTGTTATTTGTTGGAGAGAATCGCCTCAAATTCAAAATGGAATCATGGGCATAGTTAAATGGAGAATGTTGTAACCTATAGTATATTCATCAAGAAATATTAATGCTATGGCAACAAGTGGTGACATACTGAATCCCTTCGTCCAAGATTCAGCCATATAATAATTCAGCAGTGGAGTCGAAAATGTATATATTTTTTGGCCTGCGCATGAGTTGGATTTTTTGCATGATTCAAAATCGAATTATTGAAAAAACGTACAACAACTGCTGAGAGCAAAAACGTAACTGACTGATAGTCAGAAATGGCGTTTTTTCGAATTATTGCGGAGCGTTGCAGAAATTTCACTCAAAAAATGCGCAGTTAACTGAGTGAATATCAGGATATTAAACACGAATGACTCCGCGGAGTGCGGAGTCATGAGAGGTCCCAAGCGGATTCGAACCGCTGTACACGGTTTTGCAGACCGTTGCCTAACCACTCGGCCATGGAACCATGAATCATGAGCGCTTTAGCGGTGCAAAGTTAGGAATAAATTTCGGGATGTGCAAATTTTTTTAGATATTTTTGAAAATTTTTGCAAAAGTGTTGCGTCTTTCAGTCATTCTAACTAAATTTGCATAAGATTATGGAAAGTATATTCTATGTGCTGCTGCGCGGTTTAGCTATCGGCGTGCTGATTTCGGCCCCTATGGGTCCAATCGGTATGCTCGTGATTCAGCGCACGTTGAATAAGGGTCGGTGGCCGGCATTTTTCACGGGTATCGGCGCATCGGTTTCAGATATGTTTTATTGCATACTGACGGGTGCGGGCATCGCTTTCATTACTGATTTCATTAATTCTCAGCAGTTTATCTTGCAGTTGGTAGGGTCGGCGGTATTGGCCGTGTTTGGCGTTTACCTCTTCCGGAAGAATCCGGCGCGGAGGGTTAATCCCAAGGATGACTCGGTGCCAAAGAGTTATTGGACGGATATGGTCAGCGGATTTTTGCTGACGTTTTCAAATCCTCTGATTCTCTTTTTCATCATCGGCCTTTTTGCGCGTTTCAATTTCCTCTTGCCCGAATATCGTTATTATCATTATATTCTTGGTTATCTGAGCATTGCCATTGGCGCAATGGCCTGGTGGCTGATAATAACTTTCCTGGTCAACAAGATGAGGGCTCATTTTAATGTCCGCTCTCTTTATATTATCAATCGTATCATTGGCGGCATCCTTGTAGCTTTTGCCCTGGTCAGCCTGATTACGGCATTTATTTGAAAATCATATTATGCACAAATCGTTAAAAGCCCTGATTGCCGGAGCCTTGGCAGTCTTGTCATGCGGCGCTTTTTCAGCCTCCGCAGCCGTTACTCATCCTGACTCGCTGATTAATCTGAAGGCGCAGTCCACCAAGATTATGTACATTGACGGGCGCCCGACCGACAATGCCACTCTCCGGGCGGATAAGGACTCCATCTATCGCCTAATTGCTACTTTTTATTATGACCAATTCCGGCATTTCCAGGACCCTGACGCGCCTTATTTTCTCTTTATGAGCAAGGAGGCGGGCCTTTCCATGGGCATAGGCGGAAGCGTCAGGATGCGTGCGTTCTATGACTGGAACGGCGCGGTTCCGGGGAGCGCTTTTGCGCCTTTTACGATTCCGATTCCGGCCAATCCGCAGTCAATGAGGCGCTTTTCATCAACTCCGGCGGGCACGGGCCTGTTTTTCAGAATCATAGGCCACCATCACACCATTGGCTCCTATCAGCTATGTATCGAGACCGACTTTACGGGCTATGAGTCGCGCGGATTGAAGCTCAAAAAGGCCTATGCCACCATTGAGGATTTCACCGTTGGCTATGCGACGTCGACATTCTCTGACCCCGCCGCTCAGCCCGTGGTTATCGATGCTGCCGGAAACAATAATAAGTTCTCACATACTTCAGTGCTGGTGCGCTATATGCCTTGTTTTAAGCAGCGATGGTATGTCGGGGTCTCGCTTGAAACGCCCTCAACGGCCGTTGACCGCACAATGCAATCAGTCAAGCCGCTATCAGAATGGCTTCCTGACGTTGCCGCCCTCGGACAATATGAGTGGGCACCGGGCCAGCACGTTCGCCTCAGCGCCATAGCCCGCTCGCTCTCTTATCGCGATGTGACGGCCAACAGCAACCATAATCTTGCAGGCTGGGGCGTTCAGCTCAGCTCTGTGGCGCGCCCCGCTCGCGCGCTGACCACTTACGTCAACCTTTGCGGCGGACGCGGAATTGCCGGATTGGGCAGCGACCTGCAGTATGGCTATTATGACCTGCTGACTGACCCGAAGAATCCTCAGAGGCTCTACACTCCCCTTTCATTGGGCTGGTCACTGGGACTGCAATATAACTTCCGGCCTAACTTTTTCATGTCCGTAGCCGCGAGCCAGACTTATCTTGACTCGCGCAAGGGCTCGCCGGAGAGCGAATACCGCTGCGGCACATTTGCCTGCGTCAATGCCTACTGGAACATTCTGCCGCGCCTGAGCGTTGCCGCCGAGATTGACTATGGGCGCCGCGAAAACATCTCAAAAGAGGCCCGCAATGCCTGGCGCGCCAACGTCATGTGTGCCTTCTCGTTTTAATAGAGAGAGGATACGGGGCCTTAATCATGATGATACGGTTCGCCGCGAAGAATTGTTTGCGAGCGATAAAGCTGCTCGACGAAGAAGAGGCGAACCATTTCATGATTAAAAGTCATGCGGCTGAGTGAAAGCTTCGAGTCAGCACGATTATAGACCCCCTGCGAAAACCCATAAGGGCCACCGACGACGTAGACCAGCCTCTTGCCTCCGGCGGCCATCTGCTTTTCCATGAATCCGGCAAACTCGCGGGAGGTCATCTCGCGCCCGTTTTCGTCAAGAAGGATAAGCCTGTCGCCCGGCTCGATGCGGCGCAAAATCTGCTCGCCCTCAAGCTCCTTTTGCTTCTCCGGAGAGAGCGACGAGGTCTTCTTCACATCGGCAATAATTTCAATTTCAACGGGGAGATAATGACGCAAACGCTCCAAATAGAGGTCAATTGCCTGCCGCATCAGGGGCTGAGAGGTCTTCCCGACGGCCATTAATAACAGTTTCATTTGATTTTCTGCTGATTTTTTGTTAAATTTGCGGCAAAATTACGAAAAAAAATCAAGAAATCTCTATGAAATCTAAAGACGAACTGATTGATGACCTCCTGACGCTCGCTTTTGCCGAAGACGTAGGCGACGGTGACCACACCACTCTGAGCACCATCCCGGCCGATGCCCGCGGCAAGCAGCACCTTATTATCAAGGAGCCGGGAATACTGGCCGGAGTTGAAGTTGCCCGCAAGGTGTTTGAAAAGTTTGACCCGGAATTGAAGATGACCGTCTTCATCCCCGACGGAACGGAAGTCAAGCCCGGCGACATCGCCTTTGAAGTGGAAGGACGAGTTCAGAGTCTGCTGCAAACGGAGCGCATTATGCTCAACATCATGCAGCGCATGAGCGGCATCGCAACGACCACCCATCGCTACCAGCAGGAACTCCAAGGCCTGAAAGCAAAGGTTATCGACACTCGCAAGACTCAGCCCGGAATGCGCATCCTCGATAAGGAAGCAGTTCGCATCGGCGGCGGAGGCAACCACCGCATCGGCCTCTTTGACATGATTCTCATCAAGGATAACCATAACGACTTTGCCGGGGGCATACCTAATTCCGTAGCGGCCGCAAAGGCTTACTGCAAGGAGAAGGGCAAGGACCTCAAGATTGAAGTTGAAGTGCGTAACGATGAGGAGATTGACCAGGCTCTGGCCGCCGGAGTTGACCGCATCATGCTTGATAACTTCACCCCCGAGCGCACAGCCGAAGCCGTCAAGCGAATCAATGGCGCAACGGAAATCGAATCAAGCGGCGGCATCACGCTCGCCACTCTCCGCGCCTATGGCGAAACGGGAGTTGACTTTATCAGCGTCGGCGCGCTGACTCATTCGGTCAAAGGGCTCGACATGAGCTTCAAGGCCGTCTGAAAGGCGTCAAATCACCGCAAAAATTGGCATAATTGGCGTTAAAATTTGCAAAGTTGGGCAAAATGTTGTAACTTTGCGCGTTGACTATGTCAAAATTCATCAGCATTTAATCAATTATTATCACCATAAATAATTACAGCATGAGTTTAAATATCATCGTGCTCGCCAAGCAGGTTCCCGATACCCGCAATGTGGGCAAAGATGCAATGAAAGAGGACGGCACCATCAATCGCGCTGCGCTGCCGGCAATCTTCAATCCGGAAGACCTCAATGCGCTTGAACAGGCTCTGCGCCTGAAGGATGCAAATCCCGGTTCAACCGTGACGATGCTCACTATGGGTCTTCCCCGTGCCTCTGAAATCATTCGTGAAGCAATCTATCGCGGCGCTGACCGCGGAGTCGTTCTGACTGACCGCTGCCTCGGCGGCGCTGACACCCTCGCCACTTCTTACTCCCTGGCTCAGGCCGTCAAGAAGATGGAGGGCTACGACATTATCCTCGGTGGCCGCCAGGCCATTGACGGCGACACCGCCCAGGTAGGCCCCCAGATTGCTGAAAAACTTGGAATTCCGCAGGTTACTTACGCCGAAGAGATTCTTGACTGCAAGGACGGACACGTCATTGTCAAGCGTCGCCTCGAACATGGCGTGGAAACCGTCAAGGCCCCCCTGCCCTGCGTAGTGACCGTAACCGGCTCGGCCGACGAATGTCGCCCCCGCAACGCCCAGCGCGTCTGCAAGTTCAAGTATGCCGCATCGCCCACTGAAAAGAATGCCCTCAGCGAAGAAGCCGCCAAGCGCGCTGACTCCCGCTGCCCCGACATTATTCAGGAATGGAACGCCGCATTCGTTGAAGCTGACCCCGAACAAATAGGCTTCCCCGGCTCCCCCACCAAAGTGAAAGCCATTGAAAACGTCGTCTTCACCGCTAAGGAAAGCCGCCGCCTCGAAAATAATGATGAGCAACTCGAAGAACTCATCCAGGAACTGATTGCTAACCACACTATCGGCTAAGAATATCCATATATGTTACAAGATAAGAACAACCTCATCGTTTATTGCGAATGGGATGAAGACCACGTAGCCGACGTCAGCCTCGAACTGCTGACCAAGGGCCGCGTACTGGCCGATAAACTCGGCGTTAAGCTCGAAGCAATCGTTGCCGGACATAACCTCGGCGACGTTGAAAAAGTCCTCGCCCCCTATGGCGCCGACGTCGTTTACAAAGTTGACGATGCCCGCCTGGCTCCTTACACGACTAACCCCCATGCAGCGCTGCTGATCAATCTGTTCCGCCAGATTCAGCCCCAGATCTGCCTGATGGGCGCAACGACCATCGGTCGTGACCTCGGGCCCCGCGTAAGCTCATGCCTCCATAGCGGCCTCACTGCTGACTGCACCGCCCTGGAAATCGGTAACCATACTGACCCCAAGACCGGCAAGAACTACGAAAACCTCCTCTATCAAATCCGCCCCGCATTCGGCGGCAACATCGTCGCTACGATCGTTAACCCCGAATGTCGCCCCCAGATGGCTACCGTCCGTGAAGGCGTGATGAAGAAAGAGGTTTATGACCCCAACCATAAGGCCGAAGTCATCAACCTCAAGGCCGACGACTTTGTAAAGCCTGAAGACTACGTCGTTGAAATCATTGACCGCCACATCGAAAAATCAAAAATCAACATCAAGAACTCCCCCATAATCGTAGCCGGCGGCTATGGCGTTGGCTCCAAGGAGGGCTTTGACCAGATTTTTGAACTCGCCAAGGTGCTTGGCGGCGAAGTGGGCGCCACTCGCGCCGCCGTTGATGCCGGATGGGTTGAACATGGCCGCCAAATCGGTCAGACCGGCACCACCGTGCGCCCTAAACTCTACATTGCTTGCGGCATCTCCGGCCAGATTCAACACATTGCCGGCATGCAGGAAAGCTCTATCATCATCTCCATTAACAATGACCCCAATGCGCCGATCAATACCATTGCTGACTATGTCATTACCGGCAATGTCGAGGACATCGTCCCCAAATTGATTAAGTATTACAAAAAGAACTCAAAGTAATCATGGCTAACTTTTATACTGACAATCCCGACCTCAAGCACCACCTGACCCATCCGCTCATGCGGAAAATCGTGGAGCTCAAGGAACGCCAATACTCTGACGCCGAGAAGTTTGACTATGCTCCCTACAACTTCGACGACGCCATGGACAACTATGACAAAGTCCTGGAAATCGTCGGCGATATCTGCGGCGAAATCATTGCCCCCAATGCCGAAGACGTTGACCATCAGGGTCCCCGAGTTGAAAACGGACGCGTAATCTATGCCGACGGCACTCAGGTGAACCTCGACGCCTGCCGCAAGGCCGGACTCATGGGCATGTCCATGCCCCGTCGCCTCGGCGGTCTCAACTTCCCCATCACCCCCTACATCATGGCCGCCGACATCGTCAGCCGTGCCGATACCGGGTTTGAAAACCTCTGGGGCCTTCAGGACTGCGCCGAAACAATCTATGAGTTTGCCGACGAAGAACAGAAGCAGAAATTCATTCCCCGCGTCTGCGCCGGTGAAACCATGTCGATGGACCTCACCGAGCCCGATGCCGGCTCTGACCTCCAGAGCGTTATGCTCAAGGCCTCTCAGCTTGAAGATGGCACTTGGGTCCTCAACGGCGTGAAGCGCTTCATCACCAATGGTGACGCCGACATCCACCTCGTCCTTGCCCGCTCTGAAGAAGGCACCAAGGATGGCCGAGGACTCTCAATGTTCATCTATGATAAGCGCGACGGCGGAGTAACCGTGCGCCGCATTGAAAACAAAATGGGCATCAAGGGCTCTCCCACCTGCGAACTCGTCTACAAAAACGCCAAGGCTGAACTCTGCGGCAGCCGCCGCCTCGGCCTCATCAAATATGTGATGGCCCTGATGAACGGCGCCCGCCTCGGTATCGCCGCACAGAGCGTCGGATGCTCCGAACTCGCTTATCGTGAAGCCCTCCAGTATGCCAAGGAACGCATGCAGTTCGGCAAGGCTATCATCGAGTTCCCCGCCGTCTATGAAATGCTTGCCACCATGAAGGCCAAGCTCGACGCCTCTCGCTCACTCCTTTACGAAACCGCCCGCTACGTTGACCTCTACAAGGTCTACGACGACATCGCAAAGGAACGCCCCCTCACCCCCGAAGAAAAGAAAGAAGCCAAATACTATTCCAAGCTGGCTGACGCCTGCACTCCCCTCGCCAAGGGTCTCGGCTCTGAATATGCCAACCAAAACGCATATGACTGCATCCAGATCCACGGCGGCTCAGGCTTCATGAAGGACTATGCCTGCGAACGCCTCTATCGCGACACCCGCATCACCTCAATCTATGAAGGTACCACCCAGCTCCAGGTTGTCGCCGCCATTCGCCACGTCACTTCCGGCACCATCAACACCCTCATCGATAGCTATCGCGCCCAGCTCGCTGCCGGTGAGCCCCTCAAGCCCGAACTCGAAGCCGTCAAAGTGCGCCTCGAAGCAATCGTTGAGAAATATCAGGCCGCTCTTGCCTCTGTCGTTGAAAAGAAAGACCAGACCCTCGTTGACTTCATGGGCCGTCGCCTCGTAGAAATGGCCGGCAGCATCGTCATGAGCTACCTGCTCCTCCTCGACGCCCAGCGCAACGACTCCTTCACCAAATCCTGCATCGTCTACGGCAACCTCACCGACGCCCTCGTAGCCCAACACTGCGAATTCATCGCCGGATTCACCCCCGCCGAAATCGACACCTACAAAGCCTAACCCCCATTACAACAAATACCCCCTCAGCCCCCGGCAGCCCCGCGCTCCCGGGGGCTGCTCATTCCCCCCCGTCAAAGAATTCAAGAATAAAAGAGCCAGCTACAGAACTCATGGATTAACGAAAACCACCGGACTACCAGACAAGTGTGTAGCCTATGGAAAGGCGGATTCCGATCCGCCGCCATCGTCTAAATTCGCACAAGAAATAGCCCGGAGGGATTCCACTCCAGTTAACCCGGTCGCGCAGCCACTGGGGGTTAAAAAATATACGCCCCAAAACCACAACCCGAGAACGTGTTGTACTATCCCCGCAGCAGAGGCGGCGGATCGGAATCCGCCTCTCCATAGGCAGCGCTGCTATGAGCCTGTTACCTCTGAGGGCCTTCACAACAGTAAATCACCTATCATTCAGCGGACTATGAATAGTGTAAAGAACATTGTCTCATCTACTTTTTTCAAATTTAACATGTCTTAACATTGGAGGGGGGGGGGTAAATTGCTCCTTTTTTTCGTACCTTTGCGCAAAAAATATAACCTTTTTCACGATAAATCACCTAAATGAGTCTTTCACTAAAGCCCTTTATCGCCATCTCAGCCATTCTTCTATCCCCGGCCTTACTCCGGGCCGACGACGAGCAGCCTAAATGGTTCGACACGACCGACGGCCTTGAAATCAGCGGCGTCCATTCCGCCTCGGCGGGCGACTACGTGACCGTCAGCATTGCCGGCGATGAAAACCGCGTCTACATGGCCTATAACTTTGACCTTATCCTCCCCGCCGGAGTAACCTTCCCCGAAACCGGCACCATTGGCAGCCCGGGGCAAATCAACCCCGGCCATATGGTCTCATCAGCCGTCAAAGATCATGGCTCACGCGCTAAAGTAATCTGCTTCAGCATCATGAACGAGGAATTCTCCGCCCCCGTCGGCTCAATTGCTGACATAAACCTGACGGTTCATCCCCTCGCCAAAGCCGGCGATAACGAAGTGGAATTCCGCGAATTCGTCTTCAACTCCAAAGACCCCGCCATAGGATTCCCCATTCAATGGACCCCTGGAAACACGATGCAAAACTCCGCTACGGCCTCAATCTCCATCCCCGCCGAACGCACCGTTGACATCAATATCCCCGAATCCGAGCGCTGGGCCACTCTCATTCTCCCCTTCCCTCTCACGGAGCTACCCGACGGAGTATTTGCCTATCGCGCAACCTCCATCAATGACACCCATGAAGTGGAACTCGAAGAAGTATCCGCCCTTGACCCATATAAACCATACATAATTTATGCCCCTCAGGGATGGACCGAGACCCTCTCAGGCATTGCCTCGGCCGACGATTTTCCCACAGATGCCATCGCGAATCACGGTGTCCTTACGGCCAACGTCAACCATCACGAGCGCGAAGACGGTTATCTCTTCTCCCCTCATCCGGAAAACCCCACTTTTACCATCGTCCCCGAGTCAACCCATCTCGACCCGGGCCATATCTTCATCTCCGCAATTGATAAAGAGTTCGCTAACGGCACACCGGAATCCCTCCCCATCAAAATCCTGGCAAGCGTTGACATTGCCGAGATCACTGACCAGGCTGCCGATTTTCCCATTTTCAACCTCCTGGGCGAAAGGGTCTTCACACCCATCCCCGGCAATATCTACATTTCCCGAGGTCACATTTTCCGCAAATAAAATAATAAACCAACCATAAAGTTATGCTAAAAAAACTAACCCTATCGCTCCTCCTCGGCGCGGCCCTATTCACCTCCCTCCGCGCCGAAAACGTCGAGGTCAACGGCATCCATTACATCACTAACACCTCCAACCATACCGCACAGGTCACAAACTATCAATATAGCAATGGCTTTGGCAGCATCTCTGCTACAGGCAACGATACCTACTATGTAGGTAAAATAGTTGTACCGTCCTCAATTACTGTAAACGGTGTTACTTACACCGTAACATCTCTGGGCCGATACGCTTTCTGCGAAAGTAATATCACTGAGATCCAGCTTCCCAACACCTTAACCGAAATTTGCGACTATGCTTTCCATGCGTGCATGACTCTCCAATCCGTAGGAGATATGCCCGCTTTGAATTCTATCGGTAATTTGGCATTCCTGAGTTGCTCCGCTTTGATGTCTGTAGGTGATATGCCCGCTTTGAATTCTATCGGTCGTTCCACTTTCGAGAATTGCTCAGCTTTGATATCTGTAGGTGATATGCCCGCTTTGAATTCTATCGGCAACGAGGCTTTCCGGGGTTGCTCAACTTTGATATCTGTAGGTGATATGCCCGCTTTGAATTCTATCGGCAACGAGGCTTTCCGGGGCTGCTCAGCTTTGATATCTGTAGGAGATATGCCCGCTTTGTCCTCCATCAGCGATAGAACTTTCTACGATTGCGCTGCTTTGCAATCGGTAGGCGATATGCCCGCTTTGAATTCTATCGGTAGCGAGGCTTTTGGGGGCTGCTCCGCTTTGAAGTCTGTAGGTAATATGCCCGCTTTGTCCTCCATCAGCGATAGAACTTTCTACGATTGTGCTGCTTTGCAATCGGTAGGCGATATGCCCGCTTTGACCTTCATTGACCAAGAAGCTTTCTACAGTTGCGATGCATTGCAATCGGTAGGCGATATGCCCGCTTTAACGTCTATCAACAGCAGAGCCTTCATGGGTTGCGATTCTTTGCACTCAATTGGCGATATGCCTAAACTAAAGACTATCGGCGATCATGCATTCTACGGTTGCGCCATCCCTGAGTTTAATCTCCCCGAATCCGTTACTAATGTGTCTACCAAAGCATTTTCTAACCCTGCATTGGTACATTTTGCGGGAACTACACCGCCAACTTTTGATACGACCTCGTTCTCAACCCTTATTTGCGTGCCGGCCGGCAGCGAAAGCGCTTATGCAAAAGCTCTCCCGGATATGCTTGCAACTAAAATTCTCACTCATGGAACTACAGACTTTGACGTGACCGTTTCAGCGCGTGAGAATGACTCTGACGTGCTTAACAAAGTCAATGAAGGCTTCGACCATGACATGGCTCTCAACGTGCTTAATCTTAAAGTAACCGGTACAATCAATAGCTATGACATTATCGTATTCCGCAACAAGATGCTCAACCTGCGCAAACTTGACCTCAGCGATGCAACTATTGTCGGTAGTTCTTACGAATACTATTCCGGCTGCCACACCGAGGATAATATCGTAGGTGACAATATGTTCCGCGAGCTAAATATTACGGATATTATCTTACCCAAAAATGCCATTTCTATTGGTAACTATGCTTTTAATGAGTGTGGGAATCTTCAGACCATTATTCTATCAGATTCTATTCAATCTATTGGATCTGACGCATTAAAAAAATGCTATCGTCTTACAAAAATAGACATTCCAAGATCAATATGTTCTATAGGTAATTCGGCATTCTATGGTTGTAGCAAATTAAGAGAAGTCATTTTCCCTAAAGAATTAACCTCTCATTCAGCAACCATTGGATTCGGAGCGTTTGCATACTGCAGCAGCCTCGGCTCTATTACGCTTCCTATCGGAATTTCAAAGATTGTGAACTCTTCATCTCCATTTAATGATAGGGGCGCTTTCGCAGACTGTCACTCTCTAACAGAGGTTATTTTACCTCCGACACTTACTGACATACCTTCCTATTGCTTCAGTAGTTGCAGCAGTCTCACCACAATATCAATGCCTTCTACCATAAAAAGTATTGGTCAACAAGCTTTTGACGGTTGCTCATCTCTTACTGAGTTCCGCATCCCGGCCGGTGTAAACTCAATTGGCGTCCGCGCAATTCCCGAAACGGTGCGCGATGTATATACTTATACGATACAGCCGACTTCTATTGGCGAAAACACTTTCGCAAGCGACACATACTTGCAGGCGACGCTTCATGTGCCTGACACCAGCGAGAAGCTCTATTATTGGGACACTCAGTGGAGTCAGTTCCAGTCAATTGTGAACTTCAATGAGCCGTATTCTTACTTCTATCTTGACGACAAGGACCTGATTGAAGACCCGGACACTCCCCGAATCAAGGGCGAGACCGACGAAGAGACCGGCGAGAAGGTCAATCCCGATGCAAACCTCGGTAAGGACTCCGGCCTCGTCGTTGACGGCAACGACAGCCAGGACCTCGGCAACGTTGACGTTGAAGCTGACGGCGAGGGGAGCGGAACCACCATCAAAGGCGGCGACAGCAACACTTCCGAATCAGGCGGCAACATCAACATTGACATGCTCAACGTAAATATCCCCATCATGGCTAATCGCTGGTACTTCTTCGCCTTCCCCTTCGATGTACCCTTCGAGAACATAAAGTTTAACGGCCAGATGGTCTGGAGATACTATGACGGTGAATGGCGCGCGATGCATGGTTCCGGCTCTTGGAAAGACTTCAAAGGTGAAGCACTTGAGCGTGGCCATGGATACATTTTCCAGGGCAGCAAGAACGGCACTCTGACTCTGAGCATACCTAAAGTCTCATTTGATGCTAAGGACTGGATTCAGGAACTCAAGCAATATGTTGCCTCCAATCTTCAGGATGCCAACTGGAACTTCATCGGCAACCCCTTCCAGAGCTTCTATGAACTGGCTGACCTTGGCTTCGACGGTCCCATCACCTGGTGGAATCCCAACTCCAACTCTTATGAAGCCCTGAGTCCGGAAGACGACGATTTCTCAATGTATCCCTTCATGGCCTTCTTCGTTCAGAAACCTGAAGGATCCGAGGGCGTAAACTTCTTCAGCCAATTCCGTGAAACATTCAATCAGAAAAACGACCCCAACCATCGCGCAAATGCCCGCAAGCGCCGCGCCGCCCGCCGCTCTCACGCCCTTTCTGATCGCAAGCTCATCAACCTGACGGTGACCGACGGCACCAACAGCGACCGCACCCGTGTGGTGTTCAACAGCAATGCCGACGCAGCCTATGAAGTAGGCACCGACGCCTCGAAGTTCATCAGCACCGAAGCTCCGCAAATCTACTCGCTCGACGCCTCCAACGTGCGCTATGCAATCAACGAGCGCCCCGACGGCGACGGAGTAGTTAACCTCGGATTCTATGCCCCGGCCGACGGCGCCTTCACCATTGAATGTACCCGCACAGACTGCGAACTGACCCTCAAGGACTGCCAGTCAGGCAAAATCATCACCCTCACCCCCGGCACAACCTATGAATTTACCGCAAAGAAGGGCTATGATGATTCCCGCTTCGTGCTCAACGCCAAGGGCACGGATGTGACCGGTATTGACGCCGTGGAATCTGACTCCGATGCCACTTACTATCGCATCAACGGACTGGAAACCGACGGTTCACAGCGCGGCCTGATGATTGAGGTCAAGAATGGCGAAGCCGTTAAAGTTGTACGCTAATCCCCAAAAATTGAATTATTTGTGAAAAAACTAATTCAAAACCTGATGTCGGCTCTTCTGCTCCCCCTACTTTGGGGGAGCAGCACAGTCAGCGCTCAAGACTTCAATCCGGCAAATCCGCCCGAACCGCAGGCCAAGTATAAACTGACGGTCAAAGCATCGCCCGCCGAAGTTGGCTATGCCTCCGGCGCCGGACGCTATGAGGAAGGGAAGCGGGTATATCTAAACACTTCCTCTTCTGACTCTGACTATGCCTTCAAACGCTGGGAAAGAAACGGCGAGACCATCTCCACATCGCGCTCATTCTATTATACCACTCGCGCCATTGACGATGTCGTCACCGCAGTCTATGAATTCGTAAAATTTGACCCCGTTAGCCCCGAAGAGCCGGAAATGGCTTATAAGCAATATCGGCTATTCCTTTCCTCCGAACCCGTGGAGGCCTGCTCTTTTAACATCAACAGCGGCGAGAGATACAAGGCCGGCGAAATGTTTAATCTCCGCGCTTATCCGAGTCAGAGCTTCGTGTTTGACGGATGGTTTGACTCAGATGGCAACAAAGTTGCCGACGACCTGAACATGAGCTTCACGATGCCCGGCGAGAACACTACCCTGACCGCCCGATTTACGTTCATGCCCGACAGCCCTGACGAGCCTCAGAGCGGAAATCAAGACAACGTGGACAACAAACCCTCAATGCGGGGAGACGTCAACGATGACAAGATTGTTAATGTCACTGACGCGACAATAATCATTGCCCACTATCTTGCCGAGCAGCCCAACAATAAGAAATATGACATTAACGAGGATGGAGTAATCAACATCACTGACGCCTCGATAATCCTCACAATCTATCTGACTGAACAATAAACACACACCTATCATAACGTAAGCGGGGACGCGCCTTTTTTCATGAGTGCGCGTCCCCGCTTTTTTTCAGGGAATCAGGGGGGGGCCGGCGCGGAAAAGGGTGAGGCGCAGCAGGGCTTCGTCGGCAAGGAGGCCGATGGCGGCGCCGGGCTGGACGGGTTGGCCGGTGGTGACAAAGCTGCGGCCCAGGCCCTCATAGCGGCTGACAAACTCCATCGGGTGTTGAATCAGGACTACGTGGCGCCCTGATGAGAGGTCAACGTGAGAGTCAATGACCGTGCCCCCCTGGATGGCCATCACCGTGGCATTTCGGGTAGACTCTATCTGCAGAGCGGGTCCGGCAATGGTGTCGCGGCGCAGCTCCGTGGCAAGTGGCAAGCGGAAGTTGATGCCGGAGGCGGCGGCCGGAGCAGTCTGCGTCAGATTAAAGCGCTCGCGCTCGGTCCAGTCGTTGACAAATCGCCGCTCGGCCTCCGACGCCGCCAAAAGAGTATCACCGACGGATTCTATCGCCTCGGGAATCGCCGCCGGAGCTATACTGTCGGTCAAAATAGCCTCCAGATTATCAATCCATTGGTTCATCACCTGCTGCCTCTCCGCCAGGGAGTCAAGGCGCAGGGCATTTTCAATCTGGCTGCGCCGCTCGGAGGGCTTCATATAACCCGGAAGAATCGAGCCTAAGGGGGTCAACCCGAAGAGCAACGCAATCAGAGCCCCGATGGCGGCCACACACAGGGCCCCGAGACTCCATGCCCTCAGGCGGCTCAGCCGAAGGGTCCATAGCGTATTAAGCGTGTTCTCGCTGATGAAGGTCAGACGGTATCTCTTGGTCGGTTTATAGCCCTGCTTACGTTTCATAGCGACAAAGTTACGAAAAAATGACTGAATTTAGCATAAATTATCCCTAATTTCGCAAAAAAGTCAAAAAAAGTGCGTAACTTTGCACCCGTAATAAGTGCTATTCAGTTAGCCGCTAAGGTAAAAACTTTTCAATAGAAATATGAACGAAACCCAAATTGACTGGTCAAGCCTCCCCTTTGGCTATCTCAAGACGGACATCAACGTACGCTGCCGATTCAGCAACGGACAGTGGGGCCCTATTGAGGAAACTGACTCAGAATTTATCAACCTCCATATGGCGGCCACCTCGCTCCATTATGGTCAGGAAGCATTTGAAGGACTCAAGGCATTCCGCGGCAAAGACGGCAAAATCCGCATTTTCCGCCTCGAAGAAAACGCCCGCCGCATCATTGAATCGGCCAAGGGACTGCTCATGGAGCCCATCCCCGTCGAACTGTTCTGCGAAATGTGTAAGCGCGCCGTCCTTGCCAATGAACGCTTCATTCCCCCCTATGGCACCGGAGCATCACTCTATATCCGCCCCCTTGAAATCGGCACCTCGGCCCAAGTTGGCGTCAAAGCCTCGGCTGATTATCTCTTCCTGGTGTTCGTAACCCCCGTCGGCCCCTACTTCAAGGAAGGATTCCGCCCCACAAAGATTTGCATCACCCGAAAATATGACCGCGTAGCTCCCAAGGGAACCGGACGTTTCAAAGTAGGCGGTAACTATGCCGCATCAATCAAGGCCGGAGCCGAAGCCCACGCCCTCGGATATAGCGCCGTACTCTTCCTTGACCCCAAAGAGAAAAAATACCTCGACGAATGTGGCCCCGCCAACTTCTTCGCCATCAAGGACGGAAAATACATCACCCCCGCATCCGAGTCAATCCTCCCCTCAATCACTAACAAGACCTTCATGCAGATTGCCCGCGATATGGGCCTGGAAGTTGAAGAACGCCACATCCCAATCGAAGAGCTCGAAACAGTCTCTGAAGCCGCCGCCTGCGGAACTGCCGCCGTCGCCTCGCCCATCTCTGAGATTGACGACCTCGACACCGGCAAAAAATATATCATCGCCCCCGACGGTCAACCCGGCCCTATCACCACCGAACTCTATAACCGCCTGCGCGCAATTCAGCTCGGCGAAGCCCCCGACCCCCATGGCTGGAACACCATCCTTTGACCCCCAACAGATTATCGACAAATACTATCCCGAAGGCTCTCCCCTTCGGGATATCTATATGCGCCATGCCCGCTCCGTCGCCGACCTGGCGCTGGAAATAGCCGCCCGCAACGGTCTCTCCCTCGACCCCGCTCAAATTGAAGCCGCCGCCATGCTCCATGACATCGGCATCTTCCTCTGCGACGCCCCCGCAATCCACTGCCACGGCTCCCAACCCTACATCTCCCACGGACCCTTAGGCGCCGCCCTCCTCCGCCGCGAAGGAGCCCCGGAATGGGCCGCCCGTGTAGCCGAACGACACACCGGAACCGGACTCGGCGAGATGGTCCCCGAGACCGAACTCGAACGCCTCATCTGCTATGCCGATAAATTCTACTCCAAATCCGGCTCCATGCAGCGCAAAACCCTCGCCTCCGTCGAAGCATCCATGGCCCGATTCGGCCCCGAAAACCTCGCCCGCTTCCACTCCCTCCACCAAGAATTCTCCTGACATGTTGCAAAATAGTTTGAGATCACAGAATTTATTCTTATATTTGCACACCCTTAAGATATCACTCACATTTTTCATACGTCAACAAAATCATGGTACCTGAGAACTACAATCAGCAAGGCAATCCCCAGTTCAATCAACCGCCTTACAACCAAGGCTACAATCAACAGCCGCCCTATAATCAGCAACCCTACAACCAAGGTTATCCTCAACAGCAACTCCCGCCGGATAACGGCATGGTTTGGGCCATCCTGACCACACTCTTCTGCTGCCTCCCCTTCGGTATCGTCGCAATCGTCAAAGCCTCAAACGTTAATAGTCTCTGGATGTCAGGCAACTACGACGCGGCTCGTCAGGCCGCAAAATCATCCAAAAACTGGTCTATCGCTGCCGCTTGTACCGGACTTGGTATCAGCATCATTTACTTCATTCTGATCATCTTGGGTGCTCTCGCTTCAAATTTCTGATTTGAATTTGACGAAAGAACATAATCATAAAATTGTTATCACTATTATCCTTGCGATAATAGTGATAATTACTTTTTCCGTTTACCTGAGTTTCGACCCCATTACCAACGGCAAATTCTTCCCGAAATGCCCCGTCTGGCTCCTGACCGGATACTATTGTCCATCATGTGGAAGCCAACGCGCATTCCATGCCCTACTCAATGGCGAATTTGCCCACGCCATTCACTTTAACTACTTCCTCCTCTTCGGAATCCCGTTCTTCTCCCTGCTTATTATCGCCATATTATTCCGCAAAAAGTTGCCTAAACTCTACGGCTTCATGTGCGGACGCTATGGAGCTTACACCTATTTGACCTTCTATCTGACCTGGTTTATACTCCGAAACATCCTCCATCTTTAAAAAAAGTTTGAAAAAATTTGGAATTACCAAAAATTTAATGTAACTTTGCACCCGCAAACAGCACTGGAGAGGTGGGTGAGTGGCTGAAACCACCGGTTTGCTAAACCGACGAAGGGAGCAATCCTTTCCACGAGTTCGAATCTCGTCCTCTCCGCCCCATAAAGGAGTTGAACGCAAGTTCAGCTCCTTTTTGCAAATGTTACATTATAGTGTTAAAAAAGTTAATAATTGCATCAATAGTTGCATTTTTGCACTAAATGAATTAACTTTGCAACGATAATTTTGAGATTTTGCACGGATTACACCTCCAACAACAATCTCCACAAACCTCTTTAAAGAGCTTGCCCGGTGCTCCTACCACCGGGCATTTTTCTTGCCGTAGGAAGCAAGAACCCCTCGGCAGCCTGCCGAAGAAAGGAGGTGTTTATAGTGCAGGACCTCAAAATTATCAATGGAGTATTGTGTAAGCGTGTTTTTGCAAAGTACGTATATCGCAATGGTAAACGTGTCTACCCTAAGACTGCTAAAGCATTCTGCTTCTGGGTTAAGGCATAACGCTCTTTAGCAATATCTCGGAGGGGTTTGTAGGATAAGCCCCTCCACTTTTTTTTACACACACAGGCTCTGCAAACAAGGCTTTCAATCATTCATTATTCTTAAATTTGTAGAATAAATTGCATAAAAGAGCGTCTATCTCAAAAATTTTTCGTAACTTTGCGCTATCCAATGGAAGAGAAATACCATTTGGAAAAGAAAAGTGTCGAGCTTTCTTTCTCAGCAAGACGAATCGCCAATTCAATAACAGACTGAGATAGAGTGAGATTAGACGCTCTTTCTGTTTTTGTCACATCTATTTTGCGGCTCTGATAGCCGTACTTTAGCATAGACAAAACCAGAGGGGCAGTTTATTCTACCCTCATATATCATTCAGTCTGTAGGCTTTGGCGAGCCTGTCTTGCTATGATAGAGGTACGATGAATTCCCCTCTTTTCTTGTACCCAATCATAATCGCCGAATTAGGGAATCAGGAGGCAAAAAAACAATTAATTATGTTATTTAAATTTTTACTTCGAACTTTTGGTTCATTACTCCTTCTCTGTACATTTTCATGTACTTCATCCACTCCTTCAACAGATGCCATAAAAAAAGCCAAGGAGGTCGTTGAAAGCGCACAATATCAGGTACCGGTAAATATGGGTAACGGACTCATTTTGGATCGTGTCAGTTTCGATACCAAGACCTATACTTTAGTATATGATTATCACTATACACACCCGATAAACTCCCCCTCTGAAGAGGCGATTATGGAGGCAAAGCAAGCAATAATCCATCTAATAAAATCCCAACCTTCTTCAGCAGAAATGGACCTTTTGAAATCTGGGATTTCCATGCGATATAATTATTATACTGAAAATGGCGGGTACTTATTATATTCAGTAACCTTAACACAGAAAGATCTAAAGTAATTTAGGAGATGTTTCGCTCACAATCTCAGCCAGGATTCCTCGGAACTTGTGTTATCATTGAGTTTGTGTGATTTAACAGAATGATATATTAAAGACAAAACTCACTAATACAGGATATACAAGACTCTTTTCTCTAACATACTAAAGTCGAAAATTACCGATTGTATCAACTTATTGTAAAAGTACGACTTCTCTAAATTAAGAGGAATCAGGAAGAAAGATTTTAGAGTAAACAATGATTTCTTACGACAATATGGTGTAACCATCGACTGATTCAAATCCCAATGTCCAAATTGACATTGGTTATACTAATACAGTAAAAACTTATTCTATGATCAACCTGCATAATACTTATTCTATGATCAATCTGCATAATAAAGGAGAAAATCCTCAATACAGTAAGAATATGTGTGTTTGATTGCATTAATCCTGAAGAATGTATGGCGAACCGAGAATATGTAGAAAGATACGAAACTATCCAACTTTAAGACAATAACAGAATAACTGTTCATCTATGGTCAAGGGACTGGCTAACAAGTTTAGGCGGTCTCTTTGCTTTTGTTGGCAGGGAATGGTTTAATGAGTGAGCGCAGTTTGTTTTTTGGGGGTGGGGATTGGATTTCCGGAGGAAAATGCTTAACTTTGTGGTATCTTATTAGTGTAATTTTTTTAATTTATATTATTATTTTTATTTATGAGTGAAGACCAGACCCCTATTTGGCTTGATTTAAAGAAAGAGTATGTCGACGATAACTTTGACGCTTTAGTGCGGTATCTGCATAACAGCATGGGTAAGAAGGACTCGTTCTTGACCATTACCCAACGCCTTGTCAGCGAGCGCACTGAGGGACTTGTCGGGGAAATCTCGTCCCGTCCTCTGTTTGCCGACGATGAAGACATCAAGAAACTGGAATTTAACGTCAGGCTGTTGGCCACTTACTTGTTGACATTCCCTGAGGCGCCGGACCGAATCAAGGTCATGATGGCGTTAATTCATGAATTGAGGGATCTCTCGCCCAAGCATGGTGAAGGATTGATGAACGTAATGGCCAAGTGCCTGACTCACCGCAAGATTGAAGGCTTAGGGTTTACTTATAACGACATTTCCACTTTTCAGCGCGAGATTTTTGCCCATAAGCTCTGCAGCGAGGGGGGAGTAAAGTTTGCCGAGCCGGCAACCGTAGCCGCTTCTTATGATAATAAAGGGCGCCTTTGGCAAACGGAGAAGGGCTTTACATTGACCGCTCCGGGGGCTTGGAAAAACAAGGAGACCTTGCAGTCATTGGTGCCTAACATGGAGCTGGTAATAGGCTGCCGAATGTCCACTCCCAAGATTGACCAGCTTGATAACCCAACGTCGATTCCTCAGATTTCAGCTTTCACGGAGGCCTTTCTGGAGGCGCAAAACATTCCGTTTGCCCAGCCCAAGAAGGTTCAGCCGAGTTATGCCAAGGATGATGTGGCAGTGTTTGAGATTTCATCACTGAGCGAGAACGGCATCTGGGTTGAATCCGTTGACCCGGCCTTTAAACCGCTCAGAGCCAAGGCTGTGTTCCGCTATCAGACCATCTGCGGCCTGACGACGGATAGCCTCTGGAAGCTCTTCTATCCGGGCGACCGAATCAAGGCCAAGGTTGTTGACCCGGAACACGGGCTGATTTCCTTTGAGGATGAATTAAAGGAATGTCTGGTAGAGGCGACGAGAGACCAGTTTCCCGTCGGCTCGGAAATCTATGCCAAGCTGAAAGTGACGGCCCACGGTCCGATAAAATATAACATCTGGCTGGCCGAAAACGGTGTGGGACTCAGCACTTACCCCAATCCGGACTATGAGATTAATGACCTTGCCCGCCTGAGGATTATCAATTATGAATATGCCAAGAATTACGGCAAAATCAATGCCGAGCCGATTGAGCAGATAACCGAGGAGGAATTTTTTGACGAGTTCGGCGAAGCGTTTAATGACCAGCAATTCCGCAAGGAGGCGATTGACCTGTTCGTTGAAAGCACCCCGGAGATTGCAACCAAACAGACTGAAACCGAGGGTTCTCTGAAGATTGACGAGGGGCTGCTGCCCCTGGCGCTCCGAGTGATTTACACCCATCAGCGCACGCTCCCCAAGCCCCTTTCGCGCTTCTATTGTCTTTCAAACGCCATGGCGATTGCCCGCCTGATTGGCGACGAGACGAGCGTCAACTTCCTCCGCTTTTCGGCCTCATATCTGCGCGCGCTGGTCAGCTTTGCCGCCAACGATAATATCCATGACATTGTCCTGAAAAACTATGAGGAATTTGCGGAGACCGATGCCGTCAAGACCCGTCTGGAAGTAATTGACATCCTCAAGGAATATGGCCGCGGCGAATACTCCGAAAAGCTCCAGCAGGCTATTGCCGGCTATGCCGAGTCAAACCCTAACCTCTCCAAGCTGGCCCGACTGGTTCAGGCCGCAAACTCCATCCGCGAGACCCTGACGCCGGCCACTCTCAACACTCTCAAGCGCGAAATCGTTAAAAACCTCTCGCTCGAGACGGAAGAAGACGTTGAAATCGACACCTATGGTGCCCAATACCTTGGCATAGAGTCTCAAACCGTTGAGTTCAAAACCTCTATGGTCTATCCGCCTGAAAAAAACGCCTATCCCAATCAGCCGCAGCAAACAACTAACGTGCTCCGCGCAATCTGCGGCTTCCTCAACTCTCAGATTGGCGGCACGGTCTATGTCGGCGTCAATGACCAGGGCTATGTCAGCGGCCTGGAAGATGACTTCAAGTATCTCCACTGCACCAATTTCGACACTTACGTGCGCCTGAATATTTTTGACAAATGCGTTCAGCGCTTCGGCAAGGACGTCATGACCTATATTCATATCGAGCCGGCGTTTAATGACCGTGTGGCAATGATTCGCGTCGACCCGTTCCCCTTCGGAGTGATTGAGCTTGACGGCAAGGCCTATGTGCGCGCTGACCGCGAGACCAGGGAAATGACCGGTGCGGTGCGCTCCCAGGTGGCCCTGCAGAAATTCCGCAAGGACCGCGATACCGCCGGCGCCATTGACCAGCTCAAGCAGGCCCGCTTTTCGCGCCGTCGGGCCATCCTTCATGGCTATTCCTCATCTCATTCCGGAACCATCAATGACCGCAAAGTGGAGGTCTACGACGTCATGGAGGCCGACGATCTGGTCTGGTGCATTGACTGCGACAGCCGCGAGCGCAGAGTGTTCAAAGTGCCTCGCATACAGTATGTTGAAGTAACCGATGAGCCCTGCACTCTTGAACATCTTTTCCATAAAACCGAACTCGACTCATTGCTCCACTTCGGCGACTCGCGCACGGAGGTCAGCCTCCGCCTGGACATGCACGCCAAAAATGCCCTCGTCGAACAATTCCCCCGCACCAAGGATAAAATCAAAAAAGACGCCAAGGACTCCAACATATGGTACTATACTGACCAACTCTCGCCTCGGGGCATTCAAACCCTCGCGAGATTCTATGTTGGCCAGGTGGACCATGTTGCAATCCTTGACTCTCCGGAGCTCAGCGCCGAAGTCGACGCCTATGTCAATCTCTTCCGCGATATCCGCGGCATTCTGCCGACTCGACAGAAATCATAACCGCGCCAAATTGGCAATGGTCTCGGCGGGGTTCGGCGAATTGAAAACATAACTGCCGGCAACGAGGATATCCGCCCCGGCTTCAACGAGGTGACGCCCCGTCTCCATGTTGACTCCGCCATCAATCTGAATAAGTGCTTGCGAGCCGCTTTCGCTGATCATCCGGCGAAGGCGGCGCGTCTTATCAAGAATCTGCGGGATAAACTTCTGCCCTCCGAATCCGGGGTTGACGCTCATCAGCAGAACCATGTCAACGTCTGTGATGATATCGCGGAGAAATTCAACGGGAGTGGCCGGATTGAGGGTCACGGCGGGCTTCATTCCGGCGGCACGGATGGCCTGCACAGTGCGATGAAGATGGGTACACGCCTCCCAGTGAACGTTCATCGTCTCCACTCCGAGGCGAGCCAGGGTGTCGACCCATTTATCCGGCTCAAGAATCATCAGATGAGCATCCAGGGGCTTGCGCGCCTTGTGGGCAATGGCCTCGATTACGGGAAATCCAAAGGAGATATTCGGCACGAACTGACCGTCCATGACGTCGAGATGAATCATCGCGGCATCTGAGTTATTAACCATTTCAACGTCGGCATCCAATGAGCCGAAGTTGGCACTAAGCATTGAGGGGGCTATCTGAGTCATTTTGTTTCTTGGGTTTAACGAGCTGATAAATAACGAATAAGATGCAGATGGCGCCGAGCGCATAGCCGGCCCAACTGAGATATTGATTATACTCTTCAATCTTCTGAAAAAGGTCATCCTTGCTGACAAACCGAGCCAGGAACCAGCCTAACCAGCAGAGCACGGCGTTCCAGATGGCCGCGCCTAAAGTAGTGAACAGGCAGAACTTACCGAAGTTCATCCGCGCCAGACCCGCCGGAATGGAAATCAACTGGCGGATAACGGGAATCAGGCGCCCCACAAAAGTGGACACTGCGCCGTGGGCATCAAAATAATCCTCGGCCTTCTTGACCTTTTCCGGCGAAATCATGCAGATGGCGCCCATCCTTGAGCGTGCAAACGCATAGACTATAGGCCGCCCAATCCAAACGGCAAGAAAATAATTGATGATTGACCCGGCAAGGGCGCCTAAAGTGGCGGCGATGCCTACACCATAAATATTCATCGTCCCGTCAACCGAGGCGATATAAGCCGCCGGCGGAACGACAATCTCGCTCGGGAACGGGATAAACGAGCTCTCGATGGTCATGAACAGGAACACATAGAAGTAACTCATATGGTCCCAGACCATTGAGAAGAGCGACTGAGCGTCAAAAATAGCTAATAATTCCATATGAGTGCAAAGTTACGCATTTTTTCCGTAACTTTGCGCCATGTTTAGCTTAAATCTTCAAGGGCGACTGGTAGAATTTCCGCGCCCGGCCATCATGGCCATCATCAATGCTACGGATGATTCGTTCTATTCCGCCTCGCGCTGCGCCGATGCCGATGCCATCAGCCGCCGCACCGAGCAGGTTATTTCTGAAGGGGCCGACATCATTGACCTCGGAGCCTATTCCTCACGCCCCGGAGCCGAAGAAGTCAGCACCGAGGCTGAAATGCGTCGCCTTGTCGACGCCGTGAAAGCAGTGCGCCGGGTCAGCCGGGAGATTCCCATAAGCGTCGACACCTTCCGCGCCTCAGTTGCTCAGGCCGCCCTGGAAGCCGGCGCCGACATCATCAACGATATCAGCGGCGGACTTGCTGACCCGGAGATGGACGCCCTCATTGCCCGCGAAAACACTCCTTACGTAATGATGCACATGCGCGGAACTCCGCAAACGATGCAGCAACTCACCGATTATTCAGCCGAGGGGAGCGTAACCGCCGCCGTCATGACCTTTTTTGCTCAACGCATTGCCGAACTAACCGCAAAAGGGGCCACTCAAGTGATTCTCGACCCCGGATTCGGGTTTGCAAAAACTCTGGAGCAAAACTGGCAACTGATGCGTGAACTCGAGCTGATTTGCCGGACATTCCCTCAGCCGGTGCTCGTCGGAATCAGCCGCAAGTCAATGTTTTATAAACCCCTTGGGCTAACGCCCGCCGAAGTGCTTCCAGCCACCATCACGGCCAATATACTCGCCATTCAGGCCGGGGCAAAGATAATTCGCGTCCATGACCCCGCTCCGGCTCTCCAATCGATTGAAACCCTCCGGATGCTATAAAAAATCAGCGGGGAGTGGCCATCTCGGTCACTCCTCGTCAAATAATAAACCAATCATTATCACATTTCTTTCACAATGAAAAAAGTCATTTCTGTGTGCTTTTCGTAATTATAACGTCGCAGCAACAAAAAAGGTTCATTTTTCCCAAAAATTGAATTAAAATTTACAAGAATACATTACAATTCCTACAAAAATCAGGCACACGACTCATCTGCCAACAACGTTGAAAATCCTTGGCCGCTGCACTATTGAGGACAGAAAGCACATCAGAGTCTTTTACATTACCAAAAGACATCAACTTTGAGAAGGGTTTAGCGCAACATGGAGGCACAAACCCGTCTTGGTTAATTTGAAAGCTATTATATACCAATGGGCATACATGAAAGGTCCCTTCAGGTTGAATGTCAAGTCCGGTAATCTCCAACTCCGGATAGTCATGAGCTTTTTCAAGAGTTCTTTGACAAACTTCTATGTATTCTTTAGACTTGAAAAAGTCGTATGTAGTAGCAACATCAATTTCCGGGATACTTGCAAGATTAAGCTTAGAAAAATTTACAAATCGTACCCCGCGCTTATGAGCAAAGTCGATGACATCCACCATCGATTCAAAATTTTTCATAGAAACGACCATATTGAACATAACATCCACATTCCCGTCAGCAATTATAGGACTAAGCTTTTGTAGATTTTCATCAAGAAGATGGAAAGAGCCTCCAATACGTATTTTATCATATATCTCCCCAACCCCATCTATTGAAATTTGGAGAGTATCAATGTAAGGAACTACGGGGGTAATTCTCTCAATAAAGTCGGGCATATTTGCATTAGACGAGATGAAAATAACAATTGATTTCTTTTTTAACTTGATATACTTTGCAACATCAAGGAGATTTGGAGCAAAAAGAGTTTCACCAAGCCCGGTCAGGCCAATTGATTGTAGATACGGATAACACTCGTCTATTATTTTATAAGCAAGATCGGTGTCCATGTTGCCGATGTTCATGTCTTGACCATAAATATGTTCGCGTGGACACATTGTACACTTAAGATTACACTTGTTGGTCAGTTCAAGCATAAGAGTAGTCGGATAAGGCAAGGTCTTATCTGCATCACGCTTAGTGAAGTAACGTTTACACATGTTCCCACAAAAACTAACCAAATCATAGTTTATACGAGTATTTCGTATGATCCCAAGGGCCTTATTAAGTTTTCTACGTGTAATTTTCATTTTCATTAAATATTATTCAACTTTTTTCATTTCCAACATATAAATTTGTCTTTAAAGACCCCACAAAGATAATACTTATTTTTTTAAGTTCCAAATTTTTACTCCGTACTTTCAACAAGCAAGTGCAAAATTAGCGACAAAGATTGTAAAAAACCATAGTTGGGGACTTAAAATTCAGTTTTTTCCTCGGTCGGCGGTTAATTTTCTTTTGTATTTCCATGATTTCTTCTTTTGTAATGAGATTAAAATCAGTTCCTTTGGGGAAGTATTGACGGATTAGTTTGTTTGCGTATTCGATGGCCCCTTTCTGCCATGAGCAGTATGAGTCGGCAAAGTATACTTTGGTCTTGAGTTTTCGGGCAAATTGCTTGTGGAGCATGAACTCGCTGCCATTGTCCGTTGTGATGGTCTTGAGCGCATGTCCGATAAAAGGCATGAGCATTTTCCAGACTGTATCGGCAACGGTCTGCGGGCGTTTGTTGGGGATGTATTCCATCAGTGTATAGTTTGTAAGTCTCTCAGTCAGTGTGACCAGGGCGCTACGTTGTCCTTTCCCGACGATAAGGTCCAGCTCCCAGTCACCGAACCTGGTTCCGTCGGCTTCGACCGGTCTATCATGTATGCTGATGCGATCGGGGATGTTTCTGACTTTTGTCGGTCTTTTACGGTAGCAGTGATGGCGATATTTCATTTTGTGGCGCGTATGCTCCTTAAGTATTCCGGATTTATCCGCCCTTATTTCCTGATATATCCGTTCGTGGGATATGTGTATCTGTTTGTTAACGAGCAGCCATCCGGATATCTGCTGAGGCGACCAGTCTTCTTCAATCAACAGCTTCCGCGCTTGCCTGATGACATTAGCAGGAGTCCTGCGATTCATTGCGCTCCGTTGTTTGCGGAATTGAGCGAACTCGCAGGCGTGTTGAAATACATAATGGCCGTGACGGTTCGTGTTGCGCTTTACTTCGCGACAAACCGTTGATACTGAGCATCCAATCTGCAGAGCAATTGCAGTAAGTGTCTTTTTTTCTTGCAGTCCCAGATAAATTGCGTATCTTTGCTCCCGGGATAATTGTTTATACATATGCAACTACAAAAATAATTATTCCGCGGGAGATTTCGGTCTCCCGCTTTTATTTTTTTAGTTGCTTGTTGAAAAAAAGTACGCTCTTGGGTGCGGTTTAGGCCGCCCCCGCCGCTTGGGCATCCCCCTCCAGAAGGAGAGTGGAGATGGGTTCTTCTCAACCGAAAATTTTGCACTTCGGTCTTGAATCTGCGAAAAATTTTTACTCCACCTGTACCTATTGCACCTCTTGATTCTGCTATATTCTTCCCTTTCTTTTTTAGATAATTTGCAATTTAATATAAATATTCATATATTTGCACCAAGATTATTACATTAAATACTGATCTAAAACTCTTTTAAATAAACGTTACGCTGAGAATACTAATTTAAATTTATTAGTAAAATATAGTGATTGGAAATGGAACGTAGAATTGATTTGGATATTATTAAAGGCATTGCTATTATCGCTGTCATATTCTATCATATAGGTATTCTACCATATGGCTATTTAGGTGTAGATATTTTTATGGTCATTAGCGGATTCCTAATCATTCCATCTGTTATTGAACACATAGTAAAAGATGATTTCTCTTATTTTGCATGGCTTTGGCATCGTCTTAATCGTTTTGTACCTTTAGTCATTATTGTCTGTATTGTTGCTTTAATCATTGGTTATTTTACTATGATGCCTGATGATTATGAAAATCTTGCAGCCTCCGTTGTCGCCTCTGAATTATTTTGCAACAACATACTACTGTCTATAACGACATGTGATTACTGGAACACATTAAATGAGTATCGACCTTTAATGGCACTTTGGTATCTTGGGATTGTAGTTCAATTCTTCGTTTCTTTTCCAATAGTATTATTATTGGTAAAGTTTCTATCTCCAGTCAAAAAAAGAATTGAGGACGTTCTTATTAACACTTTGGGTATTTTAGCTCTTGTTTCTTTTAGCATTTTTTTACTCTTACCAATTGATTATAGTATAAAGTTCTATTATCTCCCGTTTAGAATATGGGAATTTTGCATTGGAGGCTTAGCCTTTTATCTTTGTAAAAAAGGAATTAAGATTAGCAATCTGTGTTATTTCTCTATCTTGAGCTTAATGATTGTTATTCTTTGCATGAATTTTACCTTTATAAGTGAGATCAATAATGAAACTATTGTTGGAGTCCCTATTGAAGATGATGCATTTATATCAAAAGAATTAATCCTAATGACAATGGTTTTTCTGTCAAGCATGTTACTTCTTTCTTGGCCAAACCGTTATAGAGGGAGCTTGGTGATATCTTATATTGGAAAGATTTCTCTAAGTTTATATGTATGGCATCAACTTATTTTAGCATTTACTCGCTACTGTTTTGACGATAATATGACAGTAGGCTTGTTGTCTGTTTTTTTGCTGAATACATTATTAATATCAGTTTTTTCTTACTATTTTTTTGAAAATATTCGGATTAACACAATTTTTAAAAAAATCAGTTGGGGACTTCTTTGGGCTGGAGTACTCTTTTTCTCTCTATTTGCTTACAATAGAGCCGGGGTAATGAGAGATGTCCCTGAGATGGGGGTCACACTTGACAATCCCTATGTTGTTAGAAACACTTCCTATATTGACAAGATATATGAACTTGATAAACCGTTTGAAGAAGATAAGATTAAAGTTCTTGTTATCGGGAATAGTTTTGCAAGAGATTTTGCTTGCGTTATTCAAGAATGGGATAAAACTAATAAAATTGAGATCTCCTACATTTTTGAACCGGAAGAAGATGACGAAAGATATTCCCTGGCTGACTATATTTTTATCTTTGGACCTAAATATCAAGTACCTTCCTATATTTTTCAAAAAGCCAAGGATAGCTCAAAAATTTTCGGAATTGGCACAAAAAAATTTGGTAAATCAGTGGGCAAAGTGTATAATCAACGCCACTCCCCTAATTACTTAGCTTTAACAACTCCAGTATCAGACAAACTCAACTCAATTAACAAAGAGTGGCATAACAGTTGGGGGCACAATTATATAGATTTTGTTAATGCTAGTCTTAATAAGAATGGAGAGATACAACTTTTTACTCCTGATGGGCAATTTATCTCATTTGATTGTGCCCATCTTTCGCCGGCTGGGGCTAAGTTTTTTGCAAACAAGTTTGATTTTGAACAAATATTTAACATAACTCAATAGCGTTAGAATTCCTAACTTCACAACTAATCGTTTGACATATGAAATATTTTGGAAACGGAACACAAATGAGGAAGATTTTTCTATTGGCGGCTTGCTTGATTGGACTTGGCGCATGGGCCAAGGGGCCAACATTCCCGATGTTGGAGTTCGTCAATGAGGGAGATACGGTCAGGGCCACGTTTGATGACGCTCCAAGGGAGCTTTATGACCGCGAATGGTTTGTTGACTATAATTCGGCTACTGATAAGCTCCTGGCCGACGAAGGCCTGGGTCAGTATCGCTCGATTGAAGATGATGTGCTTGCGCGAGTGGCCATCAGCCGCATGTTTATGAACTCACGCCTATCATCATTGGAGCCGCTTCAGGTCACTATGGACACTCCCCGCCCCGCTGACCTGAAGATGACGCCGCGCGTATATCTGCAGATGAAGGAGATGCTTGCAATGCTTAATCGCGCCGTGTCTGATGGAGTCAATGACCAACTGACAGCCTCTGCTATGGATGAGGAACATGCTTTCCGCGACTTCGGAATCATGTGTCGCGACAATCATATCTGGGAAAAAGAAGCGCTGAACCCGAGCGCCTACGTGAAGCTATCGTTCACGGAAGGACTCCCCAAGGATAAAGGGCCGCAAAACATTCTGGAAGACACCCTCGGAGTAATCAGCTATAATCCATGGCGTTACGCTTACAATCCGCTGATGCCCGCCGAGAGGGAACTGGACTGGTACATCAAGGACATGACGGCTAAGTATCGGTTTTTCAGCCATGTTGTCCGCAACAGTGAGGGACAGCTTCAGCAAACCTCAACGGCCGAGGAGCTGCGTCTGAGCCCCGAGGTTTGGAGCTTCCTGACCGAAGCATTAGCCGGGCTTAACGAGCAGACCGACAGAATGAATGACCCCATAGCCGCATGGACTGATAATCCGGCGGAGGCCGAGCGCATGGCCCGCGAATTTTTCATGGCCAAGAACCGGGGCGCAGCGTCAAGAATCTTTGACAAGAAAGGCAAACTCCGCAAGCGCCTGGAGCCCACCAAACCAACCTCACGCCCCACCCGATTTGAATATCGCCTCGACGCCTTCAACCGCAATAACGGTACCTGGCGCCAAAACAGCGCCCGCCCCGTCTTCGGCATAAACCCTTGATTAATTAGTAATTAGTAATTAGTAATTAGTAATTAGCAATTTGAGGATATCACCCCTCAAATTGCTATTTTTTTGGCTGTTGCAGAACTTTGGATGAGTACCTGACCGGGCTCCGTGGCGCCCTCGCCACGGTGGCGCGTCAGCGTCATAGACGCACTCTTGACACGAAAATCATGGAGCTTGCGCTCCACCGTGGCGGGGGCGCCACGGAGCCCGGTCAAACTATGGAAAGGCGGATTCCGATCCGCCGCCATCTGTTCTATCCTTGAGGATAGCGCGGAGTTTACAATAACGACCCCGGAGTTGGTCGCACTATCATAGCTTTAAAGGATAGCGCAACCCAACCCCGGGGTTGTTTGGTCAATTATAATTAACTTATAATATGACCATTGTACTTTGTACTCTGTATTTTGTATTTTGTACTTAGTACTTTGTATTTTCTTATTTTGTATTAATAAGAGAGTTTTGGTTCGAGTTCCTTGGCCTGAGCTACCATCTTTTCAATTTCGGTGACTGCGGGAACACGGTTACAAAGGTTCTTGACGTTGTTCACCTCTTCACATTTAGCGTGGAGGTTAGCGGGAACGCGGTGGCGGAGTTCCTTGACGGTGTCAACTCCGGCAGCTTCGAGCAACTCGGCAAACTGTCCGGCGATGCCCTTGATGCGGAAAAGGTCAGAATGATTGGCCCACTTCAGGATGAGCTTTTCAGAGATGCCGGTTTTTTCGGCCAGTTCCTTGCGCTGTTTGGGAGTAGCGGCGGCGTCGAGAAGGTCGTCGGTGGTTTTGATGCCGGCTTCGCCGAGTTTCTGAGCGTAAACCTCGCCTACGCCTTCAATTTCTTCTACTTTGTAAGACATAATTTCATGGATTTTTAAGGGGTTAATACTTGAATATCAGCGCAAATATAATCATTTTTTTGAAAAAACTGAAAATTAATCTGATTTTTTCATACTTTTTAATTAAATTTGCACCTATAAATTCGTAACCATTCATTCTAAAATTAAACCATGGACAAAGGAACTATCCTCGTCACCGGCGGCACGGGCTATATCGGCTCACACACCGTCGTAGAACTCCAGGCTGCCGGCTATGGAGTCGTAATCATTGACAATCTTAGTAATAGCAACATTGAAGTGCTTGACGGCATTGAACGCATTTCCGGCATCCGTCCGGCATTCGTTGAAGCAGACTGCTGCGATATCGAGGCCCTGCGCAAGCTCTTCAAGGAGCATCCCGGAATCAAGGGCATCATTAACTTTGCCGCCTCAAAGGCCGTTGGCGAATCAATGGAAAAGCCCGTGCTCTACTATCGCAATAACCTCAACACCCTGATGAACCTGCTTGACTGCATGGCTGAATTTGACGTCAAAGGCATTGTCTTCTCAAGCTCTTGCACCGTCTATGGCGAACCGGACGAAAACCCCGTGACCGAACAGGCCCCCATCAAAAAGGCCACTTCACCCTACGGCAACACCAAGCAAATCAGCGAAGAAATCATCACTGACGTCATTAACGCCGGCGCTCCGTTCAAATCCGTAATTCTCCGCTACTTCAACCCCGTCGGTGCTCACCCCAGCGCTGAAATCGGCGAACTCCCCAACGGCGTTCCCCAGAACCTGATTCCCTATATCACCCAGACCGCTATGGGTATCCGCAAGGAACTGAGCGTCTTTGGCAACGACTACCCCACCCCCGACGGCTCATGCATCCGTGACTTCATCAACGTTGTAGACCTGGCCAAGGCCCACGTTAAGGCTATGGACCGCATGCTTGAAAATCCCGAAGCTGCCAAGATTGAAATCTTCAACCTCGGCACCGGCAACGGCGTCAGCGTCCTCGAACTTATCAACACCTTTGAATCAGCCACCGGAGTCAAGGTCCCCTACAAAATCGTAGGCCGCCGCGCCGGCGATATTGAAAAGGTTTGGGGCAACCCCACCCACGCCAACGAAGTGCTCGGCTGGAAAGCTGACACTCCCCTGGCCGACACCATGCGCTCTGCCTGGGCCTGGCAATGCAAGCTCCGCGAACGCGGCATCATGTAATCCCCCCGCGCCAAAAATGAAAAAAGTTACCCCGAGGCTCCCACCCCGGGGTAACTTTTTTTCAATTCACATGGTCAGCGATGCTCTCATATAGCTCCCGACTGCGTGATTCGGGAATCTGAATACGGGTGCCGACCGCTATAAAATCGTCTATCTTGGGGAAGGCCGTCCCATTCACACTGGTTGCATGCTGGCCATTATAGCCCTCGGAATTTACGGTCAAGTCATATGCAGGAGCCAATCGCCAACCCCATTGTCCGCTGCTATCCCTAACCACATAAAAGGAAAAGTTCTTACAATGGTCGTCCTTATTTCCAATCAGATAGTTAAAAACCATCCGACGAAACATCTCTTCCACATCGTCAACTTTCTGAGTCAAAAATCCGGTCAGGGCCAGCAGGTTTGAATAATCAAGGGTCGGAGTAGAGAGTGATAACCCCATTAGGCCGCCGGCTGTGGCAACGTGTAAACGTTCTCCGCTGTCAGTAATGTCAAACCGTCGAGTAGTGAAGTATCTGCCATTGGTCAATTTAAAATCAGGGACATTAATTCCACACTTCTTTGCCAACTGATTACACTCAAATTCCCTAATGCCGATGTCCTGCGGGTCAAAGATATGGCGAAATTTAACCAACCAGTGCCCTGAATTGTCAGAAAAAACAGCCTTAGGCCTTGCTCCGCCACTGTTTCCGCTATTGTAAAGTAAGAGACCGGCCTCGGAATCGCTCCGCTCTGAGAGCACCTTCAAAGCAATCCTCTGCAATGAATCAAAATCATCACATGCCGAACCCCCATTAACCTTCAAGTCTGAAGCAGGAGCATAACAGAGCGCACCCATACCGGAATCGCCCACCAGACTCAATCGCTCAAGAGAAGATAAACGGGTAGAATCAAGTCCATGGCGCTTAAGCTCCCGATGAAGCAAATATCGTCCATAACCATCCGGCAAACTATCCTCAAAGATTCCGAAATCACCGGCAAAAGGCTCCGGATTGGCAATAAAAACCTCCGGTTTCAGCGGTAATTCAAACGGAGATATGGAAAAGCCGGAGCTAAGCCATTCAGCAGAATACCTGAACAGACACAACTTGCCTGTGACGTCAAGAGTCAGGCTCCCTACCGGAGTCTGATGAAACGAGACCTCAAGCGCAGTAATATTTTTCATTTGCCGGTTGCTTTTTTCTTGTTTTGGTTCTTTTTTATCAGGTCAAGTTCTTCAAGAGTCTGATACTTGGGAGAGGAAAAGATATGGCGAATCTCTGAGGTGTAGCCCAGAGCCATTGCGAGCCGAATCAGATGTTCAAGCGAAATCAGCCCTCTCTGTTCAAAGCGGGCAACCGTTGGCAACGCGACATTGGCTTGCTCGGCAATCTGCTTGCGCGTCAGATTCTTCTCAATCCTGCGGCGACGAAAATCTGATGCAATGTCAGCAGAAATATCTTCCCAGCGGGTCAGAGTGAAGTTCTCAAGTAGTGATAATATTTGATTACTATTCGGTACTTTTATGGGCATACTGATAATATTTTATCAGTACAAAGATAGTAATAATTTCCCTTTCCGGCAAACAAACCGGGGATTTTTTTGGCAATTCGGCAGAAATTTTCTAACTTTGTAGTATTAAATCAAAAATGTAATGACTGAACAGGAAAAGTATACCATTCAGGAGAAAGCCGTAGAGCTTTTGCGCACGGTTTTTGACCCTGAGATTCCCGTAGATATTTATTCTTTGGGACTGATTTATCGGATAGAAGTGACCGATGAAGAAGTTCTGCAAGTAGACATGACCCTAACCGCGCCGAGCTGTCCGGCTGCGGAATTCCTCGTTGAGGATGCCCGGCTGAAACTCGAAACGATTCCGGGAGTGAAATCCGTGGAAATCAACATTGTCTTTGAGCCGGAATGGACTCAGGACATGATGAGCGAAGAAGCAAAACTTGAATTGGGATTCCTTTGAGCAATCGGGACCTGACATACTTTATCAGCGACCTGCATCTTGGCGCGCGCTATTTTTCAGACCCTCGGCAGCATGAGCAGCGGGTTTGCCAATGGCTGCGCTCAATTGCGCCCCGATGCAAGCGGCTCTATCTCTTAGGCGATATTCTGGACTATTGGTTTGAGTATCATAACGTGGTTCCGCAAGGCTTCACGCGCTTCTTTGGCGCCCTGGCCGAGTTGGCCGACAGCGGAGTGGAGATAACCTGGATTACGGGCAACCACGACATCTGGATTTTCAATTATCTGCCCCGCGAAATAGGCTTCCGCCTCATTAACGGCCCGCTTGAGGAGACTATTGACGGCAAGCGCTTTTTTATGGCTCATGGCGATGGTCTCGGGCCTGTGCCCTTTGGCGAGCGAGTGATGAGGTCAGTTTTCCGCAACCGGATTCTTCAGCGGATGTTTGCGTCAATCCATCCGCGATGGACAGTCGGCCTGGCCTATGGCTGGAGTGCCTCAAACCGCACCAAACGCACTCCCCGGGCCGTTGAACCTACCCCCTTGCTACGCTGGTTAGATAGCCCTGAGAGACCTCAGGCCGATTATTTTCTCTTTGGCCATTACCATATAATGATGGACCGCCGCGAACCTTATGGTCGGGTTATCATCCTGGGTGATTGGATTTTAAACATGAGTTATGCCGTTTTTGATGGTGAAGAACTGCGCCTTGAAACGCTCCAAATTTAAATGTGTGTTTTATAACATATCAAAAAATTTGGCCTCTTGACAGAAAGTCGCTAACTTTGCAATACGAAAAACAACTCATACAATCTTTTTTACCTTAGATATTGTACCTATTGGAAATTCATTCGGAGTGGAACTTAGTGATAAGCTCCACTTCTTTTTTTATGCACCCTTAGACCCCGCTCCCCAATATTTTCTAAAGATGAGGCGGTCAAGCGTTATGCATCTATGTTTGCGCAGTGAGGGAGCGATGGGGTCCCATCGTGACCGAAACAAGCGGACGCAGATGCGTGACGATTGGCCGCCTCAGCTTTAACAAATATTGGGAAACGCGGGGTCTTATAAGAAGCGGGGCGCGGCCTTAATGGCTGCGCCCCGCGGGTCTATGATTTATGTAGACCTATTGGAATCGAGGTTTATGCGTTCTTAACCTTATCGCAAACGGCCTTGAAGGCAGCGGGATTGTTAAGAGCGAGGTCAGCGAGGACCTTGCGGTTGATTTCGATGCCGGCCTTGTGGATGAGACCCATGAGCTTAGAGTAGCTGAGGTCTTCCTGACGGGCAGCAGCATTGATACGCTGAATCCAGAGAGAGCGGAAGTTATGCTTCTTGTCCTTGCGGTCACGGTAAGCGTAGGTCAGACCTTTTTCCCAGGTGTTTTTGGCAACGGTCCAAACGTTTTTACGAGCGCCATAGTAGCCGCGGGTAAGTTTGAGGATTTTCTTGCGACGTTCGCGTGAAGCGACGTGGTTAACTGATCTTGGCATAGTAAATGCTTAGTTTTGTGAATGTCAGCGGTCCTGCATCAGGACACTTTCGGGCTGGTCATTCGGTTAATAGATTGGTTAGTTTTTGTGATTAACTCTAAGGTTATCAGGAGTGGAGTCAAGCCCGGGGCTTACTTCAGACCGAGAAGTTTCTTAACGTTCTTTTCGTCGCAGGAAGAAACGAGGCCGCTGTGGGTCAGGTTGCGCTTCTGCTTGTTAGTCTTCTTGGTGAGAATGTGGCTCTTGAAAGCGTGCTTTCTCTTGATTTTTCCTGAGCCGGTAAGGGCGAACCTCTTTTTGGTACCGGCGTTAGTCTTAATCTTCGGCATTTGTTTGTTGTTATTAATTAAAAAATAGAGTGTTTTTTATTTCTTTTTGGGAGTGAGCATGATAATCATGCGCTTGCCTTCAAGCAGGGGCATCTGTTCAACTTTGCCATATTCTTCAAGGTCGTTAGCAAAGCGGAGGAGGAGCACCTCGCCCTGTTCCTTAAAGAGGATAGAGCGGCCTTTGAAGAAAACGTAAGCCTTCACTTTGGCGCCTTCCTGGAGGAATCCGATGGCGTGCTTGAGCTTGAAGTTATAGTCATGATCATCAGTCTGCGGTCCGAATCTGATTTCCTTGACGACTACTTTAACGGCCTTGGCCTTCTGTTCCTTCTGGTGCTTCTTCTGCTGATAGAGGAACTTTTGGTAGTCAAGAATCTTGCAGACCGGGGGCTCGGCATTAGGAGAGATTTCAACGAGGTCGAGTTCGAGCTCGTCGGCAAGCTCCAGCGCCTTCTGAATGGGATAGATGCCTTGCTCCACGTTATCGCCTACGAGGCGCACTTCCTGAGCGCGGATGTGGTCATTAATTGCGTGGAGTTCCTGTTTCTGCGGCCCTGAGGGACGCTGACGGGGGCCGGCGGCAGGGCGCGGCGCGGCGGGGCGGGGTCGGTAGACCGGTTTTTTTGCCATTCAGTTGGGGTTATTGGTTAATCATTTGGTTGACTTCCTGAGTCAGATTTTCTGCAAAGGTAGCAATTTTAACTGAGCCCTTGTCACCTTCGCCCTGTTTTCTGACAGAAACTTCGCCATTTTCGGCTTCTTTTTCGCCGACGATGAGCATATAGGGGACGCGATTGAGTTCGTTATCGCGAATCTTACGTCCGATTTTTTCGTTACGGTCATCAACGCTGACGCGGATGTCAAGGAGTTCAAGCTGGCGCTTAACCTCATAGGCATAGTCATTAAACTTCTCGGAGATGGGGAGAATAATAGCCTGTTCGGGAGCGAGCCAAAGGGGGAATTTACCGGCAGTGTGTTCGAGGAGCACGGCGACGAAGCGTTCCATAGAGCCGAAGGGGGCGCGATGGATCATTACGGGGCGATGCTTCTGATTATCGGCGCCGGTGTATTCAAGCTGGAAACGCTCGGGGAGGTTATAGTCCACCTGAATTGTGCCGAGCTGCCAGCGGCGGCCCAGTGCGTCCTTAACCATAAAGTCAAGTTTCGGACCATAGAAAGCGGCTTCGCCGAGTTCGGTGCGGGCGTTGATGCCCTTTTCGGCACAGGCTTCAATGATTGCCTGTTCGGCTTTGTGCCAGTTTTCGTCAGAACCGATGTATTTGTCCTTATTGTTGGGGTCACGCAGGGAGATTTGAGCCTCGTAGTTATCAAATTTCAGAGCCTTGAAGATATAGAGGATAATGTCCATAACCTTCAGGAATTCATCTTTAATCTGATCCGGGGCACAATAGATGTGAGCGTCATCCTGAGTGAAACCGCGCACACGGGTCAGGCCATGGAGTTCGCCGCTCTGCTCGTAGCGATAGACGGTGCCGAACTCGGCAAGGCGCAGAGGCAGTTCGCGATATGAGCGGGGAGCTGCGCGGAAAATCTCACAGTGGTGAGGGCAGTTCATCGGCTTGAGCAGATATTCTTCGCCTTCTTCGGGGGTCAGGATGGGCTGGAATGAGTCCTTGCCATACTTGGCATAGTGGCCGGAAGTGACGTAGAGGTTCTTATTGCCGATATGGGGAGTGATTACCTGCTGGTAACCATACTGTTTTTGAATCTTGCGGAGGAATTGCTCGAGGCGATCACGCAGGGCGGCGCCTTTGGGAAGCCA
The DNA here is from genome assembly GCA_014802435.1 of Bacteroides sp. GTDB lineage: Bacteria > Bacteroidota > Bacteroidia > Bacteroidales > Muribaculaceae > UBA3263. Next base: position 146,842 of record JAAVCG010000006.1, on the reverse strand, counting down.
AAGGGGCAGACCCTGACCAACGTTGGCACTGAAAGCGAAGAGGCCCATTTCCTTGCCGAGTTTGCGATGGTCACGCTTTTTAGCTTCCTCAAGGAGAGCCAGGTATTCGTCAAGCATCTTCTGCTTGGGGAACGTGATACCATAGACGCGCACAAGCTGGTTGCGCTTTTCGTCGCCGCGCCAGTAAGCACCGGCCAGGCTCATGATTTTCACAGCCTTGATGGGTGCCGTAGAGGGCAGGTGAGGACCGCGGCAGAGGTCAGTAAATGCGCCTTGAGTATAAGTGGTGATGGTTCCGTCTTCAAGCTCGGAAATGAGTTCACACTTATATTCTTCGCCGCGCTCGCCAAAGGCCTTGAGAGCATCAGCCTTAGAGATTTCAGCGCGAACAATCGGCTCCTTTCGGCGTGCGAGTTCGAGCATTTTCTTTTCGATATTGGCAAAATCGGCCGACGTCAGAGTGTGGCCATTGGTGTCAATATCATAGTAGAACCCGTTTTCAATAGCGGGTCCGATGCCGAACTTCACTCCGGGATAGAGTTCCTGGAGAGCTTCAGCAAGAAGGTGAGCGGACGAATGCCAGAAAGCGTGCTTGCCTTCGGGGTCCTCCCACTTATATAAATGCAGGTCAGCGTCGGCCTCAATGGGGCGGGTAAGATCCCACTCCTTGCCTCCGACTTTAGCGGCCAGCACATCCTGTGCCAGACGCGGACTGATTGATTCAGCTATTTGCAGCGGGGTTACGCCTGCTTCGAATTGCTTGACGCTCCCGTCGGGAAAAGTAATGTTAATCATCTTAATGATAGTACAAAAATCGGGTGCAAAGATACGAAAAAAAATGTAGAATTAAAAATGAATAATGAAAAAAGTTACAAAAATGGTTAATTTTTCAATATTGAGCATCAAACTAACCGAAATTTCAACTGAACCAAACCGACAAAGCAGGCGTTTAAAAGGCAGAAACTATTCTAAATCCAAAATTACTATGGCAACACAAAAAAGCATTAAAGGCACACAGACAGAGAAAAACCTCGTCACGGCATATGCCGCCGAATCAATGGCCTATACCCGTTACACATATTATGCGCAACAGGCTGAAAAAGAATTATATTACCCCGTAGCAAAAGTCTTTCAGGACACTGCCGCCAACGAGCTTCACCACAGCAAAATCTACTTCAAGGACCTTGAGGGCGGCCAAGTCAACATTGACCTGACGGTTGACGCCGGAGTAATCGGCACAACCCTTGAAAACCTCACCATCGCCGCCTCAGAAGAGCAGAGCGAGGGAGTTGACCTTTACATAGCCTTCGCCAAGACCGCCGACGATGAAGGATTTCCCGACATTGCCGCCCATTTCCGCGCAATTGCCGAAATCGAAGCGCGCCATGAAAAGCGCTTCCGCAAATTGATTGACCAGGTCAAGAACGGCACCGTCTGGAAACGTGACGAACCGATTCAATGGCAATGTCTGGTTTGCGGCTACATCTACTTCGGCACAGAGCCTCCCACGAAGTGTCCGGCCTGCGACCACCCCTATCAGCACTACATTCCTCTGGACATGAACCTGGAATAAATCATCCTGAGCCCAACGACGGTCAACACGACCGAGACAATACTCACAACGGGTGTGGACAATCCGACAATATCGGGGTCCACGCCCGTTTGCATTGCCATAACCGAGATGAAATTATTAACCATATGGCAGGCAATAGCGGTCCAGAGCGAGCCGGTCCACACGGCGAAATAACCAAATCCGGCGCCAAGTAACATTCTGGGGACAAACCCGATAGGCTGGAAATGAATCAGCGAGAAAATTATGGCCGCGAGCCAGACTGCAAGATGAACAGACATTGGCCTGGAGCGCAGGAGATTCTGTAACGCGCCGCGAAAAAACAGCTCCTCACAAAGCCCCGGAAGGACAGCAAGAATGCAGCAACTGAGAATCGCAGAAACCACCCCCTGCCCCATCAGTCCTTCAATGGTTGACTTGGCAACATCCTCAGCCATAACAATTTCAGCCGACCACGGCAGATTTTCAAAAGCCTCGATTATGCAGTTCATCGCCGGAATGGAGACCAGGAAAGTCAGCAGGGCCAAACCAAACATCTGCGCCGAGGGCAAAGACTTGATTTGCAGCAACTCAGCAGGACGGCGCGTAACCATCACCGCACACCCTACAGCCGGCAGCAAAAACATCAGCAGCTGCTGGAAAACCATCGAGATTCTCAGCGAGGCCTGAGCATCAACAGGCAAAGCCATAATCAGCTTCTGAAACAGCAGAGCCAACACTCCGCCTAAAACAAAAAGGAGAACCAAGAGCCAGAGCCGGCGCCCGAAAGTCAATGAAAGATTCATAAGTAAAAGTCGTTAACGAGAGATTGATAGTCAGAGGATTGGATATAGAGGCGCTCCTCCCCGCCGGCGCCTGCCGATGAAGAAAATTCGAGCAAAACGCGCCGGGGCGCGAGGGCGCGAAGACGCGTGAAGAGTCCAACGGAGCGCGAGAGCCTGAGTCCGACAAGTTCGGCCGCAAATTGCCAGTCAGAGCGCAAGTCAGCGGGAATAATCACACTGACCGCGCCGCCCGGGGCAAGTAATTTTACCGCCTTGGCCATAAACGCCTGAGGGGTCAGATCGCCCTGATGGCGGGCAGCGGCGCGCGCCGGGTCCGGGGCCAGCTCACCCGTAGCAAAAAAAGGCGGGTTCGAGATTATATTATCATACTGACATTCCGGATTAAATTCCAAGAAATCAGCACAATAAACTTTAATGCGGTCAACCCACGGCGAACGGGCAACATTGCCCTCAGCTTCATTAGCCGCCGCCGGGTCAAGTTCCACCATATCAACCATTTCCGCCCCGCGCTGAGCAGCCATCAGTCCAATCAGCCCACATCCGGCCCCGACGTCAAGCACCCGCCCCGAACATCGAGCCCAGGCGCCAAGAGTCACGCCGTCAGTGCCCACTTTCATTGCTGAGGCTGAATGGCTAACGGCGAAGCGCTTGAATCGGAATACTTGCCTATCCACTTGGAGGTTAAAATTTTTAGCGGCGAGCCGTCCTCCGGGGAGAGTATGGTTCGCCGCTTGAATGGGTTTCAGGGCAGAAATTACTTCTTGCCGCGGTTGCCGTAACGGCTCATGAACTTGTCGACGCGACCGGCGGTATCGACGAGCTTCTGCTTGCCGGTGAAGAAGGGGTGAGAGCTTGAGGTGATTTCAAGCTTAACCAGGGGGTATTCAACGCCGTCAATGGTGATGGTTTCCTTAGCGGCAACGGTGCTGCGGGTGATAAACACCTCGTCGTTACTCATGTCCTTGAAGGCAACTTCGCGATAATCTGCGGGGTGAAGGTCTTTCTTCATATCTTAAAATCAGTTAGTTAATCAAATTATATGGATGAATTTAGGAGGATGGTAAGCCCTCCGTTATTCGTAATGGCGCGGCAAAGTTACAAAAAAATCGTCAAACTACAAAATTATTTTTTATCATCTTTTTTACGGCGATGATAGAATTTGCGTTTTTTCCTCGGCTTTTTGTCAGACTTGTCGGACCTGTCGGACTGGTCTGACTGGTCTGACTGGTCTGAACTGTCTGACTGGTCGGAGTGATTGCCTCTGGGGACCGGTTTGCCGAGGAAGTCTTCAATGAATTTGAATTTGCGGCGTTCGCGAGGCGAGATGAGAGTCACGGCCACTCCACTTTCGCCGGCGCGGGCCGTGCGACCTATGCGATGGACATAATCCTCGGCATCATGCGGCACATCATAGTTGACCACCATAGAAATATCATCAATATCAATTCCTCGCGCCACAATATCCGTAGCCACAAGCACATCAATATTTCCCGCACGGAAATTGCGCATTACCTCCTCGCGGGCCTGCTGCTCAAGGTCAGAGTGCATCTCCCCGGCCTTGACTTTAAGGCGCCGCAGGGTGCGGGCCAGTTCCTTAACCTTGATTTTCGACGACGAGAAAACTATTACGCGACGCGAATTAATCGTTTGAAAAAGATGAAGCAGAAGGCTCTCTTTTTGCGGTTCCTGCACATCATAAGCCAGTTGATGAATATTCTCGCCGGGCTTACTGACGGCAATTTTAATCTCCTCGGGATTAACGAGCAGCGCCTTGGCCATCTTCTGAATCTTCGGCGGCATCGTTGCTGAAAACATCAGAGTCTGGCGCTTCTTTGGCAGCCGCGTGGCTATCTGCATGATGTCGTCATAAAATCCCATGTCGAGCATCCGGTCGGCCTCATCAAGAATGAAAAATTCAACCTGCGAGAGGTCGACATAACCCATTGAGATATGAGCCAAGAGGCGGCCGGGAGTAGCAATAACCACTTCGGCTCCGGTTTTCAGGCCATGCTGTTGGCGGGCATATCCGGCGCCATCCGTGCCTCCATAAATAGGCAATGAGCTAATAGGCAGAAAATAGCTGAATCCTTGCAACTGCTGGTCAATTTGAAGAGCGAGTTCGCGAGTGGGGGTCATCACGACGCATTTAATATGGTTAGAAGCCTCACGTTTGCCCAATTCATTGATTACGGGCAGGAGGAACGCTGCGGTCTTCCCCGTTCCGGTCTGAGCTACGGCGATGAGGTCACGTCCGCGGAGGGCAGCGGGAATAGCCCGCTCCTGGATTGGGGTACACTCATCAAAGTGCATATCATACAAGGCGTCGAGGACGTCGTCGGTCAAATCAAGATCTTCAAAAAGCATATTGCGGTTATAGGTTGAACGGTAGTTGAATGGTGGTTTAACAGTGGTTGAACGTGGTTGAACAAAGATTTAACAGTGAACGAAGTGAACGATTAAACAACCATTCAACCACTGTTCAACCACTGTTAAACAACCGTTAAACGACTGTTCAACTACTGTTAAACCACTGTTTCCTTCTGCAAATTTACGACTTTTTTTGATTTTTTTTGCTAAAAAGTTTGCAAATCTTTGATTTTAACCGTAAATTTGCCGATAGTATCTAATGTGCACCTAAGCCATCAGTACACACCAATCATAAAATAATCAATACATTATCTATAATTTTAATGAAAACTAATACCATTTCTGCATTGTTAGTTGTCGGCCTCGGGCTGGCAACCGCAACAGTTGCCAATGCGCAGGCCAACCTGCCGGCATCACAAGGCGGTGTGGTTGTGTTCGGCAACAACTCCATCAACCTCGAAAGCTCCGAGGGAGTGGAAGTTGAAGTCCCCACCTTCACTCGCTACACTTATGCCGTCAGCGGCGATAGCTGGATTACCCCCCGCATCAGCGACGGCAAACTGACTCTCCTCGTTGACGAAAACCCTGCCGGCTCAAGCCGCAGCGCAATGCTCAATGTCCACACCGCAGCCGGAGGCTCCGGAGTGCTCACCATTCGCCAACCCGGATGGGACCTCAGCGCCGAGGCTCAGGCCACGGTTGACGCAACGATGGTTCAACCCGTTTGGTGCAAGGACGCTTGCGCCAAAAACGTAGGTCGTGCTAACTCCACATCTGAAAGCCTCGAAAAGACCTACGATAAAAACCTCAACACCCTCTATCACACATCTTATTCCGCCTTCAACCCCACCAAGGAAGATGAATGGCCCGTCATGGAATACTACTTCACGGCCAAGGATGCTCCCGTCAGCCAGACCGTCGACGTAGCCTCCATCACTTACATTCCCCGCTCCGAGGGCGGCAACAACGGTAACTTCGGACTTGTTGACATCCAAGTGGGCAAGATGGACGCTGACCGCAACTTCTCATGGACCTCAATCCAGGACGAGCTCTTTGACTTCAAATACAGCTCCTCATCAAGCTCCGTAGCCATTCCGGAATCCCTGCAAAAGGATATTCACGCAATCCGCTTCATCGTGCATAGCGGCTATAATAATGCCAACGCCTCTATGGCCTTTGCCTCTTGCGCCGAAATGCAGTTCATGAAGCCCGCTCAGGAAATCAGCGGCGCCGAACTCTTCACTGACGGAGTCTACTCCGCCCTCAAACCCGGCACCACCCAGGCTCAGGTTGACGCCATCGGCAACCCCCTGCTCAAGGAACTGGCCCAGATGATGCTCGACGGAAAATATAGCTCCGAAGGCCTCGTTTCAACCCATGAAGCCATCAAACATCCCGCAACCCTGGCCGAAGAATGGAACGCCCCCGGCAAGCTCTATTCCCAGTATGCCGGCGTTACGGGCGTAGCGCTCACTCCCGGCAAGTATACCGTCATCGTCGACGGCCTGACGGGCAACAAAAAGTCAATTGACCTCGCCCTCTATTACTGGCACGGACACGAACTCTACACCGTTGCCGACGCCAACTCCGACGGCGGCACCCGCGACATTAAATGGGGCGGCGAATCCCGCAACTATGTCCTCCACAACGGCGTAAACGTTATCGACATCCCCGTGCCCAACCGTCCCAACAAGCGCGTCGTCGGCGACGATATGTGTCTGGCCTACGTCAATAACTTCGACGACCAAGGAGTTGAAAACGGAACCGGAACAGACGTTACCGTCCACATCGTAGGCGGTCTGGTCAACGGCTTCATCTCCAATACCAAGACCAACGCTGAAAACAAGGCTGTGCTTGACAATGCCGTCTATCCCGTGATGGACTGCCTCGGAACCCGCACTCAGTCAACCTGGCAAACCGAAGCCCTCAAGCAATACGCCAACGGCGAATGGGTGCGCCTGCTCAATATTTTCGACGAACTCATCATCTGGGAACACCGCGTGCTGGGCGTTGAAAAATATAACCGCGTGCCTAAAAACCGCACCATGGCCTATGTGAACTATACCTATTATATGTTCCAGGGCGCTATGGGTCCGTCGTTCATGTACAATACCCAATATCGTGTCTGCAACCCGACGAACCTCATGGACAATGACAATGACGCCATTTGGGGCCTCAGCCACGAATGGGGCCACCAGCACCAGATGGCGCCCTACTTCCGTTGGAGCGCCTGCGCCGAAGTTACTAACAATATCTTCTCGGCCTATAACGTAGCCCATATGGGTTATCCCATCGACGTCAACCCCGGCCGCTACCCCACTTACAAATGGCAGAGCTACATGCAAAACGGAGTTGAACAACCCGGCCACATCCAGAAAATCTTCCTCAACGACAACTATAACCGCGAAATCACCGCTCCCGAGAACGGCGAAACCAAAACCTCCAATAGCGTTGACAACATCGTCATGTCATGCCGCTCTGATGCCGCCAATGCCGCAAAAGCAGGCAACGCATTCGGATGGTGTAAGGAACTGAGAGACTTCGCTATCAATCAGCCCAAGTATCCCACCCGCCGATTCGCCCCCAAAGATGGCGAAGCTCCCTTTGCTGAAGCATCTCAAAACATAGTCAACTCCTGCAGCGCGCTCAACGCCATTGAAGCCTACTCAAGCAATAACGGCGAGCTGAACCTTGGCCCGTACGTCAACCTGATGTACTGGTTTGCCAATGAAAATGCCGAATGCCCTGAAGCTGACAAGCGTCCCGACCTCTGGCCCGACCTCTTTGAATCGCTCCGCCAGAACGACTATCCGGAAGGCTCTTCAATTGAAAAGAACGACGGAGTTGACAAATACGAGCTCCTCGCCTCTATCTTCAATGGCAACAAAACAACTGACGCCTCTATCAATAAGGCCGAGCAGTTTATTGAACAGTATCCTAACTCCGTATGGACCCAAAAGGGCTACTTCCTGACCGACGGAAGCCACAACTGGCTGCAAAACTCGGCTCCTTATGTGATGAACTTCGTCCGCAAGGCTTCTCGCCTGACCGGTTATAACCTCTGGAGCTACTTCGAACGCTTCGGCTGCCTCTCAGTCTGCGCCCTCGAACAAGGCGACTACGGTCTGCAATACTATATCATGACCCAGGATATGTTTGACGAATTCAAGGCAGATATGGAAGCCCTCGAGGCCGACGGCACAATCCGTCCCCTCTCTGACGAACTCCGCCAGAAGATTTCAACTATCCATGCGCCGGCATGCCCCAAGGCCGATATCCCCAATGATCGCCCGATTCTCCCCACCGACAACTAATTTCTCCCGCTTAAATAACGATTTCAAATAAAATGAAACACAATATATTAGCAGCCTCACTTCTGACCCTTGGCGCAATGGTTCTCCCCGCAGCTGCCAATGCCGCCAACATCAGAAACCTCGGCGCCATCAATAACAAGACCGCCTACGTCATCAAGCGTCAGGGCAATTCCGGGACGATATTCGGCTCCCTCTATTATCTTGAGGGCTCAGACATCTGTCAGGCCAAAAGCTCCGGTATCTCAGCCGATTCGCCCGAAGCTCAATGGAGCATCCACTATTCTGAATCAGAAAAAGGATACTTCCTCTATAACATGGGCGCCGGAAAATTCCTCACCGGCAACTCCAAAAGCCAAGCCGTATTCACCGATGAGGCAATCAAGCTCACCCCGGTGTTCCTCGACAATGCCGGATACTGGATTCTTGACTGCGGAGGCTACGTCCTCGGCCTTGAAAAAGCCGACAAAGGCGCCGTAATCTTCGCCGACGAAGTTACCCGCACTAACTATAAGGACACCGGCTTCTGCTTCACCATTGCTGACACTCCTAACCGCGAGCTCACCGACGAGGAGCAAAACCTCATCGAGCAAAAAATCAAGTCCGGACGCCAAGCCGCCATTGACCGCTACAAAGAGTTCGTCGAAAAGGCCGAAGCGATGCTCACCAAGGAATCTGACCAGAAATATGCCGGCGCATACCCCCTGAGCGAAATCAAACACATGCTGGAAAACCCCGGCAAATATACGCTCACTCAGTTTGAGGAAGCATATAACCGCGCCGTCGCAGGCCGTCTGCCCCAATATGGCTACTATCGCCTCCACAACCAGAACCGCCCCGGCTCCTACACCTCAAACGGCGTAGTTGTCAAGGAAGACGGCCAGCTCGTCTCCATCGCCCATAAGACTCCCACTTTCGGCATTGCCCCGGCCGGATATCAGGAAGATCTCTCACTCTTCTCCCTGATTCCCGACGGAGGTCCCTGGAACGTGCGCCTCTACGACAATGCCTCCGGAAAGTTCGCCACCTGCGGATCTTCCAATAACTCCAAGGCATGGCTCGACAATGAACCCTCGAAGGCCACAGTCTTCATCCTTGACCCCAACAATGACTACAAGCGCCAGTTCCGCCTGAAGTTTGCCAATGCCGACGATGCCTACATCACCGTCAGCGGCAATAACGAGCTCGTTGCCTGGAACAAGATTGAAACCTCAATGCAATTCTGGTTTGAAAAGGTCAGCGAAATTGATGTAACGACCGATGCCAACGGCTATCTCTCACTCATTCTCCCCGCCAACGTCACTCTCCCTGAGGGCGTTCAGGCATGGGTTGTAAGCTCCGTGCGCGATGGCAAAGCCTACGTTGAGGAAATCTTTGAAGGAGTAGGCGCTCAAATCCCCTTCATCATCAAGGCCGCGCCTAACACCGTCATCTCGCTCCCCACAGCCTCTGACCCCGTTTGGTATCAAACCGCCATGGTAGGCTCTAACGTGAAAGCTGAAATCGGTGCCCGTCAGGAAATCGTCAGCACCCCCTCCGGACTCAAATTTGAAGTCAAGGAAGCCGGAACCGTAAACCCCGGCACGGCATTCATCCTCACTGACGAAACCGCTCCGCTGGAAATCGTCATGGGCGCCGACCCCGAATCGTCGATTGAAGAAATCAGCGCCGATTCCGGCCTTGACCTCTTTGACCTGCAGGGTCGCATCGTCAGCGGCACTCCCCGACCCGGACTCTACATCAATGCCGCCACCAAGAAAGTGGTACGCATCAAATAAGCCTCTCGGCTCCATTCATCATCATTATCTCCACCCGAAATCAGAGCTGTCAGAAACCCCGAAAAAGGAATCTGACAGCTCTGATTCCATCATTTTTAAGCCAAAAAACGGCAAAAATGTCGCTTTTTTGACAAAAAATTTTCGTATGTCGCGGATTTTTTGTTACTTTGCACCGATAATAACAAGACTAATCATTAATTTACTCATCTAAACTCATTAATCACTATGTCTCAGATTGCAGACCGCGTAAAAGAGATCATCGTTGACAAACTCGCCGTTGACGAAAACGAAGTAACTCCCGAAGCATCTTTCACCACCGACCTCGGTGCTGACAGCCTCGACACCGTTGAGCTCATCATGGAGCTCGAAAAGGACTTCGAAATCTCAATTCCCGAAGACGAAGCTCAGAAGATTCAGACCGTAGGCGACGCTATCGCTTACATCGAAAACGTTAAGGCTTAATAGCCGCTGACGCTTCACCCCGAACAAATCCTTTCTCCTCACCCCATTTTTTCAACCACTTAGACTATTAGATGGAACTTAAACGAGTAGTAGTAACCGGCCTTGGCGCAATCACTCCCCTGGGCAACGATGTTGAATCTACATGGACCGCAGCCGTTGAAGGCAAAAGCGGTGCCGCTCCTATCACACATTTCGACGCCTCGAAGTTCAAAACGCAGTTTGCCTGCGAAGTTAAGGACTTCAACGCCGCTGATCATTTTGACCGCAAAAAAGTGCGTCAGCTTGACCTCTATGCTCAATATGCCCTGGTGGCTGCACGTCAGGCCGTAGCCGATGCCACTCTCACCGACGAGAATATTGACAAAAACCGCGTTGGCGTTATCGTTGCTGCCGGTATCGGCGGCCTCCACACCTTTGAAGAAGAAGCCGGATACTTCGCCCTCCATGGCGAAGAGATGGGTCCCAAATATAACCCCTTCTTTATCCCCAAGATGATTGCCGACATCGCTTCCGGCCACATCTCTATGGAATATGGCTTCCACGGCCCCAACTATGGCACGGTCAGCGCTTGCGCTTCATCAAATAACGCCATCATCGACGCCTTCAACCTGATTCGCCTCGGCAAGGCCGACGCTATCATCACCGGCGGCGCCGAAGCAGCAATCTTCCCGGCCGGTGTCGGCGGTTTCAACTCAATGCACGCACTCTCAACCCGTAATGACGACCCTCAGGGCGCAAGCCGCCCCTTCAGCGCCAGCCGCGACGGTTTCGTCATGGGCGAAGGCTCTGCTGTCTTAGTGCTTGAAGAACTCGAACACGCCAAGGCTCGCGGCGCAAAGATCTATGCCGAAGTTGTTGGCGGCGGAATGAGCGCCGATGCTCACCATCTGACCGCAACCCATCCGGAAGGACTCGGTGCAATGCTCTCTATGCGCAATGCCCTTGAAGATGCCGGAATGAAGCCCGAAGACATTGACTACATCAATGCCCACGGCACCTCTACCCCGGTTGGCGACGTCAGCGAAATCAAAGCCATCTGCGGAGTATTCGGCGACTCAGTCAAGGACCTCAACATCAGCTCTACCAAGTCAATGACCGGACACCTCCTCGGTGCCACCGGAGCCCTGGAAGCAATCTTCAGCATCAAGGCTTGTCAGGACGATATCATTCCCCCGACAATCAACCATGCCGCTGACGATGTTGACCCCGCAATTCCCGCCGAACTGAACCTCACGTTCAATCAGGCTCAAAAGCGCCCCGTGCGCGCCGCCCTGAGCAATGTATTCGGCTTTGGCGGTCACAACGCGACGATTATCGTCAAGAAATACGAAGAGTAATTAAAATACCCTTCCGAACCCAAAAGGAAACCCCATCAGAAGGACGGGAGATTAATGCCTCCCTCCTTCTGATTTCTTTTAACTAAACATTAGACTACAATAAGAGATGAGCTCCGTACTGATCGTACTCCCGATTCTGACGATTTTGATGTTTGACCTGGGTCTTGGCCTCAAAACCTCTGACTTCGGTCTAATCTTCAAGCGCCCCAAGGCACTGTTGACAGGTCTGCTCGGCCAAATAATCTTCCTGCCGGCCCTGGCCTTCATCCTGGCCACATTCTTCGGACTCAAAAACGAACTGTTTGTAGGTCTGATGCTGATAGCCTGCTGCCCGGGCGGAAGCTCCAGTAATATCTTTACGGGCATTGCCAAGGGCGACGTAGCCCTCTCGGTCTCCCTGACAGCCTTCAGCTCGCTCATCACTATGATTACTCTGCCGCTGCTGATGGGTCAATCCGTGGAGATGCCGGTATCCAACCTGGTTATCCAGAATCTCGTCTTGGTGCTGATGCCCATCATTATCGGCATGGCCCTGAGAAAACTCAAACCCGAGTTTTCAGCCACTCTCCATCACTGGATTTCACGCTTTGCCTTCCCGGCACTGATGTTCCTGGCCGCAGTCTTCTTCATTGTCAACATTGACATTATCCGCGAATATTTCAGCCAGCTCTTCATAGTAGCCAGCCTCCTCGTCGTGCTCGGAATGCTTTGCGGAGGCTCGTTAGGCATCGTTGCCCGGCTGAGCCATCGTGAGGTCCGCACTCTCGTGATTGAAGTAGGCATGCAAAACGCCGCTCAGGCAATGGCCCTGGCCGCCTCCCCATTCGTCTTCAATAACTCCGGATACGCAATTCCCGCTACTGTCTACGCCCTGATGATGAACATCATCCTGCTCATCTACGTTGTAGTCGTCAAGCGGGTCAACCCCGACAGCTGATGGAAGAACTGATGCAGTACGTCTGGCATCACCGGCTCTGGCTTGCCGGCGAACTGCGCACGGTTGATAACGAACCTCTGACGGTGATTGACGTCGGTCAGCTCAACCGCGACGCCGGTCCTGACTTCTTTAACTCCAAGATTAGGATTGGCGATAAATTCTGGTGCGGCAACGTTGAAATTCACCTCAAGGCCAGCGACTGGTATCGCCACGGACATCAGGAAAACCACGCCTACGATTCGGTGATTCTCCACGTAGTCGAGACCAACGATTGCCGGATCACCCGCCCAGACGGACAAGTTATTCCCCAGATTGTCCTGCCGACGGCCCACGACTTTGCTGACCGCTACGGCCGATTCATCAACAATCCCGCAAACCAGCTGGCATGTGCCGCAGAGGTAAAAGACCTCCCTCCGGTAATGATTCACAGTTGGTTAGACTCCCTCGCCTTTGAGCGCATCCACTCCAAGGCCGATGCCATAAAGGAGCGCCTCGAACGCTGCGGCGGCGACTGGGAACAAGCCACATTCATCACCCTTGCGCGCGCCTTAGGCGCCGGAATCAATGGCGACTCATTTGAGCGCGTGGCCGCATCGCTCCCCCTGCGCCTGCTCCATAAGCATTGTGACTCCCTGCTCTCGCTTGAGGCATTCCTCTTTGGTCAGGCCGGGCTGCTCGAAGGAACCCCTCAGGATGGCTACGTCGAACAGCTTCAGAGTGAATACTCCTTTCTGCGCAATAAGTTCGGGCTCAAGCCCTTGGACAATCCCGGATGGCGAATGAGCCGCATGCGCCCCGCATCGTTCCCTCATCGGCGCCTGGCCGCGTTAGCAATGATGGCCTATGGCGGATTTTCGCTCCTGAGGCGCCTGCTCGAAGTCAAAAATGAGGCCGAGGCACGCAAACTCTTTGAAATCACCCTGACCGGTTACTGGGTTGACCACTTCAACTTCAACGCCCCGATGGGCGCAATCAAGCCGACGGCCCTGAGCCGGCAAACAACGGATATGCTCGTTATCAACGTCGTCGCGCCGCTGATGACCGCCTTTGGCGAAACCACGGGCGACGACTCACTCCCTGACCGCGCCATCGACATTCTCGAGCATCTTCCGGGCGAGGGCAATCGCTTTGTGCGCCACTTCGTTGCCGCCGGAATCCCCTGTCCGAACGCTCTGATTTCCCAGGCTATGGTGCAGCTCCACACTCGCTATTGCGACGTCCGCAAATGCCTCTACTGCCGCATAGGCCATCGCCTCCTCGCCTCTAAAGCCCGCCCCTAAGACCCCGTTCCCGATATTTCCGCTGAAAAAGTTTGGAAATTCCATGTTTTTTTGATATTTTTGCACAAAATTTTCCTTCTTGGCAAAAAATAATAAACCCAATCTATATCAATGAAAGTTTTCTACTCAATGTGTCTGGCAGCTTTGGCGGCAGGTGCCGCTATCGCAGCCCCGGAGAGCGAATTCAAGTTAGTTGAGCAAACGCTCGCTAATCCTGACAATGAGCCCGCTCCGGTTCACCCCGTGCCCCATCCGCGCCAATTGAAATGGATGGAGACGGAATTTTACGCGTTTTTTCACTATGGCATGAACACGTTCACCGGCCTTGAATGGGGCAACGGCGACGAAGACGAAGCCACTTATGCCCCCACTGCCAAGCCCAATCCCCGCCAATGGCTCGAATCCGTGAAGGCTGCCGGAATGAAGGGCGGCATCGCCGTCGTTAAGCATCATGACGGTTTCTGCCTCTGGCCAACGGAGACCACCACTCATAACATTACCCGTGGAGGCAACGCCAACGCCCGTGAAACGAACATCGCTGAAGAATTTGCCAAGGCCGCAAAGGACCTTGACATGAAATATGGCTTCTACATCAGCCCCTGGGACCGCAACTCCGAATTTTATGGCGACGGCACTAACCGCTATGTTGAGTTAGTGTTCAAGAAGCAGTGTGAAGAACTCACGGCCTATGGCGACGACCAATTTGAAATGTGGTTTGACGGCGCCAACGGCGGCGGCGGCTACTATGGCGGCGCTAATGAAAACCGCTCGGTCGACGCCTCGACATATTATGACATCCCCAACCTGCGTGACTGGGTCCACAAGCGTATGCCTGACTGCGTAATGTGGGGAGTCGGCGACGAAGCCCGCTGGATTGGTAACGAAGCCGGATGGGCCGGCGAAACCAACTGGAGCTATGGCAGCGGCACTGACGGTAACATCAATGCCTGGTACTGGAAACACGGCGAATCTGACGCCAAGGCAACTAACAAAGGTTGGTTCTATCACGACGGTGAAACGCCCCATACGGCTGACCGCGTCTGGCAGTTCTATATGGAAACCGTTGGCCGCAACGCAACTCTGATTCTCAACTATCCGCCCAACAAGGCCGGTGTGCTCCCCGCAGCTGATGTCAATGTCCTGAAGAAGTTCGGCCAGATGCTTGAAGAGCGCCTGGGCACTGACCTTGCACCGCAAGCCAAAGTGGAAGCAAGCGTAACCCGCCAGAACGGTGCCAACCGCACTTATGACGCCTCCAACGTCATTGACGGCGACAAAGACACCTACTGGGCTGCCCCCGACGACGTTATCGACGCTACTATCACCCTGACCTTCGACGAACCCAAGAACGTTCACCTCATCTCCCTGATGGAATATATGAAGCTCGGCCAGCGCGTGAAGTCATTTGAAGTTGAAACCTCAACTGACGGCAACACCTGGGAACCCTTCACCGGGATGGCCACTACCACCATCGGCTATAAGCGCATTCTCGCCCTCAGCGGCTCAACGTCGAAATATGGCAACGGCAAGGACCTCAAAGCCATCCGAATCCACATCAAGGACGCCAAGGCCTGCCCCACTCTCCACACCATCGGCATTTATTAATCATCATCACAGACTGAACCAATGAAAAGATTAGCATTAATCCTCGGCATGGCTGCGGCTGTGATGCCCGCTTCTGCCAAATGGGGTTCGGACATTACCTTCGTTGACCATGAAGGCTACACGAATCTCTCAATGTATGACTGCTGGGAAGAATCCCCCTTCCGCACCGGCAAACTGACCCTGACTCCGCGCATCGTCGATAACCCTGACACTGAAGTTGACGAAATCCTCCAGTTCGCGCCTAATGATTCGCCGAAAGTGGTCGGCGCGCAGCGTTCACGCTTCGGCTCTAACCGCTTTGGCGTCAGAGTTGACCTCTCAGATGAAGACCAATTCGAGCTCACCCCAACGGTGCGCTATGTCCATGTCAAGTTGCTCAAGCCCGTTGAAGGACGTGTAATGCTCGTTGGCCTCGGCTCTCGCGATGATTCTACTGACCCGGACCAATACATCGAACAATTCTGGGAAGTAAGCCAGAACAGTTGCACCCCCGGAAAATGGACCGATATGGTATTCGCCGTCAAGGGCGCCGGTGGTATCACCATGCGCTCACTGGTGCTCGTGCCTGACCTGGAATCGCCTCACATCATGTCATCTGACTTCATCTTCTATATTGATGACATCCGAGTGAATAATATATCTACTCCCGAGTTCAAGTATGACTACTATACGACGAACTTTGACAAGCTCAACGGCCAGATGACCCGCTCTGACCGCTACACCAGAGCCATCAAGCTGACCTCACCGAAGTTTGGCGCGCAGGCTGTCCCCGTCAACCAAGACACTGATCATAAGGGATATTATGACAAGACAACTCTCTATCCTCTGACAGTTGAAGTCGGCGAAACCGTAACCCCGGTGATTGACTATAACGGCAACTGGATGAACGCCTACTGCTACATCGACTTTGACAATAACGGACGCTTCGACATTGAGGAACAAGACAACGGAACCTATGGCGGCGAAATCGTTACTTACTCTAACTATCAAGGCAAAAACTCCGCCGGACAGTCTGTCGGCAACGGAAATAACCGCAACCTGCCCACCTTCAAGATTCCTGAAGACGTCACTCCCGGACTCTACCGCATGCGTTACAAGATGGACTGGAGCGAAGTTGACCCCGCCGGCAATAACTCTGACGGCAACACTATCATGGGCAATGGCGGCGTAATCGTCGACGTCATGCTTCATATCGTGGGTCATAACGCAACGGCCACCGTCAATGACTTCCAGCTCAACGGCGAAGTCCTGGCCGCCAACGGCGACAAGCTCTCAAGCTATGAAATCCCCGCATTTGAGGACTTCAAAGTCTTGATTTCGCCCGAAAACGGCTTCGAAAACAATGGCTTCACCTTCAAGGTGGGCTACGGAACAATCGACACCGAAGGCGAAGCTAACCGCTATGACAAGTATGGCAACCCCAACTGGTTCCTCCTCGACTTCCCCCTGTCGCAGTTCAGCCGCGATGACGACACCATGGTTATTCCCGGACGCTACATCTTCGGCAACATCCTGATTCAAGGCCGCATGGCTCAGGTTGGCACACGCCCCGAATATTACAGCGTAAACTTCAGCAAGGACCGCGAAATCTCACGCACTGACCGTCACCTCAACAGCTTCACCTTCACCCCTGATGGCGGCCAGTCTCAGCAAATCAGCCTTGCCGACAACACCAACCCCTGCATGGTCTACGTTGAAAAGTTTGACAAGGACATTGAAGTCTATACCGGAAAAACCGTCTCAACCGTGATTGACTATACCGGCCGCTCAATGCACGCTTACCTCTACATCGACTATAACAATAACGGCTTCTTTGCCCCTGCTCTCGATGTCAGCGGCATCCCGACGGAAGATAGCGAACTGGTCAGTTTTAGCTGCTACCAACAAAAAAACTCGCTCGGCAAATCTGTAGCACAAGGCAATGCCCCTACTGCAGTCCCCGTTTTTACCATCCCTGCTGAACTCCAATCCGGAAAATATCGCGCTCGCCTGAAAATCGACTGGGACAACATTGACCCGGGAGCTCGCACCGAACAGGAAAACAACAAAATCTGGGAAAACGGCGGCCACGTCGTAGACTTCTATTTTGACGTTAAGAATCCTGACGACCCCGAAGTGGGCATCGAAGAAATCAACTCTGACTCCGAAACAGAGATTTATGACCTCCAGGGCCGACGCGTCAATGAGCCCGTTCGCGGCAACATTATGATTGTAAACGGTAAAACCACTCGAATTTGAAAACTCTGACAATCCCATCACTCGACGCGCTGCCTCAGGCAGCGCGCGAGTTTATTAACAGCCTCGGCGACCGCACCGTAGTAACCTTCAAGGGCGAAATGGGCGCCGGCAAAACAACGTTTATCAACGAACTCTGCCGCCAGTTAGGCGTTGAAACCGACGCCACCTCCTCGCCCACATTCGCCCTGGTCAATGAATACCGCTCTGACACCACCGCCGAGCTCATCTATCACTTTGACCTCTACCGCCTTGAAGACCTCGACGAAGCCATGGACATGGGCATCGAGGACTATCTTGACTGCGGCGCCCTCTGCCTGATTGAATGGCCCGACGTCATCGACCCCATCCTCCCGACCGACGTCGTCGAAGCCGCCCTCACCGTCAACCCCGACGGCTCCCGCACCCTCACCTGGGACTAACCCCTCCGTGAACTCATTATGATAGTCTTTGGCGTAAAAAACCGCCAAAGACTCATTTTTTTTTATGGAAAGGCGGATTCCGATCCGCCGCCCAAAGGCTTGCGCCAGATTGAGACCCTCAAACCGGGCGAGGCTATAGAGCGCACATGACCGGGCGCCACGATGCCCGGTCATCTACTCGCCCAAGACTCCGCAAAAAAAAGCTGCGGACAAAGATAGCCCTGAGGGCTTGCACTCCGCCGCCCCTGCAAATACCCGTCCCTCGATGAATCATGACGTGGCGGCGGATCGGAATCCGCCTTTCCATAGGCTTTCGCCGATCGTATAGAGCCTCGGAAAGGCGGGGTTATTGCCAGGAGGGTGTGAAGGAACTCATGACTTAGCGAAAGCCACTGGGCTCCGTGGCGCCCTCGCCACGGTGGCGCGCCAGCGCCATAACCACCATACCTTAAGGCGAAAATTGTGGAGCTTACGCTCCATCGTGGCGAGGGCGCCACGATCCCCTGTCATCTACTCGCGAATTGGCGCGGATTTTTTGCGATTTTTTGGTTAAAAACTCATAAAATTACGTTTGGGGTGGGAAATTTGCGGAAATTGTTGTAATTTTGCACGTTGATAAGTTATATCCATTTCCAAAAAACAATGAACTTCAAACCTATCAGATTCATCATAACAGGGCTGATTGCCAGCGGATTACTCTGCGCGTGCAACAAAGATTCCGACGATTCGGAAAGCGAACAGGTGCTTGCCGATGTCGGCGCTTCGTCAACCATTGTCAGCTCTTTCTCGCTCAAATATAACATAAAACTGCTCGTAGGCCTCGATTCTGTATTTTTCAGCATTGACCAGGTCAACGGCCGCATTTTTAATGCTGACTCCCTGCCCGTGGGCACTGACGTGCGCAAGCTCCAGGTAAACATCGGCGCCCCTTCGTCGGCCTCGGCGGTTGAAATCATCATGCCGAGCCTCTATGATGGTCGCGACACGGTTATCAACTACCTGAAAAATCCCTCTGACTCAATCAATTTCAGCCAGGGAGGAGTGATGCTGCGCATCAACTCGTCAAATGGCGAACATGAACGGGTCTATAGCGTCAACGTGAACGTCCACAAAATCAAGGCCGACTCCCTGCAGTGGCAAACCTCGAGCCGCGCATTGCCCTCCACTCTCTCGCCCCGAGCCAATGCGGAAAAGTCAGTGAAGTTCGGCGATAAGTTCTATTGCCTGACAAGAAACTCCGCCGGGCAGGCTCAGATGGCCGTCAGCGCTTCTCCCCTGACCAATCAATGGGACATCAACGCCACCCAACTTCCCGCCGACGCAATGATTGAATCACTCAGCGCTACAGCCGACGCGCTCTTCATCATTGGCGGCGACAAGCTCTATAAGTCAACCGACGGACTCAACTGGACCGACACCGACACCTCCGGCTGGACCTGGATTTACGGCGCCTATGGCGACGAAATTCTCGGTGCCCAAGGCTCAAACTGGGTGCTCTATCCCTCAGGCACCTCCGGTGTAATCCCCGCGGCAATGCCCGTCAAGGCAACCTCAGTGCTCTGGAGCTACACCGATGAATGGTTCATTGACCCGCAGGCCATTTTTGCCGGGGGCATCACTGCCGATGGCTCATATAGCGGCGACGCCTGGGGTTTTGACGGCACCGGATGGGGACGCCTCTCATCACGCGGCTCTCTGCCCGCCGCCGAGGGTATCACTCTGTTCCCCTACTTCACTTTCCGCTCCGGCAACAATAAGTTCTACATAATCACTAAACACAGCTGCTGGATTGCCCTCGGAGGCAAGATGGCAAACGGGACTGTCAACACCAAAGTCTATACGAGCCTCGACAACGGAGTGACCTGGCGCGAAGCGTCAACGGCTCTTCAGCTCCCCTCAGAAATCAGCCCCCGCTATGGCACCTCAGTAATCCTCACTGACAAGACTTTCACTTCCGGCAGCCGCGCCATAGCCCCGATTACGGAATGGGATGCCCCTTACATTATTCTCTCCGGCGGCTATACTGCAAGAGGTGTGCTCTATAACGAGCAGTGGACCGGAGTCATCAACCGCTTAACCTTCAAGCCCTTGCAGTGAACCAACGGAAGCTCTACATATTGCTGACCCTGCTGATTCTGAGCGTCTTCACGGGCGCGCGGGCTCAGGATTCAGACGATGCGGACTCTTACAAGTTCGACATCGGTCTGGGACTGGGCATGAGCGGCTATCTGGGCGACGTCAATGAGAGCAATATGTTCCGGCGCCCGGGATTCACGGGCCAACTGAGCTTCCGCTATATGCTTGAAGATGCCCGCTGGGCCTTCCGCGGAGTCTTCACGACATCCCAACTCAAAGGAAATTCCGGCGACTTCAAAAACTGGCTCCCGGGAGAGACTCCTTACTCCTTCTCCTCAACGATTTATGACCTCGGAGGCCGAGTAGAATTCAACTTCTTCCCCTACGGAATAGGCGAAACATTCAAGAAACTCAAGCGCTGGACCCCCTATGTCGGAGTAGGCGTCGGAGTCTGCCTGGCGTCGGCCGACGGGACCTATGTGACGGCATCAGTGCCTCTGGCCGTCGGAGTCAAATATAAACCCCGCAAGCGGCTCAACCTGATGCTTGAATTCTGCGTCAGCAAGACCCTTGGTGATCATCTTGACGGCCAATTATCTGACCTTCAAGGAATAAAAAGCAGTTTCCTCAAAAACACAGACTGGCACTCCGGCCTCCTCCTGAGCCTCAGCTATGAGTTTGGTCGCCGCTGTTCAACCTGTCATTACGTTGATTAACCCCACCAAATCATTATAACCCACAGAAAATGAGTCTCGAAGAAAAGAGAAATCAGATAGACCCCACCAGAATCCCCGCCCATGTAGCAATCATCATGGACGGCAACGGCCGCTGGGCCAAGTCGCGCGGACTTGACCGCAGCGAGGGTCATGTTCGCGGCGTCGACACCGTTCGCAGCATCACTGAAATCGCCTCTAAAATCGGGGTTACACACCTGACGCTCTACACCTTCAGCACTGAAAACTGGAATCGCCCCCGGGCTGAAGTTGACGCGCTGATGGCCCTGGTTGGCATCGCCATTGCGCGCGAAACGCCTGACCTGATTAAAAACAACGTCCGCCTGACGATGATGGGCGACCTTGACCGCCTCCCCTCTGAAACCCGCGCCATGCTTGACGGCTGCATTGAAGCAACCTCCCATTGCACCGGGCTTCAACTGAACCTTGCCATCAGCTACTCCAGCCGCTGGGAAATAACCGAGGCCGTGCGCAAACTGGCTCGGGAAGCCGCCGCCGGACTGCTCAACCCCGACGACATTACCCCCCAAACCGTCAGCGCCGCAATGGCCGCCCCGGAAATGCCTGACCCTGACCTGCTTATCCGCACCGGTGGCGACTGCCGAATCTCAAACTATCTGCTCTGGCAACTGGCCTACTCGGAGCTCTACTTCTCGCCGCTCTACTGGCCCGACTTCGGCAAAGAAGAATTTCTTGACGCAATACTAACGTATCAGCTTCGCCAGCGCCGCTTCGGCCTGACCGGCGACCAAGTAACCTTGAACACGAAATGAACATTCCGCATATGCTCAAACGCTTATCCTTAATATTGACCGTAGCCCTGACAGCCGCTCTCGGAGCCGCCGCTCAGAATGACACGATTCTCAATCCGCAAGTGATCTACACTGCAATGCCCAAGGTCTACACCATTGCCGGCATTGAAGTTACCGGCGCCGACAATTATCTGCCCGAAATAGTCAAGAACTATGCCGGACTGAAAGTCGGTGACCGCATTGAAGTGCCCGGAACGGAACTGACCAATGCCGCCAAGCGCCTGATGGACCAGAAGCTCTTCTCAACGGTCAAAGTCAAGATTACCAAGACCGTAGGCAATGAAGTATGGCTTGAATACGCCCTGCGCCAGCAGCCCCGAATTCATGAAGTGAACTATTACGGCATGAAAAAGAATGAGCGCGACGACATCATTGAAAAACTCCATCTGACCAAGGGAAACCAGATTACACCTGATATTGTCAACCTTATCAAGAACAAAATCAGCGAGTATTATCGCGGAAAAGGTTACAATAACGCCAAAATCGACGTCCAGCTCGTTGACGCGCTCAATGCGCCTAACGAACAGATTGTCAACATCACCGTTGATAAGTCTAACAAGGTCAAAGTCAACTCAATCACTTTCACCGGCAATGAAGTCTTCACTGACCGCCAGCTCCGCAACGCAATGAAGAAGACCAACCTGAGCAGCGACCTCATCAAGCTCTTCAGCCAAAAGAAGTTTACCGAGGCCGACTATGAAGCTGACCTTGACCGAATCCTTGAAAAATATAACGAACACGGCTATCGCGACGCAACGATTACGGCTGACTCCGTAGTGCCCAACGAAAACGGCAAGGTTGACATATACATCAGCCTCGATGAAGGCAAAAAATACTATATCCGCGACATAACCTGGGTCGGCAACACGGTCTATCCCAGTGACCGCCTGCAGCAGGCCCTGGACATGAAGCCCGGCGACGTCTATAACCAGAAGCTGCTCAACAAGCGCCTGCGCGAGGATGAAGACGCCGTCAGCAACGCCTACTATAATCAGGGCTACATCTTCTCACACATCGACGAGGTTGAACGCACCATTGATGGCGACTCCATTGACCTGGAAATGCGTGTGATTGAAGGTCCGCAGGCCCGAATCAACGCCGTGAATATCAACGGTAATGACCGACTGTATGAAAAAGTAGTGCGCCGCGAACTCCGCACCAAGCCCGGCCAGCTCTTCAGCCGCGATGACCTGATGCGCTCCGCCCGTGAAATCATGCAGATGGGCCATTTTGACCCCGAAAGCGTCAACCCCGACGTTCAACCCAATCAGGACGACGGAACGGTCGATATCAACTGGAACCTCGTCTCCAAGGCCAATGACCAGATTGAACTCTCGCTGGGCTGGGGCCAGACCGGCCTCATTGGTAAGGTAGGCCTGAAATTCACCAACTTCTCAATCCGCAATCTCTTCCATCCCTCAACTTATAAGGGACTGATTCCTCAGGGCGACGGCCAGACATTCTCGCTGAGCGTGCAAACCAACGCCCGTTACTATCAGGCCTATCAGATCAGCTTCCTCGATCCCTGGTTTGGCGGCAAACGCCCCAATGCGTTCTCCGTAACGGCCTTCTATAGCCGCACCACCGGCATCTCCGAGCGCTTCTATGGCAAAAACTACATGAACGCAATCAATAACTATGGCTACGGCTACAACTACGGTTATGGAAGCTACGGCTACGGTTATGGCGACAGCAACTCGCTCTATCAGGATGCCTATGACCCCAACAAATGGCTCCAGATGGCCGGTGTCACCGTCGGCTTCGGTAAGCGTCTGAACTGGCCCGACGACTATTTCACCTTCAATGCTGACCTGACTTATAACTATTACGGACTGAAAAACTGGCCCTACCTCTATTATATGCAGAACGGCTCGTCTCACTCCGTAGTGCTCGGCCTGAGCCTGGCGCGTAACAGCATTGACAACCCGCTCTACACCCGCCGCGGCTCCACTTTCCAGCTCTCCCTGCAAATGACTCCCCCGGCATCACTCTTCATGCCCAAAACAAACTGGGCGAAGCTCGCCGAGAAAGATGACGAGGCCTCCAAGAAGCAACTCTATAAATGGATTGAATACTGGAAACTCCGCTTCAACTCCCGCACTTACACCCCGCTGACCAATCCCGACGGAAAATATACGCTCGTGCTGATGACCCGCGCCGACTTCGGCCTTATCGGCTCATGGAACAAATATCTGAGAACCCCGTTTGAAACGTTCTATGTCGGCGGCGACGGCATGTCAGGCTCTTATACCTATGCGACGGAAACCATTGCCCTGCGCGGCTATGAAAACGGCGCCCTGACCCCCAGATATGAGGCCTCATATGCCTACACCCGCTTTGGCGTCGAGCTCCACTTCCCCTTCCTCCTGCAGCCTACCACCACTATCTATGGCCTGGCCTTTGCCGAAGCCGGCAATGCCTGGACCACAGTGAAGAATTTCAACCCCTTCCAGGTTAAGCGCTCTGCCGGCGTCGGCCTGCGCGTCTATCTGCCAATGGTCGGCATGCTCGGCATTGACTGGGGCTACGGATTTGACCGCGATATCGCCAACAACAAGATTGGCGGAAGCCACTTCCACTTTGTCCTCGGTCAGGAATTCTAAACCTTTTGCCCGTTTATTTGTCTATACATTAAACCTAAATACTAATGAATATGAAAAAAATACTGACATTCGTGCTCTTGGCGGTAGCATGTGCCGCCGGCGCCTCTGCCCAGAAGTTTGCTCTGGTGGATATGGAATATATCCTGAAAAACTATCCTCAGTATGAAATGGCAAACGAACAGCTCAATCAGCTCTCCCAGCGCTGGCAGCGCGAAGTGGAAGCCAAAGCCGCTGAAGCTGAGAATCTCTATAAGAACTATCAGAGCGACATGGTTTTCCTGACCGATGACCAAAAGAAAGCTAAGGAAAAGGAAATCATGGCCTCCGAAAAAGCGGCCACGGAGCTCAAATACAAATACTTCGGCCCCGAAGGCGAACTCTACCAAAAGCGTCAAACCCTGATGCAACCCATTCAGGACGAAATCTATAACGCTATCAAGAAGATTTCTGACGAAAAAGGCTATCAATGCATCTTTGACCGCGCATCGTCGGCCAACATCGTCTATGCCTCTCCCCGAATCGACATTTCAAATGATGTGCTTGATAAACTCGGTTACTCCAAATAAGAAAAATCAAATAAAATAACCAAATAAAACACAAAAAAAACGAAGAAAAAGCTATGATTAAGAAAATCCTCGTGGCTCTTGCCATCGCTCTCCCCTCAATGGCGTTTGCTCAGAAGTTCGCCGTTGTCGACACTGAAACCATCATGACCGCCATGCCTGAAACCAAGGCTGCCGAAGAAAAAATCCAGCAGTCATCCAAGACCTATCAGGACGAGTTTGATAAGCTCAACGAAGAAATCAACAAGAAATACGCTGAATATCAGGCCCTGCCCGAAGACACCCCCAACAGCATCAAGGAACGCCGCCAGCAGGAAATCCAGGAACTCGCTGAAAAGGTTCAGCGCTTCCAGCAGCAGGCCCAGCAGGATCTGGAACGTCAGCACATGCAGCTCCTGCAGCCCATTCAGGAAAAACTTCTCAACGCTATCAAGTCAGTTGGCGCCGAAGGTCAATACACCATGGTGTTCCCCAACGGAATGTCGCTCTACACGGGCACTGACGTCATTGACATCACTGACGCCGTCAAGGCCAAACTCGGCATCTGATGAACGTTCTTGACCGATTCTTGGACTACGTCAAGTTCGACACTCAAAGTGACGAACTGACTAATCTCTGGCCCTCAACTCCCGGTCAATATAAGTTTGCCGAATATCTTCAGGGCAAACTCCGCGAGATGGGCCTGCAGGATATTACCCTCGACGAAAACGGCTACCTCATGGCCACTCTCCCGGCCAACACCGACAAGCCCCTGCCCACTATCGGCTTCATCGCCCATATGGACACGAGCCCGGACATGAGCGGCCGCCACGTTAACCCCCGCATTGTCAGCGCCTATCCCGGCGGTGACATCACCCTCAATGAGGCCGAGGGTATCATCCTTTCGCCGCGCGAATTTCCGGAACTGGAACATTATCTGGGCCAGGACCTCGTCGTTACTGACGGCACCACCCTCCTCGGCGCCGACGATAAAGCCGGCATTGCCGAAATCATGGCCGCCGTTGAGTATCTTCAGCAACACCCGGAAATCAAACATGGCAACGTGCGCATCGCCTTCAACCCCGATGAAGAAATTGGCCGCGGAGCCCATCGCTTCAACGTCGAGCAATTCGGTTGTGAATGGGCCTACACCATGGATGGCGGCGAAGTGGGCGAACTTGAATATGAAAACTTCAATGCCGCCAGCGCCAAGATAACCTTCCTGGGCCGTAACGTCCATCCCGGTTATGCCAAACACAAGATGATTAACTCCCTGAGAGTAGCCACTCAGTTTGCAATCATGCTCCCCCGCTGGGAGACTCCCGAACACACTGAAGGCTATGAGGGATTCTATCACCTCGTCGGCATGCAGGGAACGGTTGAAAAAACCGAGCTCACTTACATTATCCGTGACTTTGACCGCGACCGTTTCGAACGCCGCAAAAAGGAGTTTGAACACCTCGTGCGCAAAATCAACAAGGAATTCCCCGGATGTGCCTCGCTCGAAATCAAGGACCAATATTACAACATGCGCGAGAAGGTTGAGCCCGTAAGCCATATAGTTGAAGTGGCCGAACAAGCCATGAAAAACGTTGGCCTGACTCCCAAGGTGGTGCCCATTCGCGGCGGCACTGACGGCGCCCAACTCAGCTTCAAGGGTCTTCCCTGCCCCAATATCTTTGCCGGCGGACTCAACTTCCATGGCCGCTACGAGTTCGTGCCCGTGCCCAGCATGGTCAAGGCCGCCGAAGTTATCGTTGAAATCATCAAGCTCGTCGCAGAGCGTTAATTCCTTAACCCCATAAAAGATAGCTAAGATAGCCCGAATAGCTATTTTAGCTATCTTTTTAATACCAAGAAAACATATGCGCAAGATTTTTCTCCTCCTGTTAGCGGCGCTGCCCCTGTTAGCCTCGGCTGAGCTCCGCCCCGCAAATGAATGTCAAGGCAGCCGCATGCCTTATCCGGAACCGGACTCGCTGATTAGCGCGCCTGACTCGCTGATAGCCGTCATGATTAACCATGTAGGCCGCCATGGCGCCCGGTATGCCACATCGCCCAAACATTTTGCCGACGTTGTTGACGTCATGACCGGCGCCCAGCTGACTCCCTTAGGCCGCAAGGTTCTTGACAGCGTCAATAATGCCGTCACCCTGACTGATGGCCACTGGGGCGACCTTGACTCCCTGGGCCAAGCCGAACAGCAGGGAATTGCGCGCCGCCTGTGCATGACTTACCCCCAATTAGTCATTGGCCAGGACGTTCGGGCCATCAGCAGCTACGTTGGCCGCTGCATTGCCTCAATGGATGCCTTCACTCAAACCGTCAAGCGATTCCAGAGCGGATTAGGCTCCCTGCAAACCGCCTCCGGAGAGCAGTTTAATGACCTCGTGCGCTTCTTCCAGGTCGACTCGGCCTATGTTCAGTGGGCCAAGGAGAAACCCTACTCCCCCGAACTGAAAGACTTCACTGACCGGACAACTCCCGCCGAGACCCTCTGTGACCGCATCTTCAAGAAGCGCCCTGAAGGGCTCGACCCCGTGAAATTTGCCGCCGACGTTTATTATTGCCTCTCAACCCAAGGAGCCATGGGCCTGGGCACAACGGCCATGGAGCTGATGACCCCGGAGGAGATGAACCGCCTATGGGAAATTGACAATCTCCGCCAATACTTTTCACGAACGGCAACTACAGTCTCCGCCCTCCCCGCCGAGATTGCCGCCCCGCTGCTCAATGACCTGATTCAAACCACTGACGATTTCATTGCCGGGCGACTGAAATCAACCGTCAATCTCCGCTTTGGCCATGCTGAAACCCTCATGCCGTTGCTCTCGCTGATGCGTCTGCCCGGATGCTATTATCTGACCCATTATTTTGACACGGTGAGCTCCCATTGGCAGACCTGGAATGTCGTCCCCATGGCCTCAAACCTCCAGATGATACTCTTCTATAGCCCTAAGTCCGGGAACTATTACGTCCGCATTGACCTCAACGAGCGCCCCATCTCAATTGACGGCATGACTTACATCCCCTGGCCCCGCCTCCGCGCTTTCCTCATGTCGTGAACATATGGCGCGCGATGTGTGTTAAAATAAAGTAATATTTATTTTTTTAACACACACTCACGCGACATGGACTGGCTAATTAATGCTTGTCGGGAAAATCCGGCAATACCACTGTTTTTTACTATCGGGGTTGGCTTTTACCTCGGAAAACTTAAGTTTAAGGGCTTCTCTTTAGGGACTGTAACCTCCGTGCTTCTGGTCGGCGTTCTCGTCGGGCAAATGAACATTGAGATTCCCGGCCCGATAAAGAACGTATTCTTCCTCCTCTTTCTGTTTGCCATCGGCTATAGCGTTGGCCCTCAATTCTTCCGCGCCCTTCGCGGCGACGGGCTCAAGCAGGTTGGCTTTGCCGTCGTTGAATGTCTGATAGTCCTGGCCGTGACCTGGACTGCCTGCAAGCTGATGGGTTATAACATTGGCGAAACCTTGGGCGTATTTGCCGGCTCGCAAACAATCTCCGCCGCCATCGGTGCCGGAATTGACTCCTTAGGCTCAAAAGGAGCCTCGGCCGAGCAGGTCAAGCAGTGGACTGACGTGATTCCCGTGGCTTATGCCGTGACCTACGTCTTCGGCACAATCGGCTCAGCATGGATTCTCAGCTGGTTAGGCCCCAAGATGCTCGGCGGAATCAAGAAGGTCAAGGAAGACACCAAGGCCCTGGAAAAGGAGATGAACTCCGGCAGCGTCACCACTGACCCCGGATTTGTCAACGCTAACCGCCCCGTAGCCTTCCGTGCCTATAAGGCCACTGACGATTTCTTCCAAACTCCCCGAACCATTGCTGAGATTGAACAGCACCTGATGGACCAGGGCAAGCGCCTCTTCGTTGAGCGCCTGCGCCAAGGAGGCGAAATTGTTGAAATCTCCCCGAATGTCAAAGTTGCCTCCGGCGATGAAATTGTACTTTCCGGACGCCGCGAATTCATCATTGGCGATGAGCAATGGATCGGCCCGGAAATCAACGATGCCGAGCTGCTCAACTTCCCCGCCGAGCAGATTGACGTCATGGTCACAAAGAAAAGCGTCGGAAAAGACGGAATCACCATCAATGACCTCCGCTCAAAGAAATTCATGTATGGAATCACCATCAAGAGCATCAACCGCGGCGGAGTCAACATCCCCGTCTTTGCCAAGACAAAAATCCTTGCCGGCGACACTCTGACCATCGTCGGCCTGGAGCGGGAAGTCAATGAAGCCGCCCCTCAGTTGGGCTACGCTGACCGCCCGTCGACGGCCACCGATATGATTCTCGTCGGCCTGGGCATCGTAGTCGGCTGTCTCGTCGGCCTGATTTCAATCCGCTTCGGCTCTGTTCCCGTCAGCCTCTCAACCAGTGGCGGCGCCCTGATTTCCGGCCTCGTTTGCGGATGGTTGCGCTCCAAGCACCCCACCTTTGGCCGCATACCAAAGTCAGCCCTCTGGATTTTCAATAACTTAGGCCTGAACATGTTTATCGCCGTTATCGGCATCACCTCCGGACCCTCATTTGTCAGCGGTCTGCAGCAGGTTGGATGGATGATTTTCGTCGTAGGCGTCGTTGCAACCTCGCTCCCCCTGATTATCTGTATCTTCCTTGGCGACAAAGTGTTTAAATTCCGCCCGGCAATCAACCTTGGATGTTGCGCCGGCTCAAGAACTACCACCGCCGCCCTCGGAGCTATCCAGGACGCACTGGGAAGCACCGTCCCCGCAATGGGCTATACCGTCACCTATGCAATCGGCAATACTCTACTCATCCTGATGGGTGTCGCGCTCGTATTAATTAGCTAAAAAAATCAAAAAAACTTATAAATCCTGATACTTATGAACACCAATGAATTCGAAAAACAGCTGTCGGCAATGAGTCCGTTTGAAATCAAGGGCACCTTGATTGACATGGCCGAAAAAAACGCTCGCCGCTCAACCCACACCTTCCTCAATGCCGGGCGCGGTAACCCTAACTGGATTCTAACCTATCCCCGCCGTGCATTCTTCCTCCTGGGCGAGTTTGCAATGGAGGAGGCCGAACTGAAACCTTACGTGGCCGAATGGGGCATCGTCGCCTCTCCGGAACAGGAAGGCATTGCCGAGCGCTTCCGCGACTTCCTTAACCGCCACCGCGATGAAGTCGGCGCCAAAGTGCTCCGCCACTTCTTCACTCACGTAACTCAGGACCTGGGCGCTGACCCTGACGAGTTTGTGTTTGAGCTCGTCGACGGCATTACGGGCGACCATTACCCCACTCCGCCCCGAATTCTCAAATACACCGAAAAAATAACTCAGGAATATCTGCGCTGGGCCATGGGCG
Organism: Bacteroides sp.; assembly: GCA_014802435.1. GTDB lineage: Bacteria > Bacteroidota > Bacteroidia > Bacteroidales > Muribaculaceae > UBA3263. The sequence continues at coordinate 116,634 of JAAVCG010000006.1, read as the reverse complement.
GCGGAAACGACATGACCGAGTATGACCTCTTTGCCACCGAAGGAAGCACCGCCGGAATGGTTTATATGTTCAACTCGCTGAAGGCCAACTTCCTGATGAAGCCGGGCGATAAGATTGCCCTGCTGACCCCCTGCTTCACCCCCTACCTGGAGATTCCAAAGCTGAAGGAATATGACCTCGAAATTGTCTACGTCAGCGCAAATGATGTCGGCGAAAACGGATATCATGACTGGCAATATCCCCCCGAGGAGATTGACAAGCTGAGGGACCCCGCAGTTAAATGCGTCTGCATCACCAATCCTTCAAACCCGCCATCAGTTGCCCTGTCAAAGCAGGTGCTGGAGCAGCTGGTCGACGTGGTCAAGAACGATAATCCCCACCTGATGATTATCACTGACGATGTCTATGGAACTTTCATCGAAGGCTTCAAGTCACTGATGTACGTCCTGCCCTATAACACCATCTGCCTCTATTCTTATTCAAAATATTTCGGCGCTACCGGATGGCGAGTAGCCGCAATGGCCCTGCGTCCTGACAACGTCTTTGACTATCGTCTGACCCAACTCTCTGATGAAGAGAAAAAGCAGCTCAACGAGCGCTATTCTTCACTGACTCTCGAACCGGAAAAGCTGAAATTCATTGACCGTCTGGTGGCCGATAGCCGCGCTGTGGCCCTGAACCATACCGCCGGACTTTCAACTCCTCAGCAAATCCAGATGGCACTCTTCTCCGCCTTTGCTTATCTGCATCACTCTGACATTCAGCCCAAACTGATTCAGATGATTCATAAGCGCCTGGAAAACCTCTGGAGCACCGCCGGATTTACCCTCCGTCCTGACCCCAACCGTGCCGGATACTATAGCGAAATCGACATGATGGTCTGGGCCAAGAAGTTCTATGGCGAAGAATTTGCCGATTACATGCAGAAAACTTATCAGCCCCTTGACTTCGTCATCCGCCTGGCCAAGCAAACGGCAATAGTCCTGCTCAATGGCGACGGATTTGATGGTCCCGAATGGAGCGTCCGCGCCTCACTGGCCAACCTTAACGATACTGACTATCTCAAAATCGGCGCCGCCATCCGTCAGATTCTCGACGAATATCATCAAGACTACCTCAAGGCTAAAGAAACCAAATAAAAAACTCTCAACTCAGCAGAAAGAGTCCGAAGCACTTGCTCCGGGCTCTTTTTTTTCGTAACTTTGTGCCCATGGAACTCATAGAGCAGATTGAGGGCGTCGACGATCGCTTTGCCGAGGTATCGACGCTGATTACTGACCCCGCAGTGATTGCTGACCGCAAGCGCTACGTTGAGCTTACCCGCGAATATAAACAGCTGGAAAAGCTCTCCGCCGTCGTCGGCCGATACAAAGGTGCCCTGAACGGACGCCAAGAGGCCCGCGAACTGATTGAAACGGAAACCGACCCGGAAATGCGCGCCATGGCAAAGGAGGAACTTGAATCTTTAACAACTGAAATCGAAGCAATTGAAGAAGAGCTGAAGACCCTGCTGATTCCCGTTGACCCCGAGGACTCCAAAAATGCCATCCTGGAGATTCGCGCCGGTACCGGAGGCGACGAAGCCGCCCTCTTTGCCGGCGACCTGACTAAGATGTATCTCAAATTCTGCGAATCCAAAGGATGGAAAGTAACCGTCAGCTCCGAGAGCGAAGGCGCTATGGGCGGATTCAAGGAAATAGTCCTGGCAATCAGCGGCGAAGACGTCTACGGCACTCTGAAATATGAAAGCGGAGTGCATCGCGTTCAGCGAGTCCCCGCTACGGAAACCCAGGGCCGAGTCCACACTTCGGCCGCCACAGTGGCCGTGCTCCCTGAAGCTGAGGAATTCGACGTTGAAATCAACGAAGGCGAAATCAAATGGGACACCTTCCGCTCCGGAGGCGCCGGCGGACAAAACGTCAACAAAGTGGAATCCGGAGTCCGACTCAGATACATGTGGCGTAACCCCCTGACCGGACAAAGCGAGGAAATTCTCATCGAATGTACGGAGACGCGTGATCAACCCAAGAACAAGGAACGCGCCCTGAGCCGCCTGCGCACGTTTATCTACGACCGCGAACACAAAAAATATCTCGACGACATAGCCTCCCGCCGCAAGACCCTCGTCTCCACCGGCGACCGCTCTGCCAAAATCCGCACCTATAATTTCCCCCAGGGCCGAATCACCGACCATCGAATCAACTATACGGTCTATAACCTCCCCGGCGTTCTCGGCGGCGACCTCACCGACCTCCTCGAGCACCTCGCCATTGCCGAACGCGACCTCAAAGCCTGACAAAAGTCATCTCTGCAATAATCATTCCCCCAAAATCATCTCTGCAATAATCATTTTCTCAAAATCATCTTTGCAAAGATGATTTTTTTTTGTAACTTTGCACTCTCATAAATATTTACAAAAACATGGATACCTTAAAAAGACTATATCTACGACTGCTTCGACTGACCTCCACGGAGATTATTCGCGATTTATACCATACAATTTCATGGAATGCAAGGTTGATTGGAATAAAAGGCGCACGTGGAGTTGGGAAAACAACGATGATGCTACAACGCATTAAGTTGGCCTTCCCTGACCCAAAAAAAGCACTCTACGTATCGCTTGACGACGTTTGGTTCGCAAGCCACTCCCTCATTGACCTGGCAGAAATGGCCTCGAAACAGGAAATAACCCATCTTTTCATTGATGAAGTTCACCGCCTGCCCCAATGGGAACGACAAATAAAGAATCTCTATGATTTTTTTCCGGACATCCACGTAGTATTCACCGGAAGCTCACTGCTGGAGATTGATCACTCAGTGGCTGATCTTTCACGCCGTGCCCTGATTTATACGCTCCCGGGACTTTCATTCCGCCAATATCTGGAATTTCAAGGCAAACGCTTTGAGCGAATTGAACTTACGGATATTCTGCATAATCATTTAACGCTCGCTTCAGGAATCTCACAAGAAATCAATGTACTGCCTGAGTTTCGCAAATATCTGAAACATGGCTTCTATCCGTTTTACACAACAGAAACGGAGACAGACTATTTGATTCGAGTCAACAACATGATTTCTTCGGTGATTGACAACGATATTCCCACTGTGGAAAAAATCGAATATGCAACTCTCCTCAAGGCCAAACATCTGCTGACCATTATTGCGACACAAACGCCATCGCCCCTCAATGCAAAACGAACCTCCGAGATGTTAGATGTGTCTACCAACCAGTTAATCAAGATTCTATCACTTCTGGAGCGCTCACAAATTTTGCGCCTGCTTTACTATAAATCTGAGCGTAACCCCAATTCCATGGCCAAACCTCAAAAGGTTTTGTTTAACAATTCCTCGCTTCTCTACGCCTTGGGATATGCCGACACGGGAAAAGTCCGGGAGACCTTTTTTGCAGCAATGATGGCTGAGAATCATGATATTGCGTATCCTAAAGCGGGAGATTTGATTGTTGACAACCGCTATCTCTTTGAAGTTGGGGGTGCACGAAAAAGTTTTGACCAAATCAAGGATATCCCTGACAGCTTCATCGCTGCCGACGAGTTAGACTGCGGCATCGGTAACAAAATCCCCCTCTGGCTCTTCGGCTTCCTCTACTAAAAAATTACCGGCTTCCCCCTATGGAAAGGCGGATTCCGATCCGCCGCCACCGTCAAATAGTCCGTAGCGCAGTCGCCAGAACTTAGTCACGTCTGCCAGGGCGTGTATTTGCGAGAACGTAACCAACAACAGAGCCGCATAGCTGCGACAGATATGTCGTTCCCACGGAGCTCACAAGATAGACTTCCCGATTCATTAACAGGCCCTTATGACCCGCTACGCGAGCCTCAACGTCCTGCATAGACGGTGGCGGCGGATCGGAATCCGCCTTTCCATAGGGTGTCCGTCCGGGCTTCGTGGCTTGCGCTAAATTGCCGGGGAGGGCGAATTTTGTTAATCATAGCAAATAAAATCGCAAAATTTCAAGTTTTATTTGGTATGATTAATAAAATTTTTGTTTGGAGGGATGACTTTTTTTTCGTAAATTTGCACATATGATTGAAAGAATAATAATTATTGACGGAGTTGATCCGGTTAGCTTCTATGGGGTGAACAACTGCAACTTGCAGCTGATTAAGAATTTACACCCCAAACTGAGAATCGCCGCGCGCGGTTCCGTCATCAAGGTGATTGGGGAAGACGCTGAAACAGAGCGTTTTGAAAAGGCTATTCATGAGCTTGAGCAGCACTGCATAAAGTATAATAAGCTGACGGAGGAATCAATCCTCGACATTCTCCAAGGCAAACAGCCCTCAGATTTAAAGCCCGACGAGGCAATAATTTACGGCATCAACGGCAAGCCCATTCAGGCGCGCACCCAGCATCAGAAGGAGCTGGTTGACACCTTCCTGAAAAATGACCTCACTTTTGCCCTCGGCCCGGCCGGCACGGGCAAGACTTACATTGCCATCGCCCTGGCCGTCAGAGCCCTGAAAAATAGAGAAGTGCGCAAGATTATCCTGAGCCGCCCGGCGGTTGAGGCCGGCGAAAAACTCGGATTCCTTCCCGGCGACATGAAGGATAAGATTGACCCGTATCTTCAGCCGCTTTATGATGCGTTGGAGGACATGATTCCCGCGGCCAAGCTCAAGGAATACATGGAGTCAAAGGTGATTCAGATTGCCCCGCTGGCCTTTATGCGCGGCCGCACGCTCTCTGACGCCATCATAGTGCTCGACGAAGCGCAGAACACTACTACTCATCAGATTAAGATGTTCCTGACCCGACTGGGCATGAACGCCAAGATGGTGATCACCGGCGACGTCACTCAGATTGACCTCCCGCGCTCAACGGCCTCCGGACTCATCCGCGCCCTGAACGTCCTGCGCAACGTTGACGGTGTTGGCCGAGTGGAATTCGACAAGAAAGACATTGTTCGCGCCAAGCTCGTGCAACGCATTGTCGAGGCCTACGAAAAATATGACAAGGAGCACTCTGAAAGCCCCTCTGAACCTGAAAATTAACCCCTTTAACCAAAATAACCAATGCCCGCATTACTTACCACCGACTTCCATTTCCCCGGACAAACTAACGTTTACCACGGCAAAGTCCGCGACGTCTACTCGGTCAACCCTGACCTGCTGGTCATGATTGCTACTGACCGCATCTCGGCTTTCGACGTTGTTCTCCCCGAGGGTATCCCTTATAAAGGCCAGGTGCTCAACCAGATTGCCGAATATTTCCTTGACGCCACGGCCGACATTGTCCCCAACTGGAAGCTGGCGTCGCCTGACCCGATGGTGACCGTAGGCCGCCGAGCCGAAGGTCTGCGCGTAGAAATGATTATCCGCGGCTACCTGACCGGAAGCGCCTGGCGCGAATATGCCGCCGGATGTCGTGAGATTTGCGGCGTTAAACTCCCTGACGGAATGCGCGAAAACGAGAAATTCCCCGAGCCCATCATCACCCCCACTACCAAGGCTGATGCCGGACACGACGAAAACATCTCGCGCGAAGAAATCATTGCCCAAGGACTCGTCTCCGCTGAGGATTATGCTCAGGTCGAGGCCTACACCCGCGCCCTCTTTGAACGCGGCTCCCAGATGGCCGCCGATAAGGGCCTGATTCTCGTCGACACCAAATATGAATTCGGCCTCCTTGACGGCAAGGTTATCCTCATTGACGAAATCCATACTCCTGACTCAAGCCGCTATTTCTATGCCGACGGCTATCAGGAACGCTTTGAAAAGGGCGAACCTCAGCGTCAGCTCAGCAAGGAATTCGTGCGCCAATGGCTCATTGAACGCGGATTCATGGGCAAGGCCGGACAGCAGGTCCCCGAAATGACTCCCGAATTCGTTGACAGCGTCAGCAAGCGCTATATCGAACTCTACGAACACATTACCGGCAAAACCTTCGTGCCCGCACCTGAAACGAACCTCGAAGACCGCATTGCCGTTAACGTTACAGACTGCCTGACCCAACTCGCTCAATGAACGAGGAGGTTGAAAAAATCACGCCCTACGGGACTGAATTATCCAAGGGGGAGCAAGTGGAGCAAATGTTTGACTCCATTGCTCCCGCTTATGATTTCATGAACCGCGCCATGACCCTGGGCATTGACAAAATCTGGCGCAAAAAAGCCGTCAAAATGGTGGCCCGCACCGTCCCGAAGAAGATTCTCGATGTGGCTACGGGCACCGGCGACCTGGCCCTGACGCTGGCCCGCGCTATTCCTGACTGCATGATTACGGGAGTTGACCTCTCGGAGGGAATGATTGCCGTCGGCCGCGAAAAAATCCTCAAAGCCGGGCTCACTGACCGCATAACCCTTGAGGCGGCAAACTGTCTGGACCTCCCCATTCAGGATGACGAATTTGACGCGCTGACAGTGGCCTACGGAGTCAGAAACTTTGCCGACATTCCCGCCGGACTCAAAGAAATGAACCGCGTAATCCGCCCCGGAGGGATGGTCTGCATCATTGAACTTTCAACTCCCGTCAACCCCATAGTCAAGCCGCTCTATCGGCTTTATACTCGCGGAGTTATCCCATTGGTGGGACGACTCGTAAGCAAAGACACCCGCGCTTATTCTTATCTGCCGGAAAGCATTGAGGCAGTGCCACAGCGCGAAAAAATGCTTGCCCTGATGGAAGCCGCCGGATTCACGGACGCAGCCTTCCGCCCGTTGACCTTCGGGGTCTGCACAATCTACACTGCAGTTAAGCCGACGTCAGCAAAATAATCGCCTTGCCGCAGAGAGGGGTGATAAACGCGCCCTCAGGGCTCACAAGAACCGATTCGCCGGCCCGCACGTTGACCCCGTCGGCATCAACTTCGCCGCTAAGCATCGTCAGGATGGAAAAAGAACCGTCAACGCCCCTGACTCTCGTCGGCTCGGTCAATATATATCGGTCAACCACAAAACTATTGCAGACCACTAAGTTAGTGCGCTCCGCCGTATGGTCCATCGGCACCCGGTAATCGCCTCGCGGCGGCCAGGTGATTGCCTCCCGCGCCTTTTCAAGATGCAACTCGCGCGGGCGCCCGTAATCATAGATGCGATAAGTGATATCGCTGCTCTGCTGAATCTCAATCATGCGGCAGCCTGCCCCGATGGCATGAACTCGCCCCGCCGGCAGGAAAAACACGTCATCTTCATGAACGTCATAACGGTTAAGCAACTCCATGATTGTGTCCGTGCCCTCCGCCTCAAGATATTGCTGACGGGTAACTCCCGGGCGCAACCCGGAAAGAATAGTCGACCCCGGGGCAGTCTCCGTGGCATACCACATTTCAGTCTTTCCCTTGGCTCCCAGCCCCTCGAGGCGACTGGCGGCAGCATCATTCGGATGGACCTGAACCGACAAATCCTCATCGGCCACGATGATTTTCAACAGCAATGGAAACTTGCCGTTGAACTCATGATAGATGCGCTCGCCCACCAGTGAGGCGCCATAACGCTCAATCAGCTGAGGCAAGGTCAATCCGGCATCGTCGCCCTCGGCAACGACCGAAAGACGGTCACCGACTGCACTGATCAGCCACGACTCTCCGCCCCAAGGCTTCGGGACCCATATCGGTTCAAACTTAAATATCATAGCGCAAAGTTACGCAATTTCTCCCGAATTTTCAATACAAAAACCCGAAGACCCACAAAGGAATCTTATTTCCAAACCCAAACTCAACCTAAAAATGTTCCTTCGAAGGAACACTTTTACAAATTAGACCATCGAAGGAACACTTTAACCGGACCTACACCGACCCCGGAAGCGACAAATCCGCAAGCCGCCACACCGCATAAATCGGGAGAATTCCGATGTCACGCCGGATAGATTGGCCGTCACTATCAGAGTCTGAAACTTCCAGCAGACCGAAATTTTCTAACGAAGTGCGGATGCCGGCAGTAATCCCTTTCTTGTTCATGAAAAGTCGCAGGCTCTTCATCTTCCCGGACACCCCGGCCTTCACCTCTATGGGTAGCAACGTCGCATTTTTTGCAATAACATATTCAACCTCAGAAGTTGCGTTTCTATCCAGGTTTTCCCAATAAAAGAGATCATACTTACTCTGTGGGTTGGAAGATTTAATTAACTCAAGTCCGACGGTCAGCTCTGCCACTATTCCTTTGTTTACCAGATCAGGTGCTTCTCCGGCGAGTATCAGTCTGGTCAATTCCTTGTCATCATCATAATTCATTGCTAACACACGCAGCAACAAACCCGTATCAATATAATCATATCTGACAAACTTGGGATTCACTTGCGCCCCTAATGGTAGACCATTGGCGGCTGACATCTGCACCGGTATTATAAGCCCGGCATCACAAAGAAGCCTCAGGGCTTCCTTGACTTTCTCTGACGGATATCCCCCCTCGACTTTACTATAAACAAACTTATGGCCGGATTGACTTGCTACGGCTGCCAACGTGTTGCGGAGCAGACGCGGGTCAACCGTTTTTGCATATTTGGCAAAATCATCATAATAGCTTTGCTGTATATCGTTCTGCTCATCCTGACAAGCAGAATAATCCTGAGTTTCAACCCATGCGGAAACACACGCGGGCATACCTCCTACCATCAGGAACGACCTCAATTCCGATACAAGACGTGAATGAAGTCTTTCCTCAACCGGATTGGTCCAGTTTGCATTTGCTATTTCCTGCAACCACACATCTTTACCCCGTGCCATCAGAAATTCCTTGAACGACATCGGATACATAAACACAGACCTGACACGTCCAACGCCGTATGATGGCATCTCATTCAGCGTAAACTCCAAAAGCGACCCGGCTGCAACGACATGCAGCTCTGGATAATTTTCCTTGAAAAACCACAAACTTTTCAAGGCAGCCGGGCAGTTCTGAATCTCATCTATAAACAGGAGTGTCTCTCCGGGAATAACCTGCACATTATGTATCGCCCCAAGACGCTGACTGAGGACTTTAACATCTGTGATTTCCTCAAATAGTTTACACAAATCCTTCTCCTCCTCAAGATTAATCTCGAGGTAGTATTTAAATTTTTCGCCCAAGTGTCTTATTGCCCGAGACTTACCAACCTGTCTGGCGCCACGTACAATGAGAGGCTTTCGACGCGATGAATCCTTCCATTTTAGAAGTTCACCATCTATGTTTCTTGCAAGATATGCCATATTCTTTCAATTATTTTCTGCAAAGATAATCATTTTCTGAGAAAATCCAAAGGAATAATTGCCCGTTTTCTGAGAAAATCCAAAGGAATAATTGCCCGTTTTCTGGGAAAATCCAAAGGAATGTGCTTTTTTTCGGGCTGTTCAGCGACTCGCAGATTGAAATATGCGACATAAAACTATGGAAAGGCGGATTCCGATCCGCCGCCTTCGCAAAGACCGAAAAGCAGGACACCCGATCATTTCAACAATCAGGGGCGAAGGTGTTGCAGAACTCATGATTTAGCGGAAATTATGGCGCTAACGCGCCACCGTGGCGAGGGCGCCACGGTGCCCGGTCATGTGTTTGCGACATACTTAATAAGTCAAGTGCCATATTATTAATAGGTGTATATGCATCTTTATCGCAGAACTCAGGAAGCGGGTCTGGATGAATTTCAGTCAAAAATTTGACTTAAATTTGCGGATGTGAGATTTTTTTCATAATTTTGCAAATAATTATCAATCCATCAAAAAAATACAATCCATCAAAAAAACACAATGAAAAAGCATTTACTCTTAAGTGCGGCGACCCTCATGTGCGTCTCCACCGCCTGGGCCGATGTCCGCTATTTTCAGGATGGAGAACCCTTAAGCGGAACCGCCGCTGAGGTCATCTCCAAGATGAAAGCTCACCCGGGTGCCCTTTATTGCCTCCAGTTTAACAAGCAAGAGGCTCCCCGCTCCGGTTTCCTCTATTCGGCCAACACGTCAAGCGAACAGTTCCACTGGAATTATGACGGCGTTACCGCAATGAGCCCCGCCGGCGAAGCAAACGCAAACAAGATTTTCAGGCTCGAGTTTGTTGACGGAACGGACAATTTCACCGTTCAAAATCTCTATTCAAATCACTACATCTCAATTCAGGGACGTGCAAACACCGGCCAACACAACGCTCAGGCCACTGACGGCACCGGCGCTATCGGCGGCCGCCCGCTGACAATCGGCCAATTCACCGTCGCCGACAAGACTGATGCCTCAATCTTGAAAGACGATGACCCCCTGAAGGATAACCGTTATCTTATTAAGATGACGAATGCTACGTTTGCCAACGACGGTTCTAATACCGTTTATTGGCAAAGCTACAATGAAAAAGACCCCGTTTCAAGCGCAAGCTTCGCCTTCGTCTCTTATCAGAAGATGACTACCGGCAACCAAACTGCCCAAGTGGTTTTCTATCCCGTCAAGGCCTCGGAATCAACTCCTATCACGGTTAATTTCCCTGACTGGAACGGAGTTGGGATGACCCTGGAGGTTCAAGCCTATGAAGGACAGAGTGCCGAGCCTTACATTCTTGAACTTGCTCAAGAATATGGCGGCATTGAAGAGGCTACGGTCTCTTCCGTCAATGGCTCTGACCTCATCGTTTCAGCCACTAACAAGGAGTTTACCGTTACGGGCAACTGGAAGTATGACTTCGAGGCAAACATAGTTTACCGCATAAGCCTCAAGCCCGGCGATTCTCCTACGGCTCTGCGCTATATGCTCGACGCTGAAGAAATCCGCAACAATATCGGCGGCAACGAAACACTCAGCCGTCTGATTCCCGAGCGTCTCTGGTTCTTCAAGCCGGGAGAAAAGTTAAACACCTTCTCGCTGCATAACCTCTACAAGCCCGAATGGGCCGTATCCTTTACCCCCAACGCTCAGGGCAGCTATAACAACGCAAAAGCAGTCTATGGCGAAGAGGTTACTTACTTCAATCTTGTCCATAACTCAACTGACAATCAGTTCTATCTCAAGATTGATGGCACTACAGATGCCTACGTAAATGACTATGCCAACAACGGTTACTTCTCAATCTACCATACCTCCAACCCTGACGAAAACTGCATCCTCCAGATTTTCCCCCTGGAAGCTCGCGATATGGAGGCTCTCGGGCTCCCCGAAAACACCATCCCCTCAGCTGAAAATGAGGAGTTCCTCAAGGCCGTTGAAGACTATAATGCCAAAAACATTGCCGCCGCGTTGCGCCGTATCGGCTACTGGGGCGGCGAGGACCTGATTGGTTGGCAGCCCGGCCGATTCAATAATGAAACCAACGACTTCCTTGAAAAACTGGCCAATGCACGCCAGCTGCAGAGTCAGATTGACGCCGGACAGCAGATTGAAGAATCCGTTGCCCTGCAAGCCGTTGAAGACATTGACTTCCGCAACCTCCAGTTCAAGGAAATCGAACCCGGAAAGTTCTATCGCTTCAAGAACAAAAAAAGCGGAAAATACCTGTCGTCTGACGCTTGGGGCCAGCTTGAACAAAACGGAAAGACCTACAACCTGATGAAACTGGTTGACGAAGATAAGGCAACTTATCCCAACACCATTTTCTATCTTGACGGCACAACCAATGGCGAATATACTCTCGTCAGCTTTGAAACCGGACTCGTCATTCCTGACTTTGACAGCACCACCTCAAACTGGGTTCCGATGCTCACGGACGCTGACAATGCCGGCCACGTCTTCAAGATTCAACACCAGCACCTGGGCGGATGTATCCTCTGCTCATCTGTCAACGGCGCTCACCGTCACCTGCATGGCGGAGGCAATGTCAGCAATTCCCCCGGCGCCGTTAACGTTTCCGGCAACTCAGCGACCGACGAACATCAATGGTATGTTGAACTCGTTGAAGAACTTCCGCTCACTTTCTATAACGTATTCGGTCAGAACGACAACGAAGGCTGGACCTCCGTTTATTCTCCCGTAGCTCTGGAAATTCCCGCTAAATACACTCATACCACCGCTTACACCGGCGAATTTGACGACGCTGACTATACCGGCAAGAACGACGTTAACCACGTTCTCGCAACTCCTATCGAACCTAACGACGAAGGTAAAGTAATCATCCCCGCCAATCAGCCCGCCCTGATTTTCTATGACGGCAAAGTTGACGTGGAAAATAACCCCAACCTCGAGCAGGGCGCTGACGATGAAAACCGCAGCCATATTGTCTACCTCAATCTTCCCGTAGTCTTTGACCGGGAATCAAACGGCGAAATCAAAGGCAACCTCAAAGCCGGCTTCTGCGCGTTTGCCAACGATGACAACAAGGAGATCTTCACCCTCCATGCCTCTACTAACAATAACTTCCGCGTCTATGAAGAGTTTGACCCGAACGCTCAGTATATTCCCGGATTCAAGGCTTACTTAGACGAGGTTCCCGCCCTTGCCGACGGCGAAGAGAAGCTCTTCCCCATCTACACCATCAACCCCAACACGATGGTACCCTTGCAGGACAATGAGGGTTACACCACGGCTATCGACGAATCAGACCCGACGATGCTCATCATCACCCTCACCACTCCCGCCAATGACTATGACGTTTACTATAAGCACACTACGACAGCTTCCCCCGCCGCTCCTCAGCGCCGAGCTGCCGCCGTTGACCACTCCGGCTATACCCTTGCCGAACATCAGGAAGGAACTAACGTACACACAATCCGCGTTCCCAACGGCAATATTGAATACTACGCCTACCATGCTGAATCAAACTTCAAGGGAGTAGTCCGCTCTGCTACGGTTAACACCACCGGCATTGACGCCGTAGTGACCGCCGGCGCCACTACCGAGGTTTATGACCTGCAAGGACGCAAACTTGCCGCTCCCGCCAAGGGCTTCAACATCATCAATGGCCGTAAAGTCCTGGTCAAGTAAATTTTTCCAAGTGAAGAAAACTTTTATTATATAACTTTAAAGTTTATTTTGGACTATGTGAGCCGTCAGCCCGCGATGGGTTGGCGGCCTTTTTATCCTCTGCGCCGGCAGATGAGAGAGAGGCAAAAGATGGGGGGATTTCAGTCTAAAAAAGGGAAATTTCAAATTTGGGAAGATTTTTTGCGGTTTTGTTCAGAAAAAATACGTAAATTTGCACCAAACAAAACAAATAATTCAAGTAATGAACCTTTTTGAGAAAATGACCGCTACGGCGCGCGAACGTCAGCGCCGAGTAGTTCTGCCGGAAGGAACAGAAATCCGCACCTTGAGCGCGGCTGACCGCATTATAGCCGACGGACTCGCCAAAGTAACCCTCATCGGTAACCCTGATGACATCAACTCTTTGGCCCTTGAAAATAACCTGAAAAACATTTCTGCCGCAACTATTGTCAATCCCGCCGATGAGGCCGTCATTGACCGTTATGCGCCGATTCTCCTTGACCTGCGCAAGTCAAAGGGTATGACTGAAGAACAGAGCCGACTGACTGCCGCCGATCCTCTTTATCTGGGCTGCCTGATGATTAAGGCCGGAGAGGCTGACTGCATGGTTGCCGGAGCGGAAAACACCACCGGCAATGTGCTTCGCGCTGCCTTCCAGGTAATTAAGACCGCCCCGGGCATCGACACCGTTTCCGGCGCGTTCCTGATGGTGCTGCCTGAAGGGTCTCCTTATGGCACCAACGGCATCCTCGTGTTTGCTGACTGCGCCGTGGTTCCTGACCCTGACGCTCACCAGCTGGCTCAGATTGCCCTGGAATCAGCCCAGACCGCGCGTGATATCGCCGGCATTGAGCCCCGTGTCGCAATGCTCTCATTCTCAACCAAGGGCTCTGCCAAACATGAAAAAGTGGAAAAAGTCATTGCCGCAACCCGCTTTGTGCGCGAGGCTGACCCCTCTCTGATTGTTGATGGCGAAATGCAGGCCGATGCTGCCTTAGTGCCCTCCGTTGCCGCCAAGAAGGACCCCGGATCTTCTGTTGCCGGCCGAGCTAACGTCCTGGTATTCCCCTCACTGGAAGTGGGCAATATTGCTTACAAACTCGTTCAGCGTCTGGGCGGAGTTGAAGCAATCGGTCCCGTGCTCCAGGGCCTCGGTGCGCCCGTCAATGACCTGAGCCGCGGCGCCTCAGTAGACGATATTTACAAGACCATCATCATGACTTGTAACCAAAACTAATACCCCAAAACACTACCTGACATTAAATGAAAATTCTCGTACTCAACTGCGGAAGCTCTTCCGTTAAATATAAACTCATTGACTCCGAAACGGAGAAAGTCCTGGCCGAAGGTGGAGTAGAAAAAATCGGGCTCCCCGATGCGTTCCTGAAATTCAAGCTCGCCGACGGCTCCAAGGCCGTGCGCGAACTGGGCCATGTTGACCATGAAGGCGCAATCAAGGGTGTGCTCAACGTTTTGACCGACCCGGAAGTTGGCTGCATCAAGACCTTTGATGAAATCGGCGCCGTTGGCCACCGTCTGGTTCATGGCGGCACCAAGTTTGCCTCCTCAGTGCTCATCACTGAGGAAGTCAAGGAAAAAGTGCGCGAATGCACTCCCCTGGCCCCGCTCCATAACCCCGCAAACATGACCGGCGTCAAGGCCATTGAGGACCTCCTGCCCTCAGTGCCCCAGGTTGGCGTATTCGACACAGCCTTCCACCAGACCATGCCCCCGAAGGCTTATATGTATGCCCTCCCTTATCACTTGCTGGCCGACGCCGAAGTGCGCCGCTATGGCTTCCACGGCACCAGCCACCGCTATGTTTCCCAGCGCGTTTGTGAAATCCTCGGAGTGGACATCAAAACTCAGAAAATCATCACCTGTCATATTGGCAACGGAGGCTCAATCACGGCCATCGACGGCGGTAAGAGCATCGACACTTCAATGGGTCTCACCCCCACTGAAGGCCTCATGATGGGCACCCGTGTTGGCGACGTTGACCCCGGCGCGCTCACCTATCTGATGGAAAAATACGGCTGGACCGTTGAAGACCTCAAGCGAGTAATCAACAAGGAAAGCGGTGTGGCCGCAATCTCCGGAATCAGCAACGACATGCGTGAAGTGGAAGCCGCCTATCAGGCCGGAAACGAACGCGCTGCCCTGGCCCTCGACATGTATGAAAACCGCATCACCAAATATATCGGCGCCTATGCAGCCGAGATGGGCGGAGTTGACATCATCGTCTTCACCGGCGGAGTTGGCGAAAACCAGACCGATGTGCGTGAAAACGTCTGCGCTCCCCTGAAGTTCATCGGAGTTGAAATTGACAAGCAGGTCAATGACCAGGTTCACGGAACTGAAACCATAATCTCCACCCCGCAGTCACGAGTAAAGGTTGTCGTCGTCCCCACTGACGAAGAACTCACCATTGCCCGCGACACCAAAGAAATTGTCTCACACCTCTAAGAAGAAATATGATTAAAGTTGCAATCGTAGGCTACGGCAACATTGGCCGTTACGTCCTCGAATCAGTCCTTGAGGCTCCTGACATGGAACTGGCCGGCATCGTCCGCCGCTCCGTGGCCGAAGTCCCTGCCGAACTGAGCCAATACAAGGTGGTTACTGACATTGCCGAGCTGGGCCATGTCGACGTTGCCATCCTTGCCACTCCAACTCGCCATGTTGAAGAAAACGCCGCAAAATATCTTGCCGCCGGAATCAACACCGTTGACTCCTTTGATATCCACTCAAGCATCGTCGACCTGCGTCACCATCTCAGCGACGTAGCCCGCATGAATGGCCGTGTGGCAATCATTGCCGCCGGATGGGACCCCGGAAGTGACTCCATTGTCCGTGCCCTGATGGAAGCCGCTGCGCCCAAGGGAGTGACCTACACCAACTTCGGCCCCGGAATGAGCATGGGCCATAGCGTCTGTGTCCGCTCCAAGGAAGGAGTAAAGGATGCCATCTCGATGACAATCCCCCTGGGCACCGGAATCCATCGCCGCATGGTCTACGTCGAACTCCTCCCCGGAGCCAAGATTGAAGAAGTGGCCGCCGCAGTAAAGGCCGACCCCTACTTTGCCTCTGACGAGACCCACGTCTTTGAAGTTCCCTCGGTTGATGCCGTCCGCGATATGGGCCATGGCGTCAACATGACCCGCAAAGGAACCTCCGGACGCACCCCCTCCCAGCGCCTGGAATTCAACATGGCCATCAATAATCCGGCCCTGACCGCCCAGATTCTCGTCGGCGCCGCCAGAGCCTCCATGCGCCAGGCCCCCGGAGCCTACACCATGGTTGAAATCCCCGTAATTGACCTCCTTCCCGGCAACCGTGAAGAACTGATTGCCCACCTCGTATGATCATCCTAATCTCTAATGATGACGGTATCCAAGCCTCGGGTCTGCGCTTCCTGATTGACAGGATGCGCGCCGTGGCGCCCGAGGCCGAGATCTATGCCGTGGCCCCTGACGGCCCCCGCTCCGGCCAAAGCTCCGCAATCACCGTCAACTCTCCCCTCTCCATCATCCCGCATCCGGACTATAACGGTGCCCGGATGCTGTCAGTTACCGGCACTCCCGTTGACTGCGTCAAACTCGCCATGCACGCAATCCTTCCCGCCGCCCCTGACCTGATGCTCAGCGGCGTAAACCACGGCTCTAACTCCGGAAACTCAAATATCTATTCCGGAACCATGGGCGCCGCTATGGAAGCTTGCATGATTGGCATCAACGCCATCGGATTCTCACTCCTTGACTTCCGCCCTGACGCCGACTTTACTCCCTGCGGCCCCGCTATGGAGCAGATTATCAGCCGCGTCATCAACTCCGGACTCCCTGAAGGAGTCTGCCTCAACGTCAATATGCCCGCCGGAGTGCAACCCAAGGGCATTAAAGTCACAACCTGCGGCAAAGGACGCTGGACCGAAGAATATGCTGACTATCAAGACCCCTTCGGCCGCAAATTCTACTGGCTCACCGGCCAATACGTCGACCTCGCCCCGGATGACCCCGCAGGCGATAACTACTGGCTCCGTCGCGACTATGTCACAATCACCCCCATCCGCCCGGACCAAACAGCCTTTGACATCATCCCCTCGCTCAAATCCTCTTTTGAATAATCCCACCCCCCAATTCCACCGAATAGATGCCTCAACAATCCGCCGCCTCACTTGATTCCATCGCCAAAGCCATTGCGCCTCAACTGACGCAACTCAATCAGCGCATAATGTTGTCGCTCCAATCATCAAACGAAATGATGAACGGCATCATTGCGGAATACCTGCGGCAAAAAGGCAAGCAAATACGCCCCATTACGGTAATTCTCTGCGCCCAACTCTTCAGCGCTCAAACCTCTCACCATGTCATCTCAACGGCTGCCGCCGTCGAGATGCTTCATAACGCCTCTCTGATTCACGACGACGTCGTCGACGAATCAAAAATGCGACGCAACGAACCGACCGTCAACGGAATCTGGGACAACCACATCGCCGTACTCGTCGGCGACTTCTTCACCTCAACCTCACTCCAACTCGCCAACGAAACCGGCGACATCCGAATCATCGGCTCACTCGCATCCTTAGGCCGACAGCTCGCAATGGGCGAACTCGACCAAATCTATAACGCCCGCTATCATCTCCTCTCAATCGACGCTTATATGCGCACCATCGAGCGCAAGACAGCCTCCCTCTTCATTGCCTGCGCTGAGATGGGAGCATTCGCCGCCGGATGTCAGACAGATGACCCCCGACTGGCCGCACTGCGCGAATTTGCCCGCCTCCTGGGCCTCTGCTTCCAAATCACCGACGATATTTTTGACTACTCCACCGAGGCCGACACCATCGGCAAACCCACCGGCAATGACCTCCGCGAAGGAAAAGTGACTCTCCCGCTGCTCAGCGTGCTCCTTGACCCCACGGTTGAAGGACGAGACCGGATGCGCGCGCTCGTCACCCGCGACAGCCTCACCCCTGACCAAATCCGCGAACTCATCGACTTCGCCATCGCAAACAACGGCATCACCCGCGCCCGGCAAACAATCCAAACCCTCGCCCAAACCGCCGCCCAAACCCTAACCGCCGCCTTCCCGGACTCCCCCGCCCGCACCAACCTCCTCGCCCTCCTCACCCACATCCTCGCCCGCCACAAATGACCCCATTCCTCATAATCTGCTTCCTGCTAATTGCTTGCGGCAGTATATATGCTCATATACAGGCCACAATCAAACGCAGCAAGCAAGCTCAGGATGAATTCAATAACTTCTCAAACCCAGGCAGATTCTCATCAGACGATGAGCTAACTGCATTTACAAACAAATTTGCAAAAACCGAAGCAAATCTGCGCCGACTTCATAAGTATTTCAGTTCACTGATTCCTGCCCTCAGCGAACCGTATGATTTCTTCAATCAGTACAGGGCGCTACATCAACAAAACATTTCAACCGTTCATCAGATTCTGCGCCACTTTGACCGGCACAGAAAACCGCAATTAACCGACCTTTCCCCGGATGCTAACGGTTAATCCTTAAGGCAGGCCAGAGGAACAATCAAAACGCCATCCGGCCTACGATAAGCCATTTTTCCCCCGGTGATAACCATCAGCAAGTCAGGCTCCCGAAGTTTAATCTGACCTTCTTTCTCGTTATACTTTTTCACGAGTTCCTTAACCTCAAGCAGATGCTTTGCGCCCAGTTCAATTTCAGCACTTCCAAGCTTGAACTCAATCAGCGCATAGCGCCCGTCATCCAGATGAAGAACAGCATCAGCCTCAAGGTCATATCTGTCATGATAATACGATATTTCGCCATAAACGCCCTGAGTATAAGCTCTAAGGTCACGTATGGCCATACATTCAAATATGAAACCGAACGTCTTAAGGTCCATTTCAAGCATTTGAGGCGATAAGCCAAGAGCTGCCACTGCTATGGACGGATCGACAAGTCCTCGTTTAGGCGTACGACGGATAACCGTAGAGGATCTGACAGCCGGCGACCACGCTGATATATCCTGAATAACAAATAACTGAGTCAAAGCCTTGACGTAACTATCAAACGTACGCTCCGAACAGCTCTCTGTAATGGCATTGACGTCCTTTAACAAATTCGACTTCTTTACCAAAGTCGACAGATTCCGCGCATAACTTCTAATGATGGCCAATGCCAATGCCGGGTCGCGCTGAACACCATCAATATTAGAAACATCAGCTCTCACAACCCCCTCAACATAATCTCGAGCAATCCTATACGCCTCAGGAGTATTCGCAACCCTTAGCGATGCAGGCCAACCGCCACGACATGCCGCGCGAATCAGATCATTAACACCCATTTCAGACGTTATGCCGTCAATATCCATCAATGGATTATCAAACAATTTCAGCAGAGATATGGCTCCGGTTGACTCCCCGGACTCATAAAGGCTCATCGGATACATCTTCATCCGGGAAATGCGTCCCGTCCCACTATGCATAATGAGGCTATCGTCCACTGAATTGCTTCCTGTCAGAATAAACTGGCCCGGTTCTCCTCCTCGCTCATCAACCACAGTGCGAACCGCATCCCATATCATAGGAGCATCCTGCCATTCATCTATCAGCCTGGGAGTTGCTCCTTGCAAAAGATTTGAAGGGCGAGTCTGAGCCGTCACCAAATAGGCCTCTCTCATATCAGGGTCTTGAAGTCTGAGTATACTTTTGGCCTGCTGTGCGGCAGTAGTAGTTTTTCCACACCATTTCGGGCCCTCAATTAAGACGGCTCCCATATAACTCAATCTTTGCTTGAGCTGCTTGTCAACAATTCTATGTAAGTATTTCATAAAAAAGCTCTTAATAACGTCGCAAAGTTAAAAAAAATTTTTGAGAAAAACAAGCTGTTGCGGGTTTTTGAGGCGTTTTGTTGCGGGTTTTTGAGGGATTTTGTTGCGGGTTTTTGAGGGGTTTTGTTGCGGGTTTTTGAGGTTGGGAAAAGTTTTTTGGGTGATGGTGCGGGTTTTTCATTTATTTTTTGTAAATTTGCATATTAAATTATGTCAAAGACTTTTTTGCAGTTTTCGGTGATGTTTGTGGTGATGGTTCTTCTGCAGGCCGTCATCTGCAATCGTTTGGTGCTGTTTTCCGTGGCACTCGCCTTCGTTTTCATATATTTTATCATCAAGTTGCCGATGAATATCAGTTCGTCGAAGGTAATCTTCTTCTCGTTTCTCATCGGCTTTTGTGTAGACGTTTTTTCAGACACTCCGGGAATGAATTCGCTGGCGTGCACGTGTTTGGGCGCGTGTCGCCACACGATTTTGCGTCTTTACGTTCCTCGCGAGGACGACGTAATCCATCGGATTCCGGGCATTGCGTCACTTGGTTGGGCTGTGTTTGCGAAGTATGTCCTGACCATGTCGCTGCTCTATTGCATCATGATAACGCTGATTGAATCCTTTGCGTTCCGCCATCCGTTGCTGATGGTTGAGCGCGCCTTGGGGTCCACTCTGCTGACGTCAATGACTATCATGGTTATTGACTTTATCTTTTCACGCTCTCATTTTTCAGCAGCAAAGTGAGAAAGGATTATAATCTTGAGAAGCGGAAATACGTAGTTGGCGGTTTTGTGGTCGTCATTGCGTTAATTTTCATTGTGCGCCTGTTTACGCTCCAGGTTGCCGAGGATAAATATAAGGTATTTGCGGAAAACAATGCCTTTTTGCGCAAGATTCAGTATCCGAGCCGCGGGTTGATTTATGACCGCAACGGCGAGTTGGTTGTGTTCAATCAGCCGGCCTACGACATCATGATGATTCCGCGCGACATGAAGGGCGTTGACACTCTCGACTTCTGCAAAACCATCGGGATTACCCGCGAGCAGTTTGATAACCGCATAGCGGAGATGAAGCGTCAGCCGGGCTACTCGGTCTATACCCCTCAGCGGTTTATGTCACATCTGTCGGCGAGCGATTACGGGCGCCTACAGGAAAAACTCTATCGCTATCCGGGATTTTACACTCAGAAGCGAATCCTCCGGCAATATAACTACAAGACGGCGGCCAACATCCTGGGCAACATCCGCGAGGTCAATCAGAACGACATTGACAATGACGATTATTACAGCCCGGGGGACTACACCGGTGACCTTGGAGTAGAGAAAAGCTATGAGCCATATCTGCGCGGCGAAAAGGGAGTTGAAATCCTGATGCGTGATGCCTACGGGCGCATACAGGGCCGCTATGAGGACGGCTCGATGGACATTGCGCCTCATTCCGGGCGCAACCTGACCCTGAGCCTCGACATCAAGCTCCAGCAATATGCGGAGAGCCTGATGGTCAACAAGATTGGCGCCGTAGTGGCCATCGAGCCGAAGACGGGCGAGATTCTCTGCATGGTGTCGTCGCCCACTTATGACCCTACTCTGCTGATAGGTCGCGAGCGAGGCAAGAATTATCAGATGCTTGCCGCCAATGAGGACCGTCCGCTCTTTGACCGCGCACTGATGGGCGCCTACCCACCCGGCTCCACCTTCAAGCCCGGGCAGGCGCTGATTCTTCTCCAGGAAGGAATCATTGACCTCAACACGGCTTATCCCTGTTATCACGGCTACATCAACGGCGGCCTCAAAGTGGGCTGCCACGGCCATGGGTCGCCTATCCCCGTCAAGCCCGCGCTGCAAACCTCATGCAATGCCTTTTTCTGCTGGGGATTCAAAAACCTGGTTGACAAACGCTCCAAGTATGGCTCAAGCGCCAACGCCTTTGAAGTATGGAAAAACCATCTCGTGCAGTTGGGCTACGGCTATAAACTCGGAGTAGACATTCCCAACGAAGGACGCGGATTCATCCCTAACGCCAAGTTCTACAATAAGTTTTACGGCGAAGGCCACTGGAGCGCCAACACCATCATCTCCGTCTCCATCGGCCAGGGCGAAATTCTTGCCACACCGCTGCAGATGGCCAATCTGTGTGCCACGATAGCCAATCGCGGGCACTTCATCACTCCCCATGCGGTCAAGGCGATTGAAGACACCATCATGCCCTCAGGGCTGCTTGACGTGCGCACCCCCGACATTGAACACCGCTGGTTTGAGGCCGTTGCCGAGGGGATGCGTATGGCCGTCACGGGAGGTACCTGCCGCACGGCAAATCTCCCTGACATCCAAGTGGCGGGCAAGACGGGTACGGCACAAAACCCTCATGGCAAGGACCATTCGGCATTCATCGGCTTCGCCCCTTATGAGGACCCGCAGATTGCAGTGGCCGTCTACGTTGAAAACGGCGGCTTCGGCGCCACTTACGGTGTTCCCATCGGCTCGCTGATTATTGAACGCTATCTCAACGGCGAGATTTCGCCCGCAAGAAAGTATATTGAAACAAACATGTTGAACGCCAATACCCTCGGAAATCGTGTCATCAAACTTAAGCCCAAGCAATAACGCCAACGACTCCGTCTTCCGCACTCTTGACTGGCTCACGGTCGGGCTCTACCTTCTGCTGGTAGTGCTCGGCGCAATCAGCATCTATGCCGCCAGTTATGACTTTGACCATGCGTCCATTTTCTCCTTTGCGGAATTTTCCGGCAAACAGTTTCGCTGGATAGGCCTTGCGCTGGTCATCGGCCTGGTTATCTTGCTGAGTGACTATAGGATATATGAAACGTATGCCTATCCGTTTTATATCTTCATGTTGCTGCTTCTGGCGGTCACCATCTTCATCGCCCCTGACACCAAAGGCTCCCACTCCTGGCTTAAATTCGGACCTATGAGCCTGCAGCCGGCCGAGTTCGCCAAGTGTGCCACAGCCCTGTGTCTTGCCAAACTCATCTCCTCCTACGGGTTTAAGCTCACTTCGCCTCCCTCAAACTTTTTCAAGGCCGTCGGCATCATCATCGCGCCCATCATCCTGATTATCCTCCAGAAAGAAACCGGCTCGGCGCTTGTCTTCCTGGCCCTGTTTTTTGTGCTCTATCGCGAAGGAATGAGTGGCCTGATACTGCTTGCGGCACTGGCGGCAGTGGTGATCTTCGTCGTCGCCGTCAAGTATACAGAGCCGATGGGGCTCGGCATGGCCAAGGGTCAGTTCATTGTCAGCGTGCTGACCATGCTGACGGCCACACTGATGGCGGGCATCCATGCGCGCTCATTTGAGGTTATGCGGAATCTGTTCTTAGGCTTCGGCGGCCTCATAGGGCTCGCTTTCGGGCTCAATGCCCTGGGGCTCCACTTGCCCTGGTTCTGGATATTTGTCGGCGTCATTATCCTCTCAGCGGTCTACATGACTCTCAACGGCCTGCGCAACCATCTCCCCAAGCTCTATGTCTGCGCCATCTTCGCCGTCGGGGCCATCGCGTTCAGCTTCTCGGTCAATGTGCTCTTTGACCATCTGCAGCCCCATCAGCAAAACCGTATCCTCGTTTCCTTCGGAATCAAGGCTGACCCGCGCGGCGCCGGATATAACGTCAACCAGTCAATGATAGCCATCGGCTCCGGCGGAATCCAAGGGAAAGGATTCCTCAACGGCACGCAAACCAAGCTCAAATACGTCCCCGAACAGCATACAGACTTCATTTTCTGCACCATAGGTGAAGAAAAAGGCTTCATCGGAACAACATCCGTCATCCTCCTGTTCCTGATTCTGATTTTGAGAATAATCCACATTGCCGAGCGGCAACCGGCCACATTCAGTCGCGTCTATGCCTACTGCGTGGCCTCCTATTTCATTTTCCATCTGTGTATTAACGTCGGGATGGTCATCGGGCTATGTCCGGTCATCGGCATCCCGCTCCCGTTTTTCAGTTATGGCGGTTCCTCGCTCTGGGGCTTCACGATTCTGCTCTTTATCCTGTTGAGATTAGACTCCGCCCGCAAACGCATCCGCCACTGATCGCCACCCGAAAAATCACGTTTCCCTGCCATGAAAAAACCTCTTATCGCCCTGATTTCACTCCTTGCCGCAGCAAGCGGCTCGGCAGCCGAACTTACCCCCTCCCAGGCTCTTTCACGACTGCAAACGAACTCCGCAGCGCGCAAAATCATCAATCGCCAAACCATGGGCATCCCGCAGCTGATAGCCACCCTGCCGGAGCTCTACGTGTTTTCAACCGGACCGGGATATATGGTTCTCCCGGCCGACGACATAGCCCTTCCAATCCTGGCCTATGTTGACTTCGGGAAGTTCTGCCCGGAAGAGATTCCCGCGCTGAAATGGTGGCTCTCAACTTACTCCGAGCAGATAGCCTCAGCCGCCGCGGCAGGAATATCCCCTCAGGCTGATACTCCCGCTGACGAGCGCGAACCGATTGAGCCATTGCTCAAAACTACCTGGGACCAGGGCTCGCCTTATAACGACCTGGCGCCGACCCTTTACGGCAGAAAATGTGACACCGGATGCGTCGCCACGGCCATGGCCCAGGTGATGAAATATTATAACTATCCCTCTCAGGGCCAAGGCTCTATCACTTATTCCTGGACAACTAATGGCAATCAGCAGCTCTCAATGGATTTCAGCGAAGTCACCTTCGACTGGGATAACATGGACAATACCTATAACTCCGCGACCACTGAGGAGCAGAACCTTGCCGTAGCCACTCTGATGAAAGCCTGCGGCTACTCCGTCAGGATGGACTATTCAACCTCCGGCTCCGGAGCCAACGCCGTGCGCATTGGCGGCGCCCTGATTGAGTATTTCAAATATGACCAAGGAATCCGCCAAGAGCGCCGGGATTTTTATGAGTTTGACCAATGGGAAGACCTGATATACGCCGACCTTGCCGCCGGGCGCCCGGTCATTTACGGCGGACAAAGCGAGGCGGGCGGCCATCAGTTTGTCTGCGACGGCTATTCCGCCGACGGTTTCTTCCATTTCAACTGGGGCTGGGGCGGCCTGAGCGACGGTTACTTCCGGCTCAATGCGCTCAACCCTGCAGTGCAAGGCACGGGCGGATTTGAAGGCGGATATAACCTGAATCAGAACGCCACCCTTGGAGTTCAGCCTCCGGTTGAGGGCTCTAAACCGGCCTATATGCTCAGTTCGTCAGATGACTTCCGCCCGAGCAACGAGACCATTCAATTAGGGGGCTACGCAATTTTCAACTGCATGGTTTCAAACATCGGTGCGCTCCCGATTCCGGCTCAAACTCAAATCGACATTGAACTGACCCCGACCGATGCCGGCGAACCCGTCTACATTACCTGCGCGACGACTCCGGAGATTAAACCGACCGTTGGTTATCCATCCATCAACGCCCTGCTACCCCGAACATTGGCCGACGGCACTTATGCGGCGCGACTCGTCTTCAAAGTGCCCGGCGGAGAATGGCAACCCGTATTGTTCCCCTTGTCAAACAACAGCCTGCTGACAGTAACCGTAGCCGACTCAAAGGCCGTCTTCACGGCCGACAATGAACCGGGATTCACCATCGCCGACCTCCCGGAAGATCGCACCATCTACATCGGCACCAAATTCAGCCTGCCGATGACCCTGACCAACAAAACGGCCACGGAATATATCGGCAGCATGTTTCCGCGAATCATCAAAAGCGACTCTGACGACCTGGTCGGCTGGGGTTCAAGCGTCGGCGTCGAGCTGACCGGCAATGAAACTACGGAGTTTGAGTATACAGGCACTCTCTCAGCCGCGGCAAACACCACACTCGAGCCCGGCTCCTATCGCCTCTATTTCTACAGTCAGCAATCAAACCGCGCCATCTGTGACCCTGTGCCTGTTACCCTGGCCGCACGTCCCGTTAGAACCTCCATCGAGGTTACAGACTTCAAGTTTGACGGCATCCTTCCGGGCGACATCGCCAAGTTCTCATGGACAGTAAGCTGCACCGAGGGCTATTATGACGATGAAATGACCCTTTTCCTGCTCGATAGCGGCGACCGCATCAAATCCGAGCATAACATCGCCCCATATCTCAACCAGGGCGAGAGCAAACAGTTCAGCGTTGAAATTCCAATGAGCAACTTGGACTATGGCACATACTCCGGCGCATTATATTATGACGCCAAAAGGCAGCAACAAGCCACGTTCACTTACGCCGAACAAACCACTGAAATCAACGAACTGACCCCGGAAGCGACCTCCGGCGCCGTCTATGACCTCCAAGGGCGCCGGGTAACCACCCTTCAGCCGGGCCACATCTACATCCGCTCCGGCAAACTCCTCCGCCCGTAAGAGCGCTCGCTCAGATGAAGATGGAGTGGAGGATTGAGGGGGAGCGGAGGGTTGAGAGGTCGGTGAGATGGAGGGAGTAGTAATCAAGGATTTTTTCGAGGATTTGATTGCGGGCGTTGCGGTCAAGTCTGAACGCCGCTTGGTTTTGCCAGGTCATTCTGAGGATTGACGCGGCAATGGCTGAGTCGGCGGCTGACAGATTGCGTCCATGGAGGGGCGCGGAGAGGCGGAAAATTCCGTCGGCCATGTCAAAGACCATTCCGGGGCGGAAGTCAAAGGGGTCAGGGGCAATGCCGAGCATTTCCGCCAAGCGAATCATGAAGCAGAGATGGAAATTGGCCGGGGGCGTCAAGGGGGAATTCAGCCGGCTGATGGCGTCAATTATGAAGTCAAAGAGCAATGGCTCGGGTTCAGACTGGCGGAGGACACGCTCAAGCACTTCGGCTATAAACAGGGCAACGGCAGAGCGTTCCGGCGAGGAGATAATCTGATGGAGGGGCATCAGGGCGCGCGGCTCACGCATCGTGAGCAAATCGCGTCCGGGGCGCGCGGATGATACCACTTCGAGTGGATTCAGGGGCATGAGCAATGCACGGCGACGAGCCGCGGCCGCTCCGGCGCCGGAGTTTACGGCGAAGCTCACGCGGCCCAATTCGCGGGAATAAGCCGCAAGGATAGCCGTTCGGTCCGAGTGAGGGATGAGTTTGAGAGGGATAATGCGGATGGTAGAGTGCATAACCTGAAAAATTAAAAAGGCACATTCTACAGATAGAATGTGCCGTGGTAGCCCATAGGAGAGTCGAACTCCTCTTTCAAGAATGAAAATCTTGCGTCCTAACCGATAGACGAATGGGCCGCTCTAAAACGGTGTAAGGCTTAAGCAGCGAGAGAGTTGATGTGCTTCTGGAGCGAGCTCTTCAGGTTGGCAGCCTTGTTTTTGCTGATGGTGTTTTTGCGAGCCAGCTTGTCAAGGAGAGCGGTCAAAGCAGAGAAAGCTTTGTTAGCTTCAGCCTTGTCAGTCATTTTGCGGATGCGACGAACGGCGGTACGGGCTGTTTTCTCGTAGTAGCGGTTGCGCAGGCGACGGCTTTCAGTCTGGCGGATACGCTTAATAGATGACTTGTGGTTTGCCATTTTTAAAGTTTCGGATAATTTAATCAGTTTCTTTTATAATTAGTAGCCCATAGGAGAGTCGAACTCCTCTTTCAAGAATGAAAATCTTGCGTCCTAACCGATAGACGAATGGGCCATGAGGCTCAAATGCGAGTGCAAAGTTACGCACAATTTTTGAGATATGCAAATTTTTTGAGAAAATTTTGCAAATTTGATTAAAAAAAAGCGGGCGAAAGGATGTTTTCGCCCGCTTTTAAGTTTAAATTTTAGAACATCCAGGCGGCGGAAACGGTCCAGCCGTTGGTGTTACCCTTGATGCCGGAATCGGTGTTAATACCGGCTACGGGGACATATTTTACGGCCTTGTTCATGCCGAGGCTATAAGTAGCGCTAATCTGCAGGTGCTTGATGAGCTCGACGCCCAGACCGAAGTCCCATGCGACATTGCATTTCTTAGCCTTGAAGTCGTCCATGATTTCTTTGCTGACACGGAACGAGAAGTCAGGACCGGTCAGGACGTAAGGAGCAACGATTTGGCTGACGGCGGGAAGTTCGAGCTTATACATCAGGTGTACGGGCACTGAGATGTAGTCGTAATGAGTCTTACTGGTGAGCATTTCCTTTATAGCAGACACGTTGTCAATCTGAGGGATGCTTGCTTCATTGTTGCGGCGGGTGTACATCACGCTGACGTCAGCGCCCACTCCAATCAGGGGCACGGTAAACTGAGCGGCGACACCGGCGGTAAAGCCACAGCGATTGTCAGAGCTGAGAGTGCTCTTATCCATAGAGAACTTGTTGACGTTGAGGCCTACCTTGGGGCCGAACTTGAATCCGGCAGCCTGAGCGGCGGGAGTTGCCAGAAGCATGGCGCAAACCAGGAGTGCGCCGGTAATAAACTTTTTCATAAGCATTTAATGAATTATTTAGGGTATTGAAACGTTATTTCACGGGAATTTTCAGTCGCTGGTCAATGCTCAGGGCTGAGCCTGACATATTATTGGCCTTCTGAATGGCCTGCACAGTGACTCCATATTTGCGGGAGATGGAGTAAAGCGTGTCGCCCTTGCTGACCTTATGGATTCGCGTCTTCGGGGCGGGTTTTGCCTCCTTGACGGGCTCTGCCTGCTGCGGAGCGCCCTCCTCATATTCGGGTTCGGGGTCATCAGCGAGCCGGACATCAGCCTCAGAGGGCTCGGCGCCGGCCACGACGGCAACGGCCGCCTCAGCGGCATCAGACACTTCGGCCTCAGCGGGCTGCTGGTCCGGATCCTCATAGACAACGTCAACCTGGCCCTGAGTATCAGCTGCGGGAGCCGGTTTCGGCTCTTCAGGCACCGCTTCCTTGACCACAATCTTGAGATTTCGACCGCGGGCCACCTTGCTTGACTTCAGGCCGTTCCAGCGACGAATCTGACGCTCGGTGACGCCATATTTGCGGGCAATGGACCCGAGTGTCTCGCCACGGCGCACCTTATGCCACTTGGTAACGTCACGCGAGCCTCCGGCGGAGGACTGAGTCTGCTGACTGAGGTCAACTACGCTCCGGGGCGCCAACTTGGCCGATTCAGCAATAATGGAGTCCTCCAACAGCAGATAATTATAGACTAACTGCGAGGGCAAGCGAAGCGCATAAGGCTTGATGTCGCCGGGAATAATGCGCTGACGATACTGCGGGTTGAGCACCTGGAGTTCCTCAACGGGAATATTGAGAATCTGAGAGATAGAATTGAAATGCAGGCGGGAGTTGACGTGAACCGTATCGGTCAAAATCGGGCGGCGAGCCAGCGAGGGACTGATGCCATGGTCAGCATAATGGGTCATGGCATATGTAGCGCCGATGAATCCGGGGACATAGCCTCGGGTCTCGGCGGGCAGATAATAATAAATCTGCCAGTAATCCTTGGGGTTATCAGCCGAGGCTCCGGCGCGGCTCAGGGCCTTGTTAATGTTGCCGGGACCGCAGTTATAGGCGGCGATTGCGAGCCCCCAGTCATTGAAAATTCCATAGAGCTGCTTAAGATACTTGGCGGCGGCTGCAGATGAGGCGACGGGGTCACGACGCTCGTCGACCAAGGTGGTTACTTCCATTCCGAGTCCTTTGGCCGTAGGGAGCATAAACTGCCAGATGCCGGTAGCGCCGGCGCGGCTGACGGCATCCGGATTAAGCGCCGATTCGATTACGGGGAGATACTTGAGTTCCAGAGGGAGGCCTTCCCTTTCAAGGGCCTCCTCAAAAATAGGCATATAATATAGGCTCATTCCGAGCATTGCCTCCACCAGTGAGCGGCGGCGGTTGACGTAAAGGTCAATATGATTCTTGACTACGGAGTTAAAGGGCATCTCGATAGTCGTCGGTATCGCTTGGAGATTTTTGATTATGGTTTCATCAGACATATCACCGGCAGTAGGCGACGTTTCGCGCTCCAACACGGTATAATTCTGAAGATACCAATTGTGTTGCAACTTATGGACATCAGTCTGGGTTGATTCGGGGAAAACGATTGCCGTATCGGTTATTTCATAACGGAGGTCACGAATATTCAGGGCGGAGACCATTGCGGGCATCAGCGCCAAGAGCAGCGGGAGCGTATATCGGATGAATTTATTCATAAATAATAGTTGTCGTTATAGAAATTAAAAGCATAGGGCCCATTGGATTCCGACGGAGGGCAAGGGGGAGCGCGTCTCCTGAATCAGGACCGGCGACCAGTTGAGACTGAGGTCCGGAGTGATGTCGAAATGGGCGAGCGAGGCGTCGACATAAGCGTCGACAATGGCGAGGATATAGACGCCGACCATGCCGATGATGCAGAGGTCACGGTTTCGGCGGAAATAATTTCGGCGGCTTTGGAAGACACTTTCAAGCCATGACTTGCTGAGTTGGGATTCGGTGACACCGGGGGCAAAGAAGTCCATATAGCTCTTAGTATCAGGGTCATTATCCATCAGGTCACGGTAAGCCTTGGTGTAGTCACGGAGCATGGCGTTATTCCAGTCAGTGGCATAAGCGAGGCCCATGTAACCGCCGACGACGATGGGCAATTTCCAGTAGCGGCGGTTATAAATCTGTCCGAGACCGGGACAGAGAGCGGAGAGCCACACGGCCCTCACGGGGTCAGGGTTAAACACCCGGATTCCGCCTCCATGGGCAATCAGGAGAGTATCCGGCTGAAGAGTAATGGCCGGGAGAGAATCTGCGGGCGAAGGAGCGACGATTCCGAGGAGGTCAACCTTAACTTCGGGCACAACCTCCACCGAGTCAGTCACCTCAGCCTGCGCAAACAGAGAGGGCGCCGACAGCATGAGCATCAGACCGAGAATCAAACGGCCTGCGGCTCGCGCAATGGAGGAATGTGATGTCAGCTTCTTGGTCAACGTCATTCGGCAGTCGTCTTCATTGAGTCAAAAAGGGCGAGGAGCTTTTCCAGTTCCTGATCATTGGCAAAGGGGAAGGTGATTTTGCCCTTGCCGTCCTTATTGCAGGTGAACTGCACGCGGGTCTGGAAGGCGGCGCTCAGATGGCGTTTGAGCTGTTCGAATTCGCCGACGGCCTTAGAGCGTGCGGGCTTTTCAGAGGCGGGTTCCTGTCCCTGCTCATCGGCGCGGTTATAGGCCTTGGCCAGCTCTTCAACGCGGCGCACTGAAAGTCCCTGGTCGAGGATTTCGCCATAGAGCTTGAGCTGGAGCTTAGGATTATCAATGCTCAGGAGCGCGCGCGCGTGGCCCATATCGAGGCGCTTGTCGCGCAGGCCTAACTGCACTTCGGCGGGGAGCTTCAGCAGGCGCAGGAAGTTGGCAATCGTGGCGCGTTTTTTGCCGATACGCTCGCTCAGGCGCTCCTGGGTCATTTCATACTGCTCGAGGAGTTTCTTGAACGTCAGGGCAATTTCTATGGCGTTAAGGTCCTCACGCTGAATATTTTCAATGAGGGCCATCTCGGTGAGCTCCGTGTCATTAGCCGTGCGGATATATGCGGGGACTGAGGTCAGCCCGGCAAGCGCGGCGGCGCGGTAACGGCGTTCACCGGCAATAATCTGATACTCATCCGGGCCCACCTTACGCAGCGACAGGGGCTGAATGATTCCCAGCTCACGGATAGAGGATGCGAGTTCCTCCAGGGCCTCGGAATCAAAGGAGCGTCGGGGCTGGTCAGGGTTCGGCTTGATAGCCTCCAGGGGGATATCATTGATGGCCGAAGAGCCGCGAGCGGGCACATCGTCCATGGAGATGAGCGAATCAAGGCCTCGGCCTAAAGCGTTACGTCGGGGTGCTGCCATAGAGAGAATTATTTTTGAGCGTGTTTCTTGATAATTTCGCGGGCGAGCTGCTGATGGCTCGTAGCGCCACGGCTTGCGGGGTCATAAATCAGCACGGGAAGACCATGGCTGGGCGCCTCGCTCAGGCGAATGTTACGCGGAATGACCGTATCGAAAACCATATCGCCGAAATGCCCCTTGAGTTCCTCATAAATCTGATTAGCAAGGCGCAAACGGGCATCATACATGGTCAGGAGGAAGCCCTCGATTTCCAGGTTGGGATTAAGTTTGGACTTGATGATACGGATAGTGTTGAGGAGCTTAGAGATTCCCTCTAAGGCAAAGTATTCAGCCTGCACGGGAATAATCACCGAATGGGCCGCAGTGAGCGCATTGACCGTAATCAGGCCAAGAGAGGGAGAGCAGTCAATCAGGATATAATCATATTGTTCAAGGACGGGCTGGAGAGCGCGCTTGAGGAGAGATTCGCGGTCAGGCTTATTGACCAGTTCGATTTCAGCGCCGGCAAGGTTAATGTCAGAGCCGAGGATTTCAAGACCGTCGACACACGTAGCCATCTGCGAACCGCTAACGGGATATCCGTCAACGAGGCAGTCATAAATCGAGCCGGCAACTTTGCGCGGATCAATGCCGTAGCCGCTGGTAGCATTGGCCTGAGGGTCAGCATCGATAATCAACACCTTCTTACCCTCGGCAGCCAGTGAGGCGGCGAGATTAATGGCGGTTGTTGTCTTGCCAACTCCGCCCTTTTGGTTAGCAATAGCTATGATTTTTCCCATAATCGGATAAAAATGTCAGTCAGTTATCAGCCCACAAATTTAGCAAAAATTTCGGAAATGACCAAATTTAAGTCTGACAAGTCAGACAAGTCGGACCAGTCAGACCGGTCAGACTTGTCGGAGAATGGGGAAAATTGGTTAAAAAATGGAAAATTCGGGGTGCATTTTTCTTTTTTCATTTTTTTTCCGTACCTTTGCGCCTATGATTAACTGGCTCAAACGCTACATATCGTTGCCCCTGCTCATTGTCATGGGCTTTTTGACGTATGTCTTGTTCTTTAACGATAACTCCCTGAAGAAGTCCATTGACTATGCCGGGGAAATCCGCACGTTGGAGGAGAAGATAGCCCAGTGTGAGGACACATTGCGCCATTATGAGGCTCTGACAAAGCGACTTGACTCCAGCCCGGAAGAGCTGGAACGCATAGTCAGGGAGCATTACCACATGAAGCGCCCGAGCGAGGATGTCTACATTTTTGACTAAGAAATCAACTATTTATGAAAAAATTCGCGCCCATTATGCTGATAATCGGACTGTTGACGATAGCCGTCGGAGTCCTGATGCCGATAATGACGAATAACCCCTTCGGCATGACGTTCAGGTATGTCTTTGCCGTCGGCGCCGCGCTGACCCTCATAGCCCGCTTCATGGAGCCGAGTGCCCCGGCCGGGACTCCCGTCCGCATCAAGCGATTGATGCGCCTGGAGTCATGGAGCTCGCTGCTCTTTTGCGTGGCCGCTTTTTTTGCCTTTTATTCAGCGCCGGTAATCAGAGACTGGCTTGCATTTACCCTGGCGGGAGCCGCAATCCAGATTTACAGCTCCATAGCCCTGAACATCGCCGCCTCTAAATCGGCCAAGAAATGAGCACGATACTGACTTTTGACCAAGGCAACAGCTCGACGAAACTCGTCGGCTATGACAGCCGCAGCGGCGAAGAAACCTGCGGGGCCATTCTGCGGGGCGCCTCCGCCATGTCGACCCTCAAGCGCACCATCGAGCCACTGAGCATCGACGCCGCCGTCGGTTGTTCCGTTTCGGGCGGCAACCTTGCGGCGCTCCTGGAGCTTACGGGCGCGCCAATCCAACTGGAACTGACGCCGGCAACGGCCGTTCCGCTCCGTAACCGTTACGGCACTCCCGCCACCCTGGGGGCCGACCGCCTGGCCGCGGCAGTAGGCGCCGCGTCATTGTGCCCGAGCGAGGACCTGCTCGTTGCCGACATCGGAACGGCCTGCACCTACGATTTCGTATCGGCCTCGGGCGAATTTCTCGGCGGCAACATTGCCTGCGGCCCGGGAATGAGGCTCCGCGCCCTGCATCATTATACGGCGCGTCTGCCCCTTGTCAGCGGCCACTTTGAAAACATTCCCCGCTATGGCACCACCACCGAAGAGGCCATGCGCTCGGGCGCCATGCAGGGAGTAGTAGCCGAGCTGATGCTCTACAGCGGATTCGGGCGCAACCGGCGGCTGATGCTCTCCGGCGGCTGGGCTCCGGAAATCGCCGCGCTCCTCCCCCCTGACGTCACTTATGAAATTTATCCTCACTTAGTCAACTTCGGGCTTTATCAAATCCTGATTCATAATTATCCCTCGCTTCAAGTTAAGACCAATGAAGAAAGTTTTGCATAAAATATTAATGCCGCTGATGCTCGTTTGCGGCGCCCTGAGCATTCAGGCTCAGGAAGTCTCGCCCTACTCCATGATAGGCTACGGCGTGCTCAACGACCGCACCTCATCCACTCAGCGCGCCATGGGCGGCACCGGTTATGCCGTTCAGCAACGCGGCAAAATCAATGCCAAAAACCCCGCGAGCTTCGCCGCCATCGACTCGATGACATTCCTCTTTGACATGGGTGTTGACGCCGGCGCGGTGCTCGCTCATGAAAAGGACCTCCACGTCACCAAACCCCTTGGCGGACTGGACTATATCACGCTGCAAGTCCCCATCGGCAAATGGAT
Source organism: Bacteroides sp. (assembly GCA_014802435.1). Taxonomy (GTDB): domain Bacteria; phylum Bacteroidota; class Bacteroidia; order Bacteroidales; family Muribaculaceae; genus UBA3263. The sequence continues at coordinate 82,523 of JAAVCG010000006.1, read as the reverse complement.
GGGCGCCTCCGTCGGTCTGCTTCCTTACAGCTCCGTCGGCTACTCCTTCGGCCAGGAAGTCACCAACGGCATCGGGTCCTACTCGGGCCAGGGGGGAATCAGCGAGGTTTACCTTGGCTGGGCCGCACGCCCGGTGAAGGGACTCACCCTTGGAGTGAGTGGCGGTTACCTTTTCGGCAACGTCATCAACGATGTCTATGCGACGGCCTCCAACGGCTCAGTGTCACTCTATGAGCGCGTACACAAGATTCGCGACTATAACGTTCAATTCGGCGCGCAATACGGGCTGACCTTCAACCATAAGAACCATGTTAGCGTCGGCGCAACGTTTACCCTTCCGCGCAAGGTTCACGGAACGGCTTACGGCACCCGTTATGACGTCACTCAGGGCTCCTCATCGCCCGACAAGACCCCGACAATCCACCTTGACAAGGCCGGTTACACCATGCCCTGGAGTCTCGGTGCCGGACTTGCCTATGAACTTGACAGCCGCCTGCTCGTGGCCGCCGACTTCACTTATCAGCCCTGGAGCGACTCCAAATTCCCGGGAATTGAAGGATTCAGCCAGGACCAGACATTCTCAAACCGCACGAAGTACAGCATCGGCGCGGAATTCACTCCCTCAAAGCGCGGGGGCTACTTCAAGCGCATGAGCTATCGCATAGGCGCTTTCCATGGGCGCGACTACATGATGATTGACGGCAACCACGTCAACGACATGGGTCTGACCTGCGGCTTCGGCTTCCCCACTCCGCTGCGCACCTCCGTAAACCTCGGTTTTGAATATCGTCATCGCTCCTCATCGCCCGCGGTGACCGTCACGGAAAACTATTATATGGTGACCCTGGGCATCGCGCTCAACGAAATCTGGTTCCTCCCCTCAAAGATTCGATAAAAATCTGCTACACAATGCGCTCGCCCCTTCCGGCCATATTGATAATGCTGACCCTCGGCGCCGTCGCCTCATGTAACGACGACGAAGGCCCGCGCCCGGATGCGCCTGACGGCAACGTCTCCCCGACGATGATTACGGACTCGGTCAACTCCTTTGTGTCAGACTCCGGAATTACCCGCTATCATATAGAGGCGCCGCTATGGCTGATGTATAACGAAGCCGACGACCCCTACTGGCTCTTCCCCGACGGGCTCAAACTCAAGCGGTTTGATGACAACATGACCCCTGACGCGGCAATTCAGGCCGACACGGCCCGCTACTTCTCGGAGCGGAAGCTATGGAAGCTTGACGGCAACGTCAGGATGCGCAACCTGCAGGGCGACAAGTTCCTGACCGAACAGATGTTTTGGGACCAGAACGCCCATACGGTCTATTCGGATTCATTCATCCACATTGAGCGGAGCGGCAGCATCCTTGAGGGCTTCGGCTTTAACTCTAACGAGCAGATTACGGCCTATACCATCCGGCGGCCGACGGGAATAATCCCCACTCAACAATTCAAACTTGCAGAATGATCATCAACTGGATAATCATAGTACTCGTTTCACTGATACTCTCGGCTCTTTTTTCCGGCATGGAGATAGCCTTCGTGTCGGCCGACAAGGTTCGCGCCGAGCTTGACACCCATAAGAGCGGCCTCAGCGCCCGCATCATTGACCGCTATTTCTCGCGCCCGGACTTCTTCATCACGACGATGCTCGTCGGCAATAACATCGTGCTGGTCATCTACGGTATGGCGGCGGCCAAACTCATCGAGCCCTCGCTTCAGGAATGGCTGGGACATAATGAGCTGTTAGTGCTGCTGGTGCAAACTATCATCACTACCCTCGTCATCATCCTTACGGGCGAATTTATCCCCAAGACCCTGTTTCGCATAAACCCTAACGCATCGCTGCGGGTTGCGGGCACTCCGATGTATCTCTTCTACCTGATACTCTGGCCCATATCCTGGTTTACGACGGCTCTTTCGCGTGGGCTGATGCGCCTTGCCGGCATCCGCCAGACCACGGATGATGACGCGCCGCTCAGCGTCGTTGAGCTTAACGAATACATTGAGCGCACATTAGAGGCCCCGGATGCGCCGGCGCGCTCTCTGCTTGAAAATGAGGTGAAGATTTTCCATAACGCCATAGACTTCTCCACGTTTCACCTGCGCGACTGCATGATTCCGCGCAATGAAATCGTCGCCGTCAATATCGACACCACCAGTCGCGCGGAGCTCTCACAGCTCTTCACCTCCTCGGGGCGCTCCAAAATTCTGGTCTATCGCCATGATATCGACACCGTCTTAGGCTACATCCACGTCTCCGAGCTGCTCAATCCGGAAACCGACTGGAAAGAGAACCTCAAGGAGGTTATCTTCGCGCCGGAATCCCTGCTGGCCAACAAGATGATGAAGCGGCTGCTTACGGAGAAGCGCTCGCTGGCCATTGTCGTTGACGAATTTGGCGGCACCGCGGGCATGGTCACTCTTGAAGACCTCATGGAGGAGATTCTCGGCGACATTCAGGACGAGCATGACCGCACCAATGAGATTGCGCGGCGCCTGCCCGACGGCTCCTTTGAGTTCTCCGGACGAGTTGAAGTGGACCGCTTGCGCGAGCAGTTCGGACTGGATATTCCCGAAAGCGATGACTATCAAACCCTTGCGGGCTATATTCTCCACTCAACCGGCACTATTCCGACTCAAGGTGACGAAATTGAACTCGCGCCCTATGTCTACACCATCAGCCGCTCCACGGCCAATAAACTTGAACTTATCCGAGTTGTTCCGCTCGCGGCTCCCGCCGACGATTCCGCAGAATAACCACCACCCCCTACCCACCCTAAAAATCAGAAAATTATGATTCCCGTATTGACCTCAGTACCCCGCAATATAACCAATCCGGAAATGACGGCGCTCTATTTCCCGGCAGAAATCAACGGCAAAACAAAATGGCTCCCCGTCAGCCGCGCCCATTTTGCCGATAATGTGCTGGCCCTGGCCGCCGCCCTTGCCGAGATGGGACTCGGAGTGCAGGAATCCATCGGCATCTTCTCTGAAAATCGCCCGGAAATCCTGATGACAGACTTTGCGGCATGGCAATTACGCGCCTTCCCGGTCAATATTTATGCCACATCATCGTTTGACCAGGTCAAGTACATCGTCGAGAATGCGGAGATTAAGTTTATCCTCGTCGGCAATCAGACGCACTATGAAACGGCCCGCAAGGTCGGGGTCAAGCAAATTATCGCCGCCGACCCGGCCATTCAGTTTGATGCGGACGATAACACCTCCATTCACTTTGCCGACCTCCTTGCCCGCGGGGCCAAGGCCTCGGAAGAGCTGACCAAGGAAGTGACCCTCCGCGCCGGGCAATGCATGCCTGACGACATCGCCACCCTGCTCTATACCTCGGGCACGACCGGACAGCCCAAAGGGGCCATCCTGACCCACGGGAACTTCTCGGCGGCCATAGAGCTGAACCATCAGCGCCTGACCATGCTCAAGGCGGGCAACACCTCGCTCTGCTTCCTCCCGCTGAGCCATATCTTCGAGATGGCCTGGAGCTGCTTCTGCCTGACCTTCTCGATGCCTATCTACGTTAACCGCGACACGAGCCGCATTCAGCAGACCCTGCGCGAAGTAGCGCCAAACTGCATGTGTGCGGTACCGCGCTTCTGGGAGAAGGTCTACACCATCGTCATGGAAAAAATCGAGGCCATGGGCACCATCAGCCGCACAATGGCCAAGCGCGCCTTGGCCGTCGGTAAGCGCCGCAACCTTGAATATGTGCGCATGGGGCTGAAAGTTCCGGCCATGCTTGAACGCGAATATCAGCTCTATAACGGGCGCATCTTCCGCAAGCTCCGCGCGGCAATCGGCGTCCAAAACGGCAAGCTCTTCCCGACGGCGGGCGCCCCGATAGCCACGGAGATCGTGGAGTTCTGTCAGAGTGTCGGCATAAACATGTGCATTGGCTACGGACTGAGCGAATCAACCGCCACAGTTTCCTGCTATCCGGAAACGGAATATGCCATCGGCTCGGTGGGCACCGCCCTGAGCGGCCTGAAAGTGCGCATCGGCGACAATAACGAAATCCAAATCAAGGGTCCGACCATCATGGCCGGATATTACAAACTGCCGGAGGCCTCGGCCGAAGCATTTACCGCCGACGGCTGGCTTCACACTGGCGACGCCGGACGCATCGACGCCCAGGGTAACATTTTCCTCACAGACCGCATCAAGGACCTGTTTAAGTCATCAAACGGCAAATACATCGCCCCTCAGGCTCTGGAAAGCCGCCTTGGCGCCGACCCTATTTTTGAGCAGGTGGCCATTATTGGAGACAAGCGCAAGTTCGTTTCGGCCCTCATCGTTCCTGACTTCAAGGCCTTGGCCAAGTTTGCCGCCGACAATCACCTGGGAGTGATGACCCGCGAGGAATTAGCCTCCAACCCCAAGGTGAATGAATACGTCATGCAGAAAATCGAGAAACTCACCGCAGACCTGGCTCATCATGAGCAAATCAAGCGGTTCACGCTGCTGACGACGCCCTTCAGCATGGAGCGCGGCGAGCTGACCAACACCCTGAAAGTGCGCCGCAGAGTGGTAATTGAACATTATGCAGAACTGATTGATAAAATGTATGAATAACCAAGAGAAAAAGCCCGTCAAAATACTGTTTGTCTGCCTGGGTAATATCTGCCGGAGCCCGGCAGCCGAGGGAGTGTTTCTTGAGATTCTGCGTGAAAATCAGGCTCTGGAGCGTTACACGGTAGATTCCGCCGGCACGGGCGGCTACCACATCGGCGAACTGCCGGACTCGCGTATGCGCGTTCATGCACGCCAACGGGGGCTGGAGCTCGTTCACCATTGCCGCCAGGTCACTACGGAAGATTTTGAGGATTTTGACCTCATCATAGGTATGGATTCCATGAATCTGACCAATCTGCGTCGCAAGGCTCCGAGCGTAGAGGCAGCCAGGAAAATCCACGGGATGGCCGAGTTTTTCAGCCCCGGAGCACGTTATGACCATGTTCCTGACCCCTATTATGAAGGGGCCGAGGGGTTTGAATTAGTCCTTGACCTGCTTCAAGACGCCTGCCTCAATCTCTACAACAGCCTGGAGAGTGAAAAACGGAATTGAGCTGACCCTTGCGCGGCGCCTGGCCTGGAAACAACCGGGACAGAAGCGCGTATCAGCCGCCGTCGGAGTGGCCATTGCGGGTGTAGCACTTTCCATCCTCGTCATGCTCCTCTCCGTCGCTATCATGCGCGGATTCAAGAATGAGGTCCGGCAGCAAGTCTTCTCGCTGAGCGACGCCATTACCCTGACGGGCTATGACGATGAAGAGAATCCCGCGCCATTTCCAATGTCAGAGCCGATGGCAGCAATCACCTTGCCGCAAGGGGTTAAGGCCGAGGGACATACGTCAATTTCCAGCATTCTCAAGACTCCGGACGACTTCCTTGCCGTCAGCCTTGAAGGGAACAATGCCATTCCGGCCGACAGCCTCAATTCGCTTTTTCTGAGCCGCCAGCAGGCATCGGCGCTCAACCTTTCAGTAGGCGACAAAATTCCGGCTTATTTCTTCATTGACAACCGCTTGCGGGTACGCGCCCTGCGGGTTGACTCCATTTATTCCACAACTATCAGCGAACATGACCGGGAAGTGGCCTACTGCTCGCCTCTGCTGCCCGGACGCCTGCGGAATTTGCCCGACGGATATGTGCAGACAATCGGATTCAGCAATGTCAATCCCGATGACGTCAAGTCCCTTGCCGCGGAGCTTCATTCCCAGCTGCTGACGGCTTATTATTCGGGCCGACTCAGCGGAGCATATGCGTTGACCGACATTTATCAGACTGACAGTCAGTTCTTTTCATGGCTCAACCTGATTGACACTAACGTCATAGTAATACTGATTCTGATGTCAATAGTGGCGGCGGTTACGCTGATTTCGTCGCTCTTCATCATCATTTTAGAGCGGGTGAAGACCATCGGCCTGCTCAAAGCCTTAGGGGCGCCTAACAGGATGATTCGCCATGTGTTCATGCTGATGGCCGAGCGCCTTGTCTGCCGCGGACTTTTATGGGGTAATCTCCTGGCGCTCATGATTATAGCGATTCAGCACTTTACTCACATTATCCCGCTTGACCCGGCGTCATATTATGTTGACCATGTTCCGGTCAACCTCTCCCCGGGCTGGTTTATCGGCATCAATCTCGGGGCGCTGATACTCAGCTGGCTGATACTGATATTGCCGGCGATTACGATTGCTCGCATCTCGCCGGCACAGACAATGAGGTATGAATAAGCGCCTTAAGAATGAACGGGGCGCAGGAGGTCATTAACCGTCTTCACGGGATTAAAAGTGGAGGCGGGAACCTCGACAAACACCGTGTTCCAGTCACTCATGGCTCCATTCCAGAGTCCGGGCAACTCCAGGGCTCGGAGTTCACGTCCCTGAGCTGACTTGGATGAGATGAACCCGGTTGCATGGTCAACGAACTGCGGCAGGTTATAAGGCTTTCCGTCAGGGTCCTGAATATAGCAAACCAGGTCGACGGGATTAAAATGAGTCGCCTTGGCCATAAGCTCCTTAAACTGCGGGGCAATCTGATGACTTTCAAGGATTTGAGGCGATGAAGAGCCGTCAGGGTTGACCGTCAGGTAAGGTCCGCCGCCGGGTTCGCCCTCATTGACCACCATGCCGCAAACGCGCAGCGGACGGTCAAACTTGGTCAGGAGGAACTGCTCAAGGTCAGCATCAGAGAGGGTTTTCATGCGCGAATCCCTGACTTGGAGCACATCATGGAGGAATGCAATCATTTCGCGCTGACGCTCAATGGTTGAATGGCCGGAGCGGAGCTCGCGAAGATATTCGGCAATGCGGTCATGGACCTGAACGAGGTATCCGGCAAGGATTTTCTTCCATTTCACGGTTGATTCCCGCTTGGAGTCAGGGACCACGTTATCAATGTTTTTAACGAAGACCACGGCTGATTCCATATCATTAAGATTCTGAATCAGAGCGCCATGTCCTCCCGGGCGGAAAAGGAGTTTGCCCTCGGAATCACGGAAAGGAGTACCGTCAGCATTGGCGGCGATGGTGTCAGTAAAGGCCTTTTGCTCCGAGAGCGACGCATTGATTTTTACACCATACTTAACCTCGGCGGCGGGAATCAGCTTGGCCAATTCGGCCTCAAACAAGGCTCTGTGGGCGGGGCTCACGGTGAAATGGAGATTGAGCGTACCTCCGGCGGCAGCGGCCGTCGCGGCGCCCTCGGCAATGTGTTCGGCAACGGGAGTGCGCGCGCCATCAGGCCCATAGGCGTGGAATTGGAGCAATCCCTTGGGGAGCTGTCCGTAATTAAGCCCGGAGCCGGAGATTATGGCGCGGATAATATCCTTTTGGCGTCCGGTGGCACGCAGCTCGTCGACGGTCAGCCCGTAGAGTTGGCGGCAAACATCATTGAGGGCGGGATAAAACGCGAAATCATGGATGCGGGTAATCACTTCGGCCACGTCAGAGCCGGGCTTAGCCTGCTCGTCAGTGCCATCGACAAACGCAAAGAGCGCTTTAAACATACGCGAGGCGGCGCCTGAAGCGGGGACGAACTTACAGGCGGTTCCTCCGTCGGCCAGATACTGTTCCCAGCGTGCTTCGGCGGCCTTTTGGGCCTCGGGGTCAAGGCGGCAGATTCCGTGGCCAACCGTAGCGGAATCCACTACGGTCAGCTCCGGAAATCCGGTCTTGAAACGCTCAAGTTGAGCTTGTGCCTGCTCGGGGGTTATTCCCTTTGCGGCGAGTGTTTTCAGGTCTGTTTCAGTGAATTTCATGGTGTTTTCATTAAGGTTATGAGGGAATTATGATTCTCTATTTAGAGGGCGAGGAGGGCATCGAGCGTTTCGCGGAGCTTCTCAATGCTCTGGGCGCCGACGAGGCGAAGGTCAGTCTTCTTTCCATCCTTGAAGGTCAGAATAGTGGGGATGGACATGATGCGATACTTCATCGCCAGGTCATTTTGTTCGTCGACATTGTACTTGCCAACTTCGACACGGCCGGCATATTCTTCGGCCACGGCGTCGATTGCGGGGCTCATGCCGACGCAGGGACCGCACCAAGTGGCCCAAAAATCGATCATCACGGGCTTGCCGGAGGCAATGATGTCATGGATATTCTCGTCAGTAAAAGTCTGTGCCATAATTTATTAATGGTTAGTTAAGAATTATTTGTTAATTAATATGATATTCAATGTCAAGAGATTCGAGCTTATCGATTAAACCCTTATTGAGGGCAATATGTTTAGAGCCGGCCAATGATAACCGGCGATTCAGGGCGGGATCATAGAGCATGATTCTCAGAGCGGCCATCTCACCTTCAACATAGGCAGCCGAGGCGTCAGAGAGGATTTCGGCAAGCGCCGGATTGACGGTATCGGTCTCGAGGAAGATGGTTATTCCGCTGACGACCTTGCCCTTACGGTTACTGAGCAGGGAGATGTCAGTGATGTTGAAGCGCAATTCCTCGCCTCCATAACGGCGCTGATACTTACCGGTGACAATGATTTGCTGTCCGGTAGTGCAATAGCTGTTAAATTGCGCATAAGTCTGGCCGAAGAGGCGCATCTCGGTGCTTCCGGTGAGGTCCTCGATTCGGAGGATTCCCCAGGGGCCTTTGTTACCGGGCCTTGTTTCGAAGCCGACGACCATTCCGCCCAGGCGGATTTCCTTGTCTTCAATAGGAGTAGAGTCCTCGCCTGTGAAGTCCTTGATTGAGGTGCAGCCATAGGTAAGCTCCATATAGTAAGGCTCGAGGGGATGAGATGAGAGATACATGCCGACGAGTTCGCGCTCCTTGGCCAGCAATTCAGACTTCACCCAGGGCACGGCGGGCTTGATTGGGGGGCGTCCGGCCTGAGAGATGCTTGTATCATCGCCAAACATATCAAAGAGCGATACGGTCTGATCCTGCTTATCTCGCTGATAGGCTTGACCATAGCGCACGAGCTGTTCGGAGAATGTCTCGTCCTTGGAGTTGGTTTCAAAGAAGTCTTCACGCTTGATATCGTCAGCGAAGCAGTCAAAAACTCCGGCCAGGACCATATTGTCAAGTGTGCGGCGGTTGAGCCCGGCGGAGATGTCGACTCGCTCAACGACGTCATATATATCCTTAAACGGCCCGTTGGCGCGGCGCTCGGAGATGATTGCGTTGACAATTCCTTCGCCGACGCCCTTGATTGCCGACATTCCAAATCGGATATCGCCGGCGGAGTTCACACCGAAGTTGCTGAACGATTCATTGATATCCGGGCCCTTGACTTTGATTTTCATTGACTTACATTCGTCCATGAAGACCGTCAGCTTGGCGTTATCGTTCTTGTTGCGGCTGAGCACGGCGGCCATGTATTCCGCCGGGTAATTGGCTTTGAGATAGGCAGTTTGGAAGGCCACCCAGCTATAACAGGTGGCGTGGCTCTTATTGAAGGCATAAGAGGCGAATTTTTCCCAGTCTTTCCAGATTTTGTCAAGCACTTCGGGCTTATGTCCGTTGGCCTGACCGCCCTCCATGAACTTACCTTTCAGATGGTTCATCTTGTCAATGAGCTTCTTACCCATAGCCTTACGGAGGGTATCGCTCTCGCCTCGGGTGAAGTTGGCAAGCAGGCGGCTCAGGAGCATCACCTGTTCCTGATAGACGGTGACGCCATAAGTATCCTTAAGATATTTCTCCATCTCGGGAATATCATAGACAATCGGCGAGCGCCCTTGCTTACGGTTAATGAAGTCAGGGATATAGTCCATCGGGCCGGGACGATAGAGGGCGTTCATGGCAATGAGGTCCTCAAACGTAGTAGGCTGGAGTTCACGGAGATACTTCTGCATTCCGGCCGATTCAAACTGGAAAGTGCCGACGGTTCGACCCTCCGAGTAGAGCTGATAGGTCTTGGGGTCGTCAATGGGGATGGTGTCGATGTCAACGTCAATGTCGCGCGTAAGCTTGATGTTATTGAGTGCTTCCTTGATGATTGACAGCGTTTTAAGCCCCAGGAAGTCCATCTTGATGAGTCCGGTGTCTTCAATGACGGAGCCTTCATATTGGGTCACGAGCATCTTCAGGCCGGAGTCCTTATCCGTAGCCGTCGAGAGGGGAACCCAGTCGCTGACGGCGTCGCGACAAATGATTACGCCACAGGCGTGTACGCCGGTATTGCGGACGTTTCCTTCAAGCTGGAGGGCATATTTGAGAGTGTCACGAACCAGGGGGTTCTGGCTGCGGAGTTCGTCCTTAAATTCGGGGACGTATTCATAACAGTTTTTGAGAGTAGGCTTGAGCTCCTTGCCGTTGACTTCCGGCATACGCTTGGGCACGAGATTGGCAATACGGTTGCTCTCGGCCAGGGGGAGTTGCTCCACACGGGCGACATCCTTGATAGCGCTCTTGGCGGCCATAGTGCCGTAAGTGATGATTCGGGCCACTTTTTCTTCGCCATACTTTTCAGTCACATAGGCCAAAACGTCGGCGCGTCCGTCATCATCAAAGTCGATATCGATATCAGGGAGGGAGATACGGTCCGGATTGAGGAAACGCTCGAAGAGGAGGTCATATTTGATAGGGTCGATCTGAGTGATATCCAGGCAGTAAGCCACGGCGGAACCGGCGGCGGAGCCACGCCCCGGGCCGATGCTCACTCCACGGGCACGCCCGGCGGCAATAAAGTCCTGCACAATCAGGAAGTAGCCCGGGAAACCCATGTTTTTAATGGTGTCCAGCTCAAAGTCAATGCGTTCCTTCTGCTCCTCAGTGAGCTCCTTGCCCCAGCGGCGATATGCTCCCTGATAGGTCAGATAGCGCAGATAGTCATCATTGTCAGTGAATCCGTCAGGCAGCGGGAAGTTAGGCAGAATCGGCTTATGGTCAATTGAATAGGGGGTAACCTTATCCAGAATCTCAATCGTATTGGCCAAGGCCTCGGGAATGTCGCCGAAAAGCTCGTTCATCTCGGCGGTGGTCTTCATCCATTCCTGCTTTGAGTAGAGCATACGGGTCGGGTCATTGAGGTCCTTGCCGGAGTTGATGCAAATCAGGCGGTCATGGGCCTCGGCGTCTTCTTCGTTGACGAAGTGGACGTCGTTAGTGCAGATGAGTTTGATGTCATGCTTGCGGGCAAAGTCAATGAGGACCTTATTGACCTCAACCTGAATTGGGTAACACTCATGATTGGCGCGGGGCACCGTAGCCTTATGACGTTGCAATTCAAGATAATAGTCCTCGCCAAACGTTTCCTTGAACCAAAGGATAGTCTGCTCGGCCTCGTCAAGGCGCCCGGCGCGAATCAGCTGGGGCACCTCGCCGCCAATGCAGGCGGAGGCAACAATCAGCCCCTCGCGATGCTTGGCCAGTTCGGTCTTGTCGGTTCGCGGGCGGCCATAGAAGCCGTCAGTGTAAGCGCGGCTGACGAGCTTGATGAGGTTATGATAACCGGTCTCATTCTTGGCCAGGACTATCAGGTGGCGTCCGCGGTCATTCTTGTCAGTATGTTCAAGCATTGACTTGTTTGCAACATACATCTCACAGCCGAAAATCGGCTTAAACTCCGGTTTTCCTTCCTCTTTGAGGCCCTTGTTGACCTTATTGACATAGTTGAAAAACTCCTTGATTGCAAACATATTGCCATGGTCAGTAATCGCCAGGCCCGGCATGCCGTCAGCAATAGCTTTATCGACCAGAGCCTTAACTGAGGCCTGGCCGTCGAGCAATGAATACTGGGTATGCACATGCAAATGAACAAACTTCTCCATACGCTTGCAAAGATACGCAATTTTCCGGAAAAATACCGAATAAAAAATCAAAAAACTTTTCAACACCCCGCCCCGTCAGGAGAGGCGGCGGATTTCCGGGTCACGCTTGAGCCAGGTGAGCTGTTTTTTTGCGTAGACGCGGGTGTTTTTCTTCATGCGCTCAATGGCGGTCGTGCGGTCCATCAGGCCGTCAAACCAGGCAAACATCTCCTTGAAGCCCACAGTGTTAAGCGCATTTTCGCCGCGCAGGGGGAGCAATCGCCGCGCCTCCTCTTCAAGGCCGGCGCTGACCATTGAGTCAACGCGCCGATTGATGCGGTCAAAAAGCTCCTCGCGAGGCAGGTCTATGGCATATTTTTCAATCTCAAAGGGGCGAGGCTTGCGTTGGCCCGTGCGCAGCTCGCTGACGGGTCGTCCGCTCTGGCGAATGATTTCCAGGGCATGAATCAGGCGCCGATGGTTTTGCAGGTCAGCCTCGGCATAGTATATAGGGTCAAGACGCTGAAGCTCGGCGCGAACCGCCTCAATTCCTTTATCCTCAAAGAATTGAAGCGTTTCGGCGCGCACTTCAGGGGAGATGGTGGGCAGGGAGTCAAGTCCGCGGGTCAGGGCATCAATATACATCATTGAGCCGCCGCAGACAATCACGCGGTCCATTCCCCGGCGCTTCATCCCGGCAATGAGCCGCAGGGAGTCTTCCTCAAAGCAGGCGGCGGAATAATAATCAGCAGGCTCCAGAAACTCTACCAGATGGTGAGGAACAAGGGCGCGCTCCTCAGCCGATGGCACCGCCGTGCAGATGGGCATATGGCGATAGACCTGGCGGGAGTCGGCAGAGATGATTTCACATCCCCATTGCTGCGCCCATTTCACGGCCAAAGCTGACTTTCCGGAGGCCGTCGGCCCAGTCAGGACAATGACTTTCATCAATACTGATCCCAGTCAACCCAGTTTGATGACGGATAGCGCCATGAGTCGAGCAACGCCACGGGCAACTGCTTGTCGCTCCACACTTGGAGGATTGACCCCGGCTCCGTGGCTTTCAGGCAGTTGGCATAGCCGGCCGGGACGCAGAGCACCTGGCTCTTTTGGTCTGAGATATGGAAGATTTCAGGCTTGAGGTCGAGCGACGGATTTTCCCAGTCGTCGGGCTGGACAAAGGCCATGGTGAATCCGCCTTTGATGCAATGGAACCATTTGCGTTCGTGCTGATGGCCATGCCAGCCGCGCACTACAGACGCATCCGGATGATGAATAGTATAGGTGCGCTCCACTCCTTCCAGATGGAAGTCGTTGAGCGACATGATGACGCCTCGATGGTCGCGAAAAATCTCTCCGTCAATTACTGTTACCATTTTTTGTTTGGGGGGTAAGTTTTTTTTGAGTTTTATAATTCTTATAAGTTTTATAAGTTTTATAAGTTCTATAAATCTTATAAGTCTTATTCTGTATTTTATATTTTGTATTTTGTACTTTGTATTTTGTATTTATTTGGCAAATTTACGAAAATTTTTGCGGAAAAGCAAATGATAGAAAAGCGGGACCCTTCGCGAGCCCCGCTTTTCTAAGATCACATTTTTACCTTATTTCATAACTTTCCTTCCATTTATTATCGTCAGACCGCGATGGTTTGCGCTGACTCTGCGTCCCATCAGGTCGTAAGATTTAACGTTTTCGTCAGCGGTGATTTCGCTGATTGAGCTCGTCGGGTCGTTGGCAATGTTGATGGTCTTGTCGCCATCGGTGGTGATGGTGTAGACGCCATCATCTGCCGGTTCGACAACCTGGTCATTAACCTTGACAATCAGGCCGTTGACTGCGCTGCGGGCCTTTGTTGCGGCGGGCTTGATGTGGATTTCAGTGCCGGGGAGAACTGCATGAGTGGCAGGTGACTCTACAGCTACTACATGGTCATGATAAACCTCGGCGTTAACATCGTCGGCAATCTGATAAGTAACCGTGTGGGTATCCTTTTCTTCCAAGAAAATCTTCAGGACATCGCCGGCCTTAATCGCGTCAAGTCCTACGGGCACCAGGTCGCCCCAGCGGTCTTCTTCCATCTCTACTTTCTCATCGTTGAGATACATTACCGGGGTGCCTTCAAGAGGCTCAACCAAGAAGACGGCGTTTGCAAAGTCGCCCTCACCAAACATGACATGATTGTAGCCCTTATCAACTGAAATTCTCTTTTCAAATGAGGTCCAGTCATTGAGGGAGATGTCTTGGCGCGCCCATTCCGCATCTTCAAGATAGATAACCATTTCCTGATCGCGAACAAACTCTGAGGCGTCAATCAGGATGGTCATTCCTTCCTTGAAGTCCACAATGCGTAAGTCGCCATAGTATCCTTCTTCCAGCAGGTTAGCGCCGGTGGCCTCGTCAGTGATTGAGTTAATGATGTAACCATCCTTAGTTGAGATGGTGAAGTATTGGGGAAGCTCAAGGGCTTCAAAGACCGTTGTTTCACCGGTCAGATTGATTGCGTGATACCAGTCATCTTCCAGGGCGATGTGTTGCCAAGCCTCGGTCTTGAAAGTGATTTGCTTCATCGGGCGCTTGGTTGCGGTGATGGTTACGACATACTCGTCGTCGGTCAGAATTTCGCCGCGATAGCCGTCTTCGCCGTTATAGAGGACTTCTTCTACGTCATAGTCGGACTCGTTGAGTTCCAGATAGAAGATGCTGCCATAATTGAGCGTAAAGCCCTCAAAGAGACATTCTTCAGCGCTATAAGTAATGCCGTCGCATGACAGGCGGCTGAGCACACCCTCGGTGCCCTCATTAGTGAACACAAACTTAACGGGGACGGGCTGCTGGGGGGCATCAACGGTGATAACCAGGTTAGAGCCATCCTTGGGGTTAAAGAAGTGATAATAGTTTCCATAGGGGATATCTTCGCCGTCGAGTTCCACCTTATGGAGCTTCTTGCTCCAGGGGTTGCGGCCCACTTTGAACTCCGCTTCGCCTTCGGGGTCGAATTTAACTACGGTTTCGGTTCCTTCGAGCGCCATAGTCTTTCCACCGCGATAGAAGTCAACGTCATCGGCAGTGCCGTTAACGATGTTGACGGTGAATGATGCGGTGCGCAGGTCTTCTTTTGAGGCTGTTACAATGTTAAAGGTTGCGCTTCCGTCAAAGTCGCCGGGCCTGATGTAGAAATAGTTATTACTTGCATTGTAAGTATAGTCCACTTTATTGCCGTCGGCGTCAGTAACATCGGTCAGAGAGATGTCATCGTTCAAGTAAACATAGAAAGTATAAACGTCGGTAACGTCATAGGTCAACGTGCCGGTTTCGTCCATATAGACTTTCTTTCCGTTGACAGTAGCATAATTAATATGCTCAGGATTACCCTTGAAAGTAAAGAGTTTGGCCTCAAATCCTTCGGTTTCAATGTTGACAACATCGCCGTCTTCAACATAGAATCCGTCATATGAATCATATCCGTTGAATTCAACCTTTGACTGAGGATTTGTGTTCGGATTAGGCTCAAGAACATAATCACTGGAATATGCCGAACCATCGGCCTTCTTCATAGAGGAAATTTTATAGCCTTCTGCAGCCGTGAAAATCAGTCTGCGGAGCTCGTAGTCCTCGCCAAAGGTCACTTGGAGGTCATTGTTCTCGTCAAATTGCAGGGTGACATCCGTAGAGTATCTCTGCACGGGCTGGAGATGGGTGGCATCGTCAACGTGGAACGTGACGGTGCGGGTCTCGGCTTGCGCTACCAGGCTCAGGAGCGAGGCGACGAAGAGAGTCAAAAGAGTGTAGATTTTTTTCATTTGTGTAACTTTAATTTGTGATTGTGTTATTGGCAATATTTGGGTTTTGACGGCGCAAAATTACACAATTTTCTTTAAAAAACCACAAAAATCAGAAAATTTTTCACAAAAAGTTTAATTTTTATGTCATTTTGGTTGTTTTCTCGTTAAAATTGACTAAATTTGCACCCGAAAAATAATCCATAGTTACACATTTTACAGGTTCTAAATGAAAAAATTTTACCTCACCCTGGCGCTCGCCTGCGGCGCCATATCAATCCAAGCAGCGCTCCCGCATAAGGCCCCGGTAATGATGGCCGATGCCCCGGAGACCGAAACCGCCGCTGACTGGCAAACCATCGGCGAATGTGCCTATACCGACGATTTGGCCACCACATTCTGGAGCGTCGGCGCGCAGACTTTTAATGTCACCGTTCAGGAAGATGCGCTCCACCCCGGAATGTATCGAATCGTTGACCCCTGGAAAAACTATCCCGCGCCCGAACGCGCCGCGATTGAAAATCATGAAGACTATCCCGGCAAACTCCTCACCGGCGATGAATATTACATCCTGATTGACGCGACGAATCCCGAGAAAGTCAAAATCAAGCCCTCGCCAATCGGCATTGTCTATGAACCGATAAGCACTGACTATAACGTCCAGCCGCCGCTGACCGTGCAGCAACACCGCAACTGTACCGCCTACGGCAAGAGCGAACTCATCGGCAAATACGGCATCAGCGCCGAATCCGCCGATAAAGCCTGCGGAACCCTCGTTGACGGCGTTATCACCTTCCCCGAGCGCCAGGCCATTTACGTTATCAGCGAAAATGCCGATGATTCTGACGATCTTGACTGGCACATCGGCAACCGTTACGGTTCCTTCCAGCTCGTCCTCACCGGAACTACCGTCCCCGTCAACTATGACTTCTCCGTAGTCACCAAGACTGCCTATTGCCCCTCCGAGGCCGGAAATTATCAGTTCTACGTTCTGGGCGATGAAAACATCCCCGTTCTCCGCTATGCAGTGGTCTACGAATGGCCCGACCATCCCGTCGCCGCCGATGAATGTATTCAAACCGGCAAGAACATCCGCCCCGACGACGTTATCGTTGTCAGCACCAAGGGAATGCCCGCCCGCTGCGCCCATGTCTACATCATGGCCGCCGATGCCGAAGGAACCCTCAAAAAGGCGCAATACTTTGAAGTGTTCAACCCCGAATTTGAAGCCGACCAATGGGAAACATTCTCTGACGGCACGATGACCGAAGGATTCCTCTCCTCGCTCTACCCCACCCTCTTCAAGTCTGCCGACTTCACCGTTGAAATCCAGAAGCATAAAACCCGCAAGGACTATTACCGTGTGGTCAACCCTTATGAAAAATTCGCCGAAGCCGAGCAATATCTCACCTATGGCCACGGCCACGACCATCACATCTACATCAACGCTTCTGACCCCGACAACGTCTACATCGAGCGCTCAACCCTGGGCCTTGAAGTCCTGGAAAGCGAGCTCTACCTGGGCCATGACTGGTCCGACCTGATCTGGATGTGGGGCAGCGACGACTATGAAAGCGACAAGAACTTCTTTGAGATGTATTATGGCGTCAGCTCCAGCGGCAGCTCATTCCAAGACGGAGTGCTCACCTTCGGCCCCTCTGCCGGCCTCTACCTGAGCCTCAGCGGCGGTGCGCTCTATGACACCAACGTCACCCCCAACCCTGACTTTAACCTTGAAGCCTATCAGAACGCCCAAGCCGCCGGAATCCCCTATAACGTAGCCCCCTACCTCCCCGGCAACTTCAAGCTCACCATCAATAAACTTGCCGAAAACAGCATCGACGCCATCAAGGCTGAAAACCCCGATGCCCCGGTCTATGACCTCCAGGGACGCCGCGTCAACAACCCCTCCGCCCCCGGCCTCTACATCATCAACGGCAAAAAAATCCTCAAATAAACCCATCCCCCCAAAAAACTCACCGGGCTTCGCGGCACTCAGCCACGAAGCCCGGTGTTATATCATAACTCCTCAGATATAAGATATATCAGCAAAGAAGTCATGGTTAAAGAGTAAAGCAGGCGATGGTGTTACAGAAATCATGAGTTGGCGAAATCCACCGGGCTCCGTGGCGCCCTATAAGTTCTTGAGACAAAGTCCGTGGAGCTTGCGTGACTTATTGACAAGGCCCGCATAGCGGGTCAAAAGAGCGTAGGCACGTCCGTCAGGGCGTGTATCTTCGCATATATCGGAATCCGCCTCTCCATAGCTTCGGCTAATGAAGTTAGCTAAAAATTATAGAACTGCTTAACTTTATCGGGTAACCATGTCGGATTTTCCTTTTTCAGTTGCTGATACGTAAGCAATTCATGATGAATCACCAGCTTATCGATATTTTTTGAGTGAGGAACAGCTTCTCGTAGGGCTTTCTTTATAATTCCGTCGTTTGTAAATACGGATTTATATAAACCAAAGTACTCATTATACTTTTCCGGGTTACAATTATAAACAATAGAAGCAAATGTGATTTTCTCAGCTCTTTCCAGTAGTTGAACCGTGTAATTATCGTTATGTTTAGCCTGAACAGCTGATGGCCCTGTAGCAATTCCAAGCAGATGGCTGAACGCCTGCTTTATTCCTTCAAGATACTCTGAGGTTTTATTACCGTTATTTAAGCAGTACTCAATCGTAGAGTATCCTTTGGGATGATTTTCATCCGGTCGGTGGTTTATCCTCACTTCTGAGGCTTTGAACCGGAACTTATCTTCATTAGAGGTTAATAAAGAATCATAGAAAGCCCTATATCGATTCGCAAGATAGGCTCGGCCACTTTTCAGATATTCGGTATATTTCGACTCCAAAAAGAGAATCTGCGTTCCGGATTTATCAATGAGCATAACGTCTATATTGGAGGGATACCTGTCAGGAGATTCTATGACATCATTCTTCACCTCAAACATAACGTCTACATACTCCGTTCCGAGAATTCTGATTGGATGGTCTTTGCTGACATTACTAAAGCAGAGAAATGCCAGGAGAGAAGATGAATGTGGAATAAGAATCCTTGAAATTTCATTTCCATCACCATGAGTGGCAGATTCAAACAGCTTATTGAGCCTTTCATCGCGCTTCAATCCAAAAACATCAACAAGGGTATCGAACTCCTTGCCTTTATATTCAGAAGGATGCAGGTTTTTCATTACTTACTGATTATCTCAGAAGGTAGCAGGTCAATTCGCGGGCTCTGTTCGCCCTCGGGCTCCGGGTATTCACCCCAATTACATTTTACCGTTACCAATGGCTTGATGTCTACACCGTCTGATGCTATATTAAGTTCATCAGAGTTCTGAGCGAAGCCTTCAATTATTACCGGTATCAGGATGTGAAGTTCCTCGTGGCCAAGGTAACAGCTCCCGAGCATCCAGGCCTTATCTCCGGCATTGAAGACGGTTTCTTTTTCAAGCCTTTTACCTCCCGGATTATTGACATCATAAAAATATGACGATACTAATTCGCGATTCGCATTGAACACCATTTGAAATTCCGGAGATTCATCATAATCCTCGGTTTCATACATCCCGTCAATCATGTCATCTACATCGGATTCTACGAACAAAGTATCTCCATGTCCATGTTCAGGTCCAACGATCTGATAGGCAATAACGTCACCGTCAGCTTCCTGATGACCTTTAAGTGCTTCTTCCGCCTCTTCAAGAGAATAATATCTGCCAATCATATCAAGAGAAACGTTATAGAAATGCTTCTCATCGTCCTGACGGGTCACAATCAGTGATTCGTCTCCTTTTGAAAGCAATCTTAATTTATAAAGATTTACTTCGGGGTATTCCAATTTATTCATCTTCTGGGGAAATATTTTAGTAAATTTAGTGATTTTCAGTAGGTTTACAAAGGATCTTATTGTAATTCTCATTGCCAAGAATTGATTTTAATTCATCCTCGGTGATGAAATTTCCGTCGTCGCCGCCACAGGTGTTCCATCTGGAAGTGATTGAAACAATTTTGTTTTCCGGGCTGACCTCAACTGCAATGAGAGAATATCCGAAACAATCGCGAGGGAAACTCATGTCGGGTATGCACGGGACTTTCCACCACTCGCCGTTACCGCAGAAGTAGAAACGGTTGCCATTGGCGGTATAAGCATTGAATGACTCTTCCGAAATAACTATACACCAAGATGTCATGTCGAAGTATTGACGGGCCTCGGCATAATTTCCAATATATTTGACCGTATAGTTGAATTCAATCACCTGCTCTGAGGGCAAAGCCATGGGTGACATCCCTATTATTTCGCACACCATCTCGGGACTACACTCATTGAAAGTATCGTCAAAAAAGTCAAATCCGGGAGTTTGATCAAGGACTTTCAGAATAAGCCGCACACGACTCACATCATCAGGATTGCAAATGTCAATCAGCCCGACAGTGTTCCATCTCAGTATACCGATAGCGAACTTTGAAAGGCGGCTATTAAGCTCCGGGAACAAAGCAAGATAGCTTTCCACCTCGCTCTCTGCTCCAAGTTCGGCGAACCTCCGGGTTATTTCTTTTTTATATTCTTCCTCCATAATCATGAAGTAGTTTTAGTTGAATTGGGCGCGGAGGGCGCGGCGGATGCGGTCAGCGGCGGGGGAGGGGGATTTGAGGATGTTGAGGATGGCGGCGATGTAGGCCCGATGGTCTCCGCAGCCGGTCAGGGAGCCGACGTTGCTCTGGGAGAGCATCGACTTTTGATTGTAGACGCGGAGAACCGAGGGATAGTCGTCATCACGGATATAGGAGTGGAAATCGCGGCAGAATTGCTCATAGATGGCGCGGGGATTGATTTCATAGACCAGGTCCATCATGTGTTCCTCGAGCTTGGAGATTGAGGCGAAGCGCCCGTCAATGCGGTGTTCGATGGTGTGCTTGACGTGATGGCGGGTGTGTTGCAGGGCCTGCGATTTGGCGTCGGCCTTGAAGAGGTTCATGACGGCAGCCTTCACCTTGGCGAAGGCCCGGTTTTCATCGCGCCCGTTGGCGGAAGCTACTGCGCGAATCACCTCCTCAACCATCAGCATATTTTCAATCTCGGCCACTTCGGGCACCATTATTTTCTTCCGCCTCAAATAGTTGACCTCCTGAGGGGAACGGCGGTCGCGGTCAACGATGCCGATGCTGTCAAGATGATGAAACGCGCCCAGGGAGTTGAACACTCGGGTTGACTCGATGACGCGGTCACATGAGCCGAGGGATTTGACCGTATAATCGGGGAAAATCAGCGGATAGAGCTTGGCATCGATTGAGCGGGTGCTGTCGCCCTCAATGAAGAGCACGGGGCGGCGCGCACCGAGAATGGCCAGATACATTTCCTCGCTGAGCTGGGAATCAGGGGGAAGCAGGTCATAGTCAAACACATCGGCCTCAGCCGAGCATCCGCGCACCCAGACCGTGGCGGCCGATGAGCGGGTGGAGGCAAAGTCAAGGTCATGAGTCGTATAGACAAACGTGCAGTCCGGGCGGAGGGCCTCGACGCGGTCCCAGACGGAGCGGATTGTTGACGGATGGAGAAACATCTCCGGCGAGTCAACGGGAATCACCGCATCGGCGGGCGCGTAAAGCACTGCCCCGAAATAATATAACACGAGTTTTTCGCCCGAGGAGAGGCGATTTTGCGAGCGGGTTTCGCCGCCATCGGTGGCCGAGGCGAATTCGAGCGAGCCATTATGGCGGAGGATGTCATTTTCAGGAAAGATTTCGCGCCAGAGGTCCAGGACGCGGTCCAGTTTGGTCGGCGCGGCGGGCTCATGTGTCTTCCCGGCCAGTTTGCGGCCCAGGAGGTTGACCATCTCTTCCTGGAGGAGGAGCGACATGAGGCGTTCGGCCTCCGTCGGCGGGGCAAAATTTTCAGGGCTCCCGGCGGTCAGGGGCGAATGGGCGGCGGCTTCAGCATAGAGCGCATCGATGCTTCCGGGAGCGGCTTCCGGCTTGTAGGCGCCAAAGAGTGCGCGCAGGGGCGAGAGGGCAAAAATCCGCTCGGGGCTGACACTGCTGAGGAGTCGCGAGGTGAATCGCGACTTGCCCGCGCCGTTAGCGCCGACGATGATAAGCTGGCGCGTTTCCGGCGCCAATTCGGGGCGCGGTCCTGACTTTTTAGGCGGGAAAATCATAATTGGCGGTCGCCGATAAGGGCGGCGGCATATTTGCCGATGATGTCAAACTCGAGGTTGACAACGGAGCCCGGCTGAATATGACGGAAATTAGTGTGTTCAAGCGTGTAAGGAATGATGGCGACGCTGAAGCGTCCGGGCTCGCTGAGACATACGGTCAGGCTGACGCCATTGACGGTAATGGAGCCTTTTTCCACCGTCAGATAGCCCTGACGGCGCTTCTGCGGGTCTACTTCATATTCAAAGGTGAACTCTACGGAGCCATCGAGCTCGCGGCGCTCGGTGCAGCGGGCGGTGCAGTCAACATGTCCCTGCACGATATGTCCGTCCAGGCGCCCGTTCATCATCATTGAACGCTCAAGGTTCACTTGGTCGCCGGGGTTGAGGAGCCCTAAATTCGAGCGGCGCAAGGTTTCCTCAATGGCCGTCACGGTGTAATGGCGGTCATCAGCCAGGGAGGTGACGGTCAGGCAGACGCCGTTATGGGCCACAGACTGGTCCACCTTCAGTTCAGAGGCGAATGAGCACTCAATGGTCAGCTCCCTGTTGCCACCCTCAGATTTCACGGCAGCCACACGGGCCGCTTCTTCAACTATTCCGGAAAACATCTTTATTCAATTAGTAATTAGTAATTAATAATTGGTAATTAGCAATTATAATTTTTGGAATTTTAGCAAAGTTAGTTCAAATTTAATTTAAAAACGGGGTTTGCGTGTTAATTATTGTTAAGACGCTTCATTTCTTTGGGTTTATTGCGTAACTTTGTAACGAAAAACAAATAACCAAATAAAAAGTAAATAAAATATGTCAAAAGTTACCGTTGTAGGCGCCGGAAACGTAGGCGCCACCTGTGCAAACGTACTGATCACCACCGGCATTGCCGATGAAGTAGTCCTCATTGACATCAAGGAAGGTCTCTCAGAGGGCAAAATCATGGATATCATGCAGACCGCCAACATTCTGGGCGTTCAAACCCGTGCCACCGGCGTCACCAATGACTATACGGCTACTGCCGGCAGCGACGTCGTTGTCATCACCTCAGGTATCCCCCGCAAGCCGGGCATGACCCGCGAAGAGCTCATCGGCGTAAACGCCGGCATCGTCAAGAGCGTGACTGACCAGGTTCTGGCTCACTCTCCCAATGCCATCATCGTCTGCGTTTCTAACCCGATGGACACCATGACCTATCTTATCCACAAGACTTCAGGCCTGCCCAAGAACCGCATCATCGGCATGGGCGGCGCACTTGACAGCGCCCGCTTCCAGTACTTCCTGAGCAAGGCCCTCGGCGCTAACCCCGCTGAAGTTGAAGGCATCGTTATCGGCGGACATGGCGACACCACCATGATTCCTCTGACCCGCTATGCCGCTCATCGCGGAATCCCCGCTTCAACCCTCCTGCCCGCTGAAACCCTCGCCAAGGTGGCTGCTGACACCATGGTTGGCGGCGCTACTCTGACCGGCCTGCTGGGCACCTCCGCATGGTATGCTCCCGGCGCTGCCGCAGCCAGCGTTGTTGACGCCGTTATCCATGACACCAAGCGCATGATTTCATGCTCTGCCCTGCTCGACGGCGAATATGGCCACAGCGACCTCTGCATCGGTGTGCCCTGTATCCTCGGCAAAAACGGCATCGAAAAAATCGTTGAATTCGACCTCAACGACGAAGAAAAGGCCCTCTTTGCAAAGAGCGCTGAAGCCGTTAAGAAAACTAACGCCGCCCTGAGCTGCTAATTCCTGAAGATAACCGGACCGCTCACTTCGTTTGCTGACCTTAACCTTTGGCCAACGGAGTGAGCGGCTCATCTTATTTAATTATGTACAAGTATTTGAAACCAATCGCTATTGCCGGACTGGCGGCCCTCTCGGCAACCGCCTGCTCCTCAAATAAGGAAGACGAAGAAATCATCGACCGTCCGGAATTCATCTCCACTGACGGCGTCTTCACCATTGATGCTCTGGAAGCAATGGGGCGCGTCGGCGCTCCCAAACTGAGCCCCGACGGCTCGAAAATCCTCTACTCCGTCAGCTACGAAAGCGTTGAGAAAAACCGCTCAAACGCTGACCTCTACCTGATGGATGCCGACGGGCAAAACCAAACACGAATCACCAAAACCGCCAAGAGCGAAAGCAACTACTGCTGGATTGACGGCGGAAAGAAAATCGCATTCCTATATCCGGACTCTGACGGCAAACAGCAAATCTGGGTGATGAACCCTGATGGCTCAGGCCGCACTCAGATTTCAAAGGAAGAAAAAGGAGTTGACGGATTCCTCTTCTCGCCCGACGAAAAGAAAGTAGTCATGATTCAGCCCATCAAATGGACCCGCACGGCCCAGGACGTCTATCCCGACCTGCCGGACGCTACCGGACGCATCATTGACGACATGATGTATAAGCACTGGGACGAATGGGTAACCGAAATTCCTCATCCCTTCCTGGCCGACTTTGACGGCGCCGCGCTCTCAAACCAGACGGACATCATGGCCGACGAGCCCCTCTATGAAGCCCCGATGAAGCCCTTCGGCGGAATTGAATCATTCGCCTGGACTCCTGACAGCAAAAAGCTCGCCTACGTTTCTCGCAAAAAGAGCGGAATGGAATATGCCATCTCCACTAATTCCGACATCTATCTCTATGACCTTGAAGCCGCTACGACTGAAAACCTCACCGAAGGAATGATGGGCTATGACACCGCCCCGACCTTCAGCCCCGACGGCTCACAGATGGCGTTCCTCTCCATGGAACATGACGGATATGAAAGCGACAAAAACCGCATCATGGTTCGCGACATGGCTTCCGGCCAGATCCGTGACCTCACCGCCCAATGGGACTACACGGTTGAAGACATTGCCTGGCAGCCTAACTCTCAGGGCCTCTTCTTCCTTGCTTATCAAAACGGTGTGAAGCCCGTGTTCTCCATCGCCCTCGATGGCACCGTCAAAGTTATCTCCGCCGGCGAGGCTGACTATGAGTCACTTAGCCCCGTTAGCGACACGGAAGTCCTCACCATGGCCCACTCCATGATTTTCCCCAACGAAATCTACTTGGCCCACGACGGCTCAGCCCATAAGCTGACCGGAGTCAACGACGACATCTTCGCTCAGATTCAGATGCCTTCGGTTGAGCGTCGCCTCGTGCCGACGACCGACGGCAAAGAAATGCTGACCTGGATTGTCAAGCCCCAAGGCTTTGACTCTACGGCCCAATATCCCGCGCTGCTCTACTGTCAGGGCGGACCTCAGCAGGCCGTCAGCCAGTTCTGGAGCTTCCGCTGGAATCTCGCCCTGATGGCCGCCAACGGCTACGTGGTCATCGCACCTAACCGCCGCGGTCTCCCCGGTTTCGGAACCGAATGGAACGCCCAGATTTCAGGCGACTATGGCGGCCAAAACATGAAGGACTATTTTGCCGCCGTCGACGACGTTAAGACCGAACCCTGGATTGACGAAAAGCATATCGGCGCCGTCGGCGCAAGTTATGGCGGTTTCTCCGTCTATTGGCTTGCCGGACACCATGAGGGACGATTCGCCGCTCTGATTGCCCATGCCGGAATCTTCAATATCGAAGCCCAATATCTGGAAACGGAAGAAATGTGGTTTGCCAACTGGGATATGGGCGGCGGCGCCGTCAATGCGCCCGCTGACTCCAAAGATGACCCCGACTATGGCGCTTACTGGAACAAGAGCAACGCCATCGCCCAGGCCACTTTTGCCACTTCGCCGCATAACTTCGTCGACAAATGGGACACCCCGATTCTGATCACCCACGGCGAACTCGACTATCGCATCCTTTCCTCTCAGGGCGAAATGGCCTTCAATGCCGCCAAGCTCCGCGGAGTGCCCGCCGAGATGCTCATCTTCCCTGATGAAAACCACTGGATTCTCAAGCCGCAGAACGCCATTCTCTGGCAGCGCGTCTTCTTCCGCTGGCTCGACAAATGGCTCAAACCCCAAGCATAAAAACCCCTACTCCTTACCCCCCCGGTAGCGCCCTCGCTATCGGGGGCTTTCCTTTTACCCTCATGACATTGATTTGAGGTAAATATCTCATCATGATAGAGCGTTAATGGAATTTTTTTTGTAACTTTGCAGTAGATTTTAACACTCTTAAAATTTTTTGTTTATGTTTCAGTATCAAGTAAGCTTTGGCCAGGCTGTCAACATGGCCTTCAATAAGTATTGCGACTTCAATGGTCGCGCCTCCCGCAGCGAATACTGGTGGTTCTGCCTCTTCACCTTCATCGTCAGCGCAGCTTTAGCCGTAATCGGAGGAGTGCTTAACATCACCTGGCTCGGATACCTCTGGTCACTGGCAACTTTGCTCCCCTCACTGGGACTGAGCGTTCGCCGTCTGCATGACATCGACAAGTCAGGATGGTGGATATTCCTGGGCTTAATCCCCCTGGTAGGCGCCATCATTCTTATCATCTGGGCCTGCAAAGAAAGCCAGCCGTATGACAATCAGTATGGCCCTGTGCCCAACCTGGCATAACCCCCTGATTCACCCCCATAAAAAAAATCGGAAGCGCCTGAAATCCCAGGCCTTCCGATTTTTTTCACGGTGTAAGTTGGCTTATGATATGATATTATAAGACTTATAAGATTTATAAAATTTATAAGAATCTGAGTGTATCCGCTGGGAGGGGTTATTTCAGGATTTTCTTGCCGGGGAGGATGAGGAGGCCCTTGGAGGCGGGGCGGCCGAGGAGGTCTACCGCCTGGGGGGACTTAGAGGCGGAAATTTCAGTCAGCGAGGATTCCTGGCGGGTGATTTTGATGGTTTTGTCGCCATTGACCGTCAGGGCGTAGACGCCGTCGGCATCGGCCGTCAGAGGCTCGCCATTAACGTCAACGCTGATTGCTGCGCCGGCCTTGGGGGCGATAGAAACATGGCTGAATTCGAGAGCTTTAGCCGTGCCTACACCGAGCGGACGAATATGGTCCATCAGGACGTCAACATCAGTCAAATCGGCGTCAGATTCAACGGTGACCTTATGAGTGGCGGGCACGCAATCATAGAAGATTTTCAGGACGTCGCCATCGGCGAGGTCTACATAGAAGTTATAACCGGCAAAATCGAGTTCTACGGGTTCGTCATTTTGGTAAACTCGGGTCGAGACTTCAAGGGCGTTGGTAATCACGAATGAGTTATCGCGGTCATAGAAGGGGAGTTCGTTATAGCCGTCGGTCAGAGTGAGGGCGGAAGTATCGCCGCGCTTAACGCTGAAATCCTCAGCGGCCAGTTCGGACTGATGGACATAAACCATTGCTTTCTGGTCACGCACAATCTCGGCGGTCACGATGGTAACTACGTCATTATCAGTAACGGGGACCTGAACCGAGGGCTTGGTAAGTTCTGCGGGGGAGTAATCATCCTGGCAGGTGACAGTCATTGTCTTGATATAGCATCCGGGGGCGGGTTGGAGGGTGAAGAAGGGGTTCTTGCGGAGGATTTCAATGGTGTTTGTGCCGGCTTGAAGTTCATAGGTTTCGCCATCGTTGATGTATCCGCGATAGGCGGTCACTCGGGCGGGGTCATCAACATTGAGGGTGACTTTATAAGAGGCGTATTTTCTGACGTCAACCTTGATTTCAGTGTCTTCGGCAATGAAGAGCGAAACCTCAGACGAGAAAGTCTCCACGGCGCCATTGACCGTGAATGAAATCACCTCATATTCATCAGTGCGCCCGCGCAGAGTGAGCACTGACCCACACTTGACGGAGAATCCCGGGGCGGCCCAGTTAGTGGCCGCACGGCCATTGACGTCAACCTCGCGGATAAAGTCATCAGCATCATCGCCGGTGAGGGAGAATGTCACGCTGCAATCAACATCAGGATAAACAGTTACGACGTCGACCACATCGCCGTCGGCCACCTTGACCTGATAGCGGTAACCATCGCCGCGGTCAACGGCCTGACCGTTATGGGTCAGCGAGTAAATGGAGTAATAATCAAGCGGAACGATCTCATAAATTGACTCCGAAGTGGGCTCGAATTTGATTACGTTGCTTCCGGCCTGAAGGGGAATGTTGACGTCCTTAAGTTGCAATTCGGCCTTGGCGGGATTGTCAATATTGAGGGTAAAAGATGCGGTGCGGGCATCAGCGGCGCCCTGAGTGCGCACTCTGAGGGTTTCGTCCTCCGGAAATGTAGAGGAGAAGTCAATGTAACTGCGTCCGTCGGGCAGGACCTGAAGCTGGTCAGCAATGGAGCGCTCACTGTCATCATAGCTGTCGACGATGGTAAGCTCCGTGAACAGGACGCCCTCATTTGCAATGATTCGGAGATAGCGCTCGCCGTTCATTTCAATCTCGTTAAGGCCGGGAGTAACGGCTACGGGGCCAGCATTTAAGTCTACAAGCACCGTCACGTTGTCAACATCGTCAATATCAACGCGATAGGCTCCGGCAGAGGCCGCCGGACTGAAAGAAGTCAGCGCCAAGGCCGCAATAAATAAAAGTAAAAACTTTCTCATAAAAAATTAAATTTGTGTAACTGAATTGGTTTAGTTTGCTATCAAAATGCACGGCAAAGTTACATATTTCCGAACAATTTGACAAATAAATGATGAATTTTTCACTCTATCAGGAGCCATGACGGCGAAATTTTGCAAATGCAAATGAAATAAAGCACTATACATCAGCACATTAGCGAATGTTTAAAAATATTTCTGTTTTTATTTGCAAATTATTCCGGGATTTTTCGTAAATTTGAGGGCAAATTTATGGAACCAGTATATCACATTCCCGCTCTGTTGCCGCAAACCCTTGAGGGGTTAAACATCTGTCCTGACGGCATTTACGCCGACGCCACATTTGGCGGCGGGGGTCATTCGCGCGCCATCCTCGAGCACCTTGGTCCTCAAGGGCGCCTCTTCGTCTTTGACCGCGACGAGGAAGCCCTTGCCAATGCCTGGGCCGACCCGCGCCTGACTCCGATTCACGGGAATTTCAGATTCATCGCCCAATATCTGCGGCTCCATGGCGTCAAAGGCGACGTCAACGGCATCCTTGCAGACCTCGGCGTTTCGTTCCATCACTTTGATGACCCGGAGCGCGGCTTCTCCTTCCGCTTTGACGGCCCCCTGGACATGCGCATGAACCGCCGCGGCGGACGCAGCGCCGCCGAGCTCATCAATCAGGAATCAGAGCAACGCCTCAGCGACCTTTTCCATCTTTACGGCGAACTCCGTCAGGCCCGCCGCCTCGCCGCCGCCATCGTCAAGGCCCGTGCCGAGCACCCTATCCTGACGGTTGAACAGCTCCTGACCGTCATTCGCCCGCTCATCTCCCCCAAGAGCGAGAAAAAAGAGCTGGCTCAGGTTTTCCAAGCCCTCCGCATCGAGGTCAACGACGAAATCGGTGCGCTCCGCCAATTCCTCAACCAAGCCCTGGAGTCACTCGCTCCCGGCGGCCGACTGGTAATCATCACCTATCACTCGCTTGAAGACCGCCTGGTCAAGAACTTCATGAAAACCGGCTCGCTCGACGGAAAGGAACAGAAGGACTTTTACGGCCGCAACCTCTCGCCGCTGAAACTTATCAACTCAAAACCCTTTGTGGCCGACGCCGCTGAAGTGGAGCGCAATCCGCGCTCACGCAGCGCCAAACTCCGCATTGCTGAAAAAATCTAACGCCCCACAAACTGAAACCGGATGAGCAACGAAGAGCCCAAACTCAAAGACACGATGCTGAGACGCCTGGTTCAGGGGCGCCTGGTCAACGGCCAATTTTTTGCCCGCTACTGGCTGCAAATCTTTGCCGTGCTGATCATGGTGCTGGCCTATATCACCAATCGCTATAGCTGTCAGCACTCCATGGAGCAGATACGCTCGCTGACGTCGCGCCTGCAGGTAGTTGAGACGGAAAGCTTCCGCATCCGCGGTATCTACATGAGCCGCATCCGCGAAAGCGCCATGCGTCAGCAGCTCGACTCCCTGGGCATTCCTCTCTCAGTTCAAACTCAACCTCCTTACCATATTTCCTCCGATGAAACAGAGACCCGTTAAACCGAAAAAGACGACCAAAAGAGGCGCCGTGCTGACTCGCATTCTGCTTGTCTGTGCGGCCATCCTGATATTGTCGGCCTGGATTCTCTATAACGGGTTCAAGAACTCGGTTGTCGACGCGCCCCATTGGAACCGTCTGGCCCAGAAGGAGCTCAGCCGCTCATCAAAGGTGATTCAGCCCGAGCGAGGCGATATCCTTGCCGCCGACGGCTCCGTGCTGGCAACTACCATGCAGTTCTATGACCTGCGCATGGACTTCGGCTCAGAGGGTTTTCACTGGAAAGGTTATGTTTCCAATCTGGACTCGCTCGCTGACTCGCTCCATGTCCATTTCCCGATGCCCGGCGGACTGAAAGCATGGCAAGACAAACTGCGCGAACCCCTCAACAAGAACAAATACAAAAAACGCCCCCGCGGCTGGCGCCTGCTGAAAAACGCCAGCTATGCTGACTATCAGCTCATCAAGACTTTCCCCTTCTTCAAGGGCCGGCGCACGGGCAATCACGGACTCATCGCCGAGCCGGTCAAGCGCCGCCGCAATCCCTATGGGGCAATGGCGAGGCTCTCCATCGGAGTGGTCAGCGAGGACGTCAACACGGGCGAAGTCCACGGCATGTCAGGCCTGGAATACGCGCTCGACTCGCTCCTCTACGGCAAGCCCGGAGTTGCGAAAAAAGTCAACTTCAACCGCGGCATAGGAAACTGGGCCGACACGGCCGCCATTCGAGGCTGGGACGTGGTCAGCACCATCGACGTGCAGATGCAGGACATCCTTGAAAGCGCCCTGCTGCAACGCCTCCAGGAAACCCGCGCCGAATGGGGCACTGCAGTGCTGATGGAAGTGGCCACGGGCGAAATCAAGGCCATCTCCAATCTTGAGGAATTCCCGTTAGGCTCCGGCTCCGGGCAATATGTCGAGGCGATGAACCGCGCCGTCCGCGGGTTTGAGCCGGGGTCAGTTGTCAAGCCCCTGAGCATGATGATTGCCGTTGAAGACGGCTTCGTGACCGATATTGACGAAGTCATTGACATCGGCCATTCATATCGCGCCTATGGCCAGGGCCCGGCAATCACTGACTCGCACTATAACGCGCAGCTCACCGTTGGCGGCATCATCGAGCAGTCAAGCAACATCGGCATGGCCCGCCTCCTCTCCCGCTACTATAAAGACCCGCAGAAATGGCATGACCGAGTAGCCTCCATCGGCTTCCTGGAACCGCTCAAAACCGGCATTGGCGAAGAAACGGCGGCCCGATTCCCCGTAGTCCCCTTAGGGGCAGGCGGCCTGGTCACCCTTTCGCGCCAGTTCTATGGCTACTCCACGGAGATACCCCCGCTGCACACCCTGAGCATCTATAACGCCATTGCCAACGGCGGCCGCTACGTCAGACCCCGCCTCATCAAGGGGCTCCGGCGCGAAGGAGTAGACTCCATCATCCCGATTGACTACGTAAGGCCGCGCGCATGCTCGGAAAAGACCGCCTCATTGATGCAACAGATGCTCTCCCTGGTGGTTAACGGCGAGCACGGAACTGCCCGAAGCCTCAAGAACCCTTACGTCACCCTCGCCGGAAAAACCGGCACCTGCTATATCGTTGACCCTCAGACGCGCCGCTATAATCAGTCACTGAAGCGACTGGCCTTCTGCGGCTACTTCCCCGCGGAGAACCCGAAATATAGCTGCGTGGTGCTGACCTTCCATCCGCGCGAAACTGCCTTTGGCGCGGCGTCAACCTCCGGTGAAGTGGTCAAGCGCACCGCCATCGGCCTCTACTCCCGCGGAATGCTCGGCGAGAACAGCAATTATGGCTCTGATGACCCCGAACGCGAACTCACCAACCCGGTTATCTACGCCTCGGCTAACAATGGTTTAGCCAATGCCGTCACGGCGACAACCGGCGCAACACCCCGCCGGATGAAACATGGGGAACAACCGGAAAGCGGAGTGCCAAACGTTAGAGGCATGGGCCTGCGCGAGGCCGTCCACACCCTTGAATCCGCCCGCTATGAGGTCTCCTTCTCCGGCTCCGGTCACGTCAAGGCCCAGAATCCCCCGCCGGGAACCAAACTCGCCTCCGGCTCAAAAGTCCACTTAACCCTCAGCGAATAAAAAAATAACACCTATTATATATATGCAACTCCTTCAGTTAATCCAATCCATAAAGCCGAAGCAGGTAATCGGCCCCAAGAACCCGGAAATCACCGCCCTGACCTTTGACTCCCGCAAGGTCACTCCCGGCTCAATGTTCGTAGCCATCCGCGGCACTTCAGTTGACGGCCACACGTTTATCCCCCTCTTGGAGCACTCTGGAGTGGGCGCCATTGTCTGCGAACAGCTCCCTGACAAGCTCCTGCCCGGAATCAGCTATGTTGTTGTTGACAACACCTCTGTGGCCCTGGGCTATCTGTCCAGCGAATGGTTTGGAAATCCGTCACGGAAGCTGAAACTGGTAGGAGTCACCGGCACCAACGGCAAGACCACCACTGCCACCCTCATCTATGAGATGGCCCGCCTCACCGGACATAAGGCCGGACTGCTCTCAACCGTTTGCAACTACATTGAAACCGAAGCCGTCCATGCCACTCAAACCACCCCCGATGCCTACTCAATCAATGAGCTCCTGGCGCGGATGGTTGACGCCGGATGCACCTATGCCGCCATGGAGGTCAGCTCCCATGCCGCTCATCAGCACCGCATTGCCGGACTGACCTTTGCGGGCGGAGTGTTCACCAATCTGACGCGTGACCATCTGGACTATCACAAAACCGTTCAAGCATATCTTCAGGCCAAGAAATCGTTCTTCGACGGGCTTCCCGCCGAAGCCTTCGCCCTGGTTAATGCTGACGATAAGGTAGGCGCCGTGATGCTCCAGAACTGTGCCGCCAAGCATTTTACTTACTCCCTGCAAACCATTGCTGACTTCACCTGCAAAATCATTGAAAGCCGCCTTGACGGCACCCTGCTGAGCCTTAACGGACACGAAGTGGAAACGATGTTTACGGGGCGCTTCAACGCCTATAACCTGACGGCGGTCTATGGCGCCTGCTGCCTCCTGGGCTGGCAACCGGATGAGGTGCTGACCAACGTCAGCCGCCTGGTGCCCGTGGCCGGACGCTTCCAGGCCGTGCGCGGCAAGGATGGCATCATTGCCATCGTTGACTATGCGCATACTCCCGACGCCGTTGTCAACGTCCTGGAAACTATCCGCGAAGTGGGGCCCAAGAGAATCATCACCGTCGTAGGCGCCGGAGGCGACCGCGACAAGGGCAAACGCCCCATCATGGCCGCCGAAGCAGTGCGCCTCAGTGACCTGGTAATCCTCACTTCTGATAATCCCCGCACGGAAGAGCCCCGCGCCATCCTCGCCGACATGGAAGCCGGACTGACTGACCAAACCCGCAGCCGCGCCGAAGTGATAGTCGACCGTCGCGAAGCCATCCGCCGCGCCGCCGCCATTGCCCGCCCGGGCGACGTAATCCTCATTGCCGGCAAAGGCCACGAGGACTATCAGGAAATCAACGGCGTCAAACATCATTTTGACGATCGCGAAGAAGCCTCTATCGCGCTGAATGAACTCTAATCAACAGGCCATAATCAACCCATTAAAACTCCGTTAAGTTTTGCTTTACTATCTTTTCAGCGAACTGGGACTTGCCGGGCAGACGTTTGCCCGCCTGTCAGGCTACGTCAGCGTGCGCTCCACCGTGGCCTTCATCCTTGCCCTGCTGTGTGCCACCATCATCGGGCGGCGCATCATCAATCGCCTCCAGCTTGCCCAGATGGGGGAAATTGTTCGCAATCTCGGCCTTGAAGGGCAGACCAAGAAGCAGGGCACCCCGACGATGGGCGGCATCATTATCATTGTGGCCATCCTGCTCCCCACCCTCCTCATCGGCAACCTGAGCAATGTCTATATGCTGCTGATGGTCGTCGCCACTCTCTGGCTCGGCGCCCTCGGTTTTGCGGATGATTACCTGAAAATCAAGCGCCACAATAAGGATGGCATGGCCGGAAAATATAAAATCGTCGGCCAGATTGGCATCGGACTTATCGTCGGACTGACAATGACCTTCTCTCCCGCAATCACCATCCGCGAGGAAAAGGCCACAGTGCAGACCACCCGCACCATCGTCACCGAACGGGTCACCTCCGGCAGCGACATCAAAGCCGCTCAGACAACCATCCCCTTCGTCAAGAACAATAACCTGGACTACACCTGGTTTACCAAATGGATGGGCTCGGAAAAGACCGCCCGCACCGCCGGATGGATTCTCTTTGTCATCGTAGTTGTCTGCGTGGTGACGGCCACGAGCAATGGCGCCAACCTAACTGACGGCATCGACGGACTCGCAACGGGGGTCAGCGCCATAATCGGTGTGGCCCTGCTGATTATGGCCTATCTCGGCAGCAGCATTATCTATTCCTCCTACCTTGATATAATGTACATTCCCGGCAGCGAGGAATTAGTGGTCTACATGGCCGCATTTATCGGCGCCCTGATTGGGTTCCTCTGGTATAACGCCTTCCCGGCCCAGGTCTTCATGGGCGATACGGGTTCGCTTACCTTGGGAGGCATCATTGCCGTCTTTGCAATCCTGATTCGCAAGGAGCTGCTGCTCCCGCTGCTCTGCGGCATCTTCTTTGTTGAGGACATCTCAGTGATGATTCAAACCTTCTGGTTTAAAATCACCAAGAAACGCACCGGCACCGGTCAGCGCGTCTTCAAAATGGCCCCTATCCATCATCATTTCCAAAAAAATGCTGACCCCGCGGCCAATGTCCTCTGGAACAAACCGGTCAACGGAATCCACGAAGCCAAAATAACCATCCGATTCTGGATTATCTCAATCCTCCTGGCAGCTTTAACGTTCATTACCCTCAAAATCAGATAAATGAAACAGCGAATAGTAATTCTCGGCGGCGGCGAAAGCGGCGTAGGCGCAGCAATCCTGGCCAAAGATAAAGGTTTTGACGTGTTTCTCAGCGATAGCGGCACGCTCAATCCCGTCCATGCCTCAACCCTCCGGGCTGAGGAAATCCCCTTTGAAGAGGGAGGCCACACGGAGCAGCTGATTCTCAATGCCTCGGAAGTAATCAAGAGCCCCGGCATTCCGCCGACGGCACCCCTGATTGTCAAACTCGCGCAGCAGGGTACCCCGATAATCTCTGAAATTGAATTCGCCGGACGATATACTGACTCCAAGATGGTCTGCATCACCGGAAGCAACGGAAAGACGACCACCACCGAACTCACATGCCATATTCTCCGCGCCGGGGGTATCGACGCCTCCGTGGCCGGGAACGTTGGCCGCTCGCTCGCCTTGCAAGTGGCCCGCGAGCCGCATGATGTCTACGTTGTGGAGCTCTCGTCATTCCAGCTTGAAAACATGTATGACTTCCGCGCTAACATAGCCATGATTCTCAACATCACCCCGGACCATATGGACCGCTATGACTATGAGATGCAGAACTATATCGACGCCAAATTCCGCATTATCCGCAACATGACGGCGGAGGATGCCTTCATCTTCTGGCAGGATGACCCCGTCATTACGCGCCAACTGGAATCAGTCACCTCCGAGGCTCAATTCCTCCCCTTTGCCGAGCATCAGGAAGAAAACACCGCAGCCTATATCGACGCCGAAAATGACCTGATTATCGGCGCGGAAAATCACCCCCTGAAAATGCCCCGGGCTGACCTCGCCCTCAATGGCCTGCATAACCTCTATAACTCAATGGCGGCCGGATTGAGCGCCAAGCTCATCGGAGTGAGAAACGAAGATATTGCCCATGCCTTAGCCGACTTTGAGGGCGTTCCTCACCGCTTGGAACCCGTTGCCGAAATCAACGGAGTCCGCTGGATTAATGACTCCAAGGCCACCAACGTAAACTCCTGCTGGTATGCCCTTGAAAGCATGCCCCAGTCAAAGTCAACGGTCCTCATTCTCGGCGGAAAAGACAAGGGTAATGACTATTCGGAGATTCTCCCGCTGGTGGAATCAAAAGTGAAAGCCATAGTGGCCATGGGGCTCCATAACGAGAAAATCATGGAGTTCTTTGAAGGCAAAGTGCCCCGACTGGTATCCACAGACTCGCTCGCCGATGCCATCAAGGCCTGCCAAGAACTGAGCAGCGAGGGCGACACGGTTCTGCTGAGCCCCTGCTGTGCCAGCTTCGACCTTTTCAGCTCCTACGTTGACCGCGGAAACAAATTCAAACAAGCCGTAAACTCTCTCAAATAAACCTCAATCAATGTATCGCAACGAAAACATAGATTCCGCAACTTCATCAGCCTCGCCGGAAACTCCCCGCCCGGGAGTCACCCCCGTCAATCCGCCGGACACTCACATCTGGGGTGTCTACGGCTGCATTGTGTTGCTGTCGATAATCGAGCTCTACTCGGCCTCCTCATTTGAGATAGCCAAGCAGGGCCTTTACAGCCCCCTGGTGCGCCATGTAGGCTTCCTCCTCATCGGCCTCCTGCTGATGTATGGAGTCTCCAAAATCCATTATCGCCATTTCAAGCCTATCACCTGGGGCCTGTTCATCCTCAGCTCCGCCGCAATGATCTGGGTAATGCTCTTCGGCCAGGTTATCAACGGAGCCAAACGCGCCGTCAACCTCGGATTCATGTCGCTTCAGCCCGCAGAGTTTATCAAGCTCTCGGCGGTGCTTGTCCTCGCCCTGATTCTGGGGCGCACTCAGCTCAAAAAGGACGAGACCAAGCGCAATAACGGACTGATGTGGGCCGTGCTCGCAACCATCTTCATGTCGGCACTGCTCTTCACTCAGGGATTGACCAACACGCTGATTCTGATGGCCATTTGCTGCTCGATGCTTCTGCTCGGCTCGCTTGAATGGCGCAAGTTCGGAATAATCATTGCCATCTTTGCCGTGTTTGCCGGAATGGCCGGAATGGTGAAAATCATCATGTCCAAAAATGCTGCGGACAAGACTGAGGAAGTCACCTTCATCATGGATGCGAAAGGCAATAAATATGACATCCCGGAAGCCTCGGGCTCATCTGCCACGAGCCGCATGGAGGACAACACCTGGAGCCACCGCATCGAGCAATTCTTCAATACTGACGTGCCCAAATATGAGCAGGGAATCAATGCCTCCAACCTCCAGGAAATGCGCTCCTACATGGCTCAGGCCAATGGCGGTCTCTTCGGCGTGTTCCCCGGCAACTCCCGTGAGACCTCACGCCTGCCCCTGGCGTTTTCAGACTATATTTATGCCATCATCATTGAAGACCTGGGCTTCATTTTTGGCGGCGTAGGGGTCATGCTGCTCTATCTGTGGCTCCTGGCCCGCGCCTATATGATTGCGCGGCGCTGCAACATGATGTATGCGGCCTTCCTGGTGACCGGTTGCGCGGTGCTCATCACTGTGCAGGCCCTCTTCCATATGGCCATCGTAACGGGCGCATTCCCCGTGTCGGGCCAGCCGCTGCCGCTATTCTCCAAGGGTGGCACTTCAATCCTGGTGACGAGCATCGCTTTCGGCGTAATGTTAAGCGTCAGCCGCTATAGCGTCAGAAACAAGAACGCAAGCTCAAAGGAGCTTAAAGCCGAGGCCGAAGCCCTCCCCGAGGAGCTCCGCGCCGAAAACCCCACTCAATTTTAACCGATAATTTATTATGAAATTCCTGATAAGCGGCGGCGGGACCGGCGGACACATCTTTCCCGCGCTTTCAATTTGCAACGCTCTGCGTCGACGTTACCCGGACTGTGAAATCCAGTATGTCGGCGCTCTCGGGCGCATGGAAATGGAGCGAGTGCCGGAGGCCGGATATCCCATCATCGGTCTCCCCGTGGCCGGATTTGACCGCAAACACCTCTGGCGTAACTTCTCAGTGCTCTGGAAGTTGGCCAAGTCTATGATTATGGCCCGGCGAATCGTGCGCAAGTTCAAGCCCGACGTGGCCATCGGTGTCGGCGGATATGCCTCCGGCCCCGTGCTCAAAGCCGCACAGCGCGCCGGAGTGCCCACGCTGATTCAGGAACAGAACTCTTATGCGGGAGTGACTAACAAGCTCCTGGCCGAAAAGGCGGCGGCAATCTGCTGCGCCTATGAAGGCATGGACCGTTTCTTCCCGGCTGACCGCATCACGCTGACCGGAAACCCCGTGCGCGCCGCCCTGACCGAATGTACGCTCTCCCGCGAAGAAGCCAAGAAGCAGCTCGGATTTGACCCGGCTAAACCCCTGGTTTTGGCCGTCGGCGGTTCGCTGGGCGCACGAACAATCAATCGCGCCATGGCAAAATCGCTCCCCGCAATCCTCTCTGAGGGCGCTCAGCTGCTCTGGCAAACCGGCAAACTCTATATTAATGACTATGACCGCCTGGCCAAGGGAAAGGATGGCGTCCGCATTTCGGCCTTCATCTCTGACATGGCCGTGGCCTATCGGGCGGCAGACCTGGTAGTGGCCCGCGCCGGCGCCTGCACCATCTCGGAGCTCACACTCCTGGGCAAACCCGCAATCCTGGTGCCCTCTCCCAACGTGGCTGAGGACCATCAGCGCAAAAATGCCGAGGCCCTGGCCTCTCGCGGAGCCGCAAAGATGATTCTTGACGCCGATGCCGACTCCATGCTCTCCGACGAAATAATCTCCCTGCTCCGTAACGAAAAAGAGCGGAACAAAATCGCGGCCGAGGCCCTCAAAATGGGTCTCCCCGAGGCCGACGAAAAAATCGTTGATAAAATAACTGAACTCGTAACCAATGGAAAATAAGAATATCTACTTTGTCGGCGCCGGAGGTATCGGCATGGCCGCCCTTGAACGCTACTTCCTCAATCGGGGATGCAAAGTGGCGGGATATGACCGCACGCGCACTGACCTGACCGACGCCCTCGTCAATGAAGGCGTCCATATTGACTTTGACGATGACCCCGCCCTCATTCCTTCTGATTTCCGCAATCCGGAGTCAACGATGGTTGTCTACACCCCGGCAATTCCGGAAAGCCATCGCGGCCTGCAATGGTTTCGCGCCAACGGGTTTAACCCCGTCAAGCGCGCTGCCGTCCTGGGTCAGGTAACGCGCCAGCTCAAGGCTCTCTGCTTTGCTGGAACTCACGGAAAGACCACCACGAGCTCCATGGCCGCCCATCTGCTGGAGGTCAGCGGAGTGGGCTCAAACGCATTCCTTGGCGGGGTGCTCCGAAATTATGGCACAAATTACCTGCTCAAGCCTGAAAGCCCCTTTGCAGTGGTGGAAGCCGATGAATATGACCGCTCATTCCACCATCTGCAACCCTATGTTGCCGTCATCACCTCCACTGACCCTGACCATCTTGACATCTACGGCACCGAGGAGGCTTATCTGGAGAGCTTTGCCCACTTCACCGAGCTCATCCGCCCCGACGGGTTCCTCCTCATCCACTCCGGACTGAAATTAAAGCCCCGCACCGCCCCGGGAGTGACCGTCTACACCTATGGAGCCGCCGAGGGCGACTTCCATGCCGAAAATATCGACACCGGTAACGGCCACATCACCTTTGACCTGGTAACTCCCTCCGGAGCTACTATCAAAGGAATCAGCCTGGGTGTCCCCGTAGAAGTTAACATTGACAATGCCATTGCCGCCTGCGGCGCTGTCTGGCTCGCTGACCATAACGACATTGACCCCGCCCACTATCGCGAGGCTATGGCCTCATTCCTTGGCGCAAAACGCCGCTTTGAGTTCTGGCTGAAAACTCCGGAGCACGTAGTCATTGATGATTATGCCCACCATCCTGATGAGCTCCGCGCTTCAATCAATTCAGTGCGCAAGCTCTATCCGGGCAAGAAGCTCACCGTCGCGTTCCAGCCTCATCTTTATAGCCGCACCCGCGATTTTGCTCCCGAATTTGCCGCCGCCCTCTCGCAGGCCGATGAAGTTCTGCTGCTGCCGATTTATCCGGCCCGCGAGCTCCCCATCTCCGGAGTGGACTCCGCGCTGATTTTGCGCGATGTCACTGCCCCGCAAAAAGCCATCGTCTCACGTGAGGAACTCCTGGAGCGCATCAAGGACGAACAGCCCGAACTGCTCCTGACAGTCGGCGCCGGCGATATCAACCTCCTGCTCCCTGAAATCACTGAAATCCTTAAATGAGCAAGCGCAACCTCATAATCCTGTTTCTCTGCATCATCCTGGGCCTCTATCTGATAGTGGCCATAGGATGGAGCCGATTCAGTGCGCGCACTCAAAAAATCCCCGGACTGGAAAACGGAATGGTCAAAGTCATTGACCCGGAAGGCACCGGTTTTGTAACTCCGGAAGAAATCACTGACGAGCTCTTTGCCTCTCTGCCGGATTCGCTCCGGAAGCTGACCTATGAGGAACTGGACCTGAGCAAACTCCGGCTGCGCCTGAGAAATCTCGACAAAATCGAGAGCGCGGAAGTCGTGCGCCTCTCTAATGACTCTTTGCGTGTCAGAGTAACCCCGCTGAAACCCGTGGCGCGCATCTGGACCGACTCGGAGAGCTATTACGTCAACCGCGAGGGTAAGCGCATTGCCGCCTCAAGCAAATATCGAATCGACGTCCCTCAGATTACCGGACATTTTGATTCCCTCCGGCCGGCAACTTCCCTGCTCCCGCTGCTCGACGCACTGGCCGCCAGAAAGGATTTTGAACAGATGATTACGATGATTAACGCCAAGGACTCGGCCAACATCATCCTGATCCCCGCAATCAGAGGCCACGTAATCAACCTCGGCTCAATTTCTGACCTTGACAGCAAATTCGCCCGACTGCAGACATTTTATCGGCGTGTGCTCCCCGTCAAGGGTTGGGAACATTATGACACCATCTCCCTGAAATGGGACGGACAAATCGTTGCCTCGCGCCGACATAACAAGCTCCCGGACCTGACGATTAAGCTCATCGAGGAACTCGAACAGGAGCTTGACTCGCCCGAAACAATGGAAGCTCCCGCCCCTAAGGACGACAAAGACAATCCCGAAAACAATAACTCTCAGAATAATAATCAATAAACTCATTTGAATATATATGACCCGCTCTATCGTTGCCATCGAAATTGGCAGTTCTAAAATCAAGGGAGCCATTGGCGAACTTGACCCCTCAGGAGCCCTTCTCATCAAAGGAATTGAGGAAGTTCGTCAAAAACCTAACATCGTCAGCTATGGACATGTCCATAACGTGCGCGAAGTGGCTAACGAACTTAAACAGGTAATCACCGCCCTGAATTCCCGCCTGAACAATGCGGAAATCACCGGTGTCTACGTAGCCGTCGGCGGTCGCTCGCTGATGACCACTCCCGCCACCATTGAAGAGCATCTTGAAGCCGACACGGAAATTACCCCCGAGATGGTCGACGACCTGCTGGGACGTGCCCGCTCCATCTCGCCTGACCGCAACCTGCTGGATGTGCAACCCGTAGAGTTCAAAATTAACGGTAAAGCTCAAGGCTCAAACCCCATTGGCATCATTGGCAACGAACTGAGCGCTAACGTTAATCTGGTCACTATCCGCTCGCAAATCATCCGCAATATGCAGATGGTTATCAACGAAAAGCTCGGACTGGAAATCAACGGCCTGGTAATTCGCCCGCTGGCAGAGGCTAACCTGGTGATGACCCCGGAAGAACGCCGACTGGGCGCCATGCTCGTTGACTTCGGCTCGGAGACCACCACAGTGGCCATCTACAAGAAGGACACCCTCAAGTATCTGGCAACCATCCCCCTGGGCTCCCGCCACATTACACGTGACCTGACGGCAATCCCTCTGACTGAGGAAAAGGCCGAGGAAATCAAGTGCTCAATCGGCAACGCTTGGCCCGGAAAGAACATTACTGACCCCGAAACCACCAAAATCAACAACTACGTCAGGATGCGTGCCGGCGAAATCGCCGCAAACATTGCCGCCCAAATCGGATTTGCCCACATGGCACCCAATGAACTCCCCTCCGGAATTGTCCTCGTTGGCGGTGGCGCGAATCTGACCGGATTCATCGAACTCCTCGGTTCTGAGACGGGAATGACAGTGCGCCGCGGAACAACTCCCCCCTCTGTCAGAGTGCTTGGCGCGAAACTCAATCCCGCCCAGGACCTCGACATCGTTGCCATCATCAACTCGCTGGCCGGCGCGGAGTTCAAACCCTGCATCTCGGACCTCACACCCGAACCCGAGCCCGAACCCATCCCCGCTCCGCAGCCCAAACCGGAACCCGAACCCGCTGCCAAGCCTCAGCCCGACAAGGCCAAAAAGCCTTCAACTGACTCTGAATGGGAGGACCAGCCGGACGAGGAAATTTACCCCAAAAAGAAAAACGTGTTCCAGCGTCTAGGAGGATGGCTCAAGAGCGGCTTAACCCCCCTCGACGACTCCGAAGAAGACTTCTGATATCCCCCCTTACATCAACAGCGTTTATTAGCATAATATCCCTATTTCTCCCAATAAACCGATAACAATTATGGACATCGATAACATCGTTTCAGGCAGCGAATTCGTAACCCCCGAACCCCTGAATCCAAATACCGATAATATTATTAAAGTCATTGGCGTCGGCGGCGGTGGCGGCAACGCCGTTGGCTATATGTATCGCCAGAACGTCAAAGGCGTGCGCTTCGTCGTCACCAACACTGATGACCAGGCTCTGAAAAACTCCCCCGTTCCTGACCGCGTCCTCTTAGGCACCACTGGCCTCGGAGCCGGCGATAAACCCGAAGTGGCCCGCAAGGCCGCCGAAGAGAGCATCGACGCCATCAATGCCATCTTTGATGACCAAACCAAAATGGTGTTCATCACGGCCGGTATGGGCGGCGGCACCGGCACCGGCGCTGCTCCGGTTGTAGCCCGCGTCGCTAAGGAACATGGCGTGCTGACCGTCGGCATCGTAACTATACCGTTTGCCTTTGAGGGCAAAAAGAAAATCATCAAGGCCCTGGAAGGTGCTGAAGAAATCCGCAAACACGTTGACGCTCTGCTCCTTATCAATAACGAGCGACTCATCGACATCTACCCTGACCTGGACTTCGACTCCGCATTCTCAAAGGCCGATGACACCCTGGCTACTGCCGCGCGCTCAATCTCTGACATCATCACTAACGAGGACGTCCGCATCAACATTGACTTCAACGACGTTGACACCACCCTGCGCAACGGCGGCTCAGCAATCATTTCCTGCGGCTATGGCGAAGGCGAAAACCGAGTTGACGACGCAATTCAGGCCGCCCTCAATTCGCCCCTCCTCCGCAATAACAACATCCTGGGCTCTCGCCGTCTGCTTTTTGACCTGGCCTACGACCCCGATGCTGAGGAATCATTCAAGATGGGCGAAATGACCGCGTTCTCTGACTTCGTTAACTCTATTGAAGACGTGGAAGTTATCCATGGCGTCAGCTATAATCGCACTCTCGGCAACAAGGTGCTCGTAACCATCCTTGCTTCCGGTTTTGAAGTAAATCAGGAACTTGATGAAAAAGGTCCCGAACCCAAACCCGGCGAAGACGAAAAAGGAAAAAATCCCGGGCCCGACCGTAAGCCCAAAGGTAACACTCCGGAAGACTACACCATGGAGATGCAGCGCAAAAACTACGTGATTCTGCAGCCCGATCAGCTCGACGACGACGTCACGATTGACCGTCTGGAAAACGCCCCCACCTTCTCGCGTAACAGCAAGACCGTAGCCTCCATCGCCAAGAAAGGAACCCCCGGCGCCGCACCCCAGGCCTCAACTCCCGAGACTCCCACCCCCACGCCCCAACAAGACTCCGAAGACCTCATCAGCTTCTAAAAAAACAAAAACAACCATTCCACCACCATTAAACAACCGTTCAACAACCATTAAACCACCGTTAAACAACTGTTAAACAACCATTAAACCACCGTTAAACA
This sequence comes from Bacteroides sp., assembly GCA_014802435.1. Classification (GTDB taxonomy): domain Bacteria; phylum Bacteroidota; class Bacteroidia; order Bacteroidales; family Muribaculaceae; genus UBA3263. Next base: position 38,996 of record JAAVCG010000006.1, on the reverse strand, counting down.
ACTGTTCAACAACTGTTCAACCACCGTTAAACTTTAAACTTTAAACCTTAAACCCTATACAATTGCTAACCGTAACCGTCCTTTCATTCTCATATCGCAAGGGATTGCCTGAAGACCCTTCAGGCAATGGCGGCGGATTCGTCTTTGACTGCCGCGCCATACATAATCCCGGGCGATATGAGCCCTATAAGCAACTCGACGGGCGCGACCAACCCGTAACTCAGTTCCTTGAAGATGACGGCGAGATTCTCGCCTTCCTCTCTCACTGTTATGCCCTGGTCGACGCCGCCGCCGAGCGCTATATTTCCCGCGGATTCACTGACCTGCAAGTGGCATTCGGCTGCACAGGCGGACAACACCGCTCCGTCTATTCCGCCGAAGCCATGGCCCGCCATCTGAGGGAAAAATTCTCCACGGAGGACCTTGCCGTCAACCTCTATCACCGCGAACGCCAATGAAAGCCCTGATTTTTGCCGCCGGACTGGGAACCCGGCTCAAACCGTTTACCCTCACTCACCCCAAGGCCCTCGTCCCCGTAGGCGGCGAGCCCATGTTGGGGCGGGTAATCCGCGCGGTAAAAGAGGCCGGAGTCACCGATATAGTTGTCAACGTCCACCATTTTGCAGAGCAAATTGAACAATTCCTTGCCGCCAACGGCAACTTCGGAGTCAATATCCGCATTAGCGACGAGCGCAGCCTGCTGCTCGACACCGGAGGCGGACTTCTCCATGCCCGCCGCTTTCTCGACGGCACGGAGCCTATCCTGCTCCATAATGCCGACGTGCTGACTGACCTCCCCCTGAGCGAACTAACCTTGCGCGGCGACGCAACTCTCGCCGTCAGCTCCCGCTCCTCCTCGCGCCAGCTCCGTTTTGACTCCTCCGGGCGCCTTTGCGGGTGGATTAACCATCAGTCCGGCGAGACCAAAGGGATGACCGAGGGCGGCGATTTGCGCTCATTCAACGGTATTCACCTCGTCAGCCCCCAAATCTTCCCCGCACTGGAAAATTATGGCGCGGAAGTCTTCTCCCTCACCCCATTTTACGTTAAAAATGCTTCTGAATTAGAGTTCTACGGCCAAGACATCAGCCAATATAAATGGTTTGACGTCGGCAGACCTGAATCACTCGCCGCCGCAAACCAATGGGTCGACTCCTTGCACTAATCCTCTGCTTGTCAGCACTGACGGCCTCCGCTGAGGTCCTCCCCGGCTATGCCGAACAGGACTCCATCGAGGCCCGTATGAGCCAATGGCCCCTCTCGCCCATTGAAGGCATATGGGAAATGGCCGCCGATGGTGCCCGCTTTGCCATTGAGCGCGTCCGCCCCGATGATTCCGAGCCTCTGCCTCGCCAACTGCGCCTGATAATCATCTCCTCGCCGCTGCGCCGTGTGCGCCCCGGCTCAGTAATGGGCACAGCCCACCCGACGGTCAAACCCGGAGTCTATGAAGCGGAAATCAACACCAAAATCTCTGATTTGGGCGCACTGACTCTTCCCCGCAAGTTCACTCTAACCCTCAATAGCGAGCAAAATGCCCTGACCATTCAGCCCTTTAAAAGCCCGGTCAAGGTCAATCTCTTACGTCTGATTCCTTATCTCTACCGCGCAGTGCGCCTCCAAGACTCGCGCCCTGACGGACTTGACGGTGCCATCAAAATCTATCCGCCCCAACCGGTTAATCCCCTAACTCCCGTCTACCTATGAACCGCCTCATCTGCCTGCTGATAGCCCTGACCTCCTTAGGCGCATATGCCGCCCTCCCAAAACTCAAACGCCCCAAGGCCGACGTTACCGCAGAGGCAGTCATGGACTCAATCCCGCTGCCACGCACTGATGCCGTGCGCTTCAGTGGATATGAAAAGGAAAATCGCTCTACCCGCGAAACATTTTTCGTCACTAACAACCTTGGCGCGGACTCAACCCTGACGGCGATAGAAGTGACCTTCACTTACTCAACCATGGATGGCCGCCAGCTCCATCAGCGCACGGAACTCATCCACTGCCTCATCCCCTCAGGCGAAACACGCGCCCTCTCCATCCCCACATGGGACACCAACCACTCCTTCCACTACTATCTGTCAACACCTCCGCGCCAACGCCGCTCAACTCCCTTCCGCATCACCTCAACCCCCCTCCGCCTCATCCTCCTGAAATAACGGGCGTTACAAAACTCATGATTCCGGCAAAAGCCACCGGGCTCCGTGGCGCCCTCGCCACGGTGGCGCGTCAGCGCCATAATTGCACTATAAAACTGAGTATCAATTCATTGAAACGAAGCCCGGTAAGCAACCCTATGGAAAGGCGGATTCCGATCCGGCGCCATGTCTGAGGAGCAATGGTGCAACCAGCCATGGGTTTGGATATTTTATTGTGATGGTATTGCAGACCTTTATCTTGGATTGAATACTTTGAATAGCCGCCGGACGGCGGCGCAAGTTACATGTTAGCCCCGTGGCTTGCCGCGGGGTTTTGGGGTCGGGGATACAATAAGGGGCCGCCGGACGGCGGTCCGGGAACATTGAGAGCTTTCATCCCGGACCGCCGTCCGGCGGCCGCAATTTGAGGTTGGAATTATATTCCCCATGGCGAGCCATGGGGCTATGGGGGGTCGAACGCCGCCATCCGGCGGCTTAATGGCAAATCTCCCGGGCCTATGGGGATGTCAACCACGAATTGCCATACAAAACAGAGTACCACTTTATTCAAGCGAATATCGTGGCGAGGGCGCCACGATGCCCGGTCATCTACTCGCCCGGCGACTAACCCAAGCGCAAATTCACCATTAATTATTTTTTGGCGGGGGTTTTGCGGAAGCGGTAGATTACGGAGAAGAGGACGTAGCGCGGAAGGCCCTTGTTCCAGCTTTCGTTATATGACATTGCGGTTGAGTAGACGCGGAAGTCAGTGCGTGAGTTGAGGATGTCGTAGGCCTTGATTTTAAACGTCAGGTCGCCTTTGAGGATGCTTTTTGAGAGCTCGGCATTCCATAGATAACGCGTTTCATTGGCAATGCGAGTTTCAAATCCGCGGTTGAACTGAACGTTGGCGTCAGTCTTAAATTTCAGGTTCCAGGGGAGTTCGACATTGACGTCAATGCCTGCGGCATATGTCATGGCGGAGGTGTGATTTTTCAATCCACCGGCCATCCCGTCAGCATAGGTCCAGTTTGCACCCCCTATGAGACTCACGTTGGAGCCATTCTTGAAGGTATATCCCAGCGAAAGACGTCCATGAAGCTCCGACGAGAAATTCTTGTTCAGCTCCGGCTCTGCTTCGGGGTCAGTCGATGCTACGTAATAACTCCGGTTAATGTTATAATTATATCCGGCCTCACCGCCAATCTGAAATTGATTTCGGTCGCCGAGGTTATGATGATGTACAATACTGGAATATAAGCTCTGATTGCCGCTGACATTAACCGTCTTTGAGCGCGTCACGCCCGTTTCCGGATTGAAGACCATCCATGAGCCCCAGCCATTGCTAAACAGCTGCAAAGAGGCGTATACGTATGTGTATTCCTGGTGTTTGCCTCGGCCAAAGCGCCCAAGGTTGACAAACATCCGGTGAATGGTCTGGTCCTTGAGATTTCGACCCACCGGTTCGGTGATTGCCAAGGGATTGTCAGTATTGGGAACGGAGAGGAATGATGAGAGCGCCGGCGCGTTGGTATACATATTATAAGAGACAAACAGATTGATGTTTCGCACCTTATTGCTTGAGCGGATTCCGGCTCTGAGAGTGGGCGAGAACAGATGTTGATGGCGATTGAGACGCTCCTGGAAGTCAGCCATGTTTCGATAGTTCATCTGTTCATAAATCCAGTTATAGGAGAGCCCGATGGAGAGATTATAAGCGAGATTGAGCCCCGAATCGGCCGGCGCGACGGGTTCACGGCTCAGATAAAGGTTAACATCCAGGTTGAGATTACCGTTTCGATTGTCAGTATATTTACTGTTTGTAAGCATCTGAATGGCATCTTCCGGACGTGTCAGAGTCAGCGAGGGCACGGGAACTGTCGGCAGCAATGAGCGAGTGAAGATGTCAAAGGTGTTGTCGCTATAGGTGTATTTATAAGAGGCGCTTCCATCAAACGACAGCACGTCTGAAAACACTTCATTGAGGCGGGTCCAGCGCTGATTGTAGCTTACTCGGGGCCCGATGTTGTAGGACGTAGAGGGAGTGCGGCTGAAGCGGTCCTCGCGCAGCGGGGGTGTGGTCAGGGTGTTGGCGCCGCCGTAATTTTGAAGGTAGAGCACCCGGCTGCGGGATAATTGATGACTATAGTTGCCGTAAACGTTAAAGGACCATGAACCGCGCATCTCGGGAGTGCGATAGCGGAGACTGGCGTTGAGAATCATGTCAAGGCGCTCAGTGGCCTTCCTGCCCAGTTCCTTGAGGCGGCTGATAAGAATGTCGTTATAGCGCTTTGAGGGATCGTAGAGAAACACTGAGTCAAGAGCCTCGGAGCGCTTCCATTCTTCAGGCATCTCATCAAAGCGGGCCGAGCGGGAGGTCTGCACGTCATTATTGGAGAACCAGTCAACCTTGGGGTTGACATAGAGATAGACGTTTTCGCCCTTGTAATTGAGGGTATGATTCGTGCGGAAATGCTCGCAGGTGTAGCGGCGTTTATTGTCGCTGCGGTTATAGTAGTTACCCGTTGAGAAATAGTCAGTTGAGAGTGAACCGCCGCGGTTTTTCTCGATTTCATGGGAGTGAACGGCGTTACCGTTGACTTTCCATTTCTTGCCGTCGTCATAGAGATAGTCAATACCGCCCATCTCCACTTCCATCTGCCCGTCACTTCCCCAGCTACGGCTCCAGTTGCCGTCAGTGTTAGCCTCACTGAAGTCACTGAGGTTATTGGTGTTAACAAATGCGGAGAGGCGGAATTTATCCGTAAAACCGAGTCCGAAGCCCTTGCCGAGCCAGCGGTCGGCGGTTCCATATCCGGCCTCGACGGAGGCCATCCAGGTGGTGGAGTATTCTTTTTTGAGGACAATGTCCATGACCAGGTTCTCGGAGTTTTCATCGCGGTCAAGGATCTGCGAGGCCTTGGTCAGATAGTCGTCTTCGCCGGCTTTATCGTAGACCTTGACGTTTTTGACGGCATAGGCGGGAAGATTTTCGAGGGCCACACTCGGGTCTTCCTTAAAGAAGTCCTTGCCATTGAGCATCAGGGAGCTGATTGCGCGGCCGTTGACCTTGATTACGCCATCCTTGAGCTCGGCGCCGGGGAGCTGCTTGACCAGGGCATCGAGCATCGAACCCTCCGCCAGGTTGAAGGCATCGGCGTTATAAACAATCGTATCGCCTTTCATGACCACTTTGATTGCCGTCGTCACCACTTCCACTTCCTTGAGTTCATGGCGCCGCTCCGGCTTCATCATAATAGTGCCGACCCAGACGGTAGTCTGGTCCTTGAATTTGCGGTCAACGTCTTTCAGCTCAATGTCATAGCCCTCTCGTTCCAGGGTCAGGAGATATTTTCCCGGAGGGGCATAGACCATTGCGCGGAATGCCCCGTTAGAGGCGTTCATTTTTTCTGCGTCGTCGCCTTCAAGCATTTTAAAGCGAACGGCCGCCGTATCATTCACGGCGTTAAGGCTCAGCATAACCGAGTCAAGGGGCACACGGTCTCCAGCCGAGTCGTTACGCATCACATAACCACGCAAAATAAAACCCGGATCGGCAGCCTGAGCGGCCACCGCTAACAGCATCAAAACTACGAATAAGCGAAAACGCATAAAAAATGATTAATAGAGGGAGGGGCTCAGCCATGAAAAACCGGCCAAGTCCCCTCGTTGTTATGAAAAAAATTAATGCTTACTTGCGAAGAGCCTTCCAGCAGAGGGCGGCTACGAGAGCACCGGCGAGAGGACCAACAACCATAATCCAGAAGTCGCCCCAAGCGGCACAGTTAAACACTGCCGGGCCGAAAGAGCGGGCGGGGTTAACAGAGCAGTTGTCAACGGGAATACCAACGATGTTTACCAGGCCGAGAGCCAGACCGATAGCGATACCGGCAAAGCTGCCATAACCCTTTTCTTCGTCGGTCACACCAAGGATTACGAGCACGAAGAAGAAAGTGAGGAGGAATTCAGCGAGCAGGGCCATGGGTGCAGTGGCGCCGGGCTGAAGAACGTTAGTTGCCAGATGATAGTCAGCGCCGGTGTTGCCGCCAAAAGCGAAGTCCGGGCCCATCTGAGTGAAGGCATAGAGGAAACCGGCACCGATGGTTGCGCCGATGAGCTGAGCGATTACGTAGCCACAGAAGTCCTTGCCTGACATCTTGCCGCTGACGAGCATTGCGAACGACACGGCGGGGTTAACATGACAGCCGGAGATATTGCCGAGGCAATAAGCAAGGCAAAGAAGAACAAGGCCGAAGCAAAGGCCTACACCGAGTGCACCGAGTGCACCGTTTGCGCCGGCGGCAAGCACTGCACTACCGCAAGCCAGGAGCACCAGAAACATGGTTCCAATGCACTCTGCAAAATACTTTTTCATTTCTTTTGTGAAATAATTGGTTTGTTAATAAATAGTTGAAATTTTACCTTAACCGGGGGCTGATGACTCCCGGTTAAGGTGCAAAGTTAATGATTTTTTTTGAATTATCAATCTTCTGCTGAAGATTCTGCGTAGGCCTTGAGAAGTTTTTCCTGCACATCGGCGGGCACGAGCTCATAGCCATTGAAGCGCATGGTGAAGCTTGAGCGTCCGCCGGTAATGGAGCTCAGGGCCGTTGAATAGCTTGACATTTCCTTGAGAGGTACGCGGGCCGAAATCTTTTCGAAGCCATTTTCAGAGGTCATGCCCATGATGATTGCGCGGCGTCCCTGCAGGTCGCTCATAACGTCGCCCATCACGTCGGCCGGCACCATCACGTCAACGTCATAAACCGGCTCCAGCACCTTCGGGTTGGCGTTACGGAAGGCCTCGGAGAAGGCATTGCGTCCGGCCAGGCGGAAGGAGATTTCATTGGAGTCAACCGGGTGCATCTTGCCGTCATAGATAATCACGCGGACATCGCGGGCATAAGAACCCGTCAGCGGACCCTGCTCCATGCGGTCCATCAGGCCCTTGACGATGGCCGGGATGAAGCGCGCGTCAATTGCGCCGCCAACTATGGAGTTGCAGACCACGAGCTTGCCGCCCCAGGGAAGAGGAATCTCCTGAGTATCACGCACGTTCATCTTGAATTCCTGCGAGCCGAACTTATAAGTTTCCGGAACGGGCATTCCGTCAGTGTAAGGCTCAACAATCAGATGAACCTCGCCAAACTGACCGGCACCGCCGCTCTGCTTCTTATGGCGATAGTCGGCGCGGGCTGCCTTGGTGATGGTTTCGCGATAAGGAATCTTCGGCTCCTCGAAGATGATGGGGAGTTTATCATTGTTTTCCACACGCCATTTAAGTGTGCGCAGATGGAATTCGCCCTGACCGCCAAGAATTGTCTGCTTGAGTTCCTTGCTCTGCTCGACAACCCATGTTGGGTCTTCCTCATGCATCCGGGTCAGGATTTCCATGAGCTTTTCAGAGTCGCTTTCCGTCACGGGGCGCACTGCGCGGGTATATTTCGGTTCGGGATATTTGATGAAGTCATATTGCCAGTCACATCCTTTTTCGTCAAGGGTATTGCCGGTGCGCACGTCTTTGAGCTTGACCGTAGCGCCGATGTCGCCGGCACAGAGCTTATCGACCTGAGTGCGAATCTGGCCGCAGACACAGAAAATCTGGGCAATGCGTTCCTTTGAGCCGCGGCTGAGGTTATTGAGGTCAGCGCCCGCATTAAGAGTGCCGCTCATCACCTTGAAATAGCTCACCTCGCCGATATGGGGCTCTACGGAGGTCTTGAAGACATAGAGACTCAGCGGGCCGTTGCTATCCGGCTTAACGGCTTCGCCCTCAGTGTTTTCAGGAGCCGGCATATCATCAACAAAGGGCACCACGTTGCCAAGGAATTCCATCATGCGGCGCACTCCCATATCCTTCAGCGCCGAAACGCAGAACACCGGGAATATCGACCTGTCAACCAGGCCCTTGCGGATACCTTCACGCATTTCATCCTCAGTCAGCTTGCCCTGGTCAAAGAATTTTTCCATGAGGCCTTCGTCATTCTCGGCGGCGGCTTCTACCAGGGTTTTATGCAGCTCTTCGGCGCGGGCCATCTCCTCGGCGGGAATCTCGGAAATAGTCGGTACTCCGCCGTCGGGGCCCCATTCATATTTCTTCATCAGCAGCACGTCAATCATGGAGTTGAATCCGGGGCCACACTGCAGAGGATATTGAATCTGAACCACTTTGGGTCCGAAGATTTCGCGCATCTGCTCAATGACGTTATCATAGTCAGCCTTTTCGCCGTCGAGCTGGTTCATGGCAAAGATTACCGGCTTGCGGAGGGCGGCTGTGGTGCGGAAAATATTTTGAGTGCCCACTTCCACTCCATATTGCGCATCAATAACGATGACGCCCGTATCAGTAACATTCAGCGCCGTGATTGCCGAGCCGACAAAGTCATCCGCTCCCGGACAATCAATAAAATTGAGCTTCTTTCCATTATATTCGGCATAGAAAATTGTCGAAAAAACCGAGTAGCCATACTCCTTCTCTACGGGGAAATAGTCGCTGACAGTGTTTTTGGCGTCGACGGAGCCACGGCGCTTGATGACTCCACACTCAAAGAGCAGCGACTCGGCAAGAGTGGTTTTTCCGGAACCTTTACTGCCCAGGAGGGCTATGTTTTTAATCTCGGGTGTCTGGTATACTTTCATGGTTTAATTTTGGTATTAGAGGTAACTTTTACGCCGCCCAAGTTACGCAAAAATTTCGGGTTGGCGGCTCTTTTTTTATATGTTTTACAGCATATTGCCCCAAACTCTCATTTTTTTTCGCTAAATTTGCACCTAATTCTCCCCCTCTAAACACTAAACACTAAACACTAAACAAACCATAAACCATAACGATGCGCAAAATCTTTCTGACCCTCTCAGTGTGTGCCTCCCTGGCCGCATCAGCCTTAGGCCCCGCCCCGCTCGGCGGGTTCAAGTATGGCGACGTCGCCGCCCCCGACGGCTCCGAATGGCAAGACTGCCAGAACTTATCGCTCAACAAGGAGCAACCTCGCGCCTGGTTCTTCAACTTCGCAACGGTTGACCAGGCAAAGAAAGTGCTCCCCGAAAACTCCCCCTACTACAAGAGCCTGGACGGCACCTGGAAATTCAACTGGGTGAATCACCCCGACAAGCGCCCGCAGGATTTCTATCAGACCAACTTTGATGCCTCCGGATGGGACGATATCGCCGTGCCCGGATGCTGGAATGTGCAGGGTATTCAGAAAGACGGCTCGCTCAAATATGGCAAGCCCATCTACGTCAACCAGCTCGTGCCCTTCGTGACCCATCGTGTGCCCGACGACTGGCGCGGAGGAGTAATGCGCACTCCCCCGGAGCATTACACCACTTTCACTGACCGCAACGAAGTGGGCTCCTATCGCCGTAACTTCACTGTGCCCGCCGACTGGAAGGGACGCGAAGTCTTCATCAACTTTGATGGCGTAGACTCCTTCTTCTATCTCTGGATTAACGGAAAATACGTCGGATTCAGCAAAAACTCGCGCAATACCGCCTCTTTTAACATCACCAAATATCTCAACCCCAAGGGCGAAAACACCGTAGCACTTGAGGTTTACCGCTATTCTGACGCCGGAATGCTCGAGGCGCAGGATATGTTCCGCCTCCCGGGCATTATCCGCTCCACTTATCTCACCTCAGTGCCCTCTCTGGAAATCAACGACCTGGTGGTGCGCACAACCATCCCCGCCGACGCCAATCCCCAGGCTCCCGTTACTGCCGAAGTGACCGTTGACGCCCTGATTCGCAACCTCGGCAATAAACCCGCCAAGCTCTCCGAACTGAACCTGCAGGTTTATCCCGTAGAGCTCTATTCTGACAAGACCGGCGAGATGGTGAGCAACAAATCCGTCAAGGTTGAACCGACATTCAAGGCCGAACCCGGCTCCACTCAGGACATTCATCTCTCATTCAGCCTTGAAAACGCAAAGCTCTGGAGCGCCGAAACTCCTAACCGTTATGTCCTCGTTGCCCAACTCAAGGACAAGAAAGGCAAACCGATTGAAACGGTCAGCACCTACTTTGGTGTGCGCCACGTTGAAATTCGCGATACCAAGGCCGAAGACGATGAATTCGGACTGGCCGGACGTTACTTCTATGTCAACAACCGCCCCGTCAAGCTCAAGGGCGTTAACCGCCACGAAAACAACCTCAACACAGGCCATACCCTCTCTCACGAACAGATGGAGAAGGAAGTGATGCTCATGAAGCAGGCCAACATTAACCATGTGCGCAACTCTCACTATAACGACGACCCCTACTGGTATGAACTCTGCGATAAATATGGCATCTACCTTGAAGACGAGGCCAACCTCGAGAGCCATGAGTTCGCTTATCAGGAAGCCTCGCTGAGCCACGTCCCCGAATGGGAGAACGCCCATGTGGCCCGCAATATGGAAATGGTTCGCGCCCACGTTAACCATCCCTCAATCGTCATCTGGAGTCTCGGCAACGAAGCCGGCCCCGGCAAAAACTTCGTAACCGCCTATAACGCCATCAAGTCATTCGATACCTCTCGTCCCGTTCAATATGAACGTAACAACGGCATCGTTGACATGGGCTCAAACCAGTACCCCTCAATTCCCTGGGTGCGTGACGCCGTGAAAGGCACAATGAACATCAAGTATCCCTTCCATATCAGCGAATACGCTCACTCGATGGGTAACGCCCTGGGCAACTTCGTTGACTACTGGGACGCAATGGAATCGACCAACTTCTTCTGCGGCGGCGCAATCTGGGACTGGGTTGACCAGGCTATCTGGAACTACACCCCCGACGGCACCAAGTACATGGCCTATGGCGGCGACTTCGGTGACCACCCCAATGACGGCATGTTCTGCATGAACGGCATCATGTTCCCGGACCTTACCCCCAAGCCCCAGTATCATGAAGTCAAGCGCGTGCATCAATATGTTGGCGTAAAGAGCCTTGACCCTGCTGAAGGCACCGTTGAAATCTTCAATAAGAACTATTTCACCACCCTCGATGACCTCCAGCCCGTATGGTCACTGACCCACAACGGCGTTGAAGTGGCCTCCGGCAAGGACGTCAAGCGCCCGCGTATGTCCGTCGGTCCCCGTGAAAGCCAGGTGTGGTCAATCCCTTATGACTTTGCGTCGCTCGACGATGAAGGCGAATACTTCGTCACTCTCCAATTCCTCCTCAATGAAGACAAACCCTGGGCCAAGGCCGGATATGTTCAGGCCGAGGTTCAGCTCCCCGTCAAGTCGCCCAAGGCATTTGCGCCGCTGAGCGTTGCCCCCTCCGGTAATGTCAGCCTCATCTCTGAGGATGAAGTATCAACCGTCAAAGGCCCCGGATTTGAAGTCGCCTTCAATAATGAAACCGGCTCTATCCAGTCTCTGACCTATGGAAATCAGGAAATCATCACCCCGGGCAACGGCCCCGTGCTCAACGCCCTGCGCGCTCCGGTCGACAACGACACCTGGGACCGCGGAAAATGGTGGCAACTCGGCCTCAATGACCTCCGGCATAAGGTTCTGGACTATAAGACCCGAGTGCGTGAAGATGGCGCCGTAATCCTCTCATATACCGTTGAATCTCAGGCTCCCAACGCCTATAAGATTGTTGGCGGTGGCGAAAGCGGAGTCTATACGGTTACTCCCGGACGCGAATTCGGCCCCGACGACTTCAAGTTCACCACCAATCAGATCTGGACCGTCTACCCCGACGGCTCTATCGAGCTCGAATCAGCCATCTCCTCTAATGAGCCCAACCAGATTCTCCCCCGCCTGGGCTATGCCATGACTCTCCCTGCCGAGCTGAGCAACTACACTTACTATGGTCGCGGACCCGTCAATAACTATAATGACCGCAAGACCTCTCAGAAAATCGGCCTCTATAAGTCAACCGTAGCTGACCAGTTCGTTCCCTTCCCCAAACCTCAGGAAATGGGTAACCGCGAAGAACTCCGCTGGAACGCCCTGACCGACGCCGCCGGCAACGGCATCCAGTTCGTGGCCCTCAACGGAACGATGAGCGCCTCCGCCCTCCCCTGGACCGACAATGAGATGACCGCTGCGGCCCATCCTTATCAGCTTCCGGAATCTAAGGGCACCTTCCTCCATATCGACAAGAAAGTGACCGGCCTCGGAGGCGCATCCTGCGGCCAGGATCGCGCACTGCCGGAGGACCGCACAATGGGTACCGCGCAGACCTTCGGATTCCTGATTCGCCCCGTAGCCGCCGGTGCTGACCTCCAGAAGCAGGCTCAGGTGGCCGCAAATGGCGAACGCCCCCTGTCAATCTTCCGTGACAGAGTTGGCAACGTGACCATCACCTCTGATGACCCCAACGCCAAAATCGTTTATAACGTAACCCCCATTGGAATGAAAGTTCAGCGCGGACGTTACGGCAACAACCGCAATCAGGATTACACCGGCGCCTTCAACATGTCCAAGGGAGGCAAGCTCGTGGCCTGGGATGCAAACTCTCCGGAGCAGGTGTTCGTTGTCAACTATCCCGCAATCGAGTCCATCCCCGTGACGGTCATCAACGCCTCTTCTGCCGAACCGGGCGACGAAGCCGCCAAACTCGTCGACGGAGACCCGTCAAGCATCTGGCACTCCACTTATGGCGTAACCGTGGCCCTCTATCCTCACTGGGTTGACTTTGACTGCGCTCAGGAAACTAACATCAAGGGCTTCACCTATCTGCCCCGTCCTTCCGGCTCCAACGGCGACATCAAGGACTGGCGAGTTGAAGTCAGCAACGATAACGAAAACTGGACCGAAGTGGCCCACGGCACCTTCGAGAATAACAAGAACCTCAAGCGAGTAGACTTTGAACCCGTCAAGGCCCGTTATCTCCGCTTCGTAGGCCTCAGCAGCCAGAACGGCGCTGACTATGCCGCCGGCGCCGAGTTCACAATCCTTGCGGATTAAAGAACCCTGACATCACCGGGCCGCTCACTTTGTTCGCTTAACAGTTTAGCGAACGGAGTGAGCGGCCCTCGTTTTGCCCCCTTCGTTTGCTTTTCTCGCTAAAAATGCGTAACTTTGCGCGGTATGAAAAAACTTTTGATTGAAACCTACGGATGTCAGATGAACGTGGCCGACAGCGAAGTGGTCGCTGCAGTCATGGAAATGGCCGGCTATGAGCAGACCGACGCCATTGACCTCGCCGACGCCGTATTCCTGAATACATGCTCCATCCGCGACAATGCGGAACAAAAAATCCTCTCCCGCCTTCAGGCCCTCAACGCGCTGCGACGCAAAACCGGCCATCCGCAAATTATCGGAGTCATCGGCTGCATGGCCGAGCGGGTCAAGGAGGAACTGATTGAGAAACACGGCGTGAACCTCGTGGCCGGGCCGGACTCTTATCTTGACCTCCCGGCGCTCATAGCCGCGGCCGAGCAGGGTCAACCCGCCGTCAACGTCGAGCTGAGCCGCACGGAAACTTACCGCGACATCATTCCCCGCCGAATCGGCTCAAACCGCGTCAGCGGATTCGTCAGCATTATGCGCGGATGCAATAATTTCTGCACTTACTGCATTGTGCCCTACACCCGCGGACGCGAACGCTCCCGCGAGCCGGAGTCAATCCTGGCCGAAGTGCGTGACCTCGCCGAAAAAGGATTCAAGGAAGTAACCCTCCTGGGGCAGAATGTCAATTCTTATCGCGCCGGCGAAGTGGACTTTGCCCGCCTGCTCCAAATGGTTGCCGACGCCGCCCCGCAGTTGCGCGTCAGATTCACTACGAGCCACCCCCGCGACATGAGCGACGAAATCATCGCCGCCATTGCCTCGCGCCCCAACATTGCCCATCATATCCATCTGCCCGTTCAGAGCGGAAGCGACAAAATTCTCAAGTCAATGAACCGCCATTATAATAAGGAGTGGTACATGGGCCGCATCGAGGCCATCCGCCGCATGATTCCTGATTGCGCGATAACTACGGATATGTTTACCGGCTTCCACGACGAAACCGAGGAGGATTTTCAGGAAACCCTGGAACTGATGCGCACCGTTGGTTATGACGCCGCCTTCATGTTCAAGTATTCCGAACGCCCGGGCACCGTGGCCGCCAAGACCATGCCTGACAACGTCAGCGAAGAGGTCAAGATTGACCGCCTGAACCGCATGATTGCGCTCCAGAATGAGCTGTCGCTTGCCTCTAACCGCCGCGACATCGGCCACACTTTCCCCGTCTTGATTGAGGGCGTCAGCAAGCGCTCTACCGAGCAATGGGTAGGCCGCAACGGCCAGAACAAAACAGTAGTGTTTAACCGCCAGGAAGGGCAAAAAGTGGGCGATACCGTCCCCGTAACCATCATTGATGCCTCTTCCGCAACTCTCATTGGCCAATGAAACGCTTCCTCCCCTTCTGCCTGCTCTTAGGCCTGATTCTTTGCTCATTCACGGAGCCTCAACGGCCCGATATGGAGCAGATTCGCCGCGAGGTGACTGACCCCGCGTCAAAGTATTATTACCCCAAGCTGATGGCCCTCTATGAGCAGAACGAAACCATCATGAACCTCGATGATTACCGCAGGCTCTACCTGGGCTACATCTTTGAGGAGGATTTTGACCCGTATCGCCACACTCAGTATTCATCGCTGGTGGAAGACCTCTATTTCAAGTCGCGCCACAGCAAGGGCGAGTGTGACAACATAATCAAATATGCCGAACTCTCGCTCAAGGATAACCCCTTTGACCTGCAGCAGATTGACTATCTTATCTATGCCCTGCGCGAAAAAGGGAAAAACAATCTTGCCAACATCTGGCAATATCGCCTCAACCATATCCTGGAGGCAATTGTCAGCACCGGAACCGGAGTCACCCCGGATAACGCCTGGTTTGTGACCAACCCGCAACACGAGTATTTCCTCCTGAACCGGCTCGGCCGGGTAGTGACCGGCTATGAATTCCTCCAGCCCGGCATTGACCATATCTCCGTCGCGCCTAAGTCGGAAAAAGACTCCGTCAATTATTATTTCAATTCTCAAAACTTCCTTCGCGAGTACTTCCGGAAATTCCCGGCCGGCGAGGAAGAGTAAACTTCAATCCCCCCATTTTTCGTTATGCTTAAAAAACTGCTTCTCGTTGCCGCCGCCATCGGTTTGACCTGCGCCGCCGCTTCGTCCAAAGTAATCAAGTCGCCCGCCTATGATTTCCGCAAGCACGGAATCTGGAAAGTATCTGCCGTTGAACAAACCAAGGATGCCACCCGCGTTACCTTCAAGGCCAAGTACAAGCCAAAATGGTGGATTCGCGTCGACACGAGCGAAGTGTTCATCCATCTGCCTGAGACGGGTGAAGTTGTCAAGCCCCTGTCGTATGACTGCGACTTCAAGTTCAACGATAAGTTTGTTATGCCCGAATCCGGCGAACATGAGTTTACCCTGACCTATCCGCCCCTGCCCAAGGGAGTTAAGAAAATAGACACCGGCTCAGGTTGGGCCGTCTATGGCATTGACCTCTCCGGCAAGAAAAAGAAATCCCCCAAGGCCGTAAAGACTACCCCTTATCATCCCATCAAGACGATTTTCGCCTCTGACTCCATCACCGTCAGCGGCCGCATTGACGGTTATGACCCGCGCTGCGGCATCAACGTCATGGAGCTCGACATCAAGGACATTGCCCTGGGGAAACACATCCCCGTCGCCATCCCGGTGAACCCTGACGGCACCTTCAAGCGCCACTTCTACCTGCCGATGGCTCAATTGACCGATTTCAAGATTCAAGGCTATGAAAAGTATTTCCCTGTCTATCTGGAGCCGGAAAATAACCTCGAAATCCTGATTGACTATGACCGGATGATTGAACAATCCGCCACTGACGATCCCATCTATCCGGCAATCACCTTCGGCGGCTCAATGGGCACTGTCAATGAAGAAATCAACGGTTGTCATGTCTCCCTCCCGTCAATATCTCACACCCTCCGCAATGCCTCTCCCGCCGAGGCCAAACAGCGGATTCTCCATCGCTCTGACTCCGTAATGGCGGTAATTGACGAGTATGCAGCCCAAAAGAACATCTCGCCCAAGTCGGCCCAAATCCTTCATAATTACGCCTTGGCTGACCGAACCGAGGACCTGCTGAGCTATGCCGAGTTTGAATCAGGCTCTATCCTGCCCCAGGAATTCTATACTGACTTCCTTAAGGAAGTGCTCACCGCCGACTCTACCATCCTGGCTTCTAAATCTTACTTCCTGCTTAACCGACTGGCCTTTTGCAATGCCCTACCCGAGAGTCGCACGGATGTGAACGTCAACGTTATGCGCCGCCTGCTCGACGCCGCCAAGGAAGCCGGAGTGGAATTCAACGAGGAAGAGCAGAAACAATTTAACAAGGTTGCCAACTTTGAATCGCCCGACTCAATTCAAGACTCCACGCAACAAGACGTTTTCAGAGCCATGTTCCTCCTTCAACAGGCGGCTCAGCGTGCTGACAAGATGGATCATCTCATTGAGATTTACAGCACGCTGCCCCCCGTCTCATCTAATAAAAAGGAAACTAACCGCCAATTCATTCAGCGTATCACCGGCTCTGAAGAGCTCCCCGCGCTCTGGCAATTTGCCGTGACAGCTAAAAACGGCCGCTACAACCTCCAATATCTGGTCAATGATATGGACTCCGTTCATGGAATCACGAATCAATACCTGATTGACCACATAACCGAGGCCGCTCAGCCCAAACCCGGAGCGCGCAAACTCCCTGACACTCCGGCCGGATTGCTCATGCAGCGCTTCATTGAACCCTATCGTGGAAAATACCTCCTCGTCGACTTCTGGGACATCTTCTGCGGCCCCTGTCGCGCCGGAATCGAGGGCACTCAGGAAATGCGCGAGCTCCATCGCGGAAATCCCGGGTTTGCTATCCTCTTCATCTGCTCTGAAAAGGGCTCGCCCCTCGAAAAGTATAACGCCTATGTCGAGAAGCATCTGAAGGGCGAAAACATTCTGCGCCTGCCTGAAGAACAGATAATCATGATGCGCGAACTCTTTGAGTTCAACGGAATTCCGCGTTATATACTTTTCAATCCTGACGGCGACGTCGTTGACAGCGACTTCAGCCAACATGGATTCTGGAACTTGCTCAAAGACAAAGGAATCATCAACGAACTGACTGAAGGATTTGATTATTATTGAGCAATGCCCGTCGACTAACTCGGCGATTCCCCGTGAGGCCCCTCATGGCTTTGCCCTGATGGCACTCGAGCAGACTGCCGGGCGCGGCCAGAGGGGCAACTCCTGGGAGGCCGAGCCCGGAAAGAACATAACCCTCTCGCTGATGCTCAGACCGCAGGCCATGGAGGCCTCGCGGCAGTTTGAAATCTCCGAGGCCGTCGCCTTAGGTGTGCTTGACCTGCTTCGCGAACTCGGAATCAGGGAGGTCGCCGTCAAGTGGCCTAACGATGTCTACGTCGGCGACCGCAAAATTTGCGGAATCCTCATTGAAAACGCCCTCGCCGGAGCATGCATAGCGCGCTCAATTGCCGGAATAGGCCTCAACGTCAACCAGCGCGAATTCCGCTCTGACGCACCTAATCCCGTGAGCCTTTGGCAATTGACCGGCAAGGAATATTCAATCGGCGAGCTTGCCGAAAAAATGGTCAACCGGATTCTTGCCCGCCTCGACCGGGGCGACAACCATGCCGACTATCTCGCAAGCCTCTATCGGCGCTCCGGCACCCACCCCTGGGCGCTCCCTGACGGCACCCGCTTCCTCGCCTCAATCACCGACGTCAGCCCAACGGGCTTCCTGACCCTCAGCGCATACCCTGACCGCCCCTTCGCCTTCAAAGAAGTCGCCTACCTAATTAGTAATTAATAATTAGTAATTAGTAATTGGCCTCGCCTCCTATTCTTCCCATTCTTCCTATTCCTCCCATCTCTCCTAAATTAACCGAATTTAACAATAACCAAGCCAAAACGCCAAAATTTAACCCCTTTTAACTACCCAACCACTTCGCTAACAAAATTTAACTTTAACCCCATCAATTTTGTTGGCGAAAAATTTTACAGTCTCAGCGCTTTTGGCTAATTTTGCACCTCACTAATCAACTCACGCTTAAATAATAAACAACTATATCACTATTTATGAGCAATTCTCCCGTTAAACCCGCCGAAGGTAAACTCGGTGTGTTAGTGGTTGGCCTCGGCGCCGTGACCACTACTTTTATGACCGGCGTGCTCATGGCCCGCAAAGGCCTCGCTAAGCCCGTCGGCTCTATGACCCAATATGACCGCATCCGCGTCGGTAAAGGCAAAGACAAAAAATACCTCCTCTATAAGGATATCGTTTCCATGGCTTCTCTGGACGATATCGTTTTCGGCGCGTGGGACGTTTATCCTGCCAACGCTTATGAAAGCGCTATCAATGCTGAAGTCCTCAAGGAAAAAGACATCAACCCCGTTAAGGACGAACTCGAAGCAATCAAGCCGATGAAGGCTGCCTTCGATAAGAACTATGCAAAGCGCCTCGACGGCGAAAACGTCAAGACCGTAACCTCTCGCTGGGACATGGTTGAACAGCTCCGCGAAGACATCCGCAAGTTCAAGGCTGAAACCGGCGTTAACCGCTGCGTTGTCCTCTGGGCCGCTTCTACTGAAGTTTACGTCCCCGTTAACGAGAAGGTTCACTATACCCTCGCTGACCTTGAAGCCGCAATGAAGGCCGACGACCAGGAAAACATCGCACCCTCAATGTGTTACGCCTATGCTGCCCTCGCTGAAGGTTGCCCCTTCATCATGGGTGCTCCGAACACTACCGTCGACATCCCCGCAATGTGGGAACTCAGCGAAAAAACCGGTATGCCCATCGCCGGCAAGGACTTCAAGACCGGTCAAACCCTCGTCAAGTCAGGCTTCGCTCCCATCATCGGCACCCGTATGCTCGGCCTCAGCGGCTGGTTCTCAACCAACATTCTCGGTAACCGCGACGGTCTCGTGCTCGACGAACCCGCCAACTTCCGCACCAAGGAAGTCTCCAAGCTCTCTACTCTGGAGTCTATCCTCGTGCCCGAAGCTCAGCCCGACCTCTACAGCAACTACTACCACAAAGTGCGCATCAACTACTATCCCCCGCGCAACGACAACAAAGAAGGATGGGACAACATCGACATCTTCGGATGGATGGGATATCCCATGCAGATCAAAATCAACTTCCTCTGCCGTGACTCTATCCTCGCCGCGCCCCTCTGCCTTGACCTCGTGCTCCTGAGCGACCTCGCCGCACGCGCCGGTCGCCACGGAACCCAGCGCTTCCTGAGCTTCTTCCTCAAGAGCCCCATGCATGACTACACCAAGGGTGAAGTCCCCGTCAACCACCTCTTCCAGCAGTACACCATGCTCAAAAACGCAATCCGCGAAATGGGCGGCTACGAAGCTGACGAAGAAATCGACTAATCCACCTACCCTCATAACCATTCAGGGGAAAAATCCCGCCACGGCCCAATCCCGTGGCGGGATTTGCATATTTCACGAAATTTGATTATATTTGCACGTAGAATCACATTTTTTCACCATCAATATCATGAGACTAAGGCAGATAATCAGTTCGTCACTAATCTCTCTTTGCTTCATAACAGCCTCTGCTACCGTCAACTTGACCGACGGGGCAATCTATCGCTTCACTAACAATGCCAACTCACTGGTAATCACGGCTCCGGCGGCTCCGGGAGGAATCACGGCAACCACCCTCAATGAATCAGACTCGCATCAGCTATGGATTGCCGAACGAGCCAACGACGGATTCCGCCTGCGTGACCTCTCCCGAGGCACTTACATGACCTCGCCGCTCAGCCGCAGTCAGCGTTGGACAACTACTTTCACCTCCGCGCCTGACGAAGCCTCAATGGCCTTCCTCTTCCCCTTGGAAGCCGAAAACACCCCCATCCAGACCGCCGGATTCAACTCCGCAACTCATGGCTCACAAGGAGGATATGCCCATGCCAACGGCTCATCCGGAGTCAACCTTGTTTGCTGGGGCCCGGATGCCGATGCCTCCAGATGGTCCATTGAAGAGATTTCTCTCTCCCCGGCCGAGATTGCCAACTATAAGAAAAACTGGTATCCGATTGAATTTCTGCCTAATAAAGTCTACCAGATAATCAACGGCACTCGCGGACACGCGTTTCAGGCCGCCGAAGGCCGCGGAAACGTCAACTGTGTAACTCCCGACCCCGCCGACCAATCTCAGCTCTGGATTCCCGAGACAAACCCCTCCGGCTCAGGTTTTTACCTGCGCAACTTCATTTCCGGCGCCTATCTCAGCGCGCCGCTCCGCACTCTGGCCTACTGGACCGCCGCTGAATATCGTATCCCCGAGTCATCGCTGCTCAATATCGAGCCCCAATCAGACTTTGGCGACCTCTTCACAATAATCCCCCAAAGCGCTGACCCGACATCACAAAACTATGCCCATGAAGACGCCTACAACCGCCTCTACTCATGGGACAAAAACAACAATCAGTCAAAATGGGCCGTAAACCTCATCGATAGCTATGACGACGCCGCCATTGCCGCCGCACGCGCCTCCTGGCAATCACCCCTCTCGGAAATCATCCCCAATCGCGTCTATCAGATAATCAACGCCAACTATGGCAAGGCCATCGCCACTAACGGCTCAGACCGCGCCGTCTGCCTCAGCGCCGATGCCTCAGACGAAAGCCGCCTCTGGGTAATCGAGGAAGCCGACGGCGGCTACATTCTCCGCAATTACAAAACCGGCGGCGCACTGACAAGCTCCATGGCCACCAGTCAGCAATGGACCCTGACCAACAGTTCCACTCCTGACCCGGACAAAACCGTGATGCACTTTACCCTCACCCCTCAGGGATTCGTCTTTGAGCCCAAGAGCGTCACCCAGTTCACCGACGACCGCAAGAACTACGGATTCGCCCACGAAGACGGCGGCAGCAACCTCGTTTGCTGGAACAGCTCCGAGCGTCCCTCTCAATGGCAACTCGCCCTGATGGACAATATCACCGAGGCCGACATTGAAGCCAAGCGCGCCGGATGGGACTTCACCATTCGCGAGGGAATCCAAGCCCTGCTGGACCAACTGTTTATCGACAAAACCTGTACGGAACTCCGCCCCGAATATGCCGCCATGTCCTTTGAAGCCATTCAGCAGACTGATGAGTTCTCAGCCCTCCCGGAACAGCTTCAGGAGATGGTACTCAAAGTCCATAGCGACGACTGGAGCGAAACTGACCCAACAAACGCTAACATCCAATGGGACAGCGAACACGCCCGCAAATTCCGCGTGCAGCTCTATGAGCCCTACTCTAACTGCGACGCTACTACCGGAATGACCTGCATCCAGGCCTACACTAACTTCAATAACCCGACGGGCATCCTCTCTGACAATGGCACAGTGCTCTACGTTATGGTGGAAAAAGGCGCCAATGCCGGCTCAACCCTCCGCCTGACAACGAGAACTTACACTGACAATGTCGACATGCACAACGTTGTCAGCGACGGCTATGAGCTCCACGAAGGACTCAACATCATTCCCTGCACCCGCGATTGCGCCCTCGTAACTGTCTATTATAACGTCCAGACTAACTCCGGACGCCAACGCCTGCGCCGACTCTCTGACTATGACGACATCAAAATCCACATTGAAGGCGGCTCCCTCAACGGCCACTTCAACTCCGCCGGCGACACCCTCTATACCCCTGACGATAACGAAGACTGGTTCTACTATCGCGACCGTGCCCGCTATCAGCGCTTCCCCCTGATTTCAAAATACTGTATGCTCTATTTTGACTTCCTCAACGTCAGCGACGGAAGCTCTTCATGGCCCGGCCTGAAAAACCTCATGACCCGCGATGAATATCAGCGCGGAAACTTTGACCTGAACGCTACTATGGACGCCTGGGACCAAATGTTCATGGCCGAGATGCTCGTTATGGGTCTGCTCAGCGATGACGTAATCCGCGCCGAAAAAGCCGCCGGAAGAGACTGGTATGACCCCAATGCCGATGACCCCATCGCCCCGGATGACTATAGCGAATACTTCAACAACCGCCTGATGGGCATCTCCATCACCTCCGGATTCATGTCAGCAACCTGGTATCGGACCACTTATCATGTCAACACGCTGCGCTCCGTGGTCATGGAATTCCCGACGATGGACCTCTGGGGACCCGCCCATGAGTTCGGACATCTCAATCAGGGACCGATGAAGATTGCCGGAACCTCCGAGGAAAGTAACAACGTCTTCTCCAACGTGGCCCTCTTTTATCGCGGACATAACACCTCACGCGCCGAGCTCCCCTCAGTGCATCGCAACAACTTCAACCAAGGCTATAACTTCCATCAGCACGGCACTTGGGGCACCACCCGAATGTGGTTCCAGCTCTGGCTCTACTATCATGCCGCCGGACATAACAAGCACTTCTACCCGCGCCTCTACGAGCTGCTCCGCGATAATCCCCTGCGAAAAAACAGCACCGAGCATCTCAACGCAAAGGATGACCTCCTCCACTTTGCCAGGATGGCCTGCATCGCCGCCGAAGAAGACCTCACTGACTTCTTTGACTCCTGGGGATTCCTCGTGCCCCAGGATGGATATTACATCGGTGACTACACCTCTTATACCTCCTATCTCTCTGAAGAAGAAATTCAGGAATGGCGCGACGAAATAGCAGCCATGGCCGCTGAAAACGGCTGGAAAAAGAACTCCGCTATCATCTTTATCGATGACCGAGTAGGCTCCTCAAAGCCCGGATACGCTGACTTCTGCCTCCCCGCTAACGCCGGAACCATGGGCGGCCTTCAAGACTTCATTGATGGCTCTGACGCAATCTCCGGCGAGTATCAGTTCGCCCTGAGCGGAACAACCGTAACAGTCAGCGGAGCCACCGGAGGCGCCGGATTCCTGATTTATGACGAAAACGGCCATCTCCTCGGATTCTCTAATGACTCCCCCTTTGAAGTATCAACCGAAACGGCTCAAAAATTAGCCTCCGGACAAGCTTCATTCAGCGTAATCACCACTGATAATGAAGCCGTTCCCGTGGCCGACGTAACCCGCGTCGGCTCTATGGAAACGCGCCTTGAGGCCTTCAATGAAATCATGGACCGCGCTCGCGAAGCCATTGCCCGCGCCGATGAATCCCGCCGCAACGTCGGATTCCTCCTCCCCGAGCTCGTCAGCGGATTCAAGGCCTCCGTGGACTCAATCTCAGCCTTAGCTGAAAATTCACAGGTGACCGAAGAGAATATCTCGCAACTCATCGCCCAACTCAACTCCGGAATAATCGCCACGGAATCAATCCCCCTGACCGAGGATAACACCGTCACAATCAAGCCCGGCTCTATCTACGTCTTCACCGCCAACAGGCTCAAAGGCAACCTGGGAATCAAACCCGCCTCAAATGGAGCCACGGCAATCCCCGTCACAGCCGCTAACATTGACCCCGAAAACCCTGAACAGCAATGGTGTTTCACCCGCTCTGACGATGGCCAAGGATTCTACATCCAGAACGTATCTAACCATAAATACCTGAGAATCCCCTCCGCCGACGGCACAGCCCTCCCCCTTTCAGACGAGCCTCAGAAATTCACCGCAAGCATCCAGGCTCCCGGATTCATCGCCCTCAACGCCGACATCTCTGATGGCCACTGCGCAATCCATGCTGACAATAACGGACGCATTGTCCGCTGGACATCCGGCGCCGAGGCCTCGCAATGGACTATCCAACTCATTGACGATGACGACAAAAAAGCCAATGAATTTGCCCTCAGCGACCTCATTAACCGCGCCGAACTGCTGCTCGGTCAGGCCGGCCAAATCAACCTTTCATTCACTGACGTCAGCCCCATTGAAATCGGTCCCGAAAATCTCTTCACTAACGCCCCCTGCCGCATTACTCAGTATGGCGACGGATTCACCGACCAAACCTGGAGCTATCTCTTTGACAATGACACCTCTACGCTCTTCCATTCTGACTACTCCGACGAAGGAACCACCGACGGACTCAACCACTACATCCGCATCGAGCTCCCCGCCAAGGCCGAGATTGACCGGCTCCTGCTGACTTACCGCACCCGCGCCGTCAAGGGCACCTCTCTGGCCAATGCTCCCGTGGAAATCCTCCTCTCCGCCTCCGACAATGGTGAAAATTGGACCGACCTGGCCTCCGTCACTTCCGGACTCTCCACTGACTTCGCCACTGACGTAACCCTCCCGGCATGCATCCTCCCAGAGTCTACCCGCTATGTCCGAATGATGGTCAACAAAGCCGAGCCTAACACCCCCGCCGCCGGACATCCTTACTTCGCCATCTCCGAGCTCCGGGTCCAAACCGCCCATCAGGAGATTGAAGCCGTGCCTGACGAGGTCTATTCTTATGTGACTGCTGACCATATGCTCGCGCTCTTTGACCAGATTGCCGACGCTAAACTCACCCTGACCTCCGATGAGGCTTCAGCCCAACAACTCGAACAGGCTGCCGCCCGGCTCCAGGCTTATTATAATGACCTGCTCTATGCAATGAGCCTTAACCGCGAATCCCTCAGCGAATTAATCGCCGCTACACGCGCCCTGGCAAACGAAATTGCCGAAACATCTGAAACCGTCACCCCCATGCCCCTCAGCGCCGGAAATTACTCCTCAAATGCCGTCTATACCGGCTCAAACTCCGGCGACCGGCTCACTGACTGGAGCGTCCTCTTTGACAATGACCCGGCAACCTTCTTCCACTCAACTTATGACTCCAACTCTACCGACGGCGACGACCACCATATCCGCATCGAGCTCCCCCGGCCTACTTCTGAGCCGGAAACTCACCTGATTCTCACCTATCGCACCCGAAATCAGAGTCAGAACACTTACGCCCCCGCCGAGGCCGTCATTGAATACTCTGCCGACGGCGATGACTGGACTACGGCCCTGACTCCGGACCATCGATTCCTCCCCGCCGACGGTAACGCGCTCTATGAATCGGAAACATTCACCGTCCCCGCCGCGACGGCCTTTGTGCGATTCACTGTCAACAAAAACCGCCGCTCCGCTTCTGACGACACTAACGCCACTGCCAACGGCCATGCCTACTTCGTTGTCAGCGAGTTTGGCCTCGCCCGTTATGAAGCCGTGGCTAATCCGCTGACGGATTATTTCCCCGCCTCATGTGCCGCCGACGTTGAAGCCGCTCTCCGCCAGTGTCGTGATGCAGAAGTGACACTCAACGCCCCCGCAACTTCTCCCATTGACTTTGACGCAGCCGTCCAGGCCCTCCAGCCTCACTATGACACCCTGCTGCAAATCAAAAAGGAAAGCGAAATCGTCAATATCGATGAAATCCGACCGGACCATAACGACAACACCATCTATGACCTTCAGGGACGCCGCGTAAAATCAACCGCCCCCTCTAAAGGCATCTACATCATAAACCATAATAAAACAATCAAATAACCCCCATAATGAATTTAAAGTCAATCATCTGCTCTTTAGTGGCGCTGTGCGGCGCGCCAGCGGCTTTCGCCGCCGCTGACCTCACCGACGGGGCCGTCTATCGCTTCACTAACAAGCACCAAAACCCACACGTAATCACCGCCCCGACTCTCGCCGGGACTATCACCGCCGGGCCGCTTGACGAGAGCGATAACCGCCAGCTATGGGTGGCCGAACAGGCCGCCGGAGGAACGGGATTCCATCTCCGCAGCCTCACTAACGGAACTTACATGACCTCGCCAATCAAGACGAGCGCCGCATGGACCGTAACATTCACCGCCGAACCTGACGATGCCACGATGGCCTTCATCCTCACCGATGACTCGCTCGACGATACGGCCATTCAACCCGTAGGCTACATCCCCGGCACCCATTATGCCACCGCCGGATTTGCCCACTCCAATGGCGGCGCCAACGCAACCTCCGCCGAACTGGTCTGCTGGAACTCTTCTGACTCCCCATCCCGCTGGGCAATCGAGCTGATTGACCTCCCCGAAGAAGAAATCAACGGCTACCGCGCAAACTGGAGCACACCCAAGGGCGAAATCACCCCTAACCGCGTCTATCATTTCGTCAACAAACAATATCAAACCGGAATCCGCGTCAGCGGTAACCAGGCCGCAAGAGCAACCGCCAATACTGCCGACAAAGGGCAGCTCTGGATTGCCGAAGAGTCCGAAAACGGCATCATTTTCCGCAACTACAAGTCAGGCGGCGTGCTCAATTCCTTCAGAGACTATTATGACCCCTGGCCCATCTCATTCACTGCCGAACCGGACCCCGCAACGGCGATAATGCACATTGAGGAAACCCCTAACGGCTACATTTTTGAAGCCCTCGAAGACTTCAACCTCAAGCAATCTTACAGGTATGCCCATCAGTCCGGCGGCGACGATATTGTCTGCTGGGGAACCGGCGCTCAGGCCACTTTCTGGGACATCAACCTGATGGACCATATCACCGAGGCCGACATTGAAGCCCAGCGCCAACGATGGAACATGGACTCTGACTCCTCTGAGATTGAATCCCTCCTCGCCCAAATCTTCTCTGACTCCGCATGCACCGTGTTAGCCCCGGAGTTTGAAGCTATGACCCTTGATGAAATTCAAGCCTCCGGCGCCTACTCAGCCCTCCCCGAAGTGCTCCGCCAAATGGTCTGCAAGGTCAAGACCGACGATTGGAGCGAAGAGGACTGGGACTCCTCCCACGCCAAGAAATTCCGTGTGCAGATCTATGAACCTTACTCTGACTGCGACGCTGCCCGCACACTGACCTGCATCCATCCTTACACTAACCTCAACAACCTGACCGGAATCATCGCCAACGACGGAACGACCCTCTACATTATGGTTGACCAAGACGCTGCCTCCGGCGCCGCACTCTATATCGCCCCCAGAATCTATGATGAATCAGTCGAGGCCCTCAATAAACTCAATGGTGCAACTCCGCTCCATCAGGGCCTTAACGTTATCAACTGCCTTGACGATGACGCACTTATGGCCATCTACTATGTCGTGACCACTAACGACGGACGTCAGCGCCTCCGCCCCCTGACCGATTTTGACGACATCAAAATCCACATTGAAGGCGGCTCTCTTAACGGCTTCTTCAACTCCGCAGGCGATGCCCTCTACTCTGCCGACACTAATGAAGACTGGTTCTACTATCGCGACCGCGCCCGCTTTAACCGCTTCCCCCTCATCTCCAAACACTGCATTCTCTATTTTGACTTCAATGATGTCACCGCCGGAGGCGAAACTTGGCCCGGCCTGAAAAACCTCCTCACCCCTGAACAGTATGAGGCCGGAAACTTTGACCTGGTGGCCACGCTCAAGGCCTGGGACGATATGTTTGAGGCCGAGCTCCTTATCATGGGCCTCATGAGCGATGACGTGATCAGCGCCGAAAAAGCCGCCGGAAGAGACTGGTATGACACCAATGCCGGCGACGATATCGCCCCGAATGACTACTTCAAATACTTCAACAACCGCCTGATGGGTATTACTCAGCCGGAGGGCTATATGTCAGCGACATGGTATCGAACCAATTATCATGTCAACACAATGGAGAAAGTGGTCATGAACTTCCCCGCGCTCGGCCCTGACGACCTCTGGGGTCCCGCCCACGAGTTCGGACACATGAACCAGGGGCCGATGAACATCGTCGGCTGCACCGAGGAGAGCAACAATGTCTTCTCAAACGTAGCCCTCTTTTATCGCGGAAGCTCCACTTCCCGCGCCGATTATCCCTCGGTTCAGCGCGAAAACTTCAATAAAGGTTATAATTTTCATCAGCAAGACACCTGGGGAACAACCCGCATGTGGTTCCAGCTCTGGCTCTACTATCATGCCGCCGGACACAACAAGCGTTTCTATCCCCGCCTCTATGAGCTCCTGCGCCAAAATCCCCTCGTCAGAGGCAACGCTAACCATGTCAACGCCAAGGATGACCTCCTCCACTTTGCCAAGATGGCCTGCATTGCCGCCGGTGAAGACCTCACTGACTTCTTCGACTCCTGGGGCTTCCTCGTCCCGCAAGATGGATTCTCCATCAGCGACTATGGCCAATATTACACTTATCTCTCCGCCGAGGAAATCGAGCAATGGCGCGAGGAAATAGCCCTCTTGGCCGAAGAAAACGGCTGGAAAAAGAACTCCGCCATCATCTTCATTGACGACCGAGTAGGCAGCGAAAAGCCCTCTCACCCTGAATTTGACAAAAACAAGTGTGGCGAGATGGGCGGCCTAAACGACTTCATCAGCGGCTCTGACAATATTGACGGCGAATACTCCTTCGTCATCAATGGCTCAACCGTCAGCGTCAGCGGCGCTACCGGTGGCGTTGGATTCATCATCTACGATAGCGACGGGCGCCTGCTCGGATTCTCTAATGACCATACGTTTGACGTATCGGCCGAGGCCGGACAAAAGCTCATTGCCGGAGAGGCTACTCTGAGCGTAATCACCTCTGATAATGCCTCCGTTCCCGTCATTGACGCACTGAAAAGCTCCTCATTTGAATCCAAAATGGAGTCGCTGACCGAGGCCATCGGACGCGCCGAGGCCATCGACGCCAAGGCCGACTATACGGAAACCATCGTCGGCCGCCTGAAGCCCTCAGTCGTAGCCTCGCTCAAGGCCCGCGCCGATATTACCCGCAAAATGCTCAGTGACGGGGAAGTGACGGAAGAGAACATCGACAATCTCCTCGCTGCCCTCAATTCCGAGCTGGTAAAAGCCTCAAACATCGCTTTGACCGAGGAAAACACGATTCAAATCATGAGCGGTGCCACTTACGTCTTCATCGACAATAAGGCTCGGTCTGCCGGAATCTACGGCATCCAGGCCTCAGGCGACGGTCAAACCGTTGTCCCCGCCGTGAAATCACTCATCAATGTGGATGAACCCGCCCAGCAATGGGCCTTCGTCCCCTCGGATGATAATTCAGGATTCTATCTCCGCAGCATCTCCCAAAACAAGTACATCTCCATTCCCGCAACGACCGAAACGCCGCTTCAACTCTCTGAGACCCCGATGAAATTCGTCGCCAAGGTTCACGAACCGGGATTCATCTCCCTGACCGGCGAAATCAGCGGCGGAGTTAACTGCATCCATGCCTCCGGAACCTATAAGATTGTGCGCTGGGAAGCTAACGATGGCTCTCTCTGGTCAATCAAGCGAATTGACAATCCGGAGCTGGAAACGGCCCGTCAATCACTCGTCGAGATTATTGCCCAAACTCGCGAACTGGCCAATGAACTCGCTGAAAACGTTGAAACAATTGTCCCCATTGAGCTTGAAGAGTCTAACTACTCCTCAAACGCCGCCCCTGCCGATAATTCTTGGGCCGTGCTCTTTGACAATGACCCCGACACATACTTCATGAGCAATGCCGATGAAGACTCAACCGACGGACAGGACCATCAAATCAGGATTCAACTCCCCGAGCCGACGGCCGACGCCGAACACCTGATTCTCAAGTATCGCACCCGCAATGATGAGGCCGAGACCTTCGCGCCCGCCGAGGCCGTGATTGAGCATTCAGCCGACGGCGATGACTGGGTCACTGCCCACGAACTCAATCAGAGCGCACTCCCCGCGCTCCAAAACCTGGAGTTCGAATCTGAAACATTTGAAGTCCCCGCCTCGACGGCCTTTGTGCGCTTCTCAGTCAACCGCAGCGTCCAATCGGCCCAAGAGCTGAAAGCACGCGCCGTTTGCGCCCATGCGCCGTTTGCGGTCAGCGAGTTCACTCTGGCAAGCCACCGCATATCATGTGACCCTTACGTTGAAGTCTTCCCGGCTTCTAATGCGGAGGATGTAACCGCTGCCCTGCGTCAATGTCATAACTCGGAAATCACCCTCTATAATTCCGCCGCAAACACTGACGACGTTAAAAACGCCATCTCCGCCGTTACAAACCATTATGAAACCCTCCTCGCCATTAAGGATTATGACCCTATCGTCGGCCTGGATAAAATAAATGCCGCCGAAGATTCGGCAGCAATCTTTGACCTCCAGGGACGCCGCATAAGCCGCATAACAAAGAGTGGAATCTACATTATCAACGGCCGTAGAATCGCCGTCAAGGGTTCTGTGGATTAAAGAAGTCTAAGATGGACAGGGCATGTGCCGCAGCCGCGGCGCCCGGCCCGTCCGGTTCAATTTCTGCCGACGCGTTGAAGTCTGTAATGGCTTCGGCGCGTCGGCCTAATTTCCAGTAAAGTGAGCCGCGCCGATAGAGCGCACGCGCATCATCAGGCTCTGCCTGAAGCTTTGCGGTCAGCGCCGCAATTTCCTGTTCAATTTCATTCATAATCTCTTGCGGGGGAAAGCATCAATATAGCTCCCGTCAGTGGCATTATAAATCCGGAGTCCGCGGGGAGCCGCATAATCTTGAATAACATGATAGGCGCGGAAGGCAACGGCCTGGCTGTCAAGAACCTGATGGAGCGGAATCTTCAGATAATCAATGCGCTGGCGTTCCAGCTCGCGGGCATCTTCCTCATAGAAATGCGGCTGAATGGAAACAACTTCATTGCGCTCGTTGACGCTCAGGGTCTTGATCCACGTATGGTCCGCCCCACAGAGGTAGATTTCCTTGAATCCGAGCCAGAGACCTATCATGATTGAGGGAATCATAACATTGCGGGGACGAGGCATTCCAAGTCGCAGCGAAAACATCAGCTCGCGAAACCATCTTGGGCCTTCCATCGCCTTGAGCGGGAAATGCTCAATCCTGACTTGCGGATTGTTAATCAGCGGTTTAGCTCCAAAAGGAACGAACAAGGTCATCGGCCAGTCGACGGACGCAAAATTCCCTAAGAGCCGGCTGACATTGGGGTCGGCCGTGTTAGTGAAGAAGTGTCCGTCGGCCAGCACATAGTATTCCGGCTTCAGGCGACGAAATTCCGGAGTATTGGCAAAAAAATTCACCGCAAGAAGCGGATTTTCAGCCAATTGCCGAGATGATTCATCAAGAGTGGCCCTCAGTCCGGGGCCATTGCCCAAAATAATGAGCGGCTTCAAGCGCTCTGAGGGCTTAATTGAGGCCCGGCGAGGCGACAAAAGCAGTTTTATCAGCGATTTAATCATCAGGTAATGCAGAAGTTAAGGTATAATCCGGAGTGACTGTCGACGAGAGGCGGAAGCGACGCCCGTCAGGAATCAGAGCAAACCCCGGTTGAGAGAGCGTATCAATCATGCTGAGGCCGAGTCCCGGAGTCCCGGCGGCTTTAAAAACCGCTTCCTTGGCCGTCCATGCCATGAGCAAATCTATCGGCGCCGCTAATTCTTCAGGGGTCAGAAACTTGGCGCGCACCCGGGTAAGTTGCTCAATGCGAGGCTCTTCAATATCTACTCCACAGCGCCCTTCGGTGCTGACCATCAGCGCCGCATAGTGGCGGCTATGAGAAATTGAAATCTCCTCATCGGCGCCGACAAGACGCGGCGCGCCGTCAGCATCGTGAATCAGCCTGACATCTGCGTCAAAACGGCTGCGAATAAGCTCGCTGACGGCCTGACGCCCTCCGGCAGAGATGAATACTTGACTCATAAATCCTTGATATTACGGAGCATATAAATCAAATCGCGTTCAATGACGGCAACCGCCGGAGCGATGGAGTCAACCTTCATTTCTCGCCCGGAGAAAACGGCGGTGCCCGAAAAAAGGCGCGAAACGGAATCCGTGGCCAGAAACTGAACGGGAGTGGCCACTGCCTCCGGAGTCGACATCAGCAGGCAGCCCCAGCCGCCGTCAGAGGTCAGCTCTATCAGTTGCCCTGCCGCCCCGCCGGCATTGCGTTCAAGCCGCTCAAGCCGGTTATCGATGACATTCTGCAGCTCTCCGGGAGTGCTGACGGAGGTCAAAGTGCAGTTAATCCTGACGTTATATGCGGGATAGACAATATCAAACCATCCCTCTGATTCCCCCTTGTCAATCCGGGCGGAACCATTTATCATCAGCCCCTCGGCGGCCTGATAAGTTGCGGGCATCTCGGCTAAACGGGGCCACGCCTGAGGGCGAGGTACGGCCTGAGGACGCTTTTCAGAGCACCCCTGAAGCAGAAGAATAATAACGAGAAGCCGCCCTAAGAGTCTCATTGCTGAACCTCCGGCATAACCTTCACTCGGACGCTGACAATGCGGTGCTGACTGATGTCAAGAACCAGGAAGCGACAGCGGCCGTAGACCAGGCTCTCCTTATCGCGCGGAAAGTCGCCCTTGATGGCAAGAAGCATCCCCGCCAGAGTCTCACAATCCTCCGTGACAGGTCCATAGAGTTCCTCGGCTTCTTCTTCCTGCTCGGTGATGCGGAAAAAGTCATTGAGCAAGGTTTTACCTTCAAAGATGAAAGTATTGTCAGGCAGGCGCTGATATGTCTTCTCTTCTTCGTCATATTCATCGTCGATATCGCCGACGATTTCCTCCAGGACATCTTCCAGAGTGACTACACCCTGAGTGCCTCCGAATTCATCAACGACGATGGCCATATGCACCTTGCGCCGACGGAAGTCCTCAAGCAAGTCATCAATCATTCTCGATTCCGGAACAAAATAGGCCGGGCGAAGAAGTGACTGCCACGCAAAGCCCTCGGGGCGCTGCTCAACGTAAGGAAGCAAATCGCGGGAATAGAGTACCCCCCGGATATTATCCTGAGTGCCCTCAAATACCGGAATGCGCGCATAGCCGCTTTCCAGCACCGTAATCATCACTTCATCAAAGGTATAGTCAATGCTCAGGAAGGTCATGTCAACTCGCGGAGTCATCACTTCTGAGGCCGTAGTGTCGCCAAAACGGAGAATCTCCTGAAGCATCCGTGAGTCATCACGCGCCTCCACATCGGTCAGCTCAAGGGCCTGACTCAACTCATCGGCCGAGATGTTTTGAGGCTTTTTATGAACAACGCGGTGAACGACCGTAGAACTCTTAACTAACAGTGCGGCAAACGGTTTGAGCACCGTCACCATCACTTTCAGCACCGGCTGAGACCACATGGCCCACTTCAATGGCCGCGTCTGAGCATACAGCTTCGGCAGGATTTCACCAAAAAGCAAAATCAGGAAGGTCAAAATAACCGTCTGCAACACAAAACTCCAGAGGGCACTCATCCCGGAAAAGACCGGGCCGAGACCATAGTTGGTCAGGACGACGATTGAGATATTGACCAGATTATTGGCTATCAGAATAGTGGCGAGCAGGCGCTCCGGCTTGCGCAAGAGAGCGCGAACGGCCGCCGTCGAGTCCGGGTGATTACCCTCCTCGTCGGCCTCGTCAAGGTCCTGCGGAGTCAAGGAAAAATAAGCAATCTCAGAGCCGGAAACAAATCCCGACACCAAGAGCAGCAATGCCGCAATGACCAGTGCTATTATCTCTGCTGTTTCCAATTAAGGCAAGGGGGGATTTTAAATGCTCAGTCTGCGGAGGGTTTCAAGCAGACTGCGGTCAATCGGCTTGTCATTTTTAATAGCCTTGCTGAACGGAATATAGACAATCTGATCATTCTGGATTCCAATCATGACGTTGCGCTGGTCCTCCATCAGGGCATCAATGGCCGCAGCCCCCATGCGCGAGGCCAGGATGCGGTCAGTAGCCGTCGGCGAGCCGCCGCGCTGCAGGTGACCAAGAATGGAAACCCTCACGTCATAGGCCGGATATTCATTTTTCACTCGCTCGGCAAGTGCCATCGCGCCACCGGTAATCGGGCTCTCCGCAACCAGTACGATTGATGAGTTCTTGCTCTTGCGGAAGCCGTTCTGAATCAGCTCCGCAAGCTGGTCAACCTCCGTTGAGATTTCCGGAATAATCGCAGCCTCCGCCCCCGTGGCTATCGCCCCATTGAGCGCAAGGAAGCCCGCGTCGCGGCCCATAACTTCAATGAAAAAGAGGCGCTCATGGCTCGTCGCCGTGTCGCGTATCTTATCGACACACTCCATAATGGTGTTCAGCGCCGTGTCATAACCGATGGTCTTATCCGTGCCGTAGAGGTCATTATCAATAGTGCCGGGAAGGCCGATAATCGGGTAGTTAAACTCATTGGCAAAGATGCGTGCGCCCGTCAGAGAGCCGTCGCCGCCAATCACCACCAGGGCGTCAATCCCATGCCGACGCAGAGTGTCGTAGGCCAATTGTCGGCCCTCGGGGGTCTCGAATTCCTTACAGCGGGCCGTCTTCAATATTGTGCCGCCCATCTGGATTATATTGCTGACGTTCTGAGTCTTGAAGTCTTCTATTTCGTCGGTCAGCAGTCCGCGATAACCGCGATAAATGCCCTTGACCTTAAATCCGTTGAATATTGCCGAACGCGTAACCGCGCGGATTGCAGCATTCATGCCGGGAGCATCGCCCCCCGACGTCAAAATGCCGATACATTTTATTTCTGCCATAGTTTAATCGCTTGAATTAAGCCGCAAATTTAAGCATTTTTTGTGAATTTCACAAATATCGCCCGCAACTTAAGCCCCGCGATGCAAACGCCGGTTGATTGCAAACGCTAATCGACGCCGGAATCGTGACTGCAAATGCTTTCCCTCAAGGGCCCGGCGAACCAGCTTTTTCTGCCGCGGAGGCACATTTACTGCAAAATCAACATAAATTTCAAATCGTCCGAATCGGCGGGCAAACTCCTCCGCTGTACCCTGAAATTCCAGGTAACTCCGATGATAAAGCAGCGACGAAATGAACGCGCTGAAAGCATCCCGCTGCCAGACCTCCTTCACCTCGCCCGCCCGTCGCCCGAGCTCCTTATAGAGGCGGATATCACCCTCATAATTAGTCGTCCCGACCATTGACCCCGGCCGATAACGATAAGTATATAGAGGCAAATCCGTCGACGCTATCTTAATCCCCGGCAAACAGAGCATCGAGCAAACCGTCATGGCATCCTCACAGAAATTTATCCGGTCCGGAAGCTTAACCTGCTCATAAAGGCTCGAACGAATCAACTTATTGCACATTGACCCATGCCGCGACGGCAACTGGGCCCCGCAAATCTGCTCCATCAGGCAGCGGGCCGTCATTTCATTCGGACGCTGCGCCAGGTGAGTCTTCCGCTTGCCGTTATCAAATAGAAAATCACATAATGTAACGTCAGCATCCGTGCGCTCCGCCTCCGCAAGCATGATTTCATAAGCCCGGGGATGAAGAAGATCATCCGGGTCAAAATGAATGATATAATCCCCCGTAGCCGCAAGGATTCCATCGCGCCGCGTATGACTGACCCCCATGTTAAACGGATGGTCTATAAACTTCACATAAGGCAATCGCTCCCGGAAGCGAGTCTCTACCAATCGCCTGGCAAGTATCATCGAATCATCCGGCGACGCATCATTAACCAGGATAATCTCCATCTGCTCAGGCGCCAACGACTGATTGAGAAGCGAGCTCAGGCTCTCCTCAATCCAATATTCTACGCCATAAACGGCGACTATGACAGAGACTTTCTTCATTCTTTCCGCGCGGGTGTGCCTCACATGGTTTCGGGTCACAAAAAAAGACGAGATTGAAATAACCTCGTCTTTAACTTATTAACCCTAAAATTTTACAATTATGAAAGCGCTCCAGCAGGGACTTGAACCCCGGACCCTCTGATTAACAGTCAGATGCTCTAACCGACTGAGCTACTGAAGCAGGTGGATAGGTTATTATTTGTTTGGCGCTCCAGCAGGGACTTGAACCCCGGACCCTCTGATTAACAGTCAGATGCTCTAACCGACTGAGCTACTGAAGCAGGTTGGCAATCGCTTAATTGCGCTGCAAAGTTACGCCAACTTTTTGAATTTTCCAAATCTTTCCCCAAAAAATTTTCATTTTTTTCTTCCCCTCCCCCTCAGAAGCACCTTCGGAGCGCCTGAATCAGAGCGCCGAAAGAGCCCTCCGGCGTGACCCCGTCAGCGCGCCAAACACCCCGGGCATAAGAGTCCTCACCACAACCGCACCGCCATAACACACCCCAATCACAACCACAATGCTGACCACATACAACACAGCCCACCACAAGCCTGAAACGTCAAACATAAGCACTGAAACTTTCAGCACATAAGGCGAAATTATCCCATGTGCCGCATAGATAAAAAAGATATTATCCGGCTTTCCAAGCCCCCCGGTGAACGGCAGCAGCAAACATGCCACACCCCACAGGCTGAACATCCCCGCAACAATCAGCAACTGATAACAAACCTCCGAATCAACCCAAAAATAAGCCGCAACCATCACGCCGACGACAAGAGGAAACATCGCTCCGAACCTTGGCAACAGCCCGCTCATTTTCTCCGGGTCACACCATTTCGCAACGACGAACCCCAAACCATAATAAATCAACCCGCTCGAAAAAACATACTCCTCAATGAGCCAGAACATCACTAAAGCGACAACCGAATTAACCCGAACCGCCCTCTGAAAAACAGGATAAAACAACGTAAACAAAAACAAATTCCTCAAAAACCATAACGGCTCCAATTCAGGCTCAAAATAAACCCGAAGGAAGAAATCCCATATGGAATCAAATTCCTCACGTCCGCCCCCTGTAAAGCTCCGCAATGGCGAGAGATTGACTCCCTGACGTATCAAAAAAGCTAACGTATTCCATAATACGAATGGCAACAATATGCTCCTGACACGCCTCTTAACCGTCGACTTATAAGCATCAAAACCTCCCTCCCGACGCAACGACGCCATCAGATAAGCCGAGATAAAAAAGAACCAAGGAACCGCAACCGACGTTATATAACAATCAAAAAAATCAAACATCGCCGTCAATCCCGCAGGCCCGTCATACCCCCGCAATCCGACAACACTACAATGAATCGCGACAACCAAAATCATCATCACGACCCTCCCGACAGTAATCTTATCGCTCAAACCACTCTCTCTCATCATTAACTTTCTTCCGCCGCAAAGTTACAAAAAATTTGCCAACTCCCCAACTCCTCCCCCTCTAAATAGACAAAGCATAGAGATAGTCTCCCCCTTTGAAATCTCGAAATATATCCGTATCTTTGCACAAATCTTAACCCCAAACCAACGTCCATGTTACGAAATCTTCTTTTATATGCCTTTATCGGCATCACTTCCCTGACCTGCCATTCACAGTCAATCAACGATAAGATTCTCAACGCAATAAATCATTCTGACTGGTTTGCCCTTGATTCAATCTACGATTCTGCACCTAAAGACTCAATCCATCCCTTTCTCGAAATATCCTCCCGCTGTTTTCTTGGCCACCAGTTAAATCGCCCGGACGTATCAATCCCCGCATTTCAGGAACTTTTCAACACTCAGTCTGAAAATCTTGACTTGAATAACTTCATCACCTTCGCCGTCATGTTTGGCAAGGACCTGAATAAAGTCGGCGAAAACGAATTTGCCGCATCAATGATAAACCAGGCCATCGGTCAAACTCAGCAATATCTGGATTCCGCCTCGGTTTCTAACCTCTCCATGATGGCCAACTGGTATTCAGCCCTTGCGCCCTACAATACTTATCAAATCCAATTCAATGAAGCCGACGTCGCAACCGTGCCCTTCGAGATTATCCCCATGGGGCCGAAAGAAAAGGGCGGTGTCCTGATGCAACTCAAGGAAAGCGCCATCAACGGAACTCCGGCTGACATGATTTTCGACACCGGCTGCGTTTCCAGCATCATCTCCCCGGAAATGGCCGAAAAATACGGCCTGACTCCCCTGGAAGGCTCTAAAGTCTCCGTGGCGGGAATCGGCTCAACCAACGGATATTTAGCCATCGCCAAAGAACTTAAATTAGGAAACATAACCATCAAGGACGTCCCCTTCACCGTCACCTCAATGTCATTAGCCGCCATCAACGATGAGGCCGACCAATATGCCGACGCGCTCAATATCATCCTGGGCAATGACTTGATGCTCCAACTCAAAGACATCACCATTGACTTCGTCTCAAACAATCTAACCATCCCCGCAAGCGCCACCTCAAACCCCGTCAGAACTCAAGCCAAGCCCAACATCTGCTTTGCCGACACAAGAAATTTACTCTGCAAATGTGAAATCCACGATACCCCTCTCCTGATGCTTATCGACTCCGGAAATGCCTCCTATGGAACCCTCGGCGAAGGCTTCTTTGACCGCAACAAACCGTTTGTGCTCACCAACGGAACCAAAGACAACGTTAGACAGGCAGGCATTGGCGGCATCAAAATCAATGAACGATACCTGCTCCCCAACCTAAAAATCTCCCTCGGAGGCCACACCGCCGAAATCCCCGAAATTGACATAAAAACCACCCCCGAACCAGCCTCAGAAGGCGAAGGCGTACTCGGACTCCGCACCCTCATGCTCTACCCCCAGATCCACCTCAACTTCACAGACTTCACCCTAACCCCCGCCCTCACAAAAAAATAACTACCCCCGCATAAAAAAAAACGCAAACAACACAACATCACATAGTTAACTGCTTATTGATTTTGTTCGCAAACATTTCGCAAACATTGTAATTACAAATATAGCGAAAAAAATCTTGATGAAGCAATAATTTTTCTTTGCAAGTTTGGGAAATTATTATTAACTTTGCCAATGCATATCGCCAGCGGAGTCCCGGTAATGGGATAAAGCGGCGGGGGCGGACATATTTTTATAAGCGTTTTTTGCTTTATCCTTTTCAAGGAAATCGCCAATTTTCAAACTACAAAGGAGAGAGCAGTCTATGAAAACGCTCATGCTTGTCGTATATCCACTCCCCGACAAGGGGTATCGATATCCGGTAAGGCGTGGGAGTGGACTGTTTATTTGTAGTTAGGCGTTTGGCGATGCCTCCTTGAAGATAAACGAGAAATCATTCCACGTATTCTATGCTAAAATCCAAATATTTTTTGAATTTTTTTATGTTATGCGTGCGAAAATTGTTTATTTAGTCTGTTACTATATAATTTATATGCTTCAGGGTCATAAGTTGACTGTTT
>JAAVCG010000005.1 GCA_014802435.1 Bacteroides sp. | reverse complement strand
GTTCTGGGGAACTTCAGAGAATGCAGTTCGTATCCAGATCTATTGCGCAATCTGTGCTTACTGCCTTGTTGCAATAGTGCAGCACGACATGAAGTTGGAACGGTCAACCTACGAGGTCCTCCAAATAATAGGAGCTTCTTTAACAGATAGCTCTCATTTGGTCGATCTCTTCAACAAAACTAAATCTCAAAATTTCAATGTTCTCTCAGACCTCAATGGGCCTAATTTATTTAATTTTTAACCAGCTCCCATTTTTATGGGACACTAGTGAAAAGATAACTATATTCACATGATACCATACTGTTTTCTCGACATGGTAGGTGGTGCGTTCGGTACGTAGCCTGCGAAGTCTTGAGACCGGCTCCTTGACCACTGCGATAAGCAAACTGATGCCCTTGCGTATGTCTGTCCGACCAGAACACAGGTGATAGCGCATGGTGTCGTTAAGGCAGAACATGGCTGCACATGCTTTGCCTCAGGCCTTGCATCAGCACCCTCTCGCTGCCTTGTACTAAGTAGATCCTCACTCCGTTGTGGAAAGCAAGCGTGACACTCGGGACATTGACACTGGACAACGTCATGCACCCGATCATATCCTGCGGTTCGCTGCGGATACTTATGGGGGTGATTTGCAGCACTTCCGATTCCGACTTCATTTTCCAGCTTCAGTAATTATAGGTGGAATAGGCCACACCCTTAACCTGAAGAAACGGCTTCGGGGGTCCTGTCGCTCGCGGAGGCTCTCTTCTGTAGATCTTGAAACTCTGATTATGTCATTAAAATTGGAGGTTGCAGTTAGTGCAACTTTGAAATACAAAATTACAACCTAACTGCAACCTCCAAAGGAGTATTTGTTAATGCTTACAAGTATTTTAATTTGTGAGCAGTCCCAAAACTGATAATGCTCTCCTGATTTAAAACTACTTATGAGATGATGGTTGGCATGAATGACTACATTTGCAGATAGCTTGCCGAACATTCTCATAAAAGGTCGTTTTTGACTATCCTTTATCTTATTATTTAAATGAATTTATTTTTGTATTCTAGAAAAGAAACAGGGTATGGTGAATTTTATACACTGATTCTTTTCCAAATTGGATGAGATTGAGAAAGATTGCGTCAAAAATGATTTCTCTAATTGTTCAACTTCTTGTGTAGTTAAGAAAGGGGTCTTGTTAAATAGGAATTTTACGGATTCTATTTTTCCTTCTCCATTACATTCAAATATAACGGCAACCTTATCTTTTTTAAGCTCTTTTATCCTTTCTGCTGAAAGAATATTTTTGAATGTGGTTGAGACTATTGAGGGATTGTTTACACTAAAACCTTCAGTTGCATAAAACTGTGTGGTTTTGTTGTTTTGTGCTCGATTGAAAATTACTTTCTTTGTATTGTCGAACACATACGTTTTTCCATTGATTGTCTTATAAGTTGTTTGGGCATAAATGGCATTTGTTCCTATTATCCCGACAAATAAAACTATAAAGGCTAAAGTTTTTTTGATTAGATTTTTATTTTCCATAATTAATATACGTGTAGTTAATATATAATGGCTTCAAGGTTGTCAAAACAGGGTAGTCGTATTGGCTAGCTTTTGTTTTAAAAGCCTCAACCATTTGGTAATAACCGTAAGATCCTTCTTTTACTGTTAGTACTGTGTCCATGGATGGAAAAGTGGGTTCATTTGAATCATCGCAAATAGACATGACCCAAGCAGAGTATTCATCATAGTTATTTGGCCCCGCTCCTAGACTAAAAGCTCCGCCATTCACATAAGATATTAAATCTTGTGTTAGTTTTGCTTCAAATTCAATATTAGGAGTTCCTGAAGTTTTTGCATATTGTGCGATTCCTCCAGTATAAATTCTATTCTGTCCAGCATGAACAAGCTCCTCTTCCAACATATTATCGGTTATATCAGTCCCTGTTTTAAGGATAACCACATTGCTTGTAGGGTTATAAGCAGCGGGGGCTGTCCCATCAGTTTCTTCTCTGTAAATTTTTGCAATAGGCAACGACTTTAATATCTTAAAGAGAGGATTGTAACCATCTCTTAACGTTGTTTGCATAAATGACAAGATTTCATTTAGTCGTGCCTGATCTGTAGAACTTAGATCAACGTTAGTGATGAAACTGCTCAGAGGATAGGTTAAATTAACAGCGTCTGTACTCCTTGTGTGCTCTGTCTTTTCTATCTTATTAACTAGATACTCTTCATCACTAGAACAGGCAGTGAATAGAAGCGCTATTGCTAAAATAGATAAATATTTGTATTTCATATTTATAAAATTGGGTTAAACTTTACGATTGCTGTTTTAGACGAAAGGTCTTCTTTGGACTCTCCAATACAAGATTTCTAAAAAACTGCATTGCAAAATTAATATATAAATTCTCATTGTCACTCACCCTAAAGGGTGATTTTTAGTCGTGTTGTATGGAATTAATCCGTCTGTTAATTGTCAAATTAGTGGATGGAGAATTTGAGTTAAATAATACAGCTGCTGAATTCGAATACCATATCTTGAATCTAGTATGGAAGTCGATAAAGCTCATTATAGGGTTATCTAATAGGCTGTATCTTACACTTCCTGTTTTATTATTAAGTTCGGTTTAACCGTTGATGTGTCGGTGATAATCTCGGGCTTAGTTTCTATGCAAATAAAAACGGACATCAACATATTGGCTACTGAAAAAACTGAAAGAATGAAATTGCCCAGTCCCGGAAGGCGAGTCCGTGATAAGCTGACAAGGAACGAAAGTTGCTTATCACTGTCTCGCCCCGTGGACTGCAATACAAGCGAGAAGTGAATGGGCGGTCGTAAAAGTCCATATTGGCAACGACGATAAGAACACGGAGCGTAGCCAACAAGTCTTGGACTGTGGTAAAGCGACATCATAGTCGCACCACTCCGAGGCTATGGCTACGTTCGGTGTTCCGCCGGTACAGATAGGTGTGAAGCGGTCAATCGGTATCAGGCGAAGCCCGTTACTGATTGACGGCCTCACACCGCCAACAATGCAGACCGCCCATTCTCTTTATGCTTTGGTATGGATATAAGTAAAGGAGGCAAATACCCTGTTCGGAATATTTGCCTCCTTTTTTTATTCGTTTAATGAAGCTTTAGTTCACAACTTCTTTCTTCCTGCCAAGATTCAGAGTGTCGCGTATATTGTCCATGTCGCGCATGATTGAGGAATCAAGTACACGGGCATATCGCTCCGTCATCTTCACACTGGCGTGTCCAAGCATCTTTGACACGTTCTTCAGACTGACACCTTGTGACAGACAGAGAGTGGCGTAAGTATGACGCGCAGTGTGCATCGTAAGATGCTTGTGGATCTGACAGATATCAGCAATCTCTTTGAGATAGCGGTTCATCACCTGATTTGATGGGATAGGTAGTAGCACACCTTTCTTGACGGCTTTCTTATCTCCGCGATACTTCTCGATAATCTCCAGCGGAATATCAAGGAGAGGGATGTTGCTCATCTGTTTTGTCTTCTGACGCGGCTTGCGTATCCACTTGTTTCCGGTATTGTCGGTGATGATGTGTTCTTCGGTGAGCTGCGAAACATCTGTAAAAGCAAGTCCGGTGAAGGCCGACATGATGAACATATCTCTCACAACCTCCAATCGCTTGCTGCCCGGATCACAGTTGTAAATCCTGTCTACCTCCTCAAGGGTAAGAAATTCCGGGTCGGTAGGTTCTTCACGGAATTTGATTCCGGCAAAAGGATCCTTCTGAATCCAGTCGTTAGCCAGACATCGATTGGTGATCTTCTTCAATGCCTTCATATAGCGGATGAGCGTGTTCTGACAGAGGTCTTTTTCGGTTTTGAGATAAACCTCATAGGCCCGGATAACCTCGCCGGTGAAATCGGAGAGTGGCAGGTCTGGAACATCGTACTTCTCTTTGATGAGCTCGCCGAGATAACGTTTCATTGACTCGTACCGTCTAACGGTTATCTTTACGAAATCCTTGCCGATGAGTTTCTCCGCCTCGTCATTGTGCTCCTGAATCACCTGAAGTATTGTCCGCTCCTGTTTGCGGACCTGTCCTATGCCGTAGAAACGTTGCTGAACGATGAGGGGATTGATTTCCTCTCCGTTCTGCTGAAGCTCCATAATAATCTGATGGATTTTAATACGGGCCTCCTCGATGAAACGGTTAAGGTCAACGGCTGTCTTGCTCGTACCTTTCGCCCGTTCCTTCGACTGATCCCATAGATTGGGAAGGATACTTTTGCGGATGTTGTTCTCCACACGCTGTCCGTCAACTGTGATACGCATACTCACAGATGCTTCGCCACTCTTCAGTAGCTTTGTCTTTTTGAGAAAAAAAGACACTCGGAAATTGGTTTTACCATTCATAGCCAAAATCTTGTGTTTACGGTTGGGTGACTTGGTGGAGCAAATCTTAATGTTTATTTGATAAATAACTTCTTGAAACTTAGTATCTAAACATCTGTCTGGTGGAGATTGTTCAGTGGAAATTACTGCTCCACCGATTTCTACACCAGCTCCACAAGAAATTTTTTCAAAAAATTTTTCAGACAGCTTCCGCCTCCTCACGATTCTGTTAAAGTTCTCTTCATAGAGGAATCTTTGAAAGAATAGGGCATTGTGTAGTAAAACGCTGTAGAATAGATGTTTAAAGAGATAATCAATCTTGTATTTCTCTAAATCTCCACCGATTCTCGGTTGCTCACCCGCTGGATTGGTGCATATTGAACGATTTGCCTCGGGCTATAAAAGCAAAACACGTTGAATATCAATGATATTCAACGTGTTGCATCGTCTTTCGACTTTAGGTTGTGGTGCCACCAGGAATCGAACCGGGGACACAAGGATTTTCAGTCCTTTGCTCTACCAACTGAGCTATGGCACCTTTCGTTTTTGCACTGCAAAGTTACGGCGAATTTTTGGATTGTGCAAGTTTTTTAGCAAGTTTTTTTTGAGAAATTTTAGGGATTTTTTGTATTTGGTTGATATTTAGGAGATTATTTGTTGGATTTTTTTTAGGGCTTGGATGAGGAATTCTATTTCTTGGGAGGTGTTGTAGGCGGCGAAGCCTATGCGGATGGTTCCGTCAATGCCGAGTGCGTGCATGAGGGGTTGGGCACAGTGGTGTCCGGTGCGGACTTCGATGGCTTGTTTGTCAAGGAGTAGTCCAATGTCGTAGTGGTGGTGTGGGTGGATGAGGAATGAGATTACGGGGGCTTTGTCGGGGGTTGTTCCGTAGATTTCGAGGTTGGGGATTTCGTTGAGGAGGCGTGAGGTTGCTTCGGAGAGGAG
This sequence comes from Bacteroides sp., assembly GCA_014802435.1. GTDB lineage: Bacteria > Bacteroidota > Bacteroidia > Bacteroidales > Muribaculaceae > UBA3263. Next base: position 520,967 of record JAAVCG010000005.1, on the reverse strand, counting down.
TTTTTGTTCGTGGGCGTGGATTTTGTCGATGCCGGCTTTTTCGAGGAAGTCGATGGCGGCGGTTGTGGCGCCGATGCCGATGAAGTCGGGGGTTCCGGCTTCAAATTTGTAGGGTAGTTCGGCGAATGTTGTCGGGGAGGTTAGTGAGACGTGAGCAATCATTTCTCCTCCGCCTTGGTATGGGGGCATTGATTCGAGGAGTTGTTCTTTGCCGTAGAGGATACCGATTCCTGAGGGGCCGTACATTTTGTGGAGGGAGAAGGCGTAGAAGTCGGCATCGAGGTCTTGCATGTCGGGGCGGAGGTGGGCGGTTGCTTGTGCGCCGTCAATGAGGGTGGGGACGCCGAGGGAGTGGGCGTAGGCGGTCATTTCTTTGACGGGGTTTACTGTGCCGAGTACGTTTGAGATGTGGCAGAATGTTGCCAGGCGGGTGCGGTCAGTGAATAGATTGCGGTAGACGTCGAGTTGGAGTGAGCCGTCGGGGTTGATGGGGACGACTTTGATTTTTATTCCGGTTCGGTTTTGGAGTAGTTGCCATGGGACGATGTTTGCGTGGTGTTCCATGACGGTAAGGATTATTTCGTCGCCGGGTTTGAATCGTTGTCCGAATGATGCGGCAACGAGGTTGATTGCTTCGGTTGTTCCTCTGGTGAAGATTATTTCGTATGTGGAGCGGGCGTTGATCCATTGTCGGATTCGTTCGCGGGCGTGTTCTTGTCGGGCAGTTGCTTCTTGGGAGAGGGTGTGGACTCCGCGGTGGACGTTGGCTTTAGCGTGGATGTAGCCTTCGTTGATGGCTTCAATGACGCATAGAGGGGTTTGTGAGGTAGCGACATTGTCAAGGTAGACCATCGGGCGTTTGTAGAGCTGACGGTCAAGGGCCGGGAATTGTTCGCGAAGCATTATTTTAATTAGTAATTAGTAGTTAGTAATTAGTAATTAGTAATTACCGGTAAGTAATTATTAGTTAACAATTATTGGTTTTCCTGGGTTAGGGCGCTGCAGGTTGCACAGGAGTCGTTGCCGGAGCCGATGGCTGAGAAACGGCGTTGAACGAGGTGGCGCAGCCGGTCACGCAGGCTTTCAATGTTTACGGAGGCGATTACATCGGCCAGGAATGCTTCCATGAGCATGCGTCGGGCTTCGTCTTCGGGGATTCCGCGTGAGCGCATATAGAATAGGGCGGAGTCGTCGAGTTGTCCGGTTGTGGCTCCGTGGGAGCATTTGACGTCGTCGCAGTATATTTCTAATGCGGGTTCGGCGTGCATCCGGGCGTCGGGTGATGCCAGGAGGTTATGGTTTGTCTGGAATGCTTCGGTGAATCGGGCTGATTCCATGACTTTGATTAGACCGTCGAAGGAGCAGTGGCTTTGACCGTCGGCAACGAATTTGAATGTTTGGTTTGACGATGTGTGTTCGCCTTGGTGGTTAATGCGTGTATGGAATCCGGGTGTCTGCGTTCCTGAGGCAATGACCATTCCGTTGATTCGGGCTTCGGCGCCGGGGGCGGGGAGGTTAACGAGGATCTTGGAGTTGGAGTCGCCACAGAAGAGTAGGGCAGAGGTGGAGCTGAATCGGGCGTCAGCGCTGAGGTTGACGTGCATTTCGCTGCGTCGGATTGTCAGCGGGGATGATTCTTCAACTCGGTCAAGGCTGAGTCGGGCTCCTTGTTCAAGGGTGACTTCAATCAGTTCATTGACCAGGTAGTTATGCTCAGAGTCCTGAGTGTGGTCACAGAGGAGTATAGCGGCCTCAGAGCCTGTTTCGGCAATGATTATAATGCGTCGGAGGGTCATGAGGTCCATCGGAGCGGCAAGGATGTTGACGAGCTGGAGCGGGCGTTCGAGCTTGACGTTGCGGCCGATGCGAATCAGGGCTCCGTCGGTCCACAGGAGGTCATTGAGGGCTGATTCGGCCGTGATTTCTTCTTGGGGGCGGATTGATGTGGGAATCAGTTCGGGATGGAGCTCGGCGGCGGCGCGGAGCGACATAAAGGTGACTCCTTCAGGGAGTCGCTTGGGGGGCTGGAAAATGTCGTTGACAATCAGTGCGGGGGCGGTGCTGACGGCTGGCACGGCACATTTGAACGATTGCGAGGCGTCAACGGGGAGCTTGAGCCTGCGCAAATTGACGGCATATGTTTCCGGTTCAAATGCCGGGTCAAGTTTTTGCTCGCGTTGCTCAAATGCTTCCAGCGCCTTTTGGCGATGGCCGAGGGCGTCAATATTGTCAGAGTAAAGCTTTGAATACTGGTTCATGATTGCTCTGCGGCGTCAATTTCGTTTTTAATCCAGTCATATCCGCGCTCTTCGAGTTCAAGGGCGAGTTCGGGGCCTCCGGTGCGCACGATGCGTCCCTTGTAGAGCACATGTACAAAGTCAGGCTTGATATAGTCCAGGAGGCGCTGATAGTGGGTGATGACGATGGTGGCGTTTTCGGGCGTATGGAGTTTGTTGACTCCTTCGGCAACTATTCTCAGGGCGTCGATGTCGAGGCCGGAGTCCGTTTCGTCAAGGATGCTCAGTTTCGGTTCAAGCATAGCCATCTGGAAAATCTCGTTGCGTTTTTTTTCGCCGCCGCTAAATCCTTCGTTGACTGAGCGTGACGCGAGCTTGGAGTCGAGTTCAACAATGGCTCTTTTCTCCTTCATCATCTTCAGGAATTCAGCCGCATTGAGAGGCTCCAGGCCAAAATATTTGCGCTTGGCATTGATTGCGGCTTTCATGAAGTTGGCCATGGAGACTCCGGGAATCTCTACGGGATATTGAAACGAGAGGAACAGACCCTCGTGAGAGCGGTTTTCAGGGCTGAGATCCAGGAGGTTGACCCCATCAAGCATTGCGGAGCCTCCAAGGACTTCAAATGCAGGGTCGCCGGCAAGAACTTCTGAGAATGTAGACTTGCCGGAACCGTTGGGGCCCATGATTGCATGAACCTCTCCGGGACGCACTTCAAGGTCAATTCCTTTGAGGATTTCTTTTCCTTCAATTGAGGCTCGCAGACCCTTAACGTTGAGCAAAAGCTCGGATGTATTATCGCTGTTTGTCATTACTATTCAGATTTTATCCCGCAAATTTACGAAAATAAATGAGAAATACAAAATAGAAAATATAAAGTAAATGAAAAATACAAAATACAAAATACAAAGTAAATGAAAAATGAAAAGTGAAAAATTAAAAATGGATGAAAAATAAGAAAATACAAAATACAAAATTCAAAGTACAAAGTACAAAATGCAGAGTAAATGGGAAATCCCGTCGGACGGTCGGTTAGCTTAGGAGGAGCTGCCGCTCTTGGCCTACGGTGATGGGGCTTGAGTGTCCGGAGAGCAAAACCGTGTCGTCAGGCAGAGTCAACAGCTTATTTATTATAGAGTCTTCCAGCTGCTGACGATTGCCTCCGGGGAAATTAGTCAGTCCGGGGCCATGTTCATAGAGAGTATCGCCAACAAAGGCGGCCTTGTCCTTCTCCGTATAGAAAATAACCGAGCCGGGAGTGTGACCCGGGGTTGAAATCACTTTGAGAGTAAAGCCGGAGTTAGCCTTTAATCTGATTAGTTCGCCATCATAAAGCTCCTCATAGTGGGCAACGGTTATCGGATGGCCGGAATTTGCGCTGAGGTTCAGGTAAGGGTCAGTCAGATAGCGCGAATCGGCTGAATAAACATAGATAGGCGCAACTAACTTTTCTCTGAGCACCTCGGCCGCTCCCATATGGTCAAAATGGCCATGCGTGAGGAGGATTTTTTCAATGGTCCAACCATTCCGGGTGATGACATCATAAATCAGTCCGGCCTGAGCTCCCGGGTCAATCAGAAAGCCTGACCGGGAGTGATCGTCAATATAGAAATAGGTGTTTTCAGCGAAAACACCTTGTACTTGAAGTTCGCGAATCATATCTGGTTTCGACTCTTAAAGGAGTTGACAGCCATCCGGTCCACACTGATGGGCCCGTTCTTTCGGTTCGCTTTCGCTCACTTTCTTTAATGTGCGCTCAAGGGCGTTCTTAAATCCGTCTAAAGTCAACGCGCCGGGAACTGCAAAGTCGCCGTTGAACACTATGTAAGGCACTCCGCGAACTCCGCGCATCATTGCCTCGCGCTCGTCAAGACGCACCTCGTCATCATAACGATCAGAATTGAGCACTTCCTTCACTTCATCTTCCTTCAATCCCGCCTCAATGGCCTTTGAAAGAAGGACAGCATGGTCAGCCAACACGAGGTTTTCAACGAAGTAAGCCTTAAACAGACTCTCGTTAAGGCGATGAACCGTTTCGCGGTCATATTTAGCCTCGGCCAGTTTCATCAGTCGATGTGCATCACGGGTGTTGGAATATTGCGTCGTTGCATATCTGAAATCAATGCCTAACTCGCGGCCAAGGGCTGAAATCTGCTCGATTTGCTCCTTGGCGCCTTCAAGGCTCAGGCGATATTTCTCCGCAAAACGCTCCGGAGTAGAGGAGACAACCTCCCGCGAGGCTTCCGGGTTAAGTTCATAGGCGCGATAATCGATTCTGACGTCATTTTCAACGCCAAGTTCCTTGATGGCTTTCTCGAGCCGCGCTTCTCCGATGTAGCAATACGGACAAGCAAAATCAGACCAAATTGTGAGTGTAATCATAATGTAAATTAATTATTTATTAGTAGGTTATTGAAGTTATTTTCTTTCCATGTCTGCCAGCGGGGTCAGGCGCGCGGCCATCCGGGCCAGGATGAGCGCGATAAGGGTGATGACCACATAGGCAATAGCCGTTGAATGAAACATGTTGCCCAGACCAACTAACGGGGATACTATGGCCGCAAACAGATATTTCACCACACTGAGGATTGCCGATGCCGTTCCGGCTTCCTCGCGCCCAACTTCCATTGACAGAGTGTTGGAACTCGAAAAAATCATGCCGCAGAAAAGCAGCATCGGCACTGCAAAAATCTCATACCAGAGAAACGCAGCCTCATGCCAGATAATGATGGCCTCCACCAGGGCAAACACAAACATCCCGATGCAACCGACAACCAGACCCTGCTTCATCACCTTGAACTTCAAGGCCAGAGTTGACCCGACGCTGATAGCCAGCGCGTTCACTCCAAATATCAAGCCGAAAGTCAATGCGCTGAACCCATAATGAGTCTGCAAAATGAACGGAGCCGACGAAATATAGGCATAAAGCAATCCGATAGCAACCGCTTTGATTGTCACATAAATCATGAATCGGCCATTAGTGAAAAGACTCTTATAAGCCTTTACATAATCGCTGAAACCATGCGCCGAAAGGCGTCGCGCCGGTGGGAGAGTCTCCTTATATTTAGTAGTCCAGAAAGTCATAATCAGGCCTATCGCAAGCAGGACTATGAAAATTCCCCGCCAACCCATATGGTCAGCCATAAATCCGCCGATTACCGGACTCAAGGCCGGAGCCACACCATTAATCATACCAACTACGGCCATCAACTTTGCCAGCTGACGCCCCATATAGACATCGGCCGGAATCGACGTAGACAACACCATAGCTCCTCCGGCGCCAAACCCCTGAAATAAACGGCAAACGATGAAAAACTCAATATTGCGTGAAAACAGAGAAACCACCGTTGCCGCTACGAAGATAACCAAGGAGATAATCAGCGTTGGCTTTCGCCCGTAACGGTCACTGGCCGAGCCCCATAACACGGAGCCCACTCCCATTCCGAGCATTGCCATTGAAAGGCCCATCTGGGTCATTGACGGAGTAGTATGAAACTCCTTCATCATCGTTGGAATTGTCGGCAAATACATATCGTTGACCAACGAAGAAAAAGCGCCTATGATTGCAATAAATACAACGAAAAGCACATAATTCCTCGGAGCGGGCGACAACCCCGCCGAAGTTGGCGCAGAAGCAGAAGTAGCAGTAGAATTCTTATCCATAAATAATCAAAACTTTTACTACTCTAACACCTCTCCGCCCCCCAAAGTTCACCCCAAACAGGCCCGCAAAACCACTAAAAAGTATGGAAAGGCGGATTCCGATCCGCCGCCCTCACCGTCCTGCATAAAAGTAATCTTTGCTCGCACCTCAAAGGTCTCCCCCCCAAAAAAAGTTCCTCCTAAAGAGGCTGTTGCAGAACCTTCGGAACGTACATGACCGGGCATCGTGGCGCCCCCGCCACGATTTTTAGTCTTATTTGATTGGAGCCTTGTCCTTCTCAATCATTTTATTAATAATCGGAGCAATCTGTTTAGCGACTTCAACATCCCAAATAAACTCATCAAAATCACCATAAACAGATTTAAAACCAAAAATATGTTTTATTGCATGCCAAATGCGTTTATACCACACCTCATTACGCAAATGAACTGATAAATAACATTGATTTTCCGCTTCATCATATTCAATAATTGATGTATGGTCAATTGAATTACATGCGCATGATAAAACTTCTTTCTTCGTTGAATATTGGTTTGAATTCTTATCTTCCATAGTGTAAAAATTATAAAAAATCGTTGGGGACTTTTTAAGTATGTTTATTTTTTTAATTCTTCAATCCGTTCTTTCAGATCGGCGATACGCTCGTCTTTGTCCGAGAGAATCTTTTTGAGGTACTTGACTTCTTCACGCAGTTTTATCAGCTCATCGTGCTCGGCCATATTTATACCTGTATTGTTATCACGGCTGCTTTGGGTGTTTTCTGTGCCTGCATTTTGAATTTTTCCTCCATCCATAGTTTCGTCAAAGAATATTGAAATGGGGACTTCAAACATTCGCGCAATACGTTCAAGAGTGTCTGTTTTTGTAGAGTTCTCGCGCACCATTAAATGAATTGCTTGCGGTGTCATTCCGAGTTGCTTCGCCAAGTCATTAATGGTGGTGCCCCTATTTTTGGCGAGGACTTTTATTTTCTGCAAATTTGCCATTATAGGTAAATTATAACTTTTATTAACTAAATATTTTATTTACTTTTGGAAATTGTTTATTAACTTTGTAATGCCGTTTAGCGAAACTAAGTAGCTAATGGCAATAACAAAAAACTGTGATAGCGTGGTGGCGCTATCATTCTAATCTCCAACTGCAAAGTTAGCCGTTCCGTTTAGTTTTTCCAAATTTTTAATAAAAAAACTTAAGTTAAACTTTGAGAAGAATGGTATAACTACCAGAAAATGAGGATTGAACGATTGCATTATTCCTCATCTTCATGGCGCAAAAAACTTTCAGTTGTATTAAAATCGAAAACAATTAACTAATTAAACTAAAAAATCTATACAACTATGTCCATAATCATTAAAACCGCGGAGCTGAAAATGATGCTTGAAGATGTAGCGAAGGTAGCGGTAGCCGCCTTTATCCGCGAACAAACTCCCGCGAAAGACCGCATCTCCCAGAATAAGGCTTATGCGAAGTTCGGCGAAAGTCGGGTGAAAGGGTGGGTAAGCCGTCGTCAGATTCGCCCGATTCGCGAGGGCGATGCCCGAAACTCTACGCTATATTACTCAATCGCCGAGCTTTACACCTTGTTGGCCGCCGATAATGCCTTACCAATTATTAACCTCGGACGCATTAAACACAATAAATGAGGCTGTTGCAAAACATAGGAAGAGTACGTGACCGGGCATCGTGGCGCCCTCGCCACGATGGAGCGCAAGCTCCACGATTTACGCCTCAATGTATTGGCACTCAATCCTAATGAGGAAATTATGGCTCTGACGCGCCACCGTGGCGAGGGCGCCACGGAGCCCAGTGGCTTTTGCTAAATCATAATTCTGCAACATCTTCCTCAAAAGTTCCGTAACCCTATATTGTGTAAGGATAATTTACAGGTAAAGAATAAGCTCTGATATGCATTATAACTAATGTTATATCAGAGCTTTAAGGCTTCGGAGCGACAGACGGGACTCGAACCCGCGGCCCTCGGCTGAAAAGCTTAATGCTTATAATCAGATGTGCCGAGCCATTTCCAAATCTTCGGGGGTATATCGGCGATGACCTCCCTTGGTGCGTTTCGGGGTGAACGATTCAATCTCATGCTCCCACCATACCAAAACCGCTAATCCGACTATGCTTGCGACTTCGGCTTTAGTGTAGTAACGCTTAGTCGGGTGCATTGATAATCGATTCTGTGCGATTTATCTCTTCAACGGCTTTTTAACTGTGTCTTCAATCATGCTTTGCAGTTCTGCGGCGGACATAATAGAATCGTTTTCCATCATTTTGCATCAAAATTACTTGTGTCTTTTTGGAACATGAGAGTAAAGGATGATTTTCCTTTAACGTAGGTTAAATCCATCTGACCGTTCGGGAAGGTACAATTCGCGACCCAAACCGGCTCACCGGTATCAGAATCTTTGATAATCATGATGCCGTCTGCCATTGAGTATTTGTATGTGAACTTTTGCCTAAGTTCAGGGTGGTTATAGGTTTTTCGTCCGTTAGGGTCTGTGATTACGAAATCCGTATCTTTCCAATCTGCCGTACCATCGTCGTTTATACGAATCGTTGACTCGTATGCACGGTGATAATACTCTCCCTCGTATTTGTAATGTTCTGAGCGCTGAGAGAAGTAAACCCCGATGTATTTACTCCGTCCGTCATCTTTTGTCTGTTCAGGCTCGTTCTTGTCCTCGCAGGCGGAGAACGTCAGCATCGTTGCGAGCAGCAACGCGATTGTTAGTAGTTTTTTCATTGTAGAAAGCGGTTTGTTAATTAATCAGTGTTGTTTATCTTTTGAACTCCATTCTACGGGGTATTATCGTCACTTTTATTAGGTTTGTTTGTCACAAATACAGTGACAAGGCCTAAAAGCGTCCCTCCACCAAGCACTCCTGCAAGCCATTCGTGGTCACTCATTCCGAGAAACACAGCAGCTACGAGGAAAAGCAATGTCACAATAAAACCATAGTTCTGTCCGCGCTTTGATTCAGCAATAGAGCCGTCAACAATCTTGTCTTCGCATTTTATCCGATGGTCAAGCTGTTGTTCGGCCATACTGACCATACGTTCTGCAAAACCAGGTTGGATGTCTTCGTATTTCTGCAATAATTCAGGGTGTGGTATCGGTCCTTTAAAAGATTCTCGTTTAATTGCCCGAATCACTGTGCAGCGCTGTTCCGGAGCAAGGCTGTCAAGAGCTTTGCTAAGTTCCGGAGTAATTATCTCAGGATTAATTACACGCTCTGTCTTAGGATGTTGTACCTCTTGAGTTCCTTTGCCTTTAACTTTTAGTTGTTTTGCCATTGTTCAATGAATGTGTATAGTTATCTCTTTCTTTGTCATATGCCGACCACAATTCGCAGTCCACTACTTCCCAGTCTCCACGTAACCGCTCTGCATCAGTCTCTGTGGTCCCAAGTAAGATACTGTTGTTTCTACCTTGCAGTGACATAACGCTCCCCACGCCCAAAGCGAATGAGCGTTTCAGTCTGGCCAAAATGGCTTTTCTGTCGGAGAAATTACACTTCATTGTCTGAATCTTAATTTCCAATATCAACATACAAAGATAGTGATTTGTTATAGATGATACATTATTTAACATTTAACACGAAATATTGTTTGAGACAGTTCCTTTACAAAGCATTATACGCTGGAGGTTATTCAGCATCGTTCATAATGAACTGCTCAAAATAAGGAAGGTCTTCGGTTTCATACTTGCCAAATTTATTGGTTTTAAACTCATAACCTTCTCCAAGCATTTTTATACTTACGAACTGTTTGATGAAATCCTCATCAATAACAAAAGTACCTAATATCTTAGTTGGGTCGTTTTTATCAATAATAAAGATAACAGAGTTAGACACGGTACCGCCCATTGAGTTTGCTCCCGAAGACTTTACATAAGCAATATATTCAATTCCATCAGAATCATTGTCTTTTGCATATTGATAATGTTGCTCAAATTTCTCTTTGGCTTCATTAAATTTCTTAGATGCCTCAAGCGCCTCATCAATAAAAAGATAACCCATTTTGCTATAACGAATAAACTCAGCTGCCGCTTTAGAGTATTCCGATGACAAATCAAGAATATCTTTTGTTAGATAAAACGGAACGGTATCTTGGCGCACCTCACATGAGAGAATCTTAAGGCTTTCTGGATTTTTCATATTTTTGTATAAATAAGCCTCGACTGTCTCACGAACTTTATCTTTGTCTGACTTGCACCCGGTCAGTATTGACACCATCGGCAGTAGCATCAAAATCAATGTGAGTAACTTTTTCATGTTGGTTTATTTGGTTTAGTTAGTTATTGTTTATGAGGGTTATTGGGGGAAGATTACACGAGCGACACGTTCCGTCTTGCAGATTGTCGCACTCCGCGGCCATCAAGCCAGGTCATATCTATCGGGATAAACTTGCGGTTTGTAGTAGCACGGGATATTTCAATCTTAAAGCTCTCTCCGGGAGCAATGCTTTTAATCTTAATCGGGAACTCAGGAGGTCCAATAAGAATATCCGCCGGAAACGTCAGTTCTATTTCTGTTGCCTCGGCTTGCCCGTAGTTTGAAACAATAATGCGATTAGATGTAAGGGTTACACTAAGGTTAGCGCATCGGCTTTGAAGTTCCTCGTTATTGCGGCGTTCCAATTCGTATTCATTTAATTTGATTTGCTGCTGTTTAAGCCGACGATTGAACTTATAATAAGCCAACAAAGTCCCCGTCGCAGACAGAGCGGAGATAATTATGGCAGCGTAAGAAATAAACTCATTTGTCATTGTTAAAATCTATTGTTAACTTTGCGTTTTTGAAAAGATTGCATTTTCAATTGGGTTCAAAGGCAACCCCGAAGGTAGCTCTAAGTGCAACTTCTTAAATATTCACACCGCAAAGATAGTAATTTGTCAAATGCTTTGCAAGTTTTTGACTGATTTTTTTTAAGGTCCAGTTGGTTTGTAACGCAGATTGTTAGGTTGTATGTATTGTTCTGGCGCTAATGATGAGGGAGGACTATTGCTTTAAATATTGCCATATTTTTGAATTATATAAAGGGTCGTATAATCAAAATGTTTTACAAAATTATTTTATGTAATTAATTGTATATTAGTGTGTTATTGGCTGGTGTTTTACAATTGTTTTACGAAGAAAATGGCTGAAAGTGGCGATTGAGCCAAGGGTAGAGTATGCTATTTTATTGATTATCAGCGGAATAATTGTAATAATTTTGTAAGGGGTTTCGCAAAATTATCAAAAACTATACACCGAAAGTTCGGAGGGGGGCGCGGGGTGGTAATTCTTTGATTAAATAAATAGGTGCTGATATATCTTGTAATGGTTGATATATCAGCACTTTAGAACCTTGGAGCGACAGACGGGACTCGAACCCGCGGCCCTCGGCTTGGGAAGCCAATGCTCTACCAACTGAGCCACTGTCGCGTTTGGTGATTTACGCTGCAAAGTTACGTTAAATTTTGCATATGTGCAAGGATTTTGTTAACTTTGTGGTGTCAATGAGTGAAAATCAGAGAATATTGCTCCTGGGCGATTACAGTAATTGCCATCGCAGCTTGGCGGCGGGACTCCGCGCGCTGGGGTGTGATGTGACCGTTGCGTCTGATGGTAGCCGTTGGATGAATTGTGAGCGCGATATTGACATTTGCCGTCATGGCGACTCTAAGTTGGCCGGCCTTAGATACTGGGTTGATATTAAGTGGCTTATGAGTTCGCGGCTGCGTGGATTTGACATTGTTGCCGTGAATGATCCTGTGTTTTTTCAGCTTCATCCCCGGCGTTTGCGCCCGCTTTTTGAGCGCCTGAAAAGCCAGAACGGGAGCGTCTTTCTGACGTCAATGAGCACTGATTTGGCTTATCTTGACATGGTCAGTGCGCCTGATTGCCCGCTGCGTTATAGCGAATGGTTTATCGATGGGGCGCCCTCGCGTTATCATGAGTCTGAAAAGGAGCAATGGCGGGGGTGGCATAATCCCGTTTTGACTGATTATCAGGATTATTTTTTTGATAACATTGACGGTGCCGTTTCCGTGCTCTATGAGTATCAACTTGGAATGGAGCGACGCCTTGGCCGGCAGAAGGCAGCTTATGGCGGATTGCCGATTCAGACGGAGCTTTTTGAGCCGGTTGACCTTGCGGAGCGCCCTGAGAAGGTGAAGCTTTTTCTGGGACGTGACCGCTATCGCAAGCTGATGAAGGGCTCAGACTATCTGGAGGAAGCGGCCCGCAGAGTGGTTGACCGCAATCCGGGGCGCGCCGAATTGATTATAGTTGAAAACCGCCCGTATGCGGAGTTCATAGAGCTACTGAAGAGCGCGGATGTGGTTCTTGACCAGATTTATAGCTATACGCCGGCCACTACGGCGCTGATGGCTATGGCTTATGGCAAACCGGTTGTTACCGGAGGCGAGCCGGAGTTTTATGACTTCATCGGCGAGCATGAAAACCGTCCGATTATTAACGCTCCGATTGATTTGGAGGCGCTGACTCAGGTGCTGGAAGGCGTTGTCAATCATCCTGAAAGCCTTCGCCAACTGGGGCGCCGGAGTAGAGAATTCGTAGTTAAACATAACGACAGCCGCGTTGTGGCCCGTCGTTTTCTTGATTTTTGGAATGAACGGAGAGCTGCCAAGTCTTGACCTTGCCGTTGCAACTCATCGGCCTGAAGGCATCCGAAGAGTGGCAAAGATGATTTTGCCTCCGGCGGATGGCATCACTTATGTCGTCAGCTGGCAGAACCATCAGGATGCGCCCGTGCCGCCTGAGCTTGCCGCGCGCCCTGACGTCAAAATCTTCAGGTTTGACGGCGTCGGGCAGTCCAATAATCGAAATAATGCTGTTGCCCATTGTCGGGCGGAGATTATCCTTCATTCTGATGACGACATAATCTATCTGAAGGAAGGCCTCGAAGGGTTGCGGCTCATTTTTAAGGAGAATCCTTCGGTTGACGTTGCCACGTTTATTAGCCGACATGGCGACATGACGAGATTTCCTCAGCGCGAGGTTAAGCTGACTGAAAGATTCCCTAAGGGCTATTCCGTGGCCTGTTTTGAAATCGCTTTCCGGGGCAGGATTAAGGAGCGTATTCTTTGCTGCCCGGAGCTTGGACTCGGTTCGCGGAAACTGCATGGAGGCGAGGATGAGATGTTTCTTTATTCAGCAATCAAGCGCGGTCTTGATTGTCGATTCTTTCCTCTGATGATATGTGAGCATCCTCATGATTCAACGGGCACGAAGGGCACTGTAACGGCTGAAAACATTATGGCTTTTGGCTGTGTGATTGCATTGACTTATCCGTGGTCGTCGCCCCTGAGGCTGCCTCTCAAGGCCTGGCGCCTGTGGCGGTCAGGCCGGTCTCCTCTTGTGAAGGGTCTATGGCTCCTCTTGAGGGGCGCATCGATGGCTCCCGGAGTGTTAAGGCGCAATCACGATTCACTATGGTAAAATAATAAAACTCAATAAGATATATATGTTTGAAAAACTTAGCGAAAGACTTGAACGCAGCTTCAAGATAATCAAAGGCGAAGGCAAAATCACGGAGATTAACGTTGCCGAGGCTATGAAGGATGTCCGCAAGGCCCTCCTTGATGCCGACGTCAATTATAAGATAGCCAAGCAGTTTACTGACACTGTCAAGGCCAAAGCCCTGGGCCAGAACGTGCTGACCGCCGTCAAGCCCAAGGAGATGATGATTAAGATTGTCAATGACGAGCTGACGGCCCTCATGGGCGGCGAAGCGGCCAAGTTTAATGTCAACGGCCAGCCGGCAATCATCATGATGAGCGGCCTCCAGGGCTCCGGTAAGACCACTTTCTCCGGAAAACTCGCCCGCAAGTATAAGAGCGAACAGGGCAAGCGCCCGCTGCTCGTGGCCTGCGACGTTTATCGCCCTGCGGCTATTGACCAGTTGAAAGTTGTAGGGGAGCAAATCGGTGTGCCCGTCTATACAGAACCGGGCGAGATGAACCCCGTCAAGATTGCTCAGAACGCCGTCAACTATGCCAAGCAGAACCATCTTGACATGGTCATCATCGATACGGCCGGCCGTCTTGCCGTCGACGAAAAGATGATGCAGGAAGTGGAAGCCCTCAAGGCTGCGCTCAAGCCTCAGGAAATCCTCTTCGTTGTTGACTCCATGACCGGTCAGGACGCCGTCAATACCGCCAAGGCCTTTAATGACCGCCTGGACTTTGATGGAGTGGTGCTGACCAAACTTGATGGTGACACCCGCGGCGGTGCGGCTCTCTCGATTCGCTCCGTGGTGAATAAACCCATTAAATTCGTCGGCCACGGCGAAAAGATGGACGCCATTGATGTGTTCCATCCTGACCGTATGGCCAACCGAATCCTCGGCATGGGTGATATTGTCTCCCTCGTTGAAAAGGCTCAACAGGAGTTTGACGAAGCCCAGGCTCGCGCCCTTGAGGAGAAATTCCGCAAGAACAAGTTTGACTTCAACGACTTCCTCGAGCAGATTCGCAAAATCGAGAAGATGGGTTCCATCAAGGATATCGCCTCCATGATTCCCGGCCTCGGTAAGGCCATCAAGGATGTGGAAATCAGCGATGACGCGTTCAAGCCCATCAAGGCCATCATCGGCTCTATGACTGAGCAGGAACGTCAGAATCCTGACATCATCAAGGGTACTCGCCGCCAACGCATTGCCCGCGGCTCCGGAACGGATATTGCCGATGTCAATAAGCTCCTCAAGCAATTTGAAGAGATGCGCAAAATGATGAAAGCCGCATCCGGAATGAAGAACCCCATGCAGATGATGAAAGCCGCTCGCCAGATGCAGCAAATGAGAGGCATGATGGGAAGAAGATGAACCCAAATGCAAAATACAAAATACAAAATACAAAGTAAATGAAAGGTGAAAAATGAAGGGTGAAAAGTGAATTCAACCACCGTTCAACCACCGTTCAACCACCGTTAAACAACCGTTCAACCTTCAACCTTCAACCTTCAACTTTCAACCTTCAACTTTCAACCTTCAACTTTCAACCTTCAACTTTCAACCTTCAACCTTCAACCACCCTAACCCCTTCCCCCAATAATGACCATAATAGACGGAAAGGCCACTGCGGCCGAAATTAAAAAAGAAATAGCGGCCGAAGTTGAGGCCCGAGTGGCTCGAGGCGAAAAACGCCCGCATTTAGCTGCCGTCCTTGTCGGACATGATGGTGGCTCCGAAACCTACGTAGCCCATAAGGTCAAGGCTTGTGAAGAATGTGGATTCGACTCCACACTGATTCGCCGCGAAGCTGACGTCACTGAGGAGGAACTCCTCCAGATAGTAAAGCAACTCAATGATGACCCGGCAATTGACGGTTACATTGTCCAGCTCCCGCTCCCCAAGCATATTGATGAGCAGAAAATCATCATGGCCGTTGACCCCGCCAAGGATGTTGATGGATTCCATCCCGTCAACGTCGGCAAGCTTTCGCTCGGTTTGCCTTGCTTCCTGAGCGCCACTCCCGCCGGAATTATGCAACTCCTTGAACGCTATAAGATTGAAACCAAGGGAAAACACTGTGTGGTCCTCGGACGCAGTAACATTGTCGGCAAGCCCGTAGCCCAGCTCATGATGCAAAAGGGCAATCCCGGAAATGCCACTGTAACCGTCTGCCACTCAGCTACTCCCGACATCAAGGATATTTGCCGCAGCGCCGACATTATCATTGCCGCCCTGGGCCAGCCCGGATTCGTAACCGCCGATATGGTCAAGCCCGGCGCCGTGATTATCGACGTTGGCACCACTCGCGTTCCCGATGCAACCAAAAAGTCAGGATTCCGCCTCAGCGGCGACGTTGACTTTGAAAACGTTGCGCCCCTTTGCTCGGCTATCACCCCCGTGCCCGGCGGAGTTGGCCCGATGACCATTTGCTCGCTCATGTGTAACACCCTCCAGGCCGCCAAGGCAAAGGCTTAAAGATGTTTAAGATAGTAAGCAAGGAGCATTTCTCGGAAAACGTCGTCAAGCTCGTGGTTGAAGCCCCGCGGATTGCCAAGTCACGCCGCCCGGGCCATTTCGTCATAGTCATTGATAATGCCCATGGCGAACGCATCCCGCTGACAATTGCTGATGCTGACCCCGAACAGGGCACGATTACCCTGGTGGTTCAGGCCGTTGGCGACTCAACGAAAGCCATCTGCGCGATGAATCCCGGCGATGAATTCCACGACGTTGTAGGCCCCCTCGGACGCGCTACGCAGATTCGCCGGGGTGGGACAGTGGTCTGCTGTGGCGGTGGAGTAGGGGTTGCCCCGCTTCTTCCCATAATTAAGGCGATGAAGGCCGCCGGATGCCGCGTGATTTCCGTCCTCGCCGCGCGCACCAAGGAGCTGATAATCCTTGAAAAAGAAGTGCGCGAACACTCTGATGAGGTTATCATCATGACCGATGATGGCTCCTATGGACGCAAGGGCCTCGTGACGGCCGGAGTAGAGGACGTCATTACCCGCGAACACGTCGATGAAGTCGTCACAATCGGCCCCGCCGTGATGATGAAGTTCGTCAGCCTGCTGACGAAGAAATATGATGTCCCGACAGTTGCCTCGCTCAACACCATCATGGTTGACGGCACCGGGATGTGTGGTGCCTGCCGAATCACCGTCGGCGGACGCATGCGCTTCGTTTGCATCGATGGCCCCGAATTTGACGCCCATCAGGTTGATTTTGATGAAATGATTATGCGATTAAAGTCATGAAGAAACAGGATTTAGCCCCACGCGATGCCCAATGGCGTGAAGAACTTCGTCAGGCCCTCCCGGCTAAGGAACGGACCTCCATTCCCCGAGTGCATATGCCCGAGCTCCCTGCTCAGTGGCGGTGTACGACTCTGACCCATGAAGTCAATCAGGGACTCAGCCGTGAAATGGCCGTTCTGGAGGCTACGCGCTGTCTTGACTGCCCTGACCCGCAATGCGTAACCGGTTGCCCCGTAGGAATCAACATTCCCGGATTCATCAAGAATGTCCAGCGGGGCGATTTTGACGAAGCCTTGGCTGTGCTCCGCCAAACTTCGGCTCTCCCTGCCGTCTGCGGCCGTGTCTGCCCTCAGGAAAAACAGTGTGAAAGCAAGTGCATTTACCATAAGATGAAAAAAGAGCCCGTGGCCATCGGTTATCTGGAGCGCTTTGCCGCCGATACCGGAAAGGTTCGCGCCACTGACCGCCCTCAGCCTAATGGCAAGCGGGTGGCCGTCGTCGGCTCCGGTCCCGCCGGACTCTCCTTTGCCGGAGATATGGCCTCGCGCGGATTTGAGGTGACTGTTTTTGAGGCTCTTCATGAAATTGGCGGCGTGCTCAAATATGGCATCCCTGAATTCCGACTGCCCAATTCCGTTGTCAACTCTGAAATAGAAGCCCTGCGCCTTCTCGGTGTCCACTTTGAAAAGGACACCGTCATCGGCAAGACCCTCACTCAGGCTCAACTGGAGGAGATGAACTTTGACGGCATCTTCGTCGCTTCCGGTGCCGGACTCCCGCGCTTCATGGGCATTCCCGGCGAGAACCTTGTCAATGTGGTCAGCAGCAATGAGTATCTGACGCGAATTAACCTCATGCACGCCGGAACTCCCGGATATGCCACTCCCGTGTTCCGCGGAAAGAGGGTAGCCATCATTGGCGGCGGTAATACGGCTATGGACTCCTGCCGCACGGCCCGACGAATGGGTGCCGAGCGCGTGATGGTGGTCTATCGCCGCTCTGAAGCCGAAATGCCCGCCCGAGTGGAGGAAGTGAAGCATGCCCGCGAAGAAGGTGTGGAATTCCTCACCCTCCATAACCCGATTGAATATCTCGGCGACGAAAACGGACGAGTTCGCGCTATGCGCCTTCAGCGAATGGAACTCGGCGAACCTGACGCCTCCGGGCGCCGCTCTCCGCGTCCCGTGGACGGAGCCATTGAGGAGGTGGAAGTCGATATGGTGATTGTCAGCGTCGGTGTATCCCCTAATCCGCTCATCCCTGAAAACTTCAAAGGCCTGGAGGTTACTTCGCGCGGAACGATTGCCGCCGATGCCGAGAGTCTCCAAACCTCAATACCTTATATATATGCCGGCGGCGACATTTTCCGCGGAGGGGCTACGGTGATTCTCGCCATGGGCGATGGCCGCCGTGCCGCTGCTGCTATGAGTGAACATTTAGCCCGGAGGTGAAGTTATAAGAGTTGAACCCCTCTTAACCAAAATTTATATTATGAACACAGTTGAAATCAAATCCGGTGGCATGAGCGCCACAATATCTTCTCTTGGTGCCGAATTGACATCGCTCAAGCGCGACGGCATTGAATATCTCTGGCAAGGTAACCCCGACTTCTGGGCCGGGCAGTCGCCCTTGCTGTTCCCGACAACCGGACGCTGCTGGGATAATCATTACCACCATGAAGGGCAGGAATACTCTCTGGATATTCATGGCTTTGCCCGATTCCGCGAATTCACTCTCGTTGACTCTAAGGAAGATAGCGCAACTTTTGCCCTCCATAGTGATGAGGCCACTCTCGCCGTTTATCCTTTCCCCTTCTTCCTCTTCGTGACTTATAAGGTTGACGGCAAGAAACTTACCGTTGAATGGATGGTCCGCAATCAGGGCGAAAAGGATATGTTCTTCCAGATTGGCGCTCACCCCGCCTTCAATCTCCCTGACTTTGACCCCGCCGACGAAGTCCGGGGATACTTCCAGTTTGAAACCGACGGCGAAATCGATTATCTGATTCCTCTTGAAAAGGGATGTGTGAAGCCTGACGAGCCTCATCGCCTGGAGCTTGACGCCGAGGGAATGATGCCCATCACGGCCAATACTTTTGATATTGACACTTACGTCATTGACTCTACTAATATCTCCGCCTGCACGCTGCTCACTCCCGAGCGCTTGCCCTGGCTGACCGTCCGATTCCATATGCCGGTACTGTCGCTTTGGGCCCCGACAATCAATCATCCTGACTGTCCGTTTGTCTGCATCGAACCCTGGTGTGGCAGCTGCGACACAGTTGGCTATGAAGGTGAATTCGGCGACCGCAGAATCATGAACCGGCTGGCTCCATCTCAACATTTCCTGACTTCCTACACCATCGAACTCAATGGCTAAAATACAAGTTTTTTGCGAAAATATTGACCAATACGTAGTGGTTGACGGCGGCGAGACCCTTGCCGCCATCGCCGCTCGTATCGGACTTGATTTCAACCCCATCTGTGCCCTCGTCAATAACAAAAACGAAGGCCTCCACTATCCTGTTTATGCGCCCAAGCGGGTCAAATTCCTCAGCCGCGAATCCTCCAATGGCACCCGAGTCTATGTCCGCTCGCTTTGCATGATGCTCTATTGCGCATTACGGCGCCT
The DNA here is from genome assembly GCA_014802435.1 of Bacteroides sp. GTDB lineage: Bacteria > Bacteroidota > Bacteroidia > Bacteroidales > Muribaculaceae > UBA3263. The sequence continues at coordinate 501,717 of JAAVCG010000005.1, read as the reverse complement.
CTATCCGGAGGCCGTCCTCAAGATTGAACACACCATTGGCGGCGGCCATTTTTGCCGCGTCAGCGGGGTGGACGTCACTGATGATTTCCTCCGCAAGGTCATGGCCGAGATGACCGAGCTCCAGATTGCCGACCTCCCCTTTCAGATGAACGAGAAACCTACCGCCGAGGTCATTACTGACTTTGAGCGCCAGGGCCTGCGTGACAAAGTACTCCTTCTGCGAACGGTCCATGAACTCTACACCAAGTTCTATACCATCGACGGAATTGCCGATAGCTATTACGGCTGTCTCGCGCCTTCAACCGGAGCCATTGACAGCTTCGACCTCATCAAGTATGAAGACGGGTTCATCCTTATGAGCTCCCGAAAGGAGCCCATCGAACAGCGCAAAATGTTTGATGCCTTCACTGATTATGTGAAGTTTAACCGGGTGGTCGGTGTCAGCAACGTCGGCGAAATGAACCGCACGGTCCGTAGCGGCGATGCACGGATGCTTATCAATGTAGCCGAGGCGCTCCAAAATAACCGCATTGCCCGCATTGCCGATGAAATTACCCGCCGTTATGAGGAGGGTGGGGCGCGAATTGTCCTCGTGGCCGGCCCGTCATCTTCCGGAAAGACAACCTTTACCAAGCGACTCTCCATTCAGCTGATGACCAATCTTCTGGAGCCGCAGATGATTTCCCTCGATGATTATTTCGTCAATCGCGAACAGACTCCCCTTGATGAGCATGGCGATTATGACTATGAGAGCCTTTATGCCCTTGACCTGGCCGCCTTTGAGCGTGACCTGCAAGCCCTTTTGGATGGCGAGGAAGTTGAGCTCCCTTACTATAATTTCGAGCGCGGATGCAGGGAATACCGCGGCAACAAAATCCGCCTCCAAGGCCGTTCAATCCTCCTGATTGAGGGAATCCATGGCCTTAACCCCGAACTCGCCGCCAGGATTGAGGCCCGCATGAAGTTTAAGGTCTACGTCAGCGCACTGACCACTCTCAGCATTGACAATCATAACTGGGTGCCGACAACGGATAACCGCCTCCTCCGGCGCATTATCCGCGATAATGCCTATCGCGGAGTGGACGCTACGAAAACCATTCGCCGCTGGCCTTCAGTGCGCCGAGGCGAAGAAAAATGGATTTTCCCTTTCCAGGAAAATGCCGATGCAATGTTTAATTCATCGCTCCTGTTTGAACTCGGAGTGCTCAAGGAGCGTGGCGAGAAACTCCTCAAGCAAGTCCCGCAGGACTGCCCGGAGTATGCCGAGGCTTACCGTCTGCGCAAATTCCTCAGCTATTTCCTCCCCATTGACGAACATTTCATCCCTTCAACCTCGCTTATCCGCGAATTTATCGGAGGCAGCTCCTTTAACTATTGATTTTATTTGATGGAAGAAAGAATCCACGAACTCAGGCGTCAACTAAACCGCCACAATAAGCTCTACTACGTCGATAACGCCCCGGAAATCTCTGACCGCGAATTTGACGAGCTCATGAAAGAACTCGAACGCCTCGAGGCGCTCCATCCCGAGTTTGCTGACCCCCTGAGCCCTACTCAGCGCGTAGGCTCTGACCTCAACAAGGCCTTTGAGTCCATCGAACATACCCGCCCGATGCTCTCCCTGGCTAATACCTATTCAATTGAGGAAGTGGACTCTTGGATCAATTCCGTGCGCAAGCTCCTCCCCTCTGAGGAGGTGACCATTTGCGGCGAAATGAAGTATGACGGAACCTCCATCTCCCTAATCTATGAACATGGACGTCTGGTCCGTGCCGTCACCCGTGGTGATGGCACCCGTGGCGATATCGTAACCGATAATGTCAAGACCATTCCTTCCATCCCTTTGACGCTCGACCCTGATTGCGGCGCGCCGGATGAGTTTGAAATCCGGGGTGAGATTCTCCTCCCCTGGGCTGCCTTTGACCGCCTTAACCGCGAGCGCGAGGCCAATGATGAACCCCTCTTTGCCAATCCCCGAAATGCCGCCTCCGGTACCCTCAAGACCCTCAATTCCGCCGAAGTGAGCCGCCGAGGGCTCGACGCGATATTCTATTATGTCCTCTCTGACTCCCTCCCTGCTGATAATCATTATGATAATCTCCGCGCAGCCGCCGGGTGGGGATTCAAAGTAGCTCCGATTCTTCAGCGCCTTCATTCAATCGAGCAGGTCGATGAGTTTATCCGCCGCTGGGACGTGGAGCGCAAAACCCTCCCCGTAGCTACTGACGGACTGGTATTTAAGGTCGATTCCCTGCGCCAGCAGCTTAACCTCGGTTTCACGGCTAAGTCCCCCCGATGGGCAATCGCTTATAAGTTTGCCGCCGAACGCGCCCTGACCAAGCTCCGATATGTAACTTTTGAAGTCGGACGCATGGGCATAGTGACCCCCGTCGCTAACCTCGAACCGGTGCTCCTGAGCGGAACAATCGTCAAGCGCGCATCGCTCCATAATGAGGATATTATCCGCAAACTCGACATCCATCAGGGCGATATGCTCTATGTTGAAAAGGGCGGGGAGATTATCCCCAAAATCACCGGAGTTGACACTTCCGCCCGTGAGCCCGGAAGCCGCCCCGTTGAGTTCGTTACCGAATGTCCGGCTTGCGGAACACCCCTGGTGCGCGTTGAGGGCGAAGCCGCCTGGGTCTGTCCCAATAAGTATGGCTGTCCGCCCCAGATTATTGGCCGAATCGAGCATTTTGCCGCCCGCAAAATGATGAATATTGACGGCATTGGCGCCGAAACGGCCCAGCAGCTTTATGAGCGCGGATTAGTGCGCTCAACTGCCGATATCTATGATCTTCAACCTGAACAACTCGAGCTCCTCTCCGGGTTTGGCCCCAGAAGCGCTATGCGCGTGATTGAAGGTGCCGAAGAATCCAAAAAAGCACCGTTTGAGCGAGTGCTCTATGCTCTGAGTATACCGAATGTAGGGGCTACGATGAGCAAGAAAATTGCTCGCGCCGTCGGCTCTATTGACCGCCTGATGGCCATGTCGGCCCCAGAACTATGCGCAATTGAGGATGTCGGCCCCACTATGGCCGAGGGCATCATTGATTATTTTGCCGATGAGCGTAACCGCGAAAACATTGCCCGTCTCCGCAATGCCGGACTGCAGTTTGAGGCCCAGGTCAAGCAATACCTGGGAGGCTCTGACGTTCTTGCCGGACTCTCCATCGTTATCTCCGGAACATTCTCCCGCCATAGCCGCGACGAATATAAGGAACTCATCGAGCTCCATGGCGGCAAAAACGTTGGCTCTATTTCCAAGAAAACTTCCGCCGTACTTGCCGGGGAAAACATGGGCCCCGCAAAGCTTGAAAAAGCCCAATCACTCGGCATTCCAATCTGGAACGAAGAAGAATTTTTGAAAAAAATCGGCGAATAGTTTGCTTTTCTTCCTCCGTTTTGTTATCTTTGCGCTCGTATGGACAAGGAGAAACATGATGCCCGTCTGCGTTTCGCGTTCGCCTCTTTTCTGAGTGCTAACGCTTTGCGCTTCACTCCGGAGCGGAGCCATATCCTCAATGTGGCTCTCTCGTTTCGGCGTGCGTTTAGCGCTCTCGAGCTGCTGGAGGCCTGTCAGGATGATGATTCTATGCGCGTCTCCCGGGCAACGGTGTTTAACTCTCTTCCTCTCCTTGAGCGCGCCGGAATTATTCGCCGCATTGCTTTTGACCGCACTGTCTCTTATGAGGTCATTCGCCAGAAATTGCAACTGAGGGCCAGGCAGCATCTCGTTTGCACTGAGTGTGGAAAAGTCCGCCGACTTCAAACCCCTTTGTTGTCGGCATGGGTGGGCAGTCAAACTTATCGTGACTTCTTCCCCTCGCCTGAAAGCGCCCTGCTGACTGTTCAGGGCATCTGCGGCAAGTGCCGTCGCAATAAACAGAAAAATCATAAAAAAATCACATAAGCTTATAACTCAATGAAAGTAGACGTCTTGTTAGGCCTCCAGTGGGGCGACGAAGGTAAGGGCAAAGTTGTTGATGTCCTTACTCCAAAGTATGACGTAGTGGCCCGCTTCCAAGGCGGCCCCAACGCCGGACATACCCTCGAATTTGAAGGCAAAAAATATGTCCTCCGCTCCATCCCCTCCGGCATTTTCCAGCATGGCCAGGTGAATATTATCGGCAATGGTGTCGTTCTTGACCCCGTGCTCTTTATGGAGGAAGCCGAAGCGCTCCGCCAGAGCGGCATTGACCTCCCTAAGGTCCTCAAACTCTCTAAGAAAGCTCATCTGATTCTGCCTACTCATCGCCTCCTCGATGCTGCTAATGAGGCCGCTAAGGGTGCCGGTAAAATCGGCACTACCGGTAAAGGTATCGGTCCGACTTATACTGACAAGATTTCTCGTAACGGCCTCCGTATTGGCGACACTATCGCCCCTGACTTCAAGGACCGTTATGAAGCCGCAAAAGAACGCCATCTCAAGGCCATGGCCGCTCTCGGCTCCGAACATCATCCCCAGCTCGCCGAGCTTGAGGAAAAATGGTTCCAGGCCGTTGAATATCTCCGCCAATATGACCTGATTGACTCCGAACATGTCATCAACCGCCTCCTCGCTGATGGTAAAAAAGTGCTCTGCGAAGGTGCTCAGGGAACTATGCTCGATGTTGACTTCGGCTCTTATCCCTTCGTTACTTCAAGCAATACCGTAACTGCCGGTGCCTGCACCGGTCTCGGTGTCGCTCCTAATAAAATAGGTGATGTCTATGGCATTTTCAAGGCCTATTGCACCCGAGTTGGCTCCGGTCCGTTCCCTACCGAACTCTTTGACGCCGACGGCAAGCGTATGCGCGACATTGGCCATGAATATGGTGCCGTTACCGGACGTGAACGCCGCTGCGGATGGATTGACCTCGTTGCCCTCCGCTATGCCGTAATGATTAATGGTGTAACCAAACTCATCATGATGAAGAGTGATGTCCTTGATGATTTCGACGTTATCAAGGCTTGCACTGACTATAAAATCAACGGCGAGATTGTCCATGACTTCCCCTATGATGTCGACGGTCTGGAAATTGAACCCGTCTACGTTGAACTTCCCGGATGGAAAACTCCCATGAGCGAGATGACATCCGAAGCCGAACTCCCTGAAAACTTCAAAAACTATGTTGCGTTCATCGAAAAAGAACTCGGTGTGCCCGTAGTTATCCTCAGCGTCGGCCCCGACCGCGCCCAAACCATCGTCCGATAAAGTTTAAAGTTTAAGGTTTAAAGTTTAAGGTTTAAGGTTTAAGGTTTAAGGTTTAAGGTTTAAGGTTGAACAGTGGTTTAACAGTTGTTGAACGGTTGTTGAACGGTTGTTGAACAATAGTTATCAAATGCTTGTTCAACCTTAAACCCTAAACCACCGTTCAACCTTCAACACTCAATACTTAACCATAAACCATAAACTATAAACCATAAACCACCGTTAAACCACCGTTAAACCACCGTTAAACCACCGTTAATCCACCGTTAAACCACCGTTAAACCACCGTTAAACCACCGTTAAACCACCGTTAAACCACCGTTAAACCTTAAACTTTAAACTTTCAACCTTCAACCTTCAACCTTAAACCATAAAAAACAGCCAAAATGAAAGTCCGCCCGTTTAAAGGAATCCGTCCGCCTCGTGAGATTGTTGAGCAAGTCGCCTCGCGTCCTTATGATGTTCTTAACTCCGATGAAGCTCGCATTGAAGCCGACGGCAACGAAAAGAGCCTCTACCATATTATCAAACCGGAAATTGACTTCCCCGTCGGTACTGACGAACACTCCCCTGAAGTCTACGAAAAAGCCGTAGAAAACTTTGCCGCATTCCGCGCTAACGGGTGGCTCGTTCAAGACTCTGAACCGCACTACTATATCTATGCGCAGACAATGGATGGCCGAACCCAATACGGTATCGTCCTCGGTGCATCCGTTGAAGATTACATGACCTGCTGCATCAAAAAACATGAACTCACCCGCAAGGACAAGGAAGAAGACCGAATGAAGCATGTCCGCGTTAATAATGCTAACATTGAGCCCGTATTCCTTGCATTCCCTGATAATGATGTCCTCGAGCAAGTGATTGCCCAAGTAACTGCCGGCGAACCCGAATATAACTTCATCGCCCCTGACGGTTTCGGCCATCAGTTCTGGGTGGTGGAAGATAAAAAGCATATTGAAACAATCTCTGCCGAGTTTGAAAAAATGCCCGCAATGTATATTGCCGATGGCCATCATCGTTCAGCCGCCGCTGCTCTCGTAGGTGACGAAAAGCGCCGCCAAAACCTTGATAACCATACCGGAAAAGAGTCCTACAACTATTTCCTGGCTGTCGCTTTCCCTGCAAGCCATCTCCGCATTATCGACTATAATCGCGTTGTGACCGACCTCAATGGACTCTCTCCTGCTGAATTCCTTGAAAAACTCGAATATGACTTCATCGTTGAAGATAAGGGAACTGAGGTTTACCGTCCCGCCGCGCTTCATAACTTCTCGCTCTATCTTGAAGGTCACTGGTACTCACTGACCGCACGTGAGGGCACTTATGATGACTCGGACCCCATCGCAACTCTNGATGTGACNGTNTCTTCCGAGCTGATTCTTCAGAAACTCCTCAATATCGGCGACCTCCGCACCTCCAAGCGCATTGACTTCGTCGGCGGTATCCGCGGCCTGGAAGAGCTCAAGCGCCGATGTGATTCCGGCGAGATGGCTGCCGCAATTGCCCTCTATCCGGTATCNATGAAGCAACTCATGGANATTGCTGATTCCGGCGCNATTATGCCCCCTAAAACNACCTGGTTCGAGCCTAAACTTCGCTCCGGGCTCGTGATTCATTCCCTGAATGATTAAACAAACACGCAATAAATTAACCTCGGTTTGCGTTATAGATTTGCAAACTTGAAAAATTATTGTTAACTTTGTACCCCTTAAACTGACAGAATTCCCCAATAGTTATGGTTAAACATATCGTCTCTTTTAAGCTGAAAGGCACTGACGCGCAGCGTCATAACGCCGCCGTAGAGTTTAAAAATGCCCTCTTGGCATTGCCCGAACTGATTGACGTTTTGGTCTCTATGGAGGTTGGCATAAATCAGAACCCTTCAGAAGACTGGGACGTCGTGTTGACGGCCGTTGTCCCCTCGATGGCTGATGTGGAAGTCTACGCCAAGCATCCCGCTCATGTAGCCGCTGCTGCAATTATCGCTCCTCTGAAAGAAGCGCGCGCTTGCGTCGACTATGAATTCTGATTCAGAAATCCTTTTAAGAAATTNTTAAAGATTTATGCAACAACTAAAAATCAGTCAGGCGCCTACTAACCGCGATCCGCTCCTTAATCGTTATCTCCAGGAAATCGGACGCGAGGAATTGTTGAGCGTCGATGAAGAAGTGGAGCTTGCTCAGCGTATTCGCCAAGGTGATCAATCTGCCGTTGACCGNCTGGTGAAGGCTAACCTCCGATTCGTCGTTTCTGTGGCTAAACAATATCAAAACCAGGGACTTGACCTTATGGACCTNATCTCCGAAGGCAATGTCGGNCTCCAGAAAGCTGCTCAGAANTTTGACGAAACGCGCGGTTTCAAGTTCATTTCTTATGCCGTTTGGTGGATTCGTCAATCAATCCTCCAGGCGCTTGCCGAACAAAGCCGTATTGTTCGNCTNCCCCTCAATCAGGTCGGCTCAATCAATAAGATTCGCAAGGTCCTCAATAAGTTTGAACAGGAAAACATGCGTGCCCCTTCAATTGAGGAATTGGCTAAGGAACTTGATGTNCCCGCTGAAAAAATTGCCGAAACAATGAAGGTTTCAGGCCGTCAGGTCAGCGTTGACGCTCCNTTCCAGGAAGGCGAGGATAACAGCCTCCTTGATGTCCTCTCTAACAATGATATGCCTGCAACTGACGCCGGTCTTAACCGCGATTCGCTCTCAACTGAAGTGGAACGCTCTCTGCTCCAGCTCCAGGAACGCGAACGNGCAATCATCAAACTCTTCTTCGGAATCGGTTGTCAGGAAATGACCCTCGAGGAAATCGGCGAAAAATTTGACCTTACCCGCGAACGCGTACGCCAAATNAANGAAAANGCNATCCGTAAGCTCAAATCATCCAAGTCCGAACTCCTCAAGAGCTATCTCGCTCAATAACAGAACTGTGGACAGCATAAAACATTTCACCTCATTTGAAACCGGCGTCAGTGCGTTCAGCACTCTCGCCGGTTTTAATGTCTGCGATTATGCNGGAGCTGACCCCCGNCAGGTTGCTGACCATCGGGCCGAGCTCGCCGCCATAACCGGAGCGCGGNAAATNTTCATTCCCCGCCAGACTCATTCCGTCAATGTNGCCATCCCNGGNCAAGACCTCAATGAGGTTGACGCNCTCGTGACTAATCGCCCCGGGCAGCTCCTCTGCATCAANACGGCTGACTGCCTCCCGCTGCTTCTCTTTGACCCTGAGGCGGCTGTCATCGGTGCCGCTCATTGCGGTTGGCGCGGCGCAGTCGGCGGAATTGCCCGGGCTACTCTCTTGAAAATGCAGGAACTTGGAGCNCGNCCTGAAAGGACATTCGCCGCCGTTGGTCCCCATATTTGCNCTGAATGTTTCGAAGTNGGGCCCGAAGTGGCCGCGCAATTCCCCCCGGAGGCCGTCATTAANCGCCCCGGACTCAAGCCTCATGTNTCGCTCCTNGCCGCCGTCAAGCTTCAGCTCCCCGGAGTCACATTCACTAACGCCCCTCTCTGCTCAATGCATGACTCGCGGTTCTATTCCGTGCGCCGCCAGGGTAGGNACCTCCCTTTTCGCACTCTCTCNGCCATTCAAATACCCTCATCAGGGTATTGTTAAATTCGTTAAANTTTACGAAATTTGCACCCATGAGATTAAGTGAACTGAAACAAGGCCAGGAGGCCTATGTAGTTAAGATTTTAGGTCATGGCGCTTTCCGCAAGCGCCTGATGGAAATGGGTTTTGTGCGCGGTAAACTCGTGAAAAACATCCTGTCCGCCCCGCTTAAAGACCCCGTAAAATATTCCCTGATGGGTTANGAAGTCTCCCTGCGTCGAGCGGAGGCTGAACTCATTGAGGTAGTGGTNGATTCTGCCGACGCTCATGTCGGAGTCCGTGANAATCATCTCCTTGATAATGATGATCTCCCTATCCAGCAGGAAGTTGACCTCCAGCGTCGAACCATTACCGTAGCCCTCATCGGCAACCCTAACTGCGGAAAAACATCCCTCTTCAACTTTGCNTCCGGAGCCACTGAACACGTCGGAAACTACTCCGGAGTGACCGTTGACGCCAAGGAAGGCACCTTTGAACATGGCGGCTATCGGTTTAAGATTGTCGACCTCCCCGGAACTTATTCCCTCGCCGCTTATTCNCCTGAGGAACTCTATGTGCGCCGATATTTGCGTGACGAAACCCCTGACGTCATTATCAACGTTGTCGTTGCAAGCAATCTTGCCCGTAACCTCTATCTGACCACTGACCTCATTGACATGGACCGCTCAATGGTCATCGCTCTGAATATGTATGACGAGCTNGAAGAGAGTGGGGCNGTGCTCGATTATGAGCTCCTCGGAAGCATGATGGGCGTNCCCATTGTCCCNACGGTAAGCAAAACCGGTAAGGGCATNGACGAACTGTTTGACACGGTGATTCGCGTCTATGAAGGCAAGGAACCCGCCGTGCGCCATATCCATGTAACCCTCGGCGAAGACATTGAAAGTGCCGTNACCGAAATCAAGAATATNCTTAAGGCAGACCGCTCCGTCGCCCCGCAATTTTCTCCCCGATATCTGGCAATCAAATTCCTCGAAAAGGATTCCGAGGTGGAGGAAATGATGAAGCAATTCCCCAGATATGACGAATTGTGCGTAATCCGCAAGACNAATCGTGACCATATCTCCAAGCTGCGTCAGGAAGACGTCGGCGCCGCNATCGCTTCTGAAAAATACGGATTCATTGACGGTGCCCTTGCCGAGACTCTTTCCGGTGAGCGNTCCACTTCAAATCGNGCCACNGCCATTATTGACGCTTTCGTGACCAATCGTCTTTTCGGCATTCCGCTCTTCCTCGGAGTNATGATTCTGGTGTTCTGGCTCACTTTCTCNGTGGGCGCTTACCCGATGGAGTGGATTGAAACCGCCGTTGACTGGATTGGACAAACGGCCTCTAAGGTCATTCCTCCCGGCCCGTTGGCTGACTTGGTTGTCGACGGTATTATCGGAGGCGTNGGAGCCGTGATTGTCTTCCTCCCTAACATCCTGATTCTCTATGCNTGCATCTCCTTTATGGAAGACTCCGGATATATGGCCCGAGCCGCNTTNATCATGGACAAGGCAATGCACCGAATAGGCCTGCACGGCAAAAGCTTCATCCCNATGGTGATGGGATTCGGNTGTAATGTNCCCGCAATTATGGCCACACGCGCCATTGAAAGCCGCACCAGCCGATTAATAACCATCCTGATTAATCCATTCATGAGCTGTTCGGCCCGACTGCCNATCTATGTGCTCCTTATCGGCACATTCTTCTCCGCACATGCCGCCNTGGTCTTTTTCGCCCTCTATGCCTTGGGAGTCATCGCCGCNGTNATTACGGCTCGCCTCCTGCGCCGNTTTGTCTGGAAAAAGGATGAAACCCCGTTTGTGATGGAGCTCCCNCCTTACCGAGTGCCCACTCTTAAGGCCACTCTTCACCATACCTGGGGCAAGGGCAAGCAATATCTGAAAAAAATGGGTGGTATCATCCTCGTTGCCTGCATTATCGTCTGGGCGCTGAACTATTTCCCNCGCCATGATGATGACCCCGCGGCTGATGCTGTCGCCGCCGCTCAGGTNGATGATTCGCGGATTAACCCTGACCGGGATTCATATCTGGAGATGATGGGTAAGGCGGTGAATCCCGTCATGCGCCCAATCGGTATGCAATGGCGCGCCACTGTCGCCGCAATTGCCGGAGTGCCCGCAAAGGAAATCGTTGTCAGCACCCTCGGGGTACTCTATGCCGGAAGCGATGATATNGATGACCATACTCTCGGCGCAAGGCTTACCGCCGGACCTAACCCTGACTTCACTCCCGCGTCGGCTCTCGCTTTCCTGGTGTTCATCCTGCTCTATTGCCCGTGTATCGCCACNATTACGGCAATCGTCAAGGAAACCGGCTCCTGGCGCTATGGTCTCTTCTCTGCGGTCTATAATACTGCACTCGCTTATCTGTTTGCCTTCATAACTTACCGCATAGCTCTGCTTTTTTAAGCCCCTCCATACAATAAAACAGCGGCCATAGGCGTTAATTGATTGTAACATCTATTTAACATACGCCTATGGCCGAAATTTACTCCTCCGACGGTATTATCCGTCTTAAATCAAACAGCGCGGACAATGCGCCGCGACCCGCTACTCTGATTTATCTCCGACAGTTTGCACGCGCCTATTCCCCGCTTTATGGCGGACTTATCCTGAATTAGTAGGGATAGGTGACTTCTGCAAGATAGAGAGCCTGAGGGGGCATCGAAGTGCCTGCCGCGCAGCGGTCCTTGGCCGCGATGATGCCGGCAAATTCCTCTATGCTCATCTTGCCGCGACCTACGTCAACCAACGTGCCGACTACGGCCCTCACCATATTGCGCAGAAACCGGTCAGCTGTGATGATAAACGTCATTCCCCCGGTGCTCGGGTCNGNAACCCATTCCGCGCGGCTTACTTTGCAGATGTTTGTCTTGGCGTCAGAGTGCAGTTTGGCAAACGATGTGAAGTCATCAACCTCAAGCAGCAGCTTTGCCGCCTGATTCATAGCTTCATAGTTGAGCGGTCGCCCCGTGAACCACGTCAGTGGATACAGAAACGGTGAGCGGCGCTCTATTGTTTTATAGTGATAGGTGCGCGATGTGGCATCAAANCGCGCGTGNGCCTCCGCATGAACCTCACGGATGGAGTAGACAACGATATCCTTGCCTAACAGTGCATTGACCTGCCGAGGCTCAAGGGCTCGTTCGGCATCAAAGTGAGCAACCATCATTGAGGCGTTAACTCCGGCGTCTGTGCGCCCGGCGCCTACGATGGGTGTCGGTACTCTCAGCAGNGTAGTCAGTGCATCCTCAATCACCTCCTGAACCGAGAGGGCGCCCGGCTGGCGCTGCCATCCATGAAACGGTTCGCCGCGAAACGCCAATTCCATGAAATAGCGCCCCATCAGTCTCGCTCCAAGTAGGTGTAACCATAGAGGCCCGAGCGATAATTGCTCAGGAATTCTCGCCCTTCTTCGGGNGTAATCTTTCCGGCCTTCATTGAGGCNGTCACCCAGGTTTCAACGTTGCGGACAAGCTTCTTGGAGTTGAACTGAACATAGTCCAGAACTTCTGCAACCGTTTCGCCGTCAATGATTTTGTCAATCTCATAGCGGTCCTTGTAGACGTCGATATGAACNGCATTNGTGTCGCCGAAAAGGTTATGGAGGTCACCAAGGATTTCCTGATATGCGCCAACGAGAAAAACTCCTATATAGTAAGGCTCATTAGCCTTNATCGGGTGGACGGGAAGNGAGTCTGAGAGCCCGTTGCCCGTGATGAAGTGNGCGATTTTGCCGTCGCTGTCGCAGGTCATGTCCTGAATAGTNGCCATGCGGGTCGGCTTTTCATTCAGGCGGCTTATCGGCATAATCGGGAATATCTGGTCAATNGCCCAGCTATCAGGCAGCGACTGAAACAGCGAGAAGTTACAGAGATACTTCTCAGGAATCATCCGCTGAATCTTGCGCAGCTCCTCGGGCTGATGCTTCATTGACGAACAGAGGTCTGAAATCTCGCGGGCAATGCTCCAGAAAAGCTGCTCTATTTTTGCGCGNGTCTTCAGGTCAAGCAGACCNATGGAGAAGAGTTCCAAGGCTTCTTCACGGATTTGCACGGCGTCATGCCATGATTCAAGGCTGCGGGGCTGGTCCAGCTTGTCCCAAATCTGATAAAGTTCGCGCAGAAGCTCGTGTTCTTCCGGNCCTACTTCTTCATTGTCGTTCCATGANGGGAGCGCCGTTGAGCCTAAGGCCTCNATTATCAGCACNGAATGGTGGGCGCTGAGTGAGCGGCCGCTTTCAGTGATGATATTCGGCTGTCGGATATCATTTTTCACGCAGACGTCGACCAGNGCCGATACGGCATCGTTGGCATATTCCTGAATGGAATAATTCATGGAGCTTTCGCTTGACGAGGTGCGNGTCCCGTCATAATCTACTCCCAATCCGCCGCCAATGTCGACAAAGTCAATATTGAAGCCCATGCGCGTAAGCTGAACATAGAATTGTACGGCCTCGCGGAGCGCGTTTTTAATGCGGCGAATCTTGGTGATTTGACTGCCGATATGGAAATGAATCAGGCGCAGTGACTCCTTCATGTCATTCTTTTCCATGAAGTCAATGGCCTCGAGCAGGTCTGAGGAGTTGAGGCCGAACTTGCTTTGGTCGCCGCCGCTTTCTTCCCATTTNCCGGAGCCNGAATTGGAAATCTTNATGCGGATGCCTACGTTAGGCATGATTTTCAGGCGCCTGGCAATGCGGGCTATGATTTTCAGCTCATTGAGCTTCTCTACAACCAGATAGATGTTTCGTCCCATTTTCTGGGCCAGGAGCGCCAGTTCAATGTAGTCCTCATCCTTGTATCCGTTACAGATAATCAGGGCGTTCTGGTCAATATTCGTGGCGAGCACGGCNTGCAATTCCGGTTTTGAGCCCGCTTCAAGGCCTATATTGAACTTTTTGCCGTGAGTGACGATTTCTTCCACCACTTCTCTNATTTGGTTGACCTTGATGGGGTAGATGACATAGTTCGTCGCNTTATAGTCATATTCCTTGGCCGCCTGTTTGAAGCAGCGTGAAATTTTTTCTACTCTGTTGTCAAGAATGTCAGGAAAGCGCAGCAATACNGGTGCCTGAATGTCGCGCACCTGAAGTTCTTCCATGACTTCATGGAGGTCAACTGAGGCATAGCCCTCACGNGGAGTAACGATTACGTGGCCCTTATCATTGATGGAAAAGTAATTAAGGCCCCAGCCGTTGATGTTATACAGTTCGGCGCTGTCTTCAATTCGCCATTTACGCATTTTTATTGGTAGGTTTAGTGGGNGTGGAAGTTGAATTTTGAGGATTTATCGCGGGGAGAGATTCGGCAATGGCCTGACGGGAGAGTTCAATCAGGTCCGGTTCNGAAGAGGAGATGGGCTGATGAATNGTCAGGATGATTTTTCCCGGGCGGTGAAGCTTGACAAAGCGCGGCATCACTTTAAATGAGCCGTCAATCGTCAGCGGCACNACGGGGAGCCCGAATTCCTGAGCTAAGGTGTAGGCTCCGCGCTTGAAGCGGCGCATGCTGCCGTCCCAGGTGCGTGCCCCTTCGGGAAACACCACCAGGCTCATCCCGCCGGCAAGTTGCTTTTCTGCCGCTTCCATGGTCTGTTTGATGGCGTGAGGCGACGAATTGTCGACGAATATCTGNCCCGAGCGNTTGCAGGCCCAGCCAACCATTGGCAGTTTTTCAAGGCTTTTCTTCATCATCCAGCGGAAGTTATGACCTAAGTAGCCATAGATGGAGAAAATATCGTAAGCNCCCTGATGGTTGGCCACAAAGACGTAGCTCGTCCCGCGCGAAATGTGTTCNCGNCCGTGAACTTCAACCCTCACCAGGGAGAGTATGCACATGATNCGTGACCATAAGGCCGGAGGATAGTAGCCCCACCAGCGGCCGCCGAAAAGCATTGACCCGCAAGCAGTGATGAGCGCCGTCACAAGNGTGACNATGAACATCAGCGGCAGCATTATCAGAATCTGATATACTCTAAACAGCCAAATCATTTCTTTAGTTTCCAGATTACGGCGCCATGAGCGGCCACCTTGGTTACAAACGGATATTCTGAGGATACTACTTTATGAGATTTCACTCCTTCAAGNAATTCCGTNGCCTTATAATCCCCTTCGCTTATGCCCAGACAATCAAAGGCATGGCGAGGAAGGCGGATTTCCATTTCGGCNGCCTCTGAAGAGAAGTTAACTGCTATCAGAAGAGTTTCGCCCTGATAATGGCGCAGNTAGGCGTAATGGCGATGAGGGTTAAAGGCCGGATTATCATAGTTGACATACATCAGGTCAAAGAATTCACCGTCAGTGATNGCCTTTTCAGAGCGCGCCACGTTGAGCACCGTCATGTACATATTGCGCAGCTTTATCTCGTCATCGGTCAGTTCTGCCGTGGAGGGNTTGCCCCCGCTGAGCCAGCGGGAAATCGTATTGACGGTCCAATAGTCAAAAATCGTAGTGCGGCCGTCCTCCCCGCTGAAGCCTTCCGAGTCCATGCCTTTTTCGCCTAATTCCTGACCGAAGTAAATCATCATCGGCCCGGTGGAGAGGGTAGAGGCCACTGTCAGNGAGGGCATCACGGTCATGGCATCGCCGGCATAGAAGGGCGATGCGTAGCGCTGTTCGTCATGATTCTCAAGGAAATTGAGCATNTGAGNCCCAAGGCCGTCAACCGTTTGCCAGCATGAGGTCAACCGGTCGGCACCTACTCCGAAACATTGGATGGCACGCAGAGTGTCATANAGGTTAACCTTGTCATATAGATAGTCAAANCCGGCCTCAATGAAGGGGCGATAGAGATTGACATCATAGATTTCAGCAATGAATTCAATGTTTTTCTTGACCTTGCGGACCTGAGGAATGGCCCACTGCCAGAACTCTATGGGAACCATGAAGGCCATGTCACATCGGAAGCCGTCAATGCCTTTGCCGGCCCAGAATTTCAGAATGTCNAGCATCTTGACCCAGGTGTCAGGTATCGGGTCAAAATGCTTGTGGCCACCTCCGCAATAGTCCACTCCATAGTTCAGTTTGATGGTTTCATACCAGTCATTCCGGTCAGGCGAGGGGGTGAAGCAGTCATTGCCGGAGGCTTTGGCCGGCTCTTCAACATAGTCGCCGAGGTGAACGTTAGTCGGTGAGAAGCGGGTGCCCGGAAGATAGTAGAAATTATTCTGNGGATTAAAGTGATGGCCCGTAATATCGTCTGCTCCAAGGTCTTTGACCCCTTCAGGCGCTGAATCAGAGTGATATTCGCGGCCTACGTGGTTTGGAACAAAGTCAATNATGACCTTNAGTCCTAATTTATGGGCGCGGCTGACCANAGCGTCAAATTCCTCCATGCGCTTGGCCGGGTTGACCGCCAGGTCCGGGTCTACGTCATAATAGTCGGTGATGGCATATGGCGANCCGGCTTCNCCCTTGATTACGTGAGGGTTATGTTTACGGATNCCATATCGTGAATAGTCGGGCCGATGAGCGTGTTCAATGACGCCCGTAAACCAAACATGGGTTGCTCCAAGCGATTTGATGGCGCGAAGCGCCGAGGAGGTGATATCTTTNAACTTGCCTGAGCCGTTTTGCTCGATGGTTCCGCAGGGCACCGGGTCAGCGGTGCGGTTACCGAAAAGGCGCGGCAAAAGTTGATAAATTATCGGTTTCATAGCTTATTATATCCAGTCATAAAATAAGTTCGNGTAAATTCTTCCGGCCGCAGGATGGTTTTGNCGTATTTAACCAGGTCTACGTCCATTTCGACTATACCACGGCGTTTTGATTCGGATGTGCGCCCGCAGGAGCGCTCAAACTCCTTGCCCAACTGAATCAGTTGCTCNGCCGGCAGTTCCGTTTGAATCCTGACCACCATGTTAAGATAGTCAGGTGAGATGCCGTTNAGTGCCTGAGTCTGATAGATGCCGGAGCTTATGGCCTGCCCGAAGTTACGGGCGAGCCATTCTGTTGCGGCTGCCATCATTTCTTGCTTGGCATGACAGTTGGAGCCAAGAGTCAGAATGCATTCCGTCATTGGTTCACACCCTTCAGGGTTAAGGCGATGCGTCCGCGGTCATAGTCCACGTCCATAACCCTTGCGCGGACAATNTGATCCATATGGACCACATCAAGCGGATTCGTTATGAACGCCTCGCTCAGTTGCGAAACGTGGATGAGTCCGTTTTCCTTGATTCCNAGGTCTACGAACGCGCCAAAGGCCGTAATATTATTGATTTTGCCGGTAACTTCCATGCCGGGAATCAGACTCCGGATGGAGTTGATGCCTTCGCCCAACTGAGCGGTTTCAACCTCTCCGCGGGGGTCGCGNCCGGGNTTGGCNAGCTCTTCAAGAATCATGCGCAGGGTTGATTCGCCGGTGGTNTTGTCAAGATAGTTGGCAATGTTGATGTCGGCAGACTTGAGNTTGTCAACCGTCGTGCGGCAGTCNCGGGCCATCTGCTCNACCAATTCATATCTTTCCGGGTGAATCGCCGTGTTATCCAGNGGGTTGGNTCCGCCGGGAATACGCAGGAAGCCTGCACATTGCTGATANGCTTTCTCGCCCATACGCGGCACTTTCAGCAGGTCCTCGCGGCGGCTGAACGGNCCGTTTTCGTCGCGATATTTAACAATATAGTTTGCNAGGGCNGGACCGATGCCGCTGACGTAGCCTAACAGGGGCGCTGACGCCGTGTTGACGTTGACNCCAACGCTGTTNACGCAGCTTTCTACCGTATTGTCAAGCGATTGCTGCAACTTGTTTTGGTCTACGTCATGCTGATATTGGCCGACTCCAATGCTCTTGGGCTCGATTTTTACCAGTTCGGCAAGGGGGTCAAGCACGCGCCTGCCAATGCTGACGGCGCTTCTGACTGTCAGGTCAAGGTCAGGAAATTCCGCGCGGGCAAGTTCCGAGGCCGAGTAGACCGAGGCGCCGTCTTCACTTACTGACATGATTTGAACCTTGCGCGGATAGCGAACGTTGCGNAGGAATTTCTCCGTCTCGCGCCCTGCTGTTCCGCTGCCGACGGCTATGACGTCGATTCTCAGGTCGTCGACCATCGAGCAGAGAGTNTAGGTTGAACCCATAANGTCGCCCTGCGGNGGATTCGGATAGATGATTTCNTAGGCCAAAAATTGCCCCTGCTCATCAAGGCAGACCACTTTACATCCGGATTTGAATCCGGGGTCTATACCCATGATGCGCTTGCCAAACATCGGCGGNGACATCAGGCGCTGACGCAGATTGTCAGCAAACATATCAATGGCGGCNGCATCGGCTTTTTCCTTGGCGGCTGCNGCGATTTCTGACTCGATGGAGGGNCGAATCAATCGGCGATAAGAGTCCTTGACGGCGCCGGAAACAAGGTCAATGCTCTCGCCGGTAGCCTCCGGCTTGATAAAGAAGCGCCCCAAGCGCTCAATCATTTCCGTATCGTTGATGGAAATGTCGACTTTCAGTATTCCTTCTGCTTCACCTCTTCTGATGGCCAGATAATTATGAGAGGGAACCTGACGCAGAGGTTTGGAGAATTCGTAATAGTTCTTATATAAATCGTCGGCGGTATTTTCAGCCTTTTTGTTGAGTGACGAAGTCAAAACGGCTCCGCGCTGATAGCGGGAACGCACAAGGTTACGCGCTTTTTCGTTTTCGCTCATCCATTCGGCAATGATGTCTTGCGCGCCTGAGAGCGCTTCATCAATGGTCATCACCTTTTTGCCGTCGACGTATTTCTTGGCTATCAGGTCAAACCCTACTGCATTTTGAGCCATGATAATCTTGGCCAGGGGTTCAAGTCCCTTTTCACGGGCCATCTCGGCGCGGGTGGTTCGCTTGGGCTTGTAAGGCAGATAGATATCCTCTAAGGTGGCCGAGTCAAGGGTGTGTTCAATGCGGTCAGCAAGTTCCGGAGTCAGGGCTCCCGCCTGTTTGATTTGCTCAACGATAAATTCGCGGCGCTTGACATAGTCGCGGAGCGTTTCCAGTTTCAGTTGGATNGCTCTGACCTGGGTNTCGTCAAGGTCAAGGGTTTGCTCCTTGCGGTAGCGGGCAATGAACGGGACGGTGCAGCCGTCGTCAAGAAGTTTGATGACGGCATTGACCTGCTTGCGCTGAAGGTTCAATTCATTGCCGATAATCGAGGGGAAGTCGGTAGTGGGGATTCTCACGTCGTTTTTAGCGTTTCTTTTTAGGGATAAGAGTAAAAATGGTAACCTCCGGAGTAGCTCCGATGCGCATCGGTACCCCGACGGCACCGGCGCCTATATTTACGTATAACGGACGGCGTCCGTCTGTCGATTCATAGAGGCCGCCCCAGGTGTCATATTTCAGGGCGGCGGGACTCAGGCGNCCGATGGCCACCTGCATGGCGTGAGTATGACCGCTGAGGGTCAGGTCGATTTTCAGCGAGTCTACGGGCTCTACTTCTTTCTGCCAATGAACGGGATTATGCGTCAGCAGGATTTTTACTGCCGAGTCGCCCGGAGTGGGGTAGGCCGT
The DNA here is from genome assembly GCA_014802435.1 of Bacteroides sp. GTDB lineage: Bacteria > Bacteroidota > Bacteroidia > Bacteroidales > Muribaculaceae > UBA3263. The sequence continues at coordinate 482,410 of JAAVCG010000005.1, read as the reverse complement.
CAGCANCTCCCCGTAAGTAGGGAAGGGGGGCTCGCCCCAGTTTTCTACTCCGATGATGACGAGTGAATCCATGGGNGTGTCGCCATAAATCACTGTCGAACTGTTAGTAAGCAGCTCCCAGTTCATGGCTAACTGCATNTCNAGCAGCTGCTCCATATTGATTTCCTTATCCTGGGCNGACGGCCAGTCAATATAGTCGCCATAGTCATGATTGCCCAGGATGGATAAGACGCCGTCCTTNGCGTCAAGGCGGCTCAACGGGCCGACAAACGGCTTTAACTCGTCAGAGCGCCGATTGACAATATCGCCGGTAAAGACAATCAAATCAGGATGTTGGGCGTTCGTAATCTCTACGAGCTTGCTGATAAAAGTTGTGTCCTGACCAAACGTGCCTACGTGGAGGTCNGAAATCTGTGCAATCCTGTAGCCCGCAAAACTTGGCGGAAGGCCGTCAATGCGGACGGTAACTTCATTAACCTGAATCTGATGGCGGTTAATCAGCGCTCCCCACCACATGACCANAAATGCNGCGATGCCGCAGACTATGCCGGCNACACTGATGCCTTTAACCCTNTTCTTCCCCANCAGCTTGGGGATTGAGGCTATNAGNTCAAAAATCACATAGATGGTTTTCCCGACATAAACCGTCAGATAGAAGAAGAGCATCCACATTGCCAGCTGAAGCATCTGGTCGCTTTCTCCTCGCTTGGGCAGACACAGGAAGACAACTATGTAAATCAGAAAAAACGCGCTCTCAAGCAACTGAAATTTTGCCGCACCCAGCCGACGGCATCTTTGCCAGGCGGCAAAGAAGATGTAAGCATCGACTGCTACCTGCAACAGCAGGCAAATCATCACCATGATGACCGGAAGTCTCATCTGAACAGCTTATTTTTCAGTGGGTTAGAGTACATGGTCAATATCAGCTCGCGCATGTATTCGCGCTCATCGTCGGTGACATTGTCAAGGCGGCATTTACCTATCTGAGTGGCCAGACGCTCCTTGACGGCATCTACATCGGCCGCCGTATATTGGTCAGCAAACCGGTTGCCCCCTTCAAGCATATCGTATGCCACATAATTAATCGGGTAAAGCTTATAATTTGAATGAATTGCCCGGTCAATGAGCTCGGCTACGGCATGCGCCGCCTGGCTGCGGTCAAGGTCCTGCGGCAGAGCATCAATCTGCGGATTCAGACATTCTGTGAGGGAATAATGAATCCGGCCCTTGGGGCGCATGATGCCCGTCTCCATGGCCCGCAGGTCATCCTTGGGGCTCTTTTTATGGTTGGCATCGCGCCGCTTCTGCACGAATTCTGAAGCCTTCAGATAGTCATTCGGGTCATACTCATAACTGATGCTGACCGGCATCAGGTTAACCTCACGCAGCCGCTCCAGTGGAGTTCCTTCGCCCCCAAGTTCAAGCATCTTAAGCAGCGAGTCCTGTGTGCGGTCATTGGAGTCCTTTGCGCGACCCTCGCGCTGCGCTATCCATAGACTCTGCTTCTTCTCAGTAATGCAATAATGGATATAAGCGCTCAAATGCTTGGCTGCCTCAAGGGCGCCGCGCATTCCCGTGTCGCGCTTGACGATGAAGCTCTTGTTCAGGCGCACCAGCTCATCAATCCATGGCATAATCAGCAAATTATTGCCAATGGCCACTTCACACGTAGGCAACCCGTGGCGAACAAGGCACAAATTCAAAAACGAGGCATCAAGAACTATGTCTCGATGGTTGGAAATCAACGTGTAATCCTCGCCCTGACGGTAATTATCTATGCCGTCGCAGGTCAGCCCGTCAGTGGAGCGTGCTACGAGCTTCTCCAATATCGGGCACATGACGTTTAACTGGAACGACTCCTGAGAGTCTACCAACTTCAATTTTTCGGCAAAAGTTGCNAAATCAAGCTCGGGAAATACCCAAGTGACTGCATTAGCGAACTCCGGTTGTTCAACCAGATTTAATATGTGCGCGCGGAAATCGCTATCATCAAACGGCGCTATGTCGCTGAAATCTTGTTTGTTCATATATACTTCCGATGCCTGATCAGAGCATCAAATTATTTGGTTCATCGATAAATCAACGTGCAAATTTACGAAAATAAATTAAAAACTGAAAATCAAAATCAAAAAAANCGCTCCCAAACCCAAATCTCACCTATGGAAAGGCGGATTCCGATCCGCCGCCACCTCTCATCGCGCTCAAAAAGCAGCCCATTATATACCTCTGCNGTCACGANGCCCATTCGCTCAACCTCCGGGGGGCGGCGGATCGGAATCCGCCTNTCCATAAAAAAAACTCGGACTCAGAGGCTCGATTTTATGCGGCGGATCGGAATCCGCCTCTCCATAATTATTAAGGGGGGCGGTGTCCGGATGTGGACACCNCCCCCCTCAGGATGTTTCTTTTCGGTTTGAGATTAGAAGTTATAGTAGAAACCGAAGTTCAGGGCGTTTGANAAATCAAAGCCGAAGCCTTTTTTGAAACCGCCCATCTCTGCGGCATCATTAGCGCCTTTGTAGCCNAGGAATCCGAGGTGAGCAACGATGCTGACGTGCTTGTGAACATTCAGAGCAACACCCGGCTTGAAGCCGATGCCGAAGACTACTGAAGTGTCGGTGTCGATGTGGTCGCCACCGGTTGCACCTAAAGCGAAGTCAACGCCGCCATCGCAGAAGAGCTGAACCATNCCGGCGCGATAGAAAGTATAGCGGGCATAGGGATTCAAAACGAAGGAGTTGTTGTGAACATCGCCGTCACCGATGTATTGGTAACCGATCTGAGTGCCAAACGTCCATTTCTGGTTGAAGTTGTAGCCGATTTCAGGGAGGATGGNGGCTGNGGTGTAGTCATCAGTCTGGTNGTGCCATACACCGATGTTACCACCGACGTAAACCTTGGAGAAGTCGATTTCNTCGACGAAGTCTTTGGCCTGAGCGCCGAGACCNACCAGGGCTGCGGCTGCAAGAACGAGAAGTTTTTTCATAATACTGTTTTTGAATTTTGGATATTTGTTAGTGTTTAACCGGTTGCAAAATTATAACAAATTTTTTATTCTACAAAAAAATTAACAATTAATTTGCTGAAAAGGTTTAAGCCGGTTCCATATGAATGCCAATGTGGGTCTCCTGTCCNAACCGGGCGCGGATGCGGCGTTCNACTTCTGATGCTATCTCNTGGGCTTGGGTCAGGGTGAGATCTCCGTCCATTTTCAGGTGAACCTCAATGGCTATGTTGTTGCCTATGCGACGCGTGCGNANATGGTGAAGCCCCCTGACTCCCGGAGTTTCATACATGATATTTTCAATCTCGACNACGGTTGGCACAGGCAGTGAGCGNTCNAGCAGTTCNTCNATGGCGGGTTTGATGATTTCAATGCCCACTTTGAAGATAAGCGCNCTGATTACCAGGGCGGCGATGGGNTCCATGATGCGCCATTTTTCACCTAANAACATTGCACAGCCGATGCCCACGATGGTCCCGATTGACGACAGGGCGTCTGAGCGGTGATGCCACGCATTGGCCTCCAANGCCTTGGATTGAAGGGTCTTGCCCGCNCGCACGGAGTATTGATAGAGCCCTTCCTTGGCAAGGATAGAGATTGCGGCCACGATGAGTGCCACCATTTCCGGGCGCGGCAGGATTTCCCCGTTGATGGCACGCGCAATGAGTTGACTGTTGTTGACAAACATCCCAATGGCGACAATGAGGAGCAGAATCCCGATGACAATAGAGGCNAGNGTNTCATANTTNCCNTGGCCATAGTCATGAGTGGCGTCTTGAGGTTTGCCGGCTATCTTGACGAAGACAATGACTATGATGTCCGTCAGGAAATCAGACAGGGAGTGGACGGCATCAGCCAGGAGGGCGGAGCTGCGGCCGAGTGTGCCNCCGATGAATTTGGCTATCACCAGGAGGAGGTTGACGACGCTGCCGACAAGGGTGACTTTAAAAATCCCTTTTTGGCGCTCGGATGAGGTCATTTCTTCCATGCTTTTCCTTTGTTAAGTGCGTTTTCATANAGTTGCTGTTTCAGCCGGGCGTCAATTTGGGTTTTNCGGGCGGCTTCAAGNCGGGAGCGGATTTCCGGTTCGGCGATGCTCAAGGGCATTGATGCTCCGGCGGGAAGATAGTCGCTNACTGAGAAGAGATAGACCGTAGTGCTGTCCCNGGCTTCAATGTGTTGGCCTTTGCGGTTGACTTGAGGTGCCGGCGCGGGAAAGCGTCCGGCAATGGTGGAGACCGGGGTCCAGCGGTCACGGAAATATTCATAGTTGACGGCTTCCGTCAGGCCTACTTTCTCAAGTTTTTCAATATCTTCCTCCTTTGTTGAGACATGCCAGCGGCGAATCCCCGCCAGTTTTGGCGACGAGGAGGAGATGGCAATGAAGATTCCGCGAACCATCGGTTCTTTCAGGCGCATTTCACCGCCGAAGTTGGCATAGAAATCTTCAATCTGCGCTCGGGTGATGGCTAATGAGGTGTCTTGTTCGAGTTTCAGGCGCCGATATTCATCAATGATGAGGTTGCGGCGATATTCTTCCGTCAGGCGGTCAATCTCGTCAAGATTGGTGATGTTTTTGGTGGCAACTTCATTGAGGAGTTCATTGATGATCCATTGGTCGATAAAATTGTCGGCCCAACGGGCTGAATCTCCCTTTGAGAGTCCCGGAGGAATGGCGGCGGCAATGAGGTCAGCCGTCAGGATTTTGTCGCCAACTCCGGCTATTCCCGCAGGATGTTCGTCGCCCCGGCTGCAAGATGAGAGTGCGGCCACACTCAGGAGCAGCAAGCTGCTCACCGGGGCGACCGCACGCTTTAAGGTATGTTTGATTCGGTTCATTTCACTTTCTTGAGAACCTTGTCATTGACCTTTACGGGATATTTTTTGCGTAATTCGCTGACCCATTGGCGTTCATTAGCCTGATTGAATTCTTCAGTCACTCGGCCGCGAACGTCGGCAACTTCTTCCGGCGCGTCAATCATATGGCCTAAGTAAGTGGTGAAATGGCGCATCATCACTGACTTATGGAACTTGGGCTCCGGACCGCCAAAGGCAATGTAGTCAACCACTTGATTGTTCTTTTCAGGGAGAACCACACGCTCAATGCGGATATACTTGGGGAAGCGTTCCTTGAGGGCGGTGCCAACGTTGGCAGCCTCCGGACGGGTCTCTTCAAGGAATTTGTTAACTTCCTGAATCAGAGAGTCTGAAGTGGCATAGATGATATAGCCCTTCCAGTGGGGACGGTCATATGCGTAGTCTTTCTGGTGCTCCTTGAAGTAGGCATCAAGTGCGGCGGGGTCTTCCGTGGGGCGCTGCCAGATGTTTTTGTCGCTGACGGCATAAACCATCAGGCCTTCGCGATATTCGCGGTCAACATTGCGGAAGTCAGGATATTTCTCGCCTAAGCGGTTGCTCTCATAGGCCAGAACGATGCTATTGAGGCGTTTGCCCAGGATTTCATCAAGCTGACGCACCTGAGCGGCATTTTCAAGGCGGGGATTAATTGAGGGCGGGTTAGGAGCAAAGAAGTTGGCAATGGTGACTACGGAGTCTTCAACCTGGAAGAGGGGAGTGGTGTCATCCTTGAGTTGGATGATTGTAGCCTGATAGCCGGAGTCAGCAACCATGGTGAGGAGTTTGGCGCGTCCGTTTTCAATGATGCGGCTCTTATATTGCTGCTTGAGTTGCTCGGCGCGGGCCGTGCGGGGCAGTTGGGAGCGTTCATCGCGACCGGCCTGAGCCTTGATTTTTTCCATCACTTCGGCTTTTTCAGGGAGGCGAGAGCCATGCTTTTTGATGATGTGCCATCCGAATTTGGTCTGCACGGGCGTTGAAATCTGGCCGTCGGCAAGGGCATAAGTGGCCTTTTCAAACTCGGGAACCATCTGTCCGCGGCCAAACCATCCGAGGTCGCCGCCTTGAGGAGCGGAGCCGCAGGTGCTGTTAGCACGGGCAATGTCGGCAAAATCAGCTCCGCCGGTCACGAGCACATAGAGTGAATCAGCCTGCTCCTTGGTGGGTACAAGGATATGTGAGGCATGAACCTGACCCTCGGCGGGGCGGCGGTCAAGAACCATCACCAGGTGATAGCCATAGGGGGTGGTGATTACTTCTGAAACCTGGCCAATGGGGGTTTCCCATGCGCCATCCTCAAAACTTGAGGGGTAAACTCCGGTGCGAACCCATCCGTAGTGGCCTCCGTTGCGCTTGAATGAGGGGTCAGTGGTGACGCGCCCGGCAAGTTCATTGAAGTCAGCACCGTTAAGAATGGCCTGACGCACTGAGTCAATGCGTTCACGGTCAGTCAGCGAAACCATCATATGGTCAATGTTAACTTCNTCAAGAGTGTGGGCATANGCGCGGTCATAGACNGCTTGCATGACCGTCGTGTCCTGAAGATAGGGCTGAGCCAGTTCGCGNCGATAGCTGAGATACTCATTGCGGAAATCGGCCGTAGTGTCCAGTCCTTCGTGATGAGCTTCAATTACTTTGAGTTTATAGTCGATAAAGCGGTCAAGAAATTGGGGAAGTGTTTCTTCCTCAATNTGCTGTCCGGCATTTTTGTGGCGGAGGTATTCAAACTCGCTGAGAGTCACGGGCTGTCCGTCAATGGTCATAACCACGGGGTCCTTGGGTTTGGCCCAAAGAGCTGCTCCGAGAGTCAGAACCGCAATAGGAATTATTATCTTTTTCATATGGTAGTTTAACGGTTGTTGAACAGTTGTTTAACGGTAGTTTAACGGTTGTTGAACAGTNGTTNAACGGTGGTTTAACGGTTGTTTAACNGTNGTTNAACGGTNGTTTAACGGTGGTTTAACAGTGGTTTAACGGTTGTTTAACAGTGGTTGAACGGTAGTTTAACAGTGGTTGAACGGTGGTTTAATGGTGGTTTAACAGTGGTTTAACGGTAGTTTAATGTTGTTTCAGGTGGTTTGCGGTTGAGGAGTTAAACCATGTTAAACAACAGTTCAACCATTGTTCAACCATGTTAAACCACCATTAAACCACCGTTAAACAACTGTTAAACCACTGTTCAACCACCGTTAAACCGTGGCGATAGCCATTTATTGGTGTGAGGCTGAATAGTTGGGGGCTTCGGAGGTGATGGCCACGTCGTGGGGATGGCTTTCGGCAACTCCGGCGTTGGTAATGCGGGTAAATTTGGCCTGATGGAGGGCGTCAATGTCTTTGGCACCGCAATAGCCCATACCGCTGCGGAGGCCGCCAAGCATCTGGTAAACAACCTCATAGAGTGAACCCTTATAGGGCACACGGGCTGCGATACCTTCCGGCACGAGCTTCTTGGCGTCGGTCACATTGCCCTGGAAATAGCGGTCTTTCGAGCCTTTTTCCATGGCTTCCAGTGAGCCCATGCCGCGATAGGCCTTATATTTACGTCCGTTATAAATAATGGTGTCGCCCGGAGTTTCGTCAACACCGGCAAGCATTCCGCCGAGCATCACTGAGTAAGCTCCNGCAGCGAGGGCCTTGACAATGTCGCCGCTATAGCGGATACCGCCGTCGGCAATCAGGGGCACTCCGGTGCCTTCCAGGGNTTTGGCNACGTCATAAACGGCTGAAAGCTGGGGAACACCTACGCCGGCAATCACGCGGGTGGTGCAGATTGAACCCGGACCGATGCCCACTTTGACNCCGTCAGCGCCGTTTTCAACCAGGTATTTGGCAGCTTCGCCCGTAGCGATATTGCCTACGACTACGTCNATTTGAGGATATTTTTCCTTAACNCGGCGCAGAACGTTGACAACTCCTTTGCTGTGGCCATGAGCCGTATCNATGACAATGGCGTCAACTCCGGCTTCAACCAGGGCGTCTACNCGGTCAAGCGAGTCAGCGGTGACTCCGACTCCGGCAGCCACTCTGAGGCGACCATATTTATCCTTGCAGGCCATGGGCTTNTCCTTNGCCTTGGTGATGTCNTTATAGGTTACGAGACCGAGNAGGNGNCCTTCAGANTCAACAACGGGGAGCTTTTCAATCTTATGGCGCTGGAGAATTCGTGCAGCCTCCTCAAGGTCAGTTGATTGAGAAGTGGTTACGAGGTTTTCCTTGGTCATCACTTCGTCAACGGGGCGATTGAGGTCGCTTTCAAAACGGAGGTCACGGTTAGTAACGATGCCGACGAGCTTCTTGTCATCATCAACAACGGGAATACCGCCAATATGGTATTCCTCCATGATTGCGAGCGCATCGCCCACCGTAGAGCCGCGTTTGATGGTCACGGGGTCATAAATCATGCCGTTTTCNGCGCGTTTAACGGCGTGAACCTGACGGGCCTGTTCGGCAATAGACATGTTTTTGTGGATAACGCCGATACCTCCCTCGCGGGCTATGGCAATGGCCAGAGGGGCCTCGGTTACGGTGTCCATAGCGGCTGAAATCAGCGGAACATTGAGGGTAATGTTACGGGAAAACTTGGTTGTGAGCTCCACGTCGCGCGGAAGTACTTCTGAGTAAGCGGGAATCAGGAGGACATCATCAAAGGTCAGTCCGTCCATCTTAACTCGATCGGCAATAAACGACATATAAATGTTTCTTTTAAATTGGTTTTTGGGTGTTATATTGCACGCAAAGTTAAGAAAAAATCCCGAAATCACCAAGGATTTCGGTTAAAATTCCACTCCCAGGCGCCCGAAAAAGCCGAAAGTGTAGCCGTTAGTGGCCCATGGCTCCTTATAAGTAACGGTTAAATCATGGCGTCCGCCNCGNGTGTATCTGGTGACGTATTGCGGNCCGACTTCCAGGTTTAGGGCGATTTTCTCCGTAACGGGGATGCGGATTCCGACTGCCGCCTGGCTATAGATGCCCGCACCGCCTGAAGTGGCAATCTGTCCGCCGAGGCGCAGCCCAATATGAGGGTAGATGCGACGCATATATTCGGAAACGAAGTAAAATTTCGACTCTGCAAATATCGGAATAACTCCCTCATTATAGCGCACTGAGTGCATATAGCCAACTCCGGCTCCAAGAAATATCTTNGGCTTGACCATCCAGCCATGAACCGTCTCGATTCCCGCCGCCGTCTCCGGATATGCCCCNGGNGCGTTGATTTCAAGGGANACTGTNCCGACATAACCTGACGGAATCTTGTCAATCAGGTTTGAGTTNCGGTCCTCTTTTTGTGATGCNATGGCNATGTTCTTCTTACGCAAATGCTCCATCTGAATCTCCTCAGGAGTNTGCCCGAAGGCGATACAATATGTCAAGAGNCAAAAAATTAATCCTGAAATTCTCATGTTGCTATGTTTATGTTATTAGAAATGGCCAAGGAATATATCATTCCCCGGCCATATTTGCTTTATATGGATGTCATTTTGAAGGAAATGGGTAAGGTGTACCACATATCAACAGGCTCACCATTTTTCTTACCCGGATTAAACTTCTTGATCAGTTTAACTACNCGAAGAGACTCATCATTGAGCAGTTCGCTATCACTTTTGTCCACATGAACCTGCTCTATGGAACCATCTTTCAATACCATGAATTTAACGTTTACAACGCCTTGCACATTGTCTATGACGGCTTTTTCAGGGTAGCGTATATTTTTAGCGAGGAACATGTACATCGCTTCATCGCCTCCGGGATATGAGGGCTGTTCTTCGGTCAATTTATCNGAGGCAATTTCTTCTTTGACCGCATTTTTTGTGGTGACTTCAATTACACCATGTTTTCCGGCTTCGCCATATTTTTTCATGGCATCNGCGGTTTTATCAATATCGATTTTAAGGATATCCTCCTGATTCAGGCCTAAGCTATCAAGATCCTGAATGTAGGCNACNTCTCCGTCAACAATCAGGAGCGGACGCGAATTAAGGTCCACCGGGGAACCGGANGCTACCTTCATGGTCGTAAGATACTTTTTTTGCTGTTGAGCAAAAGAAGTCCCGAAGGAGAACATCGCAATGATGACAGAATAAATAAANTTTTTCAACATAGCAGTAAGAGTTTGGATGAATATTAATTACTGCGTCAAAGGTAGGTAAAAAAATCCCCTCCCTACAAGTTTTTAACAAAATTTAACGGCGGCGGCCGAAGAGGTCCTTGATGCCGTCCATGTCAAAGCTCAGGGAGAAGCGGAGGGTCTGGTCGAGAGGCGAGGAGGCGGCAGTGGCGACCATATAAGAGGCGTCGAGACGCACCACTTTCAGCGCGAAGCCGGCACCTACGCCAAGGTATTGGCGGTTACCCTTATTGGGGTGCTCGAAGAAATAACCGGCGCGGAAAAAGAACTGGTCATTGTAAGAATATTCGCCGCCGAGGCTGAANCGGATTTCTTCCAGCTCNTCCTTGAATCCGCGCGGAGCATCAGTGAAGCTCTTGAAAATGCCGGTNATGGAGCTCATGTTCTGCCATTTTTGCATNGCGTCTTCATATTTTTCCTGGTCTTCAAGGGTCAGGAGGTTATTGAAGTCGCTTTCGCGGGGCATNGTCGGCACAAGGATTTTACTTACGTCGAGATTGAGCGAGAGCAGATGGTAATCAGCCAGGGGGAAGGTGAANGANGTNCCGAGNCGGAGCTGGGCGGGGAGAAACGCCGGCTGGTTGCCATGGTCATAATTGACCTTNGAGCCGATATTGCTCAGNTTCCAGCCGAATGACCATTGACATTCGGAGCGGCCAACCATGGGGAACGTGGTCAGATAGCCGTTGATNTCAGCAGCAAAAGCGGAGGCGCCGACNGTTTGCGTCTCGCTCTCGGAAGTGGAGAATCCGAGGTCAGAATATATGTAACGGAAAACTACGCCCATGGAGTATTTTTCCGAGAGTTTGCGNGAATAACCGAGGTCAACGGCCATTTCATAAGGATGGAGACTCATCAGNCCGTCGCCGTCAATTCCGGAGGTCACTTCGCCCAGGGTAAAGTAACGGAGCGAGGCTGAAAGCGCCTGATTATCGCCGGAGCCTATTTTCCAATAGCCGGTCAGGTTGAGCAGGGCAATGTCNTTGACGAGTTTGCGCAACCAGGGGGTATAGTTCAGCGAAACGCCCGCACTGGAATANGCGAAGGCATACTTTGAGGAGTTCCAGAACTGGGAGTTAACGTCAGGGTCAGAGGCCACACCGAGGTCGCCCATCGAAGCGCCGCGCGCATCGGGGACGATGTCAAGNGAGTTTACACCGGTTTGCAGCGGGTTAAACTGATTGGCGGTCTCATAGTCAGAGGCCATCGCGGCGCCTGAGCTGACGCCTAATATCGTTGCGATAATGAGGNTTTTCCGTTTCATAACATAGGCAAAACGCAATTTTTTGCCGATTTATTGCATCAAAGGGCAAAAAAATGCGTAACTTTGCATCAATTATGATTAGAATTGGAAATGGATTTGACGTCCATAAGTTTGCCGAGGGCCGCGAACTGTGGCTTTGCGGCGTAAAGGTNGACCATTCGCTTGGNCTTTTAGGACATAGTGATGCCGACGTGGCTCTTCATGCTCTTTGTGACGCACTGTTAGGTGCGGCCGCNCTCAGGGATATAGGTTATCATTTCCCTGATACNGACCCCGCATATAAGGGAGCGGANTCGCGCCGATTGCTNCGCAGAGTGGTTGAGCTGATTGCGGAGAAGGGTTATCGTCCGGGAAATGTCGATGTTACCATNATAGCCCAGGCNCCCAAGTTGCTTCCTTATATAGAACGCATGCGCGCGACTGTAGCCTCCGACCTCGGTATAGACCCGGACTGCGTCAGCGTCAAGGCTACGACCACNGAGCGCCTCGGATTCACGGGGCGCGGCGAGGGCATTGCCGCTCANGCNTCGGCCTTAATAGTACCAGGTTCCGTAGCCGTAGGTTGACGCCAGGGAGTGGGCCACTTCGTCGGTGGCTAAGTACTGAGTGGGGTTCTCCGCAAGNTTNTCGCGGCGCAGNAAGTCGNGAAACAATTCCGGAGAGTCCTCAAGGTTGATGCCTATGTGAGTGAGGTCAGAATCTCTGGCGGCAATGGCTGCATTCTGCATGTTTTCAATGCGGCTGGCCGCGTCATTGCTGCTCCAGAGGGTCAGGCTCACTCGCTTGGTGCCTACGTCAGAGGGGCGGAAGGTGCCCGACGTATGCTCGATTTCGCGTGGCGGCGTCCCGGGGACGTTATGCTGACGCGATGCTAAACTTTCATGGCTGGAAATCAATAAAATGACCACNGCAGCCAAAAATACCGATATAATAGCTCTATTCATACCCTTAAAACGCCCCCGGCACGGGAAAAGTTTATTTGGGTTTATGGTTTATGGTTTATGGTTTATGGTTTATGGTTTATGGTTTANGGTTTANGGTTTAAGGTTTAAGGTTTAAGGTTTAAGGTTTAAAGTTTATGGTTTATGGTTTATGGGGGGTATTATATCTTATAAGATTTATAAGATTTATAAAAATTATGAGTTTTGCGCTTGGTTAGATTTCGGAGAGGGTTAGCCATTCGAGTTCGGCGTCGTCGAGCTCGGATTTGAGGGCTTCGTAGCGGATGGAGGCGGCGTTTATTTGGTCAGGGGTGCCGGAAGTGAAAGTCTCTTCAAGGGTTGCTTTTTCGTTGGTTAGACGTTCGATTATTTGCTCGAGTTCCTCCATGCGTTTGCGTTCCTTGAAGGTTAGCTTGCGCGGTTTCGGGGCGCTTTCGCGAGCGGGTTTCTTGGCTTTTTCTTCTTTAGGGGCAGCGGCAGCCGTTTCGGCGAGGAAGCGTCGATAATCAGTGTAATTTCCGGGGAAGTCTTTGATTGTTCCGTTGCCGGTGAAGACAAAGAGATGGTCAACGATGTTGTCAAGGAAATAACGGTCGTGGCTCACTACGATGAGGCAGCCTTTAAATTCGGCGAGGTATTCTTCAAGAATCCCTAAGGTGAGAATATCAAGGTCGTTCGTCGGCTCGTCAAGAATCAGGAAGTTAGGGGATTGCATCAGCACCGTGGCCAAATGCAGTCGGGCCTTTTCGCCGCCGGAGAGAGTGGAGATATATTTTTGCTGGTCCTTGGGCGAGAAGAGGAATCGCTGGAGGAATTGCATTGGTGAATGTCGCTCGCCTCCGGCCAGGACAATGTCTTCCGCCAGGTCAGTAATGGCGTCAATGACTTTCTTTTCGGGGGGAAGATGGAGTCCGTCCTGGCTGTAGTAGCCGAAACGGACAGTCTCGCCGACGTCAAACCGGCCGGAATCAGGCTGAATTATTCCTTGGAGCATCTTGATGAAAGTGGATTTACCGATGCCGTTAGGGCCGACGATGCCTACCTTGTCCATGCGGGCGAAGGTGTAAGTGAAGTCATCAAGGATAATCGTGTCGCCGAAGCGCTTGGAGACTCCTTCGGCCTCAAAGATTTTAGAGCCGATTCGGGAGGCTTTGACGTCAAGTTGAACATTGGCCGTAGAGTCCGTTGCCGATAGTTGGGAGCGGCGTTTGAGTTCATGGAAATTATCGATTCGGAATTTGGCTTTTCCGGCTCGCGCCTGAGGTTGACGGCTCATCCATTCCTGCTCACGGCGCAGAGTGTTACGCACCTTTGCGAGTTCGCCGGTCAGGGCATCGATGCGCTCTTGGCGTCGGCGGAGATATTCATTATAGTTTCCTTGATAAGTGAAGATTTGGCTGAGGTCTATTTCAATGATTTTGTTGCAGATGCGGTCAAGGAAATAGCGGTCGTGAGTAACGAGCAGCAGGGTCATATTGGCATGAGCCAGGCGCTTTTCAAGCCATTCAATGGCGGCGATGTCAAGATGGTTTGTAGGCTCGTCAAGAATCAATAAATCAGGCTCGGCAAGGAGCGCCCGGGCAATGGCTATGCGCTTTTGCTGTCCGCCGGACATCTTGTCGACGGGATGATTGACATCCGTAATGCCCAATTGGGTCAACATACGTTCAGCCGTCGCGGGGTCAAACTCGGAGCAGGCGGAGAGGGGAGTGGCTCCCTCTCCGCCGAGGTCCGGCTTCTGCTCTACAAAGGCGATTTTCAGGCCGCTACGGGCAATGACGTTGCCGCTATCGGGGCTTTCCAGTCCGGCAATTATGCGGAGCATGGTGCTCTTTCCGGTTCCGTTTTTAGCGATGAGGCCGATTTTATCGCCTTGGTTTATGCCGAAAGTGACGTCGCCAAAAAGGAGGCGGTCGCCATAACTTTTAGTTAGTTTGTCAATTTGAAGAAATGATATCGGAGCCATTATTCCATTGTTTTTCAATCTCGGCGATAACCTCATTGAGCTTGAATCCTGCTTCCCGGGCCATACGGATGAACTCCCGGAGGCCGGTAGCGGCAAACTCCTCGCGGCGAATGAGCGCCAGGCGGGAAATCACGTCGGCATGGGTGAAGCTGCCAAACCCACGCTGAGTGTAAATTATTCCCATCTGTTCAAGCTCTTCATAAGCGCGGATAATAGTGCGGGAATTGACTCCGAGGCGAAGCGAAAGCTCTCGGGTAGAGGGAATTCGTTCGCCCGGAATCCAAAGTCCGGCACTGATCTGGCGCAGGCAGTAGTCGGTTATCTGCTGATAGATTGTTTGCTTGTTATTATATTCCATGTTTGATTATGTGGCAGCACTTAATCAATGCAAAGATAATATAAATTCCGCAAACAGCAGCTAAAATGGAATAGATTATTTCAGAATAGACATTGATGAGGTCATCAGTATAGCCGCAGAATCCGGCAATCAGGCCGCTGACAAACCCGCTGGCGAAGGTCAGGAGAAGATAGAACGCCGCGACGGCGAGCACCCCGTTGCGCATTGCATATTTACGCTTTGAGGCCAGCACCGCCCAGAGGCATGAAAGGGCCATGCTTTCCATCATCAGGGCCGAATAGATAGCCACAGCCGGATTGAGTTCCACTCCAAAGAGAGTGGCAACTTTAATCTCTGTCGAGTATCCGCCAAACAGCAGCGAGAGGAGTGAAGGAACGGAGAGCAGGAAGGGAATGACGATGGTTACATAGCCGATGATGACAATTGATTTCTCCATTCCCAGGGCGGGGAGCAGCGTCTGCAATTCGCGTCCGCGGGGTTTGGCAAAAACGAGCCCGGAAAACGCCATCAGGGCGGCAATCATCACGGAGAGCATCAGCAGGATGGGAGTTGACTGCTGAGCGGGCATATATTCAAAGGCAAAAAGCATCATGCCCTCAACGGCAAAGGCGAGCAGAGTGAACCCCAGGAGCTTGCGCCGGGTGTAAGGGAGATAAAAACGCCAGACCATCGCAATGCGTTTCCAGCTCGTGCGGTCAGTGTTAGAAAGTGTTTGAAGTGAGGTCATAAGGGCAACTTTGTTTTGCGGGCGGCCATATAAAGCAGCTCATAGTCAATATCAGTCAGTTTATTATCAGCTTTCACCAAAACAAAGCGAAAGCTCCCAATCCAGGGCTCCGAATATAAAGCGCCGGGAGGCACTTCCGGTCCGGAGCCAAAGCTCAGGCGGTCAAGGATTTGGTCAACTGTCAGCGCATAGTTGAGCGAGCCTTGATGGAGGTCGATGACGGCATCATAGAAGTTTTCCAGGTCAGCGACGGAGTGAGTTGAGATAATAACGGTTTGCTCCGGCGAGATGGACTCGGCAATCATTTGCTGGAGCAGCTTTTTGGATTCAATGTCGACTCCGTTGGTAGGCTCGTCAAGGAGCAGAATCGGGGTTCGGAGCGACAGCGCATAGGCCAGTTTGGCTTTTTGCGCGTTGCCCGTAGAGAGGTCAGAGAGTGGGGTAGAGGCCTCGATTCCAAAGGCGGAGAGATTACGGAGGAGCATCTCATTGGAGAAGTCTGGATAGAACACGGCATGATATTTGACCATCTCGGCAATAGATTTCATGGGGAAATCAACGTTGACACCACAGAGAAACAGTTTTGAGAGGATTGACGGGAGCAGGTCATATGCTTTAGCACCGTCAATCAGACATTGTCCTTCGGTGGGCTTCAAAAGGCCGGCAATCAGGCGGAGGAGAGTTGTTTTGCCGGCGCCGTTTTCGCCCAAAAGCAGGTGTATGCCGGGGCGAATGGTCGCGCTTATCCCTTGAAGGGCCAAGGGGCTCTTCAGGGAATAGCGGAAGTTTAAGTTTTCGAGTTTAATTTCCAAGGGGAGTTTATGGTTTATGGTTTATGGTTTATGGTTTATGGTTTATGGTTTATGGTTTATGGTTTATGGTTTATGGTTTGTGGTTTAGGGTTTAGTGTTTAGTGTTTAGTGGTTTGGCGGGTAATTAAGTTTTATGAGTTTTATGAGTTTTATAAATTTTATAAGTCTTATAAAACTTATTTTTCACTTTTCACTTTTCATTTTTCATTTGAGACCGGGGTGAGGGTGTAGCCGGCTTGGCGGAGTTGGTTGATGAGGCCTTTTTCGCCGATTAAGTGCCCGGCGCCGACGGCAATGAAGATTGATTGCTGAGGGAGCTTGGTCTTGAGGATTTCAACCCATGAGCCGTTGCGGTTAGTAATCAGTCGGTCGATGGCTTCCGGCTCTGAGTCAGGGTCATTGAGGATTAATTCTTCAATGGCGGGGAGGTCTTCGGCCATGTAGGCGGCGGCGAGCTGCTGAGCCTTGACGACTGATTTTTCTTCATTTCTGACGGCCTCCAGGAGGTCTTTAGCCTGCTCGCTGATAGGATTGCCCATCAGGAGCTGAAATTGCGACTCAATGGTTTCCAGACCTTCAACCTTCTTACCGTTGGCGGCGGCCACCTGCTGGAGGGTCTGGTCAAGCTGCTCGGCGGGGTTATATCCGGGGAAAGAGGTCATGGTCTGCAACATAGCCAGCTGGGTGCTAACCATTGCGGGCTTCAGCGCATCAAGCAGGGCGCAAGAGAGCTGCCCGCCGGAATATTTAGAGAGCACGGCGTTGATTTCGTTAATCTCTTCGGGGGTGAAAACCTTGGTCAGAGTGGAGTCAGAAGGCGCCATTGCATAGGCCATAGAGATTTGCATCATGTTTTCGGGACTTGAAATCATGTCGATTTCGCCCATCATCAGGTCGGCGCTCTCAAGGGCGGGCATGGTTCCCTTTATGCTGTCAATCATAGCGAGGGGAGCGACATGGTGAGTGCCGAAAATGTAAGAATCGCCGGCGGCGTTATTGCCGGAAACTTTCCAGAGAAGCTGGGCATTAGCTGAGAAAGCAGCGAGAGCCAAAGAGGCCAGGAGGAATAATTTTTTCATCGTAGCGGGTGATTAAAAAAAGAGAATTACTGTTGTTGTGATGTACATAACTACAGCGCAAAGGTAGCACAACATTTTTTAATCACCAAATTTTTTTGGAAAAAACTGAAAAAATTCGTAACTTTGCATCGTAAAAGTGTAAACCAACTAATCACTATGTCAGAAGAATTAGAAGAAAAGTCAGGCGCTGATTATGGCGCAAGCTCCATTCAGGTCCTTGAAGGCCTGGAGGCCGTCCGTAAACGCCCGGCAATGTATATTGGCGATATTTCGACCAAAGGACTTCATCACCTTGTCTATGAAGTAGTAGATAACTCCATAGACGAAGCGTTGGCCGGATATGCCACCCATATTGACGTTGTCATAAATGAAGACGATTCAATCACCGTCATTGATAATGGTCGCGGTATTCCCGTCGACATGCATGAAAAAGAGCATAAGAGCGCGCTTGAAGTCGTGTTGACCGTGCTTCATGCCGGCGGTAAGTTTGACAAGGGCTCATATAAGGTGTCAGGCGGTCTGCATGGCGTCGGCGTCAGCTGTGTTAATGCGCTGTCGACCTATCTGCGCGCCGAAGTGCGCCGTAACGGCAAGATTTACATGCAGGAATACTCCTGCGGCAAGCCTACCTCGGAGTTGACCGTCATCGGCGAATCCGAAACTACGGGCACCACGGTTCATTTCAAGCCCGACGGCTCCATCTTCATTGACACCGTATATAATTATGACACTCTGGCCAACCGTCTGCGCGACCTGGCTTACCTTAACGCCGGCATCACTCTGACGCTGACCGATAAGCGCGAGCGTGACGATGAAGGCAATGCCCGCACCGAGACGTTCTATTCCAAGACCGGCCTTGAGGAATTTGTTCGCTATATTGACGCCTCTAAAGAGCCTCTGATTGAACACGTTATCCATCTTGACACGGAGCGTCAGGGTATTCCCGTTGAAGTGGCATTGACTTATAACACCTCATTCAATGAGAATGTCTACTCATTCGTTAACAACATCAACACGATTGAGGGCGGTACTCATCTGACCGGTTTCCGCCGCGGCCTGACCTTCACCCTCAAGAAGTATGCTGAAGATAACAAGATGCTTGACAAGCTGGCCAAGCAGAAAATTGAGATTGACCCGGCCGACTTCCGTCAGGGCCTGACCGCCGTTGTATCCGTAAAGGTAATGGAGCCTCAGTTTGAGGGTCAGACCAAGACCAAACTCGGCAATAATGAGGTTATCGGCGCGGTTCAGACGGCCGTAGCCGAAGCTCTCCGTGATTATCTTGAAGAGCATCCCAAGGAGGCCAAGACCATCGTTGACAAGATTATTCTTGCGGCCACTGCACGCCATGCCGCCTATAAGGCGCGCACGGAGATTCTGCGCAAGTCGCCGCTGGCCGGCGCCGGCCTTCCCGGCAAACTGGCCGACTGCTCCAGCCGCACGGCTGAGGATTGCGAGCTCTTCATCGTCGAAGGTGACTCGGCAGGCGGTTCGGCCAAGCAGGCGCGTGACCGTCGCTTCCAGGCCATTCTTCCCATTCGCGGTAAGATTCTCAACGTAGAGAAGGCGATGGAGCATAAAATCTTTGAAAATCAGGAAATTCAGGCCCTTTTCCGCGCCATGCGCGTCACTATCGGCACCGATGAGGACAAGAACGAAGTAAATATCAGCAAGATTGCCTATCATAAGATTATCATCATGACGGACGCCGACGTCGATGGCTCTCACATCGACACCCTTCTGATGACTTTCTTCTTCCGGCGCATGCGTCCGGTAATCGAGCAGGGTTACCTCTACATTGCCTCCTCGCCCCTCTATAAGGTGAGCCGCGGCAAGAATGAAATCTACTGCTGGGATGACCGTCAGCTCCGCGAAGCCCTTGAGGAACTCGGCCAGGGCGCACGTGTGCAGCGCTATAAAGGTCTGGGTGAAATGGACCCCAAGGAGCTTAAGGAAACCACTATGGATCCGGAACACCGCATCCTGAAGCAGGTCAACATCAGCGATGCTGCCGAAGCAGACCGCATCTTCTCTATGCTGATGGGCGAAGACGTAGCTCCCCGCAAGGAGTTCATCGAAGCCAACGCTCATTACGCTAACATCGACGCATAATTATTATACAGCCTTAAAGGGCCGCTCGCAGAGTTCGCTTTATAAGCGGACCAATGCAGCGGTCCTTTTTTCAGAACAAAATGGGCCAGCCAAGTGTTAAATAAGTAAAAAATATTTTTACCATGAATCGTAACCAAATGAAAATCAACAGGCAAGTAGCCGAGTATATAAAACAGCAGAAGAACAACACGTTTAATTATAAGCAGGTATCGGCCGCCATCGGCGCGCAGACCCCTGCTAAACAGCGCTTGGTGGCCCTGCGCCTGATGGAGTTGAGCGAGACGGGCGAACTCATTGAAGTCAGCCCCGGCAAGTTTAAAGTGCCTTCCCGCTCCAACTTCATGAGTGGCACATTCGTTCGTCGTTCCAACGGTAAGAACCATGTGATTACGGATAATGACGGCGAAAGCATCTTCGTTGCCGAAGTCAATTCAATGCACGCCCTCAATGGCGACAAGGTCAAAATCTCAGTGGCCGCAGGTCGCCGCGGTTCGGAACCGGAGGCTGAAGTGGTTGAGATTATCGAGAAGGCCGAAGCCAAGTTTATCGGTGTGCTCAAAGTTGAACGCGCTTATGCACTGCTGGTGACTGACTCAAAATTCCTGGCTACGGATATCTTTATCCCCAAGAACAAGCTCAAGGGGGGCAAGACGGGCGATAAGGCCTTGGTCCGAATCACCAACTGGCCGGCCCATGCCAATATGCCTGAAGGTGAGGTTCTTGACGTATTAGGCAAGGAAGGGGAGAACAACACCGAGATTCACGCCATCCTGGCTGAATATGGTCTGCCGTATCATTACCCCGAACAGATTGAGCGCGCGGCACAAAAAATCACTGATGGAATCACTCCGGAAGAAATCAGCTGCCGCGAAGATATGCGCGGAGTGTTGACCTTCACCATCGACCCCAAGGACGCAAAGGACTTTGACGATGCACTTTCGATTCGGCAGTTGCCCAATGGCCACTACGAAGTGGGCGTTCATATTGCCGACGTTACTCACTACGTCCGCCCCGAGACGGCGCTTGACCGAGAAGCCTTCAAGCGGGCAACATCGGTCTATCTCGTTGACCGAGTGGTGCCTATGCTTCCAGAGCATCTCAGCAA
This sequence comes from Bacteroides sp., assembly GCA_014802435.1. Classification (GTDB taxonomy): domain Bacteria; phylum Bacteroidota; class Bacteroidia; order Bacteroidales; family Muribaculaceae; genus UBA3263. The sequence continues at coordinate 462,060 of JAAVCG010000005.1, read as the reverse complement.
CGGAGTGTGCTCGCTGCGCCCCAATGAAGAAAAACTGACCTTCAGCTGCATTTTCGAGATGGACCTTGAAGGAAAAGTCTATAATGAACGCATAGCCAAGACCGTTATTCTCTCTGACCGCCGATTCACTTATGAAGAGGCTCAGGAAGTCATTGAAACGGGCAAGGGCGACCATGCCGATGCCATCCTTGCGCTGAACACTATCGCGCAGGCGCTCCGTGCTGAACGCCTCAAGAAGGGCGCCATGGAATTTGACCGTGCGGAGGTGAAGTTTGACATCGCTCCTGACGGAACTCCCTTAGGCGTATATTATAAGGTGTCGAAGGAGGCGAATAAGTTGGTCGAGGAGCTGATGCTCTTGGCTAACCGCACCGTGGCCAAAACTATCGGCGACCCCGGAATGCGCAAAAAAGCCAAGGCGTTTGTTTACCGAATCCATGATAAACCGGACCCCGTCAAACTGGCTGATTTGGCGTCGCTTGCCGCAAACTTCGGCTATAAAATCAAAACTCAGGGAACTCCCCGCGAAATCAATCGCTCCATCAACAAGATGCTCTCTGAAGTGCAGGGCCGTGGCGAAGAAAACCTGCTGTCCACCCTGGCGGTGCGCTGCATGGCCAAGGCCGTCTATTCCGTCAATAACATAGGCCATTACGGGCTCTGTTTTGACTATTACACTCACTTCACATCGCCCATTCGCCGCTATCCTGACATGCTGGTCCACAGGCTCCTGGCCAAGTATCTTGCCGGCGGACGCTCCGTTAACCTCGATAAGTTAGAAGAGGAATGTGAACACTGCAGCAAGATGGAACAGACCGCCGTGCAGGCCGAACGCTCCTCAATCAAGTATAAGCAGGTTGAATACATGAGCAGCCGCCTCGGCGAGGAATATGCCGGAGTGATTACGGGAGTGACCGAATGGGGGCTCTACGTGGAACTGACCGAAAATATGTGTGAGGGCTTGATTCCGGTACGTGACCTTGCCAATGATTATTATAATCTTGACGAAAGAAATTATCGCCTCGTCGGCGAGCGCACGGGCACGAGCTATCGTCTGGGCGATGAGGTAGTGATCAGAGTGGCCCGCGCCGATATTCAGCGCCGACAGCTTGACTTTGTCCCGGTCAGCGATAACGGCAACGGCCTGGAACACACTCCAAGCAAGCCGCGCAAACGCGACCACAAGCACGGAGGCAAGTCACGCCGCAAATAATACGGGAGCTTTGCGGCTCCATCCCTGAGTTGCATTTCGCGTCTCAATGGTGAGGAGCTTCCCGGCATACCCCGCGAGCTTATTCTTCAGGTCGGCCATCAGGTCGGCCTGAGAATTTATGCCTGAGATTCTGAATTGAAACAGTCGGAGACCCATATGGTAAACGGTTACGAAGATTGAATCAGTGGAGGAGTACATAATCAGTCAGAGAGATGTTAAAAGGGTTGGTTAATGTATCTGTTTTAATTACAGTGCAAAGTTACGCTCCGGTCGGGCTATAATTATGCCCAATGCTGTTAAAACATATGAAAAGGGGGTTGAAAAGTTTGCTGTATTGGAAAATAATAGTTAAATTTGCGAAAAATCTCATATCCGACATAACTTTCTTATATGAATAATATACCGGTCACACACTTGATCATGATCATTGTAAACGCTGCGGTGTTTCTGATCAGCCTTTTTATTACCGGACTAATCATACCAAAAATTTTGCTCATAGCCTTCCGCAAGAACCTGTTTGATGAAATAAATGAGCGAAAAATCCATCAGGGTCGCGTTCCGCGCCTTGGCGGAATAGCCTTCGTACCCGCCATAATCTTTTCTCTTGCCTTCGTCATCGGGCTGTCGCTGCTGCCTCAAACGGCTGATTTCATGCCTGAGATGCAACATTCTCAGGAGCGGGCTCTCTCGTTTGGAATCTGTGGACTGATGATGCTCTACCTGGTGGGGGTGGCTGATGACCTTATCGGGGTTCTCTATCGCGCCAAGTTTATCGCCCAGATCATAGTGGCTTGTTTCCTGGTCCTTGGTGGCGTATGGATTAATGATTTGCATGGTTTCTGTGGAGTTGAGCACTGGCCTGACCTCTGCGGCAGTATGCTGACAATCCTTGTCTGCGTCTTCTTTGTCAACGCCATCAATCTCATTGACGGCATTGACGGCCTTGCAAGCGGATTGAGCAGTGTAGCCCTGATTTTCTATGGAATAGTATTCGCAATGAGCGGGGATATATATAATGCCATGGTAGCGTTTGCTACATTGGCCGCTCTGCTTCAATTCTTTTACTATAACGTCTTTGGAAGCACCAAGAAGCGCAAGAAAATCTTTATGGGCGATACCGGCGCACTCTGTATCGGCTTCATCCTGACGTATCTTTCCGTCATCATAGCCCGCAAGCAGAGCTTCATCTTTATTGACGCCAACCCGATAGTCTGCGCGTTTGCGCCGATGCTGGTGCCGTGTCTCGACGTGCTTCGCGTCTTCTTCAATCGAATTCGTAATGGCGTCAACCCTTTCAGACCTGACCGCACGCATATCCATCATAAGATGCTCAACCTTGGCATGTCGACCCCTCGGGCCATGGTCAGCATTCTTCTGATATCCGTCATCATGGTAGTCATAAATGTTATTCTCTCCTGTTATTTAGATCCGGCCTTACTGTTGGTCCTTGACATCGTTGCATGGCTCGTTTATAATTACACACTGACAGTGCGTATTCGACGCCGTAAGGCCCGCTTAGAGCAATCTGAAAATGCGTAAACTATCTCTCGTTCTCCTTCTCACGATTGGATTCTTATCCTCTCGTGCAGAACTTGTTATTACTGAATTAATGCAGTCAAATATTGATTGTGTTCTTGATGATACCAATGATTTTCCTGACTCCTGGGTTGAGCTATACAATCCTTCGGATGTCGCCATTAATCTGTCGGACTATTCCTTAGGGCTGACAGATGTATTTCAGGAAGCAGCGGCCCTTCCGGATGTTGAATGCCCTCCAAAAGGTTTTGTAGTTGTTTATTGTGACAAGAAAACCGGAGGCTTGCATTTGCCATTTAGACTTGAGTCTGGAAAAAACGGCTCGATTTTTCTATTTAAGGGTGTCGAGATTATCACTTCGGCAAAGGGGTTGCCAAAGATGATTAGCCCCAATGTCTCCTTGGGCCTTAATGAGAGAGGACAATGGGTCTGGCAAGTGAAGGCTACTCCCGGAGAGGCGAATGATAAGACGGAATTTAAAGGTATTCTGTCTGCTCCCGTGTTCAGCCATCCGGGAGCCGTCAATCCGTCTGACTTCACCCTTGATATCAGTGTGATGCCAGGTAGCCCGTCAGAGTCCGTTGTGCGTTACACCCTTGATGGGTCGCTCCCAACGGCTAATAGCCCTATTTGGAAAAATCCGGTTGATATTTCATCTACGACCATTATCAGGGCCTCAACCTTCTGTGATGGTTACGTTAGCCCATTTCCCGTAACCCAAAGCTATATTTTCCTTGGAAGGGACATGAATCTCACCGTAGTATCTTTGAATACTGATTACTCATACTTTTATGGGGAAGAGCTTGGAATTCTTCTTGGCGGAGATATCTATCCGGGAGTGACTAATTATAAAAATGAATGGCGTCGCCCGATTAATATTGAAGTTTTTGATAACTCTGACTCTCCGAGTGTAATTAATCAGTTAGGAGAAACGAGAGTGAAGGGTGGTGGTTCTCGTGGATATGAGCTTAAATCATTGGTAATGTATGCCAACAGTAGATTCGGAACAAAGCAGTTTAATTACGAGTTTTTCCCTGACGATGCACCCCAATTGACGGATTGGAAGTCATTTGAGCTTCGCAATTCGGGCAATGATTTTTATAGCCTCTATTTCCGTGATGCCCTGATTCAATACTCGGTGGGAAAATATGTTGACCTGGATTTTCAGTATTATCGTCCGGCTATAGTGATGTTTAACGGCGAATACAAGGGAATCCTGAACATTCGTTCTCGAACCAATGAAGACCTTATATATACCAAGTATGCAGGCCTCGAAGATATCAATCTGATAGAAAATTGGAACGAAATAAAGGCGGGATCGAAAGAAGAATTCGAGGATTTTGTGAAGTTTTATTCTGAAGAAAGTCATACGTTTGATGAATTTTCCGAGAAGATGGATTTGGAGGAATATACGAACTTCATGTTGATGAATCTTCTGTATGATAACAAGGATTTCCCCGGCAATAATTTTGTTATGTGGAGGCCACGTCAGGAAGATGGACGTTGGCGTTTTATAGCCAAGGATACTGATTTTGGCTTGGGTATTTTTGAGGACGAACCGGAATTTAAAACCTTGGACTGGCTCTATACTCCTGATTATGATGATCATTATAATTGGGCTAATAAAAAGTCACATACTCAGTTATTCCGCACGTTGATGGATATTCCCGCGTATAGGGAAATGTTTACTGAGCGGGCTGCCGTATATTTGGGTGATTTTCTTCGCCCTGAGATGGTTTGTCAGCGCTTGAACGCTATGTATGAGCATATTAGTCCTGAGTATATTTATCATCATAACGCTGCCTATTATTATTATGACTGGAAGCCTTGGGCTCCGGCTCGTTTACCTTTAGTTCAATCTTGGTATGAGAGGCGAGTGCCTTTTTTCTATCAGCATTTAGCTGAGTTTTATAATTTGGGCACTCCCGTCAGGGTTCAGGTAAAGGAAAGTGATGAGATTAGCCAGTTATCTATCAATGGAATCAATTTGATTAGCTCGGATTTTGATGGTTATTTCTTTTCAGGACATCAATTCGTTTTAAATGGAGTAAGCGATTCCGGCGATGATGTTGAAGCATGGACCTATGAAATTGGGCAGGAAAATGGTGAAGTCATTAAAGGAACTTCAAATGGAAGATTGGAGCTACTTATTCCGGAAGATGCAATGTTTGTGCATATTAGCCCCGGAGAGAATGTTTGGGATTCAGCTATTCCAGAAGGTTCATATGAGAAAGTCTTTACCGTTTATGACATGAGCGGACGTTACTATGGTAAATTCTCCAGTATATCAGATGCCGAACGGAGTTTAAGCAAGGGAATATACATTTTTTGCCAAGGAGAAAAGTCTTTTAAGCGTTGCGTGCAATAAATTTGCAGGGCGATGCGTTAATTATTCGTGAACTTTAAATGTGTTATAACGATTATGGCCGCATTGGCTTGTCGGTTTGCGCCGCTGATGGCGCAGACCGGCGGGTCATCGGCTTATAATTACCTTGACATCAGCGGCTCGGCTAAAATCTATGGCCTGGGCGGGGTTAACATCTCGCTTGTCGACCCTGATGATGTCATGGCCACAGACCAGAATCCGGCGCTTGCGGGTCCGGAGATGAGCCGCGGAATCGGCATCGGATATATGCGCTATGTTGGCGGCTCAAACTTTGCCAATGCCAAGTATATCGGTGCGGCGGGCCAAAATGGCGCCTGGGGCGTCGGTCTGCACTATTATGGCTACGGCTCAGTCAAGGAAGCTCTGCCTGACGGAACCATAGTTGGCACTTTTTCGCCCTCAGACGTGGCGTTCAGCGGAATTTATTCTCATAACCTCGGGCGCAACTGGCGCGGCGGATTTGCCATAAAGTTCCTTTATAGCTCATATCATAGCTATTCGGCGCTGGCCATCGCTACGGACCTTGGCGTCAACTGGTTTGACGAGGAGCATGACTCCTCCCTGTCGTTCACAGTGAGCAATCTTGGCGGCCAGGTCAAGAAGTTTAATGACCGCTCGGAGAAGCTCCCGATTGATGTGCGCATCGGTTGGAGCAAGGGCCTGGGCTCTTCGCCTCTGAACCTGAGCATCACGGCCTGGAATCTGACCAAATGGCACTTGCCTTACTGGGACCATGGCGACGGCACGTCTGACCCCGTTAAAAAAGATGGCTTTGCGAGCAATCTGTTTCGTCATCTCGTCTTTGGGCTCGAATGGAAACCAACGGACAAATTCTATGTCGATTTAGGATATAATTATAAGACTCACACTGATATGGCCACATATCAGCGCAACTTTCTCAGCGGCTTCTCCATAGGTGCCGGCGTTCGCGTCAAGGCCTTTGGAGTGGGGGTGGCGTTTGCTCAGCCTCATCGCTCCGCTGCTACTTTTATGTTGAACCTTACAACGAATCTATATGATTTCTTCTAATCAGGAATTGAAACCGATTATTATTGCCATCGATGGCTTCTCATCCTCTGGCAAAAGCTCTATGGCCAAGGCCCTTGCGCGTGCCATCGGCTATCGGTATGTCGACACGGGCGCCATGTATCGCGCCGTGACCTTTTATGCGATGCAGTCACGTCTGATTGCCCCTGACGGGACGGTCAAGGAAGCAGACCTGATTGCCGCTCTTCCCGGGCTTGACATTGACTTTGCCGTGCTCCCTGACGGGCAGCACACTCTGCTCAATGGCGCCGACATTGAACAGCAAATCCGCTCGCTGGAGGTGAGCGCCTATGTCAGCACCATTGCTGCGATTCCGGCCGTGCGCCATGACTTGGTGAAACGCCAGCAGCTCTATGGCCGCCAGAAAGGCATAGTCATGGATGGCCGCGACATCGGCACTACCGTCTTCCCCCAGGCCGAACTGAAAATCTACGTCAATGCGCCCGCCGAGGTGCGTGCCGAGCGCCGGTTCAGGGAGCTTGCCGAAAAGGGAGTCGAAACCACTTATGAGGAGGTGCTGGAAAATGTGCGCCATCGTGACCATATCGATTCAACCCGCGAGGAAAGCCCCCTGAGGCGTGCCGCTGATGCCATTGACCTGGATAACGGACACATGACCATTGAAGAGCAAAACGCCTGGTTGATTGAACAATACAAAAAAGCAGCCGCTAAGGAGTGAGAACCGTTGAGATTGATGCCGGAAGCGGATTTTGCTTCGGAGTGACCGCCGCAATCAAGAAGGCCGAGGAAGAATTGGCCAAGGGGACGCCCCTTTATTGCCTGGGCGACATTGTCCATAACTCTGACGAGGTTGAACGCCTGCGCCTCAATGGCCTGGTGACCATCAGCCATGAGCAGATGGCCGGGCTGCATGACTGTAAGGTCCTTCTCCGCGCCCATGGCGAACCGCCGGAAACCTATGAGCTTGCCCGCCGAAACAACATTGAGATTATTGATGCAACCTGCCCGGTGGTGCTCAAGCTCCAGCAGCGCATTAAGAAGGCTTATGACTCTATGGATGCCCCTCAGATTGTAATCTATGGCAAGTTGGGCCATGCGGAGGTCAACGGCCTCGTCGGCCAGACTTCCGGTAATGCCAAGGTGGTTGAAACCGAGGCTGACCTGGCCAAGGTTGACCCCAACCGCACCACTCATCTCTATTCGCAGACAACCAAGAGCCTCAACGGCTTGCGCGATATTGCCGCCAAATTAGGTGAACATCTATCGGAAAACGTTGAATTTCACACGTTTGACACCATCTGCCGGTCCGTGGCCCATCGGGTTGACAATCTGCGCGAGTTTGCCCGCAGTCATGACGCCATAATCTTTGTGGCGGGGCGGAAGAGCTCCAATGGCAAATTTTTGTTTGACGAGTGTCGCGCCGTCAATCCGCGCACACAATTTATTTCCGGCCCTGATGAGCTCGACCTCTCATTGCTTGAAGGCGCCGAAAGTATCGGCATCTGCGGGGCCACTTCAACTCCCCGATGGCTGATGGAACGTGTTAAAGAAAAAATATTATGAAGAAACTGATTTTTGCATTTTTTATTTCCATATTTTCCCTGACTTCATGCGCTGAAAAGGAAGCGACGGTTGATGATGCCGAGATTCCTCAGGCGGCAGTTCGCGGACAAAATGACGCACAGGCACTCCTTGAGATTGCCGGGAGCGATGTCAAGGACATCCATTCGGCCCTGCTCTCCGTCAAGGCCCGTGAATGGGAAATGCGTCGCAACGGCTCTGACCGTAGCGCCGACGCTTATATCAATGCTTTTAAGGAGTATGTCAGTACTCAAAACAAAACTCTTGCCGACGAAATTTTCTGAATATGATTTACCCCAAAGGGTTTGAAAATAAAATTGGATTTGCCTCCGTCCGCGAGGCTGTCCGCGCTAAATGCTTAACCGCTCCGGGGGCTGAACTCAGCTCGGAGCGGATTGAGTTTTCATCTGATTATGAGTCACTTCGCTCCGAGCTGGAAGCAACGGCCGAGATGATGGCCATTGAGCAGGCGGGCGAAGGCTCAGACCTTCCCATCGGTCGGGTGGCCGATTTGCGCCAGCCCCTGGCGTCAGTGCGCATTGACGGCACTTTCCTGCCGGCCGATGAACTGCGGCTGACGCGTGACACTCTGGAGGCCATTTCAGCCATCTCCCGCTTCTTCCGTCGCGAGGAGGCCGCCAAGGCTTATCCGCGCCTTGCGTTTCGCGCCGAGCCGCTCAGGGATTTCCCGGAGCTCGTCCGCGCCATTGACCGCGTGATTGACCGTTACGGCAATGTCCTTGACTCGGCCTCGCCCGAGTTGGCCGATATTCGCCGCCAGTTGGCCTCCGCCTCTGGCGCTATCGCTGCCGCAATGAGGCGCGTGATGGCCTCAGCCGTTGCCGCCGGGCTGATTGATGCCGATGCCGCGCCGAGTGTTCGCGATGGCCGCATGGTTATTCCCGTCTCACCAATGAACAAGCGTAAAATCCAAGGTATTGTCCATGACGAATCCGCCTCCGGAAAGACCGTGTTCATTGAGCCCGCAGAAGTGGTGCAGACAAATAACAGGCTCCGCGAACTCCAGATGGAGGAACGCCGCGAAATTGCCCGTATACTGACCGCACTGACCGCTGAAATCCGCCCCTCAATTCCTGAAATTGTTGATTCTTACTCAATTGTCGTTGAGTTTGACTTCATTCATGCCAAGGCTCTTTATGCCATGGAAGTTGGCGGCACGATGCCTCATCTGAGTCGCGAGCCGGAAATCGAATGGTATCATGCGTGTCATCCGGGGCTACTGATGTCGCTTCGTGCCCAGGGCAAGGAGATTGTCCCCCTTGATATTCATCTGAGTCCTGAACGGCGGCTGCTGATTGTTTCCGGTCCTAATGCCGGCGGCAAGTCTGTGACGCTGAAAACCGTTGGCATAGTGCAATATATGACCCAATGCGGCCTGCTGCCAACGGTTTATGAGAACTCCCATATCGGCCTGTTTGAGGATATTTTCATCGATATCGGTGATGACCAATCGATTGAAAATGACCTCTCTACTTACTCCTCTCACTTGACCCATATGAAGCAATTCATGGCTCGTGGCGGGGCTCGTTCACTGGTTCTCATTGATGAATTTGGCGGAGGCACGGAGCCGCTGATTGGCGGGGCTATCGCACAGTCAATTCTGGGCCGGTTTGCCGAGAGGGGAGTGTGGGGCGTAATTACCACTCACTATCAGAATCTCAAGCAAATGGCCGAGACGACTCCCGGACTGGTCAATGGGTCAATGCTTTATGACCGCCAGCGGATGGAGCCGATGTTTAAGCTCCTCGTTGGCACTGCCGGCTCTTCTTTTGCCATTGAAATTGCGCGCAAAATAGGGCTCCCTGAGGAGATTATCGAGAGCGCCAAGCAAATTGTCGGGACGGATTATGTCAACATGGACAAGTATTTGCTCGACATTGCCCGTGACCGCCGATATTGGGAAAACAAGCGCATGCAGATTCGCCAAAAGGAGAAAAAACTTGAAAATACTCTCCAGGAATATGAAAATGATGCGCAGAACCTCCGTGAGCGCCGCCGTGAAATCCTTGCCGACGCTAAGGAAGAGGCCCGCAAGATAATCGAAGGGACGAATGCCGCCATCGAGCGCACCATTCATGAAATCCGCAAGGCTCAGGCTGATAAGGAGCAAACCCGCGAATTGCGCCGGAAGCTCCGTGACGAACAGGCTGAAAGTCAGGCCGCTGAAACTGAACATCCGCTGCTTAAGAAGGCTCCGAAGGCTAAGAAACCGAAGGCGACGGCGCCGGTGTCTGACTCCAAACGGCCTATTGCCGTGGGCGATTATGTCAAGCTCGAGGGGCAGAATGTGCCCGGAAAGGTGCTCGCCATTGAGGGGAAGGATGCCACTGTCAGCTTTGGCATGCTGAAGACCAAGGTTAAGCTTAATCGCCTGACTCATACGCTCCAAAAGCCTCAGTCAGGAGTTTCGGCACCTACTCAGGTGGCCATCGCCTCGCAGGAGCAGCAGCGGGAACGCCGCCTTGAGTTCAAGCAGGAAATTGACGTGCGCGGAATGAGGGCCGACGAGGCTCTGCAGGCCGTTACTTACTTCATTGACGATGCCATCCGTTTCAGCTGTTCGCGAGTCAGGATTCTCCATGGCACCGGTACCGGCGCCTTGCGTCAGGCCATCCGTCAATATCTCTCAACGGTCAATGGTGTAAGCCGTTACGCTGACGAGGACGTCCGTCTCGGCGGCGCCGGAATCACAGTTGTTACCCTCAATTAAGCCGGGTCAACGTCATAATGAATCTGCACTCCCTTGAGGTCAGGATTGGCCTCAAGGAGTTGATTGTAAGTGGCGCGCAGGAGGGTCCGAACCTTTGAGGTTGAGGCTTCTGGCTCGATTTTGAGCATGAATCGGCGAATATAGAGCGACTGCACCCTGGCCACTTCCGGTTTCTCCGGCCCGTGGACCCGCGCGCCAAGCAGTGCGCGCAGTTCCGCCCCATAGCGTTGCGCCATCAGCTCTACGACGCTTTCCTCCCTGTGTTTCAGATAAATGAATATCATGCGCGAGAAGGGCGGATAAGCAAACTTTTTGCGCTCTTCCAGTTCGCGGTCATAGAATCCTTCATAATCATGGCGTAGGAGCGACGTGATTACCGGATGCTCCGGCTGGGAGGTCTGAACCATCACTTCTCCCGTCTTTTCGCGTCGGCCCGCACGCCCGGCAACTTGAATGAGCATGTTAAAGGCGCGCTCGGCCGAGCGGAAGTCCGGCTGATTGATAATCATGTCAGCATTAAGCACCCCGACGATGCTCACATCGGAAAAATCCAGGCCCTTGGTGACCATCTGAGTGCCTACGAGAATGTCGGCCTTATGAGCTGAAAAGGCATTGATAATTTCCTGATAGCCATCCTTATTGCGGGTCGTGTCCAGGTCCATGCGCAGGATTTTGGCCTCGGGAAATTCCTTGGCAACTTCGTCTTCAATGCGCTCAGTGCCATAGCCTATAATTTCAATTGCCGGCTCGCCGCAGACGGGGCAGAGGGTAGGGAGCGGATATTGCGCACCGCAGTAATGACAAATGAGGCGGTTTTCGAGGCGATGATAAGTCAGCGAGACGTCGCAGTACTCACACTTCGGGACGTGGGCACACGCCTTGCATCTCGCCATCGGGGCAAATCCGCGCCGGTTATGGAAAATTATCGCCTGGTTGCCTTCAGCCAGAGTTGAATTCACCTTTGAGTGCATTTCCTCTGACAGGGGGCGGTTTGTACGGAACTTTTTCCATTCCTTTTTCATGTCAATCACCTTGATTTCCGGAAGGGCCACACCGCCGTAACGCTCAGTCAGCTCGGCCAGTCCGTAGCGTCCGCTTTGTGCCTTATAATAGGTCTCCACGGCAGGCGAGGCGCTCCCTAAGAGCACTTTCGCGCCATGCATTCCGGCCAATACTATGGCCGAATCGCGCGCATTATAGCGCGGAGCCGGGTCATATTGCTTGAAGCTCGGCTCGTGTTCTTCATCAATGATGATGAGTCCCAGTCGGCGAAACGGGAGGAAGACCGACGAGCGGGCGCCGACAATCACCATTGGCTCGCGGCTATGAAGCAGCCGGGTCCAGATGTCAACGCGCTCATTATCAGTAAATTTGCTGTGATAGACCAGCACTTTAGAGCCGAATACGCGCTGCAGACGCTCAGTGAGCTGAGTGGTCAAGGCAATTTCCGGAACAAGGAAAAGCACCTGTCGGCCGTCGCGTAACACTCGGTCAATCAGATGGATATAAATTTCAGTCTTGCCGCTCGACGTTACGCCGCGAAGAAGGTTGACCGTCTTTCCCTCCTGCTCCCAAAGGTCAAGCAGGCGGTTTCGCGCCCCGGTTTGCGCGGGGCTGAGAGTGGGGAGGGGGGCCGTTTCGGCACCTTCGCGGGCCGCAAAGCGATTGACTATTTTCGTTTCAGAAAGGAGTAAACCCTTGTCAATAAGGGTTTTCAGAATTGCCGGAGTAACGGCTGCGCGCTCCAACAGGCGCGATTTTTCAACGCTGCGTTCACCGCCGGAATGGAATTGCAGCATTGTCAGCAGCAGCTTTTCCTGTTTGGCGGCGCGCCCGATGGTTGCAAACGCTGAAGTCCGCCAACCCTGAGTATCGGCCTCCGGAGGCAGGGAAATCAGGGTGTGTTTTTGCGAGCGATATTTTTCAATTACTTTCTCGCTGATCATCGCCAGCCCCTTGGAAATCAGCGCGCCGACAACGCGGTCAGGCGCCGCCGTCAGTCCCGTTTTCTTGGAAAGGTCGCCCAGAGATATGCGCCCTTCATTGCAGAGAGTGGCCAGCATCAGGGCCTCTTCATCAGTGAGGCCGACGAGGTTTTCACGGTCAGCATCGGCCGTTGGCTCAATGAAAGTTTCACTTTCAAGCTTGAGCGCGGAGGGGAGCGCGGCACGCATCACTTCGCCGATGGAACAAAGATAATAATCAGCCATCCAACGCCAAAACTTCAGCTGCGGATTGCATAAAATCGGGTCATCGGCCTTGTCAATCAGTCGCATAATCTCCTTTACTTCAAACCCTTTAGGAGGGATAGGGGTCAGGGCCTCCACAATGCCGGTATAGAATTTGCGAGGTCCAAAAGGCACAAGGACCCGGCTGCCGACGCTGATTTTCCCCCTCAACGATTCGGGTACAGCATAGGTAAACACCGCATTAAGCGGCAGCGGGACAATTACTTCAGCAAATTCCATATTCTTCTTTGGGTTTAAGGTTTAAGGTTTAAGGTTTAAGGTTGGTTTAAGGTTTAAGGTTTAAAGTTTAGGGTTTAAAGTTTAAAGTTGGTTTAATGGTTAAGGTTTGGGGGTTGAGTTATTTATTTTTTTGTCAATATATGAGCTTAGGCAGGCAAGCTGTCCGCTGATTGTTTTAATTTGGGTTCGAATTTTTTGAAGAATATCTTCATTAATAAAACCTAAATCAAATGATAGAATTATCTGACTGAGAACCTCATATATAGATCCAAATGCCATTGTGAAAAAGTGTTTTTGGTCTTTAGGGGAGACTCTTCCTGCTCCTTCTGCAATATTTGAGCTAATAGAAATAGCGGCACGTCGCAACTGGGGCGTAAGTCCATAACGTTCCTCTTCAGGAAACTCGCGAGTAATCGCATATATATCATTAACAAGAATTCGAGCTTGTTGCCAAACTTCAAGCTTTTCAAAATTCTGCATCATATCATTCAACATCATTAAACATTATACATTAAATATCCATTATATATTCAACTTTCAACTTTAAGCCTTCAACCTTAAGCTTTCAACCTTAAGCTTTCAACCTTAAGCTTTCAACCTTAATCCTTCAACCTTCAACCTAAAACTTTCAACCTTAATCCTTCAACCTTCAACCCCTCCAAAGGAGGGATTATGTTAAATTAAGTAATGTGAAAATTTTAACATTCTGAATTAACGCTTTTTAGGACTCAAACTCTTGCAAGTTTACATAATTATTGCTAACTTTGCATTGCTGAAAGCCTCTCTCCTGAGAACTTTTCAGCCATCGTTTTGTTAGACAATAAGAATTATATACTTGAATTTTGGTTATGAGGGAGGTGCGTGTCTGTGAAGATGCGCACTTTCGTTTTTTTTATTCCTTGGCGAAGTCATCAACGTAAATCGTAGTGTCCTGAATGCCGGCTTCGGCCAGTGATTCACGGCGTTCGCGGCACGTTCCGCACACTCCGCAATGGTGTTCGCCGCCTTTATAGCAGCTGTAAGTCGTTGAGTAGTCAATGCCTAAGTCGCGTCCGCGCATGGCAATCTGTGCCTTGGTGAGATTAGTGTAAGGTGCGCGCAGCTCAATGGCCTCATAAGTTCCGGCAGCAATTGCGTGGGCCATGGCGTCAATAAACTCGGGCCGACAGTCAGGATAGATGCTATGGTCGCCGCTATGATTTGCCAGCATGACGGCGCTCAGGCCGCGGCTTTCAGCCAGTCCGGCGGCTGTGGCGAGCATGATGCCGTTACGGAAGGGAACAACCGTTGAACGCATATTGTCATCTTCATAATTGCCCTCAGGGATGGCGTCGCCCCCTTCAAGGAGCGATGAATGGAAGTATTCACCCATAAAGTCGAGATGAATTTCCAGCAACTCAATGCCGAGGGCCTGACAGTGGAGTCGTGCACAGGCCAGTTCGCGCATATTATGGTTTGACCCGTAGATGAAATTTACGGCCAAGGCTATGGAGTCCTTATAGTCATAGAGGAGGGTAACGGAATCCATTCCTCCGGAAAGCACTATCAATGCATCTTTTTCCATAATCAGGAGATGTTTAAATGTTAACGATTACAATTATTTGGCCTGAGACGCCATTTGGGCGGCCAGACGGATGGGCAGCAGCGCCTGGTGAGCTTCATCGGCCCATTGGGCATAAGGGCGGATGGAGATTCCGCCACGGGGAGTGAAGAGCCCGACGACTTCAATATAGCGCGGCGACATCAGGGCGATGAGGTCTTTCATAATGATGTTGATGCAGTCTTCATGAAAGTCGCCATGATTGCGGAAGGAGAAGAGATATAGCTTGAGGCTCTTGCTCTCCACCATTTTTTCGCCCGGAATATAATTAATAATGATGTGTCCGAAGTCAGGTTGACCCGTTTTGGGGCAAAGAGAGGTAAATTCCGGGCAATCAAGCGTTACGAGATAGTCATTTTCCGGATGTTTGTTAGGGAACCATTCCAGCAGCTCGGCGGAATAATCCGTCGGGTAAACGGTATGATTGGCCCCGAGGAGGGTTACGTTTTCTAATTCTTTATCAGTACGCATTTTTTTTTGACTTTTTTTACTTCAAGGTTTTTTCTTTAAACTTATCGCCGGTTTCGTTGATGATAGAGCGGAAATAGCGTTCATTGTAACCGCCGAATTCAGGTTGAACCGGGAGGTTAGTTTCCGAGCGCTCGAAGGAGCCGTCGGGATTCTGCTTCTTGATGTTGCCGTCAAGGAATTTCACGGTCAGGAAATCATTCAGGGCAAAGAACGCCTGAGTAGCTCCGTCGGCGAGATTATGGCTTGCCCAGGTGAGCAGCGCGCGCTGTTCGTCAAGGGGCTTGTCTTTGACCATTTCCATCATCTGCGCGTGAGTCTTGGCGGCGAGGTCCTCGCGCTCGTTCTGCACTCGGCGGATGTCAGGAATCATTTGGCTATAGCGGTTATAAGCCTGATTGGCAACGAGATTATGGGCCCAGAAAGCAGCGTCGCGGCTGATGGTGTAAAGGTCGCCGTTGCCAACCTCAAAGCTCCGGGGCACACTGGTCATGCAGCTATAGACGGGAGAATAAACCGTAGTGTTGGCATCGTCGCATCCAAACCAAAGGGTAGCCTTCATTCCCTCAGGCACTTGGCCATTACACTGAGCAACGAAGGAGAAGCCGGTTTGCTGAGTGGCGATGGCGCGTTCATGGAAATACTTAACGGAGTCGACCTCCCAGTTCATCGGGCGCCAGCGATAAGGCACGTCAAACGGTCCGGCACCAATATCCTGAGTCATATCCATCGGAGTGCCTTCAAAATGGTCACGCATAGCCCATTGCATGGCTCTGACGTCGACTTCCTTTTCAGGCTTCACCCAAAGGGGCATAGGCTCGCCGGCGCCTTCCATGGCCCAGGGCAGATAAGGAGCGGCGGCCTCCGGTGCAAACATATTAAAGTAGCTCCAGACGCGGGCATCACAGCCTCTGACGGCGCCATGGTCATAGACCTGATAGGCCTTGGAGAAGCTGAACAGCGAGTCGGGACCTTCATAATAACCTTTTTTGCGAGCAAAGTCAATAACGTCAGGGGCATAAAGCGTCTCCGGATCGTTAAGCGGGAATTGATGGATGCGCGGATTGTTGGCATGGCCGGAAATGTAGCCGTCAGGAATCCGTCGGGCCACCCAGACGGCGCCTTTCTCGCCGGGTCCTTTGCCGATGAGTTCCATAATCCAGGCCTCGTCAGGGTCAGCAATAGAGAATGATTCGCCCTCAGAGGCATAGCCATATTCATTGACCAGGTCGGTCATAATCTGAATGGCCTCGCGGGCGGTTTTGGCGCGTTCAAGAGTGATGTAAATCAGTGAGCCATAGTCAATACCGCCGTTGTCCATGTCCCATAGCTCTTCGCGTCCGCCCCATGTGCTTTCGGCCATGGCGAGTCCGTGTTCGTTGATGTGGCCGATGGTTGAGTAGGTCTCGGCGGGCTGAGGGATTTCACACAGGAATTTGCCGGAATCCCAGTCATAGACCTTGCGCATGGCTCCGGGCCGATGAGTCGCAGCCGGAGTTGAGGGCATATCGCCATAGAGGGTATGTGAATCAGCCGCATAAGTAATCATTACGGAGCCATCGGCGGCAACTCCTTTAGCGGCAATGAGGCTCGTGCAGGGCAGGGCAGATGACGCTATGCCAAGCGCAGTGAGCGAAATAAACAATCGTAATTTCATATTCAAAAGCAATTTTTTCTCTGCAAATTTACGATTTTATCCGCAAACTTGCAAGCAATTTGTTAGTTTGCGCAATTTTTATTAACTTTGCGCGTTATTTACAATGCATAACCGCTAAATTAGTTAACCTGCATAATTATTTTATAGCGGAGAACTTACTTGAAAAATGAAAACCATCATACTCACAGATACAGGAAATAATCGCGTCATTGCCGATTCGGCATTGGGAAGAAATCATCATCCATGGTTCCTTCCTGATTTCGGACGTGACTGGACTTGGCATTGCGCTCCGGCGCTGAGAATTTCGCGCCTCGGCAAGGGGGTGCGCCCTGAATTTGCCGGGCGCTACGTTGAGGAGCACACCCTGGCATGGATTCCGGAGGCTACGGAGAATCCCGCGCCTGACTTTATGGACGGAGCCGTTATTTTGGGCGACTGGATTCCGGTAGGCCCCGGCGGATTGACTCCTGAGGAAAGTGACGCAATTGTTAAAGTAGCTCGATTTTCAACCATCAAGCAGGGTGATGTAATCATCATTGACTCCGCTGACTCTCTTCGCTATCCTGTCAATATTAATGAAAAAATTCAAGTGGAACTTGAGGGCCGTCAGGTCATTGAGGTCTCAATCAAATAATACCGGTCTAATGAAAAAATTCATATCTCTCCCTCTCATTTTTCTTACGGCCCTATTAGGTTTTACTTCTGCCGCTATTTCTTATATTGAGCCGTCAAATTCGGCGTTGAATTCCGGAAAATGGGTTAAATTCAGGGTCAATTCTGACGGAGTCTATCAGCTGACTGACTCCGAACTTACCGCCCTCGGCTTTTCCAGTCCGGAGGAAGTTACGGTGTTCGGTTATAACCCGACTTTGCTGTTAACCCATAATTTTAACACTATTCCGGCAGATTTAAATCAGATTCCCTCGATGTATGCTGATGGGAAGCTGGTTTTCTATGCCAAGTCAAACCTTGACCTCGAGCCGGAAATCTGGCGCTATGAAAAATATAAGGCGTCAGTCAATCAGCCGGAGGCCGATTATCCTACTCCGGCACAGTTTGAGCATAAAAAACACGTCTTCTCTTCCGGGGCTACGTATTTTCTTACAGACAAACCCTATGCCCGCAATGAACCGGAAAAGATTTCCGCACCGGAAACCCTGTCAGATAATGCCTCGACTTATCATTCGTCAATCATTCATTTTGAGGAGGATAAGAATCATTATGGAGTGGGGGGCATCGTCTTTGTCGGTGATATTTTCCGCTCGGCTTCTGATACGTTTACTTATCCCTTTGAGCTGAAAAAGGTGGCCAACAGCGGCCTTGCACGCATTCATTATCAGGGACTTGACACATATGGCGGCAAAAAGGCTCCGCTGCTGACTTCGTTCACTAACGGGGTGCGCACTCAGGCCGCTGATGGCGCTCAGATGGCCATCGTCGCCACTTCATCCACTCATCAGGTCATCGGCTCCTATCGCCGCTATCAGCAGTTGCTCTTCCCCGTGAAGGATGAGCCGGCAACTTATAAGGTGACTTTCAGTGTCAGCCCGGAGTTCACTTCCTTTAATCAGGCCGCAATTGACTATTGGACCATTATTTACTCCCGCCGGAATGACCTTGGCGGAGAGAAGCAGGTAACCATGTGTTTTGACTCCAAAAACATGGCAAAGAGCAATCAGTTTGCCGTCTGTAACCTTGACGAAGGCTCCGACTGGCATTTCTGGGACGTCACCAAGCCCTTGGAGACCAAGGAGTGTGAGATGGTGGAGGGTGATGATTCGCAGCTGATAGGCTGTGTCAATGCTCTTCCTTCCTCATTTGAGGGAGCTTACATTGTTGCTTTTGACATGAATCAGGAGCTCCCTTCGCCCGAAATTATTGAAACTGTGGCTAATCAGAATCTTCACGCAATGAAGACTCCTGATGCGGTCATTCTGACTTCCGCGCTCTTCATGGATGTAGCTGAGGCGCTGGCTGATGTTCATCGCCGCCTTCAGGGTTATGATGTCCAAGTGGTTGACCAGCAGAAGATTTTTAATGAATTCGGCTCCGGCAATATATCCCCTGAATCCGTTCGCCGCTTCATGGCTCACCTCAATCGCAAGCAGGGCGGTAAACTCAAGGCCCTGATTATTTTGGGCGGAGCGGTGGTTGACAATGCCAAGTCAATTGAACCCTTCGGCTCGGCAGTGGTGACCGCTCAAAATGAATGTTACGACGATGATACATATGAGGTACGCAGCTTCTATTCTGATACCTTCTATGGCCGCCTGTCCAACCCCAAGACTTCCGGCAACTGGGGCGTGCGCCATACTTTCTATCAGGTCCATGGAAATGACATGGACATTGCCGTTGGCCGCATTCCGCTGACCTCTCCCGCCGAGATTCGTGACTATATTAAAAAGGTGGAGGATTATTTGACGTATAAGCCTCATGTACCCTCGCCCGGCACTATCATTGTGGCCTCTGACTTTGAGGGAACTCCCGGAGCGCCGATGCATTATGCTGATGCAGAGGCCGTCGCCGCCCCGTTGGCTGACCGCTTTGAAAAGGAGCTGACGGTTATTCGCCCGGCGGCTAACTTCTTTAGCGTCAATGACTTCAAACTCGGGCAGAAGGTGCTTCTCTCCTCGTTCCGTAATGGCGCCGGATTGATGCTCTACTTTGGCCACGGACGTTATGATGAAATCGGCTCAGTCAAGGGCGACTATCTGATGCCCTTGAACCTTGCCGAATCATATATTTCGCCTCTTCGTTATCCCTTCGGCTTCATTGGCTCATGTAATGTTGGCCGCAGCGACGTCAATCCTGAAAACGTCCCTAATTCATTGATTAAAAATAAGAATGGCGGCTTTATCGGCGTCATTGCCTCTACTCGCGAAGTGTTTCAGCAAGAAAACGGTGTGCTCGGCCTGCAATTCGTGAAGGATTATGATGCCGCCAAGGATGGCGACCTCTGGGGCGATGTTTACCGTCGCGCGCAGTCAAAGGCCGTCACTGCCGCCGCAACTAATCGCCGCACCCTGCTTAACCATCTGTGTTACACTTTTGTCGGTGATCCTCTCGTGCCCGTCTATAAGGCTGACCGTAAGGTGGCTATCCATAAGGTTAATGACGATAACGCTACTCTCTTCATTGGTGGCGCTAACCGCATTGAAGGCGTTATTATGAACGCCGCCGGAGAGCCTGACCCCGGATTCTCCGGAACCATCGTGCTCAATATTTTCGATGTTCCCTCCGTTCGTAAAAACCTCATTCAGCAGGGCCTTACCTCTGATAATGAGTACATGGCTCAGATTACTGAGGATTTTACCGTGCTCAAGCAGGTTGTCGGAACGGTTAAAAACGGACGCTTCTCCGTTGATTTCAATGCCCCGTACCCGCTGACTGAAGGCACCCAACGCATCCAGGCCTATGCCTATAATGAAGACGAAACCGCCCGCGCCATCGGCTACATTGCCGGACTTACTTCCACCATTGAGCATGACAGCCCGGCATTGGCCTCCCGAGGAGAAATCAAGATTCTCTCGCTGGCTACTGACGAGGCCTCGTTTGACCATTGTTCTTCCGGTCAGCCCGTAATCTTGGCTGAAATATATGCCCCTAACGGACTCTCTACTACCGGACTGTTGCGCTCCTCGCTGCGCCTGTCAATTGACAATCGCGGCCACGCCGATGCCATTCAGCTCGTCACATTCGCCGGCAATGGAATCTATAAACTCGTCTATCCTGCCGGGGCTCTTTCCGGCGGACGACACACGGTTGAACTCCTCGTCAAGGATGAAACCGGCAATGAGGACTATGCCGAACTGGAATTTGCCGTCAATAACGTCAACGAGGTTGAAATGACCGCCGAAGTGACCGCCCCCGGTGAAGTCACCGTTGACTGCACTCTCTCGGTTGATGCAGTGTCCCGTGTGATCGTGGAGACTCTTGATGGCGAAGTCGTCAAAGACGTCAAGGCCTCTTCTCTCCCGGCCAAGATTTCAGGCCTCCCCGCCGGAGTCTACAGAGTTTACACTCAGCATCAGGGTGAAAACTTCATCGGCTCCTCAGCCAAGCAAGTCATCATCATTGATTGACGGCGGTTAAAAAAATAAGGAATGGTTGACACGAATCTGCCTTTCCTTATTTTTTTGTCGGACATAAAATTTTTTCCCTCCTCACGTGTCTATATATTCGTTGACTGAACATTTAACCGCTAAAAAGCGTTAAATAACTGAAACGAAAACTAATTGGAAACTATTTATTTATGTTAATGTCAAGAACCGTTAAAATATTCTGCCTTATGGCTTTCATGGCTCTGGCCGGGCGTTTGAGCGCTGCAGAGACTGAGGTTCGCTACATTGACATTTACGGCGATAAGGCCGCTCCGGCCATTCCTGACACTCTGCTTTCTGAGCAGGAGCGGCATGATATTATCTATCATCGCCCTTCCTTCATTCAGAAAATTTATCGCTATTTTGCCGAGTCAAATGATGTCAAACCCGCCAAGAAGTTTGATTTCTCGGTTATCGGCGGCCCTTATTACAGCAGCGATACCAAATTAGGTATAGGCATTGTCGCCGCCGGACTGTATCGCCGCAACCTAAACGATACAATCAATCCCGCCGGACAGGTCAATATCTATGGCGACATCTCTATTACGGGATATTATAAAGTTGGGGTTCGCGGCTCGCAATTTTTCAGCGGTCAAAAATACCGCATGGCCTATGACCTTTCCTTCGAGTCAATGCCGGATAAATTCTGGGGCATCGGCTACGATATGGCCTCTCAAAACTCAAATATGACCAAGTATAAGCGCTGGCATGCCCAGCTTGATGCTTCGTTTCTGATTAACATTGGCCATCCCGGGCTCTATCTTGGTCCGCGACTGCTTATTGACTATCTTGACGGCAAAAACATCAAGCAACCTCAGCTATGGAACTTTCAGCGCAACAAGACCTTCACTGATGCCATAGGTCTGGCCGTTGAGTTTGATACCCGTGATAACGTCTTTAATGCCTATAAAGGAGTCTATGCACGCATTGACCAGCTCTTTGCCCCTCGCTTTATCGGCAACAGATATGCCTTCTCCTCAACTGAAGTTACCGTCTCTTATTATCACCAACTATGGCGCACCGGAGTACTGGCCGGACGCCTCCATTCGCGCCTGACTTATGGCAACACTCCCTGGGGCCTGATGTCGAAACTCGGCGGAAGCTACACTATGCGCGGCTACTGGGAGGGACGTTACAATGACAAATGTGCGGCGGATTTCACCCTTGAGCTGCGTCAGCATCTCTTCAGTCGCTTCGGCGCCGTCGTCTGGGGCGGAGTGGGTGAAGTCTTCGCTAAACCTAAGGATATTTTTAACACTCATCTGCTGTGGAACGCCGGCGTCGGCCTGCGCTGGGAGTTCAAACACCGGGTCAATGTCCGCGTTGACTATGGATTCGGGCAGCATGAAAACGGCCTAATATTCAGTATCAATGAAGCATTCTAAATTCAGAAAAAAGCAGTCAGATAAAAAGCAGAATAACGTTGCGCCTGACCAGCGCATTCTCCCCGTCATCCTGATGTGGAGCGTACCCCTTATCCTGAGTATTCCCGCCGTAGCCCTCTCAATAATGGGCCATTATAGCTGGGCGGCCTCGCTGACTCAGGTCCTCCTGCCAATGGGGGTCATGCTTGTGCTGCTCTCTGTTTGGCGCCGAGTGGGAATCACCACTCTCTGCCTGCTTCCGTTCATGGCCTTGGCCGCATTCCAGATTGTGCTCCTTTTCCTCTATGCTGATGGCTCTATCATTGGCGTAGATATGTTTCTCAATGTCGTTACCACTAACAGCTCCGAGGCCCTTGAACTCCTGGGCAATCTCCTCCCCGCAATCGCCCTTTGTATTGCCCTCTATCTCCCCGTACTCATCATAGCCATCATGATAACTCGCCGGGGGTGGGGCGTAAATAGTCCCCGACGCCGCATGGCCGCTTTTGTCGGCTGTCTGATTGCCGCCGTCGGGACTCTCGCCCTCGCTACTTCGCTTTCATCTGAACGCTCTTACAAGATTGATGAAGACCTCTATCCCGTCAATGTTTGTAACAACATGGCCGAAGCCTTCAAACGCAGCTATCGGACCAAGAATTATTATCGTGACTCTGCAGATTTCTCTTTTGGCGTAAGCTCCGAGCGCCCTGATTCCATTCGTGAAGTCTATATTGCCGTCATTGGCGAAACTTCACGCGCTGATAACTGGCAACTGTTTGGCTACGACCGCTTTACTACTCCTTATCTCTGCTCGATGCCTGACTCGGCACTTGCCGCTTATGCTCACACACTCTCTGAAAGTAACACCACTCACAAGGCCGTTCCGCTGCTGCTATCAACTCTCACCTCTGATAACTTCGGAAAGCAGATTAACCGCACCAAATCAGTCGTTTCCGCCTTTAAAGAAGCCGGTTATGCAACGGATTTCATCTCCATGCAGGCCCGCAATCGTAGCTACATCGACTTTTTTGCCTACGAGGCCGACTCTACAGTCTTCCTCCGCGAACCCGAGCCCGGAATCGTCAATCATGAAGTCTCTGATATTGATGCTCTTCCGCTTGTTGACTCTATCCTCCGCTCCGGCCACGGCAAGCAACTGATTGTTATTCATCTCTATGGCTCTCATTTCAATTACTTTGACCGTTATCCGCGCGAACAGGCCTATTTCCTCCCTGACCATTATGAAGCAGCCTCGCAGGCTCAGCGCGGACGGTTGATGAATGCTTATGATAACTCAATCCGCCAGACTGACCATCTCCTCGTCGAACTCATTAACCGGCTGGACTCTATCGGCTGCTCCGGAGGACTGATTTTTTCCTCTGACCATGGCGAAGATATTTTTGACGATGAGCGCGGTCGATTCCTCCATGCTTCTCCAATTCCTACTTTCCATCAGCTCCACGTCCCCTTCATTGTCTACATGACTCCGGCCCTGCGCTCCTCTAACCCTGACCTCTGGATGGCCGCAAAGGCAAATGAAGTCCATCCGGTCAGCTCATCCGCAAGCTATACGCCTACTCTCTTATCCATGGCAGGACTGCTCACTGAAAAAGCGGACTCTACCAAGGCCCTCACAACCATAAACTATTCCGCTCCTGAGGAATTCAAGTTCCTTAACGACCTGAATCGTGCCGAATCGCTCCAGGACGCCGGATTCACCTCCCGCGACTTCACTCTCCTCTCAACCCTCTAACCTTCATTCTGTGTGTCTATGAGTCAAAGAGAGTCGGCAACAATCGATTCAATCGACAATATTCTCCGGTTAAACCTGGTTATTCCAAAATATCAGCGCCCATATAAGTGGACTGAAAAAAATATCACAGACTTAATCAATGACATTGAGGCGTGTCATGACGAGTTCGTGAAGTTTAAGGGTGACTTCCGTTATCGAATCGGGAGCATCATCCTTTTTCATCGGGAGGACATGGGCTGTTACGAGGTTGTTGACGGTCAACAGAGAATCCTATCCTTATTGTTGTTAATATTAAGCCTTGACCCCGGATTCAGCGGAAGCACTTTGCTCAATCAGCAGTTTGACAATAAGGAAACTATCTATAATCTCCATAATAATTACGGCAAGTTCAGGCAGTGGGTCGCATCCTTGGACGATAAGTTTAAGGCTGACCTCCGCGTGATGTTCAGCTCCACCCTTGAAGCCGTCATTCTAATTGTAACTCAGCTTGAGGAGGCATTTCAATTATTTGATTCTCAGAACTCAAGAGGCCGGGCGCTTTATCCTCATGATTTATTAAAGGCTTTTCATCTGAGAGAAATTGCTGATAAGTATGAGCTTAAAAGCGCCGTCTCGAAATGGGAGGCTTATGCTCAGGAGAATATCCGTGAATTATTTGATAACTATCTCTTTCCAATCAGAAATTGGAGTCGGCAACTGAAATGTTACAGCTTCAAAAGCTCGGATATTGACATGTTCAAGGGGATTGAAGCCGATTCAGCTTATTCTTATGCAAAGAGAGCGCATAGGGCCTCTCCTTATTTTCAACTGACTGAAACTTTTATTGCCGGAAGTGATTTCTTCCTGATGGTTGACCATTATATGCAGATGCTGCATAACATTAAGGAAGAAATTATCACTGACGAGAGACTTTCATTTATTCGGGAAGTCTTTGTGGGCTCCGGGACCCCTCAATCAGTCAGTGAATTTGACCAATCACGCCTTCGCTCAGCCCGGTCAAAGGGGATGGTTTATGCTCAGGAGTTGTTTCTGTGTAGTCTGCTCTGTTATTATGACCGATTCCGCAATTTCAATGTTAACGCCGTAAAGAATCTCCTTCTCTGGGCAATGATGCTGCGCCTGGATATGATTCACTTGGGATATGATTCCATTAATAAGTATGCAATAGGGGATGGAAATGACAGGTATTCTAACAATATTGCAATGTTTTCGTTGATTACCAATGCCCGACGTCACTCTGAAATTGTCAGTTTAACAATCTCAGTTCATGAATCTAATAATGACAGTCAGGAAGCTCGCGATTTATTAGTCATTCTGACCAAACTTAAAAGTTGACCCTTACAATAATGAATCACAATAACAAAGTCATTGAACTCAAGATAATTGATAAGAAAACGCTCTTTGACTTGGGCGATAAGTATGTCATTCCTCACTATCAGCGACCTTATGCATGGGAGCAAAAAGAGATAGTTCAGCTGATTGAGGATATTGACGGCCTCAGTGATGATAATCGGAATTATTACATAGGTTCGCTTGTCGTTTCCCGTTTGAAGAAAGATGCTGATATGTTTGAAGTCGTTGATGGTCAGCAGCGACTGACAACCCTTTTCCTTCTGCTGAACTATTTAAATCTAATCAAGGAGCCGGTGCCGGCTCTGAGCTTTGAATGTCGCCCGGTTTCAAACACTACTCTTGGTGAGATTCAGCAAATTATTGCGCATATAACAAACCGTACTCGGTTAGAAGAGAAAAAAATTGAATCTTATATGCGGGAAATTTTTTCAGGAGTAAAAGACATTCGTCAGAAGTTTGAGGAGTCAAAAATTGATAAAGATGATTTCATTGAGAAGCTCAAGCGAGTTGTGCTTTTTCGCATTGAAGTGCCGGAACATACTGACCTGAACCGTTACTTTGAAATTATGAATACCCGCGGCGAGCAACTGGAGATGCACGATATTTTAAAGGCGGATTTGATGGGCGCGATTTCCCAAGAGAATGAGGCTCAAGGCCAACTCTTTGCAACCATTTGGGATGCCTGCGCTGATATGGATGGATATGTCCAGATGCATTTTAATACGGACTGGAGGGCTAAAATCTTTGGCAACTCATGGAATGACTTCCCGGATTTGAAATGGGAGGATTTTACAAATATGGAGCTGACAGATTCTTCAGTCAGTAATAACAGTTTGACTCTAAACCAAATCATTAACGCTGAATCCATTGAAAAAGTCAGGCAGGAACAAAAAGACTATGAGCCTGACCGATTTGAAAGCATGATCAACTTCCCGTTTTTTTTGTTGCATACTCTGAGGGTTTATATCAAACAATACGGTCACGATACTTCAACCGTAGGCCGTCTGCTCGATGATAAAAAGCTCCTTTCTGATTTCAACACAATCATAAACTTGGAGAGGAACAAAAGCAGATTCGCCAAGCGATTCATAATCCTGCTTCTGAAAACCCGTTTTCAGTTCGATAAGTACATTATTAAGCGTGAATTCTTAACGGGTGATAAGGACGGTAAATGGAGCTTGAAGGAATTGCAGGTTTCCGCCAAGAAGGCTTATTATGTTGAAACGAAGTTAAAGTCGTTTGAAAACTCCAAGGAATGGAATGAAAAGACTCTTGGCCCGCGTAATAATCAATGTCTGATGATTCAGGCCGCACTGCGAGTCTCTTATACTTCGCCCAAGATTATGCACTGGATTACTGAATTGCTTAATTGGCTCGCACCTAATCCTGACGGAAAGGCTCAGCTGCTTGACGAGGCCTTGAATTATGCCCGAAAAGCTGTCAATGATAACTTCCTTAAATCCGGGGATTTCAAGTTAGGAACCCTCACTCCGCATATCGTGTTCAATTATCTTGATTATCTCCTCTGGAAGAGAGATAACTATAAGGAGGGATTCGCCTTTGAATTCCGCAACTCGGTTGAACATTGGTATCCTCAGCATCCGTTGGAAAACAAAAGTCCATGGGATGATAAAGATACTTTTGGCAATCTTTGTATTGTTTCCAGAAGTGTTAACTCCAGGTTCTCGAATCTGTCGCCGGAGAGCAAAATGAAGTCCTACGGTGATTCAATTGCCAAGGGAAGCCTTAAACTCCGCCTGATGGGAGGAATAATTGAGAAACATTCTGAGCAGAAATGGATTGATCAGGAATGTAGAATTCATGAGGAGGAGATGTTAGAATTGCTGCAGAGCGATATTGCTGAAAACTTGCGTCAGGAGGGGGTAGGGTGAACAAAATGCCGGTGATGTGTGTTTGTAAGTATATAGAAACTAACTATTTACTTTATGAAAAAACACATTACTCTTGGCATTTTTATTGCATCCGCGGCGATGGGTGCATTCGCTGCGCCCGTGACTCCCGCGCAAGCACTTCAGCGCCTTAATAGTGACTCCGGCGCTCATAAAATGATTTCTAAACACCATAGCGTCAACAGAATGAATCAGATTGCCTCGCTCCCGGAGCTCTATGTCTTTGCTCCTGAAAGCGGCGATGGATTCATGATTCTTCCCGCTGATGATGTCGCTCAGCCTCTGTTGGCTTATGCCGATTCGGGCGAGTTTGATATTGAGGGCAATCCGGCGCTCCAATGGTGGCTTTCAACTTATCAGCAACAGATTGCTGCCGCGGCTAATTCCCCCGCCAAGAGTAGTCAGATTTTCCGAGTATCCCGTCCCGCCATTGCGCCGCTGATTCAGACCCGATGGAATCAATCCGCTCCTTTTAATGACATGACTCCGGAAATCAATGGCGTGCATGCCGTAACCGGATGTGTCGCTACGGCTATGGCTCAGGCCATGAAATATCATAATTATCCCCCGCAAGGAATTGGCTCTCACAGCTATGACTGGACTACCGGAAATGAAACCGTGAGCTTCAATTTCGGCTCTACTGCCTTTGACTGGGACAATATGCTTGACACTTATGATGACTCCGCAACTGAGGAGCAGCGTCAGGCCGTTGCAACCCTCATGAAGGCTTGCGGGGTCAGCGTCGACATGGATTATACGGCCTCTGAATCGGGCGCCGCTTCAATCCTCATCGGCCCCTCGCTGATTGATTATTTCGGCTATGACAAAGGCATTTGGCAGCCTGAACGCCAATATTATGGCCTCGAAGAATGGGAAGACATGATTTACTCTAACCTCGCCGAGGGGCTCCCCGTGCTTTATTGCGGTCAGGGCACTGCCGGTGGCCACCAGTTTATCTGTGATGGATATTCATCTGACGGATTCTTCCATTTCAACTGGGGCTGGGGCGGACTCAGCGACGGCTATTTCCAGCTCACTGCCCTTGACCCGCCGAGCCTCGGAATTGGCGGCGGTGCCGGCGGATTCAATTCTAATCAGGCCGTGGTGCTCGATATGCGTCCCGCCCGTGAGGACTCTAAAGCAGTCGCGCTGATGTACTGTTCAAGCAATTTCCTCCCCGTATCCCAGAGTGTCAGCCTCGGCTCTAAAGCCTCTTTCGACGGCGGATTCTATAATTATAGCTGTTTGGCTCTCCCCGTCGGCACGGAATTCGGCATCGAAGTGATTCCCGCCGATGGGTCTGAAACTCAATATCTCAGCGCCGGTAAGCTCTCTGAGGAGCTCAAACCAATGTATGGTACCTCACGCCTCGCCGCAACTTTCCCCGCCGATATGGCCGAAGGAACCTATACGGTCAAGCCCGCATTCAAGCCCGTCGACGGCGAATGGCAGACGATGCGCGCCCCGCTCAGTGCCAACGGCGAACTGACCGCAACTGTCAGCAACTCAACCGTTACTTTTGCTGAAAATGATGCCCCCGACATTGAAATCACTGACATGGAGCTCACCTCCGCCCTTTATTGGGGCTCGCCTTTCACCATGACTTTCAATGCCGTCAATGACGGGGAAGCTGAATATTTCGGCACTCTGATTCCTTGCCTCTTCACTGCCGACGGGACTAACACCCTCGTGGCTGAAGGCAGCAGCTATCCCATTGATGTGCAGACCGGTGAAACCGCCGAGCAGAGCTATTCCGGTTCATTCCGCGCCCCTCGAGCTGTCCCGCAGGCCGGAACTTACTTCCTGGTGATGATGAATGCTGAAACCGGACGCTCAATCAGCTCGCCTATTGAAGTCACCCTCAATGATGCGCCCGCTCAAACGTCAATCTCAGTCAGCAATTTCAAGATTCAGACTCAAACCTCCGATGAAGTAATTTTCTCGCTGACCGTTAATTGCACTGAAGGTTACTTTGCTGATAAGCTGACTATCGCCGTCTTCCCGACTTCCGGCGGCTCATCTCTGACCTCGGCGTCAACCCCCATGGCCTATATTGCCGCCGGCGAATCTGATTCGGAAGAAGCCTCTGTTGCCATCGCTCAGCTTGAATATGGCGAATACATGGCCGCCGTTTTCAATGGACAGACGCAACTTACCGGCCCGGTCTATTTCACCGTCAGCGACTCTGCAACCGGAATTGACCAAACGGAAGCTGACACCGATAATTCATCAGCCGTTTACAACCTTCAGGGACAATACATCAAACAGCCCGCAAAACATGGCATATACATCCGCCAAGGCAAAAAAATCCTCCTCTAACAGGGGGATTTTTCCCTTTTGTTGCTTGTTTGGAAAAAAATGCGTAAATTTGAGGTCTAATTTACGCATTTTTTATGACTGTATTGGAATCCATAGAGGCTTCTTCAAGCCCCATCTTTTCATTTGAAATTCTCCCTCCGCTGAAGGGAAATAACATACAACGCGTTTTTAACGTGATAGATAAACTCCGGGAATTTGACCCTAAGTATATCAACATCACCTCCCATCATAGCGAGGCCATCTATATCCCTCAGCCTGATGGCTCTCATCGCCGCATCGTCACCCGCAAGCGCCCCGGAACTGTGGCCATTGCCGCCGCAATTCAGCAGAAATATGGCATTGCCGCCGTCCCTCACATCATTTGCAAGGGATTCACCCGCGAGGAAACCGAGTATGCACTCATTGACCTTAACTTCCTTGGGATTGAAAACCTCCTGCTGCTCCGCGGCGACTCTAAAAGCGCCGATACGGCTAACCAAGATCCCGCCCTTTACAATCAATTCGCAACTGACCTCCAGGCTCAGGTCAATGACTTCAATCGTGGCATAGGTCTGGATGGTACTGCTGTCCCCGGAGTTGACCGCCCGTTTGCTTACGGCATGGCCTGTTATCCTGAAAAGCATGAGGAGGCGCCTAATATGGAATGGGAACTGCAGATTGCCCGCCGGAAGGTGGAGGGTGGGGCGCAATATCTTGTAACCCAGATGTTTTTTGACAATCAGAAGTATTATGCCTTCGTTGAAGCCTGCCGTCGCGAGGGAATAAATGTCCCCATCATTCCGGGCATTAAACCCATCATCAAGCGTGACCAGCTGACTGTCCTTCCGCGCGTCTTCGGCTGCGAAATCCCTGAGGCCTTTGCCGCTGAATTGCGTAGCTGTAAAACGGATGCTGAGGCTGTTGAAGCCGGTGTGGAATGGTGTACCGCTCAGGCGCGTGATTTGATTGCCCATAATGTTCCCGGACTGCATTTTTATTCGCTGATGGCCTCTGAGAGTGTTCGCCGGGTGTGTCAGAACGTCTTTTAAATGAAACGACTCGAAAATCAAGTCTTGGTTCTTGACGGAGCCATGGGCACGATGATTCAGCGCCTGGGGCTCACCGAAGCTGACTTTCGCGGCTCCCGGTTTGAGAATCATCCCGGGGAACTCCGCGGATGTAACGACGTCTTGAATCTTACTCGCCCTCAGGCAATTGAGAGTATTCATCGCGAATACATTGCCGCCGGGGCCGACATTATTGAAACCAATACTTTCAACTCTAACTCCATCTCGCTCGGCGACTATGGTTTAGGTCATATGGCCCGTGAAATAGCCCGCGCCGGAGCTGAGGTGGCTCGCCGGGCCGCCGAGGGAACGCAAACTCTGGTTTGCGGCTCTATGGGGCCTACAAATGTTTCCCTCTCCCTGGGCGGCGACGTTGACTTTGACGCTCTCGCCGCGGCTTATTGTGACCAGGCTTTGGGCTTGCTGGAGGGTGGGGTGGACCTGCTGATGATTGAAACCGCCTTTGACACTCTCAATGCCAAGGCCGCTATCTTCGGCATTGAACAGGCGCAGCAGCAAGCCTCTCGTAAGGTCCCCCTGATGATTTCCGCCACTCTGACTGAGGCCGGACGCCTTCTTTCCGGTCAGACCCTCATGGCCTTTGTCAATTCCGTCAGCCATGCCCGCCCCATTTCTATCGGTCTGAACTGCGGATTCGGCGCCGACGGAATGATTCCTTATCTCCGGGAGCTGACAAATGTGGAATGTTGTGTAAGCTGCCATCCTAATGCAGGACTGCCCAATGAACTCGGACAATATGACGAAACGCCCGAGAGCATGGCCCGGACCGTCAAAACCATCCTCAATGAAGGTTTGGTCAACATCATTGGCGGATGTTGCGGAACTACTCCCGCCCATATCGCCCTCATCAAGCAGGCCGTAAATGAAGGGGCGCGGCCCAGACCTGTCCCTGCGCCTGACTCTGACCTGCATCTCTCAGGTCTTGAGGCGCTTAACGTCCCTCAGGGTGAGTTCATTAAAGTAGGCGAACGCTGCAACGTTGCCGGCAGCAAGAAGTTTCTCAACCTTATCAAAGAGGGAAATTTCACTGAGGCGCTCGATATTGCCCGCGCTCAGGTCAGCGCCGGTGCCCGCGTCCTTGACATAAACATGGACGATGGCCTCCTTGACGCCCCTGAAGCAATGGCCCGTTTTGTTAACTTGCTGACTATTGACCCCGTAACGGCTCCCGTCCCCCTGATGATTGACTCAAGCGAGTTCTCAGTGATTGAACGCGCTCTGAAGCTCATCCAAGGATGCTCCATCGTCAACTCAATCAGCCTCAAGGAGGGAGAAGACGCCTTCCTTGAACATGCCCGCCTGATTCGCCGGTTGGGCGCCGCGGTCGTCGTCATGGCCTTTGATGAAAAAGGACAGGCCGATACTTTTGAGCGCAAAATCGAAATCTGTGAACGCTCTTATAAACTGCTGACTGAAAAGGCCGGATTCCTTGGCCGCGAAATCGTTTTTGACCCCAATGTTCTGGCCGTCGCTACCGGAATTCCGGCTCATGATGCTTATGCGCTTGACTTCCTGCGGGCCTGCGAGTGGATCACGTCAAATCTTCCCGGCGCAAGGGTCAGCGGCGGTGTCAGCAATCTTTCCTTCTCATTCCGCGGCAATAACCCCCTGCGCAAGGCAATGCACGCCCTCTTTATCAACCATGGGCGGCAGCGAGGCCTCGGAATGGCCATCATGAACCCGACTGCGCCCATTGAGCCTACCGCTGAAATGGATGAGGAGATGCTCCGGGCCATTGATGACCTGTTGTTCTGCCGCCGGTCCGACGCCACGGAGCGCCTGACTGAAATTGCCGCGCGCTCCATTCCCGCCGCTGCTGCACCAAAGGCCTCAGCTACCAAGGAAAAACATCAGTTGACCCTGGGTGAATTGCTGATTTCCGGCTCTGCCGACGGCCTGGAGGCGCAACTCGACGCTTCATTGGAGAAAGTAGGGTCAGCAATGGCCGTAATTAATGGCGAGCTGATGGAGGCTATGAACCGCATCGGCGAACTCTTTGGCGCCGGAAAAATGTTTCTCCCTCAGGTGGTCCGCTCCGCCGCGGTCATGAGGCGTGCCGTTGAGTATCTGACCCCACGAATCGAGGCCGAGGGAATGGCCGACGGAGTTGACGCCGCGCGCCCCGTGATGGTCCTGGCTACGGTTAAGGGCGATGTCCATGACATAGGCAAAAATATCGTCGCCGTCGTTATGCGATGTGCCGGTTTCCGCATCATTGACCTTGGAGTCATGGTTCCCCCGGAAAAAATCATTGAGACGGCTATTAACGAGCATGCTGATGCCATTGGCCTCAGCGGGCTGATTACCCCCTCGCTAAAGGAGATGGCCAATGTGGCCTCCAAACTGGAGGAGCGCGGACTGAAGGTCCCCTTGTTTGTTGGCGGTGCAACCACTTCTGAACTCCATACGGCCCTGAAAATCGCTCCGCTTTATTCCGGTCCCGTCGTGCGCACTGCTGATGCCGCCTCTCTTCCCGCTATTGCCAAGCAAATATCTGATCCGCAAGTAATTGAATCCATCCGCAGCGAGCAAGAGTCCCTGCGGGTCAATCATGCCGATAAAGCACCCTCGCTGACCCTTGAGCAGGCCCGGGCATCTGCCCGCCCCGTTGAATCTCCGGCTCCCGCGCCGCTACGCCCCGGGCGCCATGAGTTTCATCCGTCAGTTCAGGAACTGACCCCCCTGATTAACTGGAGGGCTTTCCTTGGCGAATGGCGCATGAACCCTAACGGTGACTCTGATGAGGCCCGCCGCCTCCTTCAGGAGGCCCGCGCCGAGCTCGAATCCATGGATGTCAATATTAATGCTGTCGTTGAAATCCTTTCAGCGCGCCGTTCGGCCCCCGAAGTCATTACCGTAGGCTCCGTTGAATTACCAACTCCACGCTCCCTGAAGCCCAATACGGCCGACGGGCAATGTCTGGCCCTGGCTGATTTCGTGGCCCCCGCTGATGATTTCATAGGTCTCTTTGCTGTCTGCTGTCAGTTTGCCGACGAGGGCGATGAGTTCCGCTCCATGCTCCGCCAGACTCTGGGCCATCGGCTTGCCGAGGCCACTACCGAATGGCTCAACCGCCGGGTGGACTCTGACCTCTGGGGCGCCGGACGCTCAATCCGTCCCGCCGTGGGCTATTCGTCGCTCCCTGACCAGCAGCTTATCTTCCGCATTGACCGCCTTTTACCGCTTGCCCCTCTGGGAATTACGCTGACTGAAAATGGAGCGATGCACCCCGGCTCTTCCACCTGCGGAATAATCATTGCCCATCCCCGAGCCCGATATTTTTAAGTTTTTTTTGAACCAAATCAGGAGTAATGTTGTTTAGATAGCAGAAGAAAACAAATTTTAACTATTTTTTATATTAAATGAAAAAACACGCATTACTCCCGATTGTTGCCCTCTGCATGGGCGCAGGTTCCGTTGCTGCTCAAGACGCAGTCATCACCCAGGAATCAGTTACAGTTACCGAGGTCCCTTCTTGTGACGTCAAGTATACTAACTCATGGCGCGACGGCTGGTTTATTCAGCTTGGTGCCGGTGTAAATTTCCCCATAGCCGAGGGTTTCAAGTCTGATAATATCAAGGTTGGCGCTCAATATGTTGGCGGCTTCGGACGCTGGTTCTCGCCCTATTTAGGCTTCCGTTTCAGCGGTGCTTACGGCAATGTCGCCGAGCCGGTGACCGGTGGAGTAATGCACTATCGCAGCGCCGGAATCTATGGCGATTTGATGTGGGATATGTGTAACTCCCTCGGAGGTGTAAACCTCAATCGTCCCGTAAGTGTTGTGCCCTTCGTCGGTATCGGTGGCGCTTATAATTATCATTTCACCGGTGCTACGGGCGCTGAAAACGTAATGACCGGCGGTCATGTCCGCGGCAATGAATGGTCAATCCCCGTTTATGCCGGTTTGCAGCTCCGCTTCCGTCTTTGCCGCTATGTTGACTTCTTCCTCGAAGGTCGCGCAACTTTTGCCGGCGATAACTTTAACAACATTGCCGGAGGTCGCCCCGTTGATATGGGCTTCCAGGGAACCGGTGGCTTCACATTCAATCTCGGCGGCAAGTCATTCCAGACTTATGACCCCTGTGCTGACCAGGCCTACATTGCTGACCTCAACGGACAGGTTAACGATCTCCGTGCCGAACTTGCTGTAACTGCCGCTGCCCTCGCTCAGGCCGAAAGCCAGCTCCCCTGCCCGGAAGTCAAGGTTGTTGAAACCGCTGCTCCTCAGCCCGTTCAGGCCGCTCCGCTCATGAGCACCGTCCGCTTCACCATCAATTCTGCTAAGGTATCGCCCATGGAGATGGTTAATGTCTATAACGTGGCCGAATACATGAAGGCTAACCCCGATACCAAGGTCGTAATCACCGGCTATGCTGATAAGGACACCGGCACCGCAACTTATAACCAGAAGCTCTCTGAAAAGCGTGCTCAAGCCGTCTATGACATCCTCGTCAATAACTACGGAATCAGCGCTGACCGCCTGACCAAGAGCGCTGAAGGCTCAGCCGAACAGCCCTATGACACTAACAACTGGAACCGTATCGTAATCTTCACTCAACAGTAAAGACCCCAACAAACCAAACTCCAGTTATATAAGCCGGGTGAGGCATTGCGCCTCCCCGGTCTTTTTATGTTGGGTAAACTCTTGCATTTTCAGGCATTTTTTCGTAAATTTGCAGTCTAATTTTTGAAATTATGCTTATTGATAATATTATTTCGCAGGCCGTGAGCCGCGCTGTCAATGCCCTCTATGGCGTTGACACCCCCTGGGAGCAGATTGTCCCCCAGGCCACTCGTAAGGAGTTTGAAGGAAACCTGACCGTCGTTACGTTCCCCTGGGTCAAGGCTGCCCGTAAGAGCCCCGAACAGGTCGGTACGGAAATTGGTAACTGGCTCGTTGACAATGAGCCCGCCGTCAATCGTTTCAACGTAATCAAGGGGTTCCTCAATATCGTCATTGAGCCTACTTACTGGAACGCAGTGCTCCGCCATGTCGCTGAAACGCCTGACTATGGACTCGTAGCTCCGACCGATGAATCTCCGCTGGTTATGGTGGAATATTCATCGCCTAACACTAATAAGCCGCTCCATCTGGGCCACGTTCGCAATAACCTCCTCGGGTTCTCGCTGGCTCAGATTCTTGAAGCTTGCGGCAACAAAGTGGTCAAGACTAACATTGTCAATGACCGAGGCATCCACATCTGCAAGTCAATGCTCGCATGGCAGAAGTGGGGCAACGGTGCCACTCCCGAATCCACCGGCAAGAAGGGCGACCATCTCATTGGCGATTTCTATGTCCTCTTTGACAAGCATTACAAGGAAGAACTCAATGCCCTCAAGGAGAAGGGCCTCTCTGACGAGGAAGCCGCCGCTCAATCGCCCCTGATGGCCGAAGCCCGTGAAATGCTTCGCCGCTGGGAGCAGGGCGACTCCGAAGTCCGCGCTCTCTGGGAGATGATGAACGGATGGGTTTATGCCGGATTTGACGAAACTTACAAGCGAATGGGGGTTGGCTTCGACAAGATTTATTATGAAAGCCAAACTTACCTTGAAGGCAAGGAAAAAGTCATGGAAGGACTGGAAAAAGGCATCATGTATCGCAAGGATGACGGCTCCGTATGGGCTGACCTCACTGCTGATGGCCTTGACCATAAACTCCTGTTGCGCGCTGACGGAACTTCCGTCTATATGACTCAGGACATCGGCACTGCAAAGCTCCGCTATCAGGATTATCCCATCTCAAAGATGATTTATGTCGTTGGTAACGAGCAGAATTATCATTTCCAGGTGCTCTCTCTGCTCCTTGATAAGCTCGGTTTTGAATGGGGCAAGGACCTGGTCCACTTCTCTTACGGCATGGTTGAGCTCCCCAATGGCAAGATGAAGTCACGTGAGGGCACCGTCGTTGATGCCGATGATCTGATGGACGCGATGGTGGCTGATGCCCGAAAGGTTTCTGACGAACTCGGCAAACTCGACGGCCTCAGCAATGAAGAAGCCGCTCAGGTGGCTGAAACAGTTGGCCTCGGTGCGCTCAAGTATTTCCTCCTCAAGGTTGACCCCCGAAAGAACATTACCTTCAATCCCGCTGAAAGCATTGACTTTAACGGCAATACCGGGCCCTTCATTCAGTATACCTACGCCCGTATCCGCTCAGTCCTCCGCAAGGCTGCCGAGGCCGGAATGACCATTGGCGATTACTCAACGGCAATTCCCGGCGAAAGGGAAATAACCCTGATTCAGCGCCTGGCTGACTTCCCCGCAGTTGTTCAGGAAGCCGGACGCACTTATTCGCCCGCGCTCATTGCCAACTATGTCTACGACCTCGTCAAGGAATATAACCAGTTCTATCATGACTGCTCAATCCTCAAGGAAGAAGACCCCGCAGTGCGCTCTCTGCGTCTCCAACTCTGCGAAACCGTGGCCTCTGTGGTCCGCACGGCATTGAACCTCCTTGGCATCGGAGTTGTTGAAAGAATGTAAATTAACCTATTTTATAACCTATTATGAATAACTATCCTTATGACATGCCGCAATATGGCGGCACTGACTATTCGCTCTCGCAGCGGGTGTCGACGGTGATGAAGGGTGTCTACCTCCGCATGACCTTCGGGCTGCTCGTAACTGCCTTCGTCGCTCTCCTGGCAAGCTCTCAGGGCTTCGCTTATTATATGGCCACTCACAGCATGGTTTACTGGGGCCTTTTCATTGCTGAAATCGCTATCGTATTCTTCCTTAGCGCCCGAATTTCAAAGATGAGCTCCTCATCAGCCGCCGCTCTGTTTTATCTCTTTGCAGTAATCAATGGTTTGGCGCTGAGCTCCATTTTCCTTGTCTATACCGGAGCTTCTTTGGCCAAGACTTTCTTCATCACGGCCGG
This sequence comes from Bacteroides sp., assembly GCA_014802435.1. Lineage (GTDB taxonomy): Bacteria > Bacteroidota > Bacteroidia > Bacteroidales > Muribaculaceae > UBA3263. The sequence goes on along the minus strand of JAAVCG010000005.1, from coordinate 424,665 downwards.
CACCTTCGGCGGAATGACCGTCTTTGGCTACACCACCAAGCAAGACCTCTCAAAGATTGGCTCACTGCTCTATATGGCTCTCTGGGGTCTGATTATCGCTATCGTCGTTAATCTCTTCATGCATAGCTCTACTCTCGACTGGATTATCTCCATTGCCGGAGTGATTATCTTCGTTGGCCTCACTGCCTGGGACACTCAGCAAATCAAGACTATGGCCGAACAGCTCCCCGCTTCTTCCGCCGGCCATCTGGCCACTCTCGGAGCCCTCAGCCTCTATCTTGACTTCATCAACCTCTTCATCTATCTCCTCCGCATTTTCGGCTCCAGCCGCGATTAATTCCCTCCCCCTCAGATATAAAAAAATGCCGCCCAATCGAGCGGCATTTTTTTTATTTGTAGCGGGCCCAGCGGATGAGGTCCTTGATTGTTGGCTTCTTGCCATACATGAAGATGCCGATGCGATAAATCTTGGCCGCGAGCCATATCATGAAGATGATGGTCACATAAAGCAGAACCAACGACAGGCATATCTGCCAGCCCGGAACGTCAAACGGCACTCGCGCCATCATTACCATGGGCGATGTGAACGGTATCAGTGACATGACCATTGCAAACGTGGAATTGGGGTCGGCAATGACCGCCAGTGATGCAAACAGGCCGATGAAAATCGGTATGATGCCGATGGTTTGCAGTTGGGAGGCATCCTGAATATTATCAACTGAGGCGCCGATGGCCGCAAAGATGGACGCGTAAATCAGGTAGCCGCCAATCAGGAACAGGAGCAGCAGACCCATGATTTTCATGACGAATCCAACGTTAGTAAACATTCCAAGGGCCATGGCAAGGTCTGAATCGAGGCTCACCGAGCCCATGTCGGCGGTGCCGGAATTGATGGCCTGAGCCTCGGCCATGACGTCGGCCGGAATGACTGACGGAAGCACAAAGGACGTGATGCCAAACATGATGACGGCCCAGATGGCTATCTGAGTCAGGGCAACCAGGCCTACACCGATAATCTTCCCTAACATCAGTGACTTGGGATTTATCGAGCTGACAACTATTTCAAGCACACGGTTATTCTTCTCCTCGATAATTGAGTTCATTACAAGGCTGCCATACATCAGCAGGAACATATAGAGCACAAAGTTCAGCACTGTGCCTATCGCCGAGCTGATGGCGGCGCTTTGGCTCTCGCCCTCTTCGCCGCTTTCATCAGTGCGCAGGGTTTGGAGCGTCACTTTTGTGTTGACTTCTGAAAGGATTTGGTCAAGATTTTCGATATCATAGGCCTTGAGTTTCTCCGTCTCCAGGATTTTTTCTATCTGCCCAGTGATTTCTGATTCAACGCTGACCGAGGCCGCATTAGGGGTCAATAACTTAAGCCCGGAGTTGCGCTTGATGATGTTTCGATCAATGACCAGGACGCCATAGATGGAGTCATTGGAGAGCATCTGCTCCTGTGAGCCTTGGGCATTGATGAACCTGACATCGTCTGTCGATTCCAGATGGGGCAGTATCAGCCCTGAGTCGTCAACGACGGCTATGGTCTTCGTATCCCCCGTGGCAAAGAGCATGATGGCCGTCGGCAGGAGGGCCATGACAAGCATCAGGATCGGCACCAGGAGGGTGGTGACTATGAAACTTTTCTTGGTGACGCGCTCCATGTATTCGCGTCTGATGATGATGGAGGTTACTGACTGGCTCATTGCTGGTTGGCTTTATTGACGGCTGAGATGAATATATCGTTCATTGTCGGGAGATTTTCACTGAACCCGACGAGGAGTGAGTTATCATTGACGGCGCTGACGGCATCATGAAGTGAAACTTCCGGCAGGAGCTTGACGCTTACCTGAGTGCGGCCGTTGTCCAAATCCGTGAAGCTGTGACTTTCAACCATCGGCATCAGGGCCGGAATCAATCGCGTAGTGTCGCCCTGAATCGTGAAGTCATAGCGCCCTTGGGCAAACTCTCTTTTGACGTCTGAAACCCTGCCCGAGAGGATGTTATGGCTCTTGTTAATCAGAGTGAAGCTATCGCAGATTTCCTCAACCGAGCTCATGTTATGAGTGGAGAAAATAATGGTGGCTCCATTATCGCGCAGACGCAGAATCTCATCTTTCAGCAATTGGGCATTGAGGGGGTCAAACCCGGAAAAGGGCTCATCAAAAATCAGCAACTTCGGCTCATGGAGCACCGTCACTATGAACTGAACCTTCTGGGCCATACCCTTGGAGAGTTCCGAGACTTTTTTGTTCCACCAGTCGGAAATCCCGAAGTGGTCAAACCATGCCTTGAGACGCTGTTCGGCGTCGCGCTTGCTCAGTCCCTTGAGCCGGGCAAAGAACATTGCCTGGTCGCCTACCTTCATTTTCTTGTAAAGGCCGCGTTCTTCAGGCAGATAGCCGATATGGGCGGTGTCGGCCGCCGTCAGCTGATGGCTGTCAAAAAGCACTGTGCCGGAGTCCGGGGCCGTGATGTGAGTGATAATGCGGATTAGGGTGGTTTTACCGGCTCCGTTTGGCCCCAAAAGGCCGTAAATAGAGCCGCGGGGAACTTCAAGGCTTACGTTGTCAAGCGCCTGATGGCCCGTAAAAGTCTTGCTGACTTCGTTAACTTGTAATAGCATAACAAACTTTAAAAAATCAGAAATCCCTGAAAAATTCAGAGATTTCGTCTATTAAATAGGTGGAATGTGAGTGATACTCAGTCTTATTTTACAATGACTTTTTTTGACCATCCGGGAGTGCGGACAATATAGCATCCGTTAGGGAGCTCGATGGTCTGCGATTCGCCGTTGACGGTCACGCTTTTAATCTGCTGCCCGGTGATGGAGTAGATTTCAAAGCGGGTCTGCTCGGTTGAATTAACCTCGATGCCGCCGCGCACCGGAGTAACCGTTGCTGTCTCGGTGAGGTTGTCAATACGCTCAGTAGCAGATATATAGCTAACGCTTGCAGAGCCGCAGGCCATGCAAAGCGCCATAAATAATATGCGAATTATCCGTTTCATAATACGCAAAGATACGAAAAAATCTGCATCGGTGCAAATTTTTCCGTAATTTTTTTGCGTATTTGTCGGTCAGACGGCTTCCAGGAGGCGAGTTTCGTCAACCAGCCGGCGCATATTGCGCAGGGCATAGCGCATGCGTCCGAGGGCGGTGTTGATGCTCACCCCGGTTTCAGCGGCGATTTCCTTGAACGACATGTCGCGATAAATTCGCATCATCAGGACGCGACGCTGCTCCTCCGGCAGGCTGTGGATCAGCTTGCGCAGGTCTTGAGTGAGCTGCAGTTCCATCATTTCGTCCTCAATGGAGCCCTCACAGAGGTCCTTGTTGTTGAGCAGGTCCTGCTCGGCGGAGTCATTGCTGACGGTGTTCTCGCTCTTGTTGCGTCGATAATGGTCTATTATCAGGTTGTGGGCCACTCGGTTAAGCCAGGCGCCAAACTTGCCGCTGTCTTCATAGCGGCCTTGGCGTATGGTAGTGATGGCCTTGACAAACGTTTCCTGAAACAGGTCATTCGCAAGGTCTATATCTTTTACAGTATGGCGGATATAGTCAAACACACTCTTTTGGTGCCGGTTAAGGAGGGCATCAAAGGCTGCGTTGTCGCCATTGGCATAAGCCGTCACTAATTCTTGGTCAGTGAGCTTAGTCAGATTCTGCTGCATTAGTCGTTGTTTTCTCTTAATGGTTTATTAGGAGTAGCAGTAGGGCGATAGGCAATTCAGGTTTTTAAAGTTATTAGATATTGTTGTTTTATGATTATGCAAAGTTACGAATAATTTTCCATTCATGCAAACTTTCTTAAACCTTTTTTGCTGAATTATTGTTATAATGATGAAAAATAACTTAACTTTTTAATCATTTATTTATGAAAAAGACATTACTCGCTCTCGCTTTCATGCTTGGTATAGCAGGCGGAGCAGCCGCTCAGGAAGTGGCTATCAGCTATGGCGGTTACACTCAGATGGACGCCGTCAACAACCACAAAGGTTTTGATAAGACTAATAATGCTTGGGGTGCCGTGAACGTAAGTTTGTATCTCCCCGTGGCTAAGGGCGTCAAAGTCGGCCCGAGTTATACTTACTCAAGCCAGTTTACTCCCGCTGCCGCTTATGATATCCCTGATTTGGGCACTTATGACCTCAAGAGCAAGGTCGGTTACCACGCCATCATGCTTAACGTAAAGGTGGACTATTGGCATAACAGCATCGTCAATCTTTATGGCCATGCCGGTGCCGGTGCTGTAATCGCTCACATGATGCCTAAGTATAAGGAAAGCTACAACAAGGGTTATTTCTGCGGCCAGATTTCACCCATCGGCGCTGAGGTTGCGTTTACTCCTCATGCCTATATGTTTGGCGAACTCGGCTTCGGTGCCCAAGGTCTTGTTCAGGTCGGTTTCAAATATGCATTCTGATGAGACTTGATTCTGAAGAGAAAAACTCATTGCCCGCATCGGATTTCGGACTCCCTGAGCGAAGGGAGTATCCGATGCCCGATGCGGCTCATGTCAGAGCCGCTGAGGCTTATTTCCGTTATTGCCCGGAGAGCTTACGCCCCGAATTGGCCAAAGCTATTCTCCAGAAGGCCGCCAAGTTTGGCGTAACAATCCATTCGCCTGAAATCCTATCCTATCAAGGGTAGGATTTCCGCTATATTGCCAAAGAGCCTGTGGGCATGAGGTGCAAGGGTTTCTGCCGTAAGGGTAGTGGTCAGTCCCCATACTTCAGCTCCGGCTGCACGGCCTGACATTACTCCCTGCAGAGAGTCTTCAACGACTATGCAGTTACCCGGCTCTTCGCCAAGGGCCTCCGCGGCAAGCAGATAGCCCTCAGGGTCAGGCTTCCCTTTCGTAACCATTGACCCGTCGATAATCACATCAAAATATGAGCGAAATTGGGGCAATACCTTATGGAATTGCTCCATTTTTTCCGTATTTGAACTGGTCACCAGCGCCGTTTTAATCCCTAAGGCTTTCAGGCGCCGGAGAAGTTCCTCCGCTCCGTCAAACGGCTCATAAGTCAGATGGCTGTCAAAGTCATATATCTTGGCCAGAATCTTGGGCCGGTCTTCCTCGCTGAAGTAGTTCATGATGCTTTTGAGGTTTGTGCCCTTGATTTTCTTGGCAAAATCAGGGATTCCCGTCGGAAATTCACGTTCCGTATCGGCCCAAAAGCGTGTGTAGAGGCCCTCACTATCAATCAGAACCCCGTCAAGATCAAATAAATAAGCTTTCATCAGTCGTTTTTCTCCCAAAGGTAAAGTTTATCAGAGAGGCGCACTTTTTCCGGCACCTTGATTGAGAAGAGGTCTCCCTTCTTAACGGTTTCGGTCGGCCCGGAATCAAGGTGCATTTCCTCAAGGGTCAGGATGATTGACCCGGTAGTCGGACCGATGATGACAATCTCGTCTCCCCGCTTGAGTTCGCCGCTTTCCATCAGGAATTCGCCTACTCCCAGCTTGGAGAAATACTTCGTGCACTTGGCGCAGTAACGCTTTGTGCGAGTGGCTGATGACCCATAGCGGGCGCTCCATTCTCCGAGCCGTTGCCCCAGGTAGTAGCCGTCCCAGAATCCGCGATTGAAGATTCGGTCGAGCCGATAGTCCCAGCTGGCAATCTTTTCGTCGGTGAATGAGCCGTCACATATCGCTTCCAGCGCTTCGGAATAACAGCCGACGGCTTCCGCGACATACTCCGGGCCGCGGGCGCGACCCTCGATTTTGAAAACCGTCACTCCCGAGTCAACCATCTTATTGAGGAAATGAATGGTTTTCAGGTCCTTGGGCGACATGATGTATTGATTGTCTATTTCGAGCTGCTCACCTGATTCCTTGTCAGTTACGGTGTAGGCGCGCCGGCATATCTGAGTGCATGACCCGCGATTTGCCGAGGAGTTTTTCTCATGGAGGCTCAGATAGCATTTGCCGCTGACGGCCATGCAGAGCGCCCCGTGGCAAAACATCTCAATCTTGACCGGCTGTCCGCCCGGGCCGCAGATTCCCTCGCTGATGATGGCGGAGTGTATCTCCTTGACCTGGTCAAGGTTAAGCTCGCGCGAGAGCACTACGGTGTCGGCAAACTGAGAGTAGAATCTAACGGCCTCAATATTGGAAATGTTGGCTTGAGTGGAGATGTGGACTTCCACTCCCCGCGAGCGCGCATAGAGGATGGCGGCAATATCTGAGGCGATGACTGCCGATATGCCGGCGCCCTTGGCGGCATCGATTATCTCGCGCATCTTCCCCAGGTCATTGTCATAGAGGATGGTGTTCACCGTCAGATAGGTGCGAACTCCGGCGGCCTCACATTCTGCCGCAATGGCAGGCAGGTCATCAATAGTGAAATTGACGGCTGCGCGCGAACGCATGTTAAGTCCTTGAATACCAAAATATACGGCATTGGCGCCCGCATGGATTGCCGCGCGGAGCGATTCCGGCGAGCCTACGGGAGCCATGATTTCAAAATCATTCCGTTGCATTGCTTGTTCGGTTCGTTTGTTTATGGCCAACGACGTTAATGTTGCCCTTGAGGTTATATTTTTTGCCGTCGGTTCCCTTGGCGCGGATTACGTAGAAGTAGACGCCGGGCCCGACTGTTTTGCCGCCGCGCTTGCCGTCCCAGCCCTGCGAGGGGTCTGTCAGGTGGGCTAATTGACGCCCATGGCGGTCAAAGATGTGACATTCAAATTCGGTGATTGACTTATAGCTTACCTTCCATTCATCATTGATGCCCGGAGTGGAGCCGGGAGAGAAGGCATTCGGACATTTGAGCTGTGATTCGCCAATGAAGACTTCATATGTATCGCCGTAGGTCTCACATGAGCCGTCAGAGTTGGCGCCGACCATCCTGACGTAGATTGTGCCCTGCTCGCGGAAGGTATATGAAAAGTCCAAGTCGCGTGAACGCATGAACACCTGCTGGAAATCAGCGTCATAGCCCAATTCCCACTCATGAAAAATCGTTGCGTCCGTAACCGTTGCCTCAAACGTGATGTCAACGGGGCCGCTGCCGCCAAGTCCGGTGTCTACTTTGACTTCATTGTCATTATCGCGTGCGGCCTGAGTAGCGCGGGTTTGAACGCCGACGGCAATCGGGTCATACGTCGGACTGACTATGGATTCCTCCCGGCCCCACAGCCGCTGAAAGCGGTCGCCGCTAAGGGTGAAATCCGTCTGGCAGAGGGGAGAGGGGCATTGAATCGTCTCGTCAGTAAACCCGTCGAGAGTCTCGGTCGTTTCAACCGGCTGATACTGAAAGGTTTCTTCGTCAAATTCCAGAGTGGTGTAGCTGAGTCGGAGTTCGCGGCTGAGCCATTGCGGCACCCCGTTAATGGAGTAATAGGGAATCCGTTCCCCTTCGCCGTCAACGTCAAGCCATGTCGTTCCGCAATCGGTGTCGGCGGGATTTAGCTTCAGGTCGCGGAGCGCAAAGGGATAAGCCGAGTAGTTGACAATCCAGTAATAATGAGTCTTGCCCTCAGAGGTCACGGCATAACCAACGTTGCCTTCCGGGCGGCTAAGGATGCTGCTGTTGCCTGACGCGGTTGAGGCAACTGCCTCGCCATAAGCGGCACCCATGGCGCTGAAGCGTTGCCATTGCCCGTCAGCTGCCGGATAGCTTACTTCCATTCCGTCAGCGGATTCAACCACGTAGATTTTCTCCAGTCCCGTTGAGCCCGGGGCGTCAATCTCTATGGCCGGAAGGGCAGTGCCGGAAATAATGAGTTGAGCATCAGCCTGCTGTGAGGCCAATGCTATCATGGAGAGACAGAGAGTGTTACGGATTATCGACGGCATACCCAAGCATCAGGAAAAGCCGAGCGGAAACCGTCAATGGCATCGGCGGCGCTCAGAGCTTCTTCTTGAGAGGCACCGCTTGCGCAATAGACGCGATAGTTATCGCCGCTCTGCAGGATTTGCAGTCCGGAAAGGGCTGAATTGGTAATGAATTCTTTGGCCTGCTCAAGGGTTGCCAGCGAGGCAACGACGACGACATAATTTTTCGGCTTCTCCGGTTCGGGCTTCGCGATGGAGAGGATTCCATCAGCCGGGGCGGAGGCAATGTTTAATTCCATTCCGGCGGGAGCGGGTAGGGGCTCAAACACTTCGGGCTCGGGCGCCGTAAAGGAGGGAGCGGCGAGCGAGGCATATTGGGCCTGCCGGAGGTCTATCGGAGTTGAGAGGGCAAAGCCGACAAGGAAAATCAGCATGGCTGCAGCAGCCGCACGCAGGCGCCGCAAGCGCAGCGGAACGCGGACTACGGCGACACTCTTTTCGCTATCCACACTCGGACGCACCAGTTCAATAATCGGGGCTGCGGGGCGCTGAGCCGGGCAGCTCACAATAGGCAGTCGGGGAGTCCAGGAGGCGGCGGGGCGGAAATCAAGCCGGGAGTCAGAGCGGCGATAGAGAGTGCCTACTCTGGAAATGCTCAGGGCGCCTTCTGCTTTCAGGCGGCGACGCATCAGTTCCGCTTCTTCTTCAACTCGTTCGCGCGCCTGCTCAAAACTGATTTTCAGGCGGCGGCTAACTGATGAGGCCAGCAGGCCGTCATCATAATTGATGGCCGGATTGAAGCTGATAATGCGGGCCGGGGGATTGAATTTTCCTGTCAGTGAATCAAAACCGGCCGCCACTTTCGTTGCTACGAATGCGCCAATCCCCGGCATGATTACGCAGTCATGTCGGCGAAGGAGCGTGATAATGTGGCGGTTAATTAGTTCTGACATTTAATTGGCGGGCCTTTTGTGGCCCAAATCGTTTGCAAAGTTACTGAAAAAATCAATACGAACCGCAATCTGAACCCAATTTTTTTTCAACAATTCCTTCAATTGGGGTCAAAATCCGGCATATATAATAGGCGGCCAAGGTGACGGCTATGGTCGCGCCTGCTATTATCAGCAACATTATCAAGGGTTTAATGATTGAAACCATCAGCGGGAGGGTCAGGGCCAGCAGAGCGCCGACAATCACCCCGCACAGAGCCGCAATGACTATGGCCCGACGATTTCGCTGCCGCTCGATGGCTATTTGTTCCTTGACCAGGTCTACGGTGTCCATCCGGCTTTGGAGGCGAGCCATGAAGTCAAGCTCCGGAGTCTGGGCCGGAGAAAAGGTGCTTAACAGGTCGCGCAGGTCGTTATCTTCTTGTGTCATAGGTGAGTTAAAAGAGTGCGGAGGTGTTGGCGTCCGCGATAAATGTGTTGTTTGACGGCCTCAGGGCTCACCCCGATGATTTCTGCCACTTCCTTGATTGCATATCCCTCAATATAATAGAGAGTTACGGAGGTGCGCTCCATTGGGGTGAGGCGGTTGAGGGCCGAGTATAGTTCCTGATAATCGAATGAATTGTCGGCCGTTGAGTCGGTCATCAAGCCGATGGCATTATCCACCGGTTCAGTCTGTTTCAGCGCGCGCCGGGAGTTCAGAAAAGTGGTATAGGCAATCTTCATCAGCCACGCGCGGAATTTCTCAGCATCTTTCAGTGAATCAATCTGCACATAAGCCTTCAGCAGGGTGTCTTGAGCCAAGTCATCAGCCGTCATTCGGTCGCCACAGCAGAGGGCCGTCAGCAAGCGCCGAAGGTCCTCAAGATGCCGTGTGGTCAGGTGAATGAATTCTTGACGGTTCACTTTCCTGCCTTAATGTGCTTGCGCATGGAGCGATAGCTGATAAGGAATCCAATGCCGAGGCTGAGGCAGATAATGCAGAAAATAGCAAAAATCATTCCCAGAATCGGCTCTTCAATGAAGATGAACACGGTAAGGACGGTCAGCATTACTCCGAGCAGGGTGAAGATTGAGCCGATGGTCAGGCGAAGGTTAAGTTGCTGCTCTGGTGTGCGCGGAGCCTTATGCGGTTTGGAGAGCGCTCCGAGCAGCTGATTGGCATCGATGGCGTTGTTGGTCTCGATGGCCTTGAGGATGATGTCGGCGCGTTGGCGGTCACGAAGTTGAGCCGTGTGCATTACAATCCACACGATTGCAATGGGGAGCACTACGCAGATGGAGATGGGAATCAGGAGGTTTGTGATGTCTTGAAACATAATTAAAAAGATGATTAATGGTTAAACTTCACAAATAAGACACCCCGGCTCCCCGAAAGGTAACATTTCTGTTTAAAGTTTATGGTTTATGGTTTAGTGTTTAGTGTTTAGTGCTGATTATAAATCTTATAAATCTTATAATTTTGTATTTTTTACTTTGTACTTTGTACTTTGTATTTTGTATTTTGTATTCTGTATTTTGTATTTAGTATTTTGTATTTTCCCATCATTTGCTCGTCTTGGCGCCCATTTCTTTGAGTTTGAGGGCCTTTGAGGCAAGATTGCCCGGGCCGGAGTCAAGTTGGCGCTGTGCCCGACTCAGGGCTTCAGAGGCCTGAGCAAGTTTCTTTTCAACATCAGACAGATTATCCACGAAGCCGATGAACTTATCATACATCTTTCCGGCCTCTTCGGCTATGGCGAGGGCATTCTTGTTTTGTGCATCGTGGCGCCACATCTGCTGAACCAGGCGCAACACGGAGAGCAGATGAGTCGGCGAAATGATGATTACCTGCTTGCGATAAGCCTCCTCCCAGAGCCCCGGTTCAAATTGCATGGCTGCCAGATATGCTCCCTCATTCGGCATAAACATCATGACGAACTCCAGGCGCTTGTCACGCCCCGTAATGGCCTGATAATTCTTGCGCGCAAGCTCATCAATGTGTCGGCGAACGGAGGCTACGTGTCCCTTGGCGGCAATCTGGCGCTGCTCCTCGGTTTCCGCATCACAGTAAGCCATATAAGAGGTCATCGAAGTCTTGGAGTCGATGACGACACATCCCGCCCCGGGAAAATTAACAACCACGTCGGGGCGCAAATCCCCCGCAACTTGCTGAGTGACGAACTCTCGCCCCTCAGTCAGTCCGGCATTCTCCAGGATGGTTTGCAAGACGAGCTCGCCCCATTTTCCCTGCTCCTTATTGTTGCCGCGCAGGGCGTTATAGAGGCGCCGCGTCTCCTGACCGATGGCCATGTTGAGTTCGCGCAGTTCATCAACTTTTTCGCGCAGGGCAAAGCGCTCGGAGGCTTCGCGGGAATATTTTTCTGACACGGTGCGGCTGAACGTGTCCATTTCGCGCCGAAGCGGCTCGAGAAGCATCTGCATCTGGGCCGACGTTTCTGAACGCAGGTCGGCGCGCTGGCGGTTCATTATCTCGCCCGCTATGGACTGAAATTTCTCCTCGCTCTGTTCTGAGGATTCTATGCGCGCCTGAAGCGACGCTTTTTCGGCCGTCAGACGCATTATATATATAATAGCCCCCAGGAGCAGGAGGCTGAGAATGATGATTCCTGCAATCATGTTTTTAAAATTCTATGTTCAAGTGGATGTTAAATTGTCGGCGCGTCAGATAGTTGGGCACGGCATACTGGATATTATTGACGTCCGTGACCCAGTAATAGGAGCTGACATTGGAAATATCAAGCAGGTTGAAGCAGTCAAGCCCAATCCAGATGCTCTTGAAATGACGCAGAAAGCCGCTGCGCGTTTCCCCTTCCTTGAGTTCGGAGAGCAGTGCGTAGCTCAGGCCGATGTCGACGCGCTTATAGGCGGGAGTGCGGAAGTAGCCCTTATCGCGGGTGGAGCGCGGAGGAGTAACGGGAAGCCCGTCAGAAAAGATGCCGCGGAGCGAGAATTTCAGCTTCGGAAATTTGGGGAAATAATCCGTGAAGTAGAGGGCGATGGAGTAGCGCTGATCCGTTGGTCGCGGAACTTTCACTCCGTTAAGATTCTCCTGAGTCTTCATCAATGAGAATGAAATCCATGAGTCAGACCCCGGAACGAATTGACCGAAGAGCTTCATGTCGAGTCCCATGGCATAGCCTGAGCCGCCGTTGACTCCTGAGTAATTCAGCTTCAGATTGTCAATCTCATAGGGAATCAGATTGCCCAAGGCCTTATAATAGGCCTCGGCCGAGAGCTTGAACGGGCGGTTCATGGAGCGGAATGAATAGTCCGCGCCGGCAATAAACTGCAGGGAGCGTTGCGACTTGATGCCCCGGTTGAGCTGAATTATTGAATTGCCGTCGGCGTCCTCAATCGGTTGGCGATATTCCTTATAGAACGGACTTTGATAGTAAAGACCCGTCGCAAAACGGAAGGCCCATGAGGAATGAGCATCAGGCACAAAACCCACTGAGGCGCGAGGCGAGAAGAGAAATTCCCGGTTAAAGTTCCAGTAGGAGCCGCGAATACCCGCATTGACCGTCAGGAATCCCGCGCTGGAGTTGATGCGCCAGGAGTCTTGAATGAAGAAGGCCAGGCGCGATGTCTCCAAGTCATGATGAGAATACTGATTATAAATAACCTTGACCGCATCAGGATTAAACGGCAGGGAATAGCCGGCGGAGTCTCTCATCTCCCATTCGCGTGAACGGTCAAGAATACGCTCCGTGTTATAGCTGACCCCATAGCTCAGATTATGGTTGTTAAGCCCCGTATTGCCGCGCAGTGCAAGGGTGAACACTGAGCCTTTGAGGCGGTTGCGCGCGTGTTCCTTATATTTGCCTACTCCAAGTTCGCCGCCTACGGAACCGGTGCCCGCCTGGTCAAGCCAGTATTCGCCGGAAATGTCGTAGCTGACAAGTTCGTTGGTATAGTAACCGGAGGCCAGCAGGGTGAAGTCCATGGTGCGCGAGGGTCGGAAGTTAAGCATCGCCGCGCCAAAGTAGGTCTCGAAGCGGTCCTTCTCCCGGCCGTCGAAATAGACTGTGAATTGCTTGGCGTCTTCTGATGTGCCGAAGTTGGTTTGCCGTGTGGCCGGAGTGAAGCGATAATTATTGATGGCTATGTTACCCAGAAATGAAGCCTTCCATTTCTGATTGATGCGGAAGTTGAGGTTCGTTTGATAGTCAAAGAAGTTAGGATTATATTCTCCTTGAGTTTCCAGCGAGGAGAGAAGCGAGTTGTTGCGCTTATATCTGATTCCGTGGAGCTGGCTGAAGCGTTTGCTCCCGGTGCCCAGGGCAAGTGACGCGCCCATCAGCGAGGCGCTGACTGAGCCTTCAAAGCTTTCCGGCTGCCGATAGGTAATGGAGAGGGCTGAACTCATCTTGTCGCCATATTCGGCGGGGAAGCCACCCGTTGAGAATTCTACTTCGCGCACCATCGCCGGATTGATAATGCTCAGCCCTTCCTGTTGGCCCGAGCTGACGAGTTGAGGCCTGTAAACTTCAACTCCGTTAATATAGACGGAATTTTCATCATAGGAGCCGCCGCGAACCGAGTATTGTGACGACATCTCATTCGTGGAGCTCACTCCGGCCATCGTCGTCAGCAGACTCTCTATGGAGCCGCCGCTGGCATCGGCTGCATATTTGTAGGCCTGATGGTCTATTTTCTGAACCCCACCGGTCTGCTTTCTGTACTCGGTGACTTCCAGCTCGGTTAGCACCGTCGACGGAAGCATCTTGACGTTGAGGGTCATGTCGCCCTTGGGCGAAATCAGCTTGCGTTCCATGTCATGATAGCCCACGCAGTGAAACGTCACTATGATGGTGTCGGCCTCGGGGGCGGAGAGTGAGTAGTCGCCTTCAAGGCTCGTGAATGTGCCGATGGCCGTGCCCTTGATTCCTACGGTTACGAATTCAAGAGGTTCGGCCGCGGCCCCGTCGCCATGACTGACCTTGCCGTGAATCTTGACCTGAGCTTGAACCGCCGGCGCAAGCATCGCCAGGAGAAATGTTATAATGAGTGGATGAAGTTTCATACAAAAAAATGGAGTAGGGCGCATTTGCGCGCGCATGATTATTTAACGCAACTGCCCCCCGTTTTCGTATAACCGGGGAGGGAATATTTCAGGGTAATTGGTCGCGCCGACAAAAATATTCAATTCTCAGCGCCTCTTTCTTGAACCTTCTCTTGGGGCAAGTTGTTGAAATAGAGTAGAGGAGAAGTCCTCAGGAGTACATTGAAACGGCTTGCAAAAATTTCCCAAATAGAAATTCAAGAGTTTGCATCTGTGATGATTAAGAAATGTAAATCATTAACGGAAATGCAAACATCAAAAATTCAGAAAAGCAATTTTTAGAAATGTTAAAATTGACATTGATTACAAATTACTAAAATTTGCAATATTAAACCTCAGTTTAAAAATGCAATCATCATCGGTGAGATGCAAAAGTTAACAGCAGATGATTGGGCGGATTGGGAAATGCAAACCGTTTACGGATTGAAAATATAAAGAGTTAAGATTTTTTAACAAACGGTATATAGCTGCTGAAACTCAGCTTGTTATACCATAAAATTAAAGCGCATTGCGGGTTTAATAGCCTCAGCAGTGCGCTTTTGCTGTTTATTGGCGATATTAAGCGCTATATGAGCGCATAAACGCTCATATAATCAGATTATTGCCTAAAATACTTAAAGAAAAGCGTTATTATATCCGGGCTGTCCGGTCATGCTCTTGCCGCTGATAGGGATTACGTCACTGTGGGTAGTTTACAAATAAAATGTAAATAATTTCATTTGTTAATTTGCAAATTTGCAAAGTTTACAAAAATAAATTTTGCAGTTTCAAATTTTTTGTTTAACTTTGCAAAGTCAAAAGTTGCAAAATGTAAATGCAAAATGGATATCGTTTCTCGTATTAAGGCCTTTATGGCCGCTAATAATATCTCAAGCACGCAGTTTGCCGATGCTTGTAACATTCCCCGTCCTTCACTCTCTCAGATTCTCGGAGGACGTAACAAGAAAATCTCTGACGAGGTTATTGCCAAGATTCATGAGGCATACCCCCGCCTTAGCGTCATGTGGCTGCTTTTTGGCGAAGGAGAGATGCTCACTCCTCAAAATATTCAATTCTCAGCGCCTCAAAATCCCCCTCAGGCTGCCCCTGCAGCTTATCAATCTCAGGGCGTATTTGCCCCCGATGATAATGACCAAAGCTCATTATTTGCCCCCGGAATTTCTTCTTCCGGTGAGCCTATGATGTTTGGCGATGAGGAGCCCGCTGCTGACCCCGTAGAGCTAAAAAATGAAGTGCCGCCTACGGTTAATATTCCCGCCGACGGCACTAAATCTATCGTTAATATTATGGTTTTTTACTCGGATAATTCTTATCAGAGCTTCATTCCGCGCTAATAATTTATCGTCGGAACATCCTCGTCCCAGACGAAGGTTGTCAGCAAGGGGTAATGGTCGCTCGACGCGACGTTGCCCCTTTCAATGTCTATCGCCTTTAGCTGTCCGCGATAAAGCACATGGTCTATCCTGAAGTAAAAATAGGGGTCATTAAACGTAACTGTCGGCCCTAACCCGATGGACGTATAGACATCCGTAAACCCCGCCTCCTCGAGCACTTTGATTACTCGGCATCCGCCAACGTCATTGAAATCGCCGCAGATTACCGTATTGCCCCCAAGCACGTCGGCATACTGCCGCAAAATCAATGCCTGATAGCCGCGGTTACGAAACGCATGATAAATCTTATCGAGAATAAGCCCCCGCATCGCGTTAATTTCGCTCCGTTTGGGGCTGTTTTCCGTTAGTTTCTTATACATTTCCTTGTCTTCATGGTTGAGCCCGAATGACTCCAGATGGACCGCAAAAACGTTGATGGGACGGTGACAAACCTGAGTCCTGAAAGCCTCGATTGACCCCTTGGAGGGCAAATTCTCTGGCGGCTGAATGTGGAGAATCGGACGCTTGGAGTACATGACCGTACCTCGCCCCCCGCGCTGATAATAGGGATAAAGAGCCTTCAGACTGTCAATCTGAGTCTGAGGCACAAAGCGGCTCAACGGACCCTGATTCTCATACTCGAAGAGCGCAAGAACATCAGCCCCCGAGGCCAGAACCTCATGCATCGTGTTGTTATAATCCGGATTGGATTCAACGTTATCAACGAAGCTCAGAATGTTATAACTTAAAATCTTAAACGCCCGCGGCTCCTCTTCCGCCGTCAGTTCGTGGCTCCCGAAGTTGAGAGGGCAGAACACCAAGAAGGGCTTCAAGGCTATCAGAAGGCCCAACAGATTGACCGGAGCTAATGGCCGGCATAACAGCAGATTCAGTATCAGCATCAGCCCCGTCAGAATATACCATACCGGGAAACTCAGCAGGGCAAGTCCGGCAAAGGGCATCTTCTCCGGGTCGATATCGCCCCCGAAGCCCGTAAACACCGCAATCCCGGCTATCAATACGTTGAAGGCTACCCAAAATGGAAGCCAGCGACGACTCAAAAATTGGAAAATCCGTTTCATAATTTATTGCTTAATTCTAAAAGACGACGCCGCTCGGCCGCGTTAAGCGAGGCATATCCCGAGCGTTTAACCTTGTCCAAAAGCGAGTCAAGGGTCATCAATTCTTCTTGTTTCTTGATTGTTCGGCGCGAAAAGCGGGGCATCCAGCCTCGTCTCATAGCCAGTCCGCAGAGCCCCCCTGCAAGGGCGCCGCCAATGTGGGCCCAGCCGCCCCCGGCGTTATGTTCCAGAAAAGGCAGAAGGCTGAAAAGGACGGTCAGAAGGGCTACGGTGCGAAGCGTCACTCGCCCGATGAGCAGCAGATTTACTCCATAGTCAGGCGCAAGAATAGCGCCGCAAACGGCTATCCCGATAATTGAAGCGCTGGCTCCGAGCAGGACTCCACCCGGAATCAACCCCATGGCCCATGCCGTAAAAAACATCAGGGCGCCGCCCATTCCGCCGCATATATAGGCCGTCAGCAGCCGCTTCGGGGTTCCTACGAGCATAAACAATCGGCTGAAACACCAGAGCCAAAGCAGATTAAACAGCAGCTCAATCGCTGACCCCTGGCTGAACATATAAGTCAGCGGAGTCCACGCCCAAGGGCGGGGTAAAGAGAACCCCAGAGCGTCAATCCCGGCGCCGAAATAGGCCAGGATATGGAGCAGAATAAAACCTCCAAGGTTGAGCCCCAAGAGCCATTTAGTAGAGCGGTCCACGATTAATCTCTCCATTTTTTCGCCAATAAAGAATCAACAGCAGGGCTACGAGCATACCTCCTAAATGAGCAAAGTGGGCAACTCCTGATTGCAGCCCCGTCACCCCAAAGAAGAGCTCGATGACGCCATAGCCCAAAACCATCCATTTTGCCTTGATTGGCACCGGAATGAAAAAGAAATATAAGGGCATATTCGGGAAGAGCATCGCAAAGCCTAACAGAATGCCATAGAGAGCCCCCGAGGCCCCTACCGTTGGAGTATCGATCAGATCATATATCTTTTCACATATCTTTACCATTTCCGGAGTGATATCTTGGAGATTCTCTTTAATAAACTGAGGGTTCGGCTCCACTACTGTTGATAGCGTCCANCCTTCCGGAAGNCCGGNGGCGAGATTATGAATCCAGATTGCATAAACCCCTTCNTGAATCAAGGCGGCTCCAATGCCTACTGTNAGATAGAAAAACAGNTAACGCTTCGAACCAAATACNNGCTCTAANACTGACCCGAACATGACNANGCCAAACATGTTAAANAATAGATGTGAAATATCAATGCTTTGTTGAGTCATAAATATCCCNCNTGTNGNGTGCATAAACATGTAAGTCAATAGCTGCCAGGGCTTAAAGTCAGGCGATAAAAAATAATGCAATGCGCATGACCGNGTAANNGCCCGGTCNAAACCCACTGGCATAATNACCATTGCCAACCANACCAAGACGTTGATAATCAACAAATTCTTAGTCACCGGCGGCATCCTGTTCCAAAAATTATCCATANATCAGATGGCGGGTGTTATTTAATTCCTGGCGAAAATATGGGTTTCTGATTGCGGAATCTTCCGTAAGATCAATTTTCCTGCCAAGTATAGCTTCCAAGGCATACTGAAAGTCAAAAAAATTGTCAGCATAATCCGGTTGGTTGATTTTGTTTTTGTCAAAATCAACACATATGTCTACATCGCTTTGTTCATTAAAGCGCGAAGTCAGAATTGAGCCGAAAACCCATAACTTTTTAACGTGGAATCTACGGCAGGCTTCTATGATTTTGGCTATATTTAACTCTATTAGTCTCATATTTCTGGCTGGCGGGGGTTATTTGGTAAGCGTTGCACCTTTATCCAATTACTCCATTTTGGAGTTCATGTTGAAGAAATGTATAAACGTAGCGGCTCNCTTGATAGTAGAGTCCCGTTTCGGGGTTATCCAGTTTAGCAAAGAGGTCCGAATTATAAAGAATATTTAAGGCCTCTGTGAGTGACACATTCATGTCTTTTATAAGGAATTCAACCATATCTGTGATGATTCCTTCCTTCATATATTGAAATTGTTCCTTCGTTACTTTCATACTCTTTTCAAATACTTTAGNGCCCGCGTTGTCCCAAAAAAGTACTGAAAGGTTATCCCTTTTGTGTACTTGAGCCTCTCCATCAGCGATGACTTATCTATTCGCTTCATAGTTGACCTCCGTTTCTGTTACAGTACATTGCCAAACTGTCTACGGCTTCCTTGAAGTCAAACGTATGGATGACTCCATAGTTTTCTTCAATGAAGTCAATGCCGTGATGGATACGCAGATAGTTGAATGCCTGCCTCTCTGTCAGATTATACTTTTTTGCGAAATCAGCAATCAGCGCAATCGTATATTCGATGATATGTTGTAGCGGATACTTCATTTCTGGCTGGCGGGGATTATTTGGTAAGCGTTGCACCCCAGGAGGAGCGGTCAAGGTTNCGGTAAGAGATNGCNTCGCGAATATGGTGTGGGCCAATGTTTTCCGCGCCGTCAAGGTCTGCTATCGTGCGCGCTACTCTCAGNATGCGGTCATAGGCTCGCGCGCTCATGTCCAGTCGAGTCATGGCATCTCGTAAAATCTTGCTGCATTCAGTGTCGAGGGCTGAATATGTTGCCAGATGCTTGGGTTGCATCTGCGCGTTGCAGTAAACGGATTTGTCGCCCGCATAGCGCCGCGTTTGTATTTCGCGTGCCTTCATAACCCGCTGACGGATTGCTTCACTGGGCTCNCCCGTTGAGGCCTGACTCAGTTCGTCAAACGGTACNGGCAGAATTTCAACCTGCATGTCTATGCGGTCCATCAGCGGACCGGAAATGCGGTTGAGNTAGCGGTTAACNTGCCCCGGAAGGCAGCTGCAATGCTTCGTCGGATGATTATAGTANCCGCAAGGGCAGGGGTTCATGGAGGCCACGAGCATAAATCCCGCGGGATAATCTACGGAATATTTTGCGCGTGAAATGTTGATGATGCGGTCTTCAAGNGGCTGACGCATCACNTCAAGAACNGCCCGTGAAAATTCCGGCAATTCGTCAAGAAAGAGAACCCCGTTATGGGCCANGGAAATCTCGCCCGGCATGGGGTGGGTGCTCCCGCCGCCAACGAGGGCTACCGGCGANATCGTGTGGTGAGGCGACCGGAANGGGCGAGCCGTCATCAGGTGTGAGCCGGAGGGCAACTTGCCCGCAACGGAGTGNATCTTAGTCGTCTCAAGCGCCTCGGCCAATGTCAGCGGAGGCAGNATGGAGGGCAAACGCTTGGCCATCATTGANTTNCCTGACCCCGGAGGACCTATCAGCAGGATGTTATGGCCGCCGGCGCANGCAACTTCAAATGCTCTCTTCACCAGTTCCTGCCCCTTGACNTCAATGAAATCAAACGGGAAGTCATTGACTGTCCGCGCAAATTCCGCCCGGGTGTCTATCTCGGTNGCGTCNATCGGGTGGGTGCCGTTGAGGAAGTCAAAAACCTGGCGCAGATTTTCCGCACCATAGACTTTCAGTCGGTTGACAACGGCGGCCTCGTCAACGTTGGCCCGGGGCACAATCATCCCCTCAAAGCCTAATTCACGGGCCTTAATTGCCATTGGCAGTGCGCCCTTGATTGGGAGCAGGGAGCCGTCG
This sequence comes from Bacteroides sp., assembly GCA_014802435.1. Classification (GTDB taxonomy): domain Bacteria; phylum Bacteroidota; class Bacteroidia; order Bacteroidales; family Muribaculaceae; genus UBA3263. Next base: position 404,795 of record JAAVCG010000005.1, on the reverse strand, counting down.
AGGCTCAGCTCGCCCATAATCAGATAGCGGTCAAGCCCGGGGCAATTGATCTGACCNTCGGCCGCAAGCATCCCGATGGCNATCGGGAGGTCATAGGCCGAGCCTTCTTTCCTTACGTCGGCCGGCGACATATTGACCAGGATGCGGCGGTGAGGAGCCTTCAGGTCACTCTGCTTCATTGCGCTCATTACGCGCTCAAAGCTCTCCTTGACTGCCGTGTCAGGAAGCCCTACGATTGAAAAGTCAAACCCGTTGTCAACGGAAACTTCAATCGTGATTATCAAGGCTTCTATGCCCTGAACCGCCGCGCCATAGGTCTTGATTAATGCCATATTTTCCAGGCCAGAAGTGCTTGAAGATGAAGCATATCAAGGCCGTTTTTAACTGTTGCGCCCTCCTGGGCCGACTTGGCCATGAAGAGCGTCGTTTCCGGGTTATAAATCAGGTCGTAACAGATATGGTCTGAACTGAGAAATTCGTAGGGAATCGGGGGGCAAGCATCCGTTTTGGGCGACATTCCAAGCGGAGTGGTGTTGATTATCAGCCGATGGGAGGCCATTACCTCCGCTGTCAGCTCATCATAGCTCAACTCTCCTTCCTCAGGAGTGCGGCTGACAAACTGATGGCTGATGCCGAGGGCACTGAGCGCGTGGCTGACTGCCTTTGAGGCGCCGCCGGTGCCGAGCACCAGGGCGCTCACCGCCTCCAAGGGAAGCAGCGGGGCAACGGTGCGCGCAAAGGCCGGAGCGTCAGTGTTAAATCCCTCCAGCGCCGTGACGTTTCCCTCCTCGTCATGTGAAATCTTCACCGTGTTCACTGCGCCTATGGCTGCAGCATCGGCCGAGGTCCGCGTCAGATAGGGCAGAATCTGCTCCTTATAAGGGATGGTTACGTTGAGACCCTTGAGTTCCGGATTCTCTGCCAGGAGTTCCATCAGTTGGCCAATATCTTCTAACTCAAAGTTGCGATATGACGCATCAATTCCCTCCCGGCTGAATTTCTCATTGAAAAATCGTGCCGAGAAGGAATGTCCAAGGGGAAAACCTATCAGGCCGTAAAGGTCCATATTTAGCCCTCCCGGGAGTTAGTCCATGTTATGGTCGCGCGCCGGATTGCGGGAATAGATTTTTCCCTCTTCATATTCCTGTGCGGCAATCAGAGTGGGTTTCGGAAGCTTTTCATAATAGCGTGAAATCTCGATTTGCTCGCGATTTTCAGTCACTTCTTCCGTGCTGTCGGCCAGCGAACCGAATTCCTGAAGCTTCTTGTCGAGGTCATGCTTCATCTGTTCGGCAATCTGGTTGGCACGCTTGGCAATGATTGCCACTGTTTCATAGACGTTGCCGGTATCTTCCGAGAGTTTTACCATGTCGCGGGTAACCGTAGTCAGCGGGGCGTTTGTCTTCTTATAGTCCATCTTATTTATTTAGTCGTTTGTTACGTGTTTTGATGCAATTTTATAGATATTGTCTGCTTCTGAGCGATAGCTGCTTTCCGGATAATTATTGATGAAGCTGAAATATTCGTCAATCACCGTTGCATAACGCTCTGCCTTCTTTTCCGCAACGGAGTTTTCTGCCTCCTGAAAGCGCGATTTCAACACGAGCATCTCAAGCTGCTCCTTATATTTGGCATAAGGGTAGGCCTTCAATGCGTTTTGAGCAACGATGACGGCGCTCTCATAATTATTTCCCAGGTAAGTGCCGAGGTTATAATATAACTGCGCATTCTGAAGCTGCTTGAGCGCCAGCTTGTCCTGCATATCAAAAATGGCAGCCTGCGCGTCAGGCACTCGGGCGCTCGTCGGATAAAGCTCCAGAAAGTTTGTCAGCTCCTCGATTCCTCTGATTGTAGAGCTCTGGTCGAGCTGAGTGTCAGGCGAATCAAGATAATAGCCATAGCCGCTATAATAGCGTGCATCCTCAGCATATTTTCCCTTCGGATAACGCTTATAATATGTCGACAGATAAGCGCCCGAATTAAGGTAATCCTTCGTGTGATAGTTACACATCCCAAGCATATAGAGCGTCTCCTCAGCCTTCTCCTGACCCTTGAACAGGGAGACTATCTCCTGAAGGATTGAGGCTGACTGGGCATACTTCCCTTCGTCATAGAGCCGCTTGGCATACTCATATTTGACGTTTGGGTCTGATGATTTCAAGACGCGCTGATACTCTCCGCAGCCGGAAAGCATCGCTAATATTACTGTTAATATGCTGAATATGAGTGATTTTCTCATCGTTTATGTTCGGTTATGGCTATTTTCCGATTGGCAAATTTACGAATTTCCCCCCAATCCACCAAATTTTTCCCCCTCAATCCGTTACTTTATTTTGTTAAAATAAAAAAAAATCACTAATTTTGTGGCTCTAATAAATCATTTATTTATATGAAACATAAAAAACTGAGATGCATTCCTCTTACTGATGAGGAAATGAAAGCAGAGCGAATATGGCCATGGGAAAAAACATGTGCAATAACCGCAATTTGTCCTGATGGACACAAGGTCTCTTGTCAGGCAGTTATTACAGGAGAGAATACGTGTAAAAAAATGTATGCGGATTTTGGTGGTTCCGGAACTGATGAGAGCGGGTCAGGACTATTATATAGTGACGCAGGTTCTTTTTCAGGTGTTACTGACAGTGGTGCAAGTGGCTCTGGTGATGTCTTAATTGGAATATCATGCGGGAATACAGTTATTCATTGTGAAGATCGACCTACTGTTGAAATGGATAGGAAAGTTAGAGCTTGTTTATATCATACAGAGTGGAGCACTTGTACTTTCCTTGATCCTGAAGGTAATATTAAAGGTGGATATTGTCGTTATGGTGATCCGGCTGATACAAAAAATCCTTATAGAAGTTATTTGTACTGTTCTGACTTAGGCATACCGTCACGGCCATGACAATGTTAATTAGGTTATTGGTTTGTACGCTATTTTTTGCGCAGGGGGGCTGTTGCGAGGCAATTGTGCTTCCTGAGAATCAGGTGCGTCAAGGATTCGCTGAGGTTAATCTCGCGGTTGAATCGGAGGGAACATGGACGGCTGATAGCTTGCAGTGTGAGATTTTGTGGACCACTTTGCTTGATGTTACTAACGATGGGAAGTGGCGGCAACTGATTCCGGCGATGTTTCATGGCGGAGCGGCTTATGTCCCTATGGAGACGCTTTATCGTGATAACGTATGTCTGGATATTAAGAACACGCGCGGACAAATTGTTGAGAGCATCGGGATTGGGCTGCATCAGGATAAACCACTGAATCTCACCTTAAAATTTGACAAAAATAATCATCTCGTTGATGTTATCCATGATGGAGGAACCGGGCGTATTAACTATTCGGGTCGTTACAATAATATTTTGTCCGATTTTGGAACGACAATTATTACTTCCGCAAAAGATTGGGAAGACTCTAATCGCTTCTTAGAATGGCAAACACAATCAATGATGCCGGAAAATTTAAAATCATTGACCACGGCTGATTTGACGGATGATGAGCGGCAATGGATTGAGAGTGACCTGACGCGAACTTATTGTGCAACACGCATTTTACCTTACGTTCGGATGGCTAAAACGTGGGGTGTTGACTTTGTTGGCGTTAACCCTGATAACATAAAGCAGCCTGATGTGGAGTTTTATCGTTTTTTGAATGATTGTGACTTCTCATCGGTTATGCTCAATGATTTTTCTCACAGTTTGCGATTTGTTTGCGGCAATCTTTTGCGCGACCTTCCCTTGGGTATTACTCCCATTGGCGATAAACCCGTCAGCGACTGGCAGGCGGATACGAAAGCTCGCCTTAATGTGGTGATTGACAATCCGTCGCAACTGCTCCTTGATTTGCTGACGATGACCTCCTTCTTTAATCAGATTCAATATGATTCAATTCCTCTCTCAGAGGCTCAAATTGAAAATGTCAGGAGCTTTTACGGCAATTCGGAAATAGGCAAAATTATCCTTTCCCGGAATGAAAATCCTTTTCCGAATGTTTTCCATTAAGGCATAAAAAATCCGCACCAAAGGATTTGGAGAAAACTCACTGATGACAGGATTTGAGTGCTACGGAACCTTTGTAATCTCCCGGTGAGAGGTGATTCTCACTCTCCAATCGAAATCGGAGCGGAGCCCGCCATTAGTCCCTAAAGCTTGTCTCGGGAGTTTAGAATGATTTGAAGAGTTTCCCAATCTGCTTTGATGCGGCGTTTATTTTTCGTCTTATGTACTTATATAATGACTCTCGTGTCAGTTTTGTTCACTGCAAAGTTAAGATTTTTTTTTCAAATTTCCAAACTTCTGCTTAACTTTGTGGTCATGAATTTGATTTTACAGTGTGCCGTCCTTTTCGGCTTCTTGGCCGCCGGAGAGTTGATAGTCTTCCTCTCCGGGGTCCCGGTCCCGTCAAGTATCATCGGGATGATTCTGCTTGCAGCGTCGCTTGAAAGCGGACGCCTTAAGTTACATCAGGTTGAGCAGTTTGCCGACTTCCTTACTCGCAATCTGGGCTTCTTTTTCGTGCCTGCCGGGGTAGGGGTGATGCGCTGCCTGGGGTTGATTGCTGACCAGTGGTTGCCGATTGTTGCCTCCGTAATTGTCAGCACCTTTATTATTATAGCCGTGACGGGCTGGACCCATCAATGGGTGCGCCGCGCCGCCAAACGTTTCCGCCGCCATGATTGAATTTCTTCGGAATCCTTATTTTCTGATAGCGCTGACCTTTGGCGTTTATCTTCTGGCACAGCGCCTTCAGCGCCGCTTTGGCCTCTCATTGATGAATCCTATTTTGCTCTCCGTCATTGTCATTGTTGGCTTCCTGATGGCCTCCGGAGTAGATTATGAAGCCTATTATGAGGGCGGAAAATATATTGAGTTCTGGCTCAAGCCGGCGGTGGTTGCCCTCGGAGTGCCCCTGTATCGCCAGCTCAGAGTGATTCGCAAGCAGCTGATGCCATTGCTCTTGGCCGAACTGGCCGGCTGCGTTGCCGGACTGGTCAGCGTCGTCGGCGTCGCCGAGCTTTTAGGGGCGTCAAAAGAGGTTGTCATGTCGCTGGCTCCCAAGGCGGTAACGACTCCCATTGCCATGGAAATCTCGGCTACTCTGGGGGGCAACGTTTCGCTGACCGCCGCCATAGTTGTCTGCACCGGAATCTTCGGCTCCATTGCCGGATTCAATATGGTGAAACTCAGCCGCATAAGCTCCTCCATGGCCGGCGGTCTGAGCATCGGCACAGCCTCCCATGCCGTAGGCACAGCGGCCGCCATTGAGCGCGGCGGCTCCCGCTATGGCGCTTTTTCATCCCTCGGCCTGACCCTCAACGGCCTCTTCACCGCGCTCCTTGCGCCAATAATCCTCCCCCTCCTCGGCTACTGATAATATTAGGGCGTGGGCACGACTGAATTTTGGACACGGCGTTTGGCGATGCCTCTTGATAAGATTCGGTAATATTATCCACGCCCATTTTTCTTTGTATTATATTTGTTTAAGGTGGTATTATAAAATCGGGGAGGCCGTTGCAGAACTTGTTATTTGGCGCAAATGACCGGGCTCCGTGGCGCCCTCGCCACGGTGGCGCGTCAGCGCCATGATTGCCATATATAAGACTGAGTACCAATTTATTGAGGCGAAAATCATGGAGCTTTCGCTCCACCGTGGCGAGGGCGCCACGGGGCCCGGTCATTTATTCCTCAAAAGCTTCACTATTTTAGCCTCATTTATACTACCGTTTGCGCTGCCTATGGAAAGGCGGATTCCGATCCGCCGCCCTCTCCCCGGGGCTCCGGCTGTCGCTTCGCTTAAATTTTTACACCTATATTTATTGTGGGGTTATTTGTGATATTGTTGCTTTTATTTGGTGAAAAGCGGAAACATTATTTGTGAAATCGGGAAAAAATGCGTAAATTTGCGGCTATAAACTATCATTTACCATTTCATCAATATATGCGCCCAACTGTCAATGCCGCTCTGATTCTTGAAGATGGCACCATTTTCCGAGGTAAATCCTTCGGTTATGCCGGCCCTACTGCCGGCGAGGTCGTGTTTAACACCGCAATGACCGGTTATCCGGAAAGCCTTACCGATCCGAGCTATGAGGGTCAAATTCTCGTTACCACTTATCCGATTTTAGGAAATTATGGCGTGCCTCCGCGTCAGCAGAAAGATGACGTCAGCCGTTATTACGAAAGCGATCATATTCATGCACGTGCAATCATTGCTCAGGATTATACTTATGAACATTCTCATTGGCAGGCTGACCGCTCGCTGGCTGAATGGCTCGAAGAGGAGAAAATCCCCGGAATTTATGGAATTGACACCCGGGCATTGACCAAGCTCCTGCGTGAAAAAGGCTCAATGTTGGGCAAAATCGTCATTGAAGGCCAGCCCGAACCGGAGTTTTATGACCCCAATGCTGAAAATCTTGTTGCCAAGGTGAGCTGCCGGGAAGTTGAAACCCATGGTGATGGCGAAAAAACGGTTGTTCTTGTTGACTGTGGCGTTAAACATAACATTATCAGATGTCTGACCCGTCGCGGAGTCAAGGTTATCAGAGTTCCCTGGGACTATGATTTCACTCAGATTCCTTACGATGGGCTTTTTATTTCCAATGGTCCGGGAAATCCTGACATGGTTGACGTGACGGTTGAAAATCTCCGCAAGGCCATCGCCCTGGACAAGCCTATCTGTGGAATCTGCATGGGCAATCAGCTCCTGAGCAAGGCCGCCGGCGCTAAAACTTACAAGCTCAAGTATGGTCATCGAAGCCATAATCAGCCCGTGCGCAGGGTAGGGACCGACACCTGCTTCGTCACTTCTCAAAACCATGGCTTCGCCGTTGATAATGACTCTCTGCCCGCTGACTGGGAGCCGCTCTTCATCAATATGAACGACGGAACCAACGAGGGCATCCGCCATAAGTCAAAACCTTTCTTCTCCGCTCAATTCCATCCTGAAGCGTCTTCCGGCCCGAAAGATACGGAATTCCTCTTCGATGAGTTTATTCAAATGCTTTAAACATTTCCCCCCACCATCAAAGATATGAAAGAAATTAAAAAAGTGCTTCTGCTCGGCAGCGGCGCCCTCAAGATAGGTGAAGCCGGAGAGTTTGACTATTCCGGCTCGCAGGCTCTCAAAGCTCTTAAAGAGGAAGGAATTGAAACCATCCTGATCAACCCCAATATCGCTACGGTGCAGACCTCNGATGGGTTTGCCGATAAGATTTACTTCCTTCCCGTTACTCCCTTCTTCGTNGAGAAGGTAATCAAGAAGGAAAACCCTGACGGCATATTGCTCGCCTTTGGNGGACAGACGGCCCTCAACTGCGGAGTGGANCTCTATCGCTCCGGAGTGCTTGAAAAATATGGTGTGGAAGTGCTCGGCACCCCCGTGCAGGCCATCATGGACACTGAAGACCGNGAACTCTTCGTCAAGAAACTTGATGAAATCGACATCAAGACCATCAAGAGTGAGGCCGTCAGCTCCACGGCTGATGCCATCGAGGCGGCTGAAAACCTCGGCTATCCCGTCATTGTCCGCGCGGCTTATGCCCTNGGNGGCCTCGGCTCCGGATTCTGCGACAATCGNGAGGAACTCGTAGCCTTGGTTGAAAAAGCACTGTCGTTCTCGCCCCAGGTNCTCGTTGAAAAGAGCCTTAAGGGATGGAAAGAAGTTGAATATGAAGTGGTGCGTGACCGTTTTGATAACTGCATCACAGTCTGCAANATGGAGAATCTTGACCCCCTGGGCATCCATACGGGCGAGAGCATCGTCGTTGCTCCCTCGCAGACTCTCACCAATGAGGATTATCACTATCTTCGCGCTCTGGCAATCAAGATTATCCGCCATATCGGAATCGTTGGCGAATGTAACGTCCAGTATGCATTTGACCCTCAGTCAATGGATTATCGNGTCATTGAGGTGAATGCCCGTCTGAGCCGCTCCTCGGCCCTGGCCTCTAAGGCTACGGGTTATCCCCTGGCCTTCGTTGCCGCAAAGCTCGGCCTCGGTTATGGCCTCTTTGACCTCAAAAACTCNGTGACCAAGGANACCTCGGCCTTCTTCGAGCCCGCGCTTGACTATATTGTAGTGAAGATTCCCCGCTGGGACCTCGGCAAATTCCATGGTGTGCGTCGCGAAATCGGCTCGTCAATGAAGTCCGTCGGCGAGGTNATGGCCATTGGTCGCACCTTTGAGGAAGCTATCCAAAAAGGCCTCCGCATGATTGGCCAGGGCATGCACGGATTCGTCGGTAACAAGCATCTTGAAGTGTCTGACCTCGATAAGGCCCTCAAGGAGCCTACTGACAAGCGCATCTTCTTCCTGGCGCAGGCTCTGCAGGAGGGCTACTCCGTNGAGCGCATCCATGAGNTNACAAAGATTGACCGCTGGTTCCTCCATAAGCTTAACAATATTATCCAGACNTCTCAGGAACTTGCCGAACACAAGAGCCTTGACCGNCTGCCCGCNGAACTCCTTCTGCAGGCCAAGCAGCAGGGCTTCAGTGACTTCCAAGTGGCCCGCGCNGTGATTCCTGANGAATTTGCCGCCGGAGCCCATAAGGCTGCGCTCGATGTCCGCACTCACCGNAAGGCCCTGGGCATTGTCCCCGTGGTCAAGCAGATTGACACTCTCGCCGCTGAATATCCCGCTCAGACTAATTATCTCTACCTTACTTATAATGGCGCGACTAACGACGTTGACTATCTCCATGACCATCGCTCAATCGTAGTNCTCGGCTCCGGTGCTTACCGTATCGGATCCTCAGTGGAATTCGACTGGTGTTCGGTCAATGCGCTGATGACCGTCAAGAAGCANGGTTGGCGCTCAGTGATGATCAATTATAATCCGGAGACGGTTTCAACGGACTATGACATGTGTGACCGCCTNTATTTTGATGAGCTCACCTTTGAGCGCGTAATGGATATCCTCGAACTCGAGCAGCCGCATGGAACTATCCTCTCCGTAGGCGGTCAGATTCCTAACAATCTGGCAATGAAGCTCGACGAGCAGGGAGTCAACATCCTCGGCACTCAGGCCCGCTGCATTGACAATGCCGAGGACCGNCATAAATTCTCATCCATGCTTGATGAATTGGGAGTGGACCAGCCCCGTTGGCGCGAGCTGACGTCGATGGCCGATATCAATTCCTTCATTGATGAAGTTGGCTTCCCCGTCCTGGTGCGCCCCTCTTATGTGCTTTCNGGCGCGGCCATGAACGTCTGCTCCAACTCTGAGGAACTCGAACGCTTCCTGCGTCTGGCCGCCAACGTCAGCAAGGAGCANCCCGTCGTTGTCTCCCAGTTCATTCAGAATGCCAAGGAAATTGAAATGGACGCCGTGGCCCAGAACGGTGAAATCAAGGCCTACGCAATCAGCGAACACATTGAATTTGCCGGCGTTCACTCCGGCGATGCCACTATCCAGTTCCCCCCGCAGAAGCTCTATGTAGAGACCATGCGNCGAATCAAGAAAGTATCGGCCAAGATTGCCAAGGCCCTGGAAATCAGCGGCCCATTCAATATCCAGTTCCTGGCCAAGAATAACGATATCAAGGTCATTGAATGTAACCTGCGCGCTTCNCGCTCGTTCCCGTTCGTCTCCAAGGTGCTGAAAATCAACTTTATTGACCTGGCCACTCAGGTGATGCTCGGACTCCCCGTCGANAAGCCCAATAAGAGCGCCTTTGACCTGGATTATGTCGGCATCAAGGCCTCACAGTTCAGCTTNTCCCGTCTGCAGGGCGCTGACCCCGTATTGGGCGTCGACATGAGCTCTACGGGCGAAGTGGGNTGTATTGGCGACGACACCTCCGAGGCCCTCCTCAAGGCTATGCTCTCCGTTGGTCAGCGCGTCCCCGCCAAGTCTGTGCTCCTCTCTACGGGCACTGCCAAACAGAAGGCCGATATGCTTGACTCNGCCCATCTGCTCCATAACCATGGCTATAAAATCTATGCAACGGGCGGAACTCACCAGTTCCTCAACGAGAACGGCATCCCCGCAATTCGCGTCTACTGGCCCTCTCAGCCGGATATGCAGCCCCAGGCCCTCGAATTGCTCCATAACAAGGAGATTGACATGGTGGTCAATGTGCCCAAGAATNTGACTCCCACCGAGTTGAGCAATGGCTACAAGATTCGTCGCGCCGCGATTGACCTCAATGTACCCCTGCTGACGAATGCGCGCCTCGCCGCCGCTTTCATCTCGGCGTTCACCTCAATGAGCCTNGACGACATTGAAATCAAACCCTGGAACGANTATTAAATGAAATTCATAGGAGCTCACGTAGCGGTTGANGNAGGCGTTGCCTCCGCGCCGCTCAATGCCGCAGCTATCGGAGCCAAGGCCTTTGCCATGTTTACTCGCAATCCGAGCCGATGGAAGTCTGACCCCCTTNTGCCCTCTGATATCGAGGCATTTAAGGCTAACTGTCAGGCTCATGGCTACTCGCCGGAAGTAATCCTGCCCCATGATAGCTATCTGATTAACCTNGGCGCCAAGGACCCCAAGAAGCTCTTCATGAGCCGCATGGCATTCCTTGACGAGATGCAGCGATGCGAGCAGTTAGGACTCTCTATGCTCAACTTCCATCCCGGCTCTCACCTCAATGAGATGACNGAGGAAGAATGTCTCCGCCGAATTGCCTCATCAATCAATAAGACCCTTGANAAAACCTCAGGAGTNAAAGCCGTCATTGAAAACACCGCCGGACAAGGCTCCAACCTCGGTTTCTCATTTGAGCANTTNGCNTTCATTATCAGCCTGATTGAAGACAAGAGCAGAGTAGGGGTCTGCATCGANTCNTGTCATGCCTTCGCCGCCGGATATGACCTCGCAACGCCCCAAGGCTACAGTGANGTCTGGCGCCACTTTGATGAAACCATCGGACTCAAATATCTCAGCGCCATGCATATCAATGACTCNAAGAAAGGTTTGGGCTCTCACGTTGACCGACATGAGTCNATGGGGCAGGGCGCCCTCGGAATGGAATTCTTCCGCCTGCTGATGGCCGACCCGCGAATGAATGATATCCCGCTGATTCTGGAAACTCCGAANCCCGACGTCTGGGCCGAAGAAATCAAAACCCTNTATTCACTTCCCGGAGCGCTATGAAGCAAGACTATGCTCTCAAAAACCGAGAATGGCTTGACGAAAAACGCCGCGAGCCGGGAGTAATTTCCCTCGATAAAGGCGTATGCTATAAATCCCTGAAAAAGGGAAATGGAGCTCAGCCAAACCGCGGCAGCGTAGTGACGGTTCATTATCGCGGCAAAACCATCAATGGCAAAACTTTCGACAGCTCATTAGGCGGTGTGGCCCCGGCCTTTCGCCTCCGCGAGCTTATTCCCGGATGGACAATTGCGCTGACTCAGATGCATGTAGGCGACAAATGGGAAGTCTATATCCCCTCCGAACAGGCCTACGGTAAACGCTCCCAGCCCGGAATCCCCGGGGGCTCAACTCTCATCTTTGAGATTGAGCTGCTCGCCACCTCTTAACTGCCTCTGCCTCAGAAATGGCCGACGCTTAAGCAGCTCCTTTGCCGGAATTTTCCTCGCCCCTGAAGGCTTTGGCCTTTTGGGGCTTTTTTGGTTATCAGAGTTATCAGAGTTATCAGAGTTATCAGAGGGCTCAGAGCTATCTGCGGGCACTGCGGGCACTGCGGACTCGGCGGGCTTTGCGGGCTCCGGCTGCTTGGGCTCTTTNGCGGGTGATGACTCGTTGGCAAACAGGCCGTCCGTNNACTCAAATAGCCCGAAATCCTCAAGCACGGACCGAACCATCTCTGCCGGNGCATGTAGCTCATAAGCNATGCGCGCAATGTCTTCNCGCCGCCTGAGCGATTTCCGCTCCGTAAGATACTGTGTGAGCATAACGTAGACGCCATAGCCCGCGGGGCCATNNGCAATCAGCAAGTCGGTAATTTGAAGGTCTTTNCGGTTTCTGATTTTCTTCATGATGATAACTATTTATGGTTTAATGATTACTNAAATTGACACTGCAAAGTTAAACCATAAAATCCCCCCAAACCGNAAAAAATAAAAAAAAATTCACACCTCCCCACCTATGGAAAGGCGGATTCCGATCCGCCGCCCCGACCTTGGCAGAATAAACCTACGCACACAGACAGCAGTAGACTGTTTCAAAACTTTGGATGAGTACATGACCGGGCACCGTGGCGCCCTCGCCACGGTGGCGTGTCAGCGCCACAATTTATGGAAAGGCGGATTCCGATCCGCCGCCACCTTATCGCGCCCGGAAAGTAGCCCCGAAGGGCTTCCACATTGCTACCGGATGACAATAAGGCACCCCAAAAACCACAACCAGGGATGGGTTGCACTATCCTCCTCGCCCAGAACTGTCGCGGCCGATCGGAATCCGCCTTTCCATAAAATGATGGCGTCGCAGAACTCCTGACTAAGCGATAGTCACCAGGCTATCTTGCTAAATCAAAGGCCTTTTTATTAAATAAACAGGTTGGGGCAGTCAGCGCTCCGGCTCTGACTGTTCAGGAGCGTCTTGCGGCTCGGAGTCGTTAGATTCTTTTTCGGATTCTTTTTTGTCGTCGTCAGACTCAGTTTGCTTCACGATTATCGTAAGATTGCTTGGAATATTAAAACTGCGTCGACCGAAAATAGCATCCATTCCTCCTCCTTGTTTCCAATCCGGAGTCATATGGTCCGCATAGAGCCAAATGGCCCCTATAGCAATACCGAGAGCGTACGACGACATATAGAAATAACGATCATACTTAATTAAATATATGATAACTCCGGTAATTAAGTAAGAAAGCAAGGCTACTTTCAGGGTATATTTACTTGCGTCATAGTCATTTTGTGGCTCGTCAGTTTTTTCAACTCCCGGCGGCAGTTCATTCTTCATTTGGTGTCCTGCTGCAATAAGAGCATATAAAAACAATTGAACGACAATATTAATAGGAAAAAATAAGGCGATGAGCTTTATCACTTCGAGCCAGTAAGAAGTGTCTTGTGAGGTAGTTAAGAAGATCATATCTGTATTAATTGGATTTAATCAAGGCATAATTACATCCATGATAAATTAAACGGAACTTATTGAAAGGATTGCTTGCGGGCATAGGCGCGAATAGCCTCAATGATAAAGGACGACTGGTTCTCCTGAGCCTTCAGAATCTCAAGAACATCGTCAGGCACTCGGCTGCCTATCCGATTGCGGGCATCTACAGTCCGCGGGCGCCCTGCGCCGGCGCGTTTACCCCTATGGGTTGACTTTATATCGTTTTCGTTTGTATTTTCCATAATTATAAGTTATTTTGCTTTTTTCTTTGGAAAGGGGAGCTTATCCCATAGTAGGGAGATGACTTTACGCACTTTTTGGCGGTCAGAGAGGTCTAAGATGTAACACTCCTTGGCGCNNTCATAAGGGAAACCGGTCTCAGCATCCGCCATCAATTCGGCAATGCAATCCAACTTCTTAACGTAGGCGCAGTTATCGCAGGCGGTAATTACGCACTTCTCATTAACGTAGACAACGTAATCGCCCATCATTTTCCGATAACGGACCTCACCGAGAGGCGCCAACACCTCACAAAGAAATTCAATAAATTCCAATTCGCAAGCCATATTCAAAAAAAATGAAAGGGATGCCAAAATTGACATCCCTTTTGCGGGCGGAGAGAGAGGGATTCGAACCCCCGGAGGTGTGACCCTCGGCGGTTTTCAAGACCGCTGCAATCGACCACTCTGCCATCTCTCCTGAGTTGGTGGCGGAGGCAGGACTCGAACCTACGACCTCCGGGTTATGAGCCCGACGAGCTACCACTGCTCTACTCCGCGATATGTCTTTGTTTTACGGGTGCAAAGTTACGGAGATTATTTGATATACGCAAATTTTTCGGTGTTAAAAANTGTTAATGTANANGGNTCAGTCGTCGCTGTAGTGGCGCAGAACGCGTCGGTAGCTATTGAAAATCTTTGATTTAGAGACGAATCCAATGTATTTTCCGTCGGAGTCAATGACGGGGAGATTCCAGGCTCCGGTGTCGTCAAAAGTTTTCATGACGTTTTCCATATTGTCGCCGATGGTTATTTTTGCGACGGGGGCGGTCATGAATTTGCTGACAAACATNCGGCGGTAGAGNTCAGGGCGGAACATGATGTTTCGGATGTCGTCGAGGAGAACGATTCCGAGGAGGCGTCCGTCGGCGTCGACCACGGGGAAGAGGTTGCGGGATGATTGNGCGATGGTGTCACACATTTCTTTGAGCGACATTTCNGGTTTGACGATGAGGAAGTCGGTTTCGACTACGGAGTCCATCTTTAGGAGGGTGAGGACGGCTTTGTCTTTATGGTGAGTGAGGAGGGTGCCTCGTTGGGCAAGTCGCATGGTGTAGATGCTGTATGGTTCAAAGGTTTTGATTGTTCCGTAGGCGATGGTGCTGACAATGAGGAGGGGGAGGAAGAGGTTGTAGCCGCCGGTTAGTTCGGCGGTGAGGAAGATGGCCATCAGGGGGGCGTGCATGACTGCTGACATTACTCCGGCCATTCCCATGAGGGCGAAGTTTTTTGTGGAGAGGTCGAGGGCGAAGGTGTTGTTGATGATGTAGGCGAAGAGGAATCCTGACATGCATCCGACGAAGAGGGAGGGGGCGAATGTGCCGCCAACGCCTCCGCCTCCGTTGGTGGCTGAGGTTGCGAATGCTTTGAGGAGGATGATGGCGAGGATGAAGATTGCGATGGCTGATGAGGAGGTGCTTTCGCCATAGAAGACGGATTGTTCGACGATTTGCGAGGGGTCGCCGCCGAGGAGGTCAATGATGGCGCCGTAGCCTTCGCCGTAGAGCGGGGGGAAGGTGTAGACGAGGGAGGCGAGAATGATTCCGCCGACGGCGGTCTTGGTCCATGGGGAGTGGAGGCGGGAGAACATATTTTCCATCATGTTCATGGTTCGGGTGAAGTAGAGGGATATGAATCCGCAGGCAAGGCCTAAGAGAATGGCGAAGGGGATGCGTGTCGTAGCGAAGCTTTCGCTTTGGATGAAGAAGAATTCGAAGTCATAGCCGGAGAAGGTGTAGGCAACGGTTGCGGCCGAGATGGAGGCGATGAGCAGGGGCATTACGGAGGCCGTCGTGAGGTCGAGCATGAGGACTTCCAGGGTGAAGAGCATTCCGGCGATAGGGGCTTTGAAGATTCCGGCGATACCGGCGGCGGCTCCGCAGCCAACGAGGAGCATGAGGATTCGGGGCGACATGCGGAAGAGTGAGCCTAATTGTGAGCCGATAGCGGCTCCGGTGTGGACAATAGGTCCTTCGGCGCCGACTGAGCCGCCAAAGCCGATGGTTATGGAGCTGGCAATGACGGATGAGTACATGTTGTGGGCTTTGAGNCTGGATTTGTTTTGGGAGATGGCTTCAAGCACACGGGTAACGCCATGGCTGATGTTGTCTTTGACAATGTAGCGGACGTAGAGTCCGGTGATGAGGATGCCGATGACGGGATAGACGATGTAGAGCCAGTTTGCGCCGACGGCGCTGAAGTGTCCGGTGAGGGTATGGGAGATAAAGTGGATTAGCCATTTGAGAATCAGGGCGGCGAATCCGCAGATTATTCCGACGAGGAGGGCGAGGATGAGGACGAAGTTTTTTTCCTTTATGTGGTGTTGTCGCCAGTGGAGGAATCGGAGCATCAGGGAGTTGATGCGTCCGGATTCGTCNGCGGGATGTTCGGTTGATGTTTCAGACATATTTTTAGGGGGGGGTTATTTTCCTTTACCGCTGAAGACGGTGTTAAAGGTGTGGAGGAGGATTTTGAAGTCAGTTGTGAGCGAAATGTTTTCGAGGTAGATGAGGTCAAATCGGAGTCGTTCAATCATTTGTTCAATGGTTGAGGCATAACCGTAGGAGACCATTCCCCAGGAAGTGATTCCGGGTCTGACTTGATAAATCATATGGTAATAAGGGACGATTGCGGCAACTTTTTCGGCAAAGTAGCGGCGTTCAGGCCNCGGGCCGACGAGCGACATTTCTCCGCGCATGACGTTTAAGAACTGTGGGAGTTCGTCGAGTCTGTATTTTCTGAGGAATCGTCCGCATTTGGTTATTCGCTTGTCATGGTCAGAGGAGAGGGCGGGGTTTCCGCTTTTTTCAGCTTCGGGAATCATAGTGCGGAACTTGAAGATGCGGAANGGGCGGTTTCTGTATCCCATACGTTCTTGGGTGAAGAAAACGGGTCCGCCGTCGTCACATTTGATGGCGATTGCAATTGCGGCATAGACGGGGATGAGGAGCACTATGGCAATGGATGAGAGAATAACGTCAAAGAGGCGCTTGATGTTAGCGCTGCTGGCTGAGATGTTGGCCGACGANATGCAAATCAGAGGCTCGCCAATGACGTTGAAGGGGCGTCGGGAGGCGGTTACATTGATCATGTCGACGTCAGGGGTGATATAGACGGCGATATCAAGGGGGAAGACGGTTCGGAGCAGCCGGGTTTGTTCTTCGCGGTTATTGTTGAGGCTCGGGGAGAGGATTATATGGGAGATGGAGCGGACGTTGCAGAGCTCCGTGATGTTGTCAAATTCAATGATGTCAAATTCTTCGGCTCCGGNGGCGGGAACGTCGGAGGGCTGAAGTTTGAGCAGTCCGGTAACTTTCATGCCGTTACCTTTAGGATAGGAGTTGATTCGGCGGGCGAGTTCGATTGCTTCGCGGTCCACTCCGAGAATGATTGTTTCCTGGAATTTGGCGCGAGAATGGATAGCTTTTACTTCCATTCGGGTGATAAGGAAGCGCCCGGTGTAGATACAGCAGAAGATTATGCAGGCAAAGAATGCGATGTTTTCAATGGCCGGGAGGCGCTTTTGGGGCATATCGTTAATGAGGGCCATGAAGAAGACGCAGAGGGAGATGATGATTGATGACCAGATGGTAGTCAGGAGTTCCTGGGCGCGCGAGCGGGATGCAAAGTTGGTGTAATAGCCTGAGAGCCAATAAATCATCATCATGAACAGAGGAAAGAGAATCTGCCCCGTATAAACCTGCCAGCTCGTATAGTAGGCCCATACGCTGTGGGCCCAGGTGGACTGTTGCGTACGGATAACGTTATAGAGAAACATGGCCAGGTTTGACAGCAGGAAGTCGCTGACAATGTATTTGGCCTTCAGGCGGTTAATTATTCGGGCAGAGAGACTTGTCATTTTTTCAAATTCAGGGGCGAATGATGGTTATCACACCGGATTCGGTCANTTTCATGATNGTTGACGGTTTGGGGTTTACGTCCGAGCGNCCGGAGAGGCAAACATAGTCCACTCCATTGATNATTTCCGGGGCTATTTGGGCAAACGAGCGAGGAGTAGGGGCGCCGGAGANGTTGGCGGAGGTAGAGACCAGCGGGCGTTTGAGGCCGCGACAGAGTGCGCGACAAAATTCATTATCAGGGATTCTGACGGCGAGCGAGCCATCCGGAGCGGGGAGATTCGGGGCCAGCGGGGGGACGGCTGCCCGGTCATAGATAACCGTCAGCGGTTCGACGGCCGCTTCAATCAAATCATAGGCCACGGGGGGCACTCCGTCAACCCATCGCTCAAGGTTCCGGGCNGAGTCAATGAGAGTTATAAGGGCTTTGCTGTCGTCGCGCCCCTTGAGGCGGAAAATTCGGCCTACGGCCTCTGCGCGCGTNGCGTCACATCCGATTCCCCAGACCGTATCAGTCGGGTAAAGGATAATGCCGCCCCGGCGCAGAGTCTCGAGGGCCTTATTTAAGTCGTCGTTATTCAAAATGAGTATTCCTTAGAGTAGCGGAGCACNTGGGGGAGGAAGTCCTCAGTGTAAGAAATCTTGACGTCGGTGATTTCGCCGTTTTTGTCTTTCACGAGTTCGTAGACGGGATTGACGAAGCCTTTGTAGGGGGCAATGTTGAGCGCGTTGTAGCGAGCGAGCACTTCATCNTGGATGTTACGGTCAACTTTAACGGCATAGTTTTCAACGAGTTGACGTCCGGCTTCATAGTCGCCTTCGCTCTTGATTCGCTGCACTTCAGCCAGGAGCTGGCCAAAGAGGCCGCGGAGCGCGTCATAGTCATTGATTTTAACGAAAGTCTTGCCGTCTTTCTTGACGAGTTCAACTACGTTATNCTCTGCGCCCTTTTCAAAGACCCACTTGGCAATGAGCTGACGGTTACGCATATGTGCTTCTTCAATGTCCTTGCCCGGGTCAATGCGCACGAGCTGAGTCATCAGTCCGTTGAGCATATATTTATAATATTCGGCTTTGTAGGCTTCGGGNTTATCGATGAGGCCGAGTTCAACGAGCTTGGGGTCAGCGAGATAATANAGGGCNAAGAGNTCGGCGCGAGCTTCTTCAAGAGTAGAGCCATGAGCCTTGAGGGCATCGGGGTCAACTCCGGGGAGCANACGGCCGGAGCCGTGGCCGAGACATTCATGGAGGTCCGTATGGAGGTTATCNGTCAGGAANCCATAATCGTCCATGAGCTTGCGGGTTTCTTCGTCAATGACGAATTCTTCAGCAAAACCGTTGCCNTGAGCGGCAATATCATAAGCCTCGGTGATGTTTTCGAGGGTTACGGACTTGGAGCCNTGGGCGGCGCGAATCCAGTTGGCATTGGGGAGGTTGATGCCGATAGGAGTGGCGGGATAAGANTCGCCGGCAAGGATGGCGGCGGTGATAACCTTGGCGCTGACGCCTTTCACTTCGGGTTTACGGAAACGGGGGTCAACGGGAGAGCGGTCTTCAAACCATTGGGCGTTGGCTGAGATTTTCTCGGTGCGCTGACTTGCTTTTTCGTTTTTGAAGTTGACGATTGACTCATATTGTCCGGTCATGCCNAGGGGGTCACCATAGCTTTCAATGAAGCCATTGATGAAGTCGACGCTATCATGAGTGTCCTCAACCCATTGGATGGAGTAGTCATCAAAGGTTTTGAGCGAGCCGGTTTGATAGAATTCAATGAGTTTCTGAATGTAGGCTTTCTGTTCGTCAGATTCGGCATATTCGCTTGCCTGAGCGAGGAGATTACAGATTTTTTCAATCTGTTCGCCGTAGACTCCGCCAACTTTGTANACTTCCTCATAGATTGTTCCGTCTTCGCCCTTGACGAGCTTGGCGTTNAGGCCATAGCTGATGGGGGTTTCGTCATTGGGGTCTTTGAGNTTGTTATAGTATGCTTCGACTTCTTCCTGAGTGATTCCGCCGCCATAGAGGTTACAAGCGGAAGTGGCAATGAGGTCTACNCCGTCGGCCTGGTTAACTCGCTTGGCCATGATTTCCGGATTGAACATTACTTCGGCCAGTTCGTCGAAGTTTTCAGGCTGCGCTTCTTTGGGGAGCTTGTTGACCTGTTCGGCGAGCCATTGGCGGCTGAATCCGGGGGTNAACTTGTCCATGCTGTAATGATGGTGGATACCGTTGGCAAACTCCACTTGCTTGAGATAGGTCNCGAAAGCCTTGTAATCATCCGAGTTTTTGTCGCCGTCATAAGAAGTGTAGATNCCTTCGAGCATATGGCGGATGGGGAGGTTGAATTTGCAGTTCTGGTCCCAGATGATGTCACGTCCGGTCAGGGCGGCTTCATTCAGATAATAGATGAGCTTTTTCTGGTCAAGGCTCAGGGAGTCAAATCCGGGCACAGTGTAACGGATAACTTCAATGTCGGCAAACCGGTCAACATTATAGTTGATGTCCGGNTCGGCCGTTGCGTGCTTCTGACAGCTGAGTGTTGCGGCTGCACAGCAAATGGCAAATGGCATGGCAAATTTCAGTTTCATTGATAATGATTTGAGTGTATTTAATGGTAAAAAAAGAATTNTTATTCAACTTGGAGAATCAGCCCCTTGAGGTATTCGCCTTCAGGATGATAGATGTTGATGGGATGGTCAGCGGGCTGAGTGAGCTGATGGAGGATTCTGACTTTNCGTCCGGTTTGAGCGGCGGCGGTGAAGACGGCCAGGCGGAATTGCTCGCGGCTGACGGCCTGCGAGCAGCTGAAAGTGAAGAGGATTCCTCCCGGGGCAATCTGNTCGATNGCCCGCGCATTGAGCCGGCGATAGCCAATCAGNGCGTTTTTNAGNGCCGAGCGATGTTTGGCAAAGGCCGGCGGGTCAAGAATAATCAGGTCGTAGGCTCCTTTTTTAATGTCGGCGAGATACTTGAAGGCGTCAACGGCAAAGGCCTGATGGCGAGCATCGCCCGGGAAGTTGATTTCAACGTTGGCGCGGGTCAGTTCGATGGCCTTGGCCGATGAATCGACTGAATGGACCNTGTTAGCGCCGCCACGCAGGGCATAGACGGAGAANCCGCCGGTATAGCAGAACATATTGAGCACATTCTTCCCTTGGGCNTAATGCTGGAGCAGGGAGCGATTGTCACGCTGGTCAACGAAGAATCCGGTTTTTTGACCTCTGAGCCAGTCAATATTAAACTGCAATCCATTTTCCAGGGCGATGGCGCCGTCATAGTCNCCTATAATATAAGCGTTCTGCGGGTCCAGATGGGCCTTATAGGGGAGGGTGGTTTCNGATTTGTAATAGACATTGGCCACNGGCAATTCCGGGGTTTCCACCAGGGCCTCGGCAATCATGTTNCGGCANAAGTGCATTCCCGGCGAATGGGCCTGCACNACGGCCGTGTTGCCATAAATGTCAACGATGAGGCCGGGGAGGAAATCGCCCTCGCCATGGACAAGGCGGTAGGCGTTATTNTCCNGGCGAATGAGTTTGAGGGTCTTGCGCAGGTTGAAGGCCGCGCCGATGCGCTCGGCAAANAAGTTGCNGTCAATTTCGCGGCTGCGTCCAAACTCCAGAATGCGCACNACGATGCTGCCTATCTGATAATGGCCAATGCCAATCAGGCGGCCATCAGAGGAATGGACCTCAACAATGTCGCCCTCCTCAAGATTGGCGGGCTGAGACGCGACGGCCCCGGAAAACACCCAGGGATGGAAGCGCAGGAGCGATTCTTCCTTGCCGCGCTTNAGAGTTATTACGGGATAGTTCATTTGAATAATCTCATTATATCGTTCATATTGGCAAATAGCATCAGAGCCAAGAGGAAATAGAATCCGATGGTTGAGGCCACTTCAATTACTTTCAGGGGAACCTTGCGGCGAGTAATCATCTCNACGAAGAGGAAGAGAATATGTCCGCCGTCGAGTCCGGGAATCGGGATGATGTTCATGAANGCGAGNGCAATGGAGAGGAAAGCGGTCAGNGACCAGAACTGATACCAGTTCCACTTTTCCGGNAACATTCCGCCCAGNGCTCCGAATCCGCCCAGGCTCTCGGCGCCGCGCTTGGTGAAAATCTGACTCATGCCGCCGACGTAGTCCTTCAGAGTNGTCGTNCCGAGNGNCCATCCTCGGGGGAATGATTCAACGAGGCCGTAATTCTTGGTAAACACGGGGTAGATATCCGTCGGGGGAGTCAGCATGAATCCGAGTTTGCCGTCGGCAGTCGGGGTTGCGGTGAGGGTCAGCTGNTTGCCGTCGCGAATAATTTTCAGGGGGGTGGATTTTCCGCTGTAGGCCTTGAGCGCGGGGAAGAACTCGGAGAGCGAGGGAGTCAGACTGTCGCCNACGGCGATTATGTTGTCATCTTTTTGGAGTCCGGCCTTGGCGGCAGGTTCGCCGCGCATTACTTCGCTNACNACTACCGGCACTCTGTAGGCAAAGAATCCCTGGTCCTCGTTGAGGTCCATCATGAAGTCCGCGGGGAGGTGNATATCGACTGTGTCAGTTCCGTTGCGGAGCACTGTGACCACCTTGGCGCGGGCCAATTTCATCATGACTCCGGGCTGGTCTGCNTCAACGTCCTGACCGTCAGCCTTCAGGGGGATGTCGCCATTGCGGAATCCGGCTTTCAGGGCAGCGGGAACATAGTCCATTCCGGCATAAGCATCGCGGAATTTGACGGTTTTTTCTCCATAGCTGAACGTCAGGCCGACGAAAATGATGATTGCGAGCAGGAAGTTGAAAATCACGCCTCCGGCCATCACCAGGAGCCTTTTCCATGCGGCTTTGCCATANAAATCAGTGTCGGCGGGAGTTGAAGCAACGTCGGAGGCATCCTTGGTTTCGTCAACCATTCCGGCAATCGAGCAGTAACCGCCCAGTGGAATCCAGCCGATACCATAGATGGTCTGTTTCCATCCGGGCACTTTTTCGCCCGGAGCATAGGCGCGGCCAACTTTCCAGCTTGCCAGGGGGTGAGGCTTCTCTTCCTTGTCCATCCAGGTGCAGAGCTCCAGGCGTCCCTGCTCCGGAATATAGCGCATCAGGGAGAAGCGCGGATTGAAAAACAGGAAGAATTTTTCAACCTTAATGCCGAAAATGCGGGCAAATATATAGTGTCCAAACTCATGGACCGTCACCAAGAGTGCCAGTGCCATAATGAGTTGGAATGCTTTCATCAGGAATGTTTCCATAGGCTTTTAAAGTCAGTTAATTAGCTCGGCGGCAATATGGCGCGCCTCGTCGTTTGATTGGATATAGTCATCAAGAGAGGGGGCGGAAATGAATTGACATTTCTCAATGGTCTCCATAATGGCGGGATAAATATCAGTAAATCTGATTCTTCCTTGGCGGAACGCCTCGTTGACAATTTCGTTGGCGGCATTGACTATGCAGGCGGTGTTTCCTCCGCGATTGAGCGCATAGGGAGCGAGAGTCAGGCAGGGAAATTTATCAGTATCAGGGGCCTCGAAGGTCATTTGCGCATAGTCTTCAAGGCGCAGGGGGCGTTCACCCGTTGGTCGGCGCCATGCTCCGGCAAGTGCGTAACTGATAGGCAGATGCATATCGGGGACACCAAGTTGGGCCTTGACGGCACCATCAGCGAACTCCACCATTGAATGGATAATGCTTTGCGGATGGACCACAGCCTCAATCCTCTCCGGCTCGATTCCAAAGAGCCATCGGGCCTCAATGATTTCAAAGGCNTTATTGAGCATCGTCGCTGAGTCAATNGTGATTTTCGCGCCCATGTCCCAGTTAGGATGGCGGAGGGCCTCAGCGGCTGTCACTGAGGTTAATTTCTCCTTGTCCATCAGGCGGAAGGGGCCTCCGGAGGCGGTGATTATCAGTTTTTTGACNGCNCCGGGGTCTTCGCCTTTAAGGCATTGATAGATTGCGGAATGTTCGGAGTCAACGGGAATGATTTCAGAGGCGGAGTCCTTGAGCATCCNGTTGACCAGTTCGCCGGCCACTACGAGGGTTTCCTTATTGGCCAGCGCAATTTCTTTTCCGGCGCGGATAGCGCGGAGGGTGGGGAGCAGNCCTGAGTAGCCAACCGTTGCGGTGACAATCATGTCCGTATCGTCAGCTTCCATGGNNTCNGCAATGGCGTCAGGGCCGGCAGCGGTTTCAATTCCGTGAGGCTCAAGGGCCTCTTTCAGGCGCGGATAAAGCTCCGGCGCACCAATAATAACNCGCGCGGGACGAAATTCCAAAGCCTGCTGAATCAGCTCATTAACTCGCCGTCCGGCAATTAATGTGGTGACTCTGAANTGCTCAGGATTCCGCCTGATTATATCGAGGGTCTGAGTCCCTATGGAACCCGTCGACCCGAAGATTGCTATTCTTTTCGGTTTCATTTGTTTGAAATGTGCAGTTGCAAAGTTACAAAAAAAATTTCAGAAAAAAAATTTGGAGATATGAAAATATTGTATTACCTTTGCGGTGTTCTAATTAACTATTACACTAAGATGCTTAACTTACAACANGTTTCTTATTGCTATCCGGCGCAGGTCAATCCGGTTGTCAATGACTTCACGATGGAGCTCAATCCCGGCGGTATATATGGCCTTTTGGGGGCCAACGGCGCGGGTAAATCAACCTTGCTCTATCTTATCTGCGGACTGCTGAAGCCTACCTCAGGCTCCGTTATGTT
This sequence comes from Bacteroides sp., assembly GCA_014802435.1. Classification (GTDB taxonomy): domain Bacteria; phylum Bacteroidota; class Bacteroidia; order Bacteroidales; family Muribaculaceae; genus UBA3263. The sequence goes on along the minus strand of JAAVCG010000005.1, from coordinate 380,932 downwards.
CAAGGGAATGGAGACTTTTCTCCGCAAGCCGGAAATGNTNACCGACGTTTTCCTCGTTCCGGAGGAAATCACTCTGCCGTCAATTACTTTGGATAAATACATTAAGATGAACGCNCCGTTTTACCGGAATTTCAATCGCGAGCAACTTAATGATTATCTGGCTCATTTCCGCCTTGACCCGTCGATTCACTTAGGTCAGCTCAGCATGGGGCAGAAGAAAAAGGCCTTTGTGGCNTTTGCCTTGGCCTGCAATACNTCGCTGCTGATNATGGACGAGCCTACCAACGGGCTTGACATTCCCGGCAAGAGCGAATTTCGGCGCGCCATTGTCAGNGCCATGACTGATAACCGCACCATCATAATCTCCACTCACCAGGTGCGTGACNTGGAGNGGGTGCTTGACCATGTCCTGATTATGGACCGCAAGGGAGTGGTGCTCAACTCATCGATTGCCGCCATTCAGGAGCGCCTCGTCTTCAAGTTTGTTCAAAACCCTGAGGAGCTCAACGGAGCGCTTTGGTCCGCGCCCGTGCCCGGCGGTTATAACGTTGTTCGCCTGCGCGGCGAGGACGTTCCGGAGACGGAAGTGAACCTTGAATCTTTATTTGAACTTGCATTTACTAACCCGCAACTTACTAACGCATTATGAAAGATAGAAATTTCTCGTGGGGCACGGTGCACCTGCTGATTCGCCGCTATTTGGCTGAAAATTCCCGTCAGATTTGGATGTCGATNGGAGTTTGCTTCGGATTGATGTTTCTNATGGCTCTGCTCTTTGATGGTAGAACAAAAGATATGGGAATAGGAGGNATTATCTGGCTGTTCCTTTTTGCCATCGGCGGCATTGCCGTTCAGGTTTCNGCNTCATTGACCTTCTCNTCCATGTCGACNAANCCGAAACGAATCGTGGCCATGATGGTTCCGGCCTCCAAGGCTGANAAGTTCACCTCATTGATTCTGATTTACAATATTTTCGGACCTATNGCCATCATCTGCTCGGCGCTCTTGGCTGATACTTTGTCATCAATGATTCATTTTCATGCCCCATACTTCTTTGGNGTTTTCAAGTTAATTGTTGACATCTTCCCNAACATAGATTTTTCAGATTTCCGGGAACATTGGGGTATTATCGTCGAGGTGGGGTCATTGTTTGTTTTAGGCGGAGTTGGTATGCTTCTGTTTAATCAGGCACTCTATACTCTCGGCAGTGCCTTCTGGCCCAAGAAGTCNTTTCTCAAGACCTTCTGTGTTCTCTATGTGATTCAGATGGTGTTTACCATATTCTTTGGCTTCATCATTCAGCCTGAAATGTTCAAGTGGTTCTTTGAGTTGTTTGAAAATGGCCAATCATGGCATTTCTATGCCTGGGGTATATTAATCACGGGATACCTGATTGTGTTCGCTATCTATTGGTATGCATGGCGCCGATATAAGAACACTCAGTTGGTCCAGACNTTCATGATGAATTGATATGCAAGATAACAGACCGATATACTTACAGATAGCTGACCGAATCTGCAACGATATTGTAGCCGGAACTCTAACGGCCGAGGGTCGAGTCCCCTCGGTCAGGGAGTTGGCGGCGGAGTCGCAGGTGAATGTCAACACCGTGGTGCGAACCTATGAACACCTGGAGCGCGACGGCGTGATTTTTAATCGCCGNGGNCTNGGATATTTTGTTGCTGCNGACGCCGTTGAGCGCATCAAGGAAGGGCGCCGCAAGCTCTTTTTTGAAGGCGGCGAAATGGACTTCATCTTTGCCCGCTTCAAGGCCATAGGCCTGACCCCGGAAACCGTCAGCGAACTNTATNNNAANTANCTTGGGAAGGTTNAANGNTTAAGNTNNACAGTGGTTTAANGNTNAAAGTTTAACAGTGGTTTAACANTGGTTTAACNGTNGTTNAATCGTTCACTTCGTTCACGGTTGTTTTTTGTTCAACCTTCAACTTTCCACCTTCAACTTTAAACTATTGTTCAACCACCGTTCAACCACNGTTCAACCACCGTTCAACCCNAANAAGAGATGATTACGTTAAAGGATATAAATAAGACTTATCCGGGGATTGTCCCGCTTCACGTTCTCCGCGATATCAACCTCCATATTGACCGCGGGGAGTTGGTGTCGATTATGGGNGCATCAGGGTCCGGCAAGTCAACANTGCTGAATATTCTCGGTATTCTGGATAATTATGACTCCGGCGAATATTGGCTTGACGGGGTTTTGATTCGCAATCTCAGCGAAAACAGAGCCGCCGAGCTCCGTAACCGGATGATAGGCTTTGTTTTTCAGTCATTTAACCTCATAAATTATAAGGATGCGGTTGAAAACGTAGCTCTGCCGCTTTTTTATCAGGGAGTGAGCCGCAAGAAGCGTCGTCTGCTGGCCATGGAACAACTTGAAAGAGTGGGGCTTGCTGACCGTGCCCATCATCTNCCGGGCGANCTTTCAGGNGGTCAGAAGCAGCGAGTTGCCCTGGCNCGNGCNCTGATTACCAATCCGAGCATAATCCTTGCCGACGAGCCTACGGGGGCGCTTGACTCCAANACCTCAAANGAAGTGATGCAACTTTTCCGCGACCTGAACGCCGACCGNGGAATGACCATCATCATAGTGACCCANGACCCGGGAGTTGGCGAACAGACTAACCGAATAATCCGCATTTCTGACGGTCAAATCATCATATGATAGACTTAGCAAACGAAATATGGCAAACAATGCGTAACAATAAGTTGCGCACGGCCTTGACNGGAGTNGCCGTAGCCTGGGGTATCTTCATGCTGATAGTGCTCCTGGGCATGAGTCGCGGAGTCATCAATGCGTTTGATGCCAACATGGGCAAGCAGGGCGGCAATAACATTGAAATNTGGGGCGGGATAACCACNGAGCCTTACCATGGATATAAAATGGGCCGTGACATTCAGCTGAAAAATGACGATATGGCCACGGTCAAAGCTCATGGCGGAGACCGGATTAAGAACGTAACGGCGGCCATTCAGGGCTATTCCGTAACGATGGCCACTGACCGGGATTATGCCCAGGGAAGCTATGAGGGCGTTTTCCCGTCAGAACTTCAAAGCCACGGCAATGAACTCCTCTGCGGCCGATTCATCAACGACATTGACATTCAGCAGCAGCGCAAGGTCATCGTGCTCTCCTCCAAGATGGCCGAGAGCCTTTATTCAGAGCCGGAAAAAGCCGTCGGACAGTCGCTGAAAGTCGGTGACCTGATGTTTCGGGTTGTTGGCGTTTTTGACTCGCGCCATAGCCGCTCGGTTTATATTCCTTACACAACGGCACGAGCCCTTGCCGGAAATAACGGCAACGTCGACGTAATCAAAGTGGAATTGCAGAATGTCAACACCATTNCNGATGGTCAGGAGGCCGAGGATAANGTTCGCCAAACTCTCGGGGNNATCCATGAATTTGCCCCTGAAGATCCGGGAGCCCTCTGGATTTGGAATCAGTTCAATCAGCGCCTGCAGATGGCTACGGGAATGAACATCCTTAACATCACGGTTTGGGTCATCGGCATTTTCACTCTTCTGAGCGGCATTATCGGAGTGAGTAACATCATGTTTGTCTCCGTCAAGGAGCGCACTCATGAAATAGGGATTCGCCGCGCAATCGGGGCCCGTCCGCGCTCCATATTGACTCAGATTATNCTTGAAAGTGTNTCGATTACTACTCTTTTCGGCTATATNGGCATCATTCTCGGNACCGGGGTCACCGCGCTGCTTGTCCACTTCATCGGCGAGCATCCTGACCGAGGATTCCTCAATCCGGGAGTNAACCTCTCCATAGCCGTTCAGGTCACAATAGTGTTAATCATCGCAGGGGCATTGGCCGGGCTTTTTCCGGCGCTCAAGGCCCTGAAAGTTAAACCCGTAGAAGCGCTCAGAGACGAATGAAAACCGCATTTTTTGACCTTGAGAACTGGCGCGAGATAGGCGCCACTCTCGCNCGCAANAANACGCGCACGCTGCTGACCGCCTTNGGCATTTTCTGGGGCACGGCAATGCTTGCAATGCTTCTTGGCGGCGAAAAGGGNCTGCAACACAAACTGATGAGCAATTTCGAGGGCTTTGCAACTAACACGGCAGTCTTTTTTGCCAACCGGCGCACCGTTTCCTATCAGGGATTCAACAAGGGAAGCGGATGGAGCATCACCTCTAAGGATATCGAGGCCATTCGCCGNCTTGAGGGAGTGGACGCCGTGGCTACTTCAAACTCCGTCGGGGCTCTGACGGTCAGCGCCGGAAAGCATGGCGCGACGGCTCAGATTCAAGGCGTTGACCATGAATATGTCCGGGTGTTTCTTCCCAAGATTTTTGCGGGCCGGTTCATCAACGAAAGTGACTATGTCAATGAACGCAAGGTGGCNGTAGTCGGGAAAAACATCGCCGACAAGATTTTCCCCGGCAAGGACCCCATAGGCGAATACGTCAATATCGGAGGCATATATTATAAGGTCATCGGAGTGGCTGGCCAGGAAGCGGAAGTCAGCGTTGGCGGGGATAAACTCGATAATCAGGTCAACGTTCCGCTCTCAACCCTTAACAAGGCCTTCAACATGGGCGACGTCGTTGGCGGCACAATGATGACTGCCAAGGAAGGCTATCGCCCCTCAGACCTNAAGCCGCGGATATTCCGGATTATGCGCGCTAACCATCAGTTGGCGCCTGATGATGACCAGGCACTGTTCTTTTTTGATGTCAGCGAGCAGTTTGAAATGGTTGACAATCTNTTTGCCGGAGTTGACCTNCTGGCNCTGTTTGTCGGCATCGGCACACTGATTGCCGGCATTATCGGGGTAGGCAACATAATGTGGGTCATCGTCAAGGAAAGGACTCAGGAAATAGGGATTCGCCGCGCAATTGGGGCCAAACCGGCCGATATTGTCACTCAGATTCTCTCTGAGGGCATCGCCTTGACCTTCATTGCCGGCATGGCGGGCATAGTCTTTGCCGTAGGGATTCTGGCCGTGGTCCAGAAGTTGGCCGACGCTCCNTTCCTTATCCGTTTTGGTCAGGCTCTTTTCATTATGCTGATATTCATCATCCTCGGAATGGCCGCGAGCATAATTCCCTCGCTCAAAGCCATGAAAATCAAACCGATTGAGGCGATTAATGATAAGTGAATGAAGGNTTAAGGNTTAAGGTTTANGGTTTANGGTTTAAGGTTTAAGGTTTATGGTTTATAGTTTATAGTTTATAGTTTATAGTTTATAGTTTATAGTTTATNGTTGATTATAANTCTTATAAATTTTATAANTCTTNTAAATCTTATAAGTCTTATAAATTTTNTAATTTTGTANTTTNTATTTTNTATTTTTNATTTAATTTAATTNTTCATTTAATGAAAGGTCTTTTTAAAAAGTTGATTTGGGCGTTTGTGGCCCTGATATTTATCGGGACGTTTGTTTTCCTCTATATGAATTCGCGGGGGAANAAGACTGAGTATGCTCTNGTTGAGCCGCAAACGGAGGCNACCTTGAGCAAAAACACCCTTCTGACGGGGTCAATTGAGCCGCGCGACGAAATTGAAATCAAACCTCAGATTTCAGGCATCATCTCTGAAATTATGGTNGAGGCCGGACAGCAGGTGCGCGAGGGCGACGTGATTGCCAAAATCAAGGTTATTCCTGACGAATCACAGCTATCTTCGGCCAAATTCAGNGTGGAGGAGGCCGAGCGCCAATATGAACTGGCCAAGAGCAAACATCAGCGNACTGAGGAACTCTACAATAANAAATACGTTTCAAGAGAGGAGTATGAAGAATCGGTGACCTCCATGGCCAATGCGAAGATAAATCTTGAGTCGGCTCAAGATGCNCTTTCNATTGTTCGCGACGGGGTAAGCTCCAAGAATCAGCAGGGCTCAAACACCCTTGTCCGGGCCACTATCACGGGGCTGGTCCTCGATGTGCCCGTCAAAGTAGGCTCTTCCGTAATTCAGAGCAANACTTTTAATGACGGCACGACGATAGCCAAGGTGGCTGATATGAATGACTTGATATTCAAGGGGAANGTNGANGAGACGGAAGTTGGTCAGCTCTACGTNGGCCAGCCGATGACGATTACCGTCGGGGCTCTGCAGGACCTCACTTCGGATGCCACGATNGAATATATCTCGCCCAAGGCNGTNACGGAGAACGGGACCAACACGTTTGAAATCAAGGCCGCAGTGACCATCAATGATGAGCGGGCACTCCGCGCCGGCTATAGCGCGAATGCNGCCGTCACACTCCAGGAATCCAAGGGGGTAATGGCTGTGCCCGAATCGGTTGTGGAGTTTGAGGGCGATGANGCCTACGTTTATGTGCTGACCGGCGNAGATAAGNAGCAGACCTTTGAGCGCCGCAAGATTGAAACCGGGCTCAGCGACGGCATCACAATTGAAGTTAAATCAGGAATTAAGGCGGACGATAAACTCCGCGGAATGATAATAAAATGAATAAGTTATTGATTGCAGGCGCCCTGACCATTGCATCAATGAGTCTGAGCGCCAAGGAATGGACCCTTCAGGAGTGTGTGGACTATGCCGTTGATAATAATCTGACGGTTCTCCGCCGCTCCAATGAGGTTCTCCAGGCTGAAAATGAACTGACTTCGGCCCGNGATGCCGTGCTTCCTACGGTGTCNGGCCAGGGTCAGCAGTCATGGAACTTTGGCCGCGGACTGACGGCAAGCAACACTTATGCCGACCGCAACACCTCCAATTTCGGCCTCAGCGTAGGGCTTAATCTGCCGNTGTTTCAGGGCCTTCAGGCTTATCGGCAGATTCAATATCAGCGCACATATCTGAGCTCGATGGTTGAAAGCCTCGAGTCGGCCAAAGATGATATAACTCTCCAGGTGATGGCTCAATATCTNCAGGTGCTTTACTCGCGTGAGATGGANGAGATTGCCCGGGCGCAAGTTCAGATCACGTCAGATGAGCTTGAACGGCGGCAGGCGCTGCTCGATGTCGGNCGGATNCCTGAGGCGGATATGCTTGACGCCAAGTCGCAGGACGCCCAGGCCCGGGTTCAACTCGTTACGGCACAGAATGATACCCGCCTGGCCCTGCTTGACCTCTCGCAGCTGCTGAGGCTTGAAAGCGTTGAGGGATTCTCCATTGCCGAGCCTGATGAGGAAATGCCTCNGCTGCGTGACCCCCGNGAGGTGTTTGAGCGGGCAATGGAGAATAACCACTCCGTGAGAGCCGAGCGACTGATGGTTGATGCCGCNTCGAAGCAAATCTCCGTAGCCCGGACCGGATGGATTCCGCGATTGAANTTCTCGGCCGGACTTGGCAGCAATTATTATAAGGTGAACGGAATGGACAACGAGCGGTTTTCAGAGCAATTNCGCCATAANTTTGCCCAGCAAGTTGGCCTGAGCCTGTCAATTCCCATCTTTGATGCATTCCAGACGCGCAATGCGGTGAGGCGCGCCAGAGTCAATCAGTTGAGCACACAGCTCAATTTTGAAACTACATCTGATAATCTGTTCAAGGCCATTCAGCAGGCTTATTATCAGGCAGTAGGNGCCCGTGAGCGNCATAATGCCGCCTCAGTGGCCGTTGAAGCCTCCGAGGCATCGCTCAGCGCAATCACTGAAAAGTATGGCCTCGGACGCGCAACTCCGACGGAGTTTGACAATGCCAAGAANCAGTATGTCAAGTCACTNTCAGAGCGCGCTCAGGCCAAGTTTGAGTANCTTTTGCGCGCCCGTATCCTGGCTTTTTATGGCAAATAATCTATTGAACTGACGGCAGCGTTATAAGCCGTAAGGCTATTGGCCTTGCGGATTTGCTTGGCGGCTTTCCGGCCTATTTCTTCTTCAAGATATTCCCAGAAAGGTTTGATTTTGGAGAGAATCTGGCCGGGGCCGCAAAGTTTTTCAGAGTAATACTCAAAGAGTTTGCGGTGGAGGTCAAGGATTCCTTCAAGGCGGTCAGCGGCGGACCAATCCTTTCCCTGTCTGATTTCAGCGGCGAGGGAGGGGCGGCTCATGAGCCCGCGGCCAATCATNATTCCGGCCAAGTCAGGAAATCCGGAAGCNACGTCATCAAATTCGCGCCGCGAGNTGATTCCGCCATTGAAAATCAGCGGGAGNTTNGTTTCAGCCTTAATCTTGGCGAACTCCTGCAGGTCAGCCTCGCCGCTATATTGNTGCTGACGGTAACGGGCATGGATAGNCAATGANTTGACCGGTGATGACTCCAGGAGGGGCAGAAGCNCGGCCCAATTGTCGAGGCGCATTTTTGCCGAGAACTCNACTTCCGGGAATTGATTCATGGCATCCAATACGGAGGCGAGTCTTTGCGGGTCAGCGGCGAGTCCGGCTCCGCGCCCNTGTTTCACCTGAGGNGGAAACGGGCAGCCGAGATTGAGGTCTATGCGATTAATTCCGGCGGCAGTCAGCGCCGACGCCAGTGAGGAGAATTCCTCGGCGTCGCGACAGATAATCTGGCTGACGGCTCGGGGNTCAGCCATGGAGTCACGCAGGTCTCGCGNACGGATTGCGCCATGTTCGAGNCTCACGAACGGCGCACAATAAGTGTCCACGCCGGAGCCATAGACTTCGGCGTGGAATCGGCGCCAAGGCGCNTCGGTAAAGCCCTGAAGAGGGGCAGAGATTATTTTCATTTAACGGTCCAGGTTTCGCCCGCAAGAATCATTTGGCGGAGCGAGTTAAAGCCCTTTTTGGCCTTTACTTCCGCCACTTGAGCCTCCAATGCCTCATTATAGACGGGCGANTCGACATCGCGGATAACGCCCAGGGCCAGGGGGAGNGTCTCGCCGTCCATCAGCGCCAATTGGCGATGGAGAATATCGCTCGGAGTATGGGCATCATGGGTCAGGACATCGTCAATCGTGAATCCGTCCTTGCCGATTTCAACGGCCTTGAGCTCAAACCCGTTCTGAACGAGGCCAAACTCCTTGTTNGGGCCGAAGAGCATCTTTTCGCCCTGATGGAGGGTTATGGTCTTGGATGCGCGCACGGATTTTTCAGCTACGGAGTTATGGATTCCGTTATTGAAGATGACGCAGTTTTGGAGAATCTCGGTTACGGCCGTTCCGCGATGGCGGGCGGCGGCGAGCATGCATTGCTTTGAGGTTTCGAGCTCAACATCGATTGAGCGGGCAAAGAAAGTAGCTCTGGCACCAAAGGCGAGTTCGGCGGGAATGAACGGGTCTTCCGTAGTGCCGTAAGGNGAGGATTTGCTGACGAATCCGCGGGGTGAGGTGGGGGAGTANTGTCCCTTTGTCAGGCCGTAGATTTTGTTGTTGAGCAGAAGGATATTGATATCTATGTTGCGGCGCAGGGCATGGATGAAGTGATTGCCGCCAATGGCGAGGCCGTCGCCATCNCCGCTCACTTGCCATACGGTCATCTGCGGATTTGAAATCTTGAATCCCGTAGCGATAGCGGCGGCGCGTCCATGGATGGTATGGAAGCCGTAAGTATTGCAATAATATGGCAGGCGGGAGGAGCAGCCGATGCCGGAGATGACNGCAGTCATGTGAGGGGGNACTCCGAGTTCGGCCATAGCCTTATGGAGGCAGTTGAGAACGGCATGGTCGCCACATCCGGCACACCAGCGCACACTCTGGTCGCTCTTATAGTCGGCGGGAGTATATTGTTGAGTATTCATCAGTCTAAGATTTGTTCGATTTTTTNNNNTNATTCGCTGACCATNAAGGGCTGGCCTTGAATCTTGTTAATGCGATGGATGTTGACTTCGGGGAATTGCATCTGCAGATAGTCAGCAAGCATTCCGGTATTGAGTTCNGCAACGATTACCTTCTTATATCTGCGGAGAATCTCGCCCATGTTAGCGGGGAGNGGGTTGATGTAACGGAGCTGAGTGAAGGCAATCTTTCGGCCNTGGGCGTTAAGNTCGGCGGCTGCAGTGCGCAGATGTCCGTAAGTTCCGCCCCAACCTAANAGGAGAGTGTCAGCGCTCATGTTGTCATCAAAATGCACTCGCTGCTCGGGAATATCGGCGGCGATATTTGCAATTTTTTGGCGACGGAGATGAACCATCTGTTCGTGATTTCCGGGGTGGGTCGAGATGGCTCCGGTCTTATTGTCTTTTTCCAGACCTCCGAGGCGATGGGTTGCCCCTTCGGTTCCGGGGATGGCCCAGTAGCGCACCAGGTTTTCCTGTCGTTCATAAGGTTTCCAAGTGCCATCAGCCTTCTCGGCAGGGAGCAGCGGGGGATGAATTTCAGGGAATTCGNCCTCTTCCGGAATNCGCCAGGCCGAGGAGCCGTTGCCAATGAAGGCATCGCTGAGGAANATTACCGGNGTCATGTGTTCCAGGGCGATTTTGCAAGCCTCAAAGGCCATGTTGAAGCAGTCAGTCGGCGATATGGGCGCCACGACGGCCAGCGGACATTCACCGTTGCGGCCATAGAGTGCCTGCATCAGGTCAGTCTGTTCGGTCTTGGTGGGGAGTCCGGTTGAGGGTCCTCCGCGCTGCACATCGATAACCACTAAGGGCAATTCAGCCATGACGGCGAGTCCTAAGGCCTCACTCTTCAGGGCCAGTCCGGGGCCGGAAGTGGACGTGACGGCCAAGGAGCCGCCAAACGANGCACCGATAGCGGAGCAGATTCCGGCAATTTCATCCTCCATCTGGACGGCCTTTACNCCGAGGTCCTTGCGCTTGGCAAGCTCATGGAGAATGTCAGTGGCCGGAGTGATGGGGTAGGAACCCAGGAACAGGGGGCGGCCGGAACGCTCTGAGGCCATGATGAGTCCCCAGGCCGTCGCCGTGTTGCCGTTGATGTCCGTATAAACGCCGGGCACTGCGGGGTCACTCTGCACCTTATAAGTGCTGACCGAGGCATGGATATTGTGTCCATAGTCAAATCCGGCGGTGAGCACCTTGGAGTTNGCCTCAAAAATTGCGGGCTTTTTGGCAAACTTGGCGCGCAGCATTGTCAATGCGCCTTCCAGAGGGCGGTCAAAGAGCCAGCAGATAAGTCCCAGGGCAAAAATATTTCTGCACTTGAGCACAGACTTGGGGTCAAGTCCGGAATCCTCCAGTGCGGCTTTAGTCATTGAAGTGATGGGCACTTCAAGCACCTGGGCGTTGATTCCCAATTCGGCAATCGGGTCAAGGGTCTTGAACTCAGCCTTCTTCAAATCAGCTTCCTTGCAGGAGTCAGAATCGAAAATAACAATGCCGTTGCGCTTGAGAAATCCGGCGTTACGCTTCAGGGCCGCGGGATTCATGGCAACGAGGACGTCACAGCAGTCACCGGGGGTGAACACATTGCGCCCGATGCTGACCTGGAATCCGCTGACACCGCTGAGGGAGCCTTGCGGGGCACGGATTTCTGCCGGATAGTCCGGGAAGGTGGACACCTGGTTACCTACCGATGCGGATACATTGGTGAAGATATTGCCGGCAAGTTGCATGCCGTCGCCGGAGTCGCCTGAAAAGCGAACAACCACATTTTCAAGCTCCTGAATGCCCATGGGGCCGTCTTCAGTATGGTTTGGAGTCATCAGTCTTAAATAAAAATAATGATTTAAGGTTTATTTTGAGTGCAAATTTACGGAAATATTCTAAAAATTATTAACTTTGCGGGCAACTTTTTTATAGTTTTTCACGTTTTTTTAATAAACGAATATTATTAACCCTTAAAAACAACCAAAATTCTCGTGGACTACAAAAGAATACTTTGGACCTCGCTGCTGATTCTTGCGGCAGGCATCCTCCTTTTATGTTATAAGCAGCCGAGCCTTGATTTCTGTGTAATGTGTCTCGGCGGACTCTTAGTTGCCTCCTCCGTGCTTAATATAGCCATGCAGTTTGCTTATTCGCGCCAGAGTAAGGAAGATAACAGCCGCCATTCGCTGGCCTCCATTGGCGGAACGATGACTGCCATTGCCTCCGGTGCGCTGGGGCTTTGGATGCTCTTTGCCCCGGTAGGGTTTACGACGGCNATGGTCTACGTCTTTGGNGCGCTGATGATTTTTGGCGGCCTCTATCTGGTTTGCCTGATGCTCTTTGTCTATAGGCCGGTTAAGTTTCCTGCCGGATTCTATATTTTGCCATCNCTTGTGGCCGTTTGCGGCATCGTGATGTGTGTGCTTCCGCCGGCCACTACCAAGGATATCATCATCAAGATTACTTCAATAGTCATGATTGTGTTTGCCGTTGGTGCAATCATCGTNGTCTCCGGGCTGAGTTCTTATCAGCGCTCGCTTAAGAAGGCGGCCAAGGCTGAGGCTGAGGCAGCAGCAGCTCCTCAAGAGCCCGAAGTAACGGAAATTCCGGAATCATCCGTAACGGAAGTCAAGCCGGAAACTGANGAAAACTCTGAGAAAACCGAATAAGACTTGAATAATNACNAAAAANNGACCCCGGGCTTTCCCTTNAAGGGAAGGCTCGGATTTTTTTGCGTTAAAAGTTTGGTGGTTTGGGAGAAAAGTTGTAAATTTGGACTCTAATTTATTGTTAAGCTGATGCTCCTTTCGGGGAGATAAGGCACCTTCCTATTTACCCTAACCGATTAATTATCAAGAAGAAATGGACCTGTCTAATGAACCCTTGACGACTTCTGAAGCCGTTGCTACCGAAGCCGCAGTCAATCCTGAAACCGAAGCTAAAGGCCGCCCCGCGCCGCTGACTAAGCCGGAAATCGTTGAATCCCTTAAGGCAATCGTTGAAAAAGACGTTGCTGATATCTCTAATGAGGATATCAACCGACTTAAAGTCCGTTTCTATGCCCTGCGCCATGAGGAAATCGCCNCTGAAAAGGCCTCATTCCTNGCCGTTGAGGGCAATGTCGAATCTGATTTTGTGCCTGCTGCTGATTCCTTAGAAGAGGAGTTCAAGGCTGCATATCAGGTTTATAAGGATAAACGCGCCGCNCTCAAGGCTGAACAAACCGCGCGCGAACTGGANAATCTCCAGAAGAAAAANGCCATTATCGAGGAAATTATCAATGCCTCTGACGATACGGACAATGTGCATCGCCATATTGAACGCGTGCGCGAACTCCAGCAGAACTTTAAGGAGATTGGCTCGGTGCCCGATACTGAAACCTCGGCCCTCTGGAAGCGTTATCAGGAGGCCACTGAAAAATATTATGACCAGCTGAAGGTCAATAAGGACCTGCGCGACCTTGACTTCAAGAAGAATCTTGAAATGAAGACTCTCATCATTGAGCAGGCTCAGAAGCTCACTGAGGAGGCTGATGTGGTCGTTGCNTTCCGNCATCTTCAGGAACTCCATAATAAGTGGAGAGTCGTTGGNCCGGTTGCGCGTGAAGTGCGTGAAGAAATCTGGGCCAAGTTCAAGGATATCTCCGCTGAAATCAATAAGAAGTATCAGGCCTTTTTTGAGGCCCGCAAGGCTGAAGAACAGCAAAATGAAGCCGCCAAGACTGCTCTCTGCGAGAAAATCGAGGCCATTGACCTTGGCGAACTGAAATCACANAGCGCCTGGGAAAANGCCACCAAGACGGTGCTCGCCATTCAGGAAGAATGGAAAACCTTGGGCTATGCCTCACGCAAGGCTAATGCCGACCTCTTCAAGCGTTTCCGCAGCAGCTGTGACGCGTTTTTCCAGGCCAAGGCAGCCCATTTCAAGGCCGTCAAGGATGAATATGCTGAAAACCTTGCCAAGAAAATCTCAATCTGCGAGCAGGCTGAGGAACTCAAGGAGAGCACTGACTGGAAGAAGACAACTGATAAGCTCCTTGAGCTGCAGGCCCAATGGAAAACCATCGGCTCCGTGCCTCAGAAGCAGAGTGATGCCGTATGGTCTCGCTTCCGCGCTGCGTGTGACTATTTCTTTGACCGCAAAAAGCAGTCAGGCTCTGAAACCCGCAAGACCGAGCAGGAAAACCTGGCTCANAAGCGACAGATTATCGAGCAGCTGAAGGCAATNGGNGCCGCCGANGGCGAAGANCGCAAGGCCGCCATTAACCATGTCCGCGACCTGATGCAGGCTTATCAGCAGGTTGGCCATGTACCTTTCCGCGAAAAAGACAAGCTGCATGATGCCTATCGTGCGGAAGTCAGCCGCCTCTATGAGCTCCTTGANATGAACAATCGCCGGGCTGCCCGCGCCGCCTTTGAAGATAAGGTTAAGGAAATTGAAGGCGACAGCCGCGAACTTTCACGTCAGCGTGACCGCCTGATGCGCTCGCTGGAAATGAAGAAGAGTGAAATCAAGACTTTTGAGAATAACCTCGGATTCTTCAATTCCCGCTCACGCAGCGGCGAAGCNATGCTCCGCGATATGGAGAACCGCATTGCCCGNCTCCGTGANGAACAAGCTCAAATTGAAAGCAGAATTCGCCTGGTAGAATCCAAACTGAATGCCTGATATCCCTTCAAGAGGAAGATACGGACGTTTTCTGCGCGGCCTGCTGTCAGTCATTGACCTATTGATGGTCAATGTGCTGTTTGGCGTGTTGTGTCTGATTCATNCGGAGATACTTGACCATTACGCGCGCCTTAAATGGCTGCTCGTATCGGTCAGTTATGTTCCTGTNGCCGTATTTTTGGAACACTGGCGAGTTGAGCGCTCGCTCCATATCGAGCGCATCGTAGTCGGTGCGGTNGAGGCCGTTGTNGTCCATGCATTGGTGTTCGTGACGTTGCTCTCGTTCCTCAATGCAGATGACTTCCCGGTTAGTTACTACTGGCTTTATTACTCCATGATGCTGGCGGTTTTCGTCGCCGTCTGGATTGGTACTCGCCTGTTCCTTAAATATATGCGCGGCNAGGGNAGAAACTTCTCCCGGGTGGTNGTTGTCGGCACCAATCCTACGGCGCGCCGNCTGGGCGAATCGCTGACTTTTGATGAATCCTATGGTTATCGNCTGCTTGGATTCTTTGATAAGTCACCGGCTCCGGGGTTCAGGGGCACATATTGCGGCCCTCTTGACCGCCTGGATTCTTTTCTCAGGGAATTCTCCGTTGATGAAGTGTTTTTTGCACTTTCCGGCGAAAATGAGGAGGAACTCCTGCAGGTTATCAAGATTTGTGACGATAACGTAGTTCAGTTTCATTACGTACCGAAGATTTCGCCTTACGTAGGCCGTCGGTTTGAGATGACCAATGTCGGCGGGTTGCCCGTCCTGACTCCGCAGATTAATCCGCTATCCAAGAGGGTTAACCGCCTGCTTAAACGGGNCTTTGACCTGGCGTTTTCATCGGTCGTCTTGCTGTTCTCGCCGATAATATTCATTCCGATAGCCATTGCGGTGAAGATTTCATCGCCCGGNCCGGTNTTCTTTAAGCAGAAGCGCACCGGCTACAGAGGNCGGGAATTTACGTGCTTGAAATTCCGCACCATGAAGGTNAACTCAGACAGTGACCGCAAGCAGGCCACTGATCGTGACCCCCGCAAAACGCGNGTNGGCGATTTCCTGCGACGCACATCGCTTGATGAGCTGCCTCAGTTTATCAATGTCTGGATGGGTGATATGTCNGTCGTCGGTCCGCGGCCTCATATGTTGGCTCATACGGAACAGTATCGTCAGCTGATTGACCGATATATGCTNCGCCATATGGTCAAGCCGGGCATTACCGGATGGGCTCAGGTGAGCGGCTATCGCGGCAATACGGATGAACTCTGGAAGATGGAAAAGCGAGTGAATGCCGATGTCTGGTATATTGAACACTGGAGCTGGATGCTTGACCTGAAAATCATTGTAAGAACCGTTTATAATGCTATCAGAGGAGAAGAAAACGCATATTGAGACCCAATCGCTTGGAGTACTCAAGCGATTTTTCGGCTATGATTCCTTTCGCCCTCAGCAGCAGGAAATCATCACTGCTGTCTGCTCCGGGAGGGATTGTGAGGTCTTGATGCCTACGGGNGGCGGCAAGAGCATCTGNTATCAGGTGCCGGCGCTGGTGCTTCCCGGAGTCTGCATCGTTGTCAGCCCNCTGATTGCATTGATGAATGATCAGGTGATGAANCTGCAATCATGTGGCATCCCGGCGGCATCGCTTCATTCTAATCAGACTGAGGCCGAAAATATTGAGATTATCCATCGGCTGATGCGCTCCGAGGTGAAGATTCTCTATGTCTCACCTGAACGCCTCATGCTTGAAATTGAAAATTGGGTAGGGAAGATTGACGTCTCTCTCTTCGCCATTGATGAGGCNCACTGCATCTCTCANTGGGGCCATGATTTCCGCCCCGAATATACTCANCTCCATCGAATCAAGGANCTTTTTCCCTCCGTTCCGGTCATAGCGNTGACGGCCACGGCCGATAAGCTCACCCGCGCCGACATCATCGANCAACTGCGGCTTAAGAATCCGGCTGTNTTCATCAGCTCCTTTGACCGTCCGAATCTCTATCTCAGCGTTCGCCAGAGTCCTCAGAAAGCCAAGAAACTCAATCAGATATGTGAGATTATTGACCGTTATCCTGACGATTGCGGAATCATTTACTGCATATCGCGCAAATCAACGGANCAGATGGCTGCCGACTTGACCGAGCGGGGCTACAGTGTCGGGATGTATCATGCCGGGCTCGGCGCCGCAGTGCGCAGTCGGGCTCAGGAGGATTTCATTCATGGCCGCATCCAGGTGATGGTTGCCACTCTGGCCTTTGGAATGGGTATTGACAAGAGCAATATCCGCTACGTTATCCATAATAATATGCCTCGAAACATTGAGGGATATTATCAGGAAATAGGGCGTGCGGGACGTGACGGACTCCCGGCGGAGACAGTCATGTTCTATTCCTTCAGCGATGTAGCCACTCTGAAACACTTCATTGCCGAGGGCGAGCGTGAGCAGGTCAATATGGAGAAGCTTACGCGCATGATTGATTATGCGGAGAGCGGAGTTTGTCGGCGCAGAGTCCTGTTGAGNTATTTNTCCGAGCCTTGTGATTCNGATTGCGGACACTGCGACAACTGCATTAATCCGCCTCAGCGAATCGACGGCACCATCATTGCTCAAAAGGCCCTCAGCGCCATTCTCCGCACGGGAGAGCAAGTGGGTGTCTATCTGCTGATTGATATTCTTCGCGGTTCGGCCAAGGCTGAGATTATCACTAAGGGATATGACCGCCTGAAGACTTACGGCGCCGGACGCGATCTGGACTCCCCGGCCTGGCGCGCATACCTGAGCCANATGCTCCAGATTGGATTGATTGAAGTGGCCTATGANGACGGGAACAAGCTGAAAATCACTGAAGCCGGGCGNGACGTCGTGTTCGGCAAACAGAAGGTTACATTCTCAAAGTTCTTCCCTGAGCAGCATAAAAAGTCTTCCAAGACCAAGGANAACCCCAAAAAGAGAGCTGAGGGAAATGTTGACGATAAACTTTTTCAGGAACTCCGGCGTCTGCGTGCCGATATGGCCAAGATTCAGAGTGTTCCGGCCTTTGTTATTTTTGACAACAAGACGTTGACAGACATGTGCATTAAGCGCCCAAAGACGCGAGAGCAGTTCCTGCAGGTCAATGGAGTGGGGGAAATGAAGGCCGATCGTTATTGGGCCCACTTCACCCGATTGATTCGTCAATTTGAAGAAAAGAATTGAAGATGAAGAAGTTAGTTGATAAATTCCTGCATAATGACGGGCTGCTGTTCACGTTTCTGCGCTCCGGAGTGTCCAGTTGGATTTCCGGGGCTACGGACTTGATACTGAGCTTNGTGTTCTATGCATGGGTTAACCTTTCTCCCTGGTTGGCCTCAACCATCGGNGCGATNTGTGGCGGCATAGTCAACTGCACGGTCAATTATAAGTTTACTTTCCATGCGTCAGATTGTCCGGTTAAGGCCGTCATTGTCAAGTTTGGAGTTGTCTGGCTCGGCTCCGTAGCCCTGAATGCCTGGGGCACCGAGGCCTTATATCATTTGCTTCAACGCTGGGAGTGGTTGGAAACAATCGGCTTCCGCCCTGATGGATATTTCGCAACCGCCAGGTTTACTGTCTCGGTACTTGTCGGTTGGCTCTGGAATTTCCTGTTGCAGAGATATTTTGTCTATCGGCCAACGGCGATTGACCCTTATTTGGTACGCATGATGAGNGTTTGCGAGCTCAAAAAAAGTGAATAACAGCAAAAAATATATCGCGATTGATGTTTAATTCAATAAAAAAAGCATTTGGCTTCGGCCATAAGGAATATACTGACTTTGAGGAAACCGCCCTCACTCAGTCAGACCAGTCGGACAAGTCAGACAGGTCAGACCAGTCGGACAGGTCGGACCGGTCAGACTTGTCTGAGAGAGCTGAGAGGGTGGAGGTGCCGGAGGTGGCTGCCGGATTTTTAGACTCTATCCTGGCNGTNATTAATGCCAATTTGCCGCCGCTTGTTTCAGAATCCATTGACTCGGAGCTNCAGCGGGCCAATCTCACTCAGCTCCTGGGNCCGGCCCTGATTGACTTTGCTGACAAGATGAGGGATGACGTGTTNCGCTCCTTATCGTCTGACCGCGAAAAGATGCAAACGGAACTTGACGAACTGCGCACTCAGAAAAAGGACTTCGCCTCAAAGCGTGAGGCTCAGAAGGCTAACCTCCTGAGCGAGCAGCGTCAGCGTCGNGCCCTGATTGACCGNAACCGCGACCTGGAGGCGAGGATTGATGAACTCCAATCAGAAGTTGAACAGCATAAACTGACCGTNTCGTCGCTGCTGAATAAAATCCGTGTNTCAGAAGTAACGGACTCTGAGATTGAAGAGGTCAAGGCTACTTATGAGCACCAGCTTCAGCTGCTTAAGGCCAAGATTGAGGCCCTGGANACTGAAAACCTTGANCAGGCCGCCAAGATTGCCGAATTGGAAGTACCCAAGGCTGTAGAGGCCGCCCTGGAGCAGCGAAAGGAGATTGTCGAGGCGGNGAATCCGCCCGCNCCGAAGGNCAAAAAGCCCCGGACGCCTAAAAAGCCGCGNCGCAAGGCTGAATCGCCCGTGAAAGCAGCCGTNGAGGAGCAACTTGATGAACTCGAAATGGTCAATTTCCTCGTNCCCGGAGGGGCGCCGGCCGGACATGTGGCCTCCGANCCGAACCCTGACTTCGGTTATCAACCCCCCAAGCNCTCNCCCGAACCTAATCCTGACATTCAATTAACTCTATTCTAATGAACAAGTATATTTCAGCCGCCATCTGCGGCCTCTCATTCATCACTGCTTCGGCTCAGGTCAGCGTTTCAGAAGTTGCCCAATACGTCTATCCGGCCAACGCTGCCGCCTCAGCCTCACTCAACTTCATGCCTGACGGCTTGAGCTTCCTCAAGCTCGGCGAGGGAAACAAAACCATTGAGCGTTACGACGTTGCTTCCGGCAAGTTACTCGAAACGGTTCTTGACGTTGCCAAGACTCGCGGCGAGGTTAAACTCGAATCCATTGCAAGCTATACTCTCAGCGCCGATGGAACAAAGATGCTCGTCTATCAGGAAAGCACCCCGATTTACCGTCACAGCGTCTGGGCCGCATATTATATATATGACATTAACCGAAACACTCTGAAGCCGCTTTCCACTGCCCATCCGCGCCAGCAAGCCCCCGTTTTCAGCCCTGACGGACGCATGGTTGCCTTCATGGCCGACGATAATAACATCTACATCCATAAGCTCGACTATGGTTCGGAAGTGGCAGTNACTGAGGATGGAGCCGTCAACTCCATTATAAACGGTGTGCCTGACTGGACTTACCAGGAAGAATTTACCACTTTCCGCTCAATGGAGTGGGCTCCGGATAACTCCACGTTGGCTTACCTGCGCTATGACGAGACTCAGGTTCCGGCCTTTTCGTTCTCAATGTATGAGGGTGCATGTGACCCCATGACGCAATATGCCCTCTATCCCGGNGATTTNACNTATAAGTATCCGGTTGCGGGCGAGAAAAATTCNAAGGTGACGCTCCATTCTTATGATGTTGACACCCGCAAAATTAAGGATATAGAAATTCCCCGCAAGGACCTGGAATATATTCCCTCGATTCATTTTGGCGCGGAAACATCGCAGCTGATTGTGACCACNCTGAACCGCGAACAGAACCTGCTGGATATTTACCGCGTCAATCCCCGCTCGGCCGTAGCTCAGTCCATTCATCAGGAGCGCAGCTCGGCCTGGGTTCTTCCCGCCTNNTATGAGGAAATCTCATATGAGGCCGACGGAATGATAATCCGCAGTGACCGCACCGGGTTTACCCATCTCTATCGCATTGACTATAACGGCAATGACCTNGGAGCGCTGACCTCCGGCAATTATGACGTTACGGCTTATTATGGCTGCGGGCAGGATGGCAGTCGNTATTATCAATCGGCTGAAAACGGCCCGCTCAACCGCACAATCTACAAGATTGACCGCAAGGGAGTCAAGAGTGCNGTCACTCCCGCCTCTGGATGGGCCACNGCTCAGTTCGCTCCCAAACTGAATTATTATGTGCTGAATTATTCCACTTCGGCTCAGCCCCCGGTTTACTCACTCGTAGCNGCCGGCAAGGAAAAGACCCTGAGAGTGCTTCAAGACAATGCCGATTATGCCGCCCGCTATGCTTCCGCGCCCAAGAAGGAGTTCTTCACGGTTGAAAACGGCGGAGTCAGCCTCAACGGATGGATGATTAAGCCCCTTGACTTNTCCGCATCTAAGAAATATCCCGTCATTATGACCCAATATAGCGGCCCCGGCTCTCAGGAAGTGACTGACCGCTGGACCATGGACTGGCCTCAATATGCCGCCACNAAGGGGTATATCGTNGTCTGCGTTGACGGACGCGGCACGGGCGCNCGCGGACGTGAATTTGAACAGATTGTCTATAAAAATCTCGGNNTTTATGAAACCAAGGACCAAAATGCAGTTCTGGACTATTTGAAAGGCCTGCAGTTTGTTGACGGCAAGCGCATCGGTATCTGCGGATGGAGCTATGGCGGCTATGAGACGCTGATGTGTGCATCCTCCGGTGCTGACTATGCCGCCGCCGTGGCCATCGCTCCGGTTACCTCATGGANATATTATGACACTATCTATGCTGAACGCTATATGCAAACTCCGCGTCAGAATGAAACCGGATATGAAAAGTCGGCCCCCATCAGCCGCGTTAGCAAGCTCAACTGCCCGCTTCTGCTCATTTCCGGCACTGCCGACGATAACGTTCATATGAGCAACACCATAGAGCTGACGGCCCTGATGATTAATCAGAACAAATGGCCCGATATGCTCCTGTTCCCCAATATGAACCATTCGATTAACGGGTGTGGAACCCGCGCGGTTGTTTATTCGCGCATGATGCAATTCTTTGTTGACAAACTTGGAAAATAACAAACTGATAGTCGTCACCGGACCGACGGCGAGCGGAAAAACCCGCCATGCCGTCAATCTCGCCATGGCCCTGGGTAATGGCGAGATTGTCAGTGCCGATTCGCGTCAGGTTTACAGCGGCATGGACCTCGGCACGGGTAAGGACCTGGAGGAATATGGCTCCGTCCCTTATCATATGATTGATATCCGTCCGGCCGGAAGCAAGTATAATCTCTTTGAGTATCTGTCAGATGCCCGTCAGGCCATCCGTGAGATTCAGGAGCGGGGCAATCGGCCGATTCTGTGTGGAGGCACCGGGCTCTATGTTGAGTCCCTGCTCAAGGGCCTGGCCCTGCCGGAAGTGCCTGAAAATCCGGCCCTGCGCAGCAGTTTGCGCGGAAAGAGCCTTGACGAACTGACTGAGATTCTGGCGTCAATGAAGCAGCTGCATAACACTACTGACGTTGACACCTGTGCGCGCGCAATCCGCGCCATTGAAATTCAGACTTATTATCAGGAACATCCGGAGCTTGACCCCCTCAGGGCCTCTCAGCCTCTGCCCTGTGCCGCCATAATCGGCGTAAATATTGACCGCGAGGAGCGCCGCCGCCGCATTGAGCAGCGGCTTCATGCGCGCCTCAAGGCCGGAATGGTTGACGAAGTGCGCCGGCTCCTTGATTCAGGTATCCCCGCTGATGACCTTATATATTATGGACTGGAATATAAGTTCCTGACCCTTTATGCGACGGGGCAAATCTCACGCGAGGAGATGGAGCGCGACCTGCTCATTGCCATTCATCAATTTGCCAAACGGCAGATGACCTGGTTCCGCGGAATGGAACGCCGTGGGTTTCATATTGACTGGATTGAGCATGACGACCCCGAATTCATTTCAAAAAGTTTGGAGCTGATTCGCGAATGAGGAAGTTACTGCTGCTTGTTTTACTGCTCTGTTCGGCATTTGGCCTCCGGGCCGAATATCTTGACTCGGACTCCATTGACCATTCGGCCCGCTATGATTCACTGGCGCCGCTCCATGGGAATTGGTTTCAGCAACTCATGCAGACCAATTTCCATATCAATGATCCGCGAATCAAGTATCCCCGCTTTCCTCAATTCTGCCTGAAAGTTTATAACTGGGGCGACAAGACTTTTAACTCCTATGACCCGGCCTATGTGCGCTCAACGGGCAAAAACTGGAAATTTCTTGTCAAATGCGATGCCTGGAATCAGAGTTTCCGCTATGTTTTTGACCTCTTTAACCATGATAACGTTGAAGTCCGCTCGAAAATGAACGTCGACCTTGGTATGACTATTCAGTTTATGGCCGTCGGGCTTACTTACACCCGCGCCATGGACGAAAGTATCTATGGTAAGAAAAACAAGCGCAACACGTTTGAATTTTCATTCACCTGCTCCCGATTCTCGCTGGAGGCGCTCTCGCGCCACACATCGGGCGGGGCATACATTGATAAATACGGCTCATATGACAAAGGCACCGACTTTCTGCGAATGCCTTTTGAGGGATTGGAAACATCAACGACCCAAGTTACCGGATTCTACTTTTTCAATCATCAGCGTTACTCCCAAAGTGCCGCTTATGCTTACTCAAAATATCAGCTCCGAAGCGCCGGCTCATGGCTCGGCGGCCTCCAGTGGGCCCACCGGAAAGTAATCATGGACTTTTCAGATTTGCCTGACGAAATGAAGGAGGCTAATCCGGAGTTTCCGCTCATCAATACTTTTGACTATAAGGAATATGCCCTCGTTGGCGGCTATGCCTATAACTGGGTTCTCAATAAGCATTTCCTTTTTAATATCACGGCGATGCCCTTTGTCGGTTATCGCAGGTCACAGCTGCATACCGAACATCGCCGATCCCGCGAATTGGTCAGCGCCGGAGCCCTTGGCCGCACATCGCTCACCTATAATAACGGGATGCTCTTCGTCGGCTTGGTTGGCAAATTTAACGGCGGGTTCATCCTTAACCGCCACTATTCACTGTTTAACTCCACTCAAACGGGCAACTTCATTATTGGCCTCCGATTCTAAAAATTCTAAAAATCAGGGGAATAATTTGGCAAATTGGAAAAATTTTTGTAACTTTGCGCCTGATTTAGAAATAAATCGCCAATATAAACCCATTCATTAATTAACTTCAAACACCAAACTCTACTATGGCAACTAAGATTCGCCTTCAGCGTCGTGGCCACAAGGACTACGCGTTTTATCCCATCGTAATCGCCGACAGCAGAGCGCCACGAGATGGCAAATTTATCGAGCGCATTGGTTCTTACAACCCCAACACCAATCCCGCCACGATAACTTTGAACTTCGAGCGGGCTCTGTATTGGCTCAACGTCGGTGCCATCCCCACTCAGACCGTCCGCACCATCCTTTCTCAGGAAGGTGTCCTGCTGATGAAGCATCTCCAGGGCGGCGTTAAGAAGGGCGCATTTGACCAGGCAGAAGCTGAACGTCGCTTCGCCGCTTGGAAGCAGAGCAAACAGCAGTCAGTCGACGCTGACAAGACCGCAATGGCTTCTAAGAAAGAACAGGAACTCAAGGCTCGCCTCGAAGCCGAGCAGGCTGTAAACAAGGCTAAGGCTGAAGCCGTAGCCAAGAAAAAGGCTGAACTCGCTGCCGCAAAGGCTGAAGCTGAGGCCGCTGCCGCTGCTGAAGCTGCCGCTAACGAAGCTCCCGCTGAAGAGGCTCCTGCCGCTGAAGCTGAATAATTTCACCTTCAGGCAAAACCCATTTGAAAGTCTGCCCGAAAGTTTTTCCCGGCAGACTTTCACTTTTTATTTTTTGTTGACTCACTATGGAAGTACTAAGCATTTATCCTAAGTCTATCGACGTCAGAGCTATTGAGCGTGCCGTCGACATTATCCGCAAGGGTGGGGTAATCATTTACCCTACGGACTCTAATCCGGCATTGGCTGCGGACTCGCTTAATCCTCAGGCAATTGCCACTCTCTGTCGGCTCAAGGGAATAGACCCCGCCAAGCAGACTCTCTCAATTGTTTGTGACTCCATCGCCCAGGCCGCACAGTATGCCCGCATCGATAACAGAGCATTTGACATTATCCGACGCAATCTGCCCGGGCCTTTTACCTTCATTTTACCGCCCGTTGCCGCGCTCCCCAAGCAGTTCAAGCATCGCAAGCAAGTAGGCGTCCGTGTTCCTGACAATGATATTGCGCGCGCCTTGGCCGAGGAACTCGGGCACCCCATCGTCAGCGGCTCGCTCGGTAATGTCGACCCCTTTGAGCTGGAGTCACAAGTGGAACTGATGATTACGGATGCTATGGCTGATGCTGACGAGCCCCGCCAATCAACCGCCATTGTAAGCCTTCTGGATTCCTCCAACCCTGAAATTCTTCGCGAAGGTCCCTCTGAACTCAATTAATTAACCAATTTATACTTAAAACTGAATGAAGAAAGTTTTACTCGCTCTTCTCGGCCTCGGCTCCTCAATCAGCGCATGGGCCGGAGCTGAAACGAAGATCATTAACGATGTTATCGTTGGTCTTTCGCCCGATGGCCGTTATGCCTCATCGGAATTTTACGGTTCAATTGTTATTTATGACCTTGACACCGACGAATATTTTTCATATGAGGAGACCAATAATCGCACCTATGGAGTTGGTAGCGGCAACTTCTGGGGCACCTCCGGGCTTGTCGGCTACATTGATAATGCCGGCGGCTCTGCAATTTGGCGCGGCGGCCGTTGGAACCGTCTCCCCTTGGCGGCGGCTGATGCTGCCGGTATGGGTAATGCCAACGGAATCACTCCTGACATGAGCCGCATTTGCGGAAATGCCAGCACCGGCGCCGGTTTGGCGCTTGATGAAGACAAGCTGATGGTTTATCCCTGTTACTGGGACCTCAAGGGCTCAAGCTATGGTCAACAGATGGCCCTGCCTTATCCAACGACTGATTTGATTGGTCAGATTCCTCAATATGTCACCGCCCTGTCAATCTCAGAGGATGGCAAAACCATCTGGGGACAAATCACCTCCGGCAGCGGCTTTTTCCGCGAACCTATCGTTTATCATCAGGATGAGCAGGGAGAATGGTCCTATGAAGTGCCCCTGAGAAATTTGAGCCTTCCTGAAGGAATTGAAATTATCCCTTATCCGGGCGATGGTCCGGCAATCCCCTCAATGGAAAACTTCATGACTGAGGAGGAGCTTGCAGCGTTTGACGCAGCTTATAATAACTATCTGGCAAATCCTTACAGTGTGCCTGAACCCAAGTATCAGGATTTTATGAGCGCCGATGAAATTGCTGCTTATAATAAGGCTCTTGAACCTTATCTGGAATGGCGTGAAAAGTATAAGGCTTATGAAGATATGCTCGTGGAGCTGATGGATAAGGGTCTTTCATTCGCTTTTAATGTGCTTTATATCTCTCCTGACGGTCGTTACGTAACGATGTGTTCTCAGGTTATTTACCGCATGGGATTGGATGGCGAAACCGAGTCATACTATACTCCTTATCTCTATGACACCGTTACCGGCGAGCTCACTTGCATTGGCATGGAAGGATACTCAATGCTCGTTACCGCCGTTAATAATTCCGGTGAAGTGCTCGGCTATATTGATGCCGGAGGTGCAAGTTTGGCTCAGGTTTATCAGGTTTCAACCGGAAAGTGGATTTCCTATGTTGACTATATCGTTGGCCGCGCTCCCGAATTAAAGGATTGGGTTACTGAGAATTGGACCCATGAAGTTGAGGTTGAAATTGACGCTGAATCCGGCGAGACTGACTTTATGGAAATGGACATCACGGGCACTCCGTTCGTTTCAGCCGACTGGAACACCTTTGCATCGTTTGCTTACAACTTCTGGGGCGGCGACACCATGGGCCAGTATCTCAGCTATATCATCCGCTTTGATGAAGACAGCGCCATTGAGGACATTGAGGCCGACGGCTGCTCTCCGGTTGAGTTCTATGACCTTCAGGGCCGCAAGATTTCCAAGCCTGAAAAGGGCGTTTTCATCAAGCGTCAGGGCAACAAAACTGAGAAAATTGCATTATAATTTGCAAGTTACGAAAAAAGTTCGTAACTTTGCAGTCGCTTAAAGCACTCATTTTTTTATCCATATAATTATTAATCACCAAAATTTCCTAAGAATGCATCTTAATTCTGACGAAAAGATTGAAATCTTTGAGAAATACGGTAAGGGCAAGACTGACACTGGCTCACCTGAAGCTCAGATTGCATTATTCTCGGTCCGTATCGCTCATTTGACTGAACACCTCAAGTCAAATCACAAAGATTATGCCACCGCTCGCGCACTGAAACAACTCGTAGGTAAACGTCGTCGCTTGCTCGACTATCTGATCCGCAAGGACATCAACCGTTACCGTGCGATTATCGCGCAAAAAGAACTTGGCATCCGCAAGTAATCAAAAAAGGCTGACCCCGAGGGTCAGCTTTTTTTGTCTATTATTGCATATTTGGGGATAAATTCGTAACTTTGCCGTATGAATTTCTTCAAACGCTATCCTTTGACTTGTAATCTCCTGGCAATGTTTATTGTCGGGATTTTGTTGGTTTCCCTTGTAATGTGGAGCCTTAAGATTCTGACGGCCCATGGCCAGGTGCAGGAAGTTCCCGATGTCAGGACCCTTTCTGTGGCCGAAGCTCAGGCTAAACTCAAGGAATACAATCTCTTGACTGAGGTTGTTGATTCGGTTTATAATCATAGCGGTTCGCGCGGCTCTGTCGTGGAGCAGGTGCCTCCGGCCGGCAATCGCGTCAAACCAGGTCGCACGGTTTACCTGACCATCAACGCTTATGAGACTCAAAAAATCACTCTGCCGGAGCTGATTGGAACATCCGTGCGTCAGGCTCGCGCAACTCTCCAGACCTTGGGATTCACTGACATCAGAGAGGTTCGCGTTCCCTCTGATTATCGGGATTTGGTACTTTCAGTGAAGTCCATGGGAGTGCCTCTGCGTGCCGGCTCTATTGTTCCGCTTAACACTACGATGGTCATTGAAGTAGGCGAGGGATTTGACATCTATGAGGCGCTTGACGATTCAATCGAGGCCCTGGATGAATCAGAATGGATAGAAGAGATTGAACCGGAATCAGACGATGAGTGAAGAAATTTCAGCAATAGAACTGCCCGAATTGACCGATGCCTCCGGAAATCCTCTCTATGAGCATTTCCGTTTTGTTGCAGACCGTGGGCAGGAATTACTGCGGGTTGACAAGTTTCTTGTCATCCGGATGCAA
Source organism: Bacteroides sp. (assembly GCA_014802435.1). Classification (GTDB taxonomy): domain Bacteria; phylum Bacteroidota; class Bacteroidia; order Bacteroidales; family Muribaculaceae; genus UBA3263. Next base: position 353,454 of record JAAVCG010000005.1, on the reverse strand, counting down.
AACTCCTCGCGCAACCGCATTCAGCAGGCTGCCGAGGCCGGGTGTATCCTCGTCAATGGTCAGCCTGTCAAGAGCAATTATCGCGTAAAGCCTTTAGATGTGGTCCAGATAGTGATGGACCGCCCCCGATATGAAAATGAAATCATCCCTGAAGATATTCCCTTAGATATTGTCTATGAGGATGATACGGTGATGGTTGTCAATAAGCCGGCCGGACTGGTTGTTCATCCCGGCCATGGAAATTATTCCGGCACCCTGGTCAATGCCCTTGCCTGGCATTTCCGCGACAATAAGAATTATGACGTCAATGACCCGCGGCTCGGACTTGTTCATCGAATTGACAAGGATACTTCCGGGCTACTCGTCATAGCCAAGACTCCGGAGGCCAAGACTGACCTGGGCAAGCAATTTTTTGATAAAACCACCAAGCGGGAATATCGTGCCCTGGTTTGGGGCCAGCCATCGCCCGCCAACGGACGCATCGAGGGCAACATCGGGCGTAACCCCAAGGACCGCTTGCAGATGGCCGTGCTCCCGCCTGATGACCCGACCGGAAAACACGCCGTGACCCATTATGAGACCCTTGAGACGTTTACTCACGTTTCACTGGTTAAATGCGTGCTTGAAACGGGAAGAACTCACCAGATCAGGGTGCATATGATGACCAAGGGCCATCCGCTTTTCAATGATGCCCGTTATGGAGGCGACAAAGTTCTTCGCGGCGTTCCCTCAGGCACTTATAAGCGGTTTATCGACGGCTGTTTCGAGGCCTGTCCGCGTCAGGCTCTCCATGCCATGACCCTTGGCTTCCGACATCCAAAAACCGGAGAAGAAATGTTTTTTACTGCGCCATTGCCCCCGGATATGGAGGCGCTGCTTGAAAAATGGCGAAGATTAGCTAACTGATATGAAGATTCGATTAATCCCCATAGCATTACTGTTAATGCTCCCGGCAATGACCTATGGAGCTCCGCGCAAGCGCGCCGCTGCGGTTAATCCCGAGGAGGTTCTTGAGCAGGCCCGTGAAGCCTTCGCCGCCTATAATACGGAATTGGCTCAGGAGAAAATCGCCAAGTTGCGCACGGTTAAAAATCTTCCTGATGAGGAGGCCGTTGATATGCTTGAATCGCAGGTGGACCGTATGGAATCAATGATGCAACGGGTTGATGCCATTGAGGTTATCGATTCGTTGACAGTGAGCCGCGCTGACTTTTTCAGTAATTATCGGCTGAGTCCGGCCGCGGGCTATATTCTCAGCCCTGATGATTTGGAAAACTCATTTAGTGCCGCTGAGGGCTCAACGGTTTACATGACTGAAAACGGCAACATCATGATTTGGGCTACGGATGAAGGCCTTGCTGAATCACATAAGTTGACCGACGGCACCTGGGAGCAGGCCTCGATGCTTGGCGATGCGCTTAATGCCGGAGGAACGGCCTCATTCCCGTTTCTGATGCCTGACGGAATCACTCTTTACTATGCCACTGATGGCGAGGATTCCCTGGGGGGATACGACATTTACGTCAGCCGCCGCAATGGCGAAGAATTTCCGGCTCCTCAGAATCTTGGAATGCCTTATAATTCGCCTTATGATGATTTTCTCCTTGTCATTGATGAGGAAACGGGGGCGGGATGGTTTGCCTCTGACCGTAATTCTCCCGGCGGAGACGTTACCATCTACGTGTTTGTTCCGTCAGAAACGCGCGTCAACGTTGATGTTGATGACCCCAATCTGGCGTCACGAGCCCGCCTGTCAGATATTTCATTGACGCAAACTGATAAGGATTATTCCGGATTGCTCTCTCGAATCAATTCAATTGACCCCGGAGCCGGAGCGGCGGATAATACTCCTGATTTTGAGTTCGTTATGCCTGACGGAAGAGTCCTGACCCGCTGGGACCAACTCCGCAGCGAGCGCGGACGCCGATTGATGGAAAATTACATAGATTCATTGGCTGACTTTCAGGCCGAGGAACAGAATCTTGAAAACCTGCGCCTGCAATATGCCCGTGGCAACAAAAACGTGGCGTCAACGATTTTAAAGATTGAAAAGCAGCTCAAAACCTCTGAGGAACAGCTTAAATCCATGTCAAACAGAATCATAGAAGCTGAAAGCAAATGAGTTTTGACGATTCAATAATTCTGGCCATTAACGGCGATTACCCGAAATGGGTTGACGACCTGATGATTATTTGTTCTGACAGGTTTGTCTGGCTGCCTCTCTATGCGTTGTTGGCTCTCTGTGTGGTTCGTCAGATTGGATGGAAACAAGGGCTCATGATGCTGGCTTTCTGCGGTATGGCCATCGGGTTGGCTGACTGGGTGTGTGCTACGGCGATTCGTCCTTATGTCTGCCGTCTTCGGCCTATTAGCCCGGATAATCCAATCAGTCCGATGCTGAGAATCATTAACGGAGTGCCGCGCTCTTATAGCTTCCCTTCATGTCATGCGTCAAATACCGTAGCGCTGGCCATGTTCATGTCGCTCGTGTTTCGGCGCCGTTGGGTGACTATTAGCCTCTTCTCATGGTCGGCCATCATTTGTTTCTCACGCCTTTACATGGGCGCTCACTATCTGACCGATATTCTTGCGGGAGCAGCCATCGGAGCCGTTATTGCTACCGGACTATATTATGCCGCCCGGGGAATAAACCGCAGGTATCTGGCCATTGGATTACTGATGATTACCTGTTCCGGAGCCTCTGCCGAGACTTTCAAGTTTGAATATTCCGGCGAGATGAATGCCATTTTTGATAATCGTGAAGGCAATGGTCTCTACACTCCTGCCAAGACTTATTTTCTGACTCGTCTGGCCCCGGAAATTGGTGTCAGCGTTGATGGAGGCATTCATCGGGTCATGGCCGGAGTCGTCTGGACTCAACCCATTGGATGTGAATGGGATGGCAACAGGGTAGTGCCGACGGTTTATTATCGGTATCAGCGTGACCATATCAGCGGAAGCCTCGGAATGTTTCCGCGCACTCAGTTGATTGAGGAACTCCCGGAATATCTTGTCAGCGACTCCACCCGTTATTTTCAGCATAACATTCGCGGAGCCATGGTTCAATATCATGATGACCGGGGATTTTTTGAGGCGCTATGTGACTGGCGAGGAATGCAGAGCCGCACCCGTCGCGAAGCCTTCGCCATTATCGGTCAAGGCCAATGGCATCACGGAATCTTTCAGGTCGGAGGCCATGGAATGTTGAACCATCTTGCCCTCGCCAAGGATGCCCCGGGCCAGTATGTCAACGATAACATTATCCTGAACCCATATTTTGGCATGGACTTTGTGCCGATAATCAGCGCCGAAAGCAAATTTAAATCCCTCTATTTTTGCGTCGGCCCCATCGCATCCATGACCCGTGACCGCCACGATATGAAATGGATTAACTCCATTGGCGGTAGACTTGAGGTCAACGCCGAATGGTGGCGCCTGAGACTGAAAAATGTGTTCACCTATGCTGACAAACCGCTCTTCCCGCTGTTTGACCGCCTCAGTATTCTCCTCAATGAGGGAGAACCCTACTATGCCTCAAAATTTTATAACCGCACGGAGCTTTCCGGGCTCCTATGCAGTTATCGCGATATAGTCTCGCTGACGGCCTCGCTGGATTTCCATGTGGCTCAGAGTGAGTTTATGTTTTATCAACGTTTAATCCTAACAGTCAGAATCTGACATGAATAACTTTCAAGAATTACTTATTAACCGGCGCAGTATCCGCCAATATACAGATCAAGATATTCCGGCTGAGGATGTCAAGAAAATCCTTGAGGCCGCATTGCTTTCGCCCACGGGCAAGAACTCACGCGCATGGCATTTCATTGCCGTCGATGAGCCTGAAATGCTTGAGCGCATGAGCCATTGCAAGGGCTATGGCGCATCGTCAGTGGCCCGGGCAAAATTGGCCGTAGTTGTCTGCGTAGATGTCACGGCCACAGAGACTTGGATTGAGGATGGGTCAATTGCCGCCTCTAACATGATGCTCCAGGCGCGTGACCTCGGTCTCGGTTCATGTTGGATTGAAATTAACGGCCGGTTTGCCGAGGATGGCACTCCCGCCGAGGATATGGTTTCCGAACTTCTCGGGATTCCCGAACAGATTATGCCTCTTTGCTTTGTGACCATCGGTTATCCGGCTGAAGAGCGTAAGCCGCAGAATCTTGAAAAACTGCTCTGGGAGCGTGTTCATATAGGAAAGTTTTGAAGATTTCAATCATCGGAGCCGGAAATGTAGGCTCTAATTTTGCCGCAAGGTTCCGCCGGGCCGGAGTGGAGGACGTTAGTCTCTATTCTCCATCGCTCGGCAATATGTCAGACTTCAATCCTCAGGAGGCTGATGTCGTGATTATTGCCGTTACGGATGATGCCATTCCGGGACTCTTGGCGAGTCTTCCTTCAGCGCCCTTAACCCTTTGGATTCACACCTCCGGCTCGGTTGGCATTGATGCCTTCGAGCCTGAAAAATATCCTCGCAGGGGGATTATTTATCCGTTGCAGACAATGCTCAAGGGAGTTGAGCCTGACTGGGATAATGTTCCAATCTTTATTGAGGGCGATGACGAGCTGACGTCAGAGCTGGCGCAGATGTTGTCGCCCCGGGTTGCCCCGCTTGACTCGTTGAGCCGTCGGCGCGCTCATGCCGCGGCGGTTTTGTGCTGTAATTTGGCCATGTATCTCTGGAGCTTGAGCGAACGGGTCATGACCGAGGCCGGATTGGATTTCAGTATGTTGCGCCCGCTGATGGAGCTTACTCTGGAACGGGCAGTCAACGGCTCTCCGGAGCAGTCATTGACCGGACCGGCACGCCGAGGCGACTTGGGCACGATTCATAAGCATCTCGATGCGCTTGATGATGAAACGGCTGAGGTCTATAAGCTCCTGACTCAAAACATTCTCAATCGCTTTCACCCCGAACTGAAGATATGAGCACGTTTCCATATGATTTAGAGCGCATTCGGGCGTTTGTCTTCGATGTTGACGGAGTTTTGTCGCCTAATGTGGTTCCGGTCGGGCCGGATGGGAATCCGGTTCGTATGGCCAATGTTAAGGATGGCTACGCCATGCAGTTGGCGCTTCGCCATGGTTATCATATCGCCATCATTTCCGGTGCTGATTCGCCGCTGGTTGCCCGGCGGTTTGAGCTGCTCGGCATTAAAGATGTGTTCATGAAGGTCAGTCATAAACTTCCTCTCTTGAAGGAATGGGCTGCCTCAAAAGGGCTCTCGGCTGAGGAGATAGCCTATGCCGGCGATGATATTCCCGATATTCCCTGCATGATGTTTGCCGGGCTATCCATTGCTCCGGCCGATGCTTCAGTCGATGCCAAGGCTGCGGCTAATTATATTTCCCCGCTTGCGGGTGGCGCAGGCATTGCCCGCGAAATTATTGAACAGACCATGCGCTCTCAGGGCGAATGGTTAAATAAGGATACAGCTTATGGTTGGTAAAAAATATGTTTTGGCGAGTGGTTCGCCTCGTCGCCGCGAGTTGCTGGCGATGCTTGATGTTGATTTTCGGGTAGATACTTCACGGAGCGTTGAGGAAATTGTTCCTGAGAGCACTCCGGCTGATGAAGTCCCCCTGGTTCTCTCGCGCATCAAGGCTGAGCCCTATCTGGCTGATTTGGCAGCAGATGAGATCCTGATTACGGCTGATACCGTAGTGATTCTTGATGATGAAATCATTGGCAAGCCAAAGGATTTGGCCGATGCCAAGCGAGTGCTACGCAAGCTCTCGGGGCGCACCCATAGGGTAGTGACCGGAGTGAGCATTGGGCGCCCCGGTGAGCCCTTGGAGAGCTTTTCAGCCGTTACGGAGGTGATGTTTGATGAGCTGACCGATGCTGAAATTGATTATTACGTCGATAAATATAAACCCCTCGACAAGGCGGGCGCTTATGGTATCCAGGAATGGATTGGCGCAGCCGCCGTCAAGGGGCTTAAAGGGTCATATTATAACGTGATGGGGCTTCCGATTCATGCCCTTTACTCACGCCTGACCCATGGGGGTCATGTGATAGCCTAAGGCGCAGAGCCCTACACCCATTCCGGCAAGATAGAGCTGATGGAGCGCGGCAATATAGCAGCCGAGGGCCATCTCAGTGCCGGGCTCTACGTGTTCGCGATTAAGGAGACTGAGCACCCGCTGAGCACATTCAGCGACGAGCTCGGTCACTTTGTCGGCGCCTTCGCCTTCATATTTGTAAAGGTCGCTGACAACTGTCTCGTCCAGATTGTCATAACCCTTCATGTCACGCAGCTTGGAGTAGAAGTCAGTGCGCTTGGCGTTGGCCTCCCAGTCAGTGTCCCAATAGTAGACCATAGCCATGCCGATGAACATCATCCAGCCGAGTGAAACGGCGGGGTAATCCTTAAATTCCTTAGCTCCGTCAGGGAGGTATTCGCGGGCAATTTCACTCCATTTTTCTTCAACGTCAGGACATTCCGGGAAGTGCTCGTCGATGGCACCCTGGCTCAGGAGATATTTACGCAGGTCTTCTTTAACCCGTTGTTCGAATTTATCAACTATTTCTTTCATGTTATTTTGGGTTTATGGTTTTAATTAAAGAACGCCTGCAATGAAGTTTTTGTTTTCAGAAGAGGGGCATGAATGAGGGGTTTCGAACGTATTTTTGTTCAAACTGTTCATTGGTCATGCAGAACATCAGGATTCCTTGAATAAGCATGACAACCGGCCATATGCCACAGGTTATGCAGGACAGGAGAATTGTGAGCAATCCGGCTCCAATTTTCTCAAGATAGAAATAATGGACACCGAGTGAACCGAGCAGGATTGCGAGCAGTGCGCAGACTCCTCGGCTTTTGCCTTCAGGACCGGAGGCATCGAAGGCATTGTCGGAGGGATAGCCGTAGCCATTATTGTAACCATTGTTATAGCCGTTGTTGCCGTAGGCATTCTGGAACGGTGGAGGAGTGTTTAGCGGTTGGCGGTGGCCGCAATAGCGGCAGACGATGGCATCATCCTGAATTTGTTCAGCGCAGTAAGGACATTTTTTCATATGCATTTAGGGGGTTTATGGTTTATGGTTTATGGTTTAGTGTTTAGGGTTTATTGTTTAGTGTTTAGTATTTAGTGTTTGTTTGTCTTTGACGGCATTTTTCACCTTTCATTTTTCATTCTTCATTTATTGAATTTGTGCCGCGGTTACTTTTTCAAGGAAAATCGGGCATTTTTGAGGGTGATATGGCGGATAGGCCGTTGTTTTGATGATTGTATTGTTGAGGAAAATCAGGCCGTCAACGCTCTTGGCATATAAAATGGGAGAGTCAAAGGTTTCAAAAACATTGTCAGTGATGGTAATTCCTGAGTGGAAGAACTTTGTTTGGCTTTTGAGGTCAGGAATCTCGGGATAGATGGAAATAACGGCGTTAGTAAACTGATATTGAGAAGTTAACGCATTAACGAATCGATTTCCGCGAATTGTCACGTCACGGCAGGCACCGGTTTCAAACCAGCCGTTGCAGTCGCCGCAAAGAAGAATGGCCGAGCCGGAGGTATGGTCAAACAGATTGTCGGCACACAGGGTTTTGCGCGGGGTGGAGAACAGGGCTCCGCGGGCGCGATTGTTGCGGATGGTGTTACGGCAGAACTCCACCTCAGGAGTGCGGGTGAGGTTCTCAATTCCTTGCTCAACTTGAGGATTCAGCGGAGCGGAAAACTTTATGCGGAATTCCTTGTCATTCAGCTGCTGAATCGATGCAATTTCAGCCTCCGGACTGCTGATTTCCATGGTTTTCGGGGCGATGAGTTGAATGGTTTCTCCGGGCGCACCCCATTCAAAGCCGTAGGACTGGCCATGCATATATCTTGCTATAACCTCCGTTGAATCAACAACTTCACTGATGCGGAGATAAGTGCCATGAACATTGATGGCATCATCCATCATTCCCTCATAAAGGCCGTCGATGCTGGTAATTTTGCCCCAACATGAGGAGAAATGAGTAGCATCGGCCTGAGTGGTGAAATAGCGGGGATCATTGTCGCCGCGAAGACAAACTCCAAAGCGATTGAGAGTGATATTTTCAGTGTTTTGAGCCAAAAGTCCCATTCCCTCGGCATAATGCACCTTGACGTCGGTAAGGTTGACATCACGACATCCGTCAATGAAGATTCCGGGAGTAGGGCGCCCCCATCCGCGCATGGCAATGACAGTGCCGGGAATCAGGGCCGGATTATTCCACGGGGCACGGAGCAATCCATCCGGAAGGACGGTTACATTATTGGTTCCCAGGCCAATATCTCCCTGACGATAGACAATATGGCGCGTTTCCTTCTCAAAGGGAATTCCCCATGAGGGTTGAATTTCCCATCCGGTGCCTTTATGGATAAACTTGCCGTCACGAATTTCATAGTCAACCCATTCGGCGGGGCGGTAAGTAATCATGCCGTCCTGGTTTTCAATGACTTCCACCTGGGCAATATGGGGAGTAGTGAAGTCAATGTGAATTCCGGAGATGGACAGATTAGTCACGTTGACAGCGGCAATGGGGAGCATCCGGCCCTCAAAAATGAAGTCGGCATCGTTTCCTTCAATGATGACGTTGGAGCAATTTTCAAGCATCAGGCCTACTGACTTGGGGTTATCCTGGTCATGATTGCTAATCCAGAGAGTACGCTCAATGCCCTTATCGGGGGTGAAAGAGTAAGTTTTTCCGGTCAGAATGACCTTCAGAGTGTCATTTTCAGGGAGTTTTTTCAATTCTTTTGAAATGATGCTGTTGAGTTTGATTCCGTGACACTTCGGAATTTTCACTTCGCGCACTCCGGCCGACGCAATTGCTGCCGGGAGAAATAAAATCAGGGGAAGAACGAATTTTTTCATGGCAATGGATTGAATGTTGCTGAGAAATAAGGATTGGGGTCAACCAATTGCAAGCCGGTTGACTCTCCGGGAGTGATCTGAAAAATTCCCCGCCCGAGCCGTTCATAGAGGGCGAGAGCGACGAAGCCCATTGTTCGGCGGAGATTGATTTCTATGGTTGGACAAATCAGATTTTCAGGCCCGTAAGTAATCATGTCCACTCCTAACGGTCCGGAATAATGGGGCGCAATCAGGGCATTGAGGGCCTCGGTCACGGCTGAGATTGTTTGGTCAAGAAACGGGGCATTAAGTTTGGTGCGAATCTCATCCTGAGAGGCACAAAAGTTGCCGCCATAGGCCGTGGCGGTAGAGGCGGTGAAAAAATATGAGATACCTTTAAAAGCAATTTTTCCGTCGGTTGACTCAAAAAGCAGGGCAAAGTCTTGATTCTTTGGCAATTTAGGTTCAATCATGACTGAGCCTTGGCGGCGAATGATGCCCGAGGCAATTTCGCGGACGCGCTCAACCGGCATTTGAGAGCAGTCAACAACTCCGCGCCCGGTGCAGCTCCAGGGAGCTTTTAAGAAAATCCGGTTGGTTGATATGTCGTTTACATCAGAGCTTTCACATGGTTTTGGTGAAAGCTCATAAGGAAGGTTTGCTTTTTGGAGCAGTTCATGGAGTTTGATGGATGAACGGCGATGACTGAGATTGCGAATCATCTCGACATCAGGAAAAGGGCCTTGGATTCCCGCCTTTTTAAACTGGCGGACGGCATCAGCACTCCATCCCCAAGGGTCGGGAATTGCCTCCGGATTAGAGGCGGCGATGTCGGGATTGAGGATAATATCTCCATCATCGGCATACCATCGGGGCAGTTGGGCCAATGCCTCCTTAAAGCGGCGCACGGGGGCTGATGGCGTATAATTCGCCATTCCTGACGCTAACGCCAGGTCATTTTCCGGATTGAACAGAAAGGCCTTCATGCGGGAGAGCCAATGAGCTCAAAGGGGAGGGCTTCTTCAATTTTAACGTTAGTAAAGGTGCCAACTTTCAGTGCATCCGTCTTGCGGATAAGCACTTCGGGGTCAACTTCAGGCGAGTCCCATTCCGTACGCCCGACGAAGAAGTCAGGTTCCTCACGGTCAACCATTACGCGCAATGTTTGCCCGATTTTCTGCTCTTGAATGGCGAGCGAGATTTCCTCTTGGGCGGCCATCAGTCGGTCAAGGCGTTCCTGTTTGACTTCCTGAGGAGTTGCATCGCGGAGATTTTTTGCCGCAAAAGTGTCATCTTCCTCGCAATAGGCAAACGCGCCCATGCGCTCAAATCGAGTTTCCTTGACAAACTCCAGGAGTTCTTCAAACTCCTCATCGCCTTCGCCGGGAAATCCGGTCATGAGAGTGGTGCGCAGATGGAGGTCAGGCACCCGGGAGCGCATCTCGGCAATGAGTTCACGAGTCTGTTGGCCGTCAATATGTCGGCGCATATTTTTCAATACGGGGTCTGAAATATGCTGTAAGGCAATGTCGAGATAGTTACAAACATTAGGTTTGCGGGCCATGACGTCCATCGTCTCCATCGGGAAATCAGCAGGATAAGCATAATGGAGGCGAAGCCATTCAACGCCGTCAATATCGCTGAGGCGGTCAATCAGCTCAGGCAGCAGGACCTTATTAGGCAGGTCGCGGCCATAGGAAGTGAGGTCCTGAGCAATGACGTTAAACTCCTTCACTCCCCTTGAGGTCAGCGAGCGAATTTCGGACTCAATCTCCTCCGGAGTGCGGGAATGGTATCGGCCGGTAATCAGCGGGATTGCGCAGAAAGCACAGAATCGGTTACAGCCCTCGGCAATCTTCAGATAAGCATGATGGCGCGGAGTGGTTATCACCCGTTCATAAGGGGAAGCACCGGGGTGTTTGCCGGTGATTTCACTGACGATTGAGGGCCAGTCAAATTTGCCGGTCCAGACGTCAACTTCAGGCATCTCGGCGGGTAACTCCTTGCGGTAACGCTCGCTCAGACAGCCCATAACCATTATGCGGTCAATGAGTCCGTCAGCCTTTGCCTCCGCGGCTTCGAGAATGGTGTTGATTGACTCTTCCTTGGCGTCGCCAATGAAGCCGCAAGTGTTGATGACCACGGTTTCAGCCGGGAGAGCGGAATTATCAGTTACCTCGGCCTTGATGCCCGAGTTAGCGAGCATTGAAAGCAAGCGCTCGGTGTCGACCAGATTCTTGGAGCATCCGAGCGAAACGATGTTGACGTTACGCTTTTTCATTGAAGAGGGAGTCAACAAACTGAGCTTTATTGAAGACCTGGAGGTCATTGATTCCTTCGCCAAGTCCGATGTATTTAACGGGAATTTGCATCTGGTCACTGATGCCGATCACCACACCGCCCTTGGCCGTACCGTCGAGCTTGGTGATAGCCAGAGAGGTAACGGTTGTGGCTTCAGAGAACTGTCGGGCCTGCTCAAAGGCGTTTTGTCCGGTAGAGCCGTCGAGCACGAGGAGGACGTCGTCCGGTGCTCCGGCCACAACCTTGTCCATCACGCGGCGAATCTTGCTGAGCTCTTCCATCAGGGGCTTCTTGTTGTGCAGACGTCCGGCAGTGTCGATAATGACGATGTCGGCTTGCTGGGCTACGGCGCTTTGAAGAGTGTCAAAAGCGACGGCCGCGGGGTCTGCTCCGAGTTTCTGCTTGACAATGGCCACTCCGGCGCGTTCAGCCCAGGTTTCAAGCTGTTCGGTTGCGGCAGCGCGGAATGTATCGGCAGCGCCGATGACTACTTTATTGCCGGCCTGCTTGAACAGGTTGGCCAGTTTGCCGATAGTAGTAGTTTTGCCGACGCCATTGACTCCAACCACCATGATAACGTAAGGGCGGCGCGTTCCGGCCGGGAGTTTGAAGTCTTCGCCGGGGCCGGCATCATTCGTGCGGTCATGTTCGGCGAGCATATCGGCAATTTCTTCGCGAAGCATGCGGTGGAGTTCGTCAGTGCCGAAGTATTTGTCGCGTGCAACGCGGTCACGTATGCGGTCAATAATCTTAATGGTGGTTTCCACACCGACGTCGGAAGTGATGAATACTTCTTCCAGTTCATCGAGGAAGTCATCATCAATGGTGCTGTGTCCGGCAACGGTACGTTTCAGTTTGCTCCAAAACCCTTCTTTGGTGGTTTCGAGTCCTTTGTCGAGAGTTTCCTTCTTTTCGCGAGAGAAGAGTTTGTCAAAAAAGCCCATGTATTGATTTTGTTTAGGGTTTAGAGGATATGGTTTAGTGTTTAGTGTTTAGTGTTTAGTGTTGAGTGTTGAGGGAGAGGTTGATTGTTTAATGTTTAGTGTTTAGTGAGGGAGAGTTTTGGTTATGCAAAGTTAAGGAAATTTTTGGTGAAAAGCAAGAAAAGCGGGCCTTTCCGATTGGAAAAGCCCGCTTTTGGGTTAAAATTCAGATTATTCAGAGCATTTGGCGGCAATGAACTCGCGGTTGAGGCGAGCGATATTGCTGAGAGAAATGTTCTTGGGGCATTCAGCGGAGCAAGCTCCGGTGTTGGTGCAGTTACCAAAACCGAGTTCGTCCATCTTGGCAACCATCTTGCGAGCGCGGCGCACTTTTTCCACCTGACCCTGAGGGAGGAGGGCAAACTGGCTGACCTTTGCTGAGACGAAGAGCATTGCAGAGCCGTTTTTACAAGCAGCTACGCAAGCGCCACAGCCAATGCAGGTTGCAGAGTCCATAGCCATGTCGGCGGCCACCTTTGAGATGGGGAGGTCATTAGCGTCCTGCGCACCACCGCAGTTGAAGGAAACGTATCCGCCGGCCTGCTGAATCTTATCAAAGGCGTTGCGGTCAACGATGAGGTCCTTGATTACGGGGAAAGCAGCAGAGCGCCAGGGTTCAACGGTGATGGTTTCGCCATCTTTGAATCGACGCATGTAGAGCTGACAAGTGGTAGCGCCGGTAGCGGGTCCGTGGGGGTGTCCGTTGATGTAAAGTGAACACATGCCGCAGATGCCTTCACGACAGTCGCTATCAAAAGCGATGGGTTCTTGCTTTTGGTCAACGAGTTGCTCGTTGAGGATATCGAGGGTTTCAAGGAATGAGGTGTCGGTATCGGTCTCCACCTGATAGTTCTTGAACTCTCCCTGAGCTTTCGGGCCGGCCTGACGCCAAACCCGGAGGGTAACGGTCATTTTAGACATATTCGTTAAGTTATTTGGTGAAGTTCTGATTGTTTACGACTTATAGTTACGAGTCTGAACCTTGATTGCTTCATAGTGGAGCGGTTCCTTGATGAGCACGGGTGCCTTTTCATCGCTGCCCTGATAGTCCCAGCAAGCAACGTAGAAGAAGTTTTCATCGTCGCGCTTGGCTTCTCCTTCCTCGGTTTGATATTCTTCACGGAAGTGTCCGCCACAGGATTCGTTACGGTTGAGAGCATCGTAGGCAATCAGCTCACCCATAGTGATGAAGTCACGCAGACGGAATGCCTTGTCGAGTTCGTTGTTGTAGCCTTCAGCCGAGCCGGGAACGTAGAGGTCCGTTTCGAAGGTCTTGCGGATTTCCTTAAGTTTGGTGAGGGCGGTTTCAAGGCTTTCCTTTGTGCGGGCCATGCCGACGTATTCCCACATTACGTGGCCCAGTTCCTTATGGATGGAGTCAACGGAATGGTTGCCCTGAATCTTAAGGAGATTCTGCTGGCGCTGGCGACACTGAGATTCAGCTTCGTCAAATTCAGGCAGAGAAGTAGAGGGGCAGGGAACGGAAATCTGATCGCTCAGGTAGTTCTGAATAGTGTAGGGGAGGACGAAGTATCCGTCGGCCAGACCCTGCATCAGAGCGGAAGCACCGAGGCGGTTAGCGCCATGGTCAGAGAAGTTACATTCACCGATTGCGAAGAGGCCCTTCAGAGAGGTTTGCAGTTCATAGTCAACCCAGAGGCCACCCATGGTGTAGTGGATAGCGGGGAAGATCATCATCGGGTTATAGTAACAGGTATCGCCAATCTTGTTGCCGAGTTCGCCGGGGTTAACGTCGGTGATTTCCTCATACATATCGAAGAGGTTACCATAGCGCTGACGCACGGTGTCAATGCCGAGGCGGTTGATGGCTTCAGAGAAGTCAAGGAATACGGCGAGGCCGGTGTTGTTCACGCCAAAGCCCTTGTCGCAGCGTTCCTTTGCGGCACGAGAGGCCACGTCACGGGGAACGAGGTTACCGAAGGCGGGATAGCGGCGTTCGAGGTAGTAGTCACGTTCTTCTTCAGGGACGTCGCTACCCTTGATTTCACCCTTCTGGAGTTTCTTGGCGGTTTCAAGGTCTTTGGGCACCCAGATGCGACCGTCGTTACGCAGAGATTCTGACATGAGGGTGAGTTTTGACTGCTTGTCACCGTGAACGGGAATACAGGTGGGGTGAATCTGCACGAATGCGGGGTTAGCGAAGTAAGCGCCCCTGCGGTAAGCGGCCACTGCGGCAGAGCAGTTACAGCTCATGGCGTTGGTGGAGAGGAAGTAAGTATTGCCATAGCCACCGGTAGCGAGAACAACTGCATGAGCGGCGAAGCGTTCGAATTCGCCGGTAACGAGGTTCTTGGCGATGATGCCGCGAGCGCGACCGTCAACCATAACCACGTCGTGCATCTCATAGCGGTTGAAGCTCTTGACCTTGCCGAGTTCAATCTGGCGGTTGAGTGAAGAGTAAGCGCCGAGCAGGAGCTGCTGACCGGTCTGACCCTTGGCATAGAAAGTACGGCTAACCTGAGCGCCGCCGAATGAACGGTTGGCAAGGAGGCCGCCATATTCGCGGGCGAAGGGCACACACTGAGCCACGCACTGGTCAATAATATTGTTTGACACTTCAGCCAGACGGTAAACGTTAGCTTCACGAGCGCGATAGTCGCCGCCCTTAACAGTGTCGTAGAACAGACGGTAAACGGAGTCACCATCGTTCTGATAGTTCTTGGCGGCGTTGATACCGCCCTGAGCTGCGATAGAGTGGGCGCGACGGGGAGAGTCCTGGATGCAGAAGTTGAGGACGTTGAATCCCATTTCGCCGAGGGTTGAGGCGGCAGAAGCGCCGGCCAGACCGGTACCAACGACGATTACGGTCAGTTTACGCTTGTTAGCGGGGTTGACCAGCTTCTGGTGATCCTTATAGTTGGTCCACTTTTCAGCAACAGGACCTTCGGGGATTTTAGAATCGGCGGCAGGGATTACCAGGCCGTCAGGAGTTTTAACAAGTTCCATATTTGTTGAGTCAAGTGGGTTGATTATTGTTCAATAGGGAGGGCGGGAGCAGTAGGCTCTTCAGCGGGTTTCACGGTAGCGAGGTCAATGAGGTTGCGATAGTTCTGAGCGGCAGCCACTTGAATTTCCTGCATTTCTTCCTGGATTTTCTGAGCTTCCTGCTGGATTTGACCGATTTGAGCGAAGTCGCCTTTCTGCTGAGCTTCCTGATACTGGTTGTAGAGGTCACTCATCTGGCTATTGTAGGGAGCCAGGACGCCTTCAAGGTGTTCGTTGATCATTTCCTGATACTGAGCCTGGAGGTCAGAGTTGGTCAGATAATAGTTCTGCTGAGCGCGAACGGTGAAGACGATAGCCTGGATGGTGAAGAGGCCGACAACGATGGAGGTCCACCAGCAAGCGATGGTCTTGAGGCGGGGGAGCCAGATCTGGTTGTTCCAGCCGCAGCTCTGCCACATTGACCAGAAGCCATGGTTCATATGGAACCAGAGGGCGATGAAACCGATGATGTAAACCACCGGGGTCCACCAGCTCTGGAAGGCAATCTGAAGGAAGAGCGTTCCGGCAGCGGCGGGAATCTCAACGCCTTCATAGGTGTAGAGCGAGCCCATGACTTCCTGAGCCTGCATGCGAGCCCAGAACTGCACGAGGTGAACGCCGAGGAAGGCGAGCACAACGATGCCGAGGACGAGCATGTTTTGTGACGACCATTCAACCGACTTGGGGCGCACGCTGACCGCATAACGGTCATTGCCGCGAGCCTTGCGGTTCTGGATGGTGAGAACTAACGCGTAGATGATGTGGATTACGAAGAGCAATCCGAGGCCCATAGAGGCCACCAGGGCATACCAGTTGGCGCCGAGGAAAAGACACACCTTATTATATGCGTCGGGCCAACAGATTGCCACTGCATTCATCAACACGTGAAACGTAACAAACAAGACAAGGCAAGCTCCGGTCAAAGCCATGACGAATTTCTTGCCTATGGACGAGTTAAATAACCACATGATAAAGAATGTTGGGTTTGTTTGTGATGATTAATTGAGTGAATTTTGATTTAATTTATCGGCAAAGTTAGTTATTTTAAATTGAAGAGGCAACTTTTCGGGGCGAAATTTCACGATTTTTCAAAAAAAAAGCGGATTTTGCGGTTTTTATGAAAATTATGCGTAAATTTGCAGTCTGAATTAAAAAAACTTTACCAATCTTTCATATGGCACAACAAGACGACGTATTTAAGAAAATCGTTTCCCACGCCAAGGAATACGGCTTCGTGTTCCCCTCAAGTGAGATCTATGACGGCCTCTCTGCCGTATATGACTATGGTCAAAACGGCGTAGAACTGAAAAATAACATCAAGCGTTACTGGTGGGACGCTATGACGCTGCTTCATGAAAACATCGTAGGCATCGACTCTGCGATTTTCATGCACCCCACCATCTGGAAGGCCTCGGGCCACGTTGACGCGTTCAATGACCCCCTGATTGACAATCGTGACAGCAAGAAGCGTTATCGCGCTGACGTCCTGATTGAAGAAGACATTGCCAAGCTCGACGACAAGATTGAAAAAGAAGTGGCCAAGGCCCGCAAGCGCTTCGGTGACTCATTTGATGAAGCCCTTTTCCGCGAAACCAATCAGCGAATCCTGGACATCAAGGCTGAACGTGACGCTCTCCATGAACGTTTCTCTCAGGCCATGAACGACAGCAACCTTGAGGAGCTCCGTCAAATCATCATTGACCGCGAAATCGTATGTCCTATCAGCGGTACCCGCAACTGGACTGAAGTTCGCCAGTTTAACCTCATGTTCCGCACCGAGATGGGCTCAACGGCTGATGGCGCCATGACCGTCTATCTCCGTCCGGAAACGGCTCAGGGCATCTTCGTCAACTTCCTTAATGTGCAGAAGACCGGCCGCATGCGTATTCCCTTCGGTATTGCCCAAATCGGTAAGGCTTTCCGTAATGAAATCGTTGCCCGTCAGTTCATTTTCCGTATGCGCGAATTCGAGCAGATGGAAATGCAATTCTTCGTACGCCCCGGCACTGAACTGGAATGGTTCCAAAACTGGAAGGAATTCCGTCTGAAATGGCACAAGGCCCTGGGTCTCGGCGACGATAAGTATCGCTATCACGACCATGAAAAGTTGGCTCACTATGCCAATGCCGCAACTGATATTGAATTCCGTATGCCCTTCGGTTTCAAGGAAGTGGAAGGTATTCACAGCCGCACTAACTTTGACCTGAGTCAGCATGAAAAGTACTCCGGCAAAAACATCAAATACTTTGATCCCGAGCTCAATGAGAGCTATACTCCTTATGTAATTGAAACGTCAATCGGCGTTGACCGCATGTTCCTTTCAGTTCTTTGCTCGAGCTATGAAGAGCAGCAGCTTGAAGGCGGCGATAAGCGAGTAGTTCTTCATCTGCCCGCGCCGTTGGCTCCGGTCAAGTGTGCCGTAATGCCTCTGGTCAAGAAGGACGGACTGCCTGAAAAGGCTCGCGAGATTGTTGATGACCTGAAGTTTGATTTCTCAACTCATTATGATGAGAAGGACTCCATTGGCAAGCGTTATCGCCGCCAGGATGCAATCGGCACTCCCTTCTGCATCACCGTTGACCATCAGACCCTGGAGGATAACACCGTCACTCTCCGTGAACGCGACTCGATGCAGCAGTCACGCGTTAGCATTGATGACCTCCATAAGCTTATCCATAATAGCGTAAGCATCAACTCATTGCTTCGCAAACTTAAATAAAAGGATGAAGAATACTCTTTACGTTGTCATCATCATTGTACTTGCTCTTTTCGGCCTCTTGTGTGGCACGGGATGTAGCAAGTACAATTCCATGATTTCCCTGCAGAACGAAGTAGAAAGCGCCTGGAGCAATGTCGAGACTCAGTATCAGCGTCGCGCCGAACTGATTCCTAACCTCGTTGAAACCGTTAAGGGCTATGCTACGCATGAAAGCACCACTCTGCAGGCGGTCACCGAGGCGCGCGCCAAGGTAGGGTCAATCACCCTCAACGTTGATTCGCTCTCAGAGGAAAGCCTCAAGCAATATACTCAGGCTCAGAATCAACTCTCCGGCGCCATGAAGTCTCTCTTAGCCGTATCGGAGGCTTATCCGGAACTCAAGGCCAATGAAAACTTCCTTAAATTTCAGGATGAGTATACCGGAACTGAAAACCGGATTCAATATGCTCGCACGGAGTATAATGATATAGCGAGGGAGTATAACACCGAGATTGCCACATTCCCGAACAATATTTTCGCCGGATTTTTCGGCTTCCGGAAGAAGCCCTATTTTTCAGCAGCTGAGGGTGCAGAAGTAGCCCCGACAGTAAAATTCTGATAAAGAAATATGAAGAAATCACTTACATATTTGCTCGGAATCATTCTTGCTCCGGCTTTTGTCTCCTGTCTGAGTGAAGACGAGAAATTATGGAATGACTATCAGGACTGGCGTGAAGCCAACGACAACTGGCTTGAGGAGCAAATCCAGACGGGCCGGTATCAGAAGTTCGTCCCGGAATGGAATCAGGACCTGAACGTCAGGATGCGCTGGCTCAATGACCGCAGCAAGACTGAGGAGAACCTGACTCCGCTCTACACTTCGAGCGTCTCCGTCAAGTATAAGGGATGGCTCT
Organism: Bacteroides sp.; assembly: GCA_014802435.1. Classification (GTDB taxonomy): domain Bacteria; phylum Bacteroidota; class Bacteroidia; order Bacteroidales; family Muribaculaceae; genus UBA3263. The sequence goes on along the minus strand of JAAVCG010000005.1, from coordinate 334,728 downwards.
ATGACGGCACTCCGTTTGATTCCTCTTATCTGGCAACAGACAGCGTAGTGACCATGAATCTGAAGAGTCTGATTCCCGGATGGGTTATAGCCATGGAGAACATGAAGGTGGGCGACACGGTTGAAGTGCTCGTTCCTTATGAGTCAGGCTACGGTACATCATCAATCGGGGCTATTTTGCCTTATTCCGTGTTGCGCTTTGAAATAGAGCTGAGAGACATTCCGGCTTACGAAGTCAGACCGTAAAGAAGAAAAAACAAAAAAAGAGGTGGACAAATTTGTCTGCTTGCAACCACCATAATAAAAAATGCTAAAATTTTAATTGCTTATGAACTACTTGTTTACAAGTGAGTCAGTATCTGAGGGACATCCCGATAAGGTTGCTGACCAGATTTCAGACGCGATCCTGGACCATCTGTTGGCCTATGATCCCGAGAGTAAAGTTGCATGTGAGACCCTGGTGACGACCGGTCAGGTCGTAGTTGCCGGCGAAGTGAAGAGCGACGCTTATGTTGACCTTCATGAGGTTGTTCGCAACGTAATCAGCGAAATTGGCTATAACGACAGCGAACTCAAATTTGAAGCGGAATCATGCGGACTTCTCTCCGCCATCCATGAACAGAGCCGCGACATCAACCGCGGAGTTGAACGTGAAGACCCCGAAAATCAAGGAGCCGGTGACCAGGGCATGATGTTCGGCTATGCAGTCAACGAAACTGCAAACCTGATGCCCCTGACTCTTGAGCTCTCTCATATGATTCTTAAGGAACTCAGCGATATTCGCCGTGAAGGGAAGGAAATGACCTATCTTCGCCCGGACTCAAAGAGCCAGGTAACGGTTGAATATGACGGCGATACCCGCAAGCCCGTACGCATCCACACGGTTGTTGTATCTACTCAGCATGACGAGTTCATGGACGATGACGAAGCCATGCGCCAGCAGATTGAAGACGACGTAAATAACATTGTCATTCCCCGCGTATTGGCCAAGCTCCCTGAGGAGGTGCGTGCGCTTTATAATCCGGTGAAAGTTCATGTTAACCCCACCGGCAAATTCGTTATCGGTGGCCCACATGGCGACACGGGTCTCACCGGCCGCAAAATCATCGTTGACACATATGGCGGCCGAGGCGCGCATGGTGGCGGCGCATTTTCCGGAAAAGACCCCTCGAAGGTTGACCGCTCAGCCGCTTATGCTGCACGCCATATAGCCAAGAATCTCGTAGCCGCCGGAGTTGCTGACGAAGCCCTCGTTCAGGTTGCTTACGCAATTGGTGTTGCTCAGCCCGTAAGTATCAATGTCAATACTTACGGAACTGCCAAAGTCAACAAGACCGATGCGGAAATCTCTGAAATTGTCAAGGGAATTTTCAATATGACTCCTTACGCAATTGAGAAGCGCTTCGGTCTGCGTAAACCCATCTATCAGGCAACTGCCTCGTATGGCCATTTCGGCCGTCAGCCTGAAAAAGTAAACCGCACATTCAAGTCTCGCTATATGGGTGACCGCACCGTAGAGGTGGAACTCTTCGGTTGGGAGAAACTTGACATGGTTGACGAAGTTAAGAAAGCGTTTAACATCGACTGATGAGAATTGACATTCTGACCGTACTGCCTGAGATGCTGGAGTCGCCCCTGAGCTGCTCCATTCTCAAGCGTGCGCAAACCAAGGGTCTGGCTGAATTCCACGTTCATAATCTGAGGGATTACACCACTAACAAACACAGGAAAGTGGATGATTATCCCTTTGGCGGAGAGGCCGGCATGGTTATACAGGTTGAACCTGTTGACCGATGCATCGCTGCCCTCAAAGCCGAGCGGAATTATGATGAAGTGATTTTCACGTCGCCCGACGGCGACCTGCTGACTCAGCCCATGGCCAATTCACTGTCGCTGCTGGATAACGTCATCATTCTCTGCGGTCACTACAAAGGAGTAGACTGGCGCATTCGCGAGCATCTGATTACTAAGGAAATATCCATTGGCGACTATGTATTGACCGGGGGCGAGATTCCCGCTATCGTCATTGCTGACGCTATGGTCAGACTGATTCCGGGAGTTCTCGGCGACGAGCAGAGCGCCCTGAGCGATTCGTTTCAGGATAATCTACTGGCTCCGCCGGTTTATACTCGTCCGGCGGATTATAACGGATGGAAAGTTCCTGAAATACTCCTTTCCGGCCATGAGGCTAAAATTGCGGAATGGCGTCAGGAGATGGCCCTGGAACGCACTCAACGGTTACGTCCGGACTTACTGAAATGATTACCAAACAGCTACATTGTTTTGCAGGAAAGCGCTGGAGTGGCGATGCCACTTCCGCGCTTAACTCTGCATTAAAAGCCGGAGGAATCGTCGTCACCGAGGGCAATGAAGACCTTGAACGGCGGCTGAACCGGGCGGGCATAAGTGATGTCAGACGGCTGAACATGAGCGGGCTCTTCGGAGCGCTCAGATTGAGCCGTCTGCTCCGGCTGACGAATCCAGATGAGGTGGTCATCTACTCATCGGCTCTCATTCCGAAAATGCGTCAGGCCATATCTCTGGCCAAGATGCCTCAAGTGGAAATCAAGGATTTATCCGATAAGATTTTTCTTCCGGAGGTTAAACCCGTTAAACAGGGTAACTCCCTGATTTGGATTGGGTATATAACCAAACATTGCGGTCTGCGCACTCTCTTGGAGGTGCTCAAGGAAATTCCGGAGGTCGGATTGAAGGTTGTCGGAGAAGGTGAGGCAAAGATTGTTTCGCCGCTACTGAAACTATCCAAGACTCCTGAACTTCGCGGCAGAATTGACTGGAGGGGCGAGCAGGAAGATGTTTACTCGGAAATGAACGGATGCGTGGCCGGAATCGTCACCTCAGAGAACCCTCAGGAAAAGCTCGTTTACCATGAATTTAAGAACGCGGGGTTACCCGTCATCACCGCTACTGATGCTCATCAGCTCAAACAGCAAATAATCTCTCTGTTATGAATAAAGTATTGATTATCAATGGCCCGAATCTGAACCTTCTGGGCCGTCGCGAACCGGGAATCTATGGGTCACAAACCATGGAAACTTGCCTGGAGCAACTTCGTCAGCTCTATGAGATTGAGTATTTCCAGAGCAATCATGAAGGGGCGATTATCGATAAGCTTCATGAGGTTGGTTTTGACCGGACCTACGCCGGAATTGTGCTCAATGCCGGAGCGTATACCCATACTTCGATAGCAATTGCTGATGCCATTTCGGCCATTGAGCTTCCGGTTGTCGAGGTCCACATTTCAAATGTCCACTCGCGCGAACCCTTCCGCAGGGACTCAAAAATCAGCCCTGTTTGCCGCGGCGTGATTGCCGGATTCGGGCTCGACAGCTATCGACTGGGAGTGGAGGCCCTCATACACTCGTGAATTCCGAACTGGAAGAATACATTTTAGCCCACATTGAACCGGAGCCGGAACATCTGCGTCTGTTAAACCGCCGGACGCAACTTTATCATCTCTATTCCCGCCAATGTTCCGGTCATCTGCAGGGTCGGCTCCTTTCAATGATCAGCCATATGGTCAGGCCGCGCAGAATCCTTGAATTGGGCACTTTTACCGGCTATTCGGCGCTCTGTCTGGCCGAGGGCTTGACTGCAGACGGCGAACTTCACACCATTGAACATAATGATGAAGATGAGACTCAGCTCCGAGAGCTCTTTGCCGCTAATGACGGGCGGATTAAGCTCCATATCGGCGATGCTTCAGAGCTGATTCAGAAACTTCATGAGCAGTGGGACCTGATTTTTATCGACGCCAATAAGAGGGAATACTTGCGTTATCTTCAGCTTTTAATCCCTAATCTGAAACCCGGAGCAATCATTCTTGCCGATAACACTCTCTGGGATGGCAAAGTTACTGACCCGAGGCTCAAAGATGGACAAACCGAGGGCATCAGAGAGTTTAATGACTATGTCAGCGAACATTCGGAGGAGTTTTCTCCGGTAATTTTGCCGATACGTGACGGCATGACTATAATGAGATATAATGGAACAGGATCAGTTACTCAAAACAATATCTAAAGAAGAACTCGCGGCCCTCTCGGCCGAGCAATTCAAAGGGCGCATAGTTTTAGTTCAATCAGAAAGCATGGCTGAAAAGGCTATGCGCTTTCTGCTTGACCAGCCCATAGTCGGGTTTGATACGGAGACTCGCCCATCATTTAAGAAAGGCCAGGTCCACAAAGTTGCGCTCATTCAGCTTTCCACTCCTGACACGTGTTTTCTAATCCGTCTGAATCAGCTGGGACTTTTTCCGCTGATGAAGGAGTTTCTTGAAAGCGAATCAGTAAAGAAAATCGGGCTGTCGACCAAGGATGACTTTACCGCCCTGAACCGTCTGGCTCCGGTTCAGCCCAAGGGGTTCATAGAGCTGCAAAAACTGGTCAAGACCCGGGGCATCGGCGAGGCGAGCCTGACAAAAATATACGCTCTCCTCTTTGGAAAGCGTATATCAAAAGCTCAGCGGCTCACAAACTGGGAGGCCACGGAATTAACCGAGGCTCAGCAGCGTTATGCGGCCTTGGATGCCTGGGCATGTCTGAAGATTTACGATAAACTCATTAATTCGTAAATCTTAGCGGTAGCAGTGCCGTCTAAGGGCACATAGTTGCCAATGACGGCGCCCTTGGCCCGATGGAGCTTGGTGTTCATCAGTTCGATGTCAGGACTGCTGATTCCAAGCTCTTTCATTGTTAGCGGCATTCCGATTGAGGAGTAGAATCGGCGCAACTCGGCAATTGCTTCCGGAGCGGAATCAACTCCGAAAATTCGGCGGCCGAATTGAATAATCTTGTCGGAATTATATTGGCTGACATATTCCATCCATGCCGGGAAAACCACGGCCAGCCCGGCACCATGGGCAACGCCATAGAGCGCTGAAATTTCATGCTCCATTGCATGGCAGGTCCATTCTTCCTGACGTCCGCATCCGCAAATGCCGTTATGGGCCAAAGTTCCGGCCCACATGATGTTGGCGCGCGCCTGATAATTTTCCGGGTCGGCCATGACCTTAGGCGCTTCATTGATGATTGCCGTCAGCAGTCCTTCACAAAGGCGGTCAGTAACCTCACAATCCGGAGTGTTTGAAAAATAGCGTTCCATGATGTGGGCCATCATGTCCGTAATGCCGCAGGCGGTTTGATACTCCGGGAGAGTTTCGGTCAACTTCGGATTCATGATGGCGAATTTGGGGCGCAAAACGTTTGTGCGCAGTGAGATTTTGATTTCGCCGTCAATTTTCGTAATCACGGAGTTGCCACTTCCTTCGCTTCCGGCCGCGGCTATGGTCAGAATAACTCCGACGGGGAGAGCCTTGTCCATCACGGCTTTTCCGGCCCAGAAGTCCCAGAAGTCGCCTTCATAGGGCACACCGCCGGCAATAGCCTTGGCAGTGTCGATAGCCGAGCCTCCGCCAACGGCAAGCACCGCATTGAGGTCTTCGCGCCGACAAAGCTCAATTCCCTGGTAGACCAGATCGTCAGTCGGGTTAGGTTTGACCCCTCCGAGTTCCTTAAATTGGATTCCGGCGTCAGTCAGGGAGCGGCGTACTCGCCCTAATAGACCGGAGCGCTCAGCCGAGCCTCCACCATAGACAATCAGCAACCGATTGCCGAGTTTTTCTTTTGATAATTCGCCGGCACGGGTCTCCGTATCCGGGCCGAAGACATACTCCGTCGGTGTGCAATAATCAAATGCTATCATCGTCTTAAAGAATTTCTGTTTCTGTTTTTATTATTGTTGTTTTGGCCGAAGTTGCCAATGAATTCGTCCTCTTCCTCATCATCGTCGGTCGTCTGCTCGGGTTCTTCGCCGGGCTTCGGTTTCGGCTTGTTTTTCTTGATGTCGTCAGGCTTCTGCGCGTCGACAGGCAGGAGCTGGAGGTCCCAGGTTTCAGTGCGGTCCCAGTTCTTTTTCAGAGCTAATTTCTTGGAGAAATAGTAGACTTCCTCGGGCTGCCGCTGTTCAGTCAGAGAGCCCTCAGTATATTCGCCATTACCGTCAGAATCAATGAACAGGCGGGCATAATAAGTTGCGGGCAGGAGGAAGCGAACATTGGCCTGACTGCCATTTACGGGAGCCTTGGCAACGGGTAAGTCGCTGGTAGAAAGGATTTCTACATAGGCTTGCGCGCCGTCCGGCAGTCCGGTAATATTGAACAGGACATTAGAATATTCCTCCAGGTCGCGCACCTTAAATTCCATTTCCGACGTGCGGTTATAAACGCCATACGGGTCATTGACAGCCATAGAATCAACGGTTAGGCGATATCTCATTCCGGGCGTCCAGTTGAAGTCCAGCTTGAAATTCTTTCGCCATGTAGAATCGGCATCAACGGGGGGGGGCGCGCCCTCAACCGGGAGCCAGAGGGTGTCAGGCATCATTTCAAGGCGTATTCCTTCAAGATTGATTGACTCATAAGGTCGCTCGATTGAAAAAAGGAACGGGCGATTGACGTCCTGAGTGGTGGTAGATGCGTTGATGTTAAGGAACACGGACGGCTGCATCAAGCGGAAAGTGTCAATCGGAATAGTATCGCTGATGGCGAGAATGGAGTCAATTTTTTCCTGCAGTGTCTGGGGCTTTTTCGCGGGTGCGGCCTTTTTGCCGCGACTTCCTTTGACGTTGAATTTCAGAGTGTCAGTATGCCAAACAATGTTTTCCAATGAATCAACTCGGCGATAAGTGGTCCGAATCAGCAGTGAATCAGCGGCCACAAGGGCGCTATCGGTCAGCCAGTATTGCAGAGTGTCACCCTTGACTGAACGGCTTAAAATTGCGGATTCCATCAGCGGGCGGTTAACCGCCTGAGAGCCGATGCCGACAATCGTCAGCTCAGGCAGTGAATCAACCGGGCCGTTCATTTCCAAGGCAATGACGCGGCGATCAGTGCGATTGTAATCCTTCAGATATTGAGGTTTGTAATTCTCATTAAACCAACTGAGTAACAAATCATTAGGGAGAAATTCCGTAACTTCCCTGCTAACAATCGAGTCCATTCCTCCCTGAGTTTTGAGAGTGTCAGTCAGTACTTTACGCGAAGCGGACGGAGTTATCGGCTCACCGAAGAAGGCGATATCCTCGGAGCGATCCCAATGATAGTCACGGTTAACGTCATTAACGGCAAAAAGCTGATAAGTGCCGGGGGCCAGGTTGCGCACGGAGAATTGACCGTATTGATTGGTGCGGGTGATGCGGTCAAATCTCAGTGAAGTAATAGCGGAATCGGCATCAGTTGCATAAACGCCGACTAACATTCCCTGGGCGGGTTCAAGATTAGAGGCTTGAAGCACCATTCCGGAAATCATCAGTGAGTCAATATTATCACCCGTTGAGAAAGCATAACTGAAACCGTCCATCGGATTACCCTCGTTGAGGTCAGAGATGGCATCAGTAAAGTCAATGGTATAAGTTGTGTTAGGAATCAGCGAGTCCTTGAGTTCGATGCGAATGTTTCTGCCGTTAGCACTGATTGAGGGCTGCTGAGTCTGGGCCGGCGAAATAGCCACTTTGGTTCCGGGATCACTCAGCTGAATATTCTCGTTAAATGACAGATTAATAATCTTTGACTTAACGTTTTTTGCTCCGGGAGCGGGCGACGAATGAGTAAACACGGGCGGCTCAACATCACGGGGTCCGCCTTCCGGGCGGCCGATGCTTGCACACGCAGCCATCAGCAGGGAGCCCGTCATCAACAATGGAATATAGTTACTTTTTTTCACGAGTATTTTTCAGAAAGAAATATAAGAACAATCCGGCAGCTAAGAATAAAGAGGCCGAAAATGAATAGAAAATCGATTGAATGGATTGGCGAAGGAGGAAAGTTGTCGGCAGTCCGACAATGATATAGCTAATGAGGGCAATCCAGAGCATTGAAGTTACTTTTGAAGTGCCTCGAAGCGAGTTTGCGAAATTGACCTGAGTAGCATCGCCTAATTGATAGACAACCATAGGAGGGATGAGGCTCAAACACATGGCGATAACAAGGGGGTCATGAGTAAACAGCCCAATGAGGGTTCTTCCGCCGAAGATGAAGGCCAGGGACGCAGCAAGTGCCATGACGAGAATAAGATGATAGCCGGCAAAGCCGATTCGCCTCATTTCCCTCCGATTTCCCTGACCGGCGGCGTTGGCCACAAGTACGGAGGTTGCGGACCCCATGCTGTAATAGAAGCAGAATCCGAGCGAGCCGACAGTCACCATTACCTGAAAAGCAGCCAATTCAACTTTGCCGAGCCATCCGGCCATAACAGCGGCGCCGGAGAAGGCCGCCGTTTCAAACAGCAGCTGCATCGACACGGGGAAGGAGGTAAATCCGATTTTTCGCAGAATGGGACGGCTTACTTTTGATTGGATAACACCGCGATAAACCTCATCATATTTTTTCGCGGTAATGAAATATATCGCCAATAAAATCGGGCAAAGTAACCGGGATATGAAAGTGGAAATTCCGGCTCCGGTCAAACCCAATTCCGGGAATCCCCAGTTGCCGTAAATCAGCAGCCAGTTTCCAAAGATGTTAAGAACATTGGCAAAGAGGACAATCCACATTGGCACTCCCGTATTCTTCATCCCATAAGCGGCCTGTCCCATCGCGTTATAGATTGAAATAGGGACAATTCCGGCAAGAGCCAGGAGAAAATAGGGGCGAATGAGCGGCAGGAGTTCCTCCGGCTGGCCAATCTGATGAAGATTGACATAGAGTACAGACATCAGGCCCACAATCAGCAGCGAATAGAACAGATTGAGCACCAGTCCGTTTCTCATCAGCTCGCCAATCTTGCGGAGTTTTCCGGTGCTGAACAGAGCGCCGACAAGGGGAGTCAAGCCGTAAGTGAATCCCAGGCAGGCCATGATGGCCATATTGAATACGTTATTGACGAAAGAGGCTGAGGCCAATGCCTCCGTAGAGTATTGGCCAACCATTATATTATCAGCAAAAGCAACGATAATCATTCCGGCCTGGGCGGCTATGATTGGGAGCCCAAGCTTGATTATCTGTTTATAATGTTCCTTGTTCAACTTCAATGCAAATGCGTTCAATGATTGCGTCGTTTTCATCTTTCTGAGGATTATACTGCCCCTTGAGACTCACTCCGAACATCTTGCCGAAAGCTTGCCAGAATCCGGCACGGAACGACCCTAAGAAAGCCTTGATAATATCATAGCTGCTCTGGTTCGTTTCACGTTGAATCAACTTGACGAGCACTCTTGCCTGGCTGCGGGTGAATTTTTTCAGGTCCGGCTTGTATTGCTCGAACACTGCTTTCTCCATTTCGTTGAGATGCTTTTCACGGGCCTTGGTGTCCGGAAGAGTTTCAATATACTCATATGTCTCGGTCAGAGTCCGGCAAATCAGCTTGGCATAAGGGAGCGCCTTTTTGACGTCGCGAACGGTTCGCCAGTAATATTCCTCCTGTTTTTTATTCTTAAATTTCAGTTCGGGGAAAACCGTTATAGGTTTGAGAATCACGTGAAAGAGAGTGTCGCCGGTCAGTTCGTCAATGTCGATGAATTGCTCCTGTACATAACGGGGTTTGACGGCGAGCTCTCTTTCCTGCGCTATGGTTGCAAGCGAGGAGAGCGCAGCGCAGATGATAGTCAGATATATAACGGTCAGTCGATTCATTTTTTAGGCGGATAGTCAATCGTGTAGTGCAACCCGCGCGATTCTTTCCGCTCCTTAGCCTGACGCATAATCAGATATCCGACATTGATAATGTTTCTGAGCTCGCAGATTGCACGCGAGGCGCGCGAACTCTTGAAAAGTTTCTCGGTTTCCTCATAAAGGATGTCAAGGCGATTCCAGGCACGGTCAAGTCGCAGGTTACTTCTTACTATACCAACGTAAGTTGCCATGATTTGGTTTACTTCCTTGATACTTTGAGTAATCAGGACCATCTCCTCAGGGTGTTGCGTACCGTCATCGTTCCAGTCAGGGACATCGTCGCGGAAGCTAAGATGGGGCAACTGGAGGCGTGCATGATTAGCTGCGGCATCGGCATAGACCACGGCCTCAATCAGGGAGTTCGAGGCCAGGCGGTTGCCTCCATGCAGCCCGGTGCAACTACATTCGCCAACGGCATAGAGCCTGCTGATTGACGATTCGCCGTTTTCGTCAACTTCAATTCCGCCGCAGAGATAATGGGCGGCCGGGGCTACGGGAATGTAATCCTTGGTGATGTCGATTCCGAGTCCGAGGCAATGAGCATAGATATTGGGGAAGTGCTTCTTGGTCTCTTCGGGGTCTTTATGAGTAACGTCGAGATATACGTGGTCATCACCGTTCTGCTTCATCTCCGAGTCAATTGCCCGCGCAACGATATCACGCGGCGCCAATGAAAGTCTGGGGTCATACTTCTGCATGAACTCCTCGCCCTTGAGATTACGCAACACGGCCCCGTAACCTCTCATGGCCTCGGTAATGAGGAAATTGGGGCGGTCACCGGGATTATAGAGCGCAGTAGGGTGGAATTGAATAAATTCCATGTCTTTGACCGTACCTTTGGCGCGATAGACCATTGCGATTCCATCACCGGTGGCCACGAGCGGATTGGTAGTGGTTTGATAGACGGCGCCGACCCCTCCGGTAGCCATGACGGTGATTTTGCTCAAGAACTTGTCAACGCGGTCATTTTCTTCGTCAAGGACGTAGGCTCCATAGCAGGTGATGTCTTGAGTCCTGCGGGTTACAATCTTTCCCAGATGATGCTGGGTAATGATTTCAATGGCGAAATGATGTTCGAAGATGTCAATGTTAGGGTGCTTGCGGACTTGTTCAATCAGGCGCTGCTGGATTTCATATCCGGTATTATCGGCATGATGAAGAATACGGAATTCGCTATGTCCGCCTTCACGGTGGAGGTCAAATTCGCCATCTTCCTTGCGGTCAAAGCCAACGCCCCATTTAAGCAGTTCCCTGATTTGGGCGGGAGCGTTTTCAACCACCTTCTTGACGGCCTCAGGCTTGCTGAGCCAGTCGCCGGCAATCATCGTATCCTCAATATGTTTTTCAAAATTGTCAACCTCGAGGTTAGTCACCGAGGCAACTCCTCCTTGCGCAAGCGCCGTATTTGCTTCATCGAGAGTTGATTTGCAAATGATTGCCACTTTAGCATTATCGGCCACTTTCAGAGCGAAACTCATTCCGGCAATACCGGAGCCGATTACGAGATAGTCATACTTATAAATCATCTTTTCATATTTTTATATGCGATGGCGGTCACAATGAATGTGACCACACACAGAATCATCACCAAAGAGAAAAAGTCTTGATAACCGATGGCCTGCTGAATCCATCCGGAGGCCATTGCGGGGAGCATCAGGCCGAGGGCCATCAATCCGGTGCAAAAGGCATAATGGGAAGTAGTGTATTCGCTGCCTTCACAAAACATCATCATGTACATCATGTAGGCAGTGAAACCGAAGCCGTAGCCAAACTGTTCGAGGACAATCCCCGAGCAGATAAGGGTCATGTCAGAGGGAAGGGCAAAAGCCAGGTAACAGTAAAAGCCGCTTGGGAGGGTCAGCATCAGCGCCATTGGCCACAAGCATTTACGCAGGCCAAAGCGCGACATTACAATGCCGCCGACGATGCCGCCGAGGACTATTCCGGCAACTCCGAATGTGCCATTGGCCAGTCCAACCTGCTCTGTGGTCAGCTGCAGGCCGCCGTCAATTGTCTTATCGAGCAGAAAGGGCTGAACCATCTTACCCAAAATTGCTTCCGGTAGGCGATAAAGAAGCATGAAAGCCATTGCGACTCCAATTCCCGGCTTGCGGAAAAAGGTCACGAAAGTGTTGACAAAATCGCCAAGGATTTCCCGGGCTCCGTTTGCTTTATTGGCGACATCAGATTCCGGGACGGGCAATATCATCCAGTGCCAGAGAGCAAAGATGAGGAAGAGCAGGGCCATTGCGGCAAACATCAGTGACCAGGCGGCGGAGGGGTCATTGCCTCCGCTGATAAGCCGTCCGGCCAGCCAGACGACACCGCCGGAAGCGAGCATATTAGCCGCGCGATAAAAAGTGGAGCGGATGCCAACATAGAAGGCCTGCTGCTGCTCATTGAGTGCGAGCATATAAAAGCCGTCGGCAGCGATATCATGAGTGGCCGATGATAAGGCCGCCCACCATAATGCGCCCAAAGTAATCGAGAGCCAAAAAGGAGTGTGTAAAGCCCCGCTGACGGCCCCCAAGCCAATAAAAATGGCCATCTGCATCAGAACAATCCATTTCCGCTTGGTTGAGAACATATCAACAAAAGGCGCCCAAAAGGGCTTAATCACCCAGGGAAGATAGAGCAGGGACGTGAAAAAGGCCACGCGGCCGTTGTCCATGCCTAAATTTTTAAGCAGAACGACGGCCACGGTTACGACCACGGCATTTGGAAATCCCTCGGCCAAATAGAGCGAGGGAATCCAAAACCAGGGGTTACGCCTTGACGTTTTCAATCCATTTGCGAGCATTGATAAAAGCGTCAATCCAAGGAGTTACTTCGTCGGCGGAATGGTCTGCGGGATAGTAGCCACACTGCCAGGGGAAGATTGCGCGTTCAAGGTGAGGCATAATTGCCAGATGACGGCCATCGGCCGAGCTAAGGGCTGCAACGTTGAAGTCAGAGCCGTTAGGATTGCCGGGATAGGTTGAGTAAGAATACTTGGCGGCAATATGATAGTCGCTTTCCGGTTTAGTCAGGCAGAAGCGTCCTTCGCCATGAGCCACCCAGATACCGAGAGAACGTCCGGCCAGAGAGCTGAACATGACGCTATGGTTTTCAGGGACCTCGATGCTCAGGAAGGTTGATTCAAATTTATGGCTGATGTTATGGTCCATTTTCGAGCCGTCGTTGAGACCCAAGAGGTCTAATTCCATCATCAGCTGGCAACCGTTACAAACTCCCAGGCTGAGAGTATCCTTGCGGGCATAGAAGTTCTCAAGGGTTTGACGGGCGGTTTCATTCCAGCGGAATCCGGAAGCCCATCCCTTAGCCGAGCCAAGGACGTCAGAGTTAGAGAATCCGCCGCAGAAGACTATCATGTTAATGTCTTCCAGGGTCTCGCGTCCGCTCATAAGGTCAGTCATATGGACGTCTTTCACGTCAAAGCCGGCAAGATAGAGCGAATAGGCCATCTCGCGGTCGCCATTGACTCCCTTTTCACGGATAATGGCGGCTTTGATACCGGTTTTGGGGTGAGAATAGCTGATGTTGCGTGAAGCCATCGAGCCATCCCAGCCTTCAGCAAAGTTATATTTAACGGGCTGTTTGCCATAGTTTTCGGCGCGCTTGTCGGCACATTCCTTACCGCTTTGCAGGCGGTCAAGGAGATGGCTGGGCTTATACCAGCGCTTAAGCAGTTCGGCGGGGTTCAGACAAACACTTTCCTGTCCTGCCGGCAACGTCAGCTTGCTTTCATTTGCGGGGTTGACCATCGCGATAATGTCACCGTCGACTCCGCAGGTGGAGAGCACGCGCTCAACGGCATCCTCGTCAGAATGGCGCACCTGGATAATCACGCCGGGATTTTCAGAGAAGAGCACCTTGACGATGTCGCCCGAAGTGATTTTATCAAGGCTGACATGAATCGGCTCAGGCGCGGCAAACATCATTTCCAGTACAGAGGTGATTGCACCGCCGGCACTGATATCATGGATAGCCGTAATCAGGCCCATCTTGACGAGCTGCTGAACGGCATCAAAGGCCTTGACGAATTTTTGAGGATCGCTCACTGAGGGAGCTTCGCCACCAACGGCACCAAGGCTCTGGAGCAGGGCAGAGCCGCCTAACTGACGTTCACATGATGAGAAGTCAATGAGCATCAGGGTGGAGGGTTCCGGACTGATTACGGGGCTGACAATCTTGCGGACATCGCCCGTTTCAGCGGCAGCGGAGATAATTACAGTGCCGGGGGCGAGAACTTTTTCATCCCCATACTTCTGAGTCATGCTCAGGGAATCCTTACCCGTAGGTATATTTACTCCGATGGCGCAGGCAAAGTCGCTGGCAGCTTTGACGGCCTTATAGAGAGCGGCATCCTCGCCTTCATTTCGGCAGGGCCACATCCAGTTTGCAGAGAGGGATACGCCGCCAAGACCATCAGCCAGAGGAGCACCGACAAGATTGGTCAGCGCTTCAGCAATTGCCATTACGGAACCCTTGGCAGAATCAACAAGGGCAACCTGGGGAGCATGGCCTATTGACGTGGCCATACCTTTCTTTCCGGTGAAGTCAAGAGCTACGGCGCCACAGTCGCTCAACGGCATCTGAGCGGGACCTTGACACTGCTGACGGGCAACCTTGCCGGTCACCGAACGGTCAACCTTGTTAGTCAGCCAATCCTTACAGCCGACAGCTTCAAGGGCGAGGACTCCGTTAATATAATCAGGAATCTTGGCAACGTCGAGGTCAACATCAGCATAGTGGCGCTCAACGGTCTTATCGGTCATCACGGTTTTAGGAGATGAGCCGAACATATCTTTCATTCCAAGGTCAATGGGGCGCACGCCGTCGGCCTGTTCAAAGACAAAACGGTCATCGCCCGTAGTTTCACCGACTACGTAGAACGGGGCGCGTTCGCGGTCAGCTATTTGCTTTACGCGGTCAATATCCTTGGCGTTCATGACCATACCCATGCGCTCCTGGCTCTCGTTGCCAACGATTTCTTTGGCTGAGAGGGTGGGGTCGCCAACGGGCAGGGCATCAATCTCGATTTTACCACCGGTTTCCTCAACCAGCTCACTGAGGGCGTTCAGATGGCCTCCGGCGCCATGGTCATGGATGGAGACGATGGGGTTCTCATCACTTTCAGCGAGGGCACGAATCACGTTAGCCACACGCTTCTGCATTTCAGGGTTTGCGCGCTGAACGGCATTGAGTTCAATGCTGTTGTCATATTGACCGGTAGCTACGGAACTTACAGCGCCGCCGCCCATGCCGATGCGGTAGTTATCACCGCCCATGACGATAACCTTCTCGCCGGCAGTAGGATGACCCTTGAGGGCATCACGCTTGTTAGCGAATCCAACGCCTCCGGCAAGCATGATAACCTTATCATAGGCATAGTTCAGTCCATTTTCAGAGTGCTCGAAGGTGAGTACCGAGCCGCAGATAAGGGGCTGTCCGAACTTATTGCCGAAGTCACTTGCGCCATTGGAGGCCTTGATGAGGATTTCAGCGGGAGTCTGATAGAGCCAAACTCGGGGATTCATCATTGATTCCCAAGGCTCCGTGGCTCCTTCATGGCGCGGATAAGAAGTCATATAGACGGCTGTACCGGCCAGGGGGAGTGAAGCTTTACCTCCGCCAAGGCGGTCACGGATTTCACCGCCTGAACCGGTGGCGGCTCCGTTAAAGGGTTCTACGGTAGTCGGGAAGTTATGGGTTTCAGCTTTCAGCGAAAGCACTGATTCAATGGGCTTCACCTCAAAGAAGTCAGGCTTTTCAGGATTGACGGGAGCAAACTGGTCAATCTGCGGACCTTCAACAAAGGCCACGTTATCTTTATAGGCGCTGACAAGCTTTCCGGGATGTTCCTGACTGGTCTTTTTAATCATCTTGAAGAGGGAAGAGGGCATCTCCTCGCCATCAATGATGAAAGAGCCATTGAAGATTTTATGGCGGCAATGTTCGGAATTGACCTGAGAGAAGCCAAAGACCTCACTATCAGTGAGCGGGCGGCCGAGGCGCTTGCTCAGGGCATCAAGATATTCCTCCTCCTCGGGGCTGAGTGCGAGCCCCTCAGCAAGATTATAGGCATGGATGTCAGTGATGTGGACGATAGGCGCGGGAGATGCGTCAATCTTGAAGACGTTTTCATCCAGACCGTCATAAACTCGCTGGAGCATCTTATCGTGAGCGGGAGTCGGGGAATTGTCTTCCTTAAACTCCTCGATACGCAAAACGCCCCGGAGGCCCATATTTTGGGTAATCTCCACGGCGTTAGTGCTCCAAGGGGTTATCATCTCTTTGCGGGGGCCAACAAATTGCCCCTGCAGTTTGGTTTCAGCAAGGGGAGCGGCTCCTGAAAAGAGCCAGCTAAACTTCTCCTTCTCAGCGTCGGAGAGGAGATGGTCGGCATCAACTGCATATACGGTGTCGATGTCTTTCCTGAAAAATTGAATCATCTGGGGTTAAATAGTGATTGGTGATTACGGTGCAAATTTACGCATTTTTTCCGAGAATCACTCACTTTTTTAGCCCAAATTTTCAGAATTCAGTAAAAGCGAAGGGTAAAAGTGCTCTGATTGAATCCAATCGATAGACTTTTTCAGCTCCGACGAGGAGTACTTTAACTCCCTCACCGGCTAAAAGTTCATACTGGAGAAGGGCCTGACGGCAAGCGCCACAGGGGGAGCAGGGCTCAGGGACAAATTCGCCGTCAGTTCCACGCGCGGCAATGGCTATGGCACGGAATTTTGCATCCGGATATGCAGCTCCGGCATAATAGCAGGCCGAGCGTTCGGCACAAGTGCCCGACGGATAGGCAGCATTTTCCTGATTGGCGCCGGTAATGATTTCGCCATTGTCAAGAAGGATGGCGGCGCCAACGCGGAAGTGGCTGTAAGGGGAATAACTCCTGAACGTGGCTTCGCGGGCAAGATTGACAAGTTCCAGCTCCTTGGGGGTCAATTCACTGTAAGAAAGTTCTTCAACAGTGGCTTTTACTTCAAATGTCTTCATGGGATATGCTGATTTCAGTTATAATTTCGGTTTTTTCAGTAATTGGATAAAGGGCGGAAGTCCGGTGTCCAATAATCCAGACTATGTCGTCATTAATAGTAAGCAGATGGGAGTAACGACGCCTGGAGGCGCTGATTCCACAGTCGTTCATAATGTCAGAAACGAGGCGTGAACCTTTCATTCCAAAGGGAATCATTCGGTCGCCCTCCTTCCATCGGCGCACCTCAAAGCGTGCGTCTTGAGGCAGGGAGTCCGTATCAAGATATAGGCAGCCGGACTTGAATGAGAAGCCTTCATCTTTTTTAAGCCGTCTCATAATCAGTTTCGGCTCCGGTTGCTCTTTATCCGCTTCAGTCAATTCATATTTTCGACCCGGGCAAATTGTCACCTTGAATTTTGCGGAGTCAAATTGCGCGCCGGGGGAGGCGGAAAGCATGCGCTGACATTGGTCCGTGTTAAATCCATAAGGAGCCAGCCATTCATGAAGGAGAGTGGAATCAACTCCCTCCAATGAATCAGACCTTTGCGGGAGATACCGGTCATAAAGTCGGGCACACTCGCGCAGATTATTGACTGAGCGCGAGAGAGTGGTCATCGCATCGGGAAATTGCTCAACAATTGCAGGAATCACAACGTTACGCAACTTATTGCGCTTGACGTCATTTTCAAGATTCGAGGAGTCAACAATGAAGTCGAGTCCTTCAGACTCAAGATAGTTAAGAATATCGGCGCGAGAAACGTCGAGGAGCGGTCGGATAACATGATTCCGAGTTCGCGGGAGCATCCCTCTCACGCCATGGATTCCGCATCCGCGAAGCAAATTCAGAAACATTGTTTCGACATTGTCTTCCCGATGATGGCCAACGGCAATTACTTCCGCACCAAATTCAGTGCGCAAGGCTTCAAAAGCCTCGTATCTGAGGTCTCGGCATGCCATTTCAATGGACACGCCTTTTCGGCGGGCATACTCCTTGGTGTCAAACCGGCGGAGAATGAATTCAGCACCTAATTTAGCGGCGATTTTCCCGGAAAATTCGGCGTCGCGGTCAGCTTCAGGACCTCGGAGCCCAAAGTGGCAGTGAACGGTCACACAATCGTAGCCTAATCGGGTCATGACGGCGAGCAGGCAGACCGAATCGGCGCCACCGCTAAGTCCAATGATGACGCGAGAGTCTTCTTTCAGAAGGCTCTCACGCTTAATATAGTCCTTTATTTTGTCAGGCAGGCTCACTTTTTGATGCCACCCTTAGTGCCACCGCCCATCGCAAAAATGTTCTGGTCATAGCTGACGGTTTTCATTTCGCTGCGACGCTTGCGCTGAACGGCCAGGTCAACCAGAGTTTCCATCAGTTTGTCAAATGAAAGTCCGGTAGCCTCCCAGAGATAGAAGCTCAGCGAGCCGGGAATGGTGTTGATTTCATTAACGTAGATTTGACCATCAGTCTTGTCAATCATCACGTCAACGCGGCTTACGCCATGGCAGCTGAGCAGACGGAATGTTTCGCCGGCAAGATGCTGAATCTTTTTGGTGACGTCGTCAGGCAGTTCGGCGGGGATACGCTTTTGAGAGTGTTGCATGCCCTTGGAGCCTTTTCCGCCGCCCATGTATTTTTCCTCATAGGTTAGGAAATCAGCGCTTTTAATGGGTTCTTCAAGCACTGAGGTCTTATAGTCATCACAGTCGCCAAGCACGGAGCAGTTGATTTCCTGCATATCGCCAAGAAGATGCTCAACGATGATTCGTGTTGAATAACGCTCGGCGTCTTCAACACGGCTCAAGAGTTCTTCACGGTTATGAGCGGAACCGATACCGACGGAGCTACCGAGATTGGCGGGCTTGACAATCACGGGGTAACCTAAAGTTGATTCAACGCGGCTAATGATTTCATTGCGCTTGGTGAACCATTCGCGGTCAGTAAACCAAACGTAAGGCACAACGGGGACACCTCCGGCGGCAAGAATCATCTTCATCGTAATCTTGTCCATACCGTTGGCCGAGGCGAGGGTGTTACATCCGGCATAAGGGATTCCGATGCTTTCGAGAATACCTTCAAAAGTGCCGTCTTCGCCATTGGAGCCGTGAAGCACGGGAATCACCACATCGAGTTTGGTAACAACGCCATTGCCACCAAAAAACGAGCGCTTGCAGTTATAGAGGTTATAGTCGCCGAAAGTGGGCTGCATATAAACTTCCGTACACTTTTCAGTCAGCGCCTTGGGGTCCTTATAGTTCTTGAGCTCGAGGAGTTCCGGGCCGGTATACCATTTTCCCTGCTTGGAGATGTAGATGGGAGTGACGTCGAATTTGTTTCGGTCAATCGCGGCCATGGCCTGAGAGGCGGAGATGACCGAGATTTCATGTTCAGTAGAGCGTCCTCCGAAAAAGACTCCTATATTGGTTTTCATTATTTTACTTCTATATTTGATGTTATTTAACTAAAATTCGGTGGATATTGTCGGGGGTGCGGACAATGTAGATTCCTCCGGGAAGGTCAAACTGCTGATTATCAGTTACTGTTCCGGTAAACCAGACAATGCCGTCCACACCGGCCAAGGTGATTGAGACTGACTGATTCGGGGCGGAGATTTCAATTGAATTCTTGCCGCCGATGACTTTCACAGAAGGAGCATCAACAGAGTTAATCTCATCCGTTTGATCTTCAATCCAGCGGAAATCAGTAACGTTTTTCATGCCGGGGCGGCCAAAATAGGGGGTAAGTTGGCCTTGGAGCATGATTTTGCGACCAACATTGCCGGCATTATCTTTGACGTTGAGGTCGCCCTGGAATTCGCTCTTACCGGGGAGCTGAATTGCACAAGTAGCCTCGGGATCCATTTCATCAGGGATGTCAGCAATGGCAAAATTGGTTGTAACACTCGTAAAGTGTTCGATAGCGTTACCGTTAATGGCGCCAACGACATAACCATAAATCCAAGCGGAGGCGGCCTTGATTTGTCCGTCAATTACCTGACCGCAATTGTAGGGGCTGTCAAATGAGCCATCGCCGTCAACTGTCGGGTCGGGAGTAGGAGTAGGTTCAGGATTGGGTTCGGGGTCGGGTTCGGGGTCCGGGTCAGGAGTTGGAGTAGGGGTTACATCTCCGCCGTTGCCATCTGAAGTCCACCGCTCAGATGTCTTGTCGCCCCACACGTATTCAACCAATTCGGGATGGTCAATGAAGGGGTTACGATTATTTTGATAAGCATAAACGGCATCGTTGCGCTTAAGTTCCTTTTCGCTGACGGGGTCCTCGCGGTGCCATTTGAGCAGGAGGTTAACGGCCCATTCCTTGTAACAGGGATAGCTGTTTTTAGCGAGCATATCGGAGTTCCAGTTACCGATTTTGTCGTTATAACAAGCGGCCATATAGAAATAAGTACGCGCAAAGTCGCCTTTGTATTCATCATCGGGTTCAAACACCGTTCCGCTATAACCGGGGAAAGTGCATTTGCCTAACTTTCCAAGGGGCTTGACGTTGCCGTTAGAGGCGAGAGTGGTTCCGCCGTCACATTCGCCATAGGGGAAATTGCTTCGCTGGCCATTGACTTTGCCGTCAGTAGGGTAGACATGGAAAGCATCACTCTTCATGGGGGATGCTTCGTTGAACCAGCTCTTGGGCATGGAGTGTTCGCGGTTAATGCAATCGCCTACATATTTGTAGTTTCCGCAATGTTCCTTTCCGGGATTCCAGCGCTTGGTTGAATACATGTCCCAAATCATGCCGTTTTCATCAACGTCGGCTGAATTGTAGACGTTCCAAAGTCCATCGTAGCTAACAACGGAGTGCTTCCCAATAGTTTGGAAGAGGGCAGTCAGGAGGGTTTTACCGCCTTGTTTGTTTTCACATTGGTCATAGTAGCCATTAGGGATGGTTGCAGAAGCCGAGCCAAGGCTAAAGATGGCGACAAGCGCCAAAGAGAGAGATTTTGATATCTTTAGAAACATGACTATATCAGTTATTGAATTTTAAAGCTTTTGATGAAATATTATCTGTAACTTTACCATTATCAAAGGCTAACTGACCGTTAACCCAAGTGGAAATTACAGAGTGTCCAATGGTGACTCCCGCCAACGGAGTCCAGCCGCAAAGACTGATCACGTCAGCATCAGAAATCAAATGTTCCTGCTTCCGGATGCGAACGAAGTCAGCATAATTGCCTTTTTTCAGAACCCCACGGCGGTCAACATTGAAGATACTTGCAGGATTTGAGGCCGTCAGCTTGGCCACCAACTCCGGAGAGTAGAGGTCAAGCAGCAGAGGCAATTGAAATTGGATTCCGGGCATACCGCTTGGTGCAGTCAGCGCATCGCCCTCTTTTTCAGAGAGCAGATGGGGAGCATGGTCTGAGGCTATGATGTCAATTAATCCGTCCTTGACGGCCTTTTTCAGAGCGGAGCGGTCAGTGGACGCCTTGATTGCGGGATTGCACTTAATGCGTGTTCCAAGGGCTTCATAGTCAGTATCGGCAAAATGCAGATAGTGAGTACCGGTCTCCGTAGTCACTCGGGTGGGCTTGCGCTCCCTGAGCAGCTTGGTTTCAATTCCGGTGCTCAGATGACAAATATGGAGCCGCGCATCAAATTTTTCAGCTAATGCCAAGGCATAGAGAGTAGAATCCATGCAGGCTCTTGCGTCGCGAATCCAGGGGTGAAATTCAACGGGAACAGGCTCGTCGCCAAAAATCTCACGTGCCGTCCGGGCATTATCATTAATGCGGGCGTTATCTTCCGCATGAACGGCAATGGGGACTTTTACCTCTTGGAACAGACGTTCAAGTGAAGCTTGAGAGTCAACGAGCAAATTACCTGTTGATGAGCCTAAAAAGAGTTTCACTCCGGGAATCTGAGTAAAGTCAGCCCGCATGATTTCGCTATCCAGATTTGAGTTTGTCGCGCCTATATAAAAGGCATAATTGGCATGCGAGGTTTTGGCGGCTATCTCCATTTTCTCAGCCCAGGCCTCCAGGGAAGTTGTCGGAGGAATAGTGTTGGGCATATCAAAAAAGGAGGTTACGCCGCCGGCAACTGCGGCAGCACTCTCAGATTCAATAGTAGCCTTCCGGGTTAATCCGGGTTCACGAAAATGGACATGAGTGTCAATCATTCCCGGCATTAACAAATCTCCCTCAAAGTCAATAATCTCAGAGGCGGTATCCATTGACTTGGGATGTCCTTTCCCGAGGTCAATGATTACGTCATCGGAAAAAAGCAGCCAACCCAGATAAGGTTTGCCGCTTTCACCAACAATTTTGGCGTTATGAATTAACGTTGTTGCGCTCATATTTCTTAAACAGCGAGCGAAGTTTCATGCTGATTACTCCAAAAAAGGCTTCACCGAAGATGCTTCCGTTCATCTTAGATGTTCCAAGAACACGATTGGTGAACACTATAGGCACCTCGGACACTTTGAAGTCCATTTTGTGAGCGGTGAACTTCATTTCAATCTGGAATGCGTAACCTTTAAATCTGATTTTGTCAAGATCAAAGGCGCGGAGCACGTCGGCCTTGTAGCAAACAAATCCGGCAGTGGTGTCATTGACGGGCATTCCAGTAATCAGTCTGACATACTTTGACGCAAAATAGCTCATCAGGACACGCCCCATCGGCCAGTTAACGACGTTGACCCCCGACTTATAACGAGAGCCTACGGCCACATCAGCGCCCTTGAGCTCACATTCGTCATACAGCCGCTGCAAGTCATCAGGATTATGACTGAAATCACAATCCATCTCAAAGACGTAGTCATAATTATGCTCCAGGGCATACTTAAATCCGACAATATAGGCGGTGCCCAATCCGAGTTTACCTGCGCGTTCCAGCAAGTGAAGCCGCTGCGGATACTTAGACTGAGCGGCCTTGACCAATGCGGCAGTTCCGTCAGGCGAGTTATCATCAATAATGAGAAGGTCAGTGTTGAGCGGCAGATTCATGACGGTGTCAATCATCTGCTGAACATTCTCCTTCTCATTATATGTCGGTATGATTACGAGCTTTTTGCTCATTTTGCGGGTTTGTAACGACGGTTAAGTTCGGCAATTACTTCGTCAGTGATATCAAGAGAGGGATTGAAATATAATCCGGCGGCGTCAGTCAATACGGCATCGAGCTGCAGTGAAGCGCAAATATCGTTGACAACGGACTGAATAGAGTCATGCATCTGAGCCTGTTTGGCCATCAGGTCAGTAGCATAATCGCGCTGACGCTGAGCGATGCGGTTTTGAGCGTCCTGTTCAGCCTTCTGATAAGAAGCGACGTCAGCCTCATATGCGCTCTGATTGATGTAACCGCCACGGTTCATCTTGTCCTGAATCTGCTGTCCCTTGTTAGCGAGGCTGTTGCCTAACTGGTTCTGGAGGGCGGCAAGCTGAATCTGAGCTACGGAGTCAGTCTTGGCGACTTCCTGAGCCAGAGTATATTCCAGAAGGATTCGCTGAGTATTGACGTAGCGAATGTAAGGTGAAAGGGCCGAAGAACGGTTGCCGGTTGAGTCATTTTTATTGGCTTCGGAAGAAACCGGGAGGGGCTTTTCAGAAGTCTTGTTGTTGGCATCCTTCTGACAGGAGGCCATGAATGCGCTCAGTACTAAAAGGAAAGCACCTGCGCTCAGAGTAAATTTTCTCATTACGGGAAATGAATGAATTTTATTGAATTTGTTTGTTTGAGTGGTGCAAAAATAGTAAAAGTTTATTAAATAATTGTACAATTCAAAAACTTTTTGTAACTTAGTGGTTGTTTTTAAAAATATTTTAACACTCATAATCATTTTTTAAACTTTTTATGACTATTCGTGACCTCAAACCGGCGCTGATTTGGGAAATCTTCGACGAGATTACCAAAGTGCCCCGCCCCTCAAAGAAGGAGGAGAAAATTCGTCAATTCCTGCTTGATTTCGCAGCCAAGCATGACGTTCCGGTAAAAACCGACGCTATCGGCAATGTAGTAATGACCCGCCCGGCCTCTCCCGGTTGTGAGGATGCTCCGGTTGTAATTCTTCAGGGCCATATGGATATGGTTTGCGAAAGCAATCATCCCTTTGACTTCGAAAATAACCCGATCACAACCATCGTTGACGGCGAATGGGTTCACGCTGACGGCACCACTCTTGGCGCTGATAACGGCATCGGCATGGCTGCCGCTCTGGCCGTGATGATTGACAAGGACCTTGTTACAGGCCCCGTAGAAGCCCTCATTACGGTTGACGAAGAAACCGGCCTGACCGGCGCAAATAACCTTGGCGACGGCATGATTAGCGGAAGCATCCTGCTCAATCTTGACTCGGAAGATGACGGCGAAGTCTTTGTTGGCTGTGCCGGCGGAGTTGACACGGTTTGCACGTTTAATTACCATAAGAGCCTCGCGCCGAAAGACTTCTGCTACTTCAAGGTCAGCGTTTCCAACGGACTTGGCGGACACAGCGGCGGCGACATTCACCTGGGCCATGCCAATGCCAACAAGGTGCTTACCCGTTTCCTCTGGAATCAGAGCCAGAGCCATGAGCTGACCCTCGTTGAAATCGATGGCGGCAATCTGCGCAACGCCATTCCCCGTGCCGCTCACGCCATTTTCGGTGTGCATCCTGAACACAAGCATAAGATGATGGCTGATTTTAACGAATATGTAGCCGTTATCGCTAATGAATATGCCGGACTGGAAACCACTCTCAAACTCGACATTGAGAGCGTTGACACTCCCGAAAACTGCATTGATGCGGACACCACTCTGGCCGTTATCCGCAGCATTTACTCCGCTCCTCACGGCGTAATCTCCATGAGCCGCGAACTTGAAGGTCTCGTTGAAACCTCAACTAACCTTGCGTCAATCAAGATGCCCGGCGACAACAAAATCGTTGTCACCACTTCTCAGCGCTCCTCCGTTGAGTCTCGCAAATGGGATATCGCCAATCAGGTTCAAGCCCTGTTTGAACTGGCCGGCGCCACGGTTGAACATGGCGAAGGTTATCCCGGCTGGGCTCCGAACATGAACAGCCGCATTCTCCATATCTGCTCTGACGCTTACGAAGAACTCTTTGGTGAAAAGCCCGCCATCAAGGCTATCCATGCCGGTCTGGAATGTGGCCTCTTCCTTGAAAAGTATCCTCATCTTGACATGGCTTCCTTCGGACCCACACTTCGCGGAGTACACTCTCCCTCAGAGAAAATGCACATTCCCGCAGTAGAAAAGTTCTGGAAGCAACTTGTTTTGATTCTGGAAAAAGTATCAAAACTTAAGAACTAATGAATATGCGACGCCTGCCCCGACACGCCTTATTATATATAGGCGTGTCGGTGCTTGCCGCCGTATCGGCAAAAGCAAATGATGTTGACCCGGAAATCATTGACATGGTTTCCACGGTTGAGTCAGACTCTTTGCGTTATCGGACATTGACCATGGCTGACTATGAAGCCGTGGCCAAGGAGCTTGACATTCCCGTTGCGGCAATTCGCGCCGTAGTAGAAATTGAAGCCGGACCCAAGGCCGAGGGTTTCAATCCGGATAATACACCGTTAATCAACTTTGACCTGACGATGTTTCGCCAGAACGCACGCCGCCATAAGATTGACCTTAATAAATATAAGGCCACACATGCCGTAGTCTTCGCTGCTCCTAACGTCAGAAAATACGGGAGCCGTCAGGCCGCTCAGTATGCGCGGCTTGATGCGGCGATGACCATTGATACGGTCTGCGCCCTGGAGAGTGTCTTCTGGGGGATGTTTCAGATTGGCGGTTTTAACTGGAAATTATGCGGCTGCGGGTCCATCAAGGAGTTTGTTCATCAGATGTCTTACTCAGAGCGCGCACAACTTGAACTATTTGCCGCCTTCATTAAAGCTCGTCGGCTCGACGTCTATCTCCGCAAAAGGGATTGGGCCGGCTTTTCTCTCCGTTATAACGGACCATCATATAAAAAGCGGGGTTATGACACACGAATGGCCGCCGCTTATGCCAGATATTCTAAATGAACGTAGTCTACGAAGATAATCATATAATCGTGGTCAATAAGGCTCCGGGCGAGATTGTTCAGGGCGATAAGACCGGCGACAAGCCTCTCGTTGAGATTGTTCGCGAATATATTAAGGAGAAGTATCAGAAGCCCGGAAACGTTTTCTGCGGGGTTGTCCATCGCCTGGACCGTCCCGTTGGCGGCCTTGTTATCTTTGCCAAGACATCAAAGGCGCTGACCCGACTGAATGATATGTTCAGAGAGGGAAGGGTCAACAAGACCTATTGGGCCATTTCACGCAATAAACCCAATCCTCCGTCAGGACATCTGACACATTACATTACCACAGTTGAGAAAACCAACAAGAGCACAGCCCATAAGACTCCCAAGGCTAATGCCAAGGAGGCGCGGCTGAGCTACCGTCTGCTTGGTCAAAGTGACCGTTACAATCTGATTGAGGTCAAACTTGAAACGGGGCGTAAACATCAAATTCGGGTTCAACTCTCGGCTATCGGCTGCCCCATACGCGGCGACCTCAAATATGGCGATAAGCGCAGCAATCCTGACGGAAGCATCTCGCTGATGGCCCGAAGCATTGAATTTGAACACCCCGTAAGCCATCAATTAATCAAACTTACCGCTCCGGTTCCCTCGGGTGATCCGCTATGGGAAGCAATGGAGAAAATCAGTCGAAATGAACAATAAACTAAGAATCGTATTTTTAGGTACTCCGGAATTTGCCGTGGAGAGCCTTGACGCAATAATCAAATCGGGGCATGAAGTCCTTGCCGTAGTAACCGCAACTGATAAGCCGGCGGGACGCGGGCATAAGTTGCTCCCCTCGGCCGTAAAGCAATATGCCCTCGAGCATGGCATAGAAGTTCTGCAGCCTGAAAAATTGCGCGATGAGGCGTTTCTGGCCCGCCTCAAGGAGCTGAATGCCGACCTGAACGTTGTCATTGCATTCCGTATGCTTCCGCGTGAAGTTTGGGACATGCCCCGTCTGGGCACCATGAACCTTCATGCGTCGCTCTTGCCGCGCTATCGTGGAGCCGCTCCGATTAATCATGCCGTAATGAACGGCGACACGGAGACGGGGGTTACTACATTCCTGCTCAAGCATGAAATAGACACCGGCGATATGCTCCGTCAGGCCCGGATTGAGATTGGCCCGGAGGAGAACGTAGGCTCCGTCCATGACCGACTGATGCATCTCGGCGCCGAGGTGGTTGTAGACTCAATCAATGACCTTGCCAACGGAACTGTCACTCCAATTCCTCAAAATGACGAGGAAGCAACTCCGGCACCAAAAATTTTTAAGGACACCTGTCAGCTCCATAGGGAAATGACCGTAGAGCAGGCTTTTAATCATATCCGAGGGCTGTCCCCATATCCGGCAGCATGGACCGATGAGCTATGCAACGGATTAATTATTAAAGTATTGGAAGCCCAAAAGGCCGACGAAAAAAAGCCCGGGCACCTATATATGGATTTTGCCGACGGCTTTTTGGAACTGACCCGGATTCAGCCCGCCGGGAAGCGGGCAATGGCAGCTACTGACTTTCTTAGAGGTCTCCGTTAATCAGTCTGGCACAATTTTTGCTATTCTTTGTGCGTTATATATAAAAAACGACACACAAATTAGAAATTATTTAACGGAGATATATAAAGAATGGAAATCAGATTAACAGAGCAACTTCAAGGAATTTTGAGGTCGAGCGGCGAAGTGGCACGCGAATGTAATGCCGCCGTCATCGAACCTCAGCATCTCTTTGCCTCACTCGTCAAGTATGATGAGGAGTGCATGACCCTGGTTGCACAATTTTCCGGAGCAGAGAGTCTCAATTCAGTTCTTGCCGATATTTACGGTACTCGCGGCAACGTGGCCGATATTATCGGTGAGCCTACTCCCTCAGCTCTTTCTAACCGCCTGGTAAAGCTTTCCGCCCTTGAGGCCCGAATGCTTCGCAAGCAGGAAGTTAGCCCGGTTCATTTGCTTTTGGCTCTATTTCATAACTCAGAGGTTTGCACCATGAAGTTTATGGAATCCCTTCGTCATAGCGGCGCCACTTATGAGGTGCTTTACAAGAGTGTAGCAAACGAAGGGGAGCATCCCACCGTTGACATGTTGACAGACGATGATGACGACGAAGCACCGTTTGATTCGCCCGAGCAACACCGCTCTTCCGGCTCATCCTCAACGTCATCATCAAAGAAGGGATCAGACACCCCGATGCTTGATAAGTTTGGCATAGACATGACCAAGGCAGCTGCCGATGGTCGCCTTGACCCCGTGATTGGACGTGAGGTGGAGATTGAGCGCGTAGCTCAGATTCTCAGCCGCCGCAAAAAGAATAATCCGGTGCTCATCGGCGAGCCCGGTGTTGGTAAGTCAGCCATTGTTGAAGGCCTTGCACTGCGAATTGTGAATCGTCAGGTTTCACGTGTGCTCTTTGATAAGCGCGTCATTTCGCTTGACATGGCCTCACTCGTGGCCGGCACCAAGTATCGCGGACAGTTTGAGGAGCGCGTAAAGGCAATTCTGACCGAACTCAGCAAGAATAAGGATATTATCCTCTTTATTGACGAACTTCACACCATTGTCGGTGCCGGAAACGCTGCCGGGTCAATGGATGCAGCCAATCTGCTGAAGCCGGCCCTGGCCCGCGGTGAGATTCAATGCATCGGAGCGACCACCCTCGACGAATACCGCACGAGCATTGAAAAAGACGGAGCCCTTGAACGTCGCTTCCAGAAAGTGATGGTTGAGCCCACCACCGCCGAGCAAACCCTTGCCATCCTTAATAACATCAAGGAACAATATGAAGCTCACCATAACGTTTCATATACTCCTGATGCCCTTGAAGCCTGCGTCAAGTTGACCGAGCGCTACATGAGTGACCGCACCTTCCCTGACAAGGCCATTGATGCGCTTGATGAGGCCGGTTCACGCGTCCATATCAGCAACATCACCGTGCCCGCTGAAATCGAGGCGCTCGAAGAGAGCATCAATCAGTCAGACCAGCTTAAGTTTGCCGCCGTCAAGGCTCAGAATTATGAGCAGGCCGCCGCTCACCGTGATGCCGCCCAGCGTCAGCGCCGTGAACTTGAAGAAGCCAAGGCCCGATGGGAAAAAGAGTTGGATGCTCATCGCGTCCCCGTTGATGCCGAAAAGGTTGCCGAAGTGGTTGCCATGATGACCGGAGTGCCTGTGCAGCGCATTGCGCAGGCTGAAGGTATGCGCCTGATGGAGATGGGACCTGAACTGAAGGGTTCTATTATTGGCCAGGACAAGGCTATCGACAAAATCGTCAAGGCTATTCAGCGTAATCGCGTAGGTCTGAAGGACCCGAATAAGCCCATCGGCACATTCATGTTCCTCGGCCCGACCGGTGTCGGCAAGACCCACTTAGCCAAGAAGCTCGCCGAATATCTCTTTGACTCAGCCGATACTCTGATTCGCATTGACATGAGCGAATACATGGAGAAGTTTACCGTCAGCCGCCTCGTAGGTGCGCCTCCGGGATATGTCGGCTATGAAGAGGGTGGTATTCTGACCGAGAAGGTTCGGCGTCGTCCTTACAGCATTGTGCTTCTTGACGAGATTGAAAAGGCTCATCCGGATGTCTTCAATCTTCTGCTCCAAGTCATGGATGAAGGTCACCTGACTGACTCCCTTGGCCGCCGAATCGACTTCAAGAACACCATCATCATCATGACGTCGAACATCGGTACCCGCCAACTCAAGGATTTCGGCGCGGGAGTAGGCTTCAACACTCGCTCCGGCTCTGAGGAGGAATATAACCACGGAGTGCTTAACAAGGCCCTGCAGAAGGCTTTCGCTCCGGAATTCCTCAACCGTATTGACGACGTAATCATGTTTGACTCCCTTGATAAGGAAGCAATCTTCAAGATTATCGATATCGAACTCAAGGGCTTCTACAAGCGATGCAAGGAACTCGGCATCTCTCTCGACATTACCGAGGAGGCTAAAACCTTCATTGCCGAGAAGGGTTATGACCAGCAGTTTGGCGCCCGTCCGCTCAAGCGCGCCATCCAGAAATATCTGGAAGACCCCTTGGCTGAAATGATTCTCACCGGCAAGGATATGGATGGCAAAACTATCCGCGTTTACGTTGCCGATGACCAAATCAAAACCGAACTCGTTTGAAATCTCTTAACGACCTGACACTGCAAGAACTATGGGATTTATTTCCCATAGTTCTTGTTCCATATAATCCGGAATGGAAATTATGGGCCAAGGAGGAAATTGACTTGCTCCAAAGCCTCCTGAGGCCGTTTAAGCCGCGAATCTCTCATGTGGGGAGTACCTCAATCGGGGGAATATTGTCCAAACCCATTATCGACCTGATAGTTGAGCTTCCTCCGGGTGCTGATGTCCGGGAACTGATGGAAGCTAACGGCTACATTTGCATGAATGAGTCGCCACGAGGCGCAAGTTTTAACAAGGGATACACTCCTGAAGGATATGCTGAGCGGGTTTTTCACATTCATTGTCGCCGATATGGCGACGCGCCGGAAATAAGATTCCGTGATCACCTGATTGCCAACCCTGAGGTTGCGCAAAATTATGAACAGCTGAAGCTCCGGCTTCTAAGCCAATATCCTAAGGACCGCGATGCTTATACAGCCGGTAAGTCGCCTTTTATAGCAAGTTTGCCGTTTTGAGGACGCTTTTTTCGCGAGATTTAGTCTAACTTTGCGGAAACAAAAACGACTCGAATTATGGAAAAAATTTATTTCGCTCACTGGTTAGCAAATCAGAAAACCTATGAAAAAATCTGGAACCAGATTCATGACGCGCTTGCCAAAGTGGGTCAGGAACCGCATTTTATTGAAATCGCAAATGATATATGGGTTCGCGATTTTATGCCCGTTCGGCGTCATGATGGCAAGTACGTGATTTATAACTATAATCCGGACTATCTTCAAGGGAAAAACTCATGTTATGTGACCAACTGCAAGGAAGCCTTTGATTCAATTGCTCCGGAGGGATTGTCAACCGTGGAGACAGACCTCGTTATTGACGGAGGAAATGTGATTCTTGCCCGTGATAAATTCGGAAAGGAGTGCGTCATCATGACAGACAAGGTTCTGGATGAAAATCCAGCCCTTGTCCCCATTGAGATTTTAAGCAAGTTGGAAAGAGCTTTTGACGCTTCAGTCATCTTGATTCCCTGGGATACGGATGATTTTTGCGGTCACTCTGACGGGATGGTACGCAGCATCGGCGAGGGCAAACTTCTAATTAATTGCTATACTGATTTGGGAGCTAAAAGAATTTCTTATCACCTGCATAAAATTCTTTCTGACCGATTTGATGTGATTGAACTGACTTATGGCAAATATCATAGGGAGAAGAGTTGGTGTCATCTGAATTATCTGGAGCTTCCTGACGCAATACTCATGCCAATAGCAAATATTGCATCAGACCGCGAGGCCGGACGGATTATCAGTGGACTGCTTGGCAAGACGGTGATTCCGATTGCAATGTCAACGCTAATCCGCAAGGGCGGCGCTATGCACTGCATTTCGTGGGAGATGTAATTGCCACAAGAATCTCTGTGACTAACTCGCTTTCCACCGTTTCTGACGGCGAGTTAAGATACCTCTCCATAAAAGGGAATTGAGGATTGACTTCAATTCCTTTTGCTTGATTTAAGGTTGCAAACACTTGCTGATAAAACTGATTCAGCGAGTCATAACTTCCTTTATGAGTGAATATGGCGTAAGTTTGCGCCGGGAGTTTATGGTAGCCGAAATCTCCATGCAGGTCGCCGGAAAGATTTAAAGCGCCGGTGCAGTCATACAATATTCCGGAGAGAAATATACCCTCATCCTGATTGCCGGCAAGGTAACGGTCTATAGCAAAGCCGACATAGCTGTTTAATCTCAGTTCGGGCCATCTGTTCCTTACAAAGTCCTCAATCAAATCCCAGCTTGATTTCTCAAACTCAGGAGAGTTACATTCATCATAATCCAGATTATCCAGCTTGAAGAACAGATGAAATTGGCGATTCGGCTCTATGCGATATGGCATCGGCTCGTCAATGGGAACTGATGATTCTCTGAGCGATGATGGACCGATTACGCCATTTTTTCTCAATAGATTATGTAGTCCCGTTCGGGTAGTAAACCCGAGAATCTGAGCAACTGCGGAATTATTGAGTGAAGGAAAATGGCGGAGCAGTCTGGCGGCATATTCGGCGCGACGGGTTGAGGCATAATTAACTATTCGGCATCTCGTGTGCAGTTTGAAGTAGTCTCGCAGACTCCTCTCTGACATTCCGGCAATTTCAGCGAGTTTTTTAACTGAAGTTGCCTGATTGAAGTCGTCACATCCTATGCCGTCAAATGCCGCAGCGAGTTCAATTCTGCGCATAACGGCATTTAACTTTTTGAGGACTTCGGGGGGTATCATAGGATGCGGCGGGCCGTGATGAAGCGGGCGCGATAATAGGGGTCAGTGGGGTAGGAGGATTCAATGACTCCGTTACGGGTAGTTGCATGAATGAAGCGCGCATGTCCGGTAATAGAGTCAACTTCAGTAACCATGCCAACGTGGCCCACACGATTGGATTTTGAGCCGCGAGAGAAGAATAGCAAGTCGCCGGGACGCAGTTCGGCGGCGTCAACGGGTTTTCCTTGATTGGCCTGAATTGAGGAGCTCGCACCTAATTTCATGCCGAAATTGCGGAAGACGTAGCCCGTAAATCCCGAGCAATCAAATCCTGCGGGTGTTTTCCCACCGGAGCGATAGCGAGTGCCGGTAAATCGGCGGGAAAAATTCACCATGTCGTCAATCAGCGTTTCGTTGACGTAGTCAGGCAGTTCAACGAGCCATGGAGCATAGACAACTCCGTAATCTTCAAGCGAAAACACGTCATGTTCGCTGATTTCTATAGGTAAATCAAAATCGGCCCCGGTCAATGTGTCAACCGGAGCCGTAAACGTAGAAGTTACGATTGCTGTAAGAGCTATCAAATTCATAAATGAGTGAATCCTTGGGCTTTAAGAGGTAATTCTTCGCCATTTCGGCCAATGAGAGCACAACCCTGGTCTTCAGGCGACATATGGCCGATGACTCGTACCCCCTTGAGTTGGCTGACGGCTTCAT
The DNA here is from genome assembly GCA_014802435.1 of Bacteroides sp. Lineage (GTDB taxonomy): Bacteria > Bacteroidota > Bacteroidia > Bacteroidales > Muribaculaceae > UBA3263. Next base: position 301,953 of record JAAVCG010000005.1, on the reverse strand, counting down.
GAGCAGTTAGCGGAACGGTGAAGAGGAGTTCATAGTCTTCGCCGCCGTTCATAGCCGCCGTAACGAGGTTCATGTTGAGTTCCTCGGCCATGACGGCAGTTTGGTAGTCAATGGGTATGCGGTCTTCATAAACCCGGCATCCGGTTTTAGAAGCCTTACAAAGGTGCATGAGCTCAGATGAGAGTCCGTCGCTGACATCAATCATTGAAGTGGGAGTGATGCCTGCGTCGGCCAGCTCCTTGATTATATCGCGGCGGGCTTCGGGCTTGAGTTGACGTTCAACAAGATATTCTTTGCCGGAAAAATCAGGCACGAAATCTTTTTGACCGGCCGAGGCGGCTTTTTCGCGCTCCAAGAGCTGGAGCCCCATATAGGCAGCTCCCAGGTCACCGCTGACGCAAATAAGGTCAGTTGGCTTGGCGCCACTGCGATGGACGGCTTTACCTTCTTCAACGTCGCCTATGACAGTTGCGGAAATGACCAGCCCGGCACGTGAGGCCGTAGTGTCCCCGCCAACGAGGTCCACTCCGTAGACTTCACAGGCCAGACGTAATCCGGCATAAAGTTCTTCCAGATGTTCAACCGTGAAACGCGTAGAGACACCCAGGCCCACGACGAGTTGACGCGGGGTGCCGTTCATGGCATAAATATCGCTGAAGTTGACTACGGCGGCTTTATAGCCTAAATGTTTCAGCGGAACATAAGTCAAGTCAAAATGAATGCCTTCAAGGAGCATATCGGTTGAGACAAGGACGTCACGCTTGGATTCATAGCGAATCACTGCGGCATCATCTCCCACCGACTTGATGGTCGAATCATTCAGTTTGGGCAATTCGGCGGTCAGGCGGTCAATAAGCCCGAACTCGCCGAGAGAGGAGATTTCTGTCTCCATAATCAAGAGCGCTTGACGAGTTCACGCATGATTTCAACGACCACGGGCTGAGCCTTGATGGCAGCCTTCTGCACTTCCTCATGGGTGGGGACATCGGTGATTTCCTTTCCGCCGAGGTCAGTGATTACGCTGAGGCCGAAGACCTTCATTCCGGCATGGTTAGCGACGATGACTTCCGGAACGGTAGACATGCCGACGGCATCACCGCCAATGATGCGGAAATATTCATATTCAGCGGGAGTTTCAAAAGTCGGACCGGTCACACCGACGTAAACGCCATGCATGATGCGGATATTTTTTTCGTTGGCAATGCTGTCAGCCAGAGCAATGAGGTCTTTGCTATAGGCCTCAGTCATGGCCGGGAAGCGGGGGCCGAGTTCGTTATAGTTCTTTCCGCGGAGAGGATTTTCAGGGAAGAGGTTGATATGGTCAGTGATAATCATCACGTCGCCAACCTTGAATTCCTTGTTCATGCCTCCGGCCGCGTTGCTGACGAAGAGGGTTTCGATTCCGAGGGCCTTCATAACGCGCACGGGGAAAGTGACCTGCTTCATGTCGTATCCTTCATAGAAATGGAAACGGCCCTGCATGCCGAGTACGCGCTTTCCGCCGAGATTACCGATGATGAGGTTGCCGCTATGGCCTTCAACGGTTGATACCGGGAAATTAGGAATCTCAGTATAAGGAATCAGCTGCTTGTCTTCAATATGGTCAACGAGGGCGCCGAGGCCGGTGCCAAGGATAATGCCGGTTTTGGGCATTTCGCCCTGAATGTGGTTCTTGAGATATTCAGCGGTGAGATTAATTTGTTCTAACATATATTCTTAAATTTTGATGGTTATATCTATTGAGTTTAACAGCCTCAGCGAGCGTTTTGTTTATCGTCGCGGTCAATCATTGCCGTAATCGTTTCAGCGAAGTCGTAGGCTCCGACGTTACTTTCGGCAACGTTAGGAATCAGTTTAACCGTAATCGGCAAATAATAAAGTCGGGATTTCAAGGCCTTCGGCAGCCCGGAAAGGGCACGGAGTCTCATAGCGTCCTTTTCGGTGGTAATAACTATGGTTCTCTTCGGGTCAGGCGATGACTTGATTTTGGCAATCAGGTCAGCCATATCTCCGCGAGTATAGTTATGATGGTCAGCATAGACCATGCTGCTGACCTTGGCTCCGGAAGCCTTGACGTGTTTAATAAATTCGCGCGGGTGAGCTATTCCGGCAAGGGCAATGACATAGTCAAAGGAGCAGAGTTCGCTGATGGATTGGAGCTCACCGGCAACGTCAGGAAATACCGGCCTGATATCCTCATAGTCATAAGAGCTGAAGTAGAGCTTCTGATAGGGATATAGGTTGAGGTTCTTGACAAAGAGGCGATATTCCAGTTGCTTCATGTTAGGCGGACACTTGGTGACGACAACGATGTCGGCACGATGGAGAGCGCCCCTGTTTTCGCGCAGACGCCCGGCGGGCAGCATGGAGTCAGAGTAGACCGGGCGGGAATATTCGGTCAATACGACGGATACCTTCGGTTTGACATAGCGGTGCTGGAAAGCATCATCAAGGATAATCAGATTGAGGGTAGGGTCAATTTCGCGCATATGGTCAATGCCCTCACATCGGTCCTCACAGACGGCAACCATTACTCCCTGATGGCCAAACTTGCGGTAAATCTGGAATGATTCATCGCCAACGGTTGAGGCATTGGCTTTGTCGTCAACCAGGACAAATCCGGAAGTCTTGCGGTTATATCCTCGGGAGAGGACTCCGATTCTATATCGGCCGCTGAGCAGACGGATTAGATACTCCGTATGAGGGGTTTTCCCGGTTCCTCCGACAGAAATATTGCCAACGACCAGAACGGGGATATCAAATTCGCGTTGGGTCAGAATGCCAAAGTCAAACATCTTGTTACGCGTGGCGGTTACCGCCCCGTAGACCAGTGAAAGCGGCTTAAGGAGCAGTCCCGACATGATTTTATGAGATGTTGACTTACGTTCTGCCATAATTTATTTGATTATGATGGTTTCAACCTTGCACTGCACACGCGGAGCATTCTTGATTTTTTCAAGATGCTGATAGAGGCGGAGCGTTTCCGGGTCAAGTGACTGCATGGAAGCGACGTCCATGCCCTCCATCGTGAGGAGGCTTTCCCACCATTCACCTTCAATCTTGGGATATGATTCCACGCGATAAGACTGGAGATTGAGGTCAGAGGCCATGTCAGTAATTGCACTACGCAGGGATCCAAGTTCATCAACCAGGCCGATTTTCTTGGCGGTGGCGCCGTCCCAAACTCGTCCTTCAGCAATAACCTTCACTGAATCCTGACTCATGTGTCGACCATCGGCAACTCTGCGGGTGAACGTGTCATAACCGCGTTCAACGAATTGCTGCATTTTCTCAGCCTGTTCCGCAGTCATGGGTTTCATGATGTTGGGGAAGTCGCCGTTGGGGTTAGTCTGGACAGTCGAAGTGGTCACTCCGAGATGATTATTGAGCAATCCCTGAATATCAGGAATCATTCCGAAGATGCCGATAGAGCCGGTAATAGTAGTTGGCTGCGCATAGATTTTATCGGCAGAGCAGCTGATATAGTAGCCGCCGGATGCAGCGACATCGCCCATGGAGACATAGAATGGCAGGCCGGTGTTCTCTTTAAATTGCTGCAGGGCTTCCCATATTTGTTCGGAGGCAAATGCGGAGCCGCCGGGGGAGTTCACTCGAAGAATCAGGCCGACAAGATTGTCAGAGTTTTCAGAGAGTTCAAAAATCTGGTCAACCATGTCATTGCCAATGATTCCTTCTTTGCCAATATCGGAAATTTCGCCTACGGCATAGAGTACGGCAATTGTGTTTTTGTTCTTTTTAGGAGCCTTAACCTCGGGGAGATAAGAATAGTCAGTAAGGTCATGAGCGGCAGCATATTCGCTGACAGTCACGACGTTGACATCACTGAATTCATCTTTTCCGGCAAGTTCGGCAATTCGAGCCTCGGCCTGATGACGATAACCGATGTTGGTAACAATTCCGCGGGCGAGCACTGAGTCTGCGGGCATAACAAATGAGAAATCGTTGGCCCAATCATTGACCGTTTCGGGCTTTACGCCACGGTTTTCTGCGATATCATCTTTGATAGAGCTCCAGATTGAGTTCATGTAGACTTCATTTTGCAGGCGGCTGGCGGGACTCATCTCAGTGAGGAAGTAAGGCTCCACGGCGCTCTTAAAGGTTCCGACGCGGATAATCTGCATCTTAACACCAAGTTTGTCAAGCAGTCCTTTATAGAACAACACCGTTCCGCTGAGGCCGTGAATATCAACTTCGCCCTGCGGATTTAGCCATAATTCGCCTGCGGAGCTTGACATATAATAGTCGGCCTGAGCATATGAATCGCCATAGGCCATAATCCATTTTCCGGGCTGAGCCTTGAAATAGTTAAGGGCTTCATTGATGGCCTGCATGGATGCAATTCCGGCTGATGCGCCTTGGGCCTTGATGTAAAGGCCTTTAATTCGGGAATCATGTGATGCGCGATAAATTGCATCGGTAATATCGTTAAGATACTGGGCATTGCCGAGGCTTCCGGCCAAAGCATCAGAGAGCGAGGTAGGGCCCTTGCGTTCGCTGATAGGCGCCGAGAGGTCAAGACACAAAACCGTTCCTTTTTTAATATCGACAGCGGCTAAGGATTTAGTGCCTGAAACGGAGGAGACCGAAACGGCAATGGCTGTGATGAAAAGAATTATAAGCAACAGGAATGTCAACCAAATGGCTGCCATTGACCCAAGCATTGAAAGAAAAAACTTTTTAATCATTTTGATGTAACGATGAATGAGCTGTGAATTGCATTAAGTGACTGATTGAGGAAAGAGTGGGGGACCAGACAGGCCAACGCACCCGGCGAGGCCTGGCGGGGAGCATAGCTGACGGGAATGCCACAAACATTCAGGGCGGCGGCAAATTGCTCGGTGGCATTAGTGACCATCTGCTCAGTTACTGCGCCGATAATTGCTATGGCTGAAAGGTCATTCGTCAGCTCAACCTTCACGGCGCCGGAGGCCAACTCCTCAGCAAACTTGCTTTGAAGAATATCCATGGCGCGCTTGGAGTCTGACGCATGAATTGCACACTGACATTGCCCGTTAGGCATCAGTGTCTCCACTCCGTTACGGGAAAGGGAGTTAATCATCCGTTCATTCCATTCCATAGGAGCCCCTGTCAGGGAAAGCAAGCAGGTATCCGCAATAGCGCTGACCCCGACTATGCCGCGACCGGAACCACCCTCTGAAATCAGAGTGCCGGGATGAGTGGCATTGAATGTATTTTTGATGATTATTGGAATATTGGCGGTGAATACGGGATAAATCGTCGGCGGATAGACAACCTTTGCCCCGAAGTTACACAGTTCCATAGCCTCAACAAAGCTAAGGTTGTCAATAACATACGCATCGGCAACTACTCTGGGGTCAGCAGTCATGAATCCGTCAACATCAGTCCAGATTTCAAGAACGGAGGCATGAAGTTCAGCGGCAAGAATTGCGGCCGTATAGTCGCTTCCGCCGCGACCTAAGTTTGAGATATGTCCCCGGCTGTCGCGCGATATGAATCCCGGAACAATGACGATTTTTTCGCCGGCAATTTGATCAAAATACTCATGAATCAGCTCGGAGGTCTGCTCGCGGTCAAGCACACTTTTGCCGTAAACCTGCTTGGTGCGGATAAAGTCAAGGGAATTTCGCAGAATAGAGCCGTTAATCATATGATTGACAATGACTGACGACATTCTCTCGCCATAGCTGACAATCAAATCAGAGCTTCTGGGCGTCAGTTCGCGCAGAAGGCAAATCGCGTCACAGACCAACTGCAATTCATCAATGAGCTTTGAAACGATTTCCCTGCATTGCGCCTGACAATCAGGGGCAACAACGGCCTTGATGACATCAAAATGACGCTGACGAATCTGACTGATAATATCGTGGTAAACCGGGTCAGCATCTTCCGCCCGATTTCCACATTCAATCAGTCGGTTAGTGATGCCGCCCAACGCCGAAACCGTAACAATCAGCGGTTCCGGTTGATTCTCAACAATTGACTTGACACAATTCAAACTCTCGGGAGTACCGACAGACGTGCCGCCAAACTTGAGTACTTTCATCTATATATTGAATAAAACGCGTTCTTTGGTTATTAAATCAGACCGCAAATTTAATAATTTCCCCGGAATTATCAAAACTTTCCCCAGCTTTTATGCATAATTTTTTGGAAGTCCCTATATATTATTTGCGCGCGGGGACGCTCACTGCGTTCGCTGAACATTTTTACGGGGGGATGCTGGACTCCAAAAAAAAAGAGGAGGTGCGGGGGCACGTCCTCTTTTTTGGGGAAAATCCGGGAGGGTGATTATTTTACCTTTTCGGCGAGTTCAGCACCGGCCTTGAATTTCACGGCCTTGCGAGCAGCGATGGTAACTTTTTCTTTGGTGCGGGGGTTGATGCCCTGGCGTTCGGGCTTTTCAACGACAGCGAAAGTGCCGAAACCGAGGATAGCGATTTTGTCGTTTTGAGCGAGAGCTTCGGTGATAGATTCGATAGCGGCGTTGAGTGCGTTTTTAGCGTCGTTTTTGCTGATGCCGGCTTTCTCTGCGATAGAGTTTACGAGTTCAGTCTTGTTCATTGTAATGTGATTAATTAGTAGAATTGTTGTTTTCTCGGTGCAAAGTTAACGTTAAATTTCGGAAAATCAAGGGGTAAATTAAAAAAACCGCAAAAATTAGGCAATTTTTATGTTAAAAAACATTAAACCGCCTATATTTTCAGTTATTTTATCCGTAAATTTGCACTATTATGACTGATAATAAAGTTTTTCCAATACTATCGATTGCCGGCTCGGACTGTAGCGGAGGGGCCGGAATTCAGGCTGATATAAAGACTATTTCGGCTCACGGCTGTTATGCCATGGCGGCCATTACGAGTTTGACGGCGCAGAACACATTGGGCGTCTGCCTCGTGGAGGGTGTTTCGCCGCGAATGGTCAGTGAACAGATCCGGATGGTATATGCCGACATTCCTCCCTTAGCAGTGAAGACGGGGATGCTTTATGGTGCGGAGACGGTCAAGGCAGTTGCCGAGACTCTTGCTGAATTGGGGGTGAAGAATCTGGTTGTTGACCCCGTCATGGTTTCAACCTCAGGCAGCCGATTGATTTCAGAAGATGCCATCAATAATCTGGTGACGCTCTTGTTTCCCTTGGCTGAACTTGTTACTCCTAACCGCATGGAGGCCGAAGTATTGACCGGCCTGACCGACCCGTTTGACCAGGCCGACCGGTTGATTGAAATGGGTTGTCGGAACGTATTAATCAAGGGAGGAGATAATGATAATACGGATGAGAAATCAGACCTTCTGGCAACATGGTCAGGGAGGCGTCAAATGTTCACTTTGCCGGCCATAGAGTCAAAAAATACTCATGGAACGGGTTGCACTCTGAGTTCGGCCATCGCCTCCAACCTTGGCCGGGGTCAATCGCTCATAGAGGCGATAGAAAACGGCAAGCGCTATGTTTTTGACGCCATCGTTAGCGCCAAGAGTATGAATATAGGCCACGGACACGGTCCGGTTAATCATTTCTTTGGATGCAACTTTTAGTCATCACTCCGGAAAAGCCACGCAAGGATGAGGCTGAAATTATCTGCGAGCTGCTCCGGATGGGAGTCAGCCGAATCAATCTTCGCCATCCCGGACAAAAAGCTGACGTTTTACGCAATATAATCGTTCAAATTCCGTTAGAATTAAGAGAACGTTTAACCCTGCATGATTGCTTTGAGCTCACTGAGGAATTTCCTCAATTGGGCATAAATATCAACCGGCGCAACCCCCTTGAACCCTCGGGGCCTCATGGACCCGTCAGCCGGTCATGTCATTCAGTGAGCGAGACTCTGCTGCCGGCTGATTATTGCCTTTTGAGCCCGATATTTTCCAGTATCAGCAAACCGGGATATGCTCATGAATTTACCGACGAAGAGCTGATGAGCATACCTGAAGGCAAAGTTTTTGCGCTTGGAGGCATTTGCCGTGAACGGATTGCGGAGTTAAAGCGTTATCCATTTAGCGGTGTTGCAGTTTTGGGCGCTGTCTGGAATCAAGATACTGACCGAGCTGACATCATCAATAACGTAGCCAAAATTTTAGAAGAATTATGATAATAGCATCTCAAAAAAGAAAAGAAAATATTGCTGAGTATCTGCTCTATATGTGGCAAATCGAGGATATGATCAGGGCCAACGGCCTTGACCTTGACAAGATTCGCCAAAACATCATTGACCGATTCAAAGACCTGACACCTGACCAAAAGAAACAAATGGAGGAATGGTATGAGTCACTGATTGACATGATGCGGCGGGAAGGAGTTACGGAGCGAGGCCACTTGCAAATCAACCGTAACATTCTCGGGGAGCTTACAGAGCTTCACAAGCAACTCTTGGGCGACCCGCGCTTCAATCAATATCAGGCCCTATATTATAAGGTGTTGCCCTATATCGTAGAATTGCGAGCCAAAGCCGGAGAGGCGGCCGAAGATGAAATAGCCACCTGCTTTACGGCTCTCTACGGGATGCTGATGCTCAAACTCCAAGGAAAGGAAACGAGCGAGGAGACCTCACGCGCAATGGGTGAGATTACCCGGCTCATCGCAACCCTTTCAGCTTATTATCATAAAAACGAAACCGAACCACTTTTTACCCCCTCCGACTTATGAAGAAAATGTTCCTCCCCATAGTTTTTCTGACAGTGACGGCGTGTGCGACAGCTGCTGAAACCGAAACAGAGCATCTGGACAATCAGCAGTTTCTCAATGTGCCCAATCCGGAAATTCCGATGAGTTATACTTTTGCGGGCGAGAAGGTTGATCTTGACCGAGTGGATATGGCTGAACGGCTTGACCGGGAGCTGACCTCAATGGTCTATACTCACGGCAACACATTGCTGACCATTAAGCGCGCCAACAGATATTTCCCTCTATTGGAACCAATCCTGAAACGCAACGGAATTAATCCTGACTTCCTCTATCTTGCCTGCATTGAAAGCTATCTCAATCCCCTGGCCCGTTCGGGAGCCGGAGCCGTAGGCATCTGGCAATTCATGCCGGGCACTGCTAAGGAATATGGCCTTGAGGTTAGCGATGAGGTTGATGAACGCTATGACTTTATAAAGGAGACGGAGGCCGCCTGCAAATACTTCCGCAAGGCATTCGCCAAGTATGGTAACTGGGAATCTGTTGCCGCCAGCTATAACGGCGGAACGGGACGAATTGACAAGGAGATGACCTCACAGGGCGTCACTTCAGCCTTTGATTTATGGCTTGTTGACGAGACTCGCCGTTATCCTTATCGCATGATGGCGATGAAGATGATTATGGAAAATCCCTCGGCCTACGGGTTCACTCTCGGAGACCATCAGCTTTATCAGCCCTTGGAATATACGGTTGAAACGGTCAGCGGCCCGGTTGAAGACTGGCCAACCTGGGCGCTTCAACACGGCATAGACTATCAAACCCTGCGCGAGTATAATCCCTGGATTCGCGCAAAAAAACTGACCAATAAGGCCGGAAAAACCTATCAGGTATGGATTCCGAAGGCCGACTCGCAATTGCGGTCGCGGCGCTCGGTTAAAACCTATAACCCAAACTGGACTAAATGACGAAAAAAACAAATAACTCATCGGCTCTTGAATCATTAGTGATTAAGGGAGCCAGAGTGCATAATCTGAAAAATATCGACGTTGAGATTCCTCACGGCAAGCTGACGGTTATTACCGGACTGAGCGGCTCAGGAAAATCATCGCTGGCCTTCGACACTATTTTTGCCGAAGGTCAGCGGCGCTATATTGAAACTTTCTCCAGCTATGCCCGTCAGATGCTCGGCACTTTGGAACGCCCGGATGCGGACCAGATTACGGCTTTGAGCCCCGTAATTGCCATTGAGCAGAAGACCATCAACCGCAATCCGCGCTCAACCATAGGCACCACTACGGAAGTTTATGATTTTCTCCGATTGCTATATGCCAGAGTAGGCCAGGCCCGCTCCTACATCAGTGGCAAGCCTATGATTAAGTACTCCGAGGAGCAGATCGTAGAGCTTATTCTCAAGAGATTTGACGGACATAAGATTCTTTTGCTCGCCCCCCTGGTCAAAAACCGCAAGGGACACTATCAGGAGCTTTTTGAGCAACTGAGCCATAAGGGCTACCTGACGGTCAGAGTTGACGGCAAGATGCGCGAAATATCACCCGGAATGAAACTTGACCGCTATAAGAATCACTCCATCGAACTGGTTGTTGACAAGCTCAAGGTTACGGATGTTGACATTGTTCGCCTGCGCGAATCAGTCAGCTCAACCCTTCGCCAGGGAGGAAAGCAAATGATAATTTGCGATATTGACGACGATAATAAGCTCCATTATTTCTCAAGAATGTTAATGGATGCGGAAAACGGAATCAGTTATCGCGAACCGGCTCCCCATAATTTCTCATTCAACTCTCCGCTGGGCGCTTGTGAACGCTGCAAGGGCCTGGGAGAGATTAACATCATTGACATTGACAAGGTTATCCCAAACCGTAAACTGAGCATTGCCGGCGGAGCAATCGAGCCATTAGGTAAGCTGAAATCATCCATGATTTTCAAGCAACTTGAGGCTCTCTTGTCGCGCCATGGCTTTACACTGAAAACTCCGGTTGAAAACCTTTCAGAGGAAGCTCTCAATGAGGTGCTTTATGGGTGTTCGGAGAAGCTGAATCTTAAGGATGCGTCTTACTATTCGCGCAATTATGAAGGAATAGTCAAATATATAGAAATGCAACAGGAAGAAGACGCCGAGTTTGGCGCTAAATCCTGGAGCAATCAGTTCTATACCCGGGTTGAATGTCCGGATTGTCATGGCGACAGACTCAATATCGAGGCCCGCAACTTCTTTATCGGCGACAAGAATATTGCAGATCTTTGCCGGATGGACATTACTTCCTTATTAAAATGGCTTGAAGGAGTTGAGGAGCTGTTGACGGAAAATCAGCGAGTGATTGCCCACGAAATCTTAAAAGAAATCAACTCGCGTTTGCGCTTCTTGAAAGATGTAGGGCTTGAATATCTGTCGCTCGGGCGCGCCTCGGCCACTCTCAGTGGCGGCGAAAGTCAGCGAATCAGACTCGCCACCCAAATCGGGTCAGAACTGGTTAACGTACTTTATATTCTTGACGAGCCAAGCATCGGCCTGCATCAGCGCGACAATCGGCGACTCATTGATTCCTTAAAGCGTCTGAGAGATGCTGATAACTCAATCATAGTTGTTGAGCATGACAAGGATATAATGCTTGAGTCAGATTATATTGTTGATATCGGCCCGTTTGCCGGACGCAAGGGTGGGGAAGTGGTCTTCCAAGGCACACCCAAGAAGATGCTAAAGAGCAAGACTCTGACAGCTGATTATCTTACGGGGCGACGCAAAATTGAATTACCGGAAAGCCGTAGGTCCGGGTCAGGTAATTTCCTGACTCTGAAAGGCGCCAAAGGACATAATCTAAAAGATGTCACCCTGCGGATTCCGTTAGGGACGCTGACGGTTGTCAGCGGAGTCAGCGGCTCGGGAAAATCATCGCTCATCAATGGAACCCTGCGCCCGATTCTGACGGCCAAGCTCTATCGGTCACAACAGCAACCGCTCCCTTACTCGGAGCTGGAAGGCATTGAGAATATCGACAAGGTTGTCACCGTAGACCAGACCCCTCTTGGGCGCACTCCGCGCAGCAATCCGGCAACGTATACCGGGGTGTTTTCTGATATCCGGTCACTCTTTGTCAATCTTCCGGAGGCCAAAATCAGAGGCTATAAACCGGGGCGGTTCTCCTTTAATGTCAAGGGAGGACGGTGTGAAACCTGCAAGGGCAACGGCTACAAGACCATTGAGATGAACTTCCTGCCGGATGTGCTCGTGCCCTGTGAGGAATGTCAGGGCAAACGTTATAACCGCGAGACACTCGAGGTCCGGTTTAAGGGCAAATCCATTGCCGATGTGCTTGACATGACCATCAATCAGGCCGTTGAGTTCTTTGAAAACACTCCGGTCATTCTGCGCAAACTTAAAGTGCTTCAGGAAGTAGGGCTGGGATACATTAAGCTTGGCCAACCCTCAAGCACTCTCAGCGGCGGTGAAAACCAGCGCGTTAAGTTAGCTACGGAATTGGCCAAGCGTGACACGGGAAAGACCCTGTTCATTCTCGATGAACCAACGACGGGACTGCATTTTGAGGATATCCGAACCCTCATGCAATTGCTCAATCGCCTGGTTGACAAGGGTAACACCGTTTTGATTATCGAGCATAACACTGATGTTATCCGGCTTGCCGACTGGATTATAGACATGGGCCCCGAAGGAGGGGATGCCGGCGGACAAATCATTGCGGAGGGCACTCCGGAAGAGATTGCCAAGACTGATTCGCCGACGGCTCCCTTTATCGAACTGTAGAAAGAAGAGCCGAAATGGCTTTTCTGACGTCAGTCGGGTCCGGCGCGTTATTAACCATGATGGCTATGACATGAGTGGGGAGTTTGGTTTGCGGGTCAAGACGATAACCGCAATAACAAACCACTCCGGTCATAGACCCGGACTTGAGGACGAAGTTTTCACGCCCCGGGACATCCTTCATCAGTGAACGCACCGTTCCGTCCATGCCCACTCGGGCAAACGAACTGATATAGTCAGAGTTGCGCGACATATGGCGCAATATTTCGGCCAACTGGCGAGGCGAAACGGCATTATGACGGCTCAGCCCTGAACCATCAGCAATGCGCATATACTGCAGCGAGACGCCCTCCAGGGCCTTCCTCTCCGCAGCAATGGCTGCCGAACGGGAACGCCCCGGCGCAAGCAGGCGCAGCGTGGATTCAGCCATCTGATTATCAGAACGAATCATCAGCGAACGAGTCACGTCGCGCAACGCCGGCGACGTATAAGTAAGCAACACGATAGTATCGTTTGCAGCCGATATTTTTTCGCCTTTACAATGGGAAATGGAATCTATTTTCGCCGTCAGGGCCGAAGTAGGGTCGGGCATGGAGATACGCAAAGCGGCGCGTGATTGCTTCTTGCCGAGTTGGCCGCTCACGGTCACTTCAGAGCTTCCGGCATTGCGCCATGCCGAGAGGCCGCTTGAAGTCTTGTTCCATTTCACACTCAAATTGGGAATGGAAGGAGTGGACACCATTGACGGGACCATCAGAGTAAACACATTGTCGCACCAGTTAAGACGATAGAATCCGGCTCCATCTACTCCGGGAATATCCTCAAGCTCCCATGAAGGGACAGCACCCTCGTCGGGCCACGCTGTCGCTGCAATCGTCCGCCCGTCAACTCGCTCGATTCCGTAACGTTGCAAGGACTGTTTAACCATATTCAGGAAATCCGGTTGGTCATCGCTGAAATATTTTGACCCCAGGGTAGGGTCCCCTGAGCCCTCAATTATGATATTGCCATGGAGAGTACCATCCTGAACTTTACCGACGGCCATCACTCGGGTTTCCCACTTATAGTCACCTCCTTTTTCCTTCAGCGCGGCTGCAACGGTTACAGACTTCATCACTGACGCTGGAGTCATCAAATGGTCAGACTGGAAATTATATGTTGGCTCTTTTGCAGCGTCAACCGGGGCGATATAGACACCAACTGAGGCGACATTATCGCCCTTGAACGAGAGCGGGCAGCTGCCGAAAGCAACTGCCGCACTCATCATCAGGCCAAAGCCTGAAAGTATTCGCAGGATATTCATTTAAAGGAGTGAAACTGAACGTTTAACAAACTCGCTAAGGTCTTTGCCCCTAAGCAATCCCGAACCAAGAAGAGCAAGGTCAATCAATTGGCGAACCAGGGGTTGACCGGCTGCATAGTCAGCTGAGGTCTTGCGAATTTCCTCGCGTTGCTTATTCATCTCCGCTTCAAATTCCTTGGTCTTGGCTGTCTGCTCGACAGTGGGCTTATTGTCCTTGACTTCGCCATGAACAGCCTTCAATGCCGCTTCGGCTCCGCTCAGGGCAGTGAAACATTCGCCCACTTTCGCGCCGATTGCCTTTTCGGCATCAGACTTGATGCGCTCAATCAGCGGATGCTTCGTGTTGACCACCATCGTATAGCTGTCAGGCATCATGCCATAGAAGTTCATACCCGGCTGCATTGCCGCCATTTCCTTCATTCGGCGCATATATTCATTCTGAGTGATGGTCACCGGAGAGTCTGACCCGGCAATAGCCTCAAACTGAATCATGAACTCAGCTTTTTCAACCTCAGGAATCTGCGACTTGAAGACTGACGTCAGCATTTCAACTTCGTCCGGCCGCAAGTCTGCCGACTGCTTATCCCCCTTGCGGATAAGATTGTCAATAATGTCAGAGTCAACGCGCACAAAGCGTGAACCCTCAATCTTATGCTCCAGGAGCCCGACGAAATGAGAATCCAACTGTCCGTCCATAACCAGAACGCTGTAGCCCTTGGCCGTTGCCGCATTAATATATGTGTACTGTGCCGTCGGGTCAGTCGTATAGAGATAGACAATCTGCTTGTCTGAGTCTGTCTGATTCGGTTCAATCAGGGTTTTATACTCATCAAGAGTGTAATACTTTCCTTCAGTGTCCTTCAGGAGGCAGAACTTCATGGCGGACTCACAGAATTTCTCATCCGTGAGCATGCCATACTCAATGAAGACCTTGATATCGTCCCATTTTTCTTCAAAGTCCTTGCGATTGGCCTTGAAAATCTCTTCAAGTCGGCCGGACACTTTTTTAGTGATGTAGCCGGAGATTTTCTTGACTGCCGAGTCGCTCTGAAGATAAGAACGGCTGACGTTCAGCGGAATATCCGGCGAATCAATCACTCCCTGAAGAAGCATCATAAACTCAGGAACGACGCCTTCAACTGAATCAGTCACAAAGACCTGATTGCAGTAAAGCTGAATGCGGTTCTTGGTCAGCTCGAAGTTATTCTTAATCTTCGGGAAGAAGAGGATGCCCGTAAGAGTAAACGGATAGTCCACGTTAAGATGAATCCAGAAGAGCGGATCATCCTGGCCCGGATAAAGCTCATGATAGAAGTTGATATAGTCCTCATCAGTAAGCTCGGAAGGCTTCTTGGTCCATGTCGGCTCGGTTGAGTTGATTACCTTGCCGTCACTTTCAACCGGTACGGGCAAGAACCGACAATATTTCCTCAGGAGCGAGTCAATCCGCGCCTGTTCCAGGAACTCCTTGGATTCATCATCGATATATAATATAATGTCAGTGCCTCGCTCGGCCTTTTCAATCGGCTCCATAGAGTAGGCCGGCGAACCGTCACATTCCCATTTCACGGCCTGAGCCCCCTCCTGATAACTGAGCGAGCGGATTTCAACCTTCTTGGCCACCATGAAAGCCGAGTAAAAGCCCAAGCCGAAATGGCCGATGATGCCATTGGCGGTGTCCTTAAACTTGTTGACAAATTCTTCAGCACCTGAGAATGCAATCTGGTTGATGTATTTATTGACGTCATCAGCCGTCATTCCAATACCATGGTCGCTGATGGTCAGCGTTCCGGCCTCCTTGTCAATTGTTACGGTAACTTTCAGGTCTCCGAGCTCGCCCTTGAATTCACCGAAAGAAGAAAGAGTCTTGAGCTTCTGCGTAGCATCAATTGCATTGCTGACCAATTCGCGCAGAAAGATTTCATGGTCAGAATATAAAAATTTCTTGATTACCGGAAAGATATTTTCCGTGGTTACTCCGATTGTACCGGAGTGCTTCTGTTGATTATCTTGTTCCATGCTGAAATTTTAGGTTTTTGGTTACGATATTCTTAATAAGCAAACAATATACCAGCAGACAAAGTTACAAAAAAAATGCCAAAATGTCATAAATTAAAAAAAATATTCAAAAAAATTTGCACAGTTCAAAAATTGTTCGTAACTTTGCAGTGCAAAAACGAAACAGACGGGGTATTAGCTCATCTGGCTAGAGCGCGACACTGGCAGTGTCGAGGTGAGCGGTTCGAGTCCGCTATACTCCACCAAAAGACGAATTCAGCAACGCTGAGTTCGTCTTTTGTTTTAGATGAATTATCCGGCTATCGTCCACATAATCCCATAATGTTGTGGCGCATGGTAAAAAACCCTGTCTTGACGACAGGGTTTTTATTTGCAACCGATTCATGGCTTGCATTTCCCCACAGGCGGTTCTATAAGACTTATCCTAACCACGGCAGTCCTTGCTAAGCTTCGCTTTACGGCCTCCTCGAAATGCTCCATATATTTCGGAAGAAATCGCTGACACAACAATCTCAGCGCTTCAATTTTTTCTTCATCGTCCATCACGATTTCAGCCTTTCCTAATGCAATCGCTGAATGGAAATATTCAGTAAAATTATTTTTATCCTCCTCGAATACAGGCGTACATCGGCTAACTGCTGATAAGCTGACAACAGGATTGTTCTTTATGCAATCCATTTTCTCTCCATCATCGGCACAGTGGAAATAAAAAATATCATCGCCTTTTCTCACTAATGAAAGCGGCAATCCGTATGGCGTTCCATCGTGCCGCGTCATGCTGACCGTCACATAAGGCGCTTTGTCAAAAACTCCAATTGCCCATTCCGCACTCTTTTGCCGGGAGGCTTTCCTCATCTGTTTCATACAAAAATATTACTATAAACTCGTTGGTTGAATTAAAATCCTAAATATTTATAAATAAAAAAATTGCACAAATCACATATTATTAGTAAATTAGTGGTAAACAAACTACTAAGTACCATAGCACTGATATGCGCAACTTTATAGCAAAGTTAGTAAGAATTCTCGGCATCTGCAAGGAATATACAGGAAATCGTGTCAATAAACATACAGGTCAAGTACTATATTATTGCCTTTTTCATTGGCGAGATTAAACTTTTTTGTGGGGGAGGAGTCTAATGGGTTGTATGAATAGTATTATTGCAGTTTGTTTATTTCTGACTATCAGGTTCGTCGACGGGAATGAGTGTTCATTCCCGGCCGACGGATTGTCAATGACCGTTGTTAATGAGAAACTCGTCGTTGAGTCTGATAATGTGTCGGCCTCGTTGACGATAGGTGACTTGGCCTCAATGCGTTTTACTGATTCAGCAGCTGCTGATATCAGTCAGGTTAGTATGACTTCTCCGTTTGAAGTAATTTCCCTCAGCGGACAATCGCTTGGCTCTTTTAAGTCAACGGAGGAACTTAAAAATAAGCTTCCCGGAGGAACGTATATTCTCCGCCAAGGGAAAAATACAATAAAAATTTCAATCTAAATGAAGCGAAATTATATGTTTGCACTTTTGTTACTTCCGATTTTAGCCTCGGCAGAAACACTTAATATTTGTCAGGGACCGATAACTTATAAGTTGCCGACTGACAAGGTTGGGGAGATACCTTTTTCCGGTAACTCCTCATTTTCAGCAATGGGTAAGATTTATGAACTCAAGGATGGCGACCGCATCTATGTTGACAGTTCGGTGATTAGTTCTGACATCATCGTAACGTTTTCAGATGGGCAGGTCATGCTGGAGATTCCGGGCGACATAGCTTCAAAAATTCAATCAGAGATTGATGGAACCAACGTGAAAATCACGGCTGAGATTCCTGTTTCAATCTCCGTCAGCGGGCAGTGTTCTCAGGGACAATTTGCACTGAAAGCTACTGAGCCGGCCAATCTGACGGTCAAGAACCTCAATATCTCGAATAATAATGACGCGGCAGTCAGCCTTACCGGAACCGGCAAGGTTTACATGAAAATTGAGGGAGAGAATTTCCTTTCATCCGGCGTTGATTCTGATAAGCCGACTTTGAGAATTAAAACTCCGGCAGAACTGCTCGGCACCGGAAAGATGACCGTAACGGCCAAGGCTGCCGGCGAAAAAGCTATCAAGTCAAATGATGACCTGGAAATTTCCGGAGGTGAAATCATAGCTTCGGTTTCAGGTAATGCCGTTTATGACTCAACTGATTCAAAAGTGAAATCATCCGCCTGTCTGGCCTCGGATAAGAACCTGCTGATTTCAGGTGGAACAATTTCAGCAACGGCCTCCGGCAGCGGAGGAAAAGGCATCAGTGTAGACGACAATCTGACCATCAATGGCGGAGAAATAAGGGTTGTCACCTCAGGCGGAATGGCCGTCTACTCCGGCTCATCGCTCAATCATAACTATACCGGAAACACGGACCGCCTTAATAGTGACATGAAGTCGTCGCCCAAAGGGATTAAAGTTGATGGCGAAATTTTGATTTCCGGAGGTGATATTAACGTTAAGACTTCCGGTAACGGCGCTGAAGGAATAGAGTCAAAGACCACTCTGACCATTTCCGCCGGCAATGTCTTTGTTCAGGCCTATGATGATGCAATAAACTCTTCAAGCCATATGTACATTTCCGGGGGAAATGTCACTGCGATAGGCCAATCCAACGATGGCCTTGACTCGAACGGGAATATGTATATCAGCGGCGGAATTGTGCGCGCCTTTGGTTCCCGGTCGCCCGAATGTGGAATTGATGCGAATGAAGAGGGCGGATACTCCGTAGTATTCACCGGAGGCATGATTTTAGGTGTCGGCGGAAACAACTCTGTACCCTCGACTTTGGCATCCACTCAGCCATATCTCACTTCTTCAATCTCCGTCAGTGCCGGTCAGACCTTAACAGTTAAGAGCGGCGATGAGGTTCTTGCTACTTTCGAGATTCCTTCGGAATATAACCCGTCGTCATCCTCCTGGCGCCCGGCTCCTCCGGCAATGATGGGTCCTCCTCCCGGCGGCATGCCCCCGATGATGGGTCCCGGGGGGTGGGGCGGAGGCCCGGGTGGCGGAGGTCCCGGCCAGAATGGCGGTCCGGTGTTGATTTCCCTCCCTCAGCTTAAAAAGAGCAGCAGTTACACGATTTCCAACGGAACGACAAACACCACAGCCACTGCAAAATAAAGATAAGGCGTCTGACGGAAAATCAGACGCCTATATTATATGTTGTAAAAATTGGGAGCGATTTTTACTGTTCGGCTACTTGCTGAGTATCGGGGGTAACGATTGAGCGGCCATAAGTTGCGGGAGTGTCCTGCTCGGGTTCTTCAACGACGAGGTCATAGCTCATCAGAACGAAGGCTGCGGACTTGTCGACCTGATAAACGGCGCTCTTGATCTGGAATGAATATTCACCAACGGCAAGGGCATCAGTTGACAATGTGCAGGAGAACGGTACGGTTACGGTTTGATACTGAGGCAGTCCGTTGAGGTAGTATGTCGTGAGGCCAATTGTAGTTTTCTTGCCGTTGCGAGGCACAGCCGTAATGCTTTCAACGACTAACGGGGTGCCCTGTTCGACGTAAATTTTGTTGTCATCTTGATTCTGAACGCCGCCACTGATTGTGACTTGCATATCAACTTCCGGCAGGTCATTATCTGAATCGGAGCAGGCGCTAAGAGTAGCCAGTAAAGGCAAAACCATCAGTGTGTAAAATAATTTTTTCATAGTTTCAAAAGCTTTAATAGTATTTAATAGTTTCTTTGCCATTATAACACATTCTTCGTTTGAAAGGTTCAAATTTGCAAAAGAAAAGAAAAATTCGTAAATTTGCGGTCACAGACAATGGAAATCTATAATTACGACAAAGAATTTCAGCTTGAAACCGGAGCGACCCTTCCGGAGCTTCAGATTGCATATCATACGTTTGGCCGGATGAACGCCGAACGTGACAACGTCATCTGGGTATGTCATGCCCTGACGGCCAATAGTGACGTTGCGGATTGGTGGCCAAATACTGTTGTTGAGGGTGGATTCCTTGACCCTTCCAAGTATTTTATAATATGCGCCAACATACTCGGGTCACATTACGGCACCACAGGCCCGATGAGCCTGAATCCGGCGAGCGGCACACCGTATTATGACCGATTCCCGCAGATGACCGTCAGAGATATGGTTCGCGTTCATCAGCTTCTTGCTGCAAAACTCGGCATTAATCGGGTCAAGCTGCTGATAGGGTCATCATTGGGTGGTTTTCAGTGTATGGAATGGGCTCTGATGGAGCCTGATTTTGCTGAAAAAGTGGCGTTGATAGCCACCACTCCTGTTTCCAAGCCGTGGGCTGTGGCCTTCAATGAGAGCCAACGCATGGCCATTGAATCAGACCCCACCTATGGTCAGGACTCGCCTGATGCCGGAGCCAATGGGCTTGCTTGTGCCCGCTCCATCGCCCTGTTAAGTTATCGGGGACGCCAGGCCTATGATTTAACGCAGGCTGATAACGGCGCTGAAACGGACCTTGACAATCCTTTCCGACGCAGAGTGCAGACTTATCAGCAACATCAGGGCAACAAATTGAAAAATCGATTCAATGCTTATAGTTATTATAGGTTGAGCAGAGCCGTTGATGCACATGATGTGGCGCGGGGCAGGGGACCGATGGATGAAGTCCTTAAAGGCTTCAAGCCGCAGACTGCCGTAATAGCAATCACCTCTGACATTCTCTTTCCGCCGGAGGATCATCAGCCTTTTGTAGAGAATATTCCTGATGTGGAGTATCACTTGATTGACTCTGATTTCGGGCATGACGGCTTCCTGATTGAATATAAAAAACTTACTGACATTATTACGAAATTTATCGAGAAATGAACGGCCGCAAGAAATTGGTTATTGGTCTTTTCGGGTTCGGCACCGTTGGCCGTGCCCTTCACAGCTTACTTGAGACGACTCGCCCCGACGGAGTGAAAATCAAACGCATATGCGTCAGGGATATTAATAAAGACCGAGGAATAGACGCTTCATTTACCAATAATCCTGACGAAATCTTCAATGACCCTGAAATCAACATGGTTGTTGAACTGATTGACGATGCCTCAGCATCTTATCAGATAATTACCCGCGCGCTTCGCGAGGGTAAAGCCGCCGTCAGCGGAAACAAGAAGATGCTTGCCGTTCACCTTCCGGAATTGATTGATTTGCAGAAAGAGACCGGGGCCACACTGCTTTATGATGCCTCAGCCTGCGGGTCAATTCCCGTTATTCGAAATCTGGAGGAATATTATGATAATGAGCTGCTTATCAGCGTCAAGGGTATTCTCAACGGGTCGTCAAACTATATTTTGACCAAGGTATTTAATCACGGAATGACCTATGCGGCAGCCTTAAAGGAAGCTCAGGAGGCCGGTTTTGCTGAAAGTGACCCCAGTCTTGACGTTGATGGATGGGATTCCCTCTCGAAACTGATAATCATTACGGTTCATGCTTTTGGCACCTATATTCATCCTGACAAAATCTTTACGTTCGGCATCTCTCACATGAGCCAGGGCGACATTAACTTCGCACGCGAAAAGAATCGCCGAATCAAGCTCGTTGGCCACGTTGAAAAATTATCTGACGGCCGATTAATTGCCTGCGTTATTCCTCAGCTGCTTTCTGACAATAAGTATATCTATAGCGTCGACGATGAATTTAACGGCGTAGTCATCAAGGGACTCTACTATGACAAGCAGTTTATGTTTGGCAGAGGAGCGGGAGGATACCCAACCGGTTCGGCCATTCTCAGTGACATTACTGCCTCACAGTATGACTACAAGTATGAGTACAAAAAGCGCCTGACTCACCCTAATGACCTGCCGCAATTCACTAATGACGTGCATTTCCGCGTTTATTACCGCTATCAATCGCCTGAAGACCTTAACCTGATCAACTTTGAAAGTATCAGCGAAAAATATATCTCCGAAGGCTTCAATTATGTTGTCGGAGTAACCTCTTTAGAGTCGCTTCATAAGGTGGCATCCAAGCTCAGGGAGCGTGATGTCTTCGTTGCGGCTTATCCGCCTGACTAATAAAGTTTACTTACTCTACATGAAGAACATTACAGACCTTTTTATCGAACTCCTCAAAACGTTCAGGAGTATTGAACCGGCCAACCGTGAATTCCGCAGACTGATGGACGAAGATTCTGACCTTAAAGCCCTGTATGCTGAATGGTGTGAATCCGAAGGCTATTCGGAACGTGACGGATTCCGGGAGTTTGCCGAAGAATATATTGAAAATCAATCCTCTATTTGGGATACATTGACTGATTATGACGAATAGATTTCCGGCTGAATGGGAAAAACATGGAGCAGTTATGCTCTCCTGGCCTCATTCCGCCACAGACTGGAACTACATGCTCGCCGAGGTTCGGGCTTGTTACCGTGAAATTATCGCGGCGATTATTGCTGCGGGAGAATCCGTAATTTTAATAGGTCCGGAAAGCGAATTAGCTGATGAGAACTTCCCCGAGGGAGTTTTTAAGATTTATGAAGAGACCAATGATACGTGGATTCGCGATTATGGACCTTTAACTCTTCATACCTCTGATGGGTATGAACTGCTTGACTTCCGCTTTAACGGTTGGGGCCTGAAATTTGCCGCTAACTTTGATAATCAGGTTAATCGCCGATTGGGTAAGCGCGGGGTATATTCCTCAATGCCCCGGTCATGTAAAGACCTGGTTTTTGAAGGCGGATCGATTGAATCAG
Organism: Bacteroides sp.; assembly: GCA_014802435.1. Lineage (GTDB taxonomy): Bacteria > Bacteroidota > Bacteroidia > Bacteroidales > Muribaculaceae > UBA3263. Next base: position 279,512 of record JAAVCG010000005.1, on the reverse strand, counting down.
ACGGGCAGGGCACACTCCTGACCACGGAATACTGTCTGATGGCGCCAAACCGCAATGAGCCGATGACGCGGCAACAAGTGGAGTCCGCTATACTCGAGCGTCTTTGCGCCCGCAAACTCCTTTGGATTACAAATGGAGGCCTCGCGGGCGATGATACTGACGGCCATGTCGACACTCTTTGTCGTCTCGCTCCCGGAAACTCGCTGGTTTACGTCGGATGTCAGAATCCCGACGACGAGCATTACGCTCCCCTGAAGGCTATGGCCGATGAGTTGCGCACGTTTACTAACGCTAATGGCGAACCTTATAATCTCGTTGAGTTGCCATTGCCTGACCCGATATTTGACGACGAAGGTCATCGCCTCCCGGCAACTTATGCAAATTATCTGGTGCTTGAACATGCGGTGCTCTTGCCTGTTTATGGCCAAAGTCTGAATGATAAGTTAGCGGAAGATATGCTCCGTATTGTTTATCCTGACCGTGAAATCGTCACTATTGATTGCCGCGCACTGGTTCAGCAACATGGCTCGCTCCATTGCGCCACGATGCAAATTCCATCATCTGTAATTTCTTTTTTATGAAAATAGGTATTATTCAACAACATAACACCGGCGATATTGCTGATAATCGCCGTCGTCTCGCCGAAAAAATGCGTGCCCTTGCCGCTGACGGCGCTGAACTTATTGTCAACCAGGAGCTGCACGATTCGCTCTATTTTTGCCAGACTGAAAACGTTGACCTTTGCGGATTGGCCATGCCGATTCCATCAGAAGTAACTGACTTTTACGGGCATTTGGCGGCCGAGATTGGTTGCGTTATTGTCACATCGCTCTTTGAGAAGCGCGCGCCGGGACTTTATCATAACACGGCCGTTGTGTTTGAAAAAGACGGCACCATTGCCGGAAAATATCGCAAGATGCATATTCCCGATGACCCGGCCTATTATGAAAAGTTCTATTTCACACCCGGCGACCTCGGTTTTGAACCGATTCAGACTTCAGTGGGTAAACTTGGAGTGCTCGTATGCTGGGATCAATGGTATCCGGAAGCAGCGCGCCTTATGGCCCTCCGCGGGGCAGAATTGCTGATTTATCCAACGGCTATCGGCACCGAGAGCACAGACCCTAAGGAGGAACAAGAGCGGCAACGCGAGGCGTGGATTACCATTCAGCGCGCCCATGCCGTGGCCAATGGCTTGCCCGTAGTCAGCGTCAACAGGGTAGGGTACGAGCCTGACCCATCAGGAGTAACCGGCGGAATAACCTTCTGGGGCTCAAGCTTCATTGCCGGACCTCAGGGCGAATTCCTAAAGCAGCTCCCGCGCGACGAAGAAGCCACAGCCGTTGTCAACGTTGACATGCAGCGAAGCGAGCAAGTACGCCGCTGGTGGCCATTCCTCCGAGACCGACGCATCGATGCATATTCAGGACTGACATCCCGCTACTTAGACTAAAAAAATTGAGATGGTTAAAATGCCATCTCAATTTTTTTATACGAAAATGATTACGAGGATTTGCGCTATGATGACTCGTAGAAACATGGAGAGAGGGTAGACCGTAGCGTAGGCAACGGCGGGATTGTCACTGTCAGCATTTTCATTCGCAAAGGTCAACGCCATAGGGTTTGCCATGGCTCCGGCAAGCATACCGCAGGCAGAGCCGAAGTCAACTTTCCAAAGACGCATTGCCGGAAGAGCCATCAGGACAACAGGAATCAATGTGATGGCAAAGCCCAAGGCAATCCATAGCGGACCTTCAGCGCGCATAATCGTATCAAGGAAATCAGCGCCTGAGCTGAGTCCGAGACACGCAAGGAAGAGCGACAGGCCGATTCCGCGAAGCATAAGGTTAGCCGAGCGTGTTGTGTAAGTGACCAAATGGAAATTCACGCCAAAGCGGCCTACGAGAATACCCATAATAATAGGTCCGCCGGCCAATCCGAGGCGAATCGGAGTATCCGTGCCGGGAATGTAGAAGGGGATAGAACCGAGAATAAGACCGAGCACGATGCCAATAAAAATTGCTGCAAGGTTAGGTTCCTTGAGGTCTGTGTCAACATTTCCAAGGACTTTCTCGACGTTTTCAATTGCCTTGGCTTCACCGACAACGGTCAGACGGTCGCCTAACTGAAGACGAAGTTCAGGAGTAGCCAGCAGTTGCACACCGGCACGAAGCACTCGGGTAATGTTGATTCCGTAACTATTGCGCAAACGGAGTGAGCCGAGACGGCGTCCGTTGATTTCAGAGCGGGAGACTATAACATGCTTTGAAACCAGCGATGAATCAATCGCATTCCAGTCAATATCTTCCTTGTTCCAGTCTTTTTGTTCCTGTTCGCCAAAGAGAATTGTCAGAGCGGGAGCTTCACTTTCTGTTGTGATAACAAGCAATCTGTCATCAGGCTCCAGGATTGTATCAGAATTAGGAATGAAGACTTTTCCATCGCGCCAAAGTCTGGAAATCACAAACTTATGGTGTCCGCAGGCGGCAATTTCACGAATAGGCTTATGGTAAGCACCGGGGTTATGAATCTGAAAAGCAGCAATATAGGTCTGATTATGGTCTTCATGCTTATCAACACATAAGTCCTGCGGCCTGACAAAGAGCTTTTTAGCGATTGCAAACGCGAGAATAACGCCCACAACGCCAAGAGGGTAGGTCACAGCACAGCTAAGAGCAGCTCCGGCAGCGGGCTTACCAAGCTGGGTGAGGGTTTCCTGAGCGGCACCAAGAGCCGGAGTATTAGTCGTCGCGCCACTGAGTATACCAACCATATCGGCCATAGGAACACTGAAAGCATACGACAGAAAAATGGCAAATCCGGTGCCGAGAAGCACAGTCAATAGGGCAAGCATATTGAGCTTGATTCCGCCGGAACGAAATGAGGAGAAAAATCCCGGGCCAACCTTCAAACCAAGCTCATAGACGAACAATACGAGGCCAAAACTCTGAGCATACTGCAACATTTGAGGATCTATGGCAAATCCCAAGTGTCCGGCAAGAATACCAACGAAAAACACAAATGTCACACCAAGCGAAACGCCCCAGACCTTGATTTTACCAAGTCCAAGACCAACAGCTATGATTATTGACAGAACAATCACAGCCTGCAGAGGAGTCTGCTCAGTAAATATAGAATAAATCCAATTCACGAATTCTTNAAGATGAAAAATGNAANATGNANAANNAACCAGANGGAAAGANCNCAAGCGAANCNAGAGNGCTCAAATCCGCAGGAAAGCNCAAGCGAAGCNAACGNGCNAGTGTCNANGTCNNCNTGTGTGAAAGCGCAAGCGAAGCAAACGGGNGAGTGTCTATGTTAACTTGTGTTACACAAGTTAACATAATACCGATTATGAGTTAATTCGCCANCCTGAGCCCTCCGGNCGTATCTTCCTCTCCTTATATAATAAGCCTATCGACTTTTTAAAGTCCTTCTTGCTGCAACCGACAAATTCNGCAATCTCNTCGGGCGATGACTTATCATTTAAGGCGATGAAGCCGCCATTNTCATGCATAAGCTCCAGGATAACATCAGCCGTAGATTTGGCGCGACGTCCATTAGTATCCTTCATGGTAACGTCAATCTTTCCATCCTCGCGCACTTTCTTTACATAAGCCGTCAAAGATGAGCCNATTTCAGGATGCTGAATCAATTCGTCGACATACAGCATGCCCCAATGTTTACCGTCTACAATAACCTTATANCCGATTTCNGTACGCTGAACAACNAGAACATTCACGCGCTGATGAGGACGATAATCCGGATAGACATTGCCAAGGAATTTTTCAACCTTNGCTGAGGCGACAACTCTCTTGGTCGTATCGTCAAGATAAGCATAGACCAAATAAACGTTACCGGGAGTCATTTTTACTCTCTGTTCGCTAAACGGACACAGCAAATCCTTTGACGGCACCCANTCCAGGAATGCGCCAACTTTTTGATTGACATCCTTAACTTGCANGAATCCGAACTGGCCAACCTGAATCAGGGGCTGTTCAGTCGTTGCAATGAGACGGTCCTCAGAATCAGTGTAAACAAATACGTTCAATTCCTGCCCGACCTCGGTAACACCATCAAGATAACGGGTTGGAATNAGGATTTCGACGTCGTTTCCGGCGTCAAGATATGCTCCAAAATCAGCCAGGCGACTGACTTTAAGCCTATTAAATTGACCTATATTAACCATATTTTCCTTAAAATATTATGCAAAGTTAACTCTTTTTAATTGATTTTCCAAAGATTTTAGGACCTAAATGATTGATTATTCGCGAATTTTTCGTAACTTTGTAATTTAAAATGCGATATTCAAATCAATAAACCTATGAAAACAATTCTTTCAGCAATAGCCCTGGTTGCNCTTAGCGGTGGTTACATTTACGGNGCGGAGCCNGTNNTTAAAAGTGTTCCGACCGGCACCGTNCTTTCTGCCATAAGTGATAACGGACGTTGGGCACTCAGCTCTAACAGCGAGGACCGAGATGAAGCCGGAGTAGTTTCCAACGGAGGTAAACTCTGGGACACTCAGACCATGACNTCCGTCAGTGTCGCCCTACCCGCTTCAGGCATTGCCGCCATTGCCGATGTCACTGACGACGGACAAATCGTTGTCGGCTCATATGATTCANAGCCCGGATTNTGGTCTAAGTCTACAAACAAGTGGACCACCCTACCCCTTCCCGGCGGATGCTCCTTCGGCCATCTTTTAGCAGTCACGCCCGACGGCAAAAAAGCCGTTGGATACGCCAACTTAACGTCTGAATTTGATGCCGTTCCCCTTTATTATGACCTTGAGACGGGTAAACTCATTGAGTTGACCAATGTTCCGACGGTCAACATGAACCATGAAAAGAGCGATTACTCAGCGTTTACCGGCATCTCGGCCGACGGTCGCTATATTCTCGGACGCCTATCGCCCGAGGTGCTCATGCCTATTTCAATGTGTGCATATATCTATGACACTCAAACTGATAAGGTCAACTATATAGCCTTCACTCCCTCGGCCACGGCTCCGTGGACCCCGGTCTATCCTGACCTGCTTTTCATTGAAGAAGCCGNTATGAGTCCTGACGGGCGTTACGTTACCGGTTCGGCTTATCTCGGCCATGAACAGGCCGGCGACAGCGACTTCCTTGATGAATATAGAGTTGCTTTTAAATATGACGTTCAGTCCGGCAAAACCGAGATTTTTGACGGAATATATGACGCCGACATTTTCGGCTTTTCAATCACTAATGACGGCACTCTCTTAGCCGCCACTCCGGCTGTTAATCCTTACGCCTCATTCCTGGTTCGTTCCGGCGATTATTATTTCGGACTTGACGACATCTGCAAGCAGGTCTATGGCTTTGACTTCTATCAGAAGACGGGGTTCCAAGTTACCGGTAAACCCGTTGTAACGTCGGCCGATGGCAAGACAATTTGCGTCGTTACCCAGCCAACTGAAAGCTACCTGTTGTCGATGACCGACGACTGGCAGACCGTATGCTCTAAGGTGAATCTCCTGAGCAATTANACGGTCAATCCTCCTTCCGGCTCGATATTCTCCTCTTTGTCGGAGATGAAGCTTTCATTTGCTCGCAATGTAGAGATTGCCGGGTCAGCATCGCGCATCAAGATTTTAGATGCCGACGGCACCGAACTCCGTTCAGCCGCTAAGGCTGAGGCTTCAGGCAACGAAGTTACAATCAGCTTCCGCGCCTTAAAGTTTGAAGCCGGGAAGCAATACACCGTCGTTATCCCCTCTAACTTGATTTCCATGGTTGGAAATATTAATGTGACAGCCGATGCGATTCGCGTCAACTATATCGGACGCTCTGACGGCTCGGTTAAGCCCGTGGCAATCTCTCCGGAAAGCGGTTCTTCACTCTCGCGCCTTGATGCCTCCACCAATCCCATAGTAATCACCTTTGATGCCTCGGTAAAGATTGCCGATGGAGCCCGCGCTCAACTTTGGCGCTCCGGTGAAACCGCCGCGTTTGCCGAGCTTGACCTGACTCTTGCCGGCTATAACACCCTACTCGTCTATCCCCTCTCCCGCCAGTATCTCTATGACGGAACGGACTATAAGGTAGTTATCCCCGCTGCTACGGTTACTGACCTTGGCGGCGATGGCGGTAATGCCGAAATTGAACTTGATTATCACGGTACTTACATCCGTGAGATTTCTGCTGACGATAAATTCCTGTTCTCTGACGACTGCTCTTCGTATGCCAACTTTATGTTCTACGAAGGAGATTATCTCGCTCCGGGCGCCGTGGCCGCCGGATGGGGNTTCACTGCTGATAATCCTTGGTTTATAGTGCGCAGCTCAGATGAAACTACCGCCATGGCCTATGCCGCTCACTCAATGTTTGAGCGCGGAGGCAAGGCTGATGACTGGTGTGTGACTCCTCAGATTTATATCCCTGACTCTCAATGTTATCTTTCATTTGACGCGCAAAGCTATAAGCTCAATAAGGCTGACCGACTGAAAGTCTATGCCTACGAGTCAAATAATGTCTATTCNACTCTTAATGCGACGATAATTGANGATATCCGCAAAAACGGTCATCTGATTTTTGACGAACAACTGACCCCCGGCAAGTCAGAAGAAGAACTTGAAAATGACTGGGTAAANTATATTGTCACTCTCAACGANTTTGCCGGCAAGAACATCTATATTGCCTTTGTNAACGATAATGAAAACCAGAGTGCCGTATTNTTAAACAAGGTTGAAGTTATCCATGACATGAAGTTCCTGACGACAATTACTTCACCCTCAGCCGTCATTGCGGCGAAATCNACTCCGATTTCCGGCTCAATCACTATTGCNTCCGCTCTGCTTGAGGCCAATAAAATAAGCCTTACCCTCCTTGATTCTGAGGGAGTGAAGGTCAGCTCTCTTGAGGCCAACGGACTCGAGCTCAAGTCCGGCCAGGTCTTCAACTTCACCTTCCCTGATGAACTGCCGCTGAAGCCCGATGTTGCCAACCGTTTCATTATTAACGTTACCATCAACGGCGATGAAACTTCATCCGCTTCATCCGTAATCAAGAACCTTGCGTTCGAGTCTACCAAGAGAGTTGTGATTGAAGAATATTCCGGACGCGAATGTTCAAACTGTCCTCAGGGATTTGCCGCCATGGATAATCTCGAACGCCTGTTCCCTGAAAGGATTCTCCCCGTGGTGCTTCGCACCTACGAGAATGACCCGCTCGGCCAGGGAATGCACGATTATACGGAATTTCTCGGCCTCAACCTTATGGGCGCACCTTCAGCCATCATCAACCGCACGGTTAGCTGCTATCCTATGGTAAGCGTCGGCACTGATTATCGTTTCAGCGGCGAAGGCATAAGCCTTGATGGCGAAAAGGAATCACAATGTTGGCTCGATGTCGTCAACCTTGAAATGGAAACCTTGGCCGATGCTGACATAGACTTCACTGCCACAAGCGATGGCAAGGACATTATTATCAACGGCAACGCCCGTTGGGCTTTAAATACTGACCTCTGCAACGTTAACATCCTGGCAATAGTGACTGAAGACAAAGTTGAAAGCATTCAGATGAACGGAATGTACATGTCAACTGACCCTGACCTTGGCGAATGGGCCGGTGACGGTAAACTTGCCACCCGATTCCCGACGGTTAACATTGACGGTGTTGGTCGCTCTGTTGCCGGACAGACCTTTAACGGCACTCCCGGCCTGATTCCCTCAAAGCTGACTGCCGGAGTTGAATATCCGATTAATCTTTCCTGCGCCATGCCTGAAACCGTTGCCAACAAGCAGAATGTAAATGTCATTCTTATGATGATTGATTCTGATACTGATGGCGTTATCAATGCAAACATAGCTCATGTCAGCGTTACTGACGCAATTGAAGAAGTTACTGATGAATCAGACTTCCCGGTTGAATATTATGACCTGCAAGGTCGCCGTGTGGCTAATCCGTCAAAGGGCAGCCTGGTTATTCGCCGTCAGGGCTCTAAAGTCAGCAAAATGATTTACTAATTAGAATATGAAACAGTTAACAACCATCTTGGCGTTTGCGACACTTTCAATGAGTGTCGCAGCCGTCAATCCCGCAGATTTTCCCGAACTGGAGCCGGGAAAAGAGTATCAAATGGAACTGAAGAAACCATTTGAAGGCAAATATACCGCTAAGGAAAATGCCGTCTTGATTGAGTATGCCCCCGTGGCCGCATGGACTCTCCAGGACGACGAGCTCAAGCAAATCACTGAGGCCGACGGATATGTATATGCCGGTTTCATTAATGGCAAGCAGGCTTATCAATTTTCTGTTAAAGCCGGCGAGACATATTACTTCTATGAGAATTTCATTATCAATGCCGGAATTTTCATGTTTGAACTTAATCCCGAAGCGGAGCTGGTCAGCAGTAAGCCTGAAATTGGAATCACTTATGATCCTGCCGCCTATTCCTATATTGAATATACTTTCAATCAAAACTTGAATATCGGGAAAGTAACTATTTCGATTAAAGACCTTTCAGCAGACGTAGATTTCTATAAAAATGGCTCTACGATTTCAGTTGATGTCAATCCAATTCTCCGTCAATGGTATAACGAAGATAAAATCTCGGCCGGACTTCCCCTTCAAATTCATCTCAAGGACGTCACAGACGGGTTCGGCCATGAAATTAATGACCTGACCTATGAATATCTGACGGCGAATAAACCCGTCGAGATGAAAAATGCCGAGCTTCCGGTTTTGCTCCGTTCATGGTATGACGAAGGTGAAGACGCTCCTAAAGCTATCTTCACCTTTACCGGCCCGATGGCTGAAAATCCATCCATCGAACTTTGCTATGCTCCCGTAGAGTTAGGCTATGAATATCGCGAAACCATGGATGCCAAAGTTGAAGGAAACACCATAACCGTTGACTTCGGAGGAAAGCGCCGAACCTCGGCTGAGATGTCAACTTCCGGACGTCAGGACGCCAATATCTTCCTTCTGCTTCAAGGTCTAAAGGATGCTTCCGGACAGATGGTGTGGTCTGATGCACAAGGCACCATCGGCTCTTACATGTATGAAATCCCCTTTGCTGAAATTCCCCGTCTGAGCATAACCAGCGAATTCACTCCCTCACTTGGTGGCTCTCTGGAAAATGCCAAAGTGGTCAAGATTTACTTCACCTGCGCTGACCATCTGACATACTCCGGCGTTGCTTTCTCTTCCGGTGACGAAAAAGTCATTGTCGGCAAAGATGAAATCACCGTAGACCAAATCAGTGACTCAGAAGTAGAGCTGACTGTACCCATCCCCGCCGGATGGAACACCAAAAAAGACGTCATCATCTCTCTTGACGGACTGACGGCCGACGATGGCTATGACCATTCATCTGACATTTCGGCTAAGTTTAACGGATTCACACTCCTGTTCTGCTCGATAAAAGATGGCGCCCGACTGAAATCTCTTACCGAAGGCACCATAATTAAAGTGGAAACCAATCTGAGTGATGGCACCAAACTCTCATTCGAGATTGCCGATGTGCTCGCTCCGGTTGAAATGAATGCTCAAGGTGATGGCGTTTACACTATGACAATGCCTGAAACCATCATTTTCGACGTTGATAAGACCTACACCGTCAATTTCATTGCCGATGGAGAAGGAGTCGAGTCGCTGACAATCATTGGCGACACCGCTCCCTATGAATTCAGCGATATTGTGTTGGAATCCGTCAATCCTGAATCAGGTGCCCAACTTGCTGACGGCACTGGCATTAAACTCCGCTTCTCAGGTCTCGTCTTCATTGAAGCAACTGAAGAATCCTCAAAATTCACGCCCACTCCCGGCGGCAATGACGACTCCGGCTATGACTACGAATGGGAAATCAAGTTTGCCGACTATGATGCTGAAAATCTTACTCTCGCATTTTCGGCTAAAGACATGGACAATAAAGTCATTGAAGGCAATAAAGGCACGGATGCCGCCTCTTATTTCCTCTTTGTCTATAACTCTGATGACTCCTCCATCTCCGAAATCGCAACCGAGGAATCAACTGAGATCTATGACCTTCAAGGACGCCGTGTACTCTCTCCCGGTCACGGCCTCTACATCCGCAATCACAAGGTGATTCGCCTGTAAAAAAGCGACGCCAACCCTTCAATCCGCCCCCTCTTCTGACTCCCAACTCAGACAAGGGGGCGGAACTGTTCGCATGGGTGGGATCTTTCTTAGAGGGTGGTGGAGAATAATTTTGAGATTTTGGATTTTTTTCGTACATTTGCGGGAAATATATCATCATTTTAAACCATGAAGAATCATTTTTTTCGCATTTCGTTTGCGGGAGTACTGTTAGCGACTTCAATGCCAGCGTCAGCCCTTACCGCCATCGAGCCGGAAGACTGGTTTGAAAATCAAGCCGTATTTGCCGTTAACAAGGAGCAAGCGCGGGCCACATATGTCCCCTACTCTTCTGTTGCGACCCTAAAGGCTGATGCCGCCTTCTATGCCCGACCCTGGGTGGAATCCAAGTCTGATCTCCGCCAAACCCTTAACGGCACATGGAAATTTCATTTCAATGAAACTCCGGCCGACCGTCCGATGGATTTTTACAAATCAGACTATGATTCATCCGGTTGGGATAACATTCCGGTGCCATCCTGCTGGGAAATGCAAGGATATGACACTCCGATGTATGTCAACGTTGACCATCCCTATGACACGAGCCAGTGTCCGAAAATCCTAAAACGCGGCGACAATAACGGCGAGTATGCTGAAAATCCCGTAGGCAGTTATCTGACCGAGTTTTCTGTACCCAATACATGGAACGGAATGGAGCTTTTCCTCAATTTCGAGGGTATATATTCAGCAGCCTATGTTTGGGTTAACGGCCAATTCGTTGGTTATACTCAGGCCGCTAATACCAACCATGAATTTGACGTGACTTCCTTCTGCCATACGGGCAAAAACACCCTTGCTGTTCAAGTTATTAAATGGAGCGACGGCTCTTATCTGGAGGGACAAGACATGTTCAGATGGGGAGGAATTTATCGCGACGTCACTCTGACGGCAGTCCCCAAGACATATGTCCGCGACCATTATATCACCTGGACTTCTGACCAAAATCAAGGCTACTCAAACGGCAGAATGACCGTTAATCTTGACATTGAGAATCGCTCAACGACGGCCGCAAACCTCATAGCCGAGGTTCAGCTTGTCGATGCCGATGGCAAGACAGTTGCCGAGCTGCCCTCACAGTCAGTCAATCATCTCGTTTCAAACGGTTCGGCTTCAGTTTCCACTTCCGTTGACCTTTCAAACGTGAATCTCTGGAGCTGCGAGAATCCGTATCTTTATGATGTAATTGTAACGCTTAAGGACGTAACCGGCGATGAACTGATGGCCTTCTCAACCAAGTATGGCTTCCGCACGATTGAGCAGGTAGGACTGTTTGTCTACATCAACGGTCAAAAGGTATTCTTTAAGGGAGTCAACCGCCAGGATACACATCCGCTGACCGGACGCACCATGGACACCGAATCCTTGCTCAAGGACGTAATGCTATTCAAGCAATATAACATCAACACGGTGCGCACCTCCCATTGCCCTCATCAGCCCAAAATGATGGCTATGTATGACCATTTCGGCATCTACGTTATGGACGAGGCTGACCTGGAGACTCACGCCATTGACTGGAAACTGGTTGATGACCCAAGCTGGAAAGCGGCCTATGTTGACCGCGAAGAGCGCATGGTGCTCCGTGACCGCAACCATCCCTCCGTTATTTTCTGGAGCCTCGGCAACGAGAGCCGCAATGGCAGCAACTTTGAGGCCTGTTATGCGGCCGTGCGTGCTCTTGATAGCCGCATGATTCACTATGAAGGACAGCAATATGACGGCTTCCCCAACTCGGATTTCACCTCTAAGATGTATCCCTATGAAAACGACGTCATAAGCATGGACAACTGGAATGAGACTCGTCCTCACTTCATTTGTGAATATGCCCACGCTATGGGTCAAAGCCTCGGTAATTTCCAGGATTACTGGGACTATTTTGAAAACTCCAAGCGCACCGTTGGCGGTTGCATTTGGGACTGGGCTGACCAGGCCATTTACCACCCCTCTGAAATCAAAAACGGAACCTATAAGGAAGGACGCTGGTATACCGGATATGACTTCCCCGGCCCTCACCAGGGCAACTTCATGAGCAATGGCGTCGTTGACCCCGAACGCCACGTCACTCAGAAACTGATTGAGGTCAAGAAAGTTCACCAGTGGATTACCATTGATAACTTCAATGCCAAAAAAGGTGAAGTAACCGTTCTCAATAAGTATAATTTCACCAATCTCTCTGACTTTGACCTCCGCTGGACCTTGAGCCGCGATGGAGTTGACCTTGAATCAGGAGTAATCGCCATGCCTTCATGTGCCCCCGGCTCATCAGTCAATGTTAAACCGAATTTCAAGGCCATTGCCGACGATGATGATGCCGAATATCTGCTCACTCTTGAGTTCCTGACCAAAAAGGCCACTGACTGGGCCGATGCCGGATTCGTTGTAGCATCGGAGCAAGTTACTGTTCAGGAGCGCACCGCCCTACCCTCATTTGACCTTGCAGATGAAGATGCTAACCTTGTAACGACCGGCAATGGCCCCGTAACCATTTCCGGCAAAGGATTCTCATATACGGTCGACGAAACCGGAGCCCTCATCTCTATTAAGGTTAATGGCGTCGAACTTATCCATAACGGCAACGGATTAGCATTTGATGATTTCCGCTGGATTGAGAATGACTCGCCCTATACCGGCAATGCTCCCGCTTCTTATGCCACTAACAAGCTTCCCGTAAAACATCTGCTCTGCACTTTCACTGAGGGAGATGCCGCAGGAGCCAAAGCCGTCAATCTGACTTTTGTCAATGAAGCCAACGGAGTGGCCAAAGTGATGACCACATATACGGTTTATGCCAATGGAGTAATTGACATCAAAAACGGATATACGGCCTACACCGGCAATATCTACCGCCTCGGCAAGAGCATGCAGCTCATCCCCGGACTTGAAAACGTTGAATACTTTGCCCGCGGCCCTGAAAGTAACTATGTTGACCGCAAAACCGGCAGCTTTGCAGCGGTTTATAACACCACCGTAACCGATATGGCTGAACACTTTGTTAAGCCTCAAAGTTCCGGTAATCGCGAAGAACTCCGTTACGTTAAGTTCACCTCGAAGGAGGATCCCGGTTTTGGATTGCTGATTGAAACAGAAGGTGAAACATCCTTCTCTGCTCTGCATTTCACGGAAGAGGACCTCGGCACTGCGCGCCATGACTTTGAACTGACTCCCCGCGAGGAAATCATCGTTCATCTTGACCGCTTCCAGCAGGGTCTGGGCAATGGCTCTTGCGGCTCAACTATCTGGGCACGCTATCAGATGCCGGTCAATCAGGAAATGACCCATACGCTGCGCCTGACGCCCCTTCGCTCCGAATCTATGGGCTACACCATTCCCGAAGGAACGCCCGGAGCTTACGTTAAGAAGCTCTCTGCTCCGGATTATGCCTGGGCTGCTTCAGAAGCTCCCGCCGGACTCTATGAATTGATTAACCCCGCCGTAATTCTGATTGCCGGCACCCCCGCTAAGTTCAATCTTGACCTCTCAGCCAAGGCCAATATCGGCGCTTGGATTGACATGAACAATGATAAAACGTTTGCCACCGATGAAACCATAAGCGTTGATGAAAATGGCTTTACGGTTAACCTTCCGGCCGATTTCACCCCCGGAAATTATCGCCTGCGCATAGTCCTTGACTCGACTGCTCCCAAGGCTGATAGCCCCGTAACCTCCGGTCGTGTTTATGACCTGCTCCTGAAGGTCAACTCGGACACTAACGCTCCCGTTGCTGAATATATCATTCCTGACGGAACGATGCACGACCAAAAGATGGCCTATGTGAAGCAAATAACAACCGAAGGCGCACTGGAAAACGTTGAGTATAAAACCACTTCGGCGCCCAAGTCGGTTTACACCCTTCTTGATCAGCCCGTCAAGGCTCAGGCCGGCTCCGAATTCACCCTGAATCTCACCGCCCGCACTGCCGGTCCGCGCTCCACTACTTCTACCTACCAGGACCTCCGCTATAACTACGCAGTAATCTATGCCGATTTCAATAATAGCGGAGAGTTTACCGAAATTGCAACCTATGGCAAGGGATTAACCGGTCCCAACATCCTGGCCAACTATGATGAAGTCATGGAGATTTCCCAGGTGGTCAATCTTCCCGCCAATCTTCCCGGAGGTCACGCCCGCCTGCGTGTGATTTATCAAAATGCATGGCGTCCAATCAGCGGACCTAACCTGCAGGATATCTTTGAAGGTGTCGCCTACGACATCCCCATGGAAATCACTCCCTATGAAGGTTCTGACGAGCTCACCACGATTCCGGGAGCAATCACCGGACATCCTGAAGGCACAGTCCATCCTGACGGTAACGCCTTTGTTAAGCGCATTGTTTCCTCAAGCGCTCTGCGAAACATTGATGTAAAATGGGACGCCCAACCGGGATTCTACACTCTGCTCTCTGATGAAATTGCAGCTCGTCCGGGCACTGAGTTTACTTTCCGAATGATTGCAAACCGCCTGGGGAACGCCGGCAAGGTGCTTCAGGACCTCCGCTATAATCATGCCACGGTTTACATTGACTGGACCGGTATCGGACTCTTTGAGCGTCACTCTCGCGTTGGCGACATCATGAAGGGAGAAAACGTCAGCGCTAACTATGATAAACTGATGTCGTTTACCACTCATGTCAAAGTCCCCGAAGACCTCCATCATGTTAACGCCATGATTCGCGTGATTTATGAAAACGCATGGCAGCCCGAACCCGGTGCTTATGCCGATAATATTATGGAAGGATGCGCTTACGATATTCCTCTGAGCGTCGAACCCAAGGGATTTGAATCAGAAATTGACGAAATCACCGTTGAGTCTTATCCGGAAGGAATCTACGACCTCCGGGGTGTGCGCCTCTCCTCTCGCCCCACAACCCGAGGCATCTACATTATCAATGGCAAAAAGACCGCTCTCTAACTGACCCCGGTAACTACATAAAAGAAGCCGCCCTATTTCTTTTTAGGGCGGCTTCTTTTATGTCTTCTTTTGAGTTAAAGATTGGGGGCAATGAGCTTGTAACCTTTGCCATGGATATTGATGATTTCAATGGAGGGGTCGTCCTTAAGATGCTTGCGCAGCTTGGTGATATAGACGTCCATAGAGCGGGCGTTGAAGTAATTATCGTCAATCCAGATTGTCTTCAGTGCGTAGTTACGCTCCAGAATTTCATTGGCATGGCTGCACAGGAGGCTCAGCAACTCTGACTCCTTGGTTGTAAGTTTTGCGGTCTTATCGCCGTTGACGAGTGTTTGCTTCTGAGTGTCAAAAGTGAACTTGCCCAGGCGATACATGGTGACATCCTTATCCTTCTTGCCGTTTACGCGACGCAGAATCGCTTCAATGCGAAAAACGAGTTCCTCCATTGAGAATGGCTTGGTGATATAATCATCGGCACCGATTTTAAAGCCGGAAAGGATATCCTCCTTGAGTGAGCGGGCCGAAAGGAAAATGATGGGCACTTCGGCATTGATGCTGCGGATTTCCTGAGCGAGCTGGAAACCATCTTTTTCAGGCATCATCACATCAAAGACGCAAAGGTCATATTTCCCCTTGACGAAGGCCTTGTAGCCGGCATCGCCGTCGGGACAAAGGTCAGCGCTGAATCCCTTTGCCTGAAGGTATTCGCGGAGGAGCATACCGAGATTCTCGTCGTCCTCACAGAGCAGAATTCTTGTTTTTTCTTCCATATACTTGATTCTTTTGATTTTAATTATTATCACTGTTAGAATTGGACTTGATTACGGGCAAGAGGATTGTAAAAGTAGTGCCCTTTCCAATTTCAGACTCAACTGAGATTTCGCCATGGAAATCATTGACCATCTTCTTAACGTAAGCCAGACCGAGGCCGAAACCTTTAACGTCATGCCGGTTACCAGTCGATACCCGGAAGAATCGGTCAAAAATCTTCTTCTGGTCTTCGCGGCGAATACCAATGCCGGTATCCGATACTTGAATCTTCAGTTTGTTTGGAGTAGGATTTGAGGTTGAAACCTTAAGGATAATCGGCGAATCCTTGCGCCGATATTTAACGGCATTGTCAAGCAAATTGAAGATTACATTAGTGAAATGCATCTCATCAACGCTAATCATAGCGTTTTCGGCCGCCAGAGAGGTTGATATCTTTCCGCCATACTTCTCAACTTTTAACTTGAAAGTACGGTTAATGCCTTCAATTGCCCGGTTTGCATCAACCTCGGTAATATTCATTGCCGACTGACGCTCATTATAGAGCGACATCTGAAGCACCGTCTCAACGAGGAAACGAAGCCGCTTGGTATCATCATTAATCACGTCAGTTACATGCTTCATCATAATGTCTGACTTGCGCACCGTCGGGTCGGCCAACATCTGTCCGGCAAGGGAGATGGAACTGATTGGAGTCTTCAGTTCATGGGTCATATTATTAATGAAGTCAGTCTTCATTTCGTTTACCTTTTTCTGCTTAAACGCCGTCATGATGGCGTAGAGGAAAATAAGAAGCATAATCAGGGTGAAGACCATTGACGGAATCATAAACTTGATGGAGTCAAAAATATAGGTCCGCTTCGTCGGGAAATAAACCGTCAGATAATTCAGTCTGTTTGCCTGATCATTCGGAAACAGGGCCTGGGAGTAAATCTCAGGATTATTAACTAACTGCGAGGATGAAACGGAAGGAAATCCGTCAGTCCGGTAGATTATGGCATGATTCCTGTTGGTTACGGCAAACTCAAACGGGATGTTAAGGCCGTTGTTGTCCAACTCATAGCGCAGATAACTTCTCACCAAGGTAGAATCCGCGCGCTCCGTAATCGGGCGTGAACTGCTCCGGGAGAGAATATTGAGGATAACCTCATCAAGCAGTCCTTTCTGATAGAGATACTGGCCGCGCAGTGAAGAAGTCGTGGCATTATCAATCGCGGAGCCCTCGCCGGGTTTTGACATGTTGAGCACCTGGTCAGGCGACCCTTCGAGCGTAAACCGGCCGATAAGTCCGCTGGGAGTAGTGAAACGCATAGCAACACCCTCCGAGTTATCACGCTTCTTGTAAGGGGTAAAATTCTCTACCTGGGCCAAGTTTTCTTCCAGAAAGTGGCGGGCCTCATCTTGTTCAAGAGCGCCGGTGACCTCATAAAGAGCGCGGCGCACATTCTCTTCAAACTGGTCATTACGCATTCTCACCATGCTATTCATGTACAGAAACTGCACATAAATGAGCCCGATGAACGTAAACACCATTATTATGGTGAGGAACCAGATTGTAGATTTTTTCATATATTGTCAGTATGCTTATATTTATTTAACACTTAGATGCACTAAATGTTTAATAGTTTAAAACTAAATTTTAACATTTAAGTGCAAAATTAACTAAATTTTTTCACACTGACAACAATCTCCCTCAAAAAAACAACCCTCATCAATAAAGAGGGGTTCCGTCGGGGGAGAGAATGCGCTGGTTTGAAGAGCCGCGGAAGGGAAGTTCGCGCGTTAGCTTGGATTGGATGAACGGGCCATCAACAATTGCGTCAACCATTTGAATTATCCGTGCAATGCATGGATTTTTAATGGCCTGCTCATAGACAAAGCCCGTGTAAACCCAAACTGTCTTGCCTTGGGCTTTTACAAGCCTGATCAGGGCTTCAACGGCGTCTAAATCAGAATGGAGCAACGGGTCTCCTCCGGTAAGAGTCATGTTAAAGCCATGGGAAAGCACGATTTCTGCAACTTCCTCAGCCTCCATCTCCTGCCCGCCATTGAAATCCCATGAAGCGGGATTATGACACCCGGGGCACCCATGAGAACATCCGGCAAGATAGACGGAAGTGCGAAGTCCGGGGCCGTCGACCGACGTCCCCGGAACTATTTGGAGCACCTTTAAACTCATATGCTTATTTATGGACTACTCGATCGTTAAGTTCAGCGAGCTTGGCCGAATTCCAGCGGTCAGTAGTGCCGACAAGATAACCGGTAATGCGCTGCAGGCGGTCAATGTTTGAGCCCTTGCAGTGAGGACACTCGGTCAGATTTTCAGATGCATCCTCATATCCGCAATCCATGCAGCGGTTACGGTTATGATTCACTGAGCAGTAACCGATATTGTTCTTATCCATCAGGTCAACAATATCCATGATTGCCTGAGGATTATGAGTGGCATCACCGTCAATCTCCACATAGAAGATATGTCCGCCGCGCGTCAGTTCATGATAAGGCGCCTCAATCTGTGCCTTATGTGAGGGAGAACAGTGATAATAAACAGGCACATGATTGGAATTGGTGTAATAATCGCGGTCAGTAATGCCGGGGAGCACTCCGAATGTAGCGCGGTCACGGCGGGTAAACCGTCCGCTCAGACCCTCGGCAGGAGTTGCAAGCACTGAATAGTTATGCTCGTAACGCTCGGAGAATTCATTGGCGCGAGAGCGCATATGGCTGACGATTCTGAGGCCGAGCTTCTGGCTGTCAGCGTCCTCGCCATGATGTTTTCCGGTCAGAGCGACGAGACATTCGGCAAGACCTATGAATCCGATGCCGAGAGTACCCTGATTGATTACGGGTTCAATCGTGTCATTAGGCTTGAGGGAGTCCGCGCCGTTCCAAAGACGTGACATCAACAGGGGGAACTGCTTGCTGAGAGCCGTCTTCTGGAACATAAAGCGGTCATGAAGCTGTTGGGCGGTCAGTTCAAGCACCTCATCCAGGCGTTGGAAGAAACGCTCAATGCGCTCTTCTTTATCCTTAATGCCCATCAGTTCTATGGCCAGACGGACAATATTGATGGTGGTAAAGCTCAAATTTCCGCGGCCAACTGAGGTTTTTTCGCCATAGCGGTTTTCAAACACTCGGGTGCGACATCCCATGGTTGCCACTTCATAAAGATAACGCTGGGGGTCATTGGCATCCCATTTCTCATGCCGGTTAAACGTTGCATCCAGGTTGACAAAATTCGGGAAGAAACGGCGTGCGGTCACTTTGCAGGCCAACTGATAGAGGTCATAGTTCTTATCGCCGGGAAGATAGCTCACTCCGCGCTTCTTTTTCCAAATCTGAATGGGGAAAATTGCCGTTGCGCCATTGCCAACACCCTCAAAAGTGCTATTGAGCAATTCGCGGATAATGCATCGGCCCTCGGCTGAGGTGTCTGTTCCGTAATTGATTGAGGAGAAGACAACCTGGTTGCCGCCGCGGCTATGAATCGTGTTCATGTTATGGATGAATGCCTCCATTGACTGATGAACGCGTGAGGCCGTCTTATTGATAGCGTGTTGCTTGAGGCGCTCCTTCCCATTGAGTCCGTCAAGCGGGCGCTTGATGTAGTCCTCAATTTCAATATTATATAAGTCACTGAGGTCCTCGCCGGTCAGTTGTTCGAGAGTTTTCACCTCTTCTATATAAGAGGAGCGAACATAGGGCGCAAGATAGAAGTCAAACGCCGGAATAGCTTGACCGCCGTGCATTTCATTCTGAGCGGTTTCCAGAGAGATGCAACCGATGATGCTCGCAGTCTCAATGCGCTTTGCGGGGCGTGACTCGCCATGACCGGCAATGAAGCCATACTTGAGAATGCGGTCAAGGGGATGCTGCACACAGGTCAATGACTTGGTCGGGTAATAGTCCTTATCATGGATATGAATCAGGTTATGACGAACGGCCTCCTGGGCGTCATCGCTCAGCAAGTAATCATCGACGAAGGGCTTGGTCGTTTCAGAAGCGAACTTCATCATCATGCCGGCGGGAGAATCCGTGTTCATGTTGGCGTTCTCGCGCGTAACATCATTATTCTTAGCCTCGATAATTTCAAGGAAGAGGTCACGCGTCTTGGCCCGACGGGCAACAGAGCGCTGATTGCGGTAGGCAATATATTTGCGGGCCACTTCCTTTCGGGGCGACTTCATCAGTTCCAACTCAACGCGGTCCTGAATATCCTCAACGGTCATGCGTTCTTTGCCCGACATGCCGATGCGGTCAGTGATGCGTTGAATCAGGGCCTCGTCTTCGCCCTGTTCAGTGGTCAGCATAGCTTTACGAATGGCTGCTTTGATTTTCTCTTCGTTGTAGCCAACGACGCGGCCATCACGCTTTACGATTGTTTGTATCATTTTTTCGGAGATAATATCTGAGAGGTTTAACGGACTGCAAAGCTACGCATAATTATCCATTTCCGCAAACTTTTTTCAACAAAAACTTTTCAACAATCCATCATTTTGGAAAACTTTTATCAATCACAAAAATCTCATATAGCTGATTTATTGATATTTACATTTCCGTTTTGGAAAACTTTTAAAATCTACCCATTTTTAAAGTAAACAATTTTGTAACACGCCGGCATTTCATTAATCACAACTTATCATGGACCTTATACAATATATTTTATTGCAAAATTTTAAGCCGCGTTTTTCATTTCTCATTTATTTTGCGTAACTTTGCGGTAAGTTAAAAACATATATTCGTCGTTACAGACCGATAAATTATGCAAAACCAAATGATTACGCGCGCAGCCGATAATGCCCGAGTGCTTATCGCCGCAATGGTTGAGAAGGCCAAGTCCGGTCATCCGGGTGGCTCAATGGGCGGCGCCGACTTTACAACTGCCCTCTATGGCAGCTTCCTTGTTTATGACCCGCGTGACCCCAAGTGGATTGCCCGTGACCGTTTCTTTATGGATCCGGGACACATGTCACCGATGCTCTACTCCATCCTTGCTATGACCGGCAAATACTCCATGGAAGAACTCCAGGAGTTCCGCCAGTGGGGTTCCGTCACTCCCGGACATCCCGAGCTTGACGTTGAGCGCGGAGTTGAAAACTCCTCCGGCCCTCTGGGTCAGGGCCATGTGATGGCCGTTGGCTGTGCCATCGCTGAAAGGATGCTTGCCGCCCAATTCGGCGAAATAGTAGCTCACAAAACCTATGCTTTCATCTCTGATGGAGGTATTCAGGAAGAGATTTCTCAAGGCGCCGGACGAATTGCCGGACATCTTGGTTTGCATAACCTCATCATGTTCTATGACGCGAATGAAGTCCAACTCTCAACCAAAGTTGACGAAGTCACGGGCGAAGACACCGCAGCCAAGTATCGCGCATGGAACTGGAACGTCATCACCATCGACGGTTCTGACCCCGAAGCCCTCCTTGGCGCGTTAGCTCAGGCTCATGCCGAACAGGAACGCCCCACCCTCATCATTGGCCACACAACGATGGCCAAAGGAGTGCTCGCCACTGATGGCAGCAGTCTGGAAGGCGCCGTCAGCACTCATGGACAGCCCCTGAGCAAAGCCGGAGCAGACATTCCCGCAACAATCAAGAACCTCGGCGGCAACCCCGAACATCCTTTTGAAATATGGCCCGACGTTCAGAAAGCCTTTGATGACCGCAAAGCTGAACTCATCAAGATTACTGACGAACGCCATGCCGCTGAAAAGGAATGGGCCGCAAAGAATCCCGAGGCTGCCAAACTCCTTCAGGACTATATTGACGGCAAATTGCCTGAAATTGACTGGAAAAACATCCAGATTAAGCCCAATCAGGCAAGCCGCACCGAGTCTGCCACCGTTCTCGGCATTTTGGCTGAAAACGTAGGCAACATGATGGTAAGCTCCGCTGACTTGGCCAATAGCGACAAAACTGACGGATTCCTCAAAAAGACCCGCGCACTGACGGCCAACGACTTTGGCGGACGCTTCCTCCAGAGCGGCGTTGCCGAGCTGACCATGGCCTCCATTTGTAATGGTGTAGCCCTTCATGGCGGAATGATTGCCGCGTGTGGCACTTTCTTCGTGTTCTCCGATTATATTAAGCCTGCAATCCGCATGTCAGCCCTGATGGGTCTCCCAGTTAAATATGTTTTCAGCCATGACGCATTCCGTGTAGGCGAAGACGGCCCCACTCATCAGCCCATCGAGCATGAAGCCCAGATGCGCCTCCTTGAGCAGATGGATAATCTCAACGGAAAGAAGAGCCTTCTGGTTCTCCGTCCGGCCGATTCAGCAGAAACGGTGGTCGCTTGGGAAATGGCAATGAAGAATACGGAGACACCTACCGTCCTCATTCTCTCCCGTCAGGACCTTCATGACATTCCCGCTCAAGGCGAAAGCCGCATTGCCGACGCCCAGCAGGCCAAACAGGGAGGTTACCTCGTAATGACCGCCGACTCTGAAAAGCCCGCCGACGTTACCCTCGTTGCCAACGGTTCGGAAGTTTCGCTCCTCGTTGAAGTGGCTGAGAATCTCAAGGCAAGCGGTGTAAACTGTGCCGTAGCCTCCATTCCCTCTATCGGACTGTTCATGCTCCAGCCGGAAGAATACCGTAACAGCGTGCTCCCTCAGGGAGGTGTCCGCTTCGGACTCACCGCCGGACTTCCCTGTTGCCTCTATCCGCTGATGTTCGGTGCCGCAAAATGGCATGTCTATGGCCTGGAACGCTTCGGTGCCTCTGCTCCTTTCAAGGTCCTCGACCAGAAATTCGGCTACACAGTTGAAAACATCGCTGCCCAAGTCCTCAATCTGCTGAAATAATTTTGCATAACATATAACAATAAAAATGCAGTGCTCACTCATTCAGAGTTGAACACTGCATTTTGTTTTAGTGAACTATTTTTGGGGAATGAGTGTTTTACTTTTGAAAACTAACTCTTAACCAAATATTGAAAGGAAAAACACTTATGTCACAGATTAACGAAACAATCGCCCAGCAGGCCGCCGCAGTTAGCGAAGCCGCCGCTCAGGTAAGCACCGACGCCGCTAAAGTAGCAGCTCAGGAAGAAGCAACAGCCCTCAAAGACAAGGCCGCAGCCGCCGCTTCAAACATTAAAGAAAAAGCAACAGCTACAGCCTCTACCATTAAGGATAAGGCCCACGACATCATTGATTCAGCCCTTGAGAAGGGAGCTGACCTCGCTCAAAAGCTTGCCGATAAGGCCCGTCAGGTATCAGACAATTACTAACCCCCAAATTTTTCATAACTTTACCTAACCCCCCGGAGGTCGCTTTAATAGCGGCCTCTTTTTTTCTACTCATATCGAGAAAAATTCGCGGGCCGAGGCTGAGGTTATTTCGTCAACTTCTGATAGGGGGAGATTTAGCTCTGAGGCTATTCTGGCGGCAATGTATGGAACATAAGCGCTTTCATTCTGCTTACCACGCATCGGCACCGGAGCAAGCCATGGTGCATCCGTTTCAAGCAGGATATGATTGATGCCTATTTCGGGCAATATAGCCGGGAGCTGTGACTTCTTGAAGGTCACTACCCCTCCGATTCCGAACTTGACGTCAGGCAGCAGGCGGCGAAGGCGGGCAACGTCATCGCCCGTGCCACTATAACAATGGAAAACCATGTCAGGCAGCCGGCCGCTGCGGGCCTTCATCAGGTCAAGCATCTGCGGCATAGCCTCCCGACAATGAATCACGACGGGCATGTTCAGCTCATCGGCCAGGTCAAGCTGAGCCTCCGCCGCCTCAAGCTGAATGGGCAGAGTTGATTGATCCCAATAGAGGTCCAGTCCCATCTCGCCAATGGCGACATAGTCACTCGGATGATTACGCAATTCCGCCTCAATGCGTTCAAAATGCTCGCGCCAATTGTCAGGGTTGACCTCCGTAGGGTGCAGTCCGGCACACATTGCAGTAGCTTCCGGACGCAAGCGGTGGAGCTCACGAATCGGCTCGATGGAATCGGCGTCGACTCCCGGAAGGACCATCATGGTGACACCGGAAGAAAGTGCGCGGTCAACGGCCGCGCACTTGTCTTCTCCATAGTCAGGGAGATATAAATGAGTGTGAGTATCAATCATCAGAGGACTCCTTGCTCCATCATTGCGCGGGCCACTTTCATGAAGCCGGCAATGTTAGCGCCTTTCATATAGTTGATATATCCTGAAGGCTCAGTGCCGTAAGTGACACACTGGTCATGGATGGAGTTCATGATGTAATGGAGTTTCTCGTCCACTTCCTCGGCGCTCCATTGCAGATGCATGGCATTCTGGCTCATTTCAAGTCCGGAAGTGGCCACACCGCCGGCATTCACGGCCTTACCGGGAGCATAGATGGTCTTTGACTCGATGAATGCGTCAATGGCTTCAGGAGTGCAACCCATATTGCTGACCTCGGCCACCATCTTCACTCCGTTGGCAATCAACTGCTTAGCGTCATCTCCGTCAAGTTCATTTTGAGTGGCACAGGGAAGAGCGATGTCAACCTTCTGCTCCCAGGGCTTTTTGCCGGGGAAGAACTTGGCGTTAGGCCACTGTTCGATGTAAGGTTCAACAATATCTTCGCCGCTTGCGCGCAGGTCAAGCATAGTTTGAATCTTATCACCGGAAACTCCGTCGGGGTCATAGATATAACCGTCAGGACCGGAGATAGTGACAACCTTAGCGCCGAGTTCATTGGCCTTGAGGGCAGCACCCCAGGCAACGTTGCCGAATCCGGAGATGGCCACGGTTTTGCCCTTGATGGAGTCATTTTGCATCTTGAGCATGTTTTCAACGAAGTAGAGAGCGCCGAATCCGGTTGCTTCGGGACGAATGCGACTGCCACCGAAGTCGAGGCCTTTACCGGTGAAAGTGCCCGTACATTCATCAACGAGCTTCTTATACATGCCATACATATAGCCTACCTCGCGGGCACCTACGCCGATATCGCCGGCAGGCACATCGCGGTCAGGGCCCAGGTTTTTCCAGAGTTCAAGAATGAAAGCCTGACAGAAACGCATGATTTCAGCATCGCTCTTGCCGCGGGGTGAGAAATCGGAGCCGCCCTTTGCGCCACCCATCGGGAGAGTGGTCAGCGCATTCTTGAAGGTCTGCTCAAAGCCGAGGAACTTCAGGATTGAGAGATTAACCGATGCATGGAAGCGGATACCGCCCTTGTATGGGCCAATGGCCTTATTGAACTGAACGCGATAACCGAGGTTTGTCTGCACCTCGCCGTTATCGTCAACCCAAGTCACGCGGAACGTGATGATGCGGTCCGGTTCAACCATGCGTTCAATAATCTTGGCTTTTTCAAATTCGGGATGTTCGTTATAGACATCCTCCACGCAAAGCAGAACTTCACGCACGGCTTGAAGATATTCTTTTTCTCCGGGGTGTTTAGCCTCCAGGGAGCTGAGAATTTTATTGATATCCATATATAAAATAGGTAAAAATGTTGATTATGATTTTCAGTTTACTTTAAATGTCTGGTCACCATCAGCGAAGAATGAGACAATCTGACGTGCGGCGGCAATTCCGGCGTTAATATTAGCCTCAGCCGTTTGCGCACCCATCTTCTTGGGAGTAAAGAACACTCGGTTGCCAAACTTGGCTTCCCATTCTTCAGCATCAGCAGGACGCAAATCGCTCAGATACTTCAGGTCAGGGCGCTCTTCAAGGGCCTGCATCAGTCCGGCCTCGTCAATCACTTCCTTTCTGGCCGTATTGACCAGAATTCCGTTCTTAGGCATCTTGGAAACCAACTCATAGCCTATGAGATGTTCCGTTTCCGGCTTGAACGGAATATGAATAGAAACAACATCAGAGTTGGCATATAAATCATCCAATGTCGGAGCCTTTTCAACTCCGGCGCACCGAAATTCCTCAGCAAGATTATAGGGCGAATAGGTTGAAATGGTCATTCCCAGTCCATGAGCAATTCGGGCTACCTGACGGGCCACCTGACCGAAGGCATGTGTCCCGATTCGTTTGCCACGGAGTTCACGTCCGGTTGTTCCGTCATAGTTATTACGCATGGCCTGAATCAACATACCGAAAACCAGTTCGGCAACGGCATTTGAGTTCTGTCCGGGAGTGTTTTCAACGACGATTCCACGCTCAGAGGCCGCGGCGAGGTCAACGTTATCATATCCGGCTCCGGCGCGCACAATGATTTTCAGCTGCGGAGCTGCCGCAATCACTTCGGCATCAACCTTATCTGAACGGACAATCAGCGCGTCAGCATCAGCCACAGCTGCAAGCAACTGAGCCTTTGAAGTGTATTTTTCAAGCAGGGAGAGGGTGTGACCACCCTGCTCCACTGCCCGGCGAATTCCCTCTACCGCCTCAGCGGCAAAGGGCTTCTCTGTTGCTACTAATACGTTCATCAATGCTTCTTTTCAAATTCTTTCATAGCGGCAATCAGCACCTCAACACTCTCCAAGGGAAGTGCATTATACAGCGATGCGCGGAATCCGCCAACGGAGCGATGACCCTTTATGCCGACAATGCCGCGTTCGGCTGCAAAGTCAACGAATTCGCCCTCAAGCTCCTTATATTCAGGCGACATTACGAAGCAGACATTCATGATTGAACGCGACTCCATCTCAGCAGTGCCCTCAAACATGCGGCTATTATCAATGGCATCATAAAGGCGACCGGCCTTTTCTTCATCGGCAAGCATCAGCTTGTCAACTCCGCCCAATTCCTTATAATATTTCAGAGTTTGCAGCGCGGAGAAGATGGGGAGCACCGGAGGGGTATTAAACATTGACTCTTTTTTGACGTGAGTCTGATAGTTGAGCATCGTCGGGATAGGACGGCCGGCCTGACCTAATGCGGAGTCCTTGACAATCACGAGTGTTACTCCGGCCGGAGCGAGATTCTTCTGAGCTCCGGCATAGATGAGGTCATACTTGCTGACGTCGATGGGACGAGAGAAGATATCCGAGCTCATGTCGGCCACCAGAGGAACAGGGGAATCAGGGTCGAAACGCATCTCCGTTCCATAGATGGTGTTGTTTGAAGTGAAGTGGAAATAGTCGGCATCAGCAGGGATGACATAATCGCGGGGAATATAGCTGAAATTCTTGTCTTCACTTGAGGCTACGACGTCAACTTCACCAAAAAGGCGTGCCTCCTTGATGGCATTAGTGGCCCATGTTCCGGTCTGAAGATAAGCGGCTTTTTTCTTGAGCAGATTGTAGGGAACCATGCAGAACTGCATGGATGCGCCCCCGCCGAGCCAGAGCACCGAGTATCCGTCAGGGACCTGAAGAAGCTCCTTGACAAGCTGCGACGCTTCATTAATCACGGCAGTGAATTGCTTGCTGCGATGAGAAATCTCCAGGATGGAGAGGCCCATGTCAGCAAAGTTAATCACCGCATCTGCAGTGTTTTTAATGGTGTATTCACTCAGGATTGAGGGTCCTGCGTAAAAGTTATGTTTCTTCATAAGAACAACTGTTTTTGGTTATAATTCTGCGACAAATTTACACTATATTTTGAAAAAATGAAAGATTCCGGACATGTTTTTGGGCATTTTTAGGATTTTTTTGTAACTTTGTAGTGATGAAAAAGGCTCAAATTGCAATATATAGCGCCGGAATGTTAATGATGGTTTCTGCCTGCAGTTGCTCTCAGGGGGCTACTGACCGACAGAAACAGCCCTCATCGGCCCCTGAAATTTCGGCCCCGGTCTTTAACCCTGACAGTGCTTTTAATAATGTTGCCCGGCAGGTGTCTTTCGGCCCGCGAATTGGAAATTCTCAGGCTCATGAGCTGTGTGGAAAGTGGCTCGCGAGTGAACTTAAACGTCACGGAGCTGACTCGATTATTGAACAGCAAACCAATCTTGACGGTTTCGGCCCCATGACCAATATCATGGGCCGATTCGGCGCGGATAAACCGGAACGCATCCTTTTGTTAGCCCACTGGGACTCGCGCCCGACAGCCGACGAGGAATCAGACCCGAGTCTTCATAGCAAACCGATTGACGGCGCAAATGATGGCGCCAGCGGTGTCGGTGTGCTCCTTGAATTGGCCCGGTTGATTGGTCAACAGCAACCTCAAATGGGAGTAGACATCCTTTTCGTGGATGCCGAAGATGCCGGAAATGAAGGCGACGAAGATTCATGGGCTCGCGGAGCGCAATATTTTGCCGAACATATGCCCTATGGAGTCAGCGAACCGATGCCCCGTTACGGCATTCTGCTCGATATGGTTGGAGGTAACAAAGCCCGGTTTCATCGCGAACTCTTCTCTGAAACGTACTCCAAGCCCGTCGTGGATAAAGTCTGGAATCTGGCCAAGACTGCCGGGCTGTCATCACGATTCCCGGACCAAACAGGCGGCGCCATCAATGATGACCATCTGCCGCTGATTCGCGCCGGAATCCCAACGATTGACATTATTGAATCGCGCAATCCGCAAACGGGAGGATTCAACCCCACATGGCACACTCTCCAAGACAATCTTGACAACATCGACTCTGAGACTCTTGGAATTGTTGGCAAACTGATTACTCAACTTATTTATTCTGAAAAGATATGACGATTAACCAAATTCAAGACGAAATTATTAACGAAATGTCGGAAATCGACGATTGGATGGACCGATATGGTTACATTATTGACCTCGGCAACCAGTTGCCTCCGATTGATGAAAAGTATAAAACTCCCCAGCACCTGATTGAGGGATGCCAAAGCCGCGTTTGGATTAACGCCGAAAAGAACGATGAAGGAAAAATCATCTTCACGGCTGATTCCGACGCCATTATTGTCAAGGGCATAATCTCAATGCTGATTCAGGTTTTGAGCAATCAGACGCCTGATGACATTCTCAATGCCGACCTCTATTTTATTGACAAAATAGGCCTCTCAGAACATCTTTCGCCCACCCGCTCCAACGGCCTCTTGGCCATGGTTAAGCAGATGCGGGCCTATGCTCAGGCATTTAAAGCAAATAATTAAATAATCACCTATAACCAATTCATTATCAATCATGTTTAAAAATCAACCGGCAGGTTTGTACGTGCTTGCGCTCGCCAATACAGGCGAACGTTTCGGCTACTACACTATGCTTGCCATCTTCCTGTTCTACCTACAGGCGAAGTTTGGACTTGACTCTGCGTGGACAGGTCAGATCTTCTCAATCTTCCTTGCATTAGTTTATTTCATGCCGCTGGTTGGCGGCTGGCTTGCCGACAAATGGAGTTTCTCGAAATGTGTTGTTTCAGGTATCGCCGTAATGTTTGTTGGCTATGCCCTGATGTCTGCTCCTACTCCGGTTCGCCAGAACTCCTCGCTGATGATTCTTTTTGCCGCTCTGCTCCTGATTTCAGTGGGCACCGGCCTGTTCAAGGGAAACCTGCAAGTAATGGTCGGCGACCTCTACAATGAGGCACGCTATTCTGAACGCCGCGATGCTGCTTTCTCATTGTTCTATATGGCTATTAATCTCGGTTCTATGTTTGCTCCGGGCGCTGCAATCGCGCTGAAGAATATGGCTCTCAGAAATGCCGGATTCCTGACTAATGATCCCATGGCCGCAACCGTCAGCAACTGGGCTATTGACACTGACGGATTCACTAACATGGGCGCCGTTTCTGAAGATACTCTCAAGAACATGACCGAATTTGCAACCAAAAATGGCATGGCCGCAGGTGGCGATGTTGCTGCTGCCCTGAGTCAGTATTTAACCGAATTTGCTAACAATTGCTCGTTTGCCTATACGTCGCTGACCGAATTTGCTGAAAGCTACATATCCGCATTCTCGCTCGGCTGCAACTATGCATTCATGCTTGCCTGCGGTTCGCTGATTATCAGTTTCTTAATTTATATGCTTGGCCGCCGTACATATAAGCATATCATTATTGACAAAAAAGCACCCGCCGCTCAACAGACTGCGGTTAGCGCCGGACCGGAACTGACTCCGGCCCAGACCAAGCAGCGCGTTGTTGCCCTGCTGCTCGTGTTCGCTGTTGTAATTTTCTTCTGGATGGTATTCCACCAGAATGGTCAGACCCTCACCGAGTTCGCCAAGAGCTGTACCAGCCCCGAATCATCGAGCTGGACCCGCATAGGCTTCAACCTTTGGGCACTTGCAGCCATCGCCGCCGGAGTCTATGCACTCTTTGGAGCTATTCAGAGTACTACTTCTAATGGTCGTGTGATATCAATCCTGATTCTTGCCGCCTGCATTGGCATTGTTATTTGGCAATATGTTGAAACTCCTGCTACTGTTACCGGCATTGACCCCGCTGCTTACCAGCAGTTTAATCCCTTCTATGTAGTTGCACTGACTCCGTTCTCCATGGCTCTGTTTGCTTGGCTCAAC
Organism: Bacteroides sp.; assembly: GCA_014802435.1. Lineage (GTDB taxonomy): Bacteria > Bacteroidota > Bacteroidia > Bacteroidales > Muribaculaceae > UBA3263. Next base: position 249,396 of record JAAVCG010000005.1, on the reverse strand, counting down.
AAAAAAGGCAAAGAACCCTCCGCACCTCGCAAAATCGGTTATGGCATGATTGTTGCCGGTCTGGCCTATGTCGTAATGATATTCGGCTCACTCTCTCTCGTTGGCACCAATGGTGATGTTTCAACCAACTGGCTGATTTCCACTTACCTGCTTCTGACTTTCGCCGAACTCCTCCTGTCGCCAATGGGTATCTCTTTCGTCAGCAAAGTGGCTCCTCCCAAGTTGAAGGGCTCAATGATGGGCGGCTGGTTTGCTGCTACTGCCGTTGGTAACTATCTGGTTTCCATCCCCATGCTTCTTTGGGGTAAGATTCCTACTGCCGCCGTTTGGGCAATTCTCGTTGGACTCTGTCTGCTCTCTGCGGCTTTCCTCTTCTCTCAAATGAAGAAGCTTGAGGCTGCTACCGGCGATATGCCTGAGACTCCCGTTGATGAAACCCTCGCTGACCCCGTAGAATAATGGAAAATACTGATAACATTAAAGAAACAGACCTCCAAGCACTCCCGGAAAATGCTTTCCGGGAGCTTGGTGCTGATGAAGAGTATCGCCCGATACTCCATCCGGCTCACGACACCAAGGAAGTCACTCCTTACTCCGTCGGCATGGGCCTGCTCCTTGCTATCATCTTCTCAGCCGCTGCCGCTTACCTCGGATTGCGCGTCGGCCAGGTGTTTGAGGCCGCAATCCCCATCGCCATCATTGCCGTGGGCCTCAGCCAAGCGCTGAAAAAAGACAATCCGCTGGGCCAGAACGTTATTATCCAGTCAATCGGCGCCTGCTCGGGTGTAATCGTGGCCGGAGCTATCTTTACTCTCCCCGCACTCTACATTCTCCAGGGCAAATATCCGGAAATAACGGTCAACTTCTTCCAGATTTTCCTCTCATCGCTTCTTGGCGGCATTTTAGGTATTCTCTTCTTTATTCCTTTCCGTAAATACTTCGTAAAGGATATGCACGGAAAATACCCCTTCCCGGAAGCGACTGCGACGACTCAGGTGCTTGTAAGCGCTCAGGCCAAGGGCTCCGGCTCACAGGCCAAAACTCTGATTATAGCCTCGCTGATTGGCGGCATTTATGACTATATTGTCGCAACATTCGGCTGGTGGGCTGAAACCGTCAGCACCACTGCCGCCGGATGGGGACAGGCCATTGCCGATAAGTTCAAAGTCGTCATGAGCTGCAACACCGGTGCCGCTCTGCTCGGTCTCGGCTATATCGTAGGCCTGAAATATGCATTTGTAATCTTTGCCGGCTCAATGTTCGTTTGGTGGATTCTCATCCCCCTGATGGGCACCTCCGCCGGAATGGAGGCCCTCTCCGCCCAACAGATTTTCAGCGACCATGCTCGCCTGATTGGCATCGGCGGCATTGCAATGGCCGGCATTATCGGCATCATCAAGTCATGGCCCATCATTATGCAAGCCGTTGGACTGGCTGCCCGTGAATTCAAGGGCGGTGCCTCTGAAGGCCAAAAGCCCGTGCGCTGGCAGATGGACCTGAGCATGAAGTCCGTTGTTGCCTATATGGTTCTCGCCCTTATCGTCGTGTTCCTCTTTTTCTGGCTCGGAGTGATCGGCACTCTCTGGCAGGCAGCCGTTGCATGGCTTGTAGTTACGGTCATTGCCTTCCTGTTTACCACTGTGGCCGCTAATGCAATCGCCATTGTAGGTTCTAACCCCGTCAGCGGCATGACTCTGATGACCCTCATCATTGCGTCAGCCATCTTCGTGGGCATTGGCCTGAACGGAACTAACGGCATCGTAGCCGCAATGATAATCGGCGGCGTGGTCTGCACGGCTCTCTCAATGGCCGGCGGCTTCGTTACCGACTTGAAAATCGGCTACTGGGTCGGCTCTACTCCCCGCAAACAGGAATCATGGAAATTCCTGGGCACTCTGGTCAGCGCCGCTACTGTTGGCGGTGTAATCCTCCTGCTCAATAATGTCTACGGCTTCACTGAAACGGCCGCTCATCCGGACCCCCTGGTAGCTCCTCAGGCCAATGCCATGGCCAAGGTCATCGAGCCGCTGATGATGGGCGGCGAAACTCCCTGGATTTACTATTTCTGTGGTGCCGTCCTGGCTCTGCTGCTCAACTGGCTTGGTGTCCCTGCATTGGCTTTCTGCCTTGGTATGTTCATTCCCCTGAGTCTGAACACTCCGATGCTCGTCGGCGGTGCCGTAGCCTGGTTTGTTGAACATAGCTCCAAGGATAAGGCCGTCAGCGATGCCCGTCGTGACCGAGGCACATTGATTTCCTCCGGACTGATTGCGGGCGGCGCACTCTTTGGCGTCTTTGCCGCTCTGACCAAATTCTGCGGGTATGAATACACTAATCCGCTGAGTGAATCCACCTCACAAATTCTCGGAATAATCGCCTACGCAGCATTAATCTGCTACGTCTGGTGGGCAAGTTGCCGCGATGAAAAGAAACTCTCTTAATCGACAGATTCTTGCGCTCGCCATCCCGGCGATTATTGCAAACATAACCACTCCGCTGCTCAGTTTAGTCGACATAGCAATTGTCGGCAGGCTGGGCAGCCCTGCTTATGTGGGTGCCGTAGCCGTCGGCGGCACTCTCTTCTCAATGCTCTACTGGCTCTTCTCATTTCTCCGTTTTGGCACATCCGGCTTGACGGCTCAGTCTCTTGGCGAGGGGAATGATGAGAAATTACGCCTCACTCTGCTCCGCTCGCTGATGATTGCCGCCATAGCGTCGCTGCTGCTCATTCTGCTCCATCGGCCCTTGGGCGACATTGCCTTAGACTTTATGGACACCGACGCCGAGACGCGCCGCCTGGCCGAGATTTACTTCAATCTGCTGATATTTGGCGCTCCGGCTGTCCTGGCTCAGTATGCGCTGACCGGATGGTTCGTCGGACGGCAGGACACTCGCACCCCAATGTGGCTCTCCCTGGTCATTAACGTAACAAATATCGGAGCCTCGCTGATTTTGGTCTTCGTATTGGGAATGAAGATTGAGGGTGTGGCCCTTGGCACTCTGATTGCTCAATGGGTAGGCTCCATTGCCGGGCTGATAGTAGCCGCAAAAAGAATCTCATTGCGCCGGATAAATCTTCGCTCCGTAATTAATCTGCCGGAATTGAAGCGGTTCTTTTCCGTCAATTTCGATATTTTTTTACGCACACTCTGCCTCATCGCCGTCAGCGTCTGGTTTACGCGCAGCGGCGCCTCCCAAGGCCCGGAAATACTTGCCGTCAACTCAATGCTTCTTCAGCTCTTTATCCTGTTCAGCTACTTCATGGACGGATTCGCCTTTGCCGCCGAAGCTCTTTGCGGGAAACTCGTCGGCGCCGGCGAGCATCTTCAGCTCAAAAAAGCCATCTCTACCCTACTCCACTGGGGTCTGTCAATGGCCCTGATTTTTACGGTAATCTATGCTGCGGGCGGAGAAGCTTTCCTCCGGCTGCTGACTGACGACGGAGGAATTATCCATGCCTCTGAGCCTTATCGGCTATGGGCTGCCGCAATCCCCCTGGCCGGATTCATGGCCTTCACCGCCGACGGCATAGTAATAGGGCTGACCCGCACGAGAGTGATGCTCGGCTCGATGGCTATCGCCACGGCGGCCTACTTTATCCTCTGGTTTTGGCTCAGCCCCATTTTAGGCAATCATGCCTTATGGATTGCTTTCCTTACTTATTTGCTACTGAGGGGAGTGCTGATCCTGTCGTTTTTGAAACTCGGTGATAGAAAATAGCCGCAAGAATCATATAGACTATGGTTTGAATCCACAAACCGAAGAACTCCGGCTCTACCTGGCTCAGATTGGCGCCCATTGAATGGATTCTGACATAACCATTGAGAGCAAACGTTGACGGGAACAGATAGCTTACAATCTTCCAGAACTCCGGAACCGACGCTCCGGGCCATGATATGCCTGAAATGAACAATAAGGGCAATGACATGAAGACATAGAGCATAATGCAGTCTTCGCGGCGGAATATGAACGATGAAAACGTTATGGCCATGAATATACATGAAAGGATGTAAGGAATCATGAACAGCACGAAGTCTGAAACATGGCCCAACATTGGAAGTGAGAAAAGGTCCGTCACGAAATAATACATATAAAGGGCCTCAAGCATATAGAGCGGGAAGTAAACAAGCACTTTGCCCAGGAGAACGGCCAATGTATTGTCAAATTCCGGACGCATCGGCAGGGCGCGCCCGTTATAACGCTCGCGGGTCTCGCCGCCGGTCATGCCAATGGACAGCATGAGAGTCTGCTGAAGAATCAGCATCAACACTGCCGGCAACAGGAAGGCCGCAAATCCGCTGCGGGGATTAAACAGCGTCACTTCATAATATTCCACCGGCTGAGTGGCAATATCCAGCTGGCGATCAGTTCCTCCAACATAAAATTTGCCGGCTTTCAGCTCCTTATTCATCTCCAGGGAGACATTCGTGGCTGAAAGCATCAGCGCCTTATAGTAGAGCATACCGGCCATATCGGCATAAATCCCGATGGTGGCTTGTTTGCCTTGGTCAAGCAGTTGGTCAAAATCCGCGGGGATATGTACAGTGCCATAGGTGAGTCCCTGCTGATTCATCGCCTCAGCCTCATCCATCGATATGGCGCGGAAGGCCACATTAACATCAGCCGTGGCGTCAAGCATCCTGACGAACTTGCGGCTCAACGGCGAGTTTGCCTCATCAACAACCGCCACCGGGACCTCATGAACCGTCTCATTATTATAAATAAACGCATAGAGGAGCGGATAAGCAAGCGGAACAATCAAGGCAAAGAGAATAATTCCGGAGTCGCGCAAGATATTGCGAAACTCAAAATTCCAAACCTTAAAAATATCTCTAAGAAAATTCATGGCTTATAAACGGCATGGCGGAATGCATGGCTTATCATGGGCAATGACAAAATCGGCAACAGCATGAAGCAGAGAAGGGCCACAATTGAGGGCCAAACACTGATAATTGGCCAGCCATGCAATGCAATGTTAACATAAATCAAATAATAATGGCGCAAGGGGAAGAGCCACGAGGCAGCCTGCAGAATCGGATCCATGGCCATGACCGGGAAGGAACAGCCGGAAAGAGAGATGCTGACAATGCCCCAGAGCGAGCAAACACTCATGGCCATTCGCATAGACCCCTGAAGCAGACCGAAGACGAATGTAGCAAACGCCTGCGCCGCCATTATGGTCAGCACTCCCGCTGCCCAAATTTCCCATAGCGGACAATGGAGTGGAAATCCAAGATAGCGGTAAAAAACAACGTCATAGAGCAGAATCATCAGTGAAAACACAACAGTCTGAGGCATGAGTTTCAGCATGACGGCATAGGCTGAGTTTTCACCGGCCATCTGATAAAGCTTTTTCTGCTTATCATATTTCCACTCGAGGCCGAGAGTATAGGACGTAAAAAGCAGAACGAAAATCAGCAAAGCCCCCGGCACGACGATGTTGCTCAGATAAACCGAATAATCCAACACGCTGTTACCGACCGGATGAGCCTCAACGACTATCGGACGGATTGCGGCCATAGCCTGTTCGTCAGTCATCCCTTTAGCCAAAAAGGTTTGGCGGGAGATTCCCAGTCCGGCAAGTTCCGAAGCGGTCCTGAGGTCACGCATCAGCAGCGAACCGGCAACGAGATAGGACTGATTCGTATAGAACGCAATCTTAGGCTGACGCTGGCCAAGAGCCTGCTCCGTAGTGCCCGATGGAATATGAAGAAAGGCATAAATCTCACCTCGCTGCATGGCGTCACGGGCCTCGGAAACCGATGCATAGTATTGAGTGATGCCGGTCTGCTCCATGGCATCAAGAGTGCGAACAACAGTTCGGGTTACCTGAGTGTTATCCTCGTCAATAACCCCGATGGGCAGGTCCTTGGGCAGACCCTCACTCATCAGCGACGTAAAGAACACTAACAGGATTATCGGCGCCACAAACAGCAGAGTCAGCATCATCGGCCGTTTAGAAAACAGCTTCAGTTCGCGACGCCATATGTCAAAGGCTCTCTTAATCATTCCTTGATGATTGCTGACATTCCGGCGCGCGCTCCGGTGAGCGAGTTTTCGGCATCAGGACGCGCAATTACTTCAAACATCTTCAAGTCATATTGGTCAAGAGCCTTGGTCGCCTTCCAAACGGCATAGCTCCCTATCTCCTTAAGGCGAGTGATTTTGGCGGGCACTTCCTTATCAAGCGCAGGCACATAGACCGTTACTTCGGTGCCAACCCCGAGTTCGGGCAACTTATCTTCTCTGACACTGAAAGTAAACCATGAATCCTGAAGCTGAGAAACGTTCATCAGAGGCGCTCCGGTGCCAACCAGTTCACCAACAGAGGGATAAATCTCCGTAACAACTCCCGGGGCCGATGCGGTCAGAACCCCTTCTGAAATATAGGAGTTTACTTCGCTGATGGCGGCATCAGCTCGGGCCACCTGAGCGCGCGCAGCTGACTTATCCTCGGCACGCGCACCGTTTTTAGCCATTTCATATTGTGACTTGGCGGCACGTTCGGTGGCTTCCATAGCCTTCAGGTTAGCATAAGCTTCATCGCGCTTCTGAGCCGCCATCACTCCCTCTTCAAAGAGGCGATTGACGCGGTCATAAGTCTTCTGAGCCACTTCCAGGCCGGCCTTGGCCTTCTGCCAGAGCTCATAGGCTCCCTGAATCTGTTCGGCCTGCGCTCCGTTATTAGCCTTGGTGCTGAGCGCCTCGGCGGCCTGACGGGCGGCCTCGGCCTGAGCCAGTTTGGCCTCGATATCGGGAGTGTCAAGAATCACCAGCGTATCGCCCGCAGCGACGGTGTCGCCCTCGCTGACACAGATTTTCATTACGCGTCCGGGAACTTTTGAGCTGACGCGATAAGCTGACGTTTCAATCTGACCCTGAATGACGTCAACACGACGATTCATGTGCATTCCGGCCAAAACGGTTGCCACGATTGCAACGATAATGATGCCGGCGGTAATCAATATAAGTAAGTTCTTCTTTTTCATATCCTGTTAAACTAAAACTTTAAATTTTGTGTCGTAATCTTACATTTGGCCAAGCGCTTTCTTCAGGTGAAGCTGAGCCAGCTTGAGGTCAATTTGTGATGAAATGAGCTGAGAATGAGCCGCCAGCCATGCCGTCTGTGCTTCATTGACGTTAATGACGGGAATCACACCCTCCTTAAGGCCCAACTGGGCAAAACGCAGATTTTCATCAGCGGCCTCCACGGCGCTCTTGCTTGCGTCGAGACTCTGCTGAGCCTCCATCACTTTCTGGCGACTTTGAGAAATCTGCAGATTAATTTTTTCGCGTGTCTCTTCAAGGCGCAGTTCGTCAACCACGCTCTGTGCCTTTGCGGCCTTGACCTTATAGAATCGGTCGCCCCACGTTACCAAGGGAATCTTGACAACAACGCCTACGTTCCAAAGCCCGGTAAACTTCTTTTCAAACCCATTAAACAATGAGGGATAAATCCATGAATATCCTCCCATCAATGCAATGTTAGGCAAAGTTTCAGAGCGGGCAATATTGATTTTCTGCTTCCCGATGGCCGAAAGATTCTCCAGCGCGGCAAGTTCCGGACGGTTGACATCAGCCGTCAAGTCAATTTCCTCCTCCATTGGTTCATCAACCAGTTCAATATCAGAGTTTTCATCCAGTCCGCAGAGCTGACAAAGGAGCATTTTCAGCAATGCAACTCCGTTAGTGGCCTGAATGACGGTGACATTGGCCTGATTAACCTTAACCTTGACGCTCAGGCCGTCGGCCTTGGTTGCCACTCCCTCGCGAATCATGGCGTCCACGTTCTTATCCAAGTCGGAAACAACCTCATAATAAGCCTGTGCCAACTTGAGTTTTGACTCCAACGAAACGATTTGCCAGTAAGTTTCATCAACCTCCACCATCAGGTCCTGCTCGGCAAGGTCCATCTTGTGTCCGGCAGCTTCCTCGGCAAGGGCGGCAATCTTGTTATAAGCCCTAATTTTACCGCCCATATAGACGGGCTGAGTCAGCGTCACGGCAATTAGGGCCGAGTTGCGTGTGTCAGAATCAAACGCATCAATAACCTTCTGGCCGACAGCATTGAGGGGCTCCTGCAGGAGGCCTCCCAACGGGATTGGCAACTGGTTTGCAGCTCCGGCTGCGATATCGCCCATATGGCCCAGGGTTGACTTCTGGTCATCATTCAGAAGCGATATGGGTTTGGACGTAAAAGCATACCCTCCCTCGGCTGAAATCTTGGGAAGATAATTCGTAAAGGCAGATTTGCGAGTCCAATAGGCCGCCTGCCGTTCAGAGTCGGCCATGCGCAATTCCTTATTATTTTCGCGCGCGAGCCGGCGACATTGCTCCAGGGTCAACGTTTCACCCGACACGGGCAAAATCGCAGTGGAGGCAAGCATAAGTGATAAGAGTGTTTTATTCATTTCTGTAACGATACTTCATTTTGGTGGCGCAAATTTCCGAAAATTTTCCTTTTTGTGCAAATAAAAGGGGCGCATAAATTGGCATTATCGGCTCCAAAATTGCAATTCTGAGCCAAAATGCGTAAATTTGCAGGTATGAAAGGAACAGTAATCAGTAATACAGGGAGCCGATACCAGGTTCTCATTGACGGCGAAGAGGGTCTGGTTTTGACCGCCGCCGCAAAAGGGAATCTCCGAATGAAGGGCATCCGGACCACAAATCCCGTGGCCGTCGGCGACAGGGTTGACGTCTCCCCTAATCCGAATTCAGAGATTGCATATATCACTTCAATTGAGCCGCGACGCAATTATATTATAAGGCGTGCGTCAAACCTCAGCAAGGAGAGCCATATCCTCGCGGCTAACATTGACCAGGCCCTACTGATTTGCTCTCTGATAAAGCCGCAGACGGCCACTACCTTCATTGACCGGTTCCTTGCTACTGCCGAGGCCTACAGCATCCCGGCCGTCCTGGTCATCAATAAGGTTGACCTTCTTCAGGGCGACAGCGACCTTCAGGAGCTGCTTCAGGCCGTCAGCTATCTTTATCAATCCATCGGCTATGAGGTAATCCATACGTCAACAAAGACAGGCGAAGGAATTGACACCCTGCGCCGCGCCGTTGAGGGTAAAACGACTCTTCTCAGCGGCAATTCGGGAGTGGGAAAATCATCAATCATCAATGCCCTCGTTCCGGATGCAACAGTAACAGTAGCCGAGGTCAGCGAGGCCCATGAAACCGGAATGCATACAACTACGTTTTCCCGCATGTATGACCTTCCGGGGGGCGGACGGCTGATTGACACTCCCGGAGTGAGAGGCTTCGGTACCCTTGATTTTGACAAATATGAAGTGGGCCATTTCTTCCCGGAAATCTTCAAGGCGAGCCAAAATTGCAAATTCAGCAACTGCCTCCACACGGAAGGAGAGCCGGGATGTGCCGTGCGCGAAGCCGTTGAAAACAGCCTGATTTCTCAAAGCCGCTATGCCTCATATTTATCGATTTTGGAGAACGATATTGCCGGAAATGGGTCAAAATATCGCTAAAAGTGAAAAAAATTTGATAAAAATTAAAAAAAATCGGGTCAATGTGGTGATTATGTGAGAATAAATTCCGATATTTGCACCCGTAAAACTGAAGTCTCTCACCCCCGAGAGAAAAAAACATAGAAAAAACCCAACATAATTATACATTAATATCACAAGCAAACTCTAATAAAATGACAAAAGCAGAAATCGTTAGCGAAATCGCTAAGTCAACCGGTATTGACCGCGCAAATGTTCTCACAACCGTTGAGAAGTTCATGGAAGTTGTTAAGGATTCTATGATCAACGGCGAAAACGTATATCTCCGTGGCTTTGGCAGCTTCATCATCAAAACCCGCAGCGCCAAGACCGCACGCAACATCTCAGCAAACACTACCATCATGATTCCCGAGCACAAGATTCCCGCGTTCAAGCCCGCGAAGTCTTTTGCTGAAGAAGTTCGCAAGTAATCCTTGCTGACAGGTTATCTCTCCTCCATATTTAAACCCGAGAAAAAAATCCTAATCAATATTAACTAATAACCGTTATTCATCATGCCCAGCGGAAAAAAACGCAAAGGCCACAAGATGGCTACCCACAAGCGCAAAAAGCGCCTGCGCAAGAATCGTCATAAGAAAAAGTAAGCATTAGCTTTCTTTTCCACGACGATTAGTCAAAAACAATAAACGAACTTTTGGGTTACAGGGGGAACGCTCATTGGGCGACACCTTATCTGCCCAAAAGTTTGTTTTATAAAAATTCATTTCCAAATTACCCACCCCACCACCCGATTAACAAAAATTCAAATGAAAAGCGAACTGATAGTTGACGTAGGCCCCAACGAGGCAAGCATTGCCCTGATGGAGGATTCACGTTTGGTGTCGCTCCAGAAGGAGTCACGCTCGGTCAACTATTCTGTAGGCGACATTTACCTGGCCAAGGTTAAGAAACTCATGCCGGGGCTGAATGCCGCGTTTGTCAACGTGGGTTATGAGAAAGATGCCTTTCTCCATTATTTGGATTTGGGTCCTAACTTTGCAACTTACATCAACCTGGTTGAGCAAACGCTCGACCCAAAAAAGAAACTCCCTCAAATCGACAAAATTAAGATTGAGCCGGAAATAGACAAACACGGTTCAGTCACCGAGCGCCTCAAGCAAGGTCAGCAACTTCTGGTGCAGATTGTCAAAGAACCGATTTCATCCAAAGGCCCGCGCCTGACTACGGAAATCACTTTCACCGGGCGCAATATGGTTCTGATTCCCTTTGCCAATAAAATCAATGTTTCGCAAAAAATAAGCTCCGCAGCTGAAAAACAGCGTCTGCGCAGCATCATCGAAGCCATCAAACCGGAAAACTTCGGAGTGATTATCCGCACTTCGGCCGAAGGCAAAAAAGTGGCAGAACTGAACCATGAAATGCGTGAACTCGTGCGCCGATGGGAAGAAACGCTCCAGAAAACCCGCAAGAGCACCGCGCCCGAATTAGTCTATGAAGAGGCCGGACGCTCCGTTGGAGTGCTCCGCGACGTCTTCAATCCGGAAACCTTTGAGGCAATCCGGGTCAACGATGAGGAAACTCACCGCCAGCTCCTGAACTACGTCAATCTGATTTCTCCCGAAAAGGCCGGAATCGTTGAACTCTATGACAAGCCGGAGCCGATATTTGACCATTACGGTATAACAAAACAAATCAAGAGCTCGTTTGGCAAGACGGTCAGCTTCCGTTCCGGTGCCTACATCATTATTGAGCATACGGAAGCGCTCCACGTTATTGACGTCAACTCAGGCAATCGCGCCAAAGCTACGGCTGACCAGGAAACAAATGCCCTGGAAGTCAATCTCCGCGCGGCCGATGAAATTGCCCGTCAACTGCGCCTGCGCGACATGGGTGGCATCATCGTTGTTGACTTCATCGACATGTCGAAGGCTGAACATCGCCAAAAACTCTATGACCATATGCGCGAACTGATGTCAACAGACCGCGCTCGCCATAACATTCTGCCGCTGAGTAAATTCGGCCTGATGCAGATTACACGCCAACGCGTGCGTCCCGACCTGGAGATTCAAACCTCAGAGAAATGCCCGTCATGTCACGGTAAAGGCGAGGTGCAACCCTCCATTCTCTTCACTGACACCCTGCGTGAAAAACTTGACTACTGCATCAATGACCTCGGCAAGCAGGACTTTACAATGTATGTCCACCCATATGTCGACGCATACATTAAAAAAGGACTATTCTCCTCTATCTATCGGACATGGCGCTCCGAACTCGGCAAAAAATTCAAGATTGTGGCTGACCAAAGTCTTGAATACCTCCAATATAAAGTAATCGGTCCTGACAAGCAGGAAATCGACCTCCGTGAGGAGAAAGACCTCAGCTCGTCAGCCTCCAAAAATAAACGCAAAGCTAAGACCCGTTCCAAGGAAGCAGAAACATCTGCCCCTGATGACAAACAATAAAATAGTTTACCACACAAAATAAAAAACCATGAAACTTTCTCCATTTCTTTTAGCTGCCGCAATCGGCTTCACGGCCTCTGCCGAGGGGCTTGTGACTGACTTGCCGGCAATCTACATCACCACTAATACCGGTGAGGAAATAACCTCGACGGACACTTATATTCCCTCAACCCTCTCAATTGTTGAAGCAGACGGCACTCAGACGGACTATGCCGACACCAAAGTGCGCGGACGCGGCAACACTCTCTTTACCCTCGAGAAGAAGCCCTATAAGCTCAAATTGGCCAAGAAAGCTGCCCTTGCCGGCGCTGACTTAGCTAAAGGCAAGAAGTGGAATCTGATGGCTGACCATGGCGACAAAACCCTCCTGCGCAATGCCGTCGCCTCATTCATCGCCAAGGAGGCCGGACAGCCTTTCGCGCCGACTGCAAAATTCGTTGACCTGACCGTCAACGGTAAATACGTCGGAACCTACCGCCTCACTGACCAGATTGACATTCGAAAGAAGCGCGTCAACATTACCGAACAACCCGAAATCGTTACCGCACTGACTAACATTTCCGGAGGCTATCTACTGGAAATTGACGATGCGGCTGATGACTTGGAAGGCTCTGTGGTCAGCACCCAAAAGGGAATGAAGGTCACCATCAAGTCGCCTGACGAAGACGTAATCACTCAGGAGCAGATCTCATACATCTCTGACCATCTCAACAAGTTTGAAACCGCGCTGTTCAGCTCCAACTGGCTCGACGCAAATGCCGGTTACAAGCAGTATATCGACCTGCCGTCACTGATTCAATGGTATATCACCGCTGAACTGACTGCCGAGCCTAACTCATTCCGTTCCGTCTATTTCTATAAGGACAAAGACGACAATAAGTTCTTCTTCGGCCCGGTTTGGGACTTCGACTTCGCCTTTGATAATTCCGCCCGCTGGGGTTCCCGCCCCAAGGCCCTGGTTGCTCAGGAAGGACGCGGCCCGGAATGGTGTTACACCTGGATTGACCGTCTGCGCCAAGACCCGCAATTTCATCAGCAAGTAAATCAAACCTGGCAGACCCTCCTGGCCGACGGACTCATTGAAAAGACCATCAGCTATATTGACGCCACAGCCAAGCAAATTGAGAAGTCACAACTCAAGAATTTTGAGCTATACTCCATCGCCGACAAGGCTCATGACGAACAGCATCTCTTCTCGACCTATGCCGAGGGAGTAGACTTCCTTAAATCAAACCTTCAGGCACGCGCCAAATTCCTCAGCGAGGCATTTGCAACCCTTGCTGCCGGCGGCACTGTTCCCGTGACCGGCGCAGAGGATGATGATCCCAGCGCGATTGATGAGGTTGCGGCCCCTGACTATCATGTAACGGTTGCTGACCGCACTCTCCGCTTCCTTTGCAACTCTAACCTTGAAGGAACTTGGACCATCTATTCTACCGGCGGCGCCAAGGTCATGACCGGGAAAATCAAACCCACCGTGTCACTAAGCTCCCTCCCCTCCGGCAACTACATTGTTTGCTGGACCATCGGCAACAGCGTCAAGAGCGCCAAGTTTACTCTCTAAAATCTCATTATAGCCAGAAAAAAGAAGCGCCCCGGCCAATCCGGAGCGCTTCTTTTTTTTAGACCCGGTTTCCCAATATTTGTCAAAGCTGAGGCGGTCAAGCGCTATGCAGCTGTGTGCGCGCAGTGAGGGAGCGATAGGGTCCCATCGTGACCGAAACAAGCGGACGCAGATGCGTGACGAATTGGCCGCCTCGGCTTTAACAAATATTGGCGAACGGGGTCTTATAGCCGAGAGGAAGTTTTTCGGCGGGAATTATCACGCAAATAAATGATTTCAATCAAATCACCGGGGCGCAGCAGAGCCATCTGCTCCTGAAGCTGGGCATAAGTAGTGATTGGAGTGGAATTCAACTCAATGATAACGTCGCCCTGAGAGAGTCCGGCTGCTTCAGCCGCTGATTGAGGCTGCACCTCCATGATGAGGATGCCGCCATTAATTCCCTCAAGGTTCAATTGGCCGATGAGTTTGGCATCCAGCTCGCGGATGGACACTCCGAGAACCGCGCGCTGAACCTTGCCATAGTCCTTCAGGTCGGCAACCACCTTTGTCACCACCGACGAAGGAATTGCAAATGAATAGCCGGAATAGCTGCCAGTTTGAGAATAAATGGCCGTATTGATTCCGACGAGTTCGCCTCGGGTATTGACCAGAGCTCCTCCGGAATTACCGGGATTGACGGCGGCATCTGTCTGAATGAAGCTGTCAAGAGTCATTGTGCGCACTCCCGTTGCTGAGGAGATTGACCGCGCCTTGGCCGACACGATGCCCGCAGTCACGGTCGACGTAAAGCCGAAAGGATTACCAACGGCGAGCACCCATTCGCCAACTTTGAGCTCATCGCTGTTACCGATAGGAATCACAGGGAGGTCATGGGCATCGATTTTCAGCAGAGCGAGGTCGGTCATCGGGTCGCGCCCAATCACTTCGGCCTCAAACGTACGGTTATCATTGAGCGTCACCTCCAGGCGCCGCGCCTTGTCAATGACATGATTATTTGTAACCAAATATCCGTCGTCTGACAGAATCACTCCTGAGCCGAGACCAAGTTGCTGCTCATGGGGAATTGTGCGCTGAGGCTGACGTCCGAAGAAAAACTCGAGCAGAGGGTCAGAGGGCGCATACTCATAGGCTGTCGCGTAACTTTTAATGGAAACCACTCCGTTGACGCTGCTTTCTGCCGCCTCCGTAAAGTCTAACGGAGCGGAAGAATTGGCATTGCAAGCCGTCAGGGTTGCAAGCGAGATTAATAAGAAGCTTTTAACGTTCATAATGATTAGTCCTGTTTGATTTTTTTGAAGTTTGACGTTGCAAATTTAATGCCAAAAAATGAACTAATCCCCCCTGATTTACTTAATAAAACCCAATTTTAAATAAAATTTTTAGAATTTAGAAAACTTTCAGCATTATTTAAGGGCTGCAAACGGGGCAAACTGGGCCGCCCGAGCCATTGGAGGCTGCGGTTGCCGTCCGCGGGGGCGCACGGGTGCCCGATTGATTATATCAGCATACTTCGCGTTCATGCCTTGTGTCCTCCAATCTGGGAATTACGCTGACGCTGCGTGGCTCCGTCGGCATAGTTCAGTCCGGTCAGAATAGCGTTTTTGCCAAATTGCTTCTTAATGCCTAAAATAGCCTCCTGGCGGCGGCGCTCCCGCTCGCTGCGTGAGGTCAGCTCGTCATAGTCAACAAAGAGTTCAAGCTGAGCCGGCGGGGCATCGGCCTCCGACGTCAGCCGATGAAGCCCTATGGTCAGCCGCCGGATGAGCAGCAGGGGATTGACAATGCGGTCAAAGAGTTCACCGAGGGCTTTTCCCAATTCCGAGCCGGCCGACGTTGGCCGCGGAAAATTTGAGGTTCCATGCGAATGTACCGGCACAGGGCGCCCGTAATGGTCAGTCTTAATCTTGCCGGAATAGCGGGCGCGGATGTCCGGATTGAGAATGTTCTCATGGTCATAACTGATGGTGAGTGTAATCTGGTCAGTCAGCAGCTGATGGTCAATCAGTTTAAGCGACAAGCTGTCAATCATCTCCAGGGCAACGATGCGTGCCCGGTCGGCCGGATACGCTTCCGTCAGCACCTGACCATTCGAGAGGGAGTGAGTTGCCGGCTTATAGGCCTTCACCTCGGCCATGGTCACGGGTTCATATCCCCATGCATGGTCAATCAAAAACTCGGCATTGACGCCAAACTGACGATACAGCAGCTCCTCATTATCAATTGAACAGCGGGCAATGTCGCCCATCGTAAACATTCCAAACTGAGCCAAACGCCGGGCCGTCCCCGGACCTAAGCGCCAAAAATCAGTCAGCGGCTGATGGTCCCACAGGAGCTCCCGATAAGACGTTTCATCCAGCCGGGCCACACGCACTCCGTTCTCGTCAGCCGGCATTTTTTTTGCCATAATATCCATGGCAATTTTACATAAGTACATATTGGTCCCCACCCCGGCCGTAGCCGTAATTCCCGTCGATGCAGCAATGTCGCCAACAATCCTGCGCGCCAGCTCAACAGCTGATGTCCCATAGAGTTTCAGATATGGCGTAGCGTCAATGAAAACTTCGTCAACGGAATAGGCATAAAGATCGTCCGGGGAGACATAGCGCTGATAAATCTGCTCAATCGTATGGCTATACTCCAGGTAGCGGCTCATGCGCGGAGGAGCAACAATATAATCAACCTTTAGTTGAGGTTTTTCCGTTAATTCCTTTAATGAAATAGACTTACGCCACCCATTACGCTGCCGGTTAACCTCTCTGACTTTCTGCTCAAGCTCAAATAGCCTGGGGCGGCCGCCGGTCTTGAAAGTCTTGAGGGCAGCCGACACGGCCAGACAGATAGTCTTGTTGGTTCGCGAAGCATCGGCCACTACGAGACACGTGTCAAGCGGGTCCATTCCGCGCTCCACACACTCCACCGAAGCATAAAACGACTTCAAATCAATGGCAATATATTGTTTCTCATCCATTTGCATATTTACAATAATGTTGTAATAATGCAAAGTTACGAGTTTTATTTTTACCAACAAAATATTTTGGTAAAAAATTATCATTTTACCAACAAAAAAAAGAGCGGAATCATCGGACTCCCTCCGACAATCCCGCCCCCTAAATTTCTGGGCAAATTATCTAAAAAGCTCCGAATGTGAGCCCAGACGCACCAAACTGATCTCATCACTATTCGGATCAAACCATATAAGCAAAAAATCTCCTTCAATATGGCATTCCATATGTCCGGCATAATTACCCGTAAGCATATGAGGCCTATGCTCCGGTGGAATAGGCTTTCCCTGCTGTAAAAGCGTTAAAATTTCAAAAAGCTTATTGACCTTTTTAGGATCTCTACGAAAACGCTTATAGTCCTTCTTATATTGGGAAGTGGGCTTAAGCTTTTTCATAATCCCATTGATTTCTCCATTGCCTCAATGGATGAAAGATCAAGTTCCGGCTCATTTCTTAACGAACCGCTTTCCGCCTCATTCATTGCCGAGATAGTCTCGGCATTGGGTACATGAAAAGCAACATCCAAAAGCACAGTCTCAACAAAGTTATTGAGACTTCTATTTTGAAGTTTGGCCATCTTTTTCAGCCTTTCAATAAGATCTATTGACAAGCGGAAACTCTGAATCTTTTTTAATGCGACATCCATAATAGTAATATTTTAGGCCACAAAGATAATATAAATATATTACATTTGCAACATTTTAACCTTATTTGGCAAATTATTTTTTGCGGATGGGGTCGCAGGTGAGGCCTACTCCGAGCTTCTTGAAGATTTTGCGGTCAACCTCGCCGAGCATCACCGTAGAATGAACCTGGCAGCCTTGAAGCTCCGGAAGCTTGGCAAGGGCGCGACGGCAGTTTTCATCGCGGGTGGAGACGACGGAGAGGGCCACGAGGACTTCATCCGTATGCAGACGCGGATTCTGACTGCGGAGATAGTTAATTTTGGTGAACTGAATCGGCTCGATCATCTCCTGCGGAATGAGCTTGACACTATGGTCTATTCCGGCAAGATGCTTGATGGCATTGAGGATGAGCGCGGCGCTGGGACCTAGCAGATCGCCTGACTCGGCAGTGATGATAGTTCCGTCGGCCAGCTCGATGGCTGATGAGGGTTTGCCTGACTGTTCGGCGCGCTCCTTGGCGGCGGCAACGGGGCGACGATAGGAAACGTCAATCTTGGCCTGCTTGAAGAGCAAAGCTATCTTATTGACTTCGGCATCGGCGGCCTCACCCATAGCCAGACGGTTTAGCGCGTCATAATATCGGCGGATGATTTCCATCTTTGAGGCTGAAGAGCACACTTCGTCATCATCAATGCAGAAGCCTACCATGTTGACGCCCATATCAGTTGGCGATTTATATGGATTCTCACCATAGATTCCTTCAAACAGGGCGTTCAGCACCGGGAAGATTTCAATGTCGCGGTTATAGTTAATCGCCGTCTTGCCGTAAGCCTCCAAGTGGAACGGGTCAATCATATTGACGTCGTTAAGGTCAGCCGTCGCAGCCTCATAGGCAATATTGACGGGGTGTTTCAGGGGCAGTGACCAAACGGGGAAGGTTTCAAACTTGGCATATCCGGCCTCGATTCCGCGCTTGTTTTCGTTATAGAGCTGACTGAGACAAACGGCCATTTTGCCGCTGCCGGGGCCGGGAGCCGTCACGATTACCAGCGGGCGGGAGGTCTCGACATAGTCATTCTTGCCGAAGCCTTCATCAGAGGCAATGAGGTCAACATTAGCGGGATAGCCGTCAATGAGATAGTGGACATAAGTGGTGATTCCCTGACGTTCGAGGCGCTGACGGAATGCATCGGCGCTCTTCTGTCCGTCATAGTGGGTTACGACAACGGAGCCAACCATAAATCCGCGATTGATAAACTCACGGCGCAGGCGCAAGACATCTTCATCATAAGTGATGCCAAGGTCGCCTCTGACCTTATTTTTTTCAATATCCTCAGCGCTGATGACTATGACTATTTCGGCCTGGTCCTTGAGCTGAGAAAACATCCTCAGCTTGCTGTCAGGCTGAAAGCCGGGAAGGACACGGCTGGCGTGATAGTCATCAAAGAGCTTGCCGCCAAGCTCCAGATAGAGTTTATTACCAAATTGCGCAATGCGCTCGCGGATGTGTTCTGACTGAATCCGCAGATACTTTTCGTTGTTGAATCCGTTCTTCATAACGGGATGCAAATTTACGCATAATCCCCGACATTTCCAAAAAGATTTTTCAACATATAAATTAATTCAAAAAATCAGGGCTTGACAAGGGCGGCAAACAGGCGGTCAAAAGTCTCCTCAGGCGATGATTCCGGCGGAATGAGGCCGGGATGAGGGCGCGAGGTTTGAATTATGCAGCTCTTGACGGCTGAAAACCAGCGGAAGCGCTCCTCTACGGGCAAATCGGCCAAGGCCGCAGAATCAGAGGCAAACATTCTGAGCTGATTTTCAAGCGTCGGGAGGTCTACCGCAGGGTCAAAGGCGCGAAGCCTTGCCTCGTCGAGCAAAAACTCCGAGCGAAACCAGCGCCGACGCTTGCACATCATCAGCAGACCGACGTTGACAAACTCCTCGCGCTCAATGTCAGGGACATAGCGCACCGTGGCATACTCATAAATTAAGGCGTCGGCGTTCATCGATGGCTTGTTTTACGAAAATGGATGAATTTTTCAGTCGCTCCGTGAGGAATTTCTTGTAGACATCGCGCACCTCTGCGGGCGACATCTCCCTACCCTCCTCCTGCAGCCAGGAATCCGGCAGAAGGTCTACAATCTGATTGAGTGTGCGCGGAGTGATTGCCTGGCGCATCAGCTTATCCGCTTCCTCAAGTTTCGAGGCATAAGGGAGCAAGGCATGATTCTTGATGAAGGGAAACGGATCAAGCGCGGCAGCTTCCGGATTGCGCCACGAATGATGAAAATAAAGCGCGGCGCCATGGTCAATCAGCCAAAGCTTGCCATGCCAGATGAGCATATTGGTGTTTAACCGTGTGCGGTCCACATTGGTCAGGAAGGCATCGAGCCAAACGATTTTAGAGGCCGTCAATGCATCGACATGATTGACGGAGGGATCCATCGTCATTGCGCGGTCAAGGAAATGAAGGCCGAGGTTGAGGCCCTCGCTGGCGCGCAGAAGGTCTTGCACTTCCTCGTCAGGCTCCGTGATTCCGAAGCGGCTGTCAATGTTCAGGAAAACCAATTCCGGCACACGGAAGCCAAGTTTATGGGCCACCATGCCGCCAATCAGCTCTGCAATCAGAGCCTTGGAGCCATGGCCGGCGCCACGAAATTTCACCACATAGCGGAAACCATCGTCAGCCTCGGCCAGAGCGGGCAAGGAGCCGCCCTCGCGCAAAGGCAAAATATATCTGATTAATTCCTGAGTTCTAAGTTCCATAACCGCAAATTTACGGATTATTTTCCGGAAATCCGCCGTTTCAGCAAATCTTTTTCCTTGTCTGACAAATTCCGGGGCGAAAGATTCAGTCGCGGATTATCCTTTGAGAGAATCATTACCCTGTTAGAGGCCATGATTGAAGTCATTGAATCGCCAAGGATTTTTTGCCAAACGGCATAAAGCCTCTCGGAAGGAATAACGAAAATCGTTTCAGGATTATTGATGAATATATAATTGACAAGATGGAGAAGGAAATAATGTGAGGGCAACAATCCGGCCGCCAGCGGCTCATCATCAATGGAAAGATAGGCCGTCGCATTAATAACGGCGACATTATCCATCACGGCTTGATCATCAATCTTAAACCATGAAGCCCAACGGCGGAACTGGTCAAGCCAATGGCGATAAGTAGGCGAATTATAGAGGTCCATGGGATGCATCGGAGGCTCAAAACCATTGAGATTATATGTGGAATCATAAAAACATCCCCCACCAAGTAACCACCACCCGCCGAAATCATCAAAAAGACGGACAGCTACTTCCTCAGTTAATCGATGGTCTCGTAAGGCTTGATTGGCAATGCGGGATACGAAATCATCATATCGCGGAGCGTCACCGAGAATAATGACCCGGGCATTCGCGGGATTGCCATACCAAGGTTCGGGAACGATATGTGACACGAAGCCTTTGTTCCGCCCCGCAGCCCGCAGATTATACTCGCGAATCAATTCGGCATCGCCCGGAAAGGCTACGAAATTACCAAACTTATAGAGGTTATGCCAATCAACCTGACCGGCAGCCACTTTCCACCCGTTGATTTCATCAAGCTCCTGACGGCAGAATTTATTGGTATCATCGGCGAGATAATGACCGGAATCAGGCGCAAATCTCACCCTATATCTGCGCATCAGATACTCAATCAGGAGGTCTATATCAACATCAAGCGTATTATTGCGCCGCAGGAGTATCAGCCCGGAAGAATTCCCCGTAGCAGCGGAGATGAGCTCACAAACGCCCAAATGGACGTCATCTTCCGATACGTGGGAATGGCTCCGCAGGATTTCGCGGACACACTCATGGAGGTCAAACCCATGCATAACAGCATGACCAATTTCAAGGAGCTTCTGTTCGGCCGAAACCCACTTATATTCCGCGCAATGAGGATCAAAATAGGTGCGATAAGTTCTGGGAAGGCTCATTTTGAGTAGATTTTTGAGAGTTGGGTGATTATTTGTTTGATTTGATTGCGGAGAGATTGGGGCGCGAGAACCTCTACCTTCGGGCCATGGGATAGAATCTCCATGATGAAGTCATATGTCGGACAAAGGTGCAGACTGAAAGTTACAGTATCGGCAGTCTCGCTCATGACTTTCTGAGAGCTGTGAAGCGGCTGAGAGAGGAAGTAATTAGCCTGCTCGCGCTCCACTTTGAGGACAATGCTTTCCGGCTGAACATCTTTTTCGCGAATAATGCCGAAAGAGTCGGCAAACAGACCGTCAACATCAAATGACGAGAGAGTAGTTTTATCACCTTTCTTCATCAAAAGTATGCGGTCAAGCGGGAAACTATAGGTTGACCCGTCAGGAAGCTCGGCTATGATATACCATCGGCGGCGGAATTGCTTGACGGCAATGGGTTTGACCGTATAAGCCTCCTCGCGATTCGGGTCATAATTATGGCGATACCGCAGACGCAGTTCGCGTCCTTCGGCAATTGCATCCGTAGCCATAAACAGCAGCGAAGAATCCTCCATCGATTCCTCCGGGCGGATGAAGCGGGTCATCTGCGGATTAGTCTGCACCCGGTTAAAGAGGAGCGCCACATTCAGCATCTCCATCGTAGAGCGTCCGAAATCAGGCACTGACCCCGGAGCAAGCGAATAGAAATTCGTGGCGCGGTCACACTCAATGATGACGTTAAATAGATCCTCAACATCCTTGCGATGATTCTCAAACGTTCGATGATGAAACCTCTCGCCATCACGATTCAATGACGACCGCTGCCAATCCTCATCAATCTGCTTAAAAGAAATCGGCCCTTTAGCCGCAATCTCACCATAAAGCCACAAAAGCCTCGCAAAACGATAACCCTGATTATTCATAACAATGTTTTAATTAAAATTACACTGCAAAGATAGCAAAAGCTTTCACCAAAACAAAGTGAAAGCTCTATTAAATTTGAAAATGCTATAATCTATGTGCGACACCCTCCGGGGTCGAAATTGGAGGGATGAGAGCTGTTAACCCCCAATAGCCGGAGCAATTGGGGGTTAACAAGAAGTGCAAGCCCTCCGGGCTAATTGTAGTCAATGTTTCCAGCTTCCGGCCTATTTAGTTTTGATTATAACCGGTGACTTTATGGCGCGACATGAGTTTCTGTTTGTATAGATTTTCTCTGTCTACGGCTTGGTCTGCCGTTATATTGATTGGTAGGACTTCCAGGATTGACCATTGGAAATTTTGAGCCGAATACTTTTTCAGCTCCACATTATCGCCATGGCCGCCTGTCTTAACATATGTTTCCCATCGGCCCCATATTCCATTTTCACCATAAGTGCTTCCAACATAATGTCTGCCATTTTCCACATCAGAGATTAGATAGATACAGTTGACTGACCTTAAAGCAGTGTGCCAAGGGTTATCATTATTTGAGTTAATTACTGCCCTTAATTGGTCAAATGAAAGCAGTGTGTCATAATATGACACAAAACGAGGAACGCCATCAGCATCTTCGAAGCCTTCGTCAATGCGGATTACCGGCTTAAATTGAGTATCAAAATCCTGACACCAACTTACAGTTGATTTACCCCAGTCAATAACAACACTATGGGTTAACGGCTCAAAAGCCGCTACAACTTCCATGTCACAGATAATATCATCCGGAATATACGGACTGTCAACCTTATTACCTACCTTATAGACACCAACAAATCGTGCCGTGGTACCTTTCTCGCCAATAAAAGCAACCATATAGTCAACGTCTTCGAAACGCTTGCGGGGTTGTTCTCGCTGATATTGAAGAAAGGTCTCCTTCTGATAACGATAAAGGTTATAAAGAGTACCTCTGACTTCTTCACCCTTAATTAATTTCACCTTACGGTTGTCGGCATGGCGGACCAGGCGGATGTTCTTGGCCGCATCAAAGTCCGCATCGCGTCCGCGCAGTAGTTCTTGAATGGTGACGATAGCCCCCTTCTCCTGCTTGAACGCATCAATTTTCGATTGATCAAATTTCATTTTGTATTTTTTAATTAATCTATGGTATTCGACAAATCACCCAATCGCATACTCCACACTATTTGATGATTGGACGTTTTGTATAGAATAATGTCGTATATTTCAAGACTAACTCCAGTTGATCTTGTGACTAATCGTTTTCCATTACCATTATCATGCTCATTAATTGATTCATCATCATGATATGGACCATTATAGAAAAAGCGAACTAAAAATTCATACGGATGCTTTCCATAATTCTCAGTGTTTTCAATTTCCAAAGCAACTGTTTCGTTTTCAATATTTACATATATTTGTTTACTAAATCCAGATGAGTGGAAAAACGGTTTTAAATCCTTGGGGACATAAAAAAAAGCATGTGTAGTACCAATTGACGGAAATTGTGGAAAAGAACATGAGATAACAAATCTACCTTTCTCAATATCATATTTATGCTGATATCGAAAAACTCCATCTAATGGAGCATGCAATGTATCTCCCTTGATAACATAACTTATTTTCTTTAGTTCATCCATCCAATCAATATAAGTATCAGTTTTTTCAAACAATTTCCTTTTTAGCGGCGATGATAAGTCTATTGATGCATCATGATAAAGTTCATAAACGTTATCACAAAACACTCCCATAACAGATCTTGAATCCAATACATAACTATCTCCGGCAATGTCCATTATCCAATCCCTGTCTTCTTTATCCAGTTTATACTCTTCTCGCTCTTCATCAGAATATACTTGATGAGGAAATTCGCTCAAAATATCTGATAAAACATCATTCAAATATATCTGTGCATTACAAAAAGATGTAATTAGTACACAAATTACAATACTAATAATCTTCATAGTAGAATCACTATTCACTGCCATATATTTTCTTTTCTTCCTAACGATTTCAATCTGGCATAATTACTGCATCATTTGCATGTATAATTTCCATCGCATTGCGTCATTATACTCCTTTGCGGCATTCCACCCATAATCAAATGAGAGGTAAAATAAAGCAAATGCTATGAAAAGCATTATCCAACCTAATGTATCAGATTCGGAATAATCTAATTCCTCATTATATTCAAGCGGACTTGAACATAACAATACAATCAATCCAAATAAATCAGACAAAAAGCAAATCACAGCCCACAGCATGGGATTTCTGTTTTTTTTCTTAGCTGATACATAACCAGCAATTGCAAATAGGAGTGCGATTGTAATTAGTAACAATATTGGTACATTAAAAAACATAATAATATTTTGAAATTTAAGTCTCCGTGGGCAGCCGGTTGGAGGGGTTAGGGGTTGGTAATAGAAAGTGGGTTGCCGTCCTTGCGTTTCTTGAGGGTATCGCCAAACACCCGGGTGTACGCACGGATGGCAACCCATATTTTTGATATGAGTTGCTCCGCGCCTTGTACACTTCTTAGAGGATGAAAATTTGGCGATTTCACAAGAAACAAGGCACTTTCTTTCTCATTATGTTGTCTCTCTTGACGTTGCAAAGGTACGTAATTTTTGTTTATCATCCAAATATGGTGCAAAATTAGTGTGAGCTTTCGCCGAAACCGGGTGAAAGCTCACAAAAAAGTTAAGCCGGGAGCTTGGAGTGGCTTCCGGCTTAACAGATTGGAATCAGGTTGAATGTTAGTTTTCAAAGATGAGTTGATCGTCCTTGACGTCAATGATGATGGGTTTGTCTTTGTTGACTTTCTGGGCGAGAATATCCTTTGAGAGTTGGTTGAGGACCAGACGATGGATTGCTCTCTTGACGGGACGCGCACCAAATTCGGGGTCGTAACCTTCCTCGGCCAGATAATGCATTGCGGCAGGAGTAACGCGGAGTTCAACGCCATTAGTGGCGAGCATCTTCTGAATGCTCTTGATTTGCAGACCAACGATTTCTTCAATTTCCTTTTCGTTGAGCGGCGTGAACATGATAGTTTCGTCGATACGGTTGAGGAATTCTGGGCGAATGGTCTGTTTGAGCATATCAAGGACTTCCTGCTTGGTCTTTTCAATGGTCTCGAGGCGGTTATCCTCAGTCATCTTGGCGAAGTTATCGCGGATAACGTTAGAGCCCATGTTAGAGGTCATGATGATAATGGTGTTCTTGAAGTTTACAAGACGGCCTTTATTATCAGTCAGACGTCCATCGTCGAGCACCTGGAGGAGGATATTGAAGACGTCAGGGTGAGCTTTTTCAATCTCATCGAAGAGGACAACGCTGTAAGGTTTGCGGCGCACGGCCTCGGTCAGCTGACCGCCTTCATCGTAACCGACATATCCCGGAGGCGCTCCGACCAGACGGCTGACGGCGTGTTTCTCCTGATATTCACTCATGTCGATACGGGTCATCATGTTTTCATCATCGAAGAGATATTCGGCAAGGGCCTTTGCCAGCTCCGTCTTACCGACACCGGTAGTACCGAGGAAGATGAATGAACCGATAGGACGTCGGGGGTCATTCAATCCGGCACGCGAGCGGCGCACGGCATCAGCGATTGCAGCGATAGCATCGTTTTGGCCAACCACTCTTTCGTGGAGTTCCTCTTCAAGATGAAGGAGCTTTTCCTTTTCGCTCTGAACCATCTTCATTACGGGGATTCCGGTCCAGCGGGAAACTACTCCGGCAATATCGTCGGCATCCACTTCTTCCTTGATGAGCGCGTGTTCGCCCTGCATCATTTTGAGTTGCTCCTGAATGGAGGCGTTTTCGTTTTCCTTCTCCTTAATTCGGGAGTAACGGATTTCAGCCACCTTTCCATAGTCGCCTTCACGCTCGGCGCGTTCGGCTTCGAAGTTAAGCTGCTCAATGTCAATCTTGTTTTGCTGAATCTTATTGATGAGGTCCTTTTCCACTTGCCATTTGGAGCGGAATTCCTTTTCTTCATCGCGAAGTTCGGCCAGCTCCTTTTCAATGGTCTTGACCTTGGGTTCGTCGCCTTCACGCTTGATGGCTTCACGCTCAATTTCCTTCTGGGCAATGCGGCGAACAATATCGTCGAGGGCCTGAGGCACAGAGTCAACTTCAAGGCGCAGCTTTGAGGCGGCTTCATCAATGAGGTCAATGGCCTTATCAGGGAGGAAACGGTCAGTAATGTAACGTTCAGAGAGCTGAACGGCGGCAATAATCGCTTCGTCACGGATACGCACCTTATGATGGTTTTCATAACGCTCCTTCAGTCCGCGGAGAATAGCAATGGCGCTCATTTCGTCAGGTTCGTTGACCATTACTTTCTGGAAACGACGCTCAAGGGCTTTATCCTTTTCGAAGTATTTCTGGTATTCATCAAGAGTGGTAGCACCGATTGAGCGCAGTTCGCCACGAGCCAATGCCGGCTTGAGAATATTTGCGGCATCCATGGCTCCCTCACCCTTGCCGGCACCGACGAGAGTATGGATTTCATCAATGAAGAGGATAATCTCGCCATCACTCTGAGTGACTTCGTTGACAATGGCTTTCAGGCGTTCTTCAAATTCGCCTTTATACTTAGCGCCGGCAACGAGGGCACCCATATCAAGGGAGAAAATCTGCTTAGAGCGAAGATTTTCAGGGACATCTCCGCGAATAATTCGCTGTGCAAGTCCCTCGGCAATGGCGGTCTTACCGGTACCCGGTTCACCAATGAGCATAGGGTTGTTTTTTGTACGGCGTGAAAGAATCTGGAGTACACGGCGGATTTCCTCGTCACGTCCGATGACGGGGTCAAGCTTACCGGCGCGAGCACGCTCATTGAGGTTGATAGCATACTTTGAGAGCGCGTTATAGGTATCCTCGGCGCTCTGGTCAGTGGCTTTCTTACCTTTTCGGAGCTCATCAATTGCAGCCTGGAGTTCCTTTTCAGTGAGTCCGGCATCTTTAAGGATTTGAGAGGCCGACGAGTTAACCACAAAGAGAGCCATCAGAATGGCTTCAAGGGTTACATACTCATCGCCTTGTTTCTTAGCAATGTCGAGAGCGCGTTGGAGCACATCATTGCTCTCACGGCTTAAATAAGGCTCACTGCCTGTCACCCTGGGGAGGGCGGCAATGGCAGAGTCAAGGTTGCGCAGCGTCAAAGGGAGGTTGGCGCCAACTTTCTGGAAAATATACTTAACCAGCGAGTCACCTTCCTCCACTACCCCCTTGAGCAGATGCAGAGGTTCAATGCTCTGCTGTCCGGCTCCACGAGTCAGCTCTACGGCCTTCTGAATCGCTTCTTGCGACTTAATTGTGAAGTTATTGAAATTCATAGCTTTTGATTAAATAAGTTTCATTTTCTGTTAAAATAACGCAAAAAGCGTGCCAAAAGTTTAACGGGAAGAACTAAATATCTCCGGGTATCGTTAGAGAAATACTATGAAACAGATAATTGAACTAAAACGCGCCTATGATCAGGCAGAAGCGAGTGATGGATTCAGAGTGTACATTGACAGGCTTTGGCCCCGGGGACTGTCACACGCTACATTCCACTATGATATATGGGAAAAGGAGATATCTCCCTCAACAGAACTTCGCGAATGGTTTCACGCGGACCCGAATGAGAGATGGGCGGAGTTTACAGAACGCTACAAGAAGGAATTATCCGGTAATCCGGCAGTTAAAGAATTGAAAAAACAGTTGGCGGACAAGCCAAAAGTGACGCTTCTGTACTCATCACATGACCGGACGCATAATAATGCAATAGTGCTTAAACAGATACTACTTACTCAGTAGCAAAACGAGACCCGCCCTGAGAAAATGTCAGGGCGGGTCGTTTGTTGAATGTTGCTTTTCTTTAGAAATGAGAGGAGCCGTCGAAGCAATGGGTGCAGATTTTGCACTTGGGGAGGCCAATGCTCTCAACCAGGGTTTCAATGGGGTTGAACTTGAGGGAAGTCAGGCCGAAATGGCTGCGGATCTTCTCAACCATGGCATTATAACGGGGTGAATCCGTAGTGGCATACTCATCAAGATGAGCGTCAGGAGAGCCTTCGAGCTCTTCGATTACCCGACGGGTCAGCAGTTCCATATCGCTCTTGGAGGAAGTGAAGCCAACATACTTGCAGCCATAAATCAGCGGAGGGCACGCAATGCGCATATGCACTTCCTTGGCGCCGCAATCATAGAGCTCCTTGACATTGTCATTGAGCTGAGTGCCGCGCACGATGGAGTCATCACAGAAAAGGGCGCGTTTTCCCTGAAGCATAGCGCGATTGGGGACAAGTTTCATCTTGGCGACGAGGGAGCGCATTGACTGGTCGGCGGGAGTGAAGGAGCGGGGCCAGGTCGGAGTGTACTTGCAGATGCAGCGGTGGTAAGGCACACCATGTCCGGCGGCATAACCTAATGCCATGCCGGTACCGGAGTCAGGGATACCGCAGGCACAGTCAACTTCAGTGGGGTCAGATTGGCCCATGGCAAATCCGGAGGCGAATCTGGTTTCTTCAACGTTATGACCCTCATAGCTTGAAGTGGGGAATCCATAATAGACCCAGAGGAATGAGCAAATCTGCATTTCAGAGCCGGGGGCGCGTAACTGCTTGACTCCGTCAGCCTTAATCTCGACGATTTCGCCGGGGCCGAGGTCACGGACATATTCATAGCCGAGATTGGGGAACGCGGTGCTTTCAGAAGTTGCGGCCCAGGCGCCGTCCTTCCGGCCCAGAATAATAGGAGTACGGCCCAGATGGTCACGCGCAGCAATGATTGAGTTATTCTCAGTCAGAATCAGCAAGGAGGCAGAGCCTTTGATTTTGTTATAGACAATTTCAATGCCTTCGGCAAAAGTTTTTCCCTGATTGATAAGGAGGGCAATGAGTTCGGTCTGATTGGTTCGACCGGAGCTGAGCTCGCCAAAGTGGACACCCTTGTCAAGGAGTTCGCGTTCAAGCTCGTCGAGGTTACAAACCTTGGCCACAGTGACGATAGCGAACTTGCCGAGATGGCTGTTAATGATAATCGGTTGCGGATCAGTATCGCTGATCACACCTATTCCGGTATCGCCATCAAACTTGGCGAGTTCGGATTCAAACTTGGTTCGAAAGTAAGTGCTTTCCAGCGAATGAATTTTGCGGCAAAAGCGCTGATTGGCGGCATCAAATGTCACCATTCCACCGCGGCGGGTGCCCAGGTGGGAATTATAGTCTACGCCATAAAAGAGGTCAGTGCGACACTTTGACTTGGCGGCGACTCCGAAAAAGCCTCCCATTTTAGTGAAGTAGTTGCTTTAAGATTAAAAGATGAAATAAATAAAAAAACTGAGAGATAAGAGTTTGAGGCTCTTATCTCTCAGAGATAGGGGGTTATCAGATCCAGCGGACCCACGCGAAGTCCTGACGATGAGGCAGTGCGGGGTTAGAGGGATAAATTCGGAAGGCATAGCGGAACACACCGGGTTCGCTCAGCTCATGGTCAAGCTGATAGGTTACGATGTTTCCTTCAGTCTTGACGGGCTTGAGGGCGACAACTTCAGAGAACTGCTCTTCGCCGTCTTCGCTGCGGAAGGCGACGCATTCCACTCCGAGGTCGTTAGCGAGGCCGTTAGTGTCAAGAACGACGGTTGCGGTATGCTTGGTGCCGGTAACGCTTGCGGCCATGCCGTCATCCTCAACGGAGAGGACCTTCACGCCATCCCACTTTTCAGCGACACTCTGCTTCCAAGCGGCGATTTCCTTAGCCAGGGCATAGTCATTAGCCTGCAGGAGAGCGGAGCGCTTGGCTTCCTTGGTGTAGAAGCGGTCAATATAGTCATTGATCATGCGGGTCATGGTGAAGTGCGGAGCGATGTGACCCAGAGAGTTCTTGATGCGCTGAATCCACTTGGGCGAGTAGCCTGAAGAGTTCTTGTCGAAGTAGAGGGGGATAATCTCGTTTTCGAGCATAGAGTAGATTGTAGCGGCATCGAGTTTATCTTGCTGAGCCTGGTCAGTATAGGTGCGCTTATCAGTGAGCGCCCAACCGCCTTCTTCGTCAAACTTATAGCCTTCATACCACCAGCCGTCGAGGACTGAGAAGTTGAGCACGCCGTTCATGAGGGCCTTTTCGCCGGAGGTGCCGGATGCTTCGAGCGGACGAGTAGGAGTATTGAGCCAGATGTCAACGCCCGTTACAAGGCGCTTGGCCACGATCATGTTGTAGTCTTCAAGGAAGATAATCTTGCCGAGGAACTGGGGCATACGGCTGATTTCCATGATGCGCTTGATGAGGCCCTGGCCTGCACCATCGGCGGGGTGAGCCTTGCCGGAGAATACGAACTGCACGGGGCACTTTTCGTTATTGACAATCTTGGCCAGACGGTCAAGATCAGTGAAGAGCAGGTGAGCACGCTTGTAAGTGGCAAAGCGGCGTGCGAAGCCAATGATGAGGGCATTGGGGTTGATGCGGTCAAGGATACCGAGGACGGCAGAGGGGTCACCCTGGTTAGCGAGCCACTTGGCCTTGAAGTCACGCTTGACAAAGTTGATGAACTTATTCTTCATCTGGACGCGCATATCCCAGATTGACTGTTCGGGCATATCAAAGATGTTATGCCAGGCCTTGGGGTCGTCCTGATGAGAGAAGAGCTGCTGACCGAGGTTCTTTTCATAGAAAGCTTTCCATTCGGAGGCAGCCCATGTGGGCATATGCACACCGTTAGTCACGTATCCAACGTGGCTTTCGCGCCAGTCATAGCCTTTCCAAACGCCGGCAAACATCTTTTTGGATACTTCGCCGTGGAGCCAAGAAACGCCGTTGGCTTCCTGACAGGTGTTGAGGGCGAATACGCTCATTGAGAATTTTTCGCCGCTGTCAGGGTTTTCGCGACCCATGTTCATCAGTTCGGGCCAAGAGATGCCAAGGATGGGAGCAAAGTGGTTGAGATACTTGTTAGCGAGACCTTCGTCGAAGTAGTCATGTCCGGCGGGCACGGGAGTGTGAACCGTATAGAGGCTTGAAGCGCGAACGAGTTCGAGAGCGACGTTGAAGTCAACGTGTTTCTCGGTGATATATTCAACCAGGCGCTGAAGGTTGAGCAGAGCGGCGTGGCCTTCGTTGGCGTGATAGAGGTCAGTGTTGATTCCGAGTTTGCGGAGCATGATGATACCGCCGATACCGAGGAGATATTCCTGCTTGATGCGGTTTTCCCAATCGCCGCCATAGAGCTGGTGAGTGATGGGGCGGTCATATTCAGAGTTCATGTCAAAGTCGGTGTCCATCAGATAGAGGTTCATGCGGCCGACATTGACGCGCCAAACGTGGCTATAAACAGTGTTAGTGGGGAAAGGCACTTCAATAATCATGGGAGTGCCGTCTTCATTCATTACCTGCTCAATGGGGAGCTGATTGAAGTTCTGAGGCTCATAGTTGGCAATCTGCTGACCGTCAACGCTGAGGCTCTGAGTGAAGTAGCCATAGCGATAGAGGAAGCCGACGGCAGTCATGGGCACACGGCTATCACTTGCTTCCTTAATATAGTCACCGGCGAGCACACCGAGACCACCGGAATAGATCTTCAGGGCGTTGCAGAGGCCATATTCCATAGAGAAATAGGCAACGGAGGGGATATCGGAGCGCATGGGGACTTCCATGTATTCCTTGAAGAGCTTGTAGACCTTCTTGATGCGGGCCATGAGGTCGGCATCGGCAATGATTTCCTGGAGGCGTTCAGAGCTGAGACGCTGGATAAGCATCACGGGGTTTTCACCGGTAGAGCGCCAGAGATTGGGGTCGAGGTCGCGGAAAAGGTTCTTACCATCGCTGTTCCATACCCACCACAGATTGCGGGCAATGACTTCCAGGGGCTTAAGAGCCTCGGGAAGATTCGTCTTGACAGTCACATCACGCCATTGGGGCGCGTTGGAATTGCTGACTTGAAGTTTCATAAGTATTATTTTAGTTTATTTTATTTTTTATTGATATTACGCAGGCTTGCCGCTTTCAGAGCATCGGCATAAGCCACGAGATAATATTCCATAAAGTGGGCCCAGTCGGCACGGTCAGCCGTAGCGGATGCGGCAGAGCGGAGGGCGGCAATAGTTTTTTCGTCGGCGCGGATAATCTCTTCAAGCTGCGAGGCAATGAGGCGACAAAGCTGAGAGTAATTAGCGTCGTTACGTTCGCTGACATGAACTCCGCTTGCGGCAAAAGAATCATGGCCGAATTCGTTTTCAACCCACATTCCGAATCCGCTGAGCGAAGTGGTCACCGTAGGCACTCCAAAGGCTACTGACTCCATAGGAGTGTAGCCCCAGGGTTCATAATAGCTGGGGAAGACCGTGGCGTCCAGACCGGGAAGGAGGTCATAATAAGTCAATCCGCCAAATAGGCCGTCAGAGCCGTCGAGATAGCAGGGCACATAAATCATATGGAGCTTATCGGCGGGCTGATTAGAGAATCCAAGGCGATGGATTGAATTAATAACGGGATCAGAATCAGGATTATTCAGCTCATGAGTGATTACGGGGTCGGCAATTCCGTGCTTTTCAGCCGCATTAATAGCAGCGACCAGTTCGGGACGGGCATTGCGGCTCCAAGCGGGCACCATAATCATGCAGACAACGGGAAGGTCAGTCTCCGTCAGTTCATGGCGAACAATATTGCAGGCATCGAGGAAAACGTCAATGCCCTTGTTTCGGTATTCACAGCGTCCGGAAGTGGCCACCAGGAAAGTATTGTCAGGCAGTTCAGCGCCGGTAAGGGCCGAAGCCATCTTAATCATAGCGCGGCGAGCGGCATTACGCGCCTCGGCCATTTTCTTGGCGGTCTTGGGGACGAAGTCTTTTTCGAATCCGTTAGGAGTGACCAAGGGGCGAATTTCCAGAAGCTGTTCACACTCGCGCGCGGTAACGTCGCTGACCGTTGTGAAGCAGTCGGCCTGATGGGCGGCAGCTTTTTCAAGGGAGTGTTTGGCTTCCATATTGAGTTCGCGAGCCATCTGGTCGCCGTTATAGCCTGAGAAATAGGCATAGAGGTCTTTGCCGTTTCCGCAGATTGAGCGGCCAATGCTGGTGGCATGGGTGGTGAAGACCGTAGCGGCTCCGGGGAGATAGCTCTTGACGTGGAGGAGTCCCATTCCGGTTGTCCATTCGTCGAAATGAGCGATTACGCCCTTGCCGTCATCATGACCCAGGAAGCGGGCAATGCTTTCAATCACCAGGGCTGCGGCATGAGAAAAAGCGCAAGCCTCAGGATAATCGCCATAGGCATGGAGGGAATCGACGCCATATTTTTCCCACATTTCGCCATAGAGTTGCGGCAGGGAGTCATACATAGCGTCAAACTTGACCAGCACGGCAATAGGACGTCCGGGAACATTCCATCGCCCTACCCTGACGGTTACACCCTCAGGGAGGCCGGCTGATTTCTTCCAGCCCTTGAGGACTGAAGCCACCTCAGTAAAATAAGGAGACGGAGAAGCGTCGGACCAGACATCCGGACCAACGAATATAACCTTGTCTTTATAAAGCGACTGGAGGGTGCGGGCCTTGGTTGAAAGCACAGCGTAGATGCCTCCGACTTTATTACATACTTCCCAACTTGTTTCAAACAATAAGGAAGGCGATTCGGTATTATTAACTGTCATAAAATTCACTTTTCGTGATGCAAAGTTACGAATTTTTCGTCTAACTGCAAAATCTTAAAACATTTTCATTAACTTTGCAGTCAGATATGAGCACAGAAATTAATAAAATTAAGGATAAAATCAGACGTTTTAACATAAAAAACGTGCTGACAGACTCCCGCGCCGTCTCCGACGGAGAGGAATCAATATTTTTTGCGCTGAAAACCTCCACTAACGATGGGCATAACTATGTCCGAGACCTAATTTCACGTGGGGTGAAGGTTTTTGTCGTTGAACGCATACCTGAAGGGATTGACCCTCAGGCGGCAGAATTTATCATTGTCAGCAATGTCCTTGAGTCGCTTCAGGCGCTTGCCTCGGCTTATCGGCAGGAAGAATTAGGTGCGACCAAAGTGATTGCCATCGGCGGCTTTGGAGGCAAGACTATAATTAAGGAGTGGCTCAGCGAGGCAATCGGACACACAACCTCAGTGGGCCGCTCACCGCGAAGCTATAACAGCCAGTTAGGAGTTGCCCTCTCGCTTCTGAAAATTCAACCCGGAGCGGAATATGCAGTCATTGAATGTGGAATTTCAGAACCGGGCGAGATGAGCCGCCTCAGCGAGATGGTTCAGCCGGAGACTGTGGTCATCAGCAGTATTGACAATAACCCGGGCGATTTCAGCTCAGCGGAAGAGAAAATCAGAGAGACACTCCGGTTAGCAACAGGAGCCAAGACCCTGGTCTATCCGGCTGAATTAGATGAAGCCGTCGGCAAACACGTATCGGACAACGTACTGAAAATCAGCGTCCATATCCCGCAAGATGCCGACTGGATTGAGCGTGACCGGCTGTTAACCCTTGAAGCCTTGCGCCTACTGAAAATAACGATGCCGGAAAACGTTATCCGGCCGCTTGAAACTCGCCTAAACGTAAGTCAGGGAGTCAACAACTGCCTGATAATCAGCGACAGATTCAGTTGCACCATGGACTCCCTACCCTCCGCAATTGACTTTATGCGCCGCCGCCGAGCCGACGGATTAAAGATGACGCTGATTCTTGACGAACTGCGCGGAAGCTGTAATCCCGAGGAGATTGCCTCCTTAATATATAAGGCGGGAATTGAGCGGGTAATTGCCATTGGAGAGAAATATGACCAATATAGGGAAATCTTCCCTTCGGGCAGCCGCTTCTTTGCCACGGGCGATGAAATGCTCCGAGAGCTGACGCTCAGCGACTTCTCACGCGAGCTTATTCTTGCCAAGGGGGAACACGGTGGCGCCGTTGACAAACTTGCCGAGACCCTTCAGTTGCGCCATCATGAGACGGTTTTGGAGGTCAATCTTGATGCTATAGTTGACAATTTCAACCATTATCGCGCCATGTTACGCCCTGAAACCGGCATAGTAGCTATGGTCAAGGCCTCAGGCTATGGAGCCGGCGCTATGGAACTGGCGCGAACCCTTCAGAGCCATGGAGCCGCCTATTTGGCCGTTGCCGTGGTTGACGAGGGCGAAGAGCTTCGCCGCGCGGGAATCACCATGCCCATCATGGCCCTGAACCCCAAGGTCACTAACTATGACTCGCTGTTTGCCAACCGATTGGAACCCGAGGTGTTCAACTTTGAAATGCTCAATGAAATTATCCGCGAGGGAGAAAGACGCGGCATCAAGCACTACCCCATTCACGTCAAGTTTGACACGGGAATGCACCGCCTGGGCTTCCTCAAGCATGACATCAGCGAACTCTGTCGGCGCCTGGGAGAGACTGACGTGGTCAAAGTTGCCTCGGTGTTTTCCCATCTGGCTACGGCTGACTGCCTTGAAATGGATGACTATACCATCGGCCAGCTGACACTATTTACGGAAATCTGCGAGCAGATGAACCGCGAGCTCGGCTACAGCTTCAAACGACATATCCTGAACTCGGCAGGCATTGCGCGATTCCCGGAATATCAGTTCGACATGGTCCGATTAGGCATCGGCCTCTATGGAATTGACACTCTCGGCATCCCGGCAACGGCAGGACTGCGCCAGGTATCATCCCTGCGGTCAATGATAATCTCACTTAAGGACTGGAGTGCGGAGACTTCCATCGGATATGCGCGCCGGACGATTCTTGACCATGACGCAACGATTGCAACCGTACCCGTAGGATATGCCGACGGCCTTGACCGCCATCTCGGCAACGGCAAAGGAAAGGTCTGGATTAACGGCAAGGAATGTCCGATAGTCGGCAACGTCTGCATGGACGCATGCATGGTCGACGTCACCGGCGCCGACGCCAAAGTAGGCGACTCGGTAGAATTCTTCGGACCGAACCTCCCTGTAGAGGCCATGAGCAATGCCTTGGACACCATTCCCTATGAGATTCTGACGTCGGTTTCGCCCCGAGTAAAGCGCGTATATTTCAGAGAATAAAAAATTATTGGAAAATATTTTGCGGATTGGGAAAAAAGTTGTAACTTTGCGGTCGCAAAACGAATATATTTTTCGTTCAGGCTTGGTAAAAGCGCGTTGAAAGTTCGGCGCCGCCTGACGGAGTTAACCCACAAAAAACGTAAAAATGTACGTAATTGTAGAAATTCAGGGCCAGCAGTTTAAAGCTGAAAAGGACAAGTTCCTTTATGTCCACTATCTTGGCGAAAACGCCAAGGAAGGCTCCACCGTGGAGTTTGACAAAGTACTGCTCGTTGACGCCGACGGCGCAGTAAAAGTAGGTGCCCCCACTGTAGAAGGCGCCAAGGTTGTATGCGAAGTAAAGCAGCAGCTCGTTAAAGGTGACAAAGTCATCGTGTTCAAGAAAAAGCGTCGCAAGGGCTATCGTCGTAAGAACGGCCATCGCCAGTGCTTCTCTCAGGTCGTTATCAAAGAGATCGTCGCTTAATTGTTTAACCCCCTAAACCAAATCTGAAAGAGAAATGGCACATAAGAAAGGTGTCGGCAGTTCAAAGAACGGCCGCGAATCAGAAAGCAAACGTCTGGGTGTTAAGATTTTTGGCGGCCAATTTGCCAAGGCCGGTAACATCCTGAAGCGTCAGCGTGGCACGGTTCACCACCCCGGTCTCAACGTAGGCATGGGTAAGGACCACACTCTCTACGCCCTCATTGACGGTACCGTAGTCTTCACCGAAGGCAAGAACGGACGTCGCTTTATTAACGTTGCTCCCATCGCAGAGTAAGTCACGGTTAATAAAATCCTCTTTGACAAAACAAACGGAGGCCGCAAAATTTGCGGCCTCCGCTTTTGTTTCATAGGAGAAACATCACTCCAGAAAATCCGCCGTTTCAGCCTATGGAAAGGCGGATTCCGATCAATAAAAAAAGATGGTATTGCAGAACTCATGGTTTAGCGAAGCCACTGGGCTCCGTGGCGCCCTCGCCACGGTGGCGCGCCAGCGCCAAAGCTGCCATATAAGACGGAGGGCCATTTCATTGAAACGAAAATCGTGGAGCTTGCGCTCCATCGTGGCGGGGGCGCCACGAATCCCGGTCATTGACACTCTTTCCGCTCTTTAAGACACAGCTGAGCCCAGGGGCGGCGGATCGGAATCCGCCTTTCCATAGGCTGCGCGACCGAGGGGGCTAATATACCTATGGGAAGCAAGACTGAGCATGAAAATATTATACCCGGTTGTGAGAAGAAATATTTCACATAAATTTTATGCGCGGATGGCTGATTTTTTGTAACTTTGCAAGCATAGAAAACAATGTTTAACCAACCAATCAAATTATGTTCAAAAAAATCTATTTCATGCTTCTCTGCCTGATGCTCCCTCTGGCATTCACATCATGCGGAGGCGACGATGACGATAACGAGCCCAAAAGCGGCAGTATCGTTGGCTCCTGGTATACTTCTATTTACGGTTACGGCGAAGCAACTGTAACATTCGGTAAAGATGGAAAATTTACTGCTACTTACACTGAAGAAGGAGAAATTTATCATGACCGAGGCACCTATAAATACAACGCTCCGCTGCTGATAATCACAACGACTTGGAGCGATCTTGAAGAAGATAATGATGACCTTCCTTTCACTCAAACTCTTCAAGCGTACATTGATGGTGACGAGCTGATGATCGTCGACGATGACTACTACCAGATTTACAAAAGGAAGAAATAAGTTCACTTGACCCGTTTAACCCCACCCGGTTTGATATCGAGTGGGGCGTTTTTTGCGGCCCGCGGTTATGATTTCGGATGGTTGGATAATAGGAAGGTGGCGGCGGATCGGAATCCGCCTTTCCATAGGCAGCGGCCTACGCCGATATGCGGAAGGTGTTCCGGACGGGGTTATTTTGGGGTTTTGGAGAGGCCCCATTGGAGGACTTGGGTGATGTGGGGCGTTGGGATGTTGTGTTTGTCGGCGAGTTGCTTGATAAATTGGAGGCCGAAGGGGAAGTCTTCAGTGAAATAGCGGCTATTGAAGTCAGGAATCCATCCTTGGGGGGTTTGAATCATGGGTGACATTATAGGCTTGAAGGCTTCGATGGAGCGGATTTTGCGTGTAAGAGAGGCAGCGTCAGTTGATTCGTAATAGTCGAGGAGAGTCGGCACGGCACCTTCCCTCACATTCAGGGCCTTGAGCAGGGACTGAAATTCGCGGTCCATCTCAATCATTAGGGAGGATGCTTCATCAGTCCACTCGGCATAGAAATGAGAATTATTTGGCACGGGGGTGACTTCCCCACTCCACATTGAATAGAGGCGGGCGGTATGGAGAATAGGATTACTGTTAGTCAACGCGGCCTCATAGAAAGTATCAAGCAAGGATACAGGAGTTGAGAACATCCGCTGAATCTCAGTTAGAAATGAGGGAACATCCGGTATATTTTCAACGGCGACATT
The DNA here is from genome assembly GCA_014802435.1 of Bacteroides sp. GTDB lineage: Bacteria > Bacteroidota > Bacteroidia > Bacteroidales > Muribaculaceae > UBA3263. The sequence goes on along the minus strand of JAAVCG010000005.1, from coordinate 210,919 downwards.
GAGCTCTTTCTTATAACCCAATAGCAAGCCTGAGCGACCATATTCAACTGTGCGGGAAATAAAAGGTACGCGCTGGAATCCGAAGAGAGGCCATCCGGGCAAAACATCATGAGCAAAGAAGAAAAATCCGGTGGATGCAACGATAGATCCGACAATAACGGAGGGCGCAAGGAAAGGCTTGATGCGCTTTAATGTTTCCTTGATAAGATAGCCGGGGAGGCAAAGTAGAATCATGTCAACACCTGCGACAGCGGCAGCTGCATCAGCCGTAATGAGAGCCGGAGAGCCTATGAACTGCTTGCCATTAGCATCCGTGATTGTCAGCTCGCGGCTCCAATTTTCAGGGTGTCCGCTTAAGATGTTGACCTGATAACCCTTGGAGGCGAAAACTCCGGAGCATACAAGCCCGAGATTGCCGCCACCGATAATACAAATCTTATTCATAGGCTGATGGTTTTGAGGGCCCGGATGAGGCGGGAATTATCATGGCGATTGCGGATGGCGATGCGGACGTATTGGCGTGAGGCTGGGAAGCCTTTTTTTGCGGAACAGTCTTTAATCAGGATGTTAAAGTCGGTCATCAGGCGGAGGGTGAGCTGCTCAGAAGAGATTCCGTTGAGTTCACAAAGGAAATAATTGGCCTGCGAGGGAATGACGCGCATGAATGGGATTTCCGAGAGTTCGCGGGCAAAGATTTCGCGTTCGCGACGGAAGAGTTCACATGAGTGCTGATAATCCTTTTCATATTTATTGAAAATCTGCATGTAGAACTCGGCAAAGGAGTTTATGTTCCAAATGGCGACATCCTTGCGGATGAAATTAATCAGCTCGGAGTCAGCTGAGGCGAGGACTCCGAGTCTCAGACCGGGGACGCCATAACTCTTAGAGATTGACTTCATTACGCAGAGATGAGGGAAGCGCTCGAGGATATCGTTTTTGAGGAGCGTCATTGATGCGGCGGAGTCAGCGAAGTCAACGAATGACTCGTCAATAATCAGCCTGACGCCCTTTTCTTCAGCCCATCGGGCAAGTCTCATCAGTCCGTCAAAGTCAATCAGATTGCCTGAGGGATTATCAGGGTTGACAATCAGGAGGGAGTCAACCGGATTAGCCGAGAAGAAGCTTATTAAATCGTCGGCAGTATATGAGAAGTCCTCATTGGAGGGAAGGAACTTGACGATTTTTTCGGCGGGGAGGCGGTTAGGATATTCTTCAAACGTAGGGTAAATCACGCCGACGGAGCTGTCTGTCAGTTCCATGAGGCTTTTTATTAGCTCTGCGGCACCATTACCAACGACCATAAAGTCATGGCGTATACCGAAGTATTTGGCGGCCAGGAGCGAATTTACGCCAATTCCGGAGGGATAATTGCGCAGAAGGGGCTCAAAGTTGGCCTTCATCTCGTCAATCATCTTTGGCTGAGGGAAATAAGGGTTGACAAGATAGCAGAAATCGAGCACATCCGCATAACGCCAATATCCGCCGAAGCTATGCTGCATTTTTTTCAGTCGCTCCTCGGGATCGGCAAAGATTGTCTCGGCAATGCGGAGGTCCTGGACATCGTCAATCTCATACCAGTGGAGACCATTGATTGGGAGTGCGCGCATATCGGCCACGTCAATCAGAGTAATCACGCGGAGAACCTGTTCATAATATTCATTCTGGCCAAGGACCTTAATGTAGGCTTCAAGGAAAGGCAAATAATGATTACGGACAAATTCCGGGGAGAATTTATAGACGTTGACCGTCTTATAGTAAAACTCAGTGTCAGAATATTTAAACGCCTTCTTGGGGATGAAGTTGATGATTTTGAAGTCATCATCGATGCGGACCATGGTGCCGTCCATCCATGTCTGATACTTGGCGACGAGGGCAACGTTGGGCCAAGGCGACTCGATAGCAAGGTCGAGAACCCGGTCTTCAAAAATCAAATCAGACTCCAGAAGGAGGGTTTCCTCTTCAACCATATAGTCACGGGCGAGCCACAGTGAATAAATATTGTTGGTTTTATCATAGATAGGATTCTCCACAAAGATAATGTTGCGGTCCGGAAAAGAAGCGCGGATATGGTTGACCAGATTTTGAGCCTCATAGCCGACAACGATAACAATACGGCTAAGGTTCAGCCTGTTAAGCTGATTCAACATGCGATCAATCAGTCTGACGCCATTAACCGGGAGCATGCATTTTGTATTGTCGGCAGTGAACTCACCGAGTCGGCGCCCCATACCGGCAGCCAAGATTAGTGCTTGCATATAAAAGAATAATGTGGTTAAAAACAGACGCTAATTTAAGGAAAAAATGCTGATTACGCAATAAGTTTGCAAAAAAATCGTTATCTTTGTGGAACGAAGAGGGCTTCCATGAGCCCGGAATCACACTATGCAACAGTTTATTAACCATCATATAATCAAACCGTTAAAGCGCCAATATCGCACCCGATTCAAATACAGGATATCGGAGCAAAAAAAGACATACGGTAAAATCATTGAGCGGGTACGCACGGCGGGGCGCTGCCGGGTGTTGTTTATCGCGTCGTCACTGCCAATGTGGCGTTACCAACAGCTTGTCAGGCTGATGATTGCCGATGGCCGCTATGACGTCAGGATTGCCATCATTCCCTTCAAGGCGTTTACCTCAGCCGAACGCGAGCGCGATGCCTCGCAGCTGATGGAACATTTCCGGCGGAGCGGGATTCCGGCGGAGCGCATAGCTGACTTTGCGCGGCTCAAGCAGGATTTCGCGCCTGACATGATTGTTTATCCTCAGCCATATGATTCAAGCTATGAGGATGAGGCGGCCAACTGGCTTCATAATCGCGACTGCCTGATTGTGCATACCCCCTACTCTGTTCCGCTTTCAGAACTGGAATGGTACATCAACATCCCGATGCATAATCTTGCCTGGAAGTTCTATGTCGCCTCGGAAATCCATGCCGAGGTGAGCCGTCGCATTGCCGATAATCGCGGGGAGAACGCCGTCGTTATCGGCGAGCCGCATGCTGATGAATTCAAAGAGGCGCTGACGGCCGACCCATGGAAACAAATCTGCGACGGAAAGAGACGTAAGCGGCTCATCTGGGCACCTCATTTCACCATTGTGTCCTATAACATGTTTGACCGTCCGGACTTCAACTGGAGCTATAAGATTATGCAGGAACTTGCATTAAAACATAAAGATACGCTCCAGATAGCCTTTAAGCCTCACCCGCGCTTGAAGTCAGAATTATATAAGCATGCCCAATGGGGGCCGGAGCGCACCGAGGAGTTCTATCGGTTCTGGGCCGAAGGGGAAACCACTCAGCTTGAGACGGGCGATTTCGTTGACCTGTTTAAGAGCTCTGACGCGATGGTTCACAACTGCGGGTCATTTACCGCCGAATATCTCTTCACGGGCAAACCGGTTGGTTACATCACCCGGAATCTTGACGGCATCAAGGCGGACATGAACGATTTTGGGCGAGCCTGCCAGGAAGCCCATTATACCCTTGACTCAGAGGAGACTCTGAGCCGCTTCATAGAGCAAACGGTCATCAATGGCGATGACCCGATGAAGGAAGAGCGCGAGGCCACACTGCAACGCATCCTCTATCGGCCTCAAGAAGGAAGCGTAGCCGAGGCTATGATGAGGGATTTAAACGACTCACTTTTCAGCTGATGGATATCCTGATTCTCTTACTGTTGCTTCTGACGCTCTATGGGGCCAAGGTCTCCGTTGCGGGCCATGATGACTACATCAGCCGCGGCCAAACGGACGCAATCAAAGGCGTTTTCGCCATCATTATTCTCTTCTCCCATATGCGGGGCTACCTTCCTGAACCGGGCTCACATGACCGGATTTACTATGGCGTGCTTGACGGAATAGGCCAACTGATGGTTGTCATGTTCATGCTTTATTCCGGTTATGGAGTGATGGAATCGCTTAAGCGCGACCGCCGGAAATATGTTTCCACTTTTCTCACTCACAGGCTGCTGAAAGTCTGGATAATGTTTGCCGTCGCCGTTGGTATCTTCTTCCTACTCGATCTTGCCTTGGGGATGAATTATGAGCCGCGTCAATACTTTTGGTGCTGGATTGGCTGGGAAAGCATCGGTAACTCCAATTGGTTTGTCTTTGACATCCTGGTTCTTTACTTGCTGACGTATTTTGTCCTGATTGTTGCAGACCGGCTTGAACTGGACTTGAAGCCTTGTGCCATAGGAGTTTTTATCGCGGTCATTTTGTTTGACCTGTTTCTGCGCTCGGCGGGTAAGGAATCATATTGGTATGACACGATAGTGGCCTACCCCGTCGGGATGCTTTATTCGCTATATAAGAGGCAGATAGAAGCTCAAGTCAGAGGATGGCGCTGGGCGGTATGGTTCATTGCCTCAGCGGGGCTCTTCGCCTTGATACTCTATATTTCCCGGTCGGAGCTTCTTCAATCAAGCGGGGCGCTGAAAATGGTCAATCATCTGCTGTTTATCAGCTCCTCGAGCTTCTTTGCGGTGGCCCTGGTACTGCTGACGATGAAGCTCAAACTCGACAATAAGGCCCTGAGATGGCTCGGAGTGAATGCGTTTGCAATCTATGTGCTCCAGCGCCTGTCAATGATTATCTGCACGCGGTTTGAACTGAATGAGAATGCATTAGTGTTCAGCGCCATAGTCATACCGTCAACCCTGCTGATTGCAGCGATATTCACTGCGGCAACCAACCGGTTAAACTCTTTCCTGATAAAAAAATGAGCGAGAACAAGGATATAAAATCAATGGCGGTTCATGGCGTAGCGTGGACCATGGCCGAGAAATATTCCGCCCAGATTGTTCAGTTTGCCATCCAAGTCATTCTGGCCCGACTGCTGACTCCTGACGAGTATGGTCTGATAGGAGTGCTGGCAATCTTCATAGCCATCTCGACGGTCTTCATTGACGGAGGCTTTTCAGCGGCGTTAATCCAGTATAAAGACCGCAATGACCGGGATGTGTCGACGGTTTTTTATCTCAACGTAGGGTTAGCTACGGTTATTTATATCATCCTGTTTTTCTGTGCGCCCCTGATTGCCGGATTATATGAGGCCCCGATACTGACATCCATAGTCAGGGTTTACTGTCTGACACTGATAATCAACTCCTTCGCTTCCACGAGTCAAACGCTCTTAACCATCAATCTTGACTTCAAGACGACGACCAAGATTTCCCTCATAGCGGGAGTCTTATCGGGATTCATCGGGGTTGCGCTGGCCTATTATGGCTTCGGAGTCTGGGCGCTTGTATGGCAAGCGATATCGGCGGCGGCAATCACAACGTTGCTAACCTTTCTGATGGTCAAATGGCTTCCGCGCTCAGGCTTCTGCAAGGACTCATTTAAGCGGTTGTTTTCCTTCAGTTCGCGGCTTTTTGCTGCCAACCTGATTTCAGCGGTCTATGATAAGATTTTCGGAGCGATAATCGGAAAGATGTTTTCCAAGGCCTCGCTGGGATTCTATGACAGAGCCTTGAGCTTCAACGTTTTGCTGAACAATAACGTGACCCACGTCCTTGGGCGCGTTTCTTATCCGCTGCTATCACAGATTCAGGACGATAATGAGCGGCTGATGAACATTTACAAGCGCTATATCGCCATCTCGGCCTTTCTGACTTTTCCTCTGATGATGCTTCTTTGCGGGATAGCCAAGCCGATGATTTTGGGGTTGCTGACGGCTAAGTGGGCCGACTCGATAATCCTCCTCCAGGTGTTAACGTTCGGTTTCCTCTGGGACGGGGTTATTGTTTCGAATCTCAACCTGATAAAGGTCAAGGGGCGTTCCGACCTGGTTTTGCGCCTGGAGATAATCAAGAAGGTGATAGCGTTTGCGCTTTGCGGCGGGGCACTGATAGTGTTCCGGAGCGTACTGGCGCTCTGTGTGGCCAAGGCTGTTTATGGATTTATCGCCCTGATACTTAACACGATTTACACCAAGAGGATAATCAATTATGGCTTTCTGCGGCAGCTTTCAGACTATTGGCCCTATCTTGCGGCATCGGCGGGAGTGCTGGTGATTTCCCTCGGCTGTTCGGCGCTGATAGCCAATAATTGGATAGCGCTCGGGGCGGCGATTTTGCTCTCCGGAGGGTTTTACCTTGGGGTCTGTCACCTCTTTAAACTTTATGCCTACCAAGAAATTCTTGGCCTTTTAAGGGGTAAACTCGGAAAAAATTCGTAAATTTGCAGTTGAAATGGGAAGAATCCTTGCAATTGACTATGGACGACGTCGCTGCGGATTGGCGGTGACGGATGAGTTGCGCCTTGTCGGTTCGCCGCTTGAAACGGTTGAAACGGCCCGGCTGCTTGACTATTTGAAGCGTTATCTGGAAAAGAACAAGGTAGACATCATCATCATCGGCGAACCGACCACACTGAAAGGCGAGCCATCCGAATCGGCCCGATATATCGAGCCGTTCATTCCGCGCCTGAGGGCGTTGCTGCCTGAGGGATTGGAAATTGTGCGTTATGATGAACGCTTCACTTCAACTCTGGCCCATAAGGCGATGATTGACGGCGGCCTGAAAAAGATGGCCCGCCGGGACAAAGCGCTGGTTGACCGCACAGCAGCCACCATAATTTTAAACGATTATTTGCAAAGCATCTACAATAAATGAAGTTACCTATCTATCTTTATGGCCACCCGGTGCTCCGCCAGGAAGCGGCTCCGATTACGGCCGACAACAGCGGCGAGCTCAAAAAGCTTGTCGACGATATGTTTGAAACGATGTATGCCGCCGAGGGTTGCGGACTTGCCGCTCCTCAGATTGGCAAGAGTATTCGCCTGGTAGTAATCGATGCAGATGTGCTTGGCGATGAATATCCGGAATGTAAGGGGCGCAAGTTTGCCCTGATAAATCCGGAAGTGACAATTCTTGAAGGCGAGGAAGTAGGCCGCAACGAAGGGTGTTTGTCACTGCCGGGGTTGAGCGAAAACGTCAACCGAGTGGAACACATTCGCCTGAAATGGCTTGACGAAGAGATGAATCCCCATGAGGAGGAAATGTCAGGCTTCTTGGCCCGCATAGTTCAACACGAGTGTGACCACCTCGACGGCAAGGTCTATATGGACCATGTTTCAACGGGACGGCGGCTGCTCCTGCGCGGCAAGCTGCGCAATCTGGTTGAAGGGAAGGTTCGCTGCGACTATAGAGTCAAGAGCGCTTCTCGCCGCTAATGTTTCATCTTTATTAACGAAAAAAAGAAATGGCTGACGATAAGAAAATCATCTTTTCAATGGTGGGAGTCTCCAAGATTTACCCGCCTCAGAAGCAAGTTCTCAAAAATATTTATCTCTCCTTCTTCTATGGTGCCAAAATCGGCATCATCGGTCTGAACGGCTCGGGTAAGTCATCGCTGCTCAAGATTATAGCCGGCATTGATAAGAATTATCAGGGCGAAGTGGTCTTCTCGCCGGGATATTCAGTTGGTTATCTTGAACAGGACCCGCATCTTGACCCGGAAAAGACGGTCATTGAAGTGGTCCGCGAGGGAGTTCAACCCATCATGGACATGCTTGCCGAATATGACAAGGTCAATGAGGCATTTGGCGAGCCGGATGCAGACTTTGACACTCTGCTGGCGCGCCAGGCCGAGCTTCAGGACAAGCTTGACGCTGCCGATGCCTGGAACATTGACTCCAAGCTTGAGCGCGCCATGGATGCGCTGCAATGCCCGCCGGACGATCAGCCGGTCAACACCCTCTCCGGAGGTGAACGCCGCCGAGTGGCCCTCTGCCGCCTGCTGCTTCAACAGCCTGACGTTCTGCTCCTTGACGAACCTACTAACCATCTTGACGCCGAGAGCATTGACTGGCTCGAACAGCATCTGCAGCAATATCCCGGCACGGTCATTGCCATTACTCACGACCGCTACTTCCTTGACCACGTAGCCGGCTGGATTCTCGAACTTGACCGAGGCGAAGGAATTCCCTGGAAGGGCAATTATTCCTCATGGCTTGACCAGAAAACCAAGCGCATGGCTCAGGAAGAGAAGCAGGCAAGCAAGCGCCGCAAAACCCTTGAGCGCGAGCTGGAATGGGTGCGCATGGCTCCCAAGGCCCGTCAGGCCAAGGGTAAGGCCCGCTTGAACTCATATGACCGCCTGCTCAACGAGGACCAGAAAGAGCGCGAAGAAAAGCTGGAAATCTTTATTCCCAACGGTCCGCGCCTGGGCAACAAGGTCATCGAGGCTCACGGCCTGGCCAAGGCCTTCGGCAAGAAGCAGCTCTTCAACGACCTTGAATTCACTCTGCCGCCCAACGGCATTGTCGGCGTAATCGGTCCGAACGGCGCGGGCAAAACCACTCTGTTCAAGCTCATCATGGGCCTGGAAAACGCTGATGCCGGTTCTTTTGATGTCGGCGAGACCGTAAAGGTGGCCTATGTTGACCAGACTCATAAGGACCTGCTGCCCGAAAAGAGCGTTTATGAAGTAATCTCTCAAGGAGTTGACTCCTTCCGCATGGGAGGCCGCGACGTCAATGCCCGCGCCTATCTGAGCAAATTTAACTTCTCAGGTGCTGACCAGGAAAAGAAAGTCGGAGTGCTCTCCGGCGGCGAACGTAACCGCCTGCACCTGGCCATGGCCCTCAAGCAGGAAGGCAACGTCTTGCTCCTCGACGAACCGACCAACGACATTGACGTCAACACTCTGCGCGCCCTGGAAGAGGGCCTGGAGCAGTTTGCCGGATGTGCCGTAGTAGTGAGCCATGACCGCTGGTTCCTTGACCGTATCTGCACTCATATCCTCTCCTTTGAGGGTGAAGGCAAAGTGGTTTACTATGAAGGCTCCTACTCTGATTATGAAGAATATAAGCGGGCACATACCCCCGACGGCAAAGCCCCGCAGCGCCGCCGTTACCGCAAACTGATGGAATAAAAGTTACCCCGGATGAAGAAATTTGCTTATATATCCGCTCTGGCTCTGCTCCTTGGCTCCTGCTCTAAGGGAGACAAGGAGTGGACGCTCTATGGCGAATTGCCACAGGACTCGGAGAGCATTGTCCTGGAACTGCCGTCGGCCACCGGAGGATGGTATGCCGCAGATTCAGTCAGCGTTGACTCCAACGGAAGATTCACTCTTACTCGCCCGCGAGCCAACTCTCAGATATATCGCCTGAAGATTGGCGGACAATATGTCTACGTCCCGGCTGATTCAACGGAGACCCTCTCGCTGGTGATGAACCCCGGAGGCGGCTACGTCATTGAAGGCTCACGGGAGGCTACTCTCTTTTCAGAAATCAACGATATTCTCAGCTCGCCGGCTGACAGCACCACCAACCGCCGTCTGCTCAAGGCGCTCCAGGATGACTTTGGCTCTACGGCTGCCTATTATGCCTTCCTGCGCACCGAGGGCAAGAGCAAAACGCTGCTGAGGGCCGTAGCCAATGCTTATTCCACTCAAAAGCCTGATGACCCGAGGACAGCCATCCTGATGGCGCGGCTCCGGGCAGCGTCTACCCCTACTCCTTCGGGCGAAACCATAGTCATTGAGGCTCCGGAATTAGGATATTTTGATATTGAGCTGCTTAACCGCAAGGGGGAAGTGACTTCGCTCTCGTCTGTGGCCGATACTCATTCGCTGACTCTTCTGGCCTTTGTCAATTCAGCCGCTGAAACCGCTCCGGCAGTGAACCTCAACATCGGCGAGGCTTACACGGCTTATCCGCAATTAGGAGTCTACGAAGTTGGGTTCGGCGAGAATCAACACCAATGGGCCGAAGCGACTGCCGAATTGCCCTGGACCAACGTCTTCCAGAGCGAAAGCGCATCGCAGACACATCTCGGTCAATACAATATCAGCGCAATCCCGACATTCTTCCTGATTAAAAACGGCGAAATCATTGAGCGCATCAATAATCCCGCCGACATCAAATCAACCATCAGCAAATATCTCTAAAAAACTTACAAAAACATCATCATGAACCTTAAATCATTATTACTGACATCCGCACTACTGACCTGCTCGGGGGCCGCCATGGCCGCCGAACAGGCTCCAAAGTATATTTTCTATTTCATAGGCGACGGCATGGGTCCCGGCGCCGTCATGGGCACGGACACTTACCTGCGTCTGGCCACTGACCGCACCACCCCGCTGCTCTGGGAAACGTTCCCTCAGGCATCATTGCAGACCACCTATTCTTATAGCTCACCCGTAACAGACTCGGCAGCGGCAGGCACAGCCCTGGCCACCGGCCATAAGACCCGCAACAATATGTTAGGCATGGGCCCGGATTCCGTGGCCGTCGGCAACGTTGCAGACTCGCTGCTGACCATGGGCTATGGCATAGCCCTGCTCACCAACGTAGCGGCCGATGACGCCACTCCCGGTGCTTTTTACGCTCACGTGCCCTCACGCGACGATGCCTACGACATTGACTGTCAAGCCGCTGAATCAGGAGTGAGCTTCCTGGCCGGCTCCCGCATCCGCGGAATCAAGCGCAACGGAAAATACTCCGGAATATATGAAAAGTTTGCCGATAACGGATGGAAAGTAATCCGCGGAGTACAGAATTATGACCCCTCGGCTCCGAAGGTGCTCCTGGTCAATGACCAAGACACCCTGAGCAATAATTCCGGCTATGCCATTGACTTTCCGGCGGAGCGTAACCTCCTGCGCGACTATACCAAGGCGGCGATTCAGCACATGACCACTCACTCGCCTGAACGGTTCTTCATGATGGTTGAGAGCGGAAACATTGACTGGGCCGCCCATGATAATGACGCCGCAACCATTATCCGCGAGACTCTTGACTTTGAAGAAACCCTCGGACTGGCTTATGATTTTTACCTTGCACACCCTGACGAAACGCTGATTATAGTCACGGCTGACCATGAAACAGGCGGAATGAGCGTTGGGCGCAAGTCTGTGGGCTATAACTGTTACCCGAAGCTCATTGAGGGTCAAAACATCTCCAAGGCTGAGTTTGGCGAACTGGTTGACCGAATGTTGAAACGTCAGGAGCCGGTCACCATGGAGGAGATGAAGCAGATTCTGACTGACCGCATCGGCTTCTACACTCTGATTCCCATCAACGAAGCCCGGCAGAAGCGCCTCGACGAGACTTTCGAGCGCACGTTCATTACCCGTAATGACTACTTCAATGACGCCCTCTACCATCGCTTCCCGGAATTCGTTGAAGAAGTGTTTGACATCCTGAATGAAACCTCCGGATTCGGATTCACCACGACCAAACACTCCGGCAACCCCGTCGGCGTCTACTCCATCGGCCCCGGCAGCGAACTGCTCGGCGCTCCGATGGACAACACTGACATTCCCCGCCTCATCCTCAAATCCGCCCAACGATAAATTTACCCATGAACGAAGAAACCAATCAGCAGCAAAATCCCCAGCAACACTCTGACGACACCAAGCGTTATCAGCTCCGGTCAATGTACCGAAGCTGGTATCTTGACTATGCCAGCTATGTAATCCTTGAGCGCGCAGTCCCCTCGATTGAAGACGGACTGAAGCCGGTTCAGCGCCGAATTCTCCACTCAATGAAAACCCTTGATGACGGACGCTTCAACAAGGTTGCAAACATCGTTGGCAACACCATGCAATATCACCCGCATGGCGACGCATCCATCAAGGACGCACTGGTGCAGCTGGGCCAGAAGGAGCTGCTGGTTGAAACTCAGGGCAACTGGGGCAATATCCTGACGGGCGACTCAGCCGCCGCCGGGCGTTATATTGAGGCTCGCCTGAGCCCGTTTGCGCTCCATGTGCTCTATAGTCCCAAGATTACCGAATGGACTCCGAGCTATGACGGCCGCAAACAGGAACCCGTCAATCTGCCGGTGAAATTCCCCCTGCTGTTGGCTCAGGGAGTGGAAGGTATCGCCGTCGGCCTCTCGTCAAAGATTCTCCCTCATAACTTCAATGAGCTGCTTGACGCCTGCATTGCATATCTTCGCGGCGAGGAATTTACGCTCTATCCTGACTTCCCTACGGGCGGATTCATCGACGTCAGCCGCTATAACGACGGCGCCCGCGGCGGAGCCGTGAAGGTTAGAGCAAAGATTGAGAAAGTTGATAATAAAACCCTTGCAATCACTGAAATACCCTTCGGAACCACCACCCGCTCGCTGACTGATTCCATCCTGAAGGCTCAGGAAAAAGGCAAAATCAAAATCCGCAAGGTAGATGACCATACATCGGCCACAGCGCGCATCACAGTCTATCTCCAGCCGGGCACATCATCAGACAAGGCCATCGACGGACTCTATGCGTTTACGGATTGTGAGATTTCAATCTACCCCAATTGCTGCGTGATTGAAGACAGCAAGCCGCAATTCATCGGGGTTAGCGACGTTTTGCGCCATAGCGTCGACGCCACCCGCGAGATGCTTCGCCGCGAACTTGAAATCCGCCGTGGTGAGATTCAGGAGCTGCTCCATTTCGCTTCCCTGGAACGCATATTCATTGAGGAACGAATCTATAAGGACAAGGAATATGAACAAAGCAAATCATTTGAGGAAGCAACCAGGCATATTCATCTGCGCCTGCTCCCCTGGCAACCCAAACTGATTCGCGAAATTACGGATGAAGACATCCAGAGGCTCTATGAAATCAAGATGGGGCGCATTCTCCGCTTCAACTCTAATAAGGCCGAGGAATTGATTGCTCAATATAACGAGAAAATCGCCGAGATTGATAATGAACTCTCTGACATGACCGCCCATACAATCCACTGGTATGAGATGCTCAAAGAGAAATATGGCGCCCCATATGAGAGAAAAACCATTGTCCGCGGATTTGACACAATCAAGGCGGCCTCAGTTGCCGAGGCTAACAAAAAGCTCTACATCAACCGCTCGGAGGGCTTCATCGGCACTTCGCTGACCAAGGATGAATACATCTGCCCCTGTTCCGACATTGATGACGTAATTATCTTCTATAAGGACGGAAAATATAAGGTCACCAAGGTGCAGGAAAAGCTCTTTGTCGGCAAAAACATCGAGCATATCGCAATCTATAAGCCCAAGGACGAGCGCACGATTTATAACGTCATTTACCGTGACGGCAAGGATGGCACATACTTCATGAAGCGCTTCCCCGTTACGGGAGTGACCCGCGACAAGGAGTATGACGTCACCCAAGGCAAACCGGGCAGCAAAATCTGCTATTTCACGGCTAACTCCAATGGCGAGGCCGAAGTTGTGCGCGTCACCCTCAAGCCCAAGGCAAGGCTCAATAAGCTGCAATTTGACATTGACTTTGCCGAGCTTGCAGTCAAGGGCAAGCAGAGCCGAGGCAACATCGTTACCAAAAATGAAGTCCACCGCTTCTCCCTGCGCGAACGCGGAGTCTCAACCCTTGGCGGACGTCAGGTATGGTTTGACCGCGACGTATTGCGCCTGAATTATGACGGCCGCGGCGAATATCTTGGCGAATTCCATGGCCAGGACCTGGTGCTCGTAGTTCTCAAGAACGGCGAATATTACACCTCCAATTTTGACGCCACAAACCATTATGAGGACAATATTCTCCGCATTGAACTCTTTGAGCCTAACAAGGTTTGGACGGCGGTTCTGAACGATGCAGACCAGGGTTATCCCTATCTGAAGCGATTCCAGTTTGAGGCCTCGGCCAAGCGTCAGCGCTTCATTGGCGAAAATCCGGCCTCAGAGCTGATTGCGCTGAGCGATGCTCCCGGCGCCCGCTTCAAGGTGGAGTTTGAGCCGGTTGAGGGAGTTGACATGGTTCGTGAGCCCCTTGAAATCGTTTCGCCGGAGTTCATCGCCGTCAAGTCATTTAAGGCCAAGGGCAAGCGATTGACAACCTTCTCCGTTGCCGCCATCTCTGAGCTCGAACCGGCTGAAGTGGAGATTCCTGAAGAGGAGGTGGAAGAGCTGACTGATTCCCCTGAAGAAGAACCCGTGGAGCCGGAAATCAGCGATGACGAACTCCGCGACACGCTCAACGGCCAGGAACGCCTGTTTTAACCTATGAAATATATTTCTGACATAAGGCTGATTCTGTTTATCGTCTCCCAGATATTCATTATTTGGGAGAATCGATTTTCAAAATGGGTGATTCCCGCAATAGGAGTCATTGTTGCCGCGCTCTTTATCATAGGGGCAAAAAATTTAGCCGCAAAAAAGATTTCTGCGGCTGAATTTTGGCTGAATACTTTGTACTCCGCCGGAATGATACTGATTTGTCTGGTCTATTGCCTGGCTTAGTCAGCTAAGAAATGATAGAGGACGCGCGTCAGCAAGAGAGCACCGAGGATGTAAATTATTGTCCAGACAATAAAACGTCGCCAAGGGTTGCCCCGGAATTTACGATAGCGGGCAATCAGAGTGTAGATAACTCCGCAAGTCAGACCAAAAAGAACTGAGGCGATTGCCCAGATTGAATAATCTCCCATTTACATAAAAATGAATTAAGTCCAATCAATCAGTTTTGAGATTGATTGGACTTACTGGTTTTACAGGCAAATTAATTCCAAGCGTCAACAATGCCCATGAAGTCAGCAGCAGCGAGCGATGCACCGCCAATCAGGCCACCGTCAACATCAGGCTTTGCAAAGAGAGCCTTGGCGTTAGAGGGCTTGCAAGAGCCGCCATAGAGGATTGAGCAGTTGTCAGCAACTTCCTGACCATACTTTCCGGCAATGACGCCACGGATGAAGGCGTGCATTTCCTGAGCCTGGTCGTCAGTAGCGGTCTTGCCGGTACCGATGGCCCAAACGGGTTCGTAGGCAAGGATAATTTTGCCGAAGTCTTCAGCGCTGAGGTCAAAGAGAGCTTCTTCGATCTGAGCCTTGACAACGTCAAAGAAAGTGCCGTCTTCGCGCTGTTCGAGCACTTCGCCGATGCAGAAGATGGGGGTCAGATTGTTTTCAAGGGCGAGGTTAACCTTGGTCTTGAGGATTTCAGAGGTTTCGCCATAGTACTGGCGGCGTTCGCTGTGGCCAAGGATAACATAGTTGGCGCCGGTAGAAGCAACCATGGGAGCGGAAACTTCGCCGGTGTAAGCGCCTTTGAGGTGGTCAGCGCAGTTTTCAGCGCCGAGGCCGAGCTTGTTAGAGTCAATAACTCCGGCTACTGATGCCAGATGAGTGAAAGGAACGCAGATAACTACGTCACACTTGGGAGAACGACCGGCAAGAGCTTCGTTCACATCCTTGGCGAGGCCTACGCCTTCGGCAAGGGTGGTGTTCATTTTCCAGTTGCCGGCAACGATTTTCTTTCTCATACTTAAAATGCAAAAATAAAGTTTTGGGTTATGTTTTTTGACGTGCAAATTTACGGAAAATAAATGAAAAATGAAAATAATTTGTCAATTTGTCATTTTATCAATTTGACATTCTGACAATAATCCACAAAGCAACGATGCTGATGAAGCAGGCGGTTTGAGAAATTAATTTTTTAAAATTCATAAAAAATTCGTATATTTGCACCGTTATGAGCGATGAACAACAGATAAATTATTCAGCGGATTCCATCAGAACTCTTGATTGGAAAGAACATCTCCGCCTGCGCCCGGGCATGTACATTGGCAAGCTCGGCGACGGGACGTCGAGCGATGATGGTATCTACGTGCTTCTGAAAGAAGTGCTTGACAATGGCATTGACGAGTTCATGATGGGCTTCGGCAAGCAGATTACAGTCAACGTTATTGACGACCTGAGCGTCGATGTGCGCGACGAAGGGCGCGGCATCCCCCTGGAAAAGCTCGCCGACGTGGCGTCCAAGATGAACACCGGCGCGAAATATGACTCCAAGGTCTTCAAGAAGTCAGTGGGACTCAACGGCGTCGGTATCAAGGCCGTCAACGCCTTGAGTACCAGCTTTATCATCACTTCCGTGCGCGACGGAAAGATGCGCCGCATCAAGTTTGAGCGAGGCAACCAGATTGAAGACACCGGGATTATCGACGCTCCGGAAGAGGAGAAAAACGGCACTATGGTCAGCTTCACCCCTGACGCCGAAATCTTCAAGGACTATCGCTATCGGGAGGAACACATCCTGCCGTTAATTAAGAATTATACGTTCCTGAACACGGGGCTGGTCATCATGTTCAATGGTCGCCGTTATCGCTCATCTAACGGCCTGGCTGACCTGATTAAGGAAAACATGACCCTCGACCCGCTATATCAGCCCATCCATCTCAAGGGCGACGATATTGAGATTATCCTCACTCACACTGACCAGTATGGCGAGGAATATTACTCATTTGTCAACGGCCAGAACACGACTCACGGCGGCACGCACCTGACCGCCTATAAAGAAGCCGTAGGGCGCACAATCAAGGAGTTTTACGGCAAGGCATTTGACAATGCCGACATCCGTAACGGCATGGTAGCGGCCATCAGCATCAAAGTGGAAGAACCGGTTTTTGAATCACAGACCAAGACCAAACTCGGCTCGAAAGACATCGGCCCGGAGGGTCCTACCGTGGCCAAATTCATCAGCGACTTCCTCAAAAAAGAGCTTGATAACTATCTCCACCGCGAAAAGGACACCGCCGACGAGATGCTAAAGAAGATTCAGCAAAGCGAGCGTGACCGCAAGGCCATGGCGGGAGTCACCAAGGCCGCCCGCGAGCGCGCCAAGAAGGTCAATCTCCATAATCCCAAGCTCCGCGACTGTCAGATTCACCTGAACGACATCAAAGGTGACGAGGAACTCAAGGAATCAACCTGCATTTTCATCACCGAGGGCGACTCCGCCTCCGGCTCCATCACCAAGATTCGCGATGTGCAGACTCAGGCCGTATTCTCCCTGCGAGGCAAGCCGCTCAACTCCTATGGGCTAACCCAAAAGGTGGTCTACGAAAATGAGGAGTTCAACCTTCTGCAGGCTGCGCTCAACATTGAAGACGGCATTGATGGCCTGAGATATAACCGCGTAATCATCGCGACGGATGCCGACGTTGACGGAATGCACATCCGCCTGCTGTTGCTGACGTTCTTCCTCCAGTTCTTCCCTGACCTCATCAAGAAAGGCCATGTCTACGTATTGCAGACCCCGCTCTTCCGCGTCAGAAGCAAGAAGGCAGTCAAGCGAGGAGCCAAGAAGGACGACGGGAAGAAGAGTGAAGAAACATATTACTGCTATACTGACCAGGAGCGCATCAACGCCATTGAAAAGCTCAAGGCCGACGCCGAAATCACCCGATTTAAAGGTCTGGGTGAAATCTCGCCTGAAGAATTCCGCGAGTTCATCGGCCCGAACATGAGGCTTGACCGCGTCAACCTCCGTAAGGAAGACTCCGTCAATACCCTCCTTGAGTTCTATATGGGCAAGAACACTCCTGACCGCCAGCAGTTTATCATCAATAACCTCGTAATTGAAGACGACTCTCAGATATCATGAAATCAGCCTTTTTTGCCGGTTCGTTTAATCCGTTCACCATAGGCCATGAATCCATCGTCAATCGGGCTCTGACCCTGTTTGACCGCGTCGTTATCGGCATTGGGTTCAATGCTGAAAAAGGGCTGACCCATGACCTGGAGGAGCGCGCCGAACTGATTCGCTCCTACTTTGCCGGGCGCCCGGAAGTGGAGGTCAAAATCTATGCCGGACTGACGGCCAAGGAGGCTCGGCGGAGCAATTGCACCCATCTGCTGCGCTCAGTCCGCTCAGCTGCTGATTTTGAATATGAAAAGAACCTTGCGGATGCCAATCGCAATATTTTCGGGATTGACACGTTTATTCTTTATGCAGAGCCGGAGCTGAGCTTCATCAGCTCCTCCCTCATCAGAGAATTAAACCGTTACGGCGTTGACACGTCTAAGTTCATACCCAAGAAAAACTTATGAAAACATTCAGAATACTCCTCCCCGCCGCCCTCGGCCTCATGGCCTCGGCGGTTTCAGCCAATATCTTCCAGCCGCGCCAGTTTGATGCGGCCCAGAAGCTCCACGTTGCCGAACAGATTATCGAGAATTGTTATGTCGATACTCTCTCGGTTGATAAAGTAGTGGAACAAGGAATCATTGCCATGCTCAAGGAGCTGGACCCCCACTCCACTTACACCAACGCTGCCGAAACCAAGGCGCTGACCGAGCCGCTCAACGGCAACTTCTCAGGCATCGGCGTTCAATTTCAGATTGTTCAGGACACGGTCTATGTAATTCAGGCCGTAGTCGGCGGCCCGTCGGAAAAAGTAGGCATCATTCCCGGTGACCGCATCGTTGCGTGTAACGACACGGTCATCGCGGGCAAGAACCTCCAAAACTCGGAAATCATGAAGCGCCTGCGCGGCCCCAAGGGCTCCGTGGCCAATCTGAAAGTGGTGCGCCGCTCTGAGCCGGACACTCTCTCCTTCCGAGTGATTCGCGCCGACATCCCGCTCTATACCGTCGATGCCGCCTATATGGCCGACCCGACTACGGGCTACATCAAAGTGGCCTCCTTCGGCCAGGAAACAACCAAGGAATTCAAGGAAGCGCTCTCCAAACTTAAGGCACAGGGAATGAAGAACCTCATCATTGATGTGCAGGACAATGGCGGCGGTTACCTCTCGGCCGCAGTTGAGATGGCTGAGCTGTTTCTTCCGCGCGATGCGTCCATTGTATATACTGAAGGCCTCCATCAGCCTCGCCAGCAATATAATGCCGGAGTCTTCAAGCCTGACACCAAGAGCCGCCTCGTTATCATGACCAATGAGTATTCCGCCTCGGCCTCAGAGATTCTCTCCGGCGCGGTTCAGGATAATGACCGCGGGCTCATCGTTGGTCGCCGCACATTCGGTAAGGGGCTTGTTCAGCGACCCTTCCCGTTCCCCGACGGGTCAATGATTCGCCTGACCACGGCTCATTATTATACCCCCTCCGGGCGCTCAATTCAGAAGCCTTACACCCGAGGAGAGAGTGAAGACTATGCCAAGGACATTCATAACCGCTATGAGCACGGCGAGTTCTATTCGCTTGACTCCATCCGGGTGGACTCCACTCAGGTCTATTCTACCCTCCTCCATGGCCGCAAGGTTTATGGCGGCGGCGGAATCCTCCCTGACCTCTTCGTTCCGGCCGACACAACGGGAATCAACAAATATTTCCGCGAACTTCGCGCCAAGAATGTCATCAACCAGTTCGTCGTGGACTACGTTGAAAACAACCGAAGCAACCTCAAGCAGACCTACAAGACGGAGGATGACTTCATCAAGTACTTCACCGTCACCCCCGAAATGATTGCTGACTTCATCAACCTGGGCGAAAAACTCGAAGTAGAACCTGACACGGCCGCCTTTAAGGAATCAGAGCCTTACATTGCCGGAAACATCAAGGGCCTGATTGGCCGCGACCTTTTCACCCCGTCAACATATTATCGCGTCTTTAATCCGCTCAATCCGGTTTATCGCCGGGCCCTTGACCTGATTAACGACCCCAAACGATATAATTCCCTGCTTCAATGAAAAAAATACTATCAATCATAGCCCTCGTCATCATGGCCGCCGGAGTCTTTGCGGCAGACAAGAACCCCAAGAAACTCCCGGCAATCAGCTTCAATGAAACCTCATTTGACTTTGGAGTAATCAAGGAATCCACCGACTGGGTTGAACATGAATTCGAGTTTACAAACACTGGCAATGCCCCCCTCGCCATAGCAACCGTCTCCGCCTCCTGCGGATGCACCAAACCGGAATTCCCCACCAAACCCGTGGCTCCCGGCAAAAGCGCCAAGATCAAAATCAGATTCACGCCCAAGGGTCTCAAAGGGAACTTCACCCGCACGGCAAAAGTGCGCACCAACATCAAGGGCAAGGAAGGCACCGTTACATTAACCATTTCAGGCAACGTTATTCCAAAATGAACCGCTTACTGACGTCGATGGCGCTCCTGCTCGGGGCGCCGCTGATTCTTTCAGCGCAGGCACGCTGGATTTCACAAGAACATGATTTCGGAGCTTTCAGTGAAGACCTCGGCTCCGTTGAGGCTAAATTTCTGCTGGTCAACGAGGCTGACCGGCCCATCCGGATTCTTGAGGCGCAGGCCACATGCGGATGCACAGTGCCCTACTTCACCAAGGATAATATCGCCCCGGGCGACACGGCCTCGCTGACCGTCACCTATCTGGCCAACGGACGTCCCGGAAAGTTCAGCAAAAACATCTATGTCAAGACCTCTGACGCGCCCTCAGTGCGCCGCACTCTGACCATCAGCGGCACCGTTATCGGCGCCTCGGCAACCATCCGCTCGCGCTACCCCGTTGACGGCGGCAAAATCAAACTCCAGACCTCTACGGCGGGATTCGGCGAAGTGAAGCGCGGAAAATTCAAAACCGTATTCATCAGCCTCTATAATCAGAGCCCGGACTCCCTGAAACCGGAACTCAGCGACCTCCCCCGCTATGTGCAGGCCCAGATTACTCCTGAAGTCATAGCCCCCGGCCAGCAGGGACAGATAGCCCTGACGCTGAACTCACATGAGGTGCCCGAATGGGGAATCACCAATGCCGATTTCACCTTCCGCGCCGCCCACGGTGAAGACCCGGTAAAGATGGACCTCTTCACTATCATCGTTGAAGACTTCAGCCGCATGACTCCCGGACAGATCCAAAACGCTCCGGCGGCCATTGTCAAACCCGCGAAAATTGACTTGGGTGAAATCTCCGAGCCGCAAACGGTTGAGTTTACCGTCACTAATGAAGGGAAATCACCCCTGATTGTGCGCCGTCTGCAGGTTGTTGACCCCGTAGTCACTTCCGCTAAAATCTCCTCAGAAAAAATCAAACCCGGCAAGAAAGCCACCATCAAGGCCACGATTGACCCCTCACTGGCTGAAAATGACTTCATTAACGCTCGCCTGAGCCTGATTACCAATGACCCGAACGAACCGCTCAACGTGGTCCGCATAACAGCTGAAATCAAGCGATGAACCACCCTGAAAACGATAAAGAATACAAGGGGCTGCAGGTCAATTCCGGAGTAGCCCAGCCGCCGTCAGTGAATCCTTATATGCGGCCGTTGCGTCGCAAGCCCGTCCCGTCAGTCAGCGAGATTGTCGAGGGCGTCCTCAAGGGCGATATGACAATGCTATCCCGCGCCGTCACCCTGGTTGAGAGCCTCCTTCCGGAACATTACGCCAAGGCTCAGGAAGTGATTGAAAAATGCCTACCTTATAGTGGTAAATCCCGCCGCATAGGCATCACCGGCGTTCCCGGTGCGGGCAAATCGACGTCGATCGACGTCTTCGGTCTCCATGTGCTCAGCCGCGGAGGCAAACTCGCCGTGCTCGCCATTGACCCCTCAAGCGAGCGCACCAATGGCTCCATCCTCGGCGACAAAACCCGCATGGAACGCCTCTCGGTTCATCCCAATGCCTTTATCCGCCCTTCTCCCTCGGCGGGTTCATTAGGCGGTGTGGCCCGCAAAACCAGAGAGACCGTAGTGCTCTGTGAGGCCGCCGGATTTGACAATATCTTCATTGAAACCGTCGGTGTCGGCCAGAGCGAAACGGCCGTACATTCAATGGTTGACTTCTTCCTGCTTATCCAGCTTGCCGGAACGGGCGATGAACTCCAGGGAATCAAACGCGGCATAATGGAGATGGCCGACGGAATAGTGATAAATAAAGCCGACGGCGATAACATTCAGCGCGCTCAGCTGGCGCAGGCACAATTCCGCTCCGCACTCCATCTCTTTCCGCCGACGGCCTCCGGATGGCAACCGGAAGTGCTGACCTACTCCGGCTATTTTGAGTTAGGCATTCCGGAAGTATGGGACATGATTGACCGCTATTTTGCCTTTGTTGAAGCAAACGGATACTTCGAGACGCGCCGCCGACAGCAGGCCCGCTACTGGATGCGCGAAACCATTGACGAGCAGCTACGCAGCCACTTCTATCGTGACCCCGCCATTGCCCGGATGCTTGAACAGCTTGAAAACCGGGTGCTTGAAAACCGCCTCAGTTCCTTCACTGCCGCCTCTGAGGCCCTTGACTCCTACTTCAACCGCTTCAAATAATAATGACAAGGAAATCCGTTGTCTTTATTACATTCCTTTGTTCTTTAAGTCTTGTGTACGCACATGAGACTACTATTCCGTGCCTGATTTTATCAGGAAAAGAAGAAAATGAATTGGCCGTTGATTTAGCGGAGTATAAGCGCATATCCTTCGGGCCGGAAACAATGACCATCTGCAATCCGAATGACCCGGAGGCTGACATCATGCTTCTATATGCTGCTTACAACCGACTGGAATTTGGAAACACTAATCCTAACGTGAGCATTGAGGAAACAGAGGTTGAGTCCTTATCTATTAATTATTCAAAGGAGGAAATGACCCTGAATATTCAATCTCCGGATGATAACTTTGAGATTGGGATATTTAACCTTAGCGGAACTTTAATTGCCAAATCAAAGTCAAAACAGACTTCCGTTTCCCAACTTCCCTCCGGAGTTTATATTGCCGTCGCTATCGGCTCAAACCGCTCAATCTCTCTTAAATTCATTAAATAATAATGAAAAAACGCCTTAAATATCTCCTTTCAGCGTTGATGCTCTGTGGTTCAACCTATGCTGTAGCCGACCGGGAAAAGATCATCAGGGTTTATCGCAACGGGGAGATTATTCATTCTTATAAAGCATCTGAGATAGATTATATTCAGGTTGAGGATTACGTTGAAGTCCCGGAGCCGGCTTTGACGGAAGTGGCTGATTCGGTTATAACGATTTCATGGGCTCCTATTGAGGGCGCTACATATTCAATCTATCGATCAGCCGATAATAATGACTTTGAGCTGCTGGCAGAAGGTATTGAAGAGACCTCATTCACAGATAATAATCCTCTTCCGCTCTCTAATTTCTATCGGGTTAAAGCAACGGTTGGAGATTCTTTCAGCGACTTATCCGAGTCAATTGAGGTGAATATTATCCCTCAATTTGATATCCGATTGTGCTCCCGTGAACCAATTGACCTCTCCATCTCCGTCTGGAATGACTCTATTCGCTATTTCCTGACGCCGGAAGAACTTGCGCAGGCCAATCAGGATTCTTTATCCATTGAGGGACTGACCATAACCAGACAGTCCGGTAACTTTATAATTTCGCCTCAACTCCTGAATCAGACAAATGTTGATAGCGAAAACGCACTGATTTATTATCTTCCGGTGCTCCCTGATTCTAGACAGGCCATGACAATCAGTGCCCGCATCAATGATATCAACTCCGCCCTTGAAGCTTCAAAAATGGCTCCGTTCATAACTGACAGAGACTCTTACTTCTACATGACCAAGACTCCGGCCGACGGGAAGAATAACGTCTGCATGGAATTAGCAAACTTTGCCGGAGGAGCCCTGACCCAAAACGGCTACGGTCATATACGGGGAGTGATGGATATTCCTGACAATCAACCGATAAAATGGCACGATGACTCAGACATGACGTTAGCGCTTAATGACAATGGCGACGCCGAAGGGCTCAGAATTTCCATCGGTGGTCAGGACTTCATTATTAAGCTGAATGATGAGCAACAAGACGCGGTTGTTAAAGACGCGGCCATGTCACTTTATGCCGACATCTTACCGACGAAATTACAGGCCGACATCATTGCTATGCGGTATGCCGACATTAATAACCGTCTTCGTGAATCAGGAGGTAGCCCCTTCGCTGAAGGCAACTATCTCTCGAAAATGAGCTTTGATGACCAATCGAACTTTGCAATTAACTTCAGCAACGAGCATGGAGCGTCCGTCACAACTGCCTCGGAAGGATTCATCCGTGGAGTCATCACTCTCAATAAACCGGTTGACAGCGTTTTAACCATCAGAGGAACATATGACATAGTTCATAGCCTCAACGCTGAAAATGACGACGCCCTCGGGGAAATACGCTTGGCTGAAATCCAAGATCCGCTTAATTCGGATGAAATCATCTATCTTGAAAGAGACGGAATTTTCTTGAGCCGTTCCGAGGATGGAAAATGGTATTCCAGATGGAATCAGTCATCATTATTCGGCGAATATAACGGCTTCGGCATAGTGCCCTATCCCGGCCATAAATATATCTTTGAGCAAACAGGCATTGAATATACGGCAAATGACTCCGGGCGACTCATCCCGGAGAATTCAACAGAGGAAACCGTAAGAGTTACCCACTGGAATATCGGAGGTTTTGCCAAGGGAAATACCGGCTCGTTCACCACATCAGACTCGCTCCAATATCAAGCCATTCTAAGCGACTTCACTCAGGTAATTGACAGCGTAAAGCCTCAATTGATAGGATGCAGCGAGTATCTGCCTCAAATCTATGAAGGGAATCTTATTCGCGACGATTTATTCAGCGCTTACCCTTATGAACTGACATCTACAATTACGGGCAACTACTCCGGCAAGGCATTCTTCTCCAATTGGCCGTTGATAAATCCTCAGACGCTCCAAATTGGCAACAGCATAGCCTTCGAGGCTGAAATCATCATCGGAAATCAACTGTTCAAGATTTGTATCTGCCACCCGACATGGTGGAAAAGTGAAATCGACAATAACTGGATTGAGCTTTCAGAGCTGGCCAGGAGATACAAATATGTTGACCGCGTCATCCTTATGGGCGATTTCAATGTACTCAGAGAGCGAGAGACGGAATCATGGGAACTCTTCACCAATTCAGGATTTTCATTAGGAAATCATGGTGAATTTGGAGCGATTCCAACGACCTATAATTCCGTCATCTGCTCAATGGATTTGGACAATATCATGGTAAAGGGGGCGGAAATCCTTGAGGTCTCAACCATTCAGTTCACCCCTGAAGGACTTGACCCGGTAAATCCCGACGCGGCTGACGAGCTGCTATGGGATGCCGTCAATCCAAGTGACCACTTTCCGTTTACGGCTGTAATCCGGACTCTTAATCGTTAAGGGTCAGGAGCCAGCCGTCAATGCGGCCCGAAGTCAAATCAGGATGATTGACCTGATCAAGGAGCAGGCCAACGGGAGCACCGTCAACAATGGCATCCGAATGATGGAAATGATAGACATCGGCAGGATATGAACCCACAAACTCGGCCCCGGTATGCTTCAGGCGCTTATAAAGTTCGCCTACTCCGGAACAAAAAGTATCACTCATCGTCTCGTCGCCACAACCAAACAGGGCTACCTTTTTCCCCTTGAGGTCAATCATGTCCATGCCGTCGAGGAAGTCAAGCCAATCAGTCTGAGCCTCACCGTCGCCCCAGGTGCTCGCCCCGCATATCAGCAGATCATAACCGCCAACGGCCGACGGTGCCGACTTGGCTACGTCATGCACATCAGCCGCGTCTATGCCCAGACGCTTGGCTATTATTTCAGCAACTTCACGAGTGGTTCCGGTTGTGGAGCCATAAAAAATTCCGGTTTTCATAATATCGTTTCTAAAGTTTAAATAATCAAATTACACCTAAAAAACGCCCCCGCTCCCCGGAAAGTTCACCCCCCGGATAATAATGGAACCGCATTCCCCGCCCATTTTTCATTTTTAATTTTTCATTTTTGATTTACTTTGTATTTTGTAATTTTAATTTATTTTCGTACCTTTGCAGTAAGTTTCAACAACGTTCTTAACACTGCATAATCATGGAAACCGGAAGCCTCGTCTCCATTGACAATCTTTCCAAAGAGGATATCCTCAAGATTCTGCGCACCGCAGCCTACTTTGAGGAGCATCCCAATCAGAAAATCCTTGACGGGAAAATCATCGCGACGCTCTTCTTCGAGCCGTCGACCCGCACAAGGCTCAGTTTTGAAACAGCCGTACAGCGCCTCGGAGGGCGAATTATCGGATTCAGCGATCCGGCAGCTACTTCCACCTCCAAGGGCGAAACCCTCAAGGACACCATTAAGATGGTCAGCAACTATGCCGATTTAATCGTCATGCGCCACTATCTGGAGGGAGCGGCTCAGTATGCCACCGAGGTCACCGACATCCCCATAATCAACGCCGGCGATGGTGCGAACCAACATCCCTCGCAAACTCTCCTCGACCTCTATTCGCTCTATAAGACTCAAGGCACTCTGGAGAACCTGACCATTACCATGGTGGGCGACTTGAAATACGGACGCACGGTTCATTCGCTGCTGATGGCCATGAGGCATTTCAATCCGACATTCCGGTTCGTTGCGTGCAAGGAACTGCAAATGCCGGAATTTTATAAGCAATTCTGCATTGACAACGGCATCAACTTTACCGAGCATGAAGACTTTAACCAGGCCGTTATTGATACCAGCGACATTATTTACATGACCCGAGTTCAGCGCGAACGCTTCACTGACATCATGGAATATGAAAAGGTTAAGGACCTTTACAGCCTCAATAACGCAATGCTGGCCAACTCGCGCCAAAACCTGAGGATTCTTCATCCGCTGCCGCGCGTCAATGAAATCAACCGCGACGTGGACGATAATCCCAAGGCCTATTATTTCCAGCAGGCCAAAAACGGACTTTATGCCCGCCAGGCAATTATCTGTCGCGCCCTTGGTATAGAACTTCCCGTAAAGTAATCCCCACTCGCTTATGAAGAAAGAATTAGCCGTAGCCGCCCTGAAAAACGGCACTGTCATTGATCATATTCCCTCAGAGGCCCTGTTTGAAGTCGTGCGCCTGCTTCAGCTTGAAGACAGCAATGTTCAGCTGACCATCGGCAATAATCTCCCCTCTGCCAGAGGAGGCTCTAAGGGAATCATCAAAGTGGCCGACACGGAATTTCCCGAAGCCACTCTCAACCGCATCGCCCTGATTGCCCCGACGGCGAAAATCAACGTGATTCGCGACTATGAAGTAGTTGAAAAGCGGGCCGTGGAGCTCCCGGAAACCCTGATTGACGTTGTTCGCTGCAATAATCCCAAGTGTATAACCAATAATGAGCCGATGTCGACCCGCTTTGAAGTAGTCAGCCGCGAACCGGTCATTATTCGCTGTCATTACTGCGGACACACGTTATGAAGCAACAGTGGCGCCCGGGCACAATGCTCTATCCCGTACCTCCAGTGCTGGTTACGTGTGGCCCTTCAATCAAGAAGAGCAATATGTTGACCGTGGCCTGGGCGGGAACCATCTGCTCTGACCCGGCAATGCTCTCCATCAGCGTCAGACCGGAAAGATACTCTTACGGGCTGATTAAGGAGGGAATGGAGTTTACCGTCAACCTGACAACGGCCTCCATGGCGCGGGCTACTGACTGGGCCGGAGTGCGCAGCGGACGCGACTTCAACAAATGGAAAGAGACGGGGTTAACCCCGGTAGAGGGAGTCAAGGTCAGCTGCCCGTCAATTGCCGAGAGCCCCTTGAGCATTGAATGTAAGGTTCGGCGGATTATTCCGTTAGGGACTCATCATCTGTTTCTGGCCGAGGTGATTAACGTCCTGGCTGACGAAGAGCTGATTGACCCCGAAACCGGAGCCTTTCATCTTGACCGCGCAAACCTCATGGCCTATAGCCACGGAGCCTACTACGCCTTAGGCGAAAAACTGGGAAAATTCGGCTTCTCAGTCCAAAAAAAGAAATAAATATCAATCATACAATAAACATAATGGAAAGAGACAAGGAAATTTTTGACATTATCGAGCAGGAAAACCTGCGCCAACACAAAGGAATCGAGCTGATTGCCTCAGAAAACTTTGTCAGCGACCAGGTTATGGAAGCCATGGGCTCCTGCCTCACCAATAAATATGCCGAGGGTTATCCCGGCCATCGCTACTATGGCGGCTGTGAAGTGGTCGACAAGGCCGAGCAGCTGGCCATTGACCGCGTCTGCAAGCTCTTCGGTGCCGAGTATGCCAACGTGCAGCCTCACTCAGGCGCACAGGCCAATATGGCCGTCTTCATGACCTGCCTCAAGCCTGGCGACAAGTTCCTGGGCCTCAACCTGGCCCATGGCGGCCACCTCAGCCATGGCAGCCCCGTGAACTTCAGCGGACTGATGTACAAGGCCCTGGAATATAACGTCAGAGAAGAAGACGGACTGATTGACTATGACCAGATGGAAGAAGTGGCACGCCGCGAACGCCCGAAATTAATCGTCGGCGGAGCTTCGGCCTACAGCCGCGAATGGGACTACGCCCGCATGCGTCACCTGGCCGACGAAATCGGTGCTATCCTGATGATTGACATGGCCCACCCCGCCGGACTCATCGCCGCCGGCGAACTGGAAAACCCCGTTAAACACGCCCATATCGTCACCTCCACCACTCACAAAACCCTCCGCGGCCCGCGTGGCGGCCTGATTCTCATGGGCAAGGACTTCCCCAATCCCTGGGGCATCACCACTCCCAAGGGTGAAGTAAAAATGATGTCGGCCATGCTCAATAGCGCCGTGTTCCCCGGTGCGCAGGGCGGCCCGCTCGAACATGTCATCGCCGCCAAGGCAGTAGCCTTCGGTGAGGCGCTCACTCCGGAATTCAAACAATGGGCCAAGCAGGTGCGCATCAATGCCAAGGCCATGGCCGACGCCCTGATTAAGCGCGGCTATAAGGTGATTTCCGGCGGTACGGACAATCACTGCATCCTCGTTGACCTCCGCACCAAGTTCCCTGAACTGACCGGTAAAGTCGCTGAAAAAGTACTCGTTGCCGCCGACATCACCGCCAATAAAAACATGGTTCCCTTCGATTCCCGCTCACCCTTCCAGACCTCAGGTATCCGCCTGGGCACTGCCGCCATCACCACTCGTGGCCTCAAGGAAGATAAGATGGAAACCATCGTTGACTTCATTGACCGCGTGCTGTCAAATCCGGAAGATGAGGCAACGATTGCTCAGGTGCGCAGCGAAGTCAACGCCCTGATGGCCAACTACCCCATTTTCGCCTGATAATCCCCACCCCGTTAAATGATGGAAGCCATTCTGGAAATTCTCCGTGAGCCCTGGTTTTACACCACTCTTTCGCTCACTTATGTGCTCTCCATCATTACGGTAATCCTCGTAATTCTCGGAGAGAACCGCAACCCGGTCAAGTCATTGGCCTGGGTTACGGTTCTCATCCTTTTTCCGGCCGTAGGGCTCGTTCTCTACATTTTCTTCGGGCGCAACATCAAGAATAAGCGCATGATTTCCCGGCGAACCAAGCGCCGCCTGCTCAAGAAAATCAAACGCCCGCGCAACTCCACTCCGGCACCGGCTGAATATCGTCCGCTCGCCAGACTGGTGCAAACCATCCTCGGCTCGCCTTATCTTCCGGGCAATGAGGTTGAGATTTTCTCCACCGGGGCGAAGAAATTTGAATCGCTTGCCGCCGACCTCCGCCGGGCCAGCAAGTTCATCAACCTGCAATACTATATTTTTCAAGACGATGAACTCGGACGCGAGATTGCCGACATTCTTATGGAACGCGCGCGCGCAGGAGTCAAAGTTCGCGTGATTTATGACCATGTAGGCTCCTTTCGTGTCAGCTCTGACTTCTTCAAGCGCATGAAGGAGGCGGGCATTGAGGCCTATCCGTTTTTCAAGGTAACTTTCCTGCCGTTTGCCTCAAAAGTCAACTGGCGCAACCACCGGAAAATAGTAATCATCGATGGCCAAATAGGCTATATTGGCGGCATGAACGTTGCCAACCGCTATCTTGACGGCGGCAAATTCCCATTGTGGCGTGACTGCCATCTGCGCATCGAGGGCCCGGCAGTCAGCGCCCTCCAATATTCCTTTGCGCGCGATTGGAACTTCATGAGCAATGAAGTGCTTGACCAGGAATGTAGCCTCGAGCCTAAGGGAAAAATCGGGCTGCAAGTAATCACCGGAGGACCCATGAGCCAATGGAACTCCATTGCCCACGTCTTTATGCGCGCCATCCTTGAGGCAAAAAAGCGCATCTATCTTCAGACTCCTTATTTTCTTCCGCCCGAATCATTGCTCAAAGCCTTGCAAAATGCCTCGCTTTCAGGGATTGACGTCAGAATCATGATGCCCAGCAAGAGCGATTCATGGATGCTGAGTTTTTCCTCCCGCAGCTACATTGCAGAATGTCTGCGCGCCGGAATCAAAATCTATTTATTCGAGCCGGGAATGTTACACTCCAAGGTGCTGATTATTGACGATGACCTGGCCTCCGTCGGCTCTACCAACTTTGATTTCCGCTCCTTTGAGCATAACTTTGAGGCAAACGTAATCATCTACTCGCAGGAAGCTAACGCGCGCCTCCGCGAGGTGTTTCTCGCTGACCAATCGGCCTCAGAGCGTATCTACCCCGACGCATGGAAGCAGCGCCCGCGCTTTCAGCGGGCACTGGAGTCCATCGTCAGGCTGCTCGCCCCAATTCTCTGATTTACTTTTCGCGCCAGCGGTTCTTGACCGGATACTTGTCCGGGCGGATAAGGACGCGGAGCGATGACTGATAGCTGAAGTAGGCCCAGATCCAGTTAATAAGAACTGAAATCTTGTTACGCATCCCAAGGATTGAAATCAAATGGATAAACATCCAGATGAACCATGCCGGGAAGCCTTTAAGATGAAGCTTGCCAAGGTCAGCCACGGCACGATTGCGCCCTACTGTGGCCATCGTTCCCTTATCGTTATATACGAATGATTTGTTGGCGTCCTTATTTAGGTTCTTGGCCAGCAGGCGTGACTGCTGAATGGCCACTTGAGCCAACTGAGGGTGTCCGCCGGGAAATGCCGGGTCAACATCAGGCATGATTGCAATATCGCCGATGGCATAAACATCATCAATGCCTTTGACGCGATTCTGACCGTCAACAACAAAACGGTTGCCGCGTCCGCGCTCAATGTCAGCACCCTCAATGTCAAGCTTCACACCGGTTACGCCGGCTGTCCAGATAACAGTATCTGAATCAATCGTTTCACCATCCGCCAGCTGAACTATTCCTTCCTTATAGGACTGCATGCCCACTCCGGTTTTGACGTCAACGAGCAGATGCTTCAGATAGCCCTCCACTTCCTCACTTGAGCGGGGGTCCATAGTGCCCAATAGCTTTGGTGCGGCTTCAACGAGGAGAATCCTCATATCTTCCTGAGGAATAGACGGATACTCGCGGGGGACGACATAGCGTTTCATTTCGCCCAATGCTCCGGCAATTTCCACTCCCGTCGGTCCGCCGCCAATAACGACGAAGCTCAAGAGCCTGCGGCGCTCCACGGGGTCTGTAACATTAGCGGCCTTCTCCAGATTATAGAGAATCTGATTCCGGCAACGAATGGCCTGCGGCGCTGACTTCAGGGTGTAGACGTCCTGCTGAAGTTCAGGCATATTGAAGAAGTTATTGGTGGTACCCGTAGCTATAACGAGCTTGTCATACTCCACTTCCCGGTCATCCAGCTTGACGACATGGCGATTGACATCAACGGCCGTCGCATTGCCCATGATCAGGGAAATGTTCTTGCCGTCAAGGCGGCGGAACATTTCGCGGCGAAGAGGGAAACAGATGTCGCCCGGGTCAAGGCCCGATGATGCAATCTGATAAAAAAGCGGAGGAAAGCTATGGTAGTTGTGACGGTTAATGAGGGTAACCTCAAACTTATTGCGGTCCAGCGTTTTAACAAGATTAAGACCGGCAAAACCGCCACCAATGATTACTACTCTCTGTTTTGGTTGTGAGGAAGTTTGTGTCATTATTTTTAAAATTATACTGCAAATTTCGGAAAAAATTATTAATTTTGCAAATTCTCATATAAATATGAACTACCGACAAGCCAAAATAGTTTTACGAACAAGTATATTCTTGATTGTTCTCGGGGCCGCATTTGGGCTTTACACCTGCGTGCGTTCCGGTCGGGTTGAATTATTGCCCGTCAGTGATACCCCCCTGGTTACTAACCCACAGCCGACTCGCTCGGCGCCCGCCTATGGGCCTACGCCGATCTATGACTATGTGCGCCAGTTTAATGACCTCAATGAGGCGCATCTGACCTTTGCGCGCGACCTGGGCATTACCCCTATCCGGACTAACCGCGACATCATGCGGCAAACTCGCCCCATAGTGGAGATGAAAAGCTGTAAAGATTTCACTATCAGCCCGCTCTCTCATTCTTACCCCTTCCTCGTAGAGCCCGCGGCCCTTCTGCTTCATGACATCGGCGAGGCCTTCAATCTCAAACTTGAAGAGCACGGAGGCGGCGATTACAAAATCAACGTGACCTCGCTGTTGCGCACGGAGGAGAGCGTCAACCGCCTCAAGCGCCGCAACGTGAACTCCACGGAAAATTCCGCCCACCTTTACGGAACCACGTTTGACATCAGCTACGTTAACTTCCCGGAGGGCGAAGGCAACCAAATCAAACAGGAGGAAGTGAACCTCAAGCGGATGCTCGCCGAGGTGCTCCTGCAGATGATGAACGAGGGCCGATGCCTGGTGAAATATGAACGTAAGCAAGGTTGCTTCCACATCACCGCCACCGGAAAATAAAAAATTTTTCGTAACTTTGCGCTAACATAAACAGTCATCTAATATATGTTACTTTCAATGACGGGCTTCGGGAAAGCCTCCACACATATTCCCGGCAAGAAAATCACCGTTGAGCTGAAATCACTCAATAGCAAGCAGTTTGATATGCAGGCACGCATTCCGTCGACGTATCGCGAACTGGAACTTGAAATGCGCCGGCTCGTGGCCTCACGTCTTGAGCGCGGCAAGATTGACCTGGTCATCACCTTTGAAACCCTCGGCCAGACGGACACCACCACCAAGATAGACCCTCAGGCCGCCCGCATTTATATGGAGCAAATCAAACAGATGCAGAAGGAATTAGGACTGCCGGAGCCGGCTGACTGGTATCAGCTGCTGATGCGCCTGCCGGAAGTGGT
The DNA here is from genome assembly GCA_014802435.1 of Bacteroides sp. Taxonomy (GTDB): domain Bacteria; phylum Bacteroidota; class Bacteroidia; order Bacteroidales; family Muribaculaceae; genus UBA3263. The sequence continues at coordinate 178,239 of JAAVCG010000005.1, read as the reverse complement.
TCATACGGATTCGGTAACCTCCACAGTGGATGCCGATGAATCTAAAGCCGTCATGAATGCCCTTAACGAAGCCATTGAAGCCCTGATGAGCCATCGCCGCGAAGAGGGTAAGAAACTCGAAGACTTCTTCGCTGCCCGATTAAAAAACATCACGGAGCTGCTCGCCGAGATTCCCCGCTGGGAAAAAGAGCGGGTGGAACGCATCTATGCCCGCCTGGAGGAAGCACTGCAAAACATTACCAAAGAACAGATTGACCGCGGACGCCTTGAGCAGGAAATGATTTTCTATATTGAGAAGCTCGACGTCAACGAAGAGCGTCAGCGTCTGGGCCAGCACCTTATATACTTTGCGGAAACCATGGCCCTTGCCACTCCCGGACAGGGCAAAAAATTAGGCTTCATCAGCCAGGAAATGGGGCGCGAAATCAACACTCTCGGCTCAAAAAGCAACCATGCCGATATGCAAAAGCAAGTCGTCAAGATGAAAGACGAACTTGAGCAGATTAAGGAACAAGTCTTAAACGTAATGTAACACATATGGCTGGAAAAGTAATAATAATCTCGGCGCCAAGCGGCTCAGGCAAGTCAACCATCATCAATGCTCTGATGAAAGAGGGAAAACTGAACATGCAGTTTTCCGTATCGGCCACCAACCGCGCTCCGCGAGGAGCCGAACAAAACGGCGTTGACTATCATTTCCTCTCTACTGAAGAATTTCAACAGGCCATTGCCGATGATGCTTTCCTTGAATATGAGGAGGTTTATCCGGGCCGATATTACGGCACCTTGAAGTCAGAAATCACCCGCATCGCCGCTGCCGGGAGCAACATTGTGCTCGACATTGACGTCAACGGCGGCATCCGCGTCAAAAAGCTTCTTGGCGAGCAGGCCCTGGCCCTTTTTATCGAGCCCCCGAGCATTGAGGAACTGCAGCGCCGCCTGAGCTCCCGCGCCACTGACTCCGCAGAGAGCATCCGCCAGCGGGTTGAACGCGCCGCCTACGAGATTGAGCAAGGCAATGCCTACGACATACGCATCATTAACGATGACTTGGCTGAGGCCGTCAAAGCCGCCGATGAAGCCATCAGCAAATTTCTTGCCGACTGATGAATAAAATAGGATTCTTCGGAGGGTCATTCAACCCGGTTCATCAAGGCCACATCAGGCTTGCTGACTACCTTCGCGAGCACTACTCGCTGCCGGAGGTATGGCTGAGCCTCTCGCCGGAGAATCCGCTCAAAAATGCGTCACATCCCGGAGCCAACGACTCCCAACGCCTTGAAATGCTCCGCCTGGCCTGTGAGCCTTATCCGGGGTTGCGGGCCTGGGACGGCGAATTGTCAATGCCGCGCCCTTCGTTTACGGTCAATGTGCTTAAACGCCTCCGCAACGAGGAATTTGATCCTACACTGATTATCGGTGCTGACAACTGGACGAACTTCAACCGATGGTTTAAACATGAGGAGATACTCTCTGACTACCAAATCATTGTCTATCCTCGTCCCGGCTACGAATTGCCTGCCGAATCAGGTTATTCTAATGTAATCTTCGCCCTCTCCGCTCCGCAAACTGATGTCTCCTCCACTGAAATCCGTAACAACATCCACCAAGAGTTGAGCCGCCTGCCTGAACCGGTGGCAAACTATATTAAACTCCACAAACTTTATGGCTACTAACCGACTTTCTAACAATCAACTGGCCGTCATTGCCCTCGCAAATGAATTTTGCCAAGCCATAGAACTGGCCCCATCTGTTGCCCCCAATGAATTCATTGAAAAGATGGTGCGTCTGCTCCCGCGAATTTATATCTCCGTCACTGACCTCTCCGCTGACCAATATTCTGACCCGGAATATGCCCTCGACGCAATGCATCTTGACGAGGCTTACTATAATCAGGTGCGCGACAATATTGCAGGCCTGCTTGGTGAGGACGATTCTTACCTGGAAACCTTCCATGAAGATATGAAATACTCTGACACCCCGATTGCGGCCACCGTCAGCGAATCTCTGGCCGACATCTTTCAGGTGATGTATGACTTTGTGGAAGACGTCAAAAACTCTGAATTAGAACAGCAGCTGGAATACTTCAGTCAGCTGCGCGACGATTTTTCAACCTATTGGGGGCAAACGCTCTGTAACGTAATGCGCCCGCTGAATGAACTCTCTAACAAGGACTTTAGCGATGAAGATGAATTCTAATATGCTGACCCGCGCAATTTTCGGCGCGGTTTATGTGGCCGTAATCGTTTGCGGCATTCTCTGCGGTCCCTTCGTCTTTCTGCTTCTGCTGCTGTTGCTCTCCACTCTCGCGGTCAATGAGTTCCTGACCATGACAAAGCCGGAACCCATCTCGCCGACGGAGGCCACTACCGAACTGCTCTTGCGTTCACTTGACTGCGTCGGCGCCGCCCTGATGGTGGTTACGGCCTGGACCGGAATGCTCTTTATGCCGGGCATTGTCACTTTTCTGCTCTATCTTGTCCTGCGACTGATTATTCAGCTCTATATCAAGGAGAGCAACGCCCTGACTGCTCTTTCACTCTCGCTGATGAGCCAGCTCTACATCGCATTGCCCATCGCGCTGATGACCGTCGTCTATCGCCTGAGCCCCCATCTGCTCCTGCTGCTGTTTATCCTTGTCTGGGTCAACGATACTTTTGCTTATCTGACCGGAATGGCCCTGGGCAAACATAAACTCTGGGAACGCATCTCGCCTAAAAAGACCTGGGAAGGATTCTGGGGCGGCACTCTGTTTACCGTAGTGATAGCCGGAGTTTGCGGATGGCTCTTCAGCGGGTATTTCAGCAGCTTGGGAGTTGTTTCACTGGCTCTTACGGGGCTTACCGTCAGCATTGCCGGAACGTTTGGTGACCTGATTGAGAGCCTCATCAAGCGCACCTGTGGCGTGAAAGACTCCGGACATCTCATTCCGGGCCATGGCGGCATCCTTGACCGCATAGACTCCATTCTGCTCGTAATTCCCGTTGCAGTAATTCTCTTCTTTATTCTGTTCTCTTATGGTGTTTGACTTCCTTTTCAGGCACAAAAAGCCGGAATTACCCTTCAAAACGGATATCCATTGCCATATTATCCCCGGAGTTGACGATGGGTCGCCCGACGCTGAAACCTCCGCCGCCCTGCTCACTCAGATGCAGGAATTAGGCTTTCAGAGGGTCTTCGCCTCACCCCACGTCACTCAAGACACCTTTGAAAACACCTCTGTCACCCTCGCCGGACCAACGGAAGAACTCCGCGCTGAAATTCAGCGGCAGGGGCTGGAAATTGAACTTCACAGGCACGCCGAATATAGGCTCGACGACTTCTTTCTGCGCCAGCTAAAGGCCGGAAACCTTACCCCGATGCCGGGAGAATATCTCCTGGTTGAGAACTCCTTCTCCCAGGAACCCTACGATATGGACACGGTGATTTTTGACCTCAAAATGGAGGGATTTAACCCCATTCTGGCTCATCCGGAACGCTATATATATTATGCCAAAGGAAATCCGCAGCGTTATCGTGACCTCCATGACTCGGGGTTGATGTTTCAAATCAATCTGCTCTCGCTGGCCGGAAGATACGGGCGGACAATCCGTTCCGTAGCCCTGGAACTGCTTGAGAATGGAATGGTTGACTTCATCGGAACGGATATCCACAGGGAGTCACACGTTAAACTCCTTCAGGAATATCTCCAGTCACGCAACTTCCGCCATGACCTCAAATTAATGACCAATCTGAAAAATGACGAAATTTAAAACCACTCTCGCTCTCTGCCTCCTTGCGGCGTCAATGAGTCTTGCGGCCGAGCCTTTCACCATTAATTATTCGGCCTCACTGGAAGCAAATGCGGGCTCTGACGCATTTGCCCCTTACTATGTCAGCGCCCTGCGCAATGGCCGCATCACCTCCGGCAAGGGGGCAAACCTCGACTTGGCCGTCTGGAAGCCCATTGACCTGAGCAAGCGGTTCAGCTATGCCTTTGCCGCAGAAGGGATTGGCCGAGGGGCAAATGACATTTCCTATGAGCGATTTAACGGCCAATGGGTCAACAACCGCCGGTCTACGTCAAACATATGGCTCCATCAGCTCTATGGCGAAGTGAAATTCCGCGGAGTGTTCCTGACTGTCGGCCTCAAGGAATTTCACTCAAAGCTCCTCAACGAGCGGCTCACCTCCGGCGACCTCTCAGAAAGCGCCAATACCCGCCCCATTCCGGGAGCGAGAGCCGGATTCATTGACTTCCAAAACATTCCGTTCACCAAGGGATGGGTGCAGATTCAAGGTGAAATCGGCTACTACAAAAGCACTGATAATCACTGGCAGGACGACCGTTACAACTACTTCAACTATCATATAAACCAAGGATGGTGGTATAACTATAAGAACCTCTATTTCCGCACAAAACCCTCTGAAAACTTCTCTGTCACCATTGGTATGCAGGCCTGCGCCCAGTTTGGCGGCTACACTCATTATTACCGTAACGGGCAGATGCAAGGCACTGAAGGCCATGGAGTGAAATTCCGTGACTTCTTTGATATGCTCGTGCCTCGCGAGGGGGAAACTTACGTTGTCGGTAATCACGTTGGCAACTGGGATTTACACCTGCGTTACCGCCTTCACGACGGTTCGGAAATCAAGGCCTATATGCAGTCGCCCTGGGAGGACGGTTCCGGAGTTGGCAAGCTCAACGGCTGGGACGGACTCTGGGGCCTGGAATGGAAACCGGCCCGGCGCGGCCTCCTGGGCGGCGCTCTCATTGAGTTCATCTCGTTCATGAACCAGAGCGGCCCGATTCATTATGACTATGACGATCATCCCGGCACCCTGCTCAACGAAAACCGCGCAACCGGAGCCGATGATTATTATAATAATGCCTGGTATAACGGATATGCAATCTATGGCCTCTCAATCGGCACCCCAATGGCCGTAGAACCCGTCAGAAACACCGGCGGCGCCACCACCCGCTATCTACATAATCGCTTCTGGGGAATTCACGGTGCTATTGAGGGCGACTTCATGCCCGAACTCTCTTATCGCGCCATGGCCAACTATCGCCGATATTACGGCAATATCTTCATTCCGGCAACCAAGATTACCGGCTCATTCAGCGCCATGGCCGAAGTCACGTGGAGACCCCGCTCAGTGGCCGGACTGAAAGTTGGCGCGCAGCTTGCCTTTGATGCCGGAAATTCTGTCTACACAAATAATCTCGGCGCTCTCGTCTCCGTTTCCTATTCCGGGATTTTCAACTTCAAAACTAAAAAATCAACCCCATGCGCAGATTTATCCTTCTGATAGTGGCCGCGTTAGCCCTGATGGCGGCGACTTCATGCTCTCATAATAACGGAAACATAGGCTTCTGGTTCGGTACATGGCAATGTGATGAAATCGCCATTGACGGAGTCAAGATGGACGGCTATGACCGCAACATGTTCTTCAAATTTCAAACATCCGTCTGCGACATTGTAACCACCTACCCTCACGAAGAATATCGCCAACACTTTGCCGACTTCAAGAAGCAAGGCGACAACACCATCATCCTTGACTTCAGCTACACGGCCGACGGCGACTTTGCATATGATTTCAATCCCCCGGTTGAAAGTATGCTCAAAAAAGGTGAAAACATTCTTCATTATCATAAAAAAGGGAGCGAAAATGTTATCCTGACCTTTGAAAATGAGGGTAAAACAATCACTTACAGCCTGAAAAAGCAATGAAAGTACTCGTAACCGGCGCTGACGGATTTATCGGCTCACACCTGACGGAGATGCTGCTCCGCGAGGGTTATGAGGTTAGAGCGCTCTGCCTGTATAACTCATTTAATAACTGGGGTTGGCTTGAAGGAGTCAGCCATCCGGCGCTTGAAATTGTCAGCGGCGACGTCAGAGACTCCTCATTCTGCCGCGAACTGGTTCAAGGGTGTGAAATGATTTTCCATCTGGCGGCACTCATAGCCATTCCTTACAGCTACATAGCCCCGGAAAGCTATGTCGACACCAACATCAAAGGCACCCTCAACATCTGTCAGGCAGCCCGCGCTGCCGGAGTAAAGCGCCTGATAGTCACGTCAACAAGCGAGGTCTACGGAACCGCCCTTGAGGTGCCCATTCCTGAAACACACCCCAAACAGCCTCAAAGCCCCTACTCGGCCACGAAAATCGGCGCCGATGCCCTGGCTCTGAGCTTCCATAATGCGTTTGAATTGCCCGTAGTCATTGCCCGACCCTTTAACACTTACGGGCCGCGACAAAGCGCGCGAGCATTCATCCCGACAATCATCTCGCAGATTGCCTCCGGCATGACTGAAATAAAATGTGGCGACCTCAGGCCCACACGCGATTTCAACTACGTTGAAGACACCTGCCGCGGATTCATCGCTCTGGCCCTCGCCCCCGGAATAGAAGGACGCGAAATCAACATTGCTTCCGGCACGGAAATCTCCATGGGAGATACTCTCCGGATGATTGCCGACATTATGGGCAAGAAAGTAAACTTCGTGACTGACCCCGCCCGTATTCGCCCTGAAGGAAGCGAAGTTATGCGCCTTTGCGGCGACAACAGAGTAATCACTTCGCTGACCCCATGGCGCCCTCAAGTGAGCCTCCGTCAAGGCCTGGAAAAGACCATTGACTGGTTTACCAATCCTGAAAATCTCAGCCGCTACAAACCTGAAATATATAATCGCTGATGGAACTGACTCTTATTGGCGGCGGCGGACATTGCCGCTCCCTGCTTCAAATGATACCCTCGGTCATCACCATAAAGGGCTATACGGACCTGCACCCCGTTCAAGGCATGCCGATTGAATATTTAGGCGTTGACGATGCCGCAACGTCGGAATGGATTCATATCGCCGTAGCATTAGGCCGCGATGACTCCCTGACAGCGCGCCGGCAGCTGATTGACCGACTGACTCCCGGCCATAAATTCCTCACTCTGATAGCCTCTACGGCCACTTGCGTCAACCCGACGGAGTTAGGGGCCGGATCGGCAATAATGCATGGCGCGATAATCAACGGTGCCAAGATTGGCAAACACTGCATCATCAATTCCGGCGCAATCATTGAACATGACGTCATGATTGGCGAAAACTGCTTCATTGGTCCGGGCGCCACGATATGTGGCTCGGTTGAAATTGGCAATGACGTCATCATCGGCGCAAACGCCTGTGTGCGCAACGGAGTGAAAATCTGCTCCGGCGCAGTCATCGGCATGTGTGCCGCCGTAGTCACTGACATCCTCGAACCCGGCATCTACACCGGCATACCCGCTAAAAATACAAAATAAAAAATACAAAGTACAAAATAAATGAGTCCCCTCATAAATCTTATAAGACTTATAAATCTTATAAAACTCACCCACTAAACACTAAACACTAAACACTAAACACTAAACACTTGAAGACCATCATCATAGCCGAAGCAGGAGTGAACCATTGCGGATCAAAAGAGCGCGCAATGGAGATGATTCGTGTCGCCGCCGAAGCCGGTGCCGACTACATTAAATTCCAGACCTTCAAGGCTGAAAAGCTGGTCAGCAAATCCGCCCCTAAAGCCATCTATCAAACGGAGAATGATCCGGCATCAGGCGACACTCAGCTTGCCATGCTCAAGGCACTGGAGCTGACCGCCGACGACTTCAAGGACCTGGCCGATGAATGTCGCCGCCAAGGCATAGGCTTCCTCTCCACTGCCTTTGATGAGGAAAGCATTGAAGAATTGGCCAACATCGGCATGGACTTTTGGAAAATACCCTCCGGCGAAATCACTAACCTCCCTTATCTGCGAGCCATCGCCGCCAAGGGTCAACCCATAGTGCTGTCAACCGGAATGTCCACTCTCCCTGAGGTCAACGCGGCTGTGACGGCTCTCTGTGATGCCGGACTTGACCGCAACCAAATCACTCTGCTCCATTGCACTACACAATACCCCACTCCCGCCTCCGACGTGAATCTCCGCGCTATGGAAACCCTGCGCCAACTCGGATGTGGCGCCATTGGCTATAGTGACCATACCCTCGGAATATCAATTCCGATTGCCGCAGTCGCCCTCGGAGCCGCAGTCATAGAGAAGCATTTCACACTTTCCCGCGCCCTGCCCGGGCCGGACCATAAAGCATCACTCACTCCCGACGAACTCCGCGAAATGGTTAGCGGCATCCGAACCGTTGAACAAGCCTTGGGCAACAAACACAAAACCGTCGCTGACTCCGAGCGGGGTAATCTCATCATTGCCCGCCGCGCCATAGTGGCCGCCGGACATATCAAAAAGGGTGAACTGCTCACCAATGAAAACCTGACAACGAAGCGCCCGGCCAACGGCCTTTCACCCATGCTCTGGGACTCCGTAATCGGCACAAAGGCCCTGCGTGACTACTCCCCTGACGAGCCAATTGAGAAAATTTAGAGGTTTTAACACTGAAAAAATTGATATTTCAGGGATTTTTTCTTAAATTTGCGGCTCAAAAAGTAAACAAAACGATTCAAAACAACAATAAAACAATTCACTGACCAAAATGAAAATCGACAATTACAATTTCGCCGGCAAAAAGGCGATTGTCCGTGTTGACTTCAATGTGCCCCTGGACGAAAACGGCCACGTTACTGACGATACCCGTATTCGCGGCGCACTCCCCACTCTGAAAAAGATTCTTGCCGACGGCGGCTCGCTCATCATCATGAGCCATATGGGCAAACCCAAAGGCAAAGTAAACCCCAAGCTGAGCCTGGGCCAAATCAAGGACGTAGTTGCCAAAGCTCTCGGCACCGACGTTCAGTTTGCCCCTGACTGCGCCAAGGCTGCTGACCAGGCTGCTGCCCTGAAGCCCGGCGAAGTGCTCCTGCTTGAAAACCTCCGCTTCTACCCTGAAGAAGAAGGCAAGCCCGTAGGCATCGACAAGGAAGATCCCGCATACGAAGAAGCCAAGAAGGCCATGAAAGTGGCTCAGAAGGAATTCGCCAAGACTCTGGCCTCATATGCCGACGTTTATGTAAACGACGCCTTCGGCACTGCTCACCGCAAGCACGCCTCAACTGCCGTTATCGCTGACAACTTCCAGCCGGAAGACAAGATGCTCGGCTACCTCATGGAAAAGGAAGTGCAGGCCGTTGACAATATCCTCAGCGACATCAAGCGTCCCTTCACCGCAATCATGGGTGGCTCCAAGGTGTCAACCAAAATCGGCATCATCGAGAACCTCATGGACAAGGTTGACAACCTGATTCTTTGCGGCGGCATGACCTACACCTTCGCCAAGGCTATGGGTGGCAACGTCGGTGACTCAATCTGCGAAACCGATAAGCTCGACCTCGCCCTCGACATCATGAAGAAGGCAAAGGAAAAGGGTGTGAACCTCGTGCTGGGCGTTGACTGCGTTGCCGGCAATGCTTTCAAAAACGACTGCGACACTCAGATCTGCTCCGTAATGGAAATCCCCGAAGGCTGGGAAGGCATGGATGCCGGTCCCAAGAGCCGCGAACTCTTCAAGGCCGCAATTCTCCCCGCCAAGACCATCCTCTGGAACGGTCCTGCCGGCGTCTTTGAATTCGACAACTTCACCGGCGGCTCTCGCGCAATTGCCGATGCTGTTGTTGAAGCTACCAAGAATGGCGCCTTCTCTCTGGTTGGCGGCGGCGACTCAGTTGCTTGCGTCAACAAGTTTGGCCTGGCCGACGAAGTCAGCTATGTTTCAACCGGCGGCGGCGCCCTCCTCGAAGCCATCGAGGGCAAAATCCTCCCCGGCATCGCTGCTATCAAGGGCTAATCCCATTCCCATTAAGCAAACTCCGGGCCGCTCACTTCATTGTGGGCGGCTCTTCTTTTAATTATTTTTAAGGATAACAATTTGGGGGGTTGCAGATTTTTTGTTAATTTTGCAGATTGAAAAAAGTATATACTCATGAATCGTATAATAATCAGCATATTAACATTAATTTCTGCATTTGTTGCTTCAGCCGACACATGGTTCCCCTATCCGGCGGCGCCTGAAGCACTGCCCTTTGGCCGCCCGAGAGCCAATTATATTGTAGAACATTTCTGGGACCGATGCCCCTGGAAGAGCGCCTATAGCTCCAAGGCTCGTATGGCCGAAACCATCGCTGACTTCGCGTCATTCATTCCCCATGCCCAGGCCGACACGGTCTTTACCAGCATCAACGTCCTGATCAAGAACTCTCAAAAGAAGCCCGACGATTTCCGCACCTTGCTCAACATTGCCCGGGCGCAGTTCTATTCTGACACTACTTCAACCTTCTCGCCTGAGGTTTACCTCTCCTTTGCCGAGGCCGCCGCTGTCTTTAAGAAGTTTAACCATGAAGAGCGAGCAAACTACCTCGGCCAGGCCATGTCAATTAAAAACTCCACCGAGGGCAACCCTATACCTTCGCTTGAAGTTTTTGACATAAACGGCAATAAATCAAACCTTAATGACACAATTCCAGGCATTCAGACCTATATTCTCATCTTTGAACGCCCCGAGGCAGGACGCACTGAGCGCGTCTTCTTCTCAGCCAATATCTCGGTCAATAAATTGACGGAGGCCGGGCTCATTCAGCCAATTCTGATATGTGCGGGAACGCCCGACCAAAGCTGGTGGGACTCCACCAAGAATCTCCCTCAGGGATGGCGCGCCGTTGCCCTGCCAAATGCGGAGACCCTTTTTGACCTCCGCGCCAATCCGTCGGTCTACATGACTGACCCGAACATGATTATCACGTCACGCCTGATTCCAATCAGTTATCTGACGGCCAATTGTGAAAACTTAGTAAAATCTGCCGGATTATGAAGATTGCAGCATTGATTTCCGGAGGCGTTGACAGCGCCGTAGCCGTTCATCGCCTGGTTGAACAAGGCCATGACATCACGCTCTTTTATATCCGCATCGGACTCGATACGGGCGAGGGCGACTGCTCGGCCGATGAAGACATAGAAATGTGTCGCTACATAGCGGCTCATTACAATCTCCCCTTTGAAGTGGTCTCCCTCCATCAGGAATATTGGGACCACGTCATGGACTATGCGCTGCGCACTGTCAAGGCCGGACTGACGCCCAATCCGGACATTATGTGTAACCGAATCATCAAATTCGGATACTTCGACGAGCGCTGGGGACATGAATTTGACAAAACAGCTACCGGCCATTACGCGACGACCCTTGTCGGTCCCGACGGACTGACCTATCTGGGCACCGCCCCTGACCCCGTCAAGGACCAGACGGACTTCCTGGCGCGTATCACTTATCCGCAGCTTGCCCATGCCATGTTTCCCATCGGTGACCTGCCCAAGAGCCGCGTGCGCCAGCTGGCCGTTGAAGCCAAGTTGCCCAATGCCTTCCGCCGCGACAGTCAGGGCATCTGCTTCCTTGGAAACATTAACTATAACGACTTTATCCGTCGCCACTTAGGCGAAAAACCCGGAGCAATAGTTGAACTTGAAACGGGTCGAAAACTCGGCACTCACCGCGGCTACTGGTTTCACACCATAGGCCAGCGAAAGGGCCTGGGTCTCAGTGGCGGGCCATGGTATGTGGTGCGCAAAAACGTTGAGGATAACGTTATCTATGTCTCCAACGGATATGACACCGAAAAACAGTATGGCAAGACTATCCACGTTGACGAAATGCACTGGATTACCAAAAATCCGGAGCTCACGGAGATTTGCTTCAAAAACCGCCATACGCCCGAATTCATGCGCGCCCGCCTCTCTCAGGTCGACGACATGAAATACATCATTGAAAGCGAACAGAAGGTTCAGGGCATCGCCCCGGGCCAATATGCCGTGATTTATTCCCCTGATAAACGAATCTGCTATGGCAGCGGAGTTATTACCCTTTAAATCAACCATATGAGCGACAGCAGAATCCGACTGAAAGTAATGGGGCTGAGCGTTGGCCAAATCAAACAAGGGGCTTATGCGCTCATCCTTGAGCAAACAGATGGCCCGGTGAAGATTCCCGTGGTTATCGGCGAATCCGAAGCCCGGGCAATTGCCTCACGAATGGAGCATAAAACAACACCCCGCCCCCTGGTCTACGACCTTTTTGCCTCGTTTGCCATGGCTTACGGCATTGCCAATGTCGAGGTGTTCATCCATAAGTTTGAAGCCGGAATTTTCTATTCGGAAATCAGCTTCACTGATGGCGAACGGCGCATAAAATTTGACTCGCGCACCTCTGATGCCATCGCCATTGCAATGCGCACGGGAGCCCCGATTTACACCACCCGGGAAATCCTGAATGAGTGTGGATTCATCCTGGATGAAAGCAACATTGCTCATCCTCAGGAGGAGACTAAGGACTTAACCATAGTTCCGCCATCTGACGATGACCTGCCAATTGAAGAACTCGAAAAACTACGCTCGGCCGCCGAAGAGCGTGAAGATTATGAAGAGGCGGCTCGCTTAACTGAAATTATTAATAAAAAAAACGAAGACTATAATTTATGGGATTAGTAAAATTCAAACTCTCCCTTCTCGGGTTTCTTGAGTTTGCCATCTGGGGTGCTTACCTGACCTCCATGGGCAGTTTCCTCGCCGGAAGCGGATTCGCCGAAAGCATTGGTTGGTTCTATGCCATGCAAGGCATAGTTTCGCTCTTCATGCCGTCGCTCGTCGGCATCATTGCTGACCGCTGGATTCCCGCTCAGAAAATGCTGAGCCTCTGCCATCTGTTAGGCGGCCTCTTCATGGGTTCCGCCGGCATTTACTGCCTGATGGCCCATCAGATTCACCTGGCTCCGCTGCTGACTCTCTATTCCCTCTCCGTAGCCTTCTTTATGCCTACTATCGGGCTGAACAATTCCGTGGCATTCAACGCTTTGAACAAGGCCGGGCTTGACACTGTCAAGGCCTTCCCCCCAATCCGAATCTGGGGCACCATCGGCTTTATCTGCGCAATGCTTTTTGTTAACTTCATGTCGTTTGAAGGCGTTTCGTTCCAGAACTCTTACTGGCAGTTTATCACTTCGGCTGTTATCAGCCTGCTGATGGCCGCTTACTCGCTGCTGATGCCTGATTGCCCCGTTTCAAAGGCTGACAATAACGCCTCAATGGCTGACAAACTCGGCCTCAAGGCCTTTGCCCTCTTCAAGCAGAAAAAGATGGCTATCTTCTTCCTCTTCAGTATGCTCTTGGGTGTTTCGCTGCAGATTACCAATGGATATGCCAACACGTTTATCCAGTCATTCAGCAATATCAGCGAATATGCCGATGCCTGGGCCGCACGTAACGCCAACGCCATCATCGCCATCTCCCAGTGTTCTGAAACCCTGTGTATCCTGCTGATTCCCTTCTTCCTCAAGCGTCTTGGAATCAAGGGCGTGATGCTGATGTCAATGTTTGCATGGGTGCTCCGCTTTGGCCTCTTCGGTGCCGGCAATCCCTCTGACGGGGTTTGGATGCTCGTTCTCAGCTGCATTATCTATGGCATCGCCTTTGACTTCTTCAACGTCAGCGGCGGCCTCTATGTCGACCAGGAAACCTCGCCCTCAATCCGCAGCTCCGCCCAGGGTCTGTTCATGATTATGACCAACGGCTTCGGCGCCACGATAGGCACTGTTTCCGCAATGTATGTCGTTAACCATTTCGTCTACTCGCAGCCTACTCCCGAGCTTCAACTCGCCGGATGGCGCACCTGCTGGTACATCTTTGCCGCCTATGCGCTGATTGTCGGCCTGCTCTTCATGTTCATCTTTAAAGATACCCGGTCAAAAGCTACTGCTTCAGAGATTTCCGAAGAAGCAGAAATGCCCTCAGGCTACGTTTCATGATTCAGTTCTATGCCCCGGAGATAGCCGTGACGCCGGTACTCCCCGAGGGAGAGTCACATCATTGCGTCAAAGTGCTTCGCCGCCAGCCCGGCGACCCTGTAGAGGTCATTGACGGGCGCGGGGGAGTCTACTCCTGTCGCCTGCTTGAGGCGCATCCCAAACATGCGCAAGTCGAGATTCTGAGCCGGCGCGAAGAACCCCTTCCCTGGAACTTTGAAGTGACCATCGGAGTTGCGCCAACAAAGCATCTGGACCGCATGGAATGGCTCATGGAAAAGCTCACGGAAGTGGGCATCAACCGCCTGATTCCCCTGCGCGGCGACCGCTCCGAACGCAAGGAGCTGAAGATTGAACGACTGGAAAAAATCGCCGTCTCCGCAATGAAGCAATCGCTGAAAGCCTCAATGCCCCGCATTGACGAGATGACTCCCATCAGCCGCGTAATCACGTCGACGACGGCCTCTCAGCGCTTCATCTGCTATTGCTCCGACGAGGTTGAACGCCGTCTGCTCAGCCGCGAGCTCCGTCCCGGCAGCGACGTATGCATCCTCATCGGCCCGGAGGGTGACTTCTCTCCCGCCGAGGTCAATCTCGCCCTTGAAAACGGATTTATCCCCGTCAGCCTTGGCGATTCACGCCTGAGAACTGAAACCGCAGCCCTCTTTGCGGCCTCTATTGTCCAAATAATTAACCAATTAAAGATATGAAACGCTATTTCATCACTCCCCTCTTCGCTCTCGCAATTGCCTCCGGAGCGTTTGCCCAGGCCCCGCAAGCCGCCGACTTCAATCGCGCCGTCATGCAAGCCTACGAAGAGATGCTACGCGAAAACTATAAGGATTACGAAGTACTGTTCCGCCGTGCTAATGAGTATTATAACCATGGCGACTATCTCCGCGCCCTTGAGGACCTTGACAGCGCCGTGAAGTACTGCCCGGAGTCAGATTCTGACCTCCGATTCTCAATCTATGCCCTGCGCGCCGAGTGCTACTATGAACTCAAGCGCTATGCGCAGGCTCTTCCGGAAGCCACTCAGGCTCTGAACATTGACCCGACGAGCACCGCCATGCTCAATCTGCGCGGACGCATCGAATATGACTTCAACCAGTTGACCGAAGCCAAGGCTGACTTCTCCAAGCTCCTGCGCATCAATTCCCGCAGCCAGGAGGCCCTCTTCGGCCTCGCCCTGGTTGCCGCAAAGGAAAATAACGTAGGCCTGGCCGGAGAATATATGGAAAAGGCTGTGGCCCTCACCCCCTCTGACAGCAATGCCTTCATTCGCCGCGCCAAGGTCAAGCAAATCATGGGCGACTATAACGGCGCCGTTGACGATCTGCTCCTGGCCATGGCCACTGATGCCGACAATGCAAAGGCTCTCCCGGCCCTCGTAGAGCTTGCTGACACGAATTATCCCGCCGTTGCCTCCGGACTTTCCGGCGCCATCCGCCAGGCTCCCCGTCAGCCGCTCTATTACTTCCTGCGCGGGTCAATCGCCGCTTCTCATTATCATTACGGAGCCGCTATTGCCGATTTCAAATATATTATCTCGGAGAATCTCTATAATTATGCCGGCCTCTATTGCTCACTGGCCGAATGTTACTATGCATTAGGAGATTATGAAACCGCGCTCGACGAGGTCGATACCGCCCTGGCAAAGTATACCGACGAGGATGACCCCGCGCGTTACTTCACCGTCCGCGCCCGCATTCAGCGTGCCCTCAAGCAAACGGACAAGGCCATGCTCTCAATTAACCGCGCCCTTGACATCCTGCCCGATAATAGCGACGCCATGGTTGAAAAAGCCCTGATTCTGACTGACCAGAAGAAGGCTAAGGATGCCTCGGCGCTGCTGGGCGAAATAATCATGGCTGAACCTTATCAGCCGATGAATTATCTGCTGCGCGCCTGGGTGATGAATGACTTCCTCAATCAGCAAAAGGCCGCCAAGGGACTCTATACACGCGTCTGTGAGCTGGAGCTTGACCATCCCGAACAGATTGGCTCAATGCTCGGATTTGCTCAACTCTTCAACGGGCAGACCGCCAAGGCCGTAGAATGGATGGAAGCCTGCCTCAAGGAGCCTGACGGCGACGGACATAACCACTATCTCGGCGCTTGCTTCTATGCATGGGCCGGACGCAAACAGCGCGCCTTGGAGTGCATGGAGGATGCCCTCAAGGCCGGCTATGCCAACTATTATGACTGGACTCTCAATTCCGACGGGCGAGTAAACGTAAGCCCCATTCGTGATGATGCTAAGTTTAAAGAATTACTTGAACAATATAAGTCAATATTCTCTAAGTAAACGCCTTCTTTCGGCGTTAATACTCCTTCTGGCGACACTCTCTGCGAGTGCCGCCACTTCTAAGTATGACTTCCGCGGAGCGTGGATTCAAACCATCTATCAGGGCTATGACAAGCGCTCAACGGCGGAAAACAAACAGTATCTGACGCGCCTGCTTGATGAGCTTGAACGCGCCGGAATCAATGCCGTGTTCTTTCAGGTCCGTCCACGCTCTGACGCCTTCTATAAGTCAGACATCGAGCCCTGGAGCGCTCAGCTAACCGGAGCTTATGGCAAGGCACCGTCACCCATGTGGGACCCCCTGGAATTCATGGTTGAGGAAGCTCATAAGCGCGGAATGGAGCTCCATGCCTGGCTTAACCCTTATCGCGGTCCCGCGGTGAAGGAAACAGTTCCCGCAAGCCATCTGCTCAAGAAGCGCCCGGAGCTCTTTGTCCTCTTTGACGGAATGTATTATTTCAACCCCGCCAAGGAAGATAACCGGCGCCACCTCTGCCGGGTGATTCGCGACATCCTGACCCGATATGACGTTGACGGAATCCACTTTGACGACTATTTCTACCCCTACCCCAAGGCTAAACTGGAATTTAACGATGGCGCAGACTATCGCCGTTCCGGCTCAAAACTCTCAAAGGCCGACTGGCGCCGCCAAAACGTTGAACAACTGATCAGCGACGTCAGCAAAACCATATCCGAGGTCAAGCCCTGGGTGCGCTTCGGCATAAGCCCCTTCGGCATATGGCGCAACGCCTCGACTGACCCTACCGGGAGCCGCACCGGCGGCCTGCAGGGCTATGACGCACTGTATGCCGACGTGCCCCGCTGGGCCAGACTCGGACTGATTGACTATCAGATTCCTCAGCTCTATTGGCCTATCAGCCATCGCACCGCTCCTTATGACGAGCTCTGCCACTGGTGGGCCGGACAGGGCCACGGACGCCACATCTACATTGGCCAGGATGCAGAAAAAACAGCCCAATTCAGCGAACTGGACCGCAAACTCGCCCTCGCCGCTGAACATGACGATGCCGTGCAGGGCCACTGCTGGTGGTATGCCGCCTCAGTCAAGACTGTGGCCGACGCGCTTCGGAAATCGGCCTACCGCTCCAAAGCAATCGTCCCCGAGTACCTCTGGAAAGACGTCGAGCCCGCCTCCGCTCCCTCGCCGCGGCTCAATGGAAAAGTAATATCCTGGGATGCCGCCCCCGAGGCACGCCGATGGGTCGTTTACCACTTCCGCTCAAAAAATGACATTGACATTGAAAACCCCGAGGCTATCCGCTGCATCACTTATCAGCCCACATTCACCGCCACCGAACCGGGAGTCTACGTCATTACCGCCCTTGATTACTCTAACTGCGAATCTTCGCCCTCAAAGCATATAAAAATATGAATCGCCTGAAATCTTCTCTCATACTTGCCGCCATCGCGGCCTCAGCGTCAATTCCCTCCATGGCTCAGCTCAACAGCTCCGCCAACGAAATATCAAAGAGCCTCGACATCTTTGCCTCCCTGTTCAAGGAGGTGCAGCTGAACTATGTCGACACCCTTGACGCTAAAAAAGCCATCGACACGGCCATCTACGCCATGCTCGACGAAATTGACCCCTACACCAACTATTTTCCCAGTGAGGACTCCGAGGAACTCTCACGGATGGCCACAGGAGAGTATGGCGGCGTAGGCTCCATAATAAATAAGGGACGCGACGGACGCATCCGCTTTTCCGAACCTTATGCCAACACCCCCTCCAAAAAGGCCGGAATCATTGCCGGCGACATCATCCTGCGAATCGACACTACGGAGATTACACCCAAACACACCGTACAGACCGTCAGTGACCTCCTGCGCGGAACCCCCGGAACTCACCTCTCGGTTGACGTCTGCCGCCCCTATGCCGCTGACTCGCTGATGACTTTTGAGATTGTCCGCGAAAAAATCAAAACCCCTGTGGTGCCCTACTTCGGCCTCGTCGGTCCCGAAAATAACATCGGTTACATCTCCCTGACCTCTTTTACTGACAATGCCTTCAACGAGACTAAGAAAGCCCTGACTCAGCTGCTTGACCGGGGAGCACAATCGCTCGTCCTGGACCTGCGTGGAAATCCCGGCGGACTCCTGGAAAGTGCCGTCAATATTGCCGGGCTCTTCCTCCCCAAGGGCACTGAAATCGTGCGCACCCGCGGACGCAATTCTGAAAACGAAAAAGTCTACAAGACCGAACATAAACCCATCGCGCCCAAGCTCCCCCTGGCATTGCTCATCGACGAGTCATCAGCCTCAAGCGCTGAAATCCTTGCCGGAGCAATTCAGGACCTTGACCGCGGAGTAATCATCGGCAATCGCTCCTATGGCAAAGGTCTGGTTCAGACCTCGCGCCAGCTCCCTTATGACGCATATGTCAAAATAACCGTAGCCAAATATTATATCCCCTCCGGGCGCCTCATCCAGGCCATTGATTATAGCCGCCGCAACTCCGACGGCTCAGTGGCCCGCACCCCTGACTCGCTGACCACCGTCTACAAGACCCTTCACGGACGCCAGGTGCGCGACGGCGGGGGCATAACCCCCGACGTCAAAGCCGACCCCTTGCGCTCTAACCGTCTTCTCTATACCCTGCAGTCTGAGGGCATCGACATTGACTATGCTACCCGGTTCGCCGCTCTGAACCCCACAATCTGCCCCGCCGGACAGTTTGAAATCACAGACTCCATCTTCAATGATTTCGTTGAGTTCATTGTCCCCCAAAATCTTGAGTATGAAAATGACTATCCCAAGGCCCTGGAAGCCCTCCGCAAGGTCATTGACGACGAAGGATACCTCAATGACTCCGTCAACGCCAATATCCAATCCCTGGAGCAATCACTCAAACGCGACATCCGCAGCGACCTCAACCTTAACCGCGAGCCCATATCCTATATCCTGACGGATAACATAGTGGCCCGCTATTATGACCGCGCCGGAGCCATTGAAGCCACCCTGCGCTTTAACCGCCCCCTGCAGGAGGCTATCCGCATTCTCTCTAACCGCAAGGAGTATGACAAGCTCCTCTCAGCAGAATGAAACTTCCCGAGTCGCAATCACGAATCAAGGCTCTCCGTGCGGCGCTGACTGACTCCAAGACAGTAGGCGTCTATGGGCTCGCCGGATCGGCCTCAGCCGTAATGCTCTCTCAGACCGGCCGACGCCAGCCGATGATAGTCATTGCCGATACGGTTGACGACGCCGGATATCTCTATCACGACCTCTGCCGACTGCTCAGCGAAGAAGAAGTGGCCTTTCTCCCCTCCGGCTATAAGCGACACATCAAGTACGGCCAGGCTGACCCGCCATCGCAGATTCTCCGGGTTGAGGCAACCAACCGCCTCTATGACCCCAAGTCAAAGCTCCGCTTCCTGGTGACTTATCCTGAGGCCTTAGCTGAAAGGGTCCCCTCCCCCGTGCAAGTAGGCGAACACACCCTGCGCCTTGAATCCGGAAAGGATTATAAGCAGACGGAAATCCTCAAATGGCTCCGCACCAACGGATTCTCGCAGGAGGACTACGTCTTTGAGCCGGGACATTTTGCCGTGCGAGGCTCCATTCTGGATGTCTATGCCTTCAATTCGGAAATGCCCTTCCGTATTGACTTCTTTGGCGACGAAATTGACTCCATCCGCCGCTTCAACGTCGAGACTCAGCTCTCTGAAGAAAAGCTGACGGCGATTGACCTCTCGGCAAACGTCGGCGAACAGGCCGCCGGAGGAGCGCTGACTGATTTTCTCCATTCCGCCTCTGTCATTGCCATGCATGACTCGGCAAACTACCTCATTGACCGCGTAAACGCCGTTTGTGCCGAAAGCTTCTCGGCATTTGCCCAACACGCCGAGACGGGCGATGCCGACGCCATGAAGCAGCTCATTGACCCCGATGCTTTTACCGCAAGCCTCAATGGGTTCCGCCAACTCTTCTTCACTGACTCGGAAATCCCCCCGGCGGCCGCCGCTCATATTGACTGGCAATGCTCCCCTCAGGGCGTCTATCACAAGAACTTTGACATCATTGGCCAGGAATTCACCCGCCTCCAAGAGGAAGGTTATGAAATCTACATTCTCTCTGACAGCGAGAAGCAACATGAACGCCTGCGCGCCATTTTCAGCGAACGCGGCGACAAGATTTCGTTCATCCCCGTTATCGGCACCATCCATAGCGGTTATGTTGACCATCTGACCAAGTCATGCATCTTCACTGACCATCAAATCTTTGACCGATTCCATAAGTACTCGCTCAAGAGTGACCGCGCACGCTCCGGCAAACTCGCCCTGAGCCTCAAGGAGCTCTCATCCATTGAGCCGGGTGACTATATTGTCCATTCAGACCATGGCATCGGCAAGTTCGCCGGACTGGTGCGCACTGCCGGAATCAACGGCAAGATGCAGGAGATGATCAAGCTCACCTATCTTAATGGCGACACCATCTTCGTTTCGCTCCATTCGCTCCATAAACTCAGCAAATATCGCGGAAAAGAAGGAGTAGAACCCCGAATAAGCAAACTCGGCTCCGGAGCGTGGAACAAAATGAAGGAGCGAACCAAGTCAAAGCTCAAAGACATTGCCCGCGACCTCATTTCCCTCTATTCGCGTCGCCGCCAGGAGCAGGGTTATCAATTCTCGCCCGACGGATACCTGCAACAGGAACTCGAAGCAAGCTTCATTTATGAAGATACTCCTGACCAGCTGACCGCCACGAAAGCCGTCAAGGCCGATATGGAATCGCCCCGCCCCATGGACCGTCTGATTTGCGGCGACGTAGGCTTCGGAAAAACCGAAATAGCCATCCGCGCCGCCTTCAAGGCTGCAGTTGACGGAAAGCAAACCGCCGTACTGGTCCCCACTACGGTCCTGGCCTATCAGCATTACCAGACGTTCAAAGAACGACTTAAGGAATTCCCCGTCACGGTTGACTACCTCAGCCGTGCCCGCACCCCAAAGCAGGTCAAGGAGATTCTCCAAAACCTTGCCGACGGAAAAATTGACATCATCGTCGGAACTCACAAACTCATTGGCAAGACGGTCAAATTCAAGGACCTGGGGCTGCTCGTCGTTGATGAAGAACAGAAATTCGGAGTAGCCGTCAAGGAAAAACTCAAGGAGCTGAAAGTCAACGTTGACACCCTGACCATGAGCGCGACCCCGATTCCGCGCACCCTGCAATTCTCTCTGATGGGCGCGCGTGACCTCAGCGCTATCACCACTCCCCCGCCTAACCGCTACCCGATCCTGACCAACGTCTGCACCATGACCGACGAGCTTCTTGCCGACGCCATCAACTTTGAGCTGAGCCGCGGCGGCCAGGTCTTCATTGTCAATAACCGCATCGAGGGACTCTACAACTTGGAGAACACCGTCAAAAGACTGGTGCCCGATGCCCGCACCGTCGTTGGCCACGGACAGATGCCCCCCGAGAAACTCGAAAAGGAGATTGTGGCCTTCGCCGCCCATGACTATGACGTTCTGCTCTCTACGACAATCATTGAGAGCGGAATTGACATGCCCAATGTCAACACCATTATAATATATAACGCTCAAAACTTCGGCCTCAGTGAGCTCCATCAGCTGCGCGGACGAGTCGGACGCTCTGCCCGCAAGGCCTTCTGTTACCTGGCCGTGCCTCCGGGAGCTACTCTGACCCCGGTGGCTCGTCGACGCCTCCAGGCCATTGAAAGCTTCTCAGACCTCGGCTCGGGAATCCACATTGCCATGCAGGACCTCGACATTCGCGGCGCCGGAAATCTCCTCGGAGCCGAACAAAGCGGATTCATCGCCGACCTGGGCTATGAAACATATCAGCGCATCCTCAAGGAGGCCGTCACCGAACTGCGCACCGAGGAGTTTGCCGACGAGTTCAAGGACGTTAACCCTGAAGAGCAAGACTTCGTGGCCGACTGCACCATCGAGTCTGACATGGAGCTTCTTCTCCCTGCCGATTATGTGCCTCAGGACCGCGAACGCATTGCCCTCTATCAGGAACTGGACGGAATTGAACGCGAACTTGACCTCAAAGCCTTTGCTGACCGCCTGCGTGACCGATTCGGGCGCATTCCCCAACAGGCCGCCGAACTCCTCAGAGTGCCGCGCCTGAGGCGACTCGCACGTCGACTCGGCATAGAGAAAGTCTCACTGAAGCAGGGTAAGATGTATCTCTACTTCGTTGATGATTCTAACCAGGCCTACTATCAGAGCCCGATGTTTGGACGCATCGTGGCCTATGCCGCTCAAAACCCCAAGGAGTGTCAATTCCGTCAAAACGGCGCCCGCCGCTCAATTGTCTTCAACTCCGTCGACAGCGTTGAACACGCCGTTGCCATCCTCCAGGAAATCCTCTCTTAAAAATACAAAATTATAAAATACAAAATACAGAATATAACTGCCCGCCCTTATAAATCTTATAAATCTTATAAATCTTATAACCCCCATAAACACTAAACACTAAACACTAAACTATAAACCACAAACCATAAACCATAAACCATAAACCCGAAACCATAAACCCGAAAAAAAACCGTCGCCCTGCAAAACTTGTTATAGTTTTATGGAAAAGAAAGAAATAATCAAAAATGCCCGCGAGCGAATGAATGTTGAGCATCTCACCCCGATGCAAAGCAAACTGGCCGAACTGCCCCTACGGGCGCAGACAGTTACCCTCATAGCGCCGACGGGCTCGGGTAAGACCCTGGCTTTTGCTCTGGCGCTTCTGCGGCGAGTCAACCCCGGCAATGACAAGGGAGTGCAAGCAGTAGTCCTTGCGCCAGCACGTGAATTGGCCCTGCAAATCACCAAGGTCCTGGCCTCTCTCGCCCCCGGAATGAGAATCAGCGCACTCTATGGCGGCCACTCCATGCTTGAGGAGAAACGCTCACTGGAGGCAAAGACCCCTGACATTATCGTAGCTACTCCCGGGCGCCTCTTAGACCATCTGCAGCGACGCAACATTGACCTGCGAAGCGTCAAGACCCTGGTGCTCGATGAATATGACAAATCCCTGGAGTTAGGATTCAGCGATGAAATGCGCCGCCTGGTCAGCGCCATGCGCAACGTCAAAATGCTGATTCTGACTTCGGCCACCCGCCTTAAGGAATTCCCCGAATTCATCAACCTTGCAGAGAATCTGGAGCTCGATTATAGCTCGGAAGCCATCAAACCTGACCTGGAGCTCTTCAACGTAGCCTCAGCCGAGGCCGACAAGCTCCCGGCCCTCAAGGCCCTGCTCCTGCGGCTGCCCCATGAGCGCACAATGGTGTTTGTCAACCATCGGGAAAGCGCCGAGCGAGTGTTTCAATACGTCAAGAAAGGGGGCTTCCCCGCCATACTCTATCATGGCGCCCTTGACCAGCAGCAACGCGAAACGGCCGTTGACCTCTTCACTAACGGGACTACCCCAATCATGATTGCGACAGACCTTGCGGCCCGCGGACTTGATATTCCCGCCGTAGGCTCCGTTATTCATTATCATCTGCCCGTCGGTGCCGAAACAGGCACTCACCGCAACGGACGCGCTGCCCGAATGGGTGCAACCGGTTCCGTCTACTATATCATCGGTCCGGGCGAAGAACCGATTGCTGATGCCGCAACATGGGAACCTACTGCCGCGCCTGAAAGCTGGACACCCGAACTGGCCACCCTATTTTTTCATGCCGGAAAAAAAGAAAAACTCTCAAAAGGCGACATTGTCGGCGCCCTGACCAAGGTTTGCGGACTCAGGGGTGAACAGGTCGGACAAATAGCCCTTCATGACCATCGCGCACTGGTTGCCGTTCCGCGCGACGAAGCCGATAAAATAGTCGAAATTATGGGCAGAAATCGTATAAAAGGTCAAAAAATACGGGTCACACGAATATATAACACTTTTTAACATTACAACAAAAACCCTCTTTTCATAGCTAAAATGCTTGCAAAATGACATAAAAACAGCATTTTTAAGCTTTATTACGTCTACTTTTACGATAAAATAGCAAATTATGCTCAAAATCACATTTTATGTTATAAAGCATTTTTACTTGACTTTTGAAAAAATATGACGTAACTTTGCATCGTCAAACAAAACAAGAGAGTTTTTTAATAAGTATCTTTTTCATTTTAAGTGTAACCATACATAGGCTTAGACATAACGAATAATAGCATTTAAGTACTACCGTAAAATCCGTGAGGGTGGCTCGTCGAGATGACGCGCCACTTTTTTTATGTCTTAACAATAAAATTTGCATTTTGCAAAAAAATGTATTAACTTTGCATATTGTTTAGAACAAAACTATTGCTCATTGCTAATTCATAAATAATATAAGATAAAGATGTACAGAACGAACACCTGCGGTGAACTCCGCCTCCAAGACAAGGGCAAACACGTAACCCTGGCCGGTTGGGTTCAGCGCGCACGCAAAATGGGCGGCATGACCTTCGTGGACCTTCGTGACCGCTATGGCATCACCCAGATTGTATTCACCGATGAAAGCAACGCCGCCCTGGCCGAAGCTGCCTCTAAGCTCGGCCGCGAATGGGTTATCCAAGTGGAAGGAACAGTTGAAGAACGAACCTCCAAAAACCCCAATCTCCCGACGGGCGACATTGAAATCATAGCCTCCGGAATGACCGTTCTGAACTCGGCCCTCACCCCTCCCTTCACCATTGAGGAAGACACTGACGGCGGCGACGACCTCCGCATGCGTTACCGCTATCTTGACCTGCGCCGCCCTAACGTGCGCGCTAACCTCGAGCTGCGCCATAAGATGACCATGGAAGTGCGCCGCTATCTGGACTCAAAGGGCTTCCTCGAAATTGAAACCCCCATGCTCGTCGGCTCCACTCCCGAGGGCGCACGTGACTTCGTTGTCCCCTCGCGAATGAATCCCGGACAGTTCTATGCCCTTCCCCAGTCGCCCCAGACTCTCAAGCAGCTCCTGATGGTCAGCGGAATGGACCGCTACTTCCAAATCGTTAAATGTTTCCGCGACGAAGACCTCCGCGCTGACCGCCAGCCCGAATTCACTCAGATCGACTGCGAAATGAGCTTCGTGGAGCAAGACGATGTAATCAACCTTTTTGAAGGAATGGCCAAACATCTCTTCAAGGAAATCCGCTCAGTTGACCTCGAAGGCCAATTCCCCCGCATGACCTGGGCCGACGCCATGAAATATTATGGCTCCGATAAGCCTGACACCCGCTTCGACATGAAGTTTGTCGAGCTTGACGATGTGCTCAAAGGCCATGGATTCAGCATCTTTGACAATGCCGCTTACATTGGCGGCATCTGCGCCAAAGGAGCAGCTACATATACCCGCAAACAGCTTGACCAGCTCACTGACTATGTCAAGCGCCCCCAAATCGGCGCCAAAGGAATGGTCTATGCCCGCGTGGAAGCCGACGGCAACGTCAAATCATCAGTTGATAAATTCTACTCTCAGGAAACCCTCCGAGAGATGGCCGCCAAGATGGGAGCCGAACCGGGCGACCTTATCCTCATTCTCAGCGGCGACGACGTCATGAAGACCCGCAAGCAGCTCTGTGAGCTCCGCCTGGAAATGGGACGCCAACTCGGCCTGCGCGACAAAAACAAGTTCTCATGCCTCTGGGTGGTTGACTTTCCCATGTTTGAATGGAGCGACGAAGAACAGCGCCTGATGGCCATGCACCATCCGTTCACTCACCCCAAGGATGAAGACATCCCCCTGCTTGACACTGACCCCGCCGCAGTGCGCGCTGATGCCTATGACATGGTTATCAACGGCGTAGAAGTGGGCGGCGGCTCAATCCGTATCCATGACAGCGCCCTCCAGGCCAAGATGTTTGAAATCCTCGGCTTCACCCCTGAAAAGGCCCAGGAACAATTTGGATTCCTGATGAACGCCTTCAAGTATGGCGCTCCCCCTCATGGCGGCCTCGCCTATGGTCTTGACCGCTGGGTGAGCCTCTTTGCTGGCCTTGACAGCATCCGTGACTGTATCGCCTTCCCCAAGAACAACTCGGGCCGTGACGTCATGCTCGATGCTCCCGCACCTCTTGACCAGAAGCAACTCGACGAACTCAACCTCTCCGTCCTCCCTACAGAATGACCTCCATCCGCAACATCATAGAAGCCATTGAAGAGGCCGCCCCGCGCAGCCTTCAGGAGCAATGGGACAATAGCGGGCTCCTATGCGGGCGCGCTGATGTCCCCTGCTCCGGAGTGATGGTCTGTCTTGACGTAACGCCTGAAGTGGTCGCCCAAGCCATTGAGAGCCACTGCAACCTGATTATCAGCCATCACCCGCTGATTTTCAAGGGCATCAAAGCCGTCAGCGACACCACTCCCCAAGGCCTCGCCCTGATTATGGCGATCAAAAACGATGTTGCAGTCTATTGCGCCCACACCTCGCTCGACAATGCCCCGGCACCATGGGGAGTAAGTCACGAGATGGCCTCGATGCTCGGCGCGACGGTTGACTCCGTAATCTCCCCGACGGGCACCGGAGTCATTGCAACCCTTCCCGCCCCGACGGCCGCCGAGCAGTTCATTGACCGGGTCAAAGAAACCTTCACTGCCCCTTTTGTGCGCCATTCCGCCCTCCCCTCCCGGCCCATCTCAAAGGTGGCTCTCGGCTCCGGCGCCTGCGGATTCCTCATCCCTGATGCGATTGCCGCCGGAGCGCAGGCAATAGTGACCTCTGATGTGCGCTATCATGACTTCCTTGACTTTGGCAAGGCGATTTTAATTGTCGACCTGACCCATTTTGACACCGAAAAGATTACAAAAGCGATTTTTAAGCGTATTATTTCGCAAAAAATTAGTAACTTTGCACCGGTGATTTGCGCAAGCGAACCTAACCCCATAGAATTTAAGTAAAGATTTCAAGAATAAAACCAGATGGCTAAAAAGACAACCGAACAGCAGCCCATGAGCACCGAGCAGCGCCTGTCGTCGCTCTATCAGCTCCAAACTATCCTCTCGGAGATTGACCGCATCCGCACTATCCGCGGCGAACTCCCCCTTGAAGTTAAGGACCTCGAAGACAATATCGAAGGCCTCAAAACCCGTATTGACAACTACAAGAAGGAAATCGAAACGCTGAAGAAAAAGTCAGTTGAAGAAAACAACAACATAGCCACGGCAAAGGCAAAAATCGACGTCTACAAGAAGCAGATTGAAAGCGTGCGCAATAACCGCGAATACGATATGCTCTCCAAGGAAATTGAATTCCAGACCCTGGAAATTCAGCTCAGCGAAAAGCATCTCAACGAAAACGCCCGAATCATGGACGCTAAAAAGTCTGAAATCAAGGCCACCGAGGAAATGCTCTCTGACGCTCAGCATATCCTGAAGGAAAAACAAAACGAACTGGAAGAAATTGTCAGCGAAACAAAAGCCGACGAAGAAGAACTCCGCACAAAAGCTAAAAAGCTGGAAGAAAACTTCGACGACGAACGCCTTATGACCGCATTCAAGCGTATCCGCAAAAATGCCCGCAACGGACTCGGAGTCGTTACCATCGAGCGTGACGCCTGCGGCGGCTGCTTCAACCGCATCCCCCCGCAAAAGCAAAGCGAAATCCGCATGCACAAAAAAATCATTGTCTGCGAATATTGCGGCCGTATCCTCATTGACCCGAAACTCGCCGGAGTTGAAGACTAAACTCGCGGAGGACCTCAAATGAAATTACTACAAGAAAAACTTGCCCGCTACCGCACTCCCCAGGAAGCCAAAGCCGCCGGCATCTACCCCTACTTCCGCGCCATCTCATCCGAGCAAGACCCTGAAGTGGAAATCAACGGACGCAAAGTCCTCATGTTCGGCTCAAACTGCTACACCGGACTGGTCAACGACCCCCGAATCAAGGAGGCCGCCATTGAAGCTATACGCAAATATGGAACCGGATGTGCCGGCTCTCCCTTCCTCAATGGCACCCTTGATCTGCATAAGCAACTCGAACGCCGCATTGCTGAATATATCGGCAAGGAAGACGTCATGATTTACTCTACCGGGTTCGGTGTAAACCTTGGAGTTGTCAGCTGTCTGACCGGACGTGAAGACTATATCCTCTGGGACGAACAAGACCATGCCTCAATCATTGAAGGACGCCGCCTGAGCTTCAGCCAGAGCCTCAAGTACAAACATAACGATATGGAAAGCCTTGAAAATCAGCTCCGCAAATGCGACCCTGACAAGGTGAAACTCATCGTTACAGACGGCGTATTCTCAATGGAAGGCGACGTTGCCAACATCCCTGAAATCTGCCGCCTGGCCAAGAAATATAATGCCTCGGTCATGGTTGACGAGGCCCACTCCATCGGTGTGTTCGGCACCGGCGGTCGCGGCACCGTAAACCACTTCGGATGCACTGACGATGTTGACCTCATCATGGGCACTTTCTCCAAGAGTTTTGCCTCCCTGGGCGGTTTCATTGCCACTGACAAGGAAATCACCAACTTCCTGCGCCACCATAGCCGTTCCTATATCTTTACGGCCTCAATCACTCCCGCCTCTACTGCCGCCGCCCTCAAGGCCATCGACATCATGGAGCAGGAGCCCGAGCGTCAGGAGCAGCTCTGGAAGCTCACTAACTTCGCCCTTGATGGTTTCCGCCAGATGGGTTGCGAAATAGGCAATACCTCCACCCCGATTATTCCCCTCTTCATCCGCGATAACTTTAAAACCTTCAAGGTTACTACGGAACTCTTTGAAGAAGGAATCTTCGTTAACCCCGTCGTTTCGCCCGCCGTTGCTCCTCAAGACACTCTCATCCGCTTCTCGCTGATGGCCACTCACACTCAGGAGCAGGTTGAACGCGCCCTGGAAGCAATTGAGCGCGTCTTCAAACGCAACGGAATCCTTAAATAACACTCTCCCAACGGTTAAAAGGATTTGCGTACCGGCGATATTCTTCGACTCATTTTTATAGCGCTGCTATGGTTAGCCTTAGTAGCGCTGATTCTCACTACGGCCCGCGTTGACTTCTTCACCCTCTTTGCCATCGTCGCTTCAGGGATAGTTGTCTTCGTTCCGCTCTACAAAAAATATTATGGCAAGCGCGACAGAAAAGGATAAAAACGCCGCTCCGACATGGCCCATCGACAGTCCGGAGCAACTTCGTCAGCTGTCAATTGATCAGCTCCCGGAAGTATGCACTCACCTTCGGGAAACTCTTATCGACGAACTGAGCCGCAACCCCGGCCATTTTGCGTCGAGCATGGGGGCCGTAGACCTGACGGTCGCTCTCCATTATATATATAACACTCCCTATGACCGCATCGTCTGGGACGTTGGCCATCAAGCCTATGCCCATAAGCTCCTGACCGGCCGACGCCTCCAATTCTCTACTAACCGCACCTATGGCGGACTCTGCGGATTCCCCTCGCCTGCCGAGAGCGAATTTGACACCTTTGCCGCCGGACATGCCTCAAACTCCATCTCCGCCGCTCACGGTATGAGTGTCGCCTCGCGCCTCAGCGGAGAGTCACCCAAGCGCCATGTTGTAGCCGTCATTGGCGATGCCTCAATTTCCGGAGGTCTCGCCTTTGAGGGACTTAACAACCTGGCTCAGAGCCGCGACGACGTACTCATTATCCTCAACGATAATGAAATGAGCATTGATCATAACGTCGGCGCCCTTTCCCGCTCACTCTCCCGCCTGAACGTCTCTCCCCGCTATAATCGCATCCGCTATAAAACTTACATGTTTCTGAGGAAGATTGGCCTCGTCAGCGAAAAAATCGTAGGCCCTCTGACTCGATTCAACAATAGCATCAAAGCCCTCCTTTCGCGCCAACAAAACGTCTTTGAAGGGCTCAACATACGCTATTTCGGTCCCTTTGACGGCAACGACGTCAAGGAAGTGGCCCGGATTCTCCGTGATATCAAAGATATGGACGGCCCCAAGCTCCTCCATCTCCGTACCCGCAAGGGACTCGGATATGAACCCGCTGAAGCTGACCCTGCCAACTGGCATGCGCCCGGAAAATTTGACCCCCAAAGTGGCAAACGGCTCACCGGAGCCTCTGCTGACAAATGGCAAGACATATTTGGCAAAACACTCGTCACTCTTGCCGAAAACGACAGCCGCATCGTCGGAATCACCGCCGCCATGCTCTCCGGCACCTCCATGAATCTGATCAAGGAGAAGATGCCTGACCGAGTCTTTGACGTCGGCATCTCTGAAGGCCATGCCGTCACCTTTGCCGGCGGACTTGCCAAGGAAGGATTGAAGCCTTACGTGGCAATCTACAGCTCCTTCCTTCAGCGCGCCTATGACCATATCTTTCATGACGTTGCCCTCAACTCCCTCCCCGTCACTTTATGCATTGACCGCGCCGGGCTCGTCGGCGAAGACGGTGCTACTCATCATGGCGCCCTCGATATTGCCTATCTGCGCACCATTGCCGGCATCGTAATCTCCGCACCCTCAACTGCCGAGCAGCTCCAGCGCCTCATGGTCACCGCCCAACATCATGACGGACCCATGGCCATCAGATACCCCCGCGGAGCCGCACGCGGAGAGTCTATCCACCCGCCGATTGAACCATGGCCTATGGCAAAGGGCTCAGTCATTGCCGAAGGCAACGACATCCTTTTCCTGACCGTAGGTCCCATTGCCGAGGATGTCATAAAAGCCCGGGAAATCCTGGCCTCGCAAGGTATCTCCGCCGGACATTATGACATGGTTTTCATCTCGCCGCTCGACTCGGAACTCATGCAAAAAGCCGCCGACGGACAATGTCCGATTATCACGGTTGAAGACGGCATCCGCGCCGGAGGCTTCGGCTCAGCCGTCAGCGAATGGCTGGCCGACAATGGCTTCGACGCCTCCAGGGTGCATCGCCTCGGACTCCCGACGGACCGGTTCGTGCCGCAAGGAACCCCCGCACAGCTCTATAAACACTGCGGACTTGACGCCGAAAGCATCGCCGCTAAAGCCCTTGAAATCATCCGCAAATGAGAATTGTTATTGTCGGTGCGGGTGAAGTAGGCTCCCATTTGGCCGCCCTCCTCTCAAAAGAGGAACAAGACATTGTCCTCGTTGATAATGACACCGAGAAACTTGACCCCCTGGATGCCAAGTATAACCTCCTGACCATCTGCGGTCACCCTACTTCATTTGAAACAATTCGCCGGGCCGACGCCGCCAACTGTGACCTCTTCGTTGCTGTAACCCCCTATGAAACAGACAATGTAACCGCCTGCATCATAGCCAAATCAATGGGTGCGAAGCGAACAGTGGCCCGAGTGGACAATTTCGAATACATGATGGACTGTAACCGCCGGTTTTTCAAGGAACACGGCGTTGACTCCGTTATCTATCCGGAATATTACGCCGCCAAGGAAATTTGCACGGCCCTGACCCATACCTGGGTGCGCCATTGGTTTGAAATGTGGGGCGGAGAACTGATTCTCATCGGTGTCAAACTCCGCGAAAACGCTGAAATCATCGGCCTGAACCTCAAGGAATTCTCAAAACGCGGACATAGCTTCCACGTCTCGGCAATCCGCCGCCGATATGACACCATCATTCCGGGCGGCGACACCGTAATCAACTCCGGCGATATTGTCTACTTCATGACGCGCCCGGAACACGTCGATGAGCTGCGCAGAATCTGCGGCAAAACCGAAACGGAAATCCAGAGCGTGATGGTTATGGGCGCAAACCGCATAACCTCGCGTCTATGCTCCGAACTCGGCGATAAGTATAAAATCAAAATCGTTGACTCTGACCGAAAGAAATGTCAGCGCCTCGCCGAACGCATCTCAGACATTGACGTAGTTTGCGGCGACCCGCGCGACAACGAGCTCCTGATGGAGGAAAACATTGAAAACATGGATGCCTTCGTCGCCCTCAGCGATAGCTCGGAAACGAATATCCTCGGATGTCTGACCGCTAAGGAGTTAGGAGTCAAAAAAACCATTGCCGAGGTTGAAAGCATCCAATATATCGGCGAGGCCGAGGCTCTTAACATCGGGACTATCATCAATAAAAAACTTCTTGCCGCCGGAGCGATATTCCAGCTGATGCTCGATAATGACGTTGACAACTCCAAGGTCATGTCGCTGGCCGATGCCGAAGTGGCCGAACTGGAAGTCAAACCCGGCGCCAAAATTACTCGTGCCGCCGTCCGTGACCTCAAATTGAGCCATGACATGACCATTGCCGGACTTATCCGTAATGGTGTCGGTCGACTCGTTGACGGTAACACCCGGATTGAGCCCGGCGACCGAGTAGTAGTCTTCTGCCTCAACGGGGCAATCCATAAATTCGAACGCCTCTTCAACTGATGAAATCGCGCCGATTCATTGTCAACCTGAACTGGAGCGCCGTCATGCGCACCTTGGGCATCCTGGTTCTCTTTGAAGCGGGATTTATGCTGATTCCGATGATTGTCGCCCTAATTGCCGGCGAACAGGGAGCCGTCCGGGCCTTCGGCCTCTCCGCTGCTATTACCGGCCTTTGCGGCTACCTTGCCTATCAGTTTATCCGCCCTGCCCGCCATGAATTAGGGCGCCGCGAAAGCGCCATGCTGACCGCCTCCGTATGGATTGTCTTCTCCCTCTTCGGTCAGATTCCTTATATGCTCGCCCCATCGACCCATCTGAGCTTCTCCGCCGCATTTTTTGAAGCGATGAGCGGGTTTACAACAACCGGTGCCTCCCTCGTTGAATCAACTGATAATCTCAGCTTTGCAGTGCATATCTGGCGCTGCCTCTCTCAATGGATCGGCGGCCTGGGAATCATCATCTTCACCCTGGCCCTCGTCCCGATGCTCAATTCCGCCGGCGGAATGCAGATGTTTAATGCCGAGCAAAACAAAATTGCAGGAGATAAGATTCGCCCACGAATATCCTCTACGGCCCGACGGCTTTGGATGGTCTACGGACTGCTCACCATCGCCCTCTTCTTCCTCCTTTGGGCAGGCCCGATGACCGCATTTCAAGCCGCCTGTCATGCCATGTCAACAATGTCGACCGGCGGATTCTCCACCTCTTCATCCGGAATCAACGCATTCGGCTGCGTCTATGTCAAACTGGTCATCACCCTCTTCATGTTCCTCGGTGGAGTAAACTTCGCCCTGGTTTATCGCGCGTCGACCGGTCAACATCGCGCCGTCATCGGCAATGAAACGTTCATTACTTACTGTCGCCTAATCCTGACGGCAACCCTGCTCTTCATCCTCGGCATCCTCCTTAACGGCGCCTATCGCGGATGGGAATCCGTCACCATCGACCCCCTCTTTCAAGTAGTCAGCCTCGTGACGTCTACCGGATTCATGCTCTCCGATTTCAAGCTCTGGGGTCCTTGTGTGCTCTATATAGGTCTGCTGCTAATCTTCGTTGGCGGATGTGCCGGCTCCACCTCCGGTGGCGCCAAGATTGACCGCGTTGTCTATCTGCTCAAATTCCTCAAAAATGAAATCAAACGCACTCTGCGCCCCAATTCAGTGATGGCCGTCAGAGTCAACGGCCACACAATCCCCATGGA
This sequence comes from Bacteroides sp., assembly GCA_014802435.1. Taxonomy (GTDB): domain Bacteria; phylum Bacteroidota; class Bacteroidia; order Bacteroidales; family Muribaculaceae; genus UBA3263. The sequence goes on along the minus strand of JAAVCG010000005.1, from coordinate 144,705 downwards.
CCGGATCAACAACGTAGTCGCGTTTCTCTGTCTCTACGTCCTCATAATCATTGCCGGCGGATTGGCCCTCACCTTCTTCGGAATCCCCCTGCAAGAAGCCTTCATCTCCGCCTTCGGAGCCATCGGCAATAACTCACTCTCCACTGCTGACTCCATTGCCGGATGTGACTATCTCCATCTCAACGCCGCCGCTCACTATGTACTCTCCCTGCTGATGCTCACCGGCCGACTTGAAATCTTCACCATCCTCATCCTCATCTCCCCCTCCTTCTGGCGCCCGTAAAGATGACAAACCGCCATCAATTCCGCGCCAATTGGCACGAATATAATAACGGGACTTACTTCGTCACTATCTGTTGCAAAAATCATTGCCACTACCTTGGCGAAATCATGTCCGGAGAAATAATGTACTCTCCAATTGGACTCATCGCGAAAAACTGCCTTGACCAAATTTCAACACACTTTCCGGACGTTGAACTATGGAACTACGTCGTTATGCCTAACCATATTCATCTTATCCTCCATATTCCTGTTAAGGAGAATCCCCTTTTCACTTCCTCACTCAAAAAACTTGGATGCCTCAAACCTCAAAGGCATAACGCTCAACCTGACAAAGAATTCCACCACAAAAGCCGTTTATCCGTTATAATCGGACAATTTAAATCTACAGTAACACGCAAAGCCAAGGAACTCAGCATCCAATTCCAGTGGCAAAAACGCTATCACGACCATATAATCAGGGACCGTCAATCCTTCATCAAAATCATGAATTACATTGAATTAAACATCGTTAACTGGCAAAACGACTGCTTTTACAATTAGCCAACCTCCAAAAAGGACCAGTCACGAATTTCATTGATAAACCCCATACCCACACCAACTATTTAACAATTTGTAAATCTTGATTATCCGCACCCCATGGTAGGGACGCGACACGTCGCGTCCGCGCAGGCAAATCATTAATCAGGTACACACAGACGATGCGGACGCGACGTGTCGCGTCCCTACAAAAATTGGGGATTAATGGATTACTGTCGGTTTTATGATTGGAGGAGGCAGGCGTCGCCGTAGCTGAGGAAGCGGTAGCCGGGATTGTCCAGGGCATGGTCATAGACCTTGCGCCAGCGGTCGCCGCCAAGGAAGGCGCTGACAAGGAGGAGCAGCGTTGAGCGCGGTTGGTGGAAATTGGTGATGATTCCGTCAACTACCTTATATTCATATCCGGGGGCGATGATTACTCGCGTTGCCCCGACAAATTGCGGGCCCTCAAAGGCATTGAGCAACGCTGTCATAGCTTCCTGAACAGACAGCCGAGGATGGGCTTCGTCATAAGGATACCACTGAGGCAATTCATCAACGGGTAGGCCAACTGACGCACGACATCCCAGATGATAAAGACTCTCAAGAGTGCGCACGGAAGTTGTTCCTACGGCATAAACAGGCCTGTCCGTTTGGGCCAATTCCTCAATCAGTTCGCGCGAAACGGAGATGAATTCCGAATGCATCGGGTGTTCGCCGATAAGCTCCGACTTGACCGGCTGAAATGTTCCGGCCCCGACATGGAGAGTAAGAGAGCGGCGCTGAATCCCCGCTGCGTCAAGAGCCTCAAGTAATTGCGGAGTAAAATGCAGTCCGGCCGTCGGCGCGGCTACTGAGCCGTCAATGGCCGAAAATACAGTCTGATAATCCTGCAGGTCAGTCTTTTCCGTCGGGCGATTCAAGTAAGGAGGAATCGGGAGTTCACCGGCGGCGGCAATTACCTCGGCAAAAGTGGCTGAACCGGTCCAAGTAAGCTTCACCACCGATGCATTGCCTTGTTTCTCAATGCGTCCGGCGCTAAGGATAATCTCCTCGCCTGAGGGGAGAGTGACTATTCCGCGCAGGGCGCCTGACTTCCAGCGCTTGCTGTTACCGACGAAGCAGAGCCACATGACTCCTTCCGAGCCTTGCGATGCAAAATTGACCGCATAATCAACGGGCTGCACGGGCTCAAGGCAGAAAATTTCAATCAACGCGCCTGATTCCTTGGCGAATCTTAAACGGGCATTGATTACTCGGGTGTTATTATAAATGAGCAGCGCTCCGGAAGGTAAAAGCTCAGGTAATTCGGCGAATACGCGGTCAGAAATAGCACCGTCACGCCCGGTCACCAGCAACCGACAGCGGTCACGCTCCTCAAGGGGATGGGAAGCAATGCGCTCATCAGGAAGCGGATAGTCAAACTGCTCGATTGAAATTTCCTGAGGTTTCATTCTTTAAAGAGTTTATCAACCCACGGCATTATGTGTTCGGTCTTGAAATAATGATGAGGCGGGTCAACGTTACAGAGCTTGAAGAAAGTGTCGCGGTCAATTCCGGCAGGAATGTCAGTGACAGGCACCCGGACACTATCGGCTGCAAACTTGGCATAATGGTGAGCTTCAAAGTTTTCAGGAGCTCCGGCCAGTTCATAAGCGCGACGAATCAAATTGAAATCACGGTCAAGTCCGCCCTCGGTGCAAATCACGGGGCGAGGAGCCAGCGCGGCTACTATGTCAGGGAAATCAAACTCAGTCAAGAATTCCGGAATCAGATGCTCAATATTGTTGGGAAAATAACGGTTACCGTTACCGTCAGGAGCGGTCATGGCCAGAATGCGGTCACGAGTTGTGCAGAGAAAGTCGTTATAGACAAAGGCATAAATGTCAGGGTTCATCAGTCCAAGGGCCATCAATGGTTCGGTTCCCAGTGAGAAGCCGCTGATAATTATGCGTGAGGGATCAAGGTCTGTGCGGGTCTTCAGCCAGTCAAGCACAACCTGATTTTGCCATGAGCAGAGGCCGAGGTAATTCCACCCCAATTCAAGGAGATAACGCGAAGTGAGCAGATAGTCAAAATGGCCGTTATCGCTCAACTCGCCGGCGGAGACATTATCCACGGCAACGGCAATCAGTCCCTTATCGGCAAAATGGCGTGCCATGGCGGCCTTTGCGGGGTCACCATCAGGCTGCGGACGCGAAAGGTCATAATTACCGGCTTCTTCGCCGCAGAGCAGTTCCTTGGTCTGGCCGAATCCGGGAATACAGATTACGGCACCCTTGGCCGGATTTTCCTCGGAAATACCGTCGGGAATCAACACATTGACAGCCACCATTGATTCCGGCAGAGGATACGTTTCCCAACGCTGAAGGCGATAGCCGGGACGGGCCACTTCCTTGACCATTTTAGGCTCGGCGGGCTGATAGTCCGGATGTTTCATCAGGCGGGTCATAGCCTCGCTCATCTTAGCCTGCCATGCGGGAAAGCTATCGGCCGGCATTGCGGGATTGAAGCGCAATTTCGGCCCGTTGGCGCGCATCAGTGAGCGCACATGAGAAATGGACGATGTCAGCACACCGTCTTCACGGCTGCTGACATCCAGAGTCTTATCTATCGGGTCAGAAGCAAAAGCTCCGAATCCCGTAACTAATCCTAATAATAAAGTCTTAAAACGCATAATCTAATCCTTAAACCTTAAACCTTAAACTCTAAACCTTAAACCCTAAACATTAAGCCTTAAGCGCTGATTCAATCGCAGTCAGGTCAATGCGAAGTTGCGGTTCCGTTGCCAGGCGGTTTTCAATGTTTTTGACGGCATGAATAACAGTAGCATGGTTGCGGTCCAGGCGCACACCGATGGCCGTAAGCGAGAGCTGAGTCAGCTTCTTAGCCATGTACATAACCATTTGGCGCGCATCATTAATCTCGCGGCGACGACTCTTGGTGAACAGGGCGTCAGATTCAATCTTATAGTAGCTGCTGACCTGGTCGGCAATCATCTCGAAATTAATCGTGTGGCGCCTGATTTTGACAGCATTTTTGAGCACCGTGCGGGCCAGTTCAAGGTCAATATCGCGTCCATAAGCCGTAGCATGGCCAACCATTGAGACAATGATACCCTCAAGTTCGCGGAACGATGCAGTGCAGTTCTCAGCAATAAAATTAATGATTTCATCAGAGAGTTCGATACCCTCCTGGCCTGACAACTGCTTAAGATAACGCACTCGCATATCCATGTCAGGGCGGAACAGCTCACAAGTCATGCCCCACTTGAAGCGCGAAAGGAGTCGCTCCTCCATATTGTCCATCTCAGAGGGGCAGACATCAGACGTCAGAATGAGTTGGCGCCCGTTAAGATGAAGATGATTGAAAATATGGAAGAAAGTCTGCTGAGTCTTCGTCTTGCCGATAAAGTCCTGAATATCATCAATAATCAGAGTGTCGATTCCCTGATAGAACAGGATGAAATCATTAATCTTGCCTCTGGCATTGGCCGCCGTATATTGGTTTTCAAAGAGTCGGGCAGTAACGTAAAGCACTCGGCGAGAAGGCATAGACTCCTTGATTCCGATACCGATGGCCTGCGCCAAGTGAGTCTTACCAACTCCCGGAGGGCCGAAAATAAAGAGCGGATTATAGGTCTGAGTCAACGGATTCTTACAGATGGCCTGACCGATTGTAGCCGCCAGTCGGTTACATTCCCCCATACAATAATTGGCAAAATTATAGCGCGGATTAAGCTGAGAGTCAAGCTCAACGGATTCCTTGTTATGAGCAAAGGGGCTTGCCGCCGCTCCCCGATTGGAAATAACCGACGACTGATTTGAACCGGACATAACCACCGAAGTGTCCGGCTGATTCTTAACAACCTGGAAATGATAAAAGAGCTTGATTGCAGGACCGTAGACATTGCGCAGAGTAAGAGTAATCAGCCTCAGATACTTATCTTCAAGATACTGCTTGAAGAAGTCTGAGGGAACGCCGATATGAAGTTCATCGTTCTCATACTTCAAGAAGGCAATTGGGCGGAACCAACTGTCAAACTGTTCGGGAGGAAGATTGTCTTGAAACTTACGCAAGCACTTCTCCCATTGCTCATTTACGGTAATTTCCATCTGTTAAGGGATTTGATAATGGTGGCTATTGGTGTATGCAAATTACGCGCAAAAAAACTAAAAAAACAATCTGAAAAAAATTTGGAAATTGAAAAACTTATTAACAGTACTGAAAATCAAGTAGTTAGCAAGTTATCAACAATTTTTCACTTATTTTATTGTTTTTCAGCAGTTTAGCACTATAATAAATGTGAAACAAAAGAGCCCTAAAAATGCAATTACAAGTCACATACCTCGCGGATTATAACACTTTACGCAATAGTTAGCGAATGTTCCACTCCGGCTAACCTTATTTATACCAAGTCTAAATCATAGATTCACTCGGAAACCGGCCATGGCGGTGAATCCCGGCATAGGATAGCCGCGATTAATCACATAGCGGGCATCGGTCAGATTTTCAAGGCGCATGAACACGCTGACATATCGGCAGATATTATACGTAACCTTGAGGTTAACCACGGCATAGTTCTGCTCCGGGACATCATCGGCCACATAAAGCCCGACAATCCCCTTCAAATCCGCCCCGATTTCAAGCTGACGGATAGGCTTATAGTCCACTCCTATATAATATTGATGGCGTGGCGCTCCGGTCAGATTTTTCAGCGACGTATGGAGGTAACTGTAAGTGAAATAAACATGGAGGGGGTCAATCGGACTGCTCTGCATGCTGAGTTCTATGCCCTTATTGATAAACTTTCCGGTGTTTTGATTCTTCTGGTCAAGAGTTTGAATCAAATTGTTGCCGCGGCAATAATAACCGGTAAGTTCGGCTTGCAGGAAGCGTGAAAAATACTTTCCGAGTGAGACCTCATAATTCATCATCTTTTCCGGTTCAAGGTCAGCATTGGCAAACCGATAGAGATAGAGTTCCCGGAATGAGGGATTCCTATAACCCATTGCCAGATTTCCTTTCACAGTAAATCCCCGGCCGGGGTTTACGGAGAATCCGAATTGAGGCACCCATTGAGTATGAAACTTATCGCTATTAGCCATTCTCAATCCGCCGTTAAGGTTGAGGATATTATTAAATAGGCGCTGGGAAAGAGTAACATATGGTGAATACTCCGTAATGGTTTTTCGCGACATTGTTGCCATCGCTCCCGGCTGATGGGCCTGCCCTCCTGAAACCGGGATACGACCGGAATAAGTGTCAAAATCAAAACCTACGGTCATGCCCGCATCGCGCCATGGCCTGAACGTTTGATAAAGAATCACGCCAAGCCGGTCATCAAGACTATGAAATCGGCGCGGATCTTCAACAAAGTGATTGCCATAACTATAATAGGCCCTTGCGGCACCCGAAGTGAGGCCATAATTATTCGTAAACGTCAATGAGGCCTCGCCGCGAGTGACGTCCTGATGATAAATATCCGTTGACTCCGGATTAGACAGCTTGGGATAAACGGGGTCATTTCCGCGCAGATTCATCAACGTATAATCCGCCGTTGCTTTCCATTGCGCTGAAAGGTCATAGCCGAGCTTGACATAGCCCTCCGCCTGATGGAAATCAAAGTTCTTGCGGGTTCCGTCAGTGCGGTTATATGAGAGGCTGACAAGGGATGAAAAGCGGCCGAAGCGAGTGGTATTAGTCAGTGAGGAAAGCCATGTGTTATATGAGCCATATTGGGAGGTAAGCACCGTTTTGACTCCCCTCTCGAGCGGGTTGCGCGTCACAAGATTAACGGCTCCGGCCATAGCGTTCGAGCCATAAAGGACAGAGCCGGGCCCACGGAGCACTTCAACGCGTTCCACATTCTCCTTGCTGTAAAAATCAGCTATGTGATGAGAATATATTCCGGCAAACTGCGGCTGGCCGTCGACCATCATCAGCACTCCGGAGGCTCTGTCGCCCCCTACTCCACGCATCTTGATATGCCCGGAGCCGCCGGAACTACTCACTCCGAATCCAAACACAGAGCGCTCCGTGACAAACATGCTTGGGACCATGCCTGAAAGCACAGAGAGCACCCTCGTGGAGCCCGATGATTCCAGGCGCTCTTCGCCAACGACGGTGACCGTATACGGGAGCATCCGTTGAGCAACGGGCGAACCCGTGCCCGTCACGACGATTTCATCAAATCGGCGAGAAACGGAATCGCTCCTTTCCGCCCCGAAACAGGTCAGGGCAAAAAGGAGCGTCAGAGATGAGGTAAAATACTTATTCTTCAATGGTTACGAGCTTATATTTTTGAGAACCTACTCCGAGTTCTTCGGCATGGTCAAGAATCAGAGTGCCAAGGCGGGAATTGATACGCTCAATCAGGTCTGCCTTTCCGGGGTCATCAGAATTCATTACCATATCGACGCACGCACGGTCAAGCGCAACGGGGTCAAGCGATGCAAAGACGCCTAAGTCGCCCATCTTCGGTTCCTCGGGATTACCGTTACAGTCACAGTCAACTGACAGACGGTTAGCCACATTGATGTAAAGGATATGCTCGCCGGTATAATCGGTAACGGCCTTAGCGGCCTCAGCCATTGACTCAATGAAGTCAGCCTGTTCAGCAGTGTTAGACCAGATAGAATCGACACAGCTGGTCTTGCCCGCAGAGTGGATATAAGTCTTACCGGCAGATGAACCCAGACCGATGGAGATATTTTTCAGCGCGCCGCCAAAACCACCCATCTGATGGCCCTTGAAGTGAGAAAGCACGACGATAAAGTCATAATTTTCGATGTTCTTGCCGACAATATCCTTGGTCAAGTGCTTGCCACCGACAACGGGGAGCTCAATTTCGCCGTCGGCATCCAAAATGTCAATTCCGGCCAGGTCAGTAAATCCATGTTCCTTTGCGGTCTGAAGGTGAGCCTCGGTGGTGTTGCGATTTCCGGCATAGGCAGTGTTACATTCAATGAATGTGCCGTTCACCAGACGAACAAAGTCAGCAATCAAAGCCGTGTCAAGATGGTTTGACTTGTTAGACTCGCCGGTAGAAATCTTGATGCCGATGTTCTTGCCCTCGGCTTTACGGCCAAGTGATTCGTAGACCTTGATGATGTTTTCAGGAGTAATGTCCTTGATGTAGTAAACAGTAGGAATTGAATCCTCAGTCGCAGCGGCAACATCGGCCGATGAGGCCTTCTGTCCGCAGCTTGAAAACGCTACCATGCCCATAGCAGCAATGGCAGTCAACATTTTAGAAATCTTTTTCATTGTAAAAAAACATTTAAATTCCGCCGCAAAGTTACAAATTTTTCTCCATTTCACCAACTTAGCCGCCAATTTAATATTTTTTCGGGTGAAAAATTTGGAAAAGTCGGAAATTCATCATAACTTTGCGCTAACAATTTTGTTAATCAAGTTTGTTTATGAGCCAAATATCTACAGAACAAAAGATACTCAAAGCCGCCGAGGCTGAGTTTTTAGCCAAGGGCTTTGATGGCGCACGGACCACATCCATTGCCCGCGCGGCCGGAGTCACCCATGCGATGCTCCATTATTATTTCCGTTCAAAGGAGAAGCTTTTTCAGCAAATCATCTCTGAAAAGTTCTCCCATCTGCAGGGAATCATGCTCAGCTCATTATTAGATGCTGACAAGCCTCTGATGGAAAAAATAAGCCAAGCCATTGAGCAACACCTTGACTTTCTTGCCGCCAATCCAGACCTGCCGAGATTTCTCCTCACTATTCTTTCAGGCAATCCGGAACTCCTGTCCACAGCCATGTCCACACTCAACGTCAGCGGAATGTCATCAATAATCCAAGCGGAGATTGACCGCAACGCCGAGGCGGGACTTTGCCGCCGGATTGATGCCAGGATGCTGCTGCTTGACATTGTGTCGCTCAATATTTTCTCCTTTATCAGTGCGCCGGTAATTAGCCTTCTGCTCGGGTCATTCACGGAAAGTCCGGAGTTCATTGAGCAACGCAAAAAGAACAACGTAGAAATTATTCTCAACAAACTGAGACCATGAAAAAATTCATCCTATCCTTAGCCTCGATGCTGATAACACTATCCCTATCAGCAGAATTGACCCTTGACGGCTGCCTCAAAGCCGCCGAGGAGAATTACCCGTTAATCAAGAAATATGAGCTGATTGACCGGACTCAGACAATTAATTTGTCGGACATCAACAAGCAATGGCTCCCCGGCGCAACGGTTTACGCGCAAGGGACCATACAGAATGCAGTGGCGGAATATCCCTCGGCCCTGCGCCAGGTAATGACTCAGTTCGGTCAGGAAATCAAAGGGCTCGGGAAACTCCAATATAAAGTTGGACTGGACCTTCAGCAGACCATCTGGGATGGCGGAACGTCAAAAGCAAAGCGTGAAATCACCCGTGCCGACTCAGAAGAGGCCGCCAATCGTCTCCGGGTCAACCTCTATCAGATTCGCGAAAGAGTAATGAGCCTCTACTTCGGACTGCTGCTCGTTGACGAACAGATCAAGCAACAGGAACAAGCCATCAGCCTTTTGGAGGCAAACTGCCGGAAGCTCACGAATATGGAGCGAGACGGAGTGGCAATGAAATCTGACGTTAATAATATTGAGGCACAAATCCTTACGGCCCGTCAGCAGCTCACTCAGGCTCAATCGGCCCGCCAGTCTTATGCAAAGGTGCTCAGTCTTTACATAGGCGAGGAAGTTGGCACGCAAACCTTGACTAAGCCCTCAGACTCCATGCCGGCCACATTGACTTCAAATCGTCCGGAGATTTCCCTCTTTGACTCTCAGATGGCAGCCAATAATGCCAAACTAACAGAGGTGAAAGCGTCACTCATGCCCCGCATCAGCGCCTTCGCTCAGTCATTCTACGGCTATCCGGGATTCAACAATATGGAGGCGATGGTTAACCGCAATCCGTCATTCAACATTATTGCAGGAGTAAAAGTGGCCTGGACCCTCGCTCCGGTTTATACTAACCGCAATATGAAAGCAAAAATCGCCATGGCTAATGACGGCATAGAAATTGACCGCGAAGTCTTCCTCTTCAACTCAAGCCTTCAATCGGCAAGCCAATCAGAGGAAATAAACGCCATGCGGCGGATGATGGCCGATGACTCCAAGATTATCAGCCTGCGCGAGGCGGTCCGTCAGTCGGCTGAATCTCAGCTGGATAACGGAGTAATTGACACAGTGGCCCTGCTGAGCAAAATCAATGACGAAACGCAAGCTCGCCTTACGGCCGATTATCATGAAATCAAGCTTTTACAATCAATTTATCAACTTAAATACACTCTCAACCAATGAAAAACTCCCGACTTTTTCCGATACTCCTCCTTGCCGCCCTTTCTTCATGCTCAAAATCAACTGATTATGATGCCACAGGCATTTTTGAGGCTACTACGGTTACCGTAGCGGCTGAAACGGCCGGCAAAATCATGGCTCTTAACGTCAATGAAGGAGACTCGGTTACGTTCAATCAGCCGATTGCCACAATTGACACCACTACTTTCACCTTACAGATTTCTCAGCTTCAAAGCCAATTGATGTCGGCCCTGAACTCGTCGCCGGATGTGCAGGCTCAGGTTGCCGCATTGCGCACCCAGATTTCCCATTCCAAGCAGGAACTTGACCGCCAAAAGCGCCTGTTAGACTCCGGTTCGACCACTCAGAAAGCCGTTGACGATGCTCAGGCCCAGCTCCTTACTCTTCAAAGCCAACTGACGGCTCAACTTTCATCGCTCAACAAAAACAGATCATCAATTTCTGACAACGCCGAGGCTATAAATTATCAGATTGACCAGATTCGCGAACAGATTGCCAAGAGCCGTATTCTCAGCCCGATTTCAGCCACTGTGCTTGAAAAATATGCCGAACCGGGAGAGTATGCCATTCCCGGCAAACCGCTGGTCAAATTAGCCAATCTGAATGACATCTACCTTCGCAGTTACTTCACCGCCAACCAGTTGGCCAACCTGAAGATAGGCCAGGAAGTAACGGTAATTGCCGACTTTGGCGGCGACGAGCAGTTTGAATATCCCGGAAAAATAACCTGGATTGCCCAAGAAAGCGAGTTCACCCCCAAGTCAATCCAGACCAAGGACTCCCGCGCCAACCTGGTCTATGCCGTCAAAATCGCCGTCAAGAATGATGGGCGCCTGAAACTCGGTCAGTACGGAGAAGTCATTGTTAATTAGTAATTAGCAGTTAGTAATTAGTAATTTTTTGTACTTTGTACTTTTCCCCCATTTTTCACTTTTCATTTTTCATTTATAAAAGGTCGTGGACGCTGCAATTCAAATTGAGAAGATTTCCAAGTCATATGGGAGCAATCATGCTCTGCAGGATGTGACCTTCTCGGTCAATTCAGGCGAGATGTTTGGGCTCATAGGTCCGGACGGTGCCGGGAAATCGTCACTCTATCAAATATTGGCCACTCTGAGCACTCCTGACTCAGGGACGGCCTCCATCCTGGGTTTGGACACCGTGAAGGACTATAAGGCCTTGCGCACCAAAATAGGCTATATGCCTGACCGATTTTCACTCTACCCTGACCTCTCAGTGATGGAGAATCTGGAATTTTTCGCCTCGCTGTTCGGGGTCACGGTCAAGCAGAATTTCGACCTCATAGAGCCTATTTTCGGGCAGCTGAGCAAGTTTCCCAAGCGGAGGGCGGGCGCCCTCTCCGGAGGCATGAAGCAGAAGCTCGCACTGAGTTGCGCACTGATTCACAGGCCTGAGATTCTACTCCTTGATGAGCCGACAACCGGGGTTGACGCCGTCTCCCGAAGCGAGTTTTGGGACATGCTGGCCGACCTAAAAAAGATTGGGATAACAATCCTTGTTTCCACTTCCTATATGGACGAGGCAGCCCGGTGTGAGCGCATCGCAATCATTGACTCGGGCAGGATTCTCCGCATTGGCTCTGAAAAGGAGCTGACGGCCTCACTCGGCGAAAACCTGTTTAATGCGGTGTCCTCCAATATGTTTGCACTACTGAGCGCCCTCAGAAAGCTCCCGGATGTGGAGAATTGCTATACATTTGGCGCGACTCTCCATGTTGTCACCTCTCCGGACTTCAACCCTGACCGGGCTATTGCCAAGCTCCGCGATGAAGGAATAGACGACGTAAAGATTTTTCCCGCAAAAGGCGACATTGAGGACTTATTCATCAAACTAAAAAATGAACAATAGCGTAATCTCGGTCAGGAATCTGACCAAGCGGTTCGGCTCCTTCACAGCCGTTGACCATATAAGTTTTGACGTCAGCCGGGGCGAAATCTTCGGCTTTCTCGGAGCAAACGGTGCCGGAAAGACTACGGCTATGCGGATGCTCTGCGGGCTGAGTCAACCTTCTGACGGTACAGGCCTTGTGGCGGGTTTTGACATTGCCGCCAACCCGGAGATGGTCAAGCGAAACATCGGTTACATGAGTCAGAAATTCTCACTCTATGAGGACCTCTCGGTCAACGATAATCTGACGCTGTTTGCCACAATCTATGGCATGAAGAATCAGGAAATCAAGAAACGCAAAGCCGAGCTCTATGATTTCCTGGAGATGACAGACATCAAAAACTCACTTGTCAGGGATATCCCAATCGGCTGGAAACAACGGCTCGCATTTGCCGCTGCTACTATCCATAATCCCAAGGTTGTCTTCCTCGATGAACCGACGGGCGGAGTTGACCCAATCACCCGCCGCCGATTCTGGGAGCTTATATATAAGGTGTCGTCAGAAGGGATGACCGTCTTTGTAACCACTCATTATCTTGATGAGGCGGAATATTGTAACCGAGTGTCAATCATGGTCGACGGCCGCATTAAAGCCCTTGACTCGCCCAATGAGCTCAAGCTCAAATATGGTGTGGAGACAATGGATGCCGTTTTCCGTAAAGTTGCGGAAGGAGCGCAAAGAAGCGAATGAACAATACTCTGATCTCACTGGTCAAAAAGGAGTTTCTCCATATTATCCGTGACCGCCGCACGGCTTTGATTACCATCCTTATGCCCTTGGTGCTCCTGCTCCTGTTTGGTTATGCTATCTCGACGGAGGTAAATAATATCAACGTGATGGCAGTTATTGACTTTCATTCAGACAAAAGCCGAGAAATCCTCAAGAAAATGGAGGTCAACAGCTATTTTACCTTCATTGGATTAGCAACGGTGGAGGAGCTTGACGACGCCATGAAGAGGGGCGACGCAGATGCCGGACTCGTCATGCGTCAATCCGACGCTCAGACTGAATATCAAATCATCGTCGACGCCTCCAATCCAAATATGGCGAAAACCGCCACCGCCTATCTGACGGGACTGATTGAACCCGCGGGAAACTCCTTGGTGACAACCCGCACTCTCTATAATCCCCGGCTCAAGAGCTCCTATAACTTCGTGCCCGGAATTATGGGAATGATTTTCATCCTTGTCTGTGCAATCATGACATCCGTCTCCATCGTAAGCGAAAAAGAATCAGGCACAATGAATCTGCTCCTGGTCTCCCCGATAAGACCCGCAATGATTATCATTGGCAAACTTGTCCCCTATTTCGTCCTGTCATGCATCATTCTGGCAGCTATGTTAGGGCTTTCATACGGACTTCTGGACATTCCGCTTAACGCCTCGGTTTTCAATGTTATCTTGCTCTCGATGCTCTATATTGTCCTTGCGCTCTCAATCGGGCTACTGGTATCATCAATCGTCAGCACCCAATTGGCCGCACTGATTGTCTCCGCCATGATCTTCATGATTCCCATCATCTTCTTTTCCGGGATGCTCTTCCCGATTGACAATATGCCGCAGGTGCTCCAGTGGTTATCATCAATAATCCCTGCCCGATGGTATATCTCCGCACTCAAGAAGCTGATGATTCAGCAGCTTCCCGTCAGTTATATTGTCCATGAAGTGACTATCCTCGGCTTCATGACCTTGCTCATCCTGGTCATCGCCATCAAAAAATTCAAAACCCGCTAATCTTCCCGTTTCCATGAGAATACTCGCAGCATTGCTCCGAAAGGAACTGAAACTGATGAGACGTAACCCGCTCATTATCCGAGTGATTATTGCCATGCCCGTTATGGTCATGCTCGTGTTGCCGCTCATAGCCTCTCTCGATGTTAAAAACGTAGGGATTACAGTCGTTGATAATGACCGGTCAATACTTTCCTCCCGAATTATCCGTGACCTCAATGCCGCCGAAGGACTATGTGTCAACTCCGTCTGTTCAACTCATTCCGAGGCAATGACTGAAGTGGAAAACGGCACTTCCGACGTCATTCTGACAATTCCGCAGAACTTTGAGCAAAACCCTGAAAGTCTTGACGTTGAAGCAAACGGAGTCAATGCCACTAAAGGTATGCTCGGCGCTCAATATGTTGTCAGTTCCGTTTCTCTTACCCTCAGTCAATGGCTTGGCGAGCAAGGAACCGAAATCAAAGCAAACCGCCCAAGCGTCATCAACCGTTACAACCCGACTTTGGAGTATCGCAATTACATGATTCCCGCCATCATGGTGGTGCTGATTATCATTATCTGCGGATTCCTCCCGGCGCTGAATCTTGTCAGCGAAAAAGAGACCGGAACGATTGAAGCAATGAACGTCAGCCCCGTCAGCCGCATGACCTTCGTCTTGTCAAAACTGATAATCTTCTGGGTTGTCAGCCTCCTGGTCGTCGCCGTCGGGATGACTATCGGTTATCTCGTCTATGGGCTTGCTCCTCAGGGGAGCATACTCGGCATCTTCGGCGCCACCGTTTTATTTTCATTAGTCATGTCAGGAATCGGAGTGACCATTGCCAATAAATCGGCAACCATGATGCAAAGCATCTTCGTCATGTTTGCCTTCATCATGATTTTTCAACTCATGAGCGGCCTGTTAACCCCTATCAGCTCCATGCCGCAATGGGCTCAGGCCTTCACTCTCTTCATTCCTCCGCGCTATTTTGTTGAAATCATGCGCTCAATCTATCTGAAGGCCACTCCCCTCACTGCCCTATGGCCTCAATTCACTGCCCTCGCCGCCCTCGCCCTCGCCACCTGCACCCTCGCCGCCCTCACCTACAAGAAAACCACCTAAAAAATATTAATTTGATTGTTATGTCACAGAATTTTTGTAACTTTGCAGATTTATTTAATCGCAACAAAAATGAATCAGGAAGAAATTAACTCATTGGCATTAGCCAATCAAGCAAAGGCTCATAGGGTCTTTCTGGAATCCGGCATTCCACAAATATGGGAGTCCGCAGGTTGCCGGGTCAATCTGATTGGGTCTCTTAAAATGGGACTTTTGGTCACTCATAACGATATAGACATCCATGTCTATTCAAAAAATATCACAGAAGAGAGTACTTTTGCAATAGCTGCAAAAATCTCCTCATTGCCGGGTGTTATCGAGATAACAAGCATCAACGGACTGCATACTGATGAACATTGTATGGCATGGCACGTCAAGTATCAGTCTAAAGATGGTGAAAACTGGAAGTTTGACATCATCCATATTGAGGAAGGAACAGAATATGATGGATTCTTCGAGAATATGGCTGAAAGAATCATGGCAACCATTACCAATACGCAGAGAGACACAATCCTACGGCTGAAATTTGAAACTCCGGAGGATGAAATAATTCATGGAGTGGAATACTACGAAGCCGTGATAGCTGACAACATAAGTACCCTTGATAGTCTGAGAGAATGGGTTGTTGAGCATCGGAAAAAGTCTCCTTATTACTGGATTCCATAACCATTTTAGGGAAAAGGCATAGACGCATGAGTCATTGAAATGAAGTCGTAGACGTAACCTCGATGGCCCCGGCGTTTGTGCAGTCATAGGAGTAGCCGTCGATGAAATCAAATATAAATTTGTATTTTGCATTTTTAATTTATTTTCGTAACTTTGCGGCGTAAAGAAGGTGCAGATTTAGGGAATCCGGTTAGAATCCGGAACAGTACCCGCTGCTGTAAGTCCCATCCATAAGGAGGGTCAACATTTAGCCATTGAGGCCATAGTCGGCTTTGAGAAGGCGTTGACCATGTCCGGGACAAGTCAGAAAACCTGCTGCTATCCCTCTCTTTCATGCGATGCCTGCGGGATTATGGGCAGCAATGATTCGGCTATTCATAATGGCTTATGTTCCCGCTTGGTGTCAAAAACACTCTTATAACGCTTAACACCAAACACCAAACAAAACATAACTAAAATGAAAAAGCTGATTTTCTCATCACTGCTTGCCGCTTGCGCGCTTTCAGCCTCGGCTGCCTCTGACCTCAGTGTCCTCGACCTTTCAAAGGCTGACACTCCCCTGCAGTTCAATGCCGAAACGGGAGCTTGGTCTGAAACTTACAATGACGCCGTCTCTTCACTGGAGAGCCAGATTTTCCGATTCGCTCACAATGCCAACAGCGAATGGATGTCATGGAACGGGTTTACGGCCTCAAACTCAGCCGATAACTCCTTTCGCGACAATTTCCTGACCTATCAGTTCTCAAACATGGCCTCCGGAGGCGTTAACCCCGAGGCGCCTTATCTGATTGGCTTTTATGGCGCTTTCTATGGCGAAAAAGCCTGCTCCATGACCTTTACGGACGGCATGGCCCATAACGTTAAAGGCGCATACTTTAATTTGACCTCTTACACTTACTATACCGTTGAGCAGGGCGATGCCTATTGCCGTCCGTTTAATGATGGCGACCGACTGACGCTGACCGTTCACGGCGTTGATGCTGCTGAAAATGAAAAAACCGTAGAAATCACCCTGGCTTCATTTGCGGATGCTGACCTGACGATTAACCGCGGATGGAAATACGTTGACCTAAGCTCTCTTGGCGCCGTCAATCAGCTCTATTTCACCATTGACAGCACTGACAAGGGCGAATGGGGAATCAACACTCCCTGCTACTTTGCAATGGACAACATCTCAGCCGAAACGGCTCCTGAAACGTCAATTGCCCAAGTTAAAGCTTCCGGCCTGAAATATGACAGCGCAAGCCAAGTGGCCTCCGCCAACGGCTTCATCGCCGCCTATGACTGCGCCGGACGCCTGATTGGCTCTTCTGAGTCCGGACATCTGGACCTGGGTTCCGCTCCCGCCGGCGTCTATCTGATTAAGTCAGGCAACGCTTCCCTCAAGGTTATTCGCTAAAACTGCCAATCCACTAATGGATAAGAAACTACTATTGCTGATGGCTGCTGCAGGATTTCTCTCCTCCTGCAGCGACAACAGCGAGCCGGAAGAATCCGGACGTCAGCGCGGACAATTCCATATTCTTGAATACACTCCCGCCCCCGGACAGTTTATTAATGAAGGAATGGACGTCTCCACCCCCGAGGAAGCAATAGCCTGGGCAGAAGACAGAATATCTCAGGAAAAATACGTCTCCCTGGGCGGTTTTGGCGGCTATATCATAGCTGATTTTGGCCATAGCGTCTCCAATTTTGCCATCAAGGGCAACAGCTTTGCCGGCTCAAACGAGCCCGGAATTGTCTACGTGATGGTTGACGCCAACTCTAACGGACTGCCTGATGATGGCGCCTGGCTTGAACTCCCCCACAGCGAGGAAGCCGATGCCATTACTGACTATCAGGTGACTTATTATCGCCCCTTGGAGCCAAACAGTCCCGTCAAGTGGACCGATAATCTCGGTAATCAAGGAGAGATTGCCTATGTGGCGGCCTTCCATAAGCAGGATTATTATTATCCCGAATGGATTGCAGCCGACTCTTATACGCTCTCGGGGACACTCCTGCCCTCGCTCTCCGTTGAGGAAAACGGGCGATGGAATCATAAGCCTTACCCATGGGGTTACGTGGATAATAACGGCTCTGACACGGATAAGCAGTGGACTGAGTTCCGCCTCGATAGCCCTGTTGACTTCATCAAAGTGCAAACGGCCGTCAACGCCCAGGCGGGCTCCCTCGGCGAAATCTCAACTGAAGTTTGCGGATTCAAGGAGCTCTGATTTCAACCCTGCTGCTGACCCTGACCGGATGTATGCGCTGGGACTACGGCGAGGAGGAAGTATTTTCCTGCCCGCCGCAGGGTCTTTTTATTGTCTGCGAGGGTAATTTCCAATATGGCAACGCCACTCTGAGCTTCTATGACCCGGCAACGGGGCAGGTGGAAAACGAGGTATTCTATCGAGCTAACGGAATGAAGTTAGGCGATGTTGCCCAGTCAATGACAATCGGCGGAAACCGAGGCTGGATTGCCGTTAATAATTCCCATGCAGTCTTTGCCATTGACCTCACCTCGCTCCGCGAAACCGGACGAGTGGAAGGGCTGACATCGCCCCGCTATGTCCATTTCGTCACTCCTGAAAAAGCCTATATCAGTCAGCTCTGGGACAACCGAATCATAATCTTCAATCCTCAGACCTACTCAGTTACCGGCGCCATAACAATCCCCGGGATGGAAGCATCAGTCGGTTCATCCGAACAGATGATTCAGAGCGGCAAATTCGTCTACTGCAACTGCTGGAGCTATCAAAACCGGATTATCAGAATTGACTCCGAGCGTGACGCGGTTGACAAACAAGTGGAAGTGGGACTCCAGCCTAACTCACTGGTAATGGACGCCAACGGGAAGTTATGGACCATCACCGACGGAGGATATGACGGCTCCCCGGCGGGATATGAAACGCCCGCCATTTTCCGCATTGACCCCGAGTCAATGACCATAGAACTCCGCATGGACTTCAAACTCGGAGACTCTCCCCGCGACCTGACAGTGAGCGCCGACGGAGCGACTCTCTACTGGATAAATGACGATGTCTGGTCAATGCCGTCCGACGCCACCACCCTCCCCTCCGCGCCTCTGATTCCCTCCCGCCGCACAATCTATTATGCCCTCGCCGTTGACCCCCGCTCTGACGAGATTTATCTTGCCGATGCCATTGATTATCAGCAACCGGGAATGATTTACCGCTATAGCCCGTCGGGCGAGCTGATTTCCCGGTTTTATGCCGGGGTAACCCCAACTTATTTCTGCTGGAAATGAAGCGTATAGCCCTGATATCGGCAGTATTCGTTGCGGCAATGGGGGCCCGCGGAGAGCGCCCGCGAAGCCTTAATGAGGTGACTGTCACCGCGCGGCGTCCGCTCTCCGGCATCGGCGCTCAAATAACCCGCCTTGACTCCCTTGCCCTGAAAGATAACGCCGCGCTCTCCATGGCCGATATCCTCGCATTTAATTCCTCTCTGTTTGTCAAGAATCACGGGCGAGCCACCCTCTCAACCGTCAGCATCCGCGGCACTTCTGCCGCCCATACCCGCGTCAGCTGGAATGGATTGCGCCTCAACAGCCCCATGTCAGGGATGACTGACTTTTCAGCCATACCGGCCTTCTTCATGGACCGCGCGGAAGTGAGCCATGGAGCTACTTCAGTAGCCCTCGGCTCCGGCGGACTCGGAGGGTCCGTCAGCCTCAGCTCCGCGCCCGAAACGGAAACCGGCTTCCATGCCCAATATTCTCAGGGAATAGGCTCATTCCGCGCCTTTGATGAGTTTGCAAAATTGAGCTATGCAACGGCGTCATGGCAGCTGAAAACAAGGGTCGCCTTCTCCTCATCGCCTAACCGATACCCCTTTACCAACCATGACAAGAAAGTCAATATCTACGACTCTGACTTTAACATCATCGGTCAATACCATCCCCGCGAACGCAACCGCAGCGGCGCCTATGCTGACCTCCATCTGATGCAGGAAGCATACTTTACGTCCACGTCAGGCGCCCGCATTCAATTAGCAGCATGGTATTCCAATCTCCGCCGCCATCTGCCAATGCTGACCACTGACTATGGCTCTGAATCCGAATTCCTTAACCTTAACCGAGAACGCACCCTGCGGGCAACCGCCTCATTGGTCGTTCCCAAACATAACCGGCAACTGAAAGCCCGGCTGGGCTATGAGTATGCCCTCAGGCGCTATGACTATCGCCGCGACGTTGCCGCCGGAATGAGTGTCAGCATGGCGCGCTCCCGTTCGCGGCAACACACCATCTCCGCCTCCATTGAAGCCGACTTCTTTGTCCGTCAGAACCTGATGTTGAATGCCGCGCTGACCGCCGATGAGAACATGGTCTTAGCTTCTGACTTGCTCACTCACGGCGGCTTTGACCGCTCGCGATTGGAGCTCGCGGCAGCGCTGACCGCCCGCTGGCAACCCGTTTCCCCCGTAGGCCTGGGGGTAACTCTCAGGCAGGAACTTGCCGGCTCCAGGCTGACTCCCTTCACTCCCGCTCTCTTTGCCGACTGGCTCATACATAAGCCCTCAAATCTGACCCTGAAGGCGTCAGCGGCAAGAAATCACCGCATACCCTCGCTAAATGACCTGTATTTTCTTCCCGGGGGAAATCCTAACCTTAAGGATGAAAAGGGTGTGAATTATGACGTAGGAGCAGCGTGTGCTCTCCCCCTGAGCCAGCATATTAATATGTCGGCCACCCTGTCATGGTTTGAAAATTATGTGAATAACTGGATTCTCTGGCTCCCCACTCCAAGGGGCTACTTCTCACCGAAAAACGTCAAGAAAGTCCATTCTTATGGCATAGAGGCGAAAGCCGACATGCTCTGGCGCCCTACTGATGACTGGCTTCTTGACCTCAGTGGCTCCCTGAGCTGGACCCCGTCAATCAACCGGGGCGAACCGGTCTCGGAGGCCGACCGCTCCATCGGGCGTCAGCTCCCCTATCAGCCTCGAGTATCAGCCTCGATAATCGGACGCCTGAGCTGGCGCCGCTGGGCTTTTACTTATAAATGGAACCACTATTCGCGCAGATACACAATGTCGACTGACTCCCAATCGCTGACCGGGTATCTTCCGCCCTACTTCATGAGCAACGTCAGCCTGGAAAACACCCTGCGCCTCAAGCCGGTGGAACTCAATCTCAAATTTGCCGTCAATAACCTCTTCAATGAAGACTATATCTCAGTGCTGAGCCACCCGATGCCCGGCATAAACTTCCAGTTTTTCGTGACCATTACCTATTAAATGTTTGTTAAAAACAGAGAAAAAAACGGGGACTAATTACAAAGAAGTCAAAAATATGTTACAAAGCTGTAACAACTCAAACCTTTATCCGCGGGGACGTGTTAGGCTTTCAAACGAACGAAATTAATAACTAACACAACATAAAAATTACTTATATAATTATGATTACCACCGATCTCGTAAATATTATCTTCGACAAATACAATTCACTCCCCGTCAATGCCGACATCGTTGCTGACCGCAACATGCACGAGTTGATGGAGTTTGCAATTGACTCACCCTACGTTGACTTCGACGGCGACAAGCTCACCTTCGTCAAGGGTCAAGGCCCCCTGAGGTCAATTGAGATTGAGCGCATCTGCGGGGCCCATGACTTTGGCTCACACATGGCCATCGTGACCCCCAATTCAATGTACATGATCAACAAGGCCGACGGCAAAATGACCGTCATCCTCCCTGATTAAGTTATTGACAACATACCCACTTTTTTGAGCAAAATGTTGCAAAAGTCAGCAAAAATAGCTACTTTTGCAACGTTTTTTTACTATTTATATTATGGAACTACTTGATTCCTTAGACAAAAAGATATTAAATATAGTGATTCGCAACGCGCGAATCCCCTCAAAAGATGTCGCCGCTGAATGTGGCGTCAGCCGTGCAGCCATTCATCAGAGAATCCAGCGAATGATTGACCTTGGAGTAATTACCGGGTCAGGCTATAACGTCAACCCCAAATTCCTCGGGTTCACCACTTGCACTTACATTGGAGTCAACCTTGAACGAGGTGCAATGTATCGTGACGCGATTCCCCATTTGCAGAACATTCCCGAAGTGGTTGAATGTCATTACACCACCGGACCTTACACCATGCTCATCAAGCTCTTTGCCCGCGACAACGAACACCTGATGCAGCTGCTCAATGACCGTATCCAGATGATTCCCGGAGTAACCGGAACGGAAACGCTCATTTCACTTGATTCAAGCATTGACCGTGAAATCCCTATTCTCCCTCCCCCTAACATATGACAACCCCTCAGGACAAATGGACCGAGCTGGAGCTCCTCCCCGAATGGAGCGAGGACTTCTACGACGTTTATACCGGAAAGAAGTTCGGCAAATGGGTAATGCTCAAGACCCTCAAACCCGAGTATCGTGACAACCCCGAATATCAGGCAATGCTTAACCGTGAGTTTGAAGTAAGATACAATCTTGCGCATGCCCACATTATCATGATTAATGACCTGGAGGAAGTGCCCGGACTCGGAATGTGCATAATCACGGACGATGTCTATGGCGACTCGCTGAAAAAACTAATTGCGCGCGGGGAAGTGACCCAGGACATTGTCAATAAGATTGCCCGATGTGTTCCTGATGCCATTGAGTATATCCAGACTAACCATATTGTCCACCACCCGATTGACGCCTCATCCATAATCTTCACTGAAAAAATCAGAAACCTCAAACTGATTGATGTAGGCTTCGATCAGAAAAACGTATTGGAAGTGGCTGACACTACGGAGGATATCCGTAACTTCGGTCACGTCCTGATTCAGGCTCTGGATGCGTGTCCGGAAGCTAATCCCCGGCTGCGGACAATAGCTGAAAAATGCATCGGCCCGTCGCCTTACCGCACTGTCCAGCAGCTCCAAGTAGCTCTCCACGGGGGCTCCACCTCACGCCTCTACGTATTAATCATCACAGTTCTTGCTCTGATGGTGGCCGCCCTGACGGCTGTTATCGTAATCAATCATCCCTGAATAAAATGTCAGTAGAAATTAAACAGATTCCTCTAACCAAAAAGGAACTCACCAAATTCGTAGACTTCGCCATTGACCTATATAAAGATAACGATTGCTATGTGCCCCCGCTGGTAAGCGACGATGTCAACACCCTGCGCCCGGAAGGAAACCCGGCATTTGACTTCTGTGAATGCGCCTGCTGGATGGCTTATCGCGACGGGAAACCCGTAGGGCGCATTGCCGGAATTATCAACTCGGCAGTCAACGAACGCTCCGGAAGAAAAGATGCCCGCTTTGGATTCGTTGATTTCATTGACGATGAAGAGGTTGTTGATGCCCTCTTTGAAACGGTCAGCAACTGGGGCCGACAAAAGGGAATGGATCATCTCGTCGGTCCGCTGGGATTCACTGATATGGACTATGAAGGGATGCTCATTGAGGGATTTGACCGCCTGGGCACGATGGCTACCATCTATAATTACCCTTACTATCCCAAACACATGGAGCGCCTCGGATTCCAAAAGGAGGCCGACTGGGTGGAATTCCTGGTGAAAGTACCTGACGAAATCCCTGAAAAGATGCGCCGAGTGGCCGAAATTGTCCGCCGTCGCTTCGGGCTTCACACCGTCAAGTTGACCTCGCGCAAGCTCCTGGCCGAACGCTATGGTCATGCCCTCTTTGAGGTAATCAACGAGGCCTATGACAAGCTCTATGGCTATTCGCCGCTGACTCCCCGCCAGATTGACCATTACATAGACATGTATCTCGGGCTCATTCGCCTCGACGGAGTCTGCGTAATCGTTGACAAGGACGATAAACTCGTCGGAGTAGGCATAAGTGTGCCCTCCCTGAGCCGCGCCCTCCAGAAATCACGCGGTCGGCTGCTCCCCTTCGGTTGGATTCCGCTGCTGAAGGCCCTGAAGTTCGGCAAGACCGATTATGTCGACCTGATGCTCGTCGCCATCAAACCGGAATATCAGGGAAAAGGAGTCAACGCCCTGCTCTTTGAAAACATGATTCCCGCCTTCCAAAAGTGCGGATTCATTGCAGCTGAAACCAACCCCGAACTTGAGTCAAACACCAATGTGCAGTCACAATGGGAATACTTTGACTACGAGCAGCATAAGCGCCGCCGCTCATTCATCAAGCCCCTATAGACCCCGTTCCCCAATATTTGTTAAAGCTGAGGCGGTCAAGCGTTATGCAGATGCGTTCGCGCAGTGAGGGAGCGATGGTGGCCCATCGTGACCGAAACAAGCGGACGCAGATGCATGACGATTGGCCGAGACAATAGTAATTTATGCCACAGATAGATTAAGATAGACGAAAATAGAGCTTTTACAAATTATTAAATTCATATAACTTGAATTTGGCACACTTTATTGTGTGGTGCTGTAAAAAAATTAGCTTATCTGCGCATCTCTCAGGCGCTTTTTGTGCTGTCGCTCAGTCACGATGGAAACCCATCGCTCCTTCACTCCATCTCAAAAATCACTCAGAGATATGCGGCCTCAGCTTTAACAAATATTGGGGAACGGGGTCTTATTGATAAGAGTGGAGCGACGGTAGATAATTGACGCCCACATAAGTCATCAAAATAGTTAGAAATGCCGCGGTCAGGAAAATTGCCTGGCCGCGTGCTGTAAGGTGCCGTTTGAACCAAGGATGCAGGGCTACGCTATAGACCAGGAAAGTTATCAGCGCCGCCGTCTCCTTGGGGTCCCAACCCCAGTAACGGCCCCATGAAACGTTGGCCCACATAGACCCGACGATAATTCCAAGTCCCAAGAAGTAAACCCCGACGGGAAGAAGCTTCTGCACCACAACCATAAACCGGCGGCGAATCAAAGACCCCAGAGCAAGGATGCTGACCATGCCGAGCAGAGCATAAGAAATCATGACCAGGGAAACATGGATTGAAAGCCATGGAGAGTTCAAAACGGGCATGAGCGGAGTCATACTCGGATTCTTAACGTTGAGCCACGATATAAGAGCCGCGAAGCCGGCCATAATCAGCGACAAAGCTCCCGCAAAAGCATATTTTCGCCATAGCCACACCGAACATCCGCACAGACACAGCGAAGCAAAAAACATTACCTCACCCGTCCCGACCACCGGGCAATGACCCAAAATCCACCAGCGCCATGAAAAAATCAGCAAGGAAAGGCCGAAAGCAACCATGCTCCCAATCCGGCCAATCGCTCCTATTCTCGATATAACTCCCAGAATACCAAACATCAGCGCAAACATAAAGAACCATTTAACCGGCTGAATCTTCACATACAAAACCTCAGCCCTCACTTCGGCTTCAGGGCGGCGACTCTCCTCAGGCGCGGGAATGAACAGTTCACCTTGCCATAACTGAGAGAGCAGGGCTATTTTTTCATCAATGCGAATAAGTTCGGCATCCTCCTTGCCCTCTCCGCCCTGATACTTCAACTGAGGGATATACTGCCCCTGAGCATCATAAAGCGATGCCGGCGAGATAAAGCCCGCCTTGGTCTTCAAAAAAGGCTTCTCGGCCCATAATCGGGGATACTCCATCAGCGAATATACGAAGTCCGACGAGTTCATTCCGCCTACTTTCTGCGCCCCTGTCAGCTTGAAGGTCAGCTCGGAGGCAACCGTGGCGTAAGGAACTACCCGGCCGTTAAAAATGACCTGTTGACTTTCATTGACCGGCGACGCCATCGCTCCCAAACTGACGCACAGCAGGCCCAATGACAACGCCTTGCGCCCGAATAACATCGGGAATCCGGCAACGGCAAAAAGAATGAACCCTAAATAAACCGCCAAGATGCCCCAGGGGTCACGAACCATTTCCACAATGGAACCTCCCTGCCCGTCAAACGATTGCTGATAAATCCTCCAGGCCCCTACTCGTCCGATATGATTCATGGAAATTGCCATTTCCGTCCCGTCAATGGTCAATATGGAGCGAAAATCCTGCGGAAATGACATTCCCGGATAATAATCCGTTTGAAATTCCTTGAGAGTCAGAGAAAAAGGGAGTTTACGCACTTCGCCGCCGGAATCAACAAAGTCACAGACTTCAATTCCGGGGCGAAGATGGATGGTGCCTCTGACGGAGGTGAGCCATGTGAGGCATCCGCCGATGACCATCAGCAATAATGACAGATGGAGGAGCTTAGCGCGCTTCATTCTTCCGGCGAATGGCAATACATTCCGTTTCAACGAGCCATTGCGGACGACATACCGGAGCCAAAAGCAACACCCTTGGAACTCCCGGCAAACGATACTCAAAGATTGCATCTACAGCCTCATAGTCAGCAATGTCGCGCAAGTAAACGAGCAGGTGCATAACATCCGTGAGCTCACATTCGGCCTCGCGAAGAAGCACCTCAATATTTTCAATCATCCGCTCGGTCTGGCGCTCAATATCGCCGACGGCAACCACCTGACCCTTATTGTCAATGCTTGCCGTACCTGAAACATAAACCTTGCGGAAGTCAGGATAATCAACTGCAGTTGCCCGCTCAAAGGCCACTCCATACTCAATCGTCGGGTTAAGGTGAGTTGCCCCCTTGATGAAGGTAACTTGCTCGGGCTTGACTGAAAGGTCAGCAACGGCATTAAACGCAACCAGTGACCCGGCAGGCGACCCGCCGATGCCCGTCGAGGCTATGAAATGCTCCTTGAGGCCCTCAGCGGCAAACACCTCATTGCGGCCGCGGACCACTCCGGCATAATTCCGGTCAACATCATGAACCATAAACCAGGTGCGCAGGCAATGGTCAGCCAGATTGCCGCCACGAACCTTCAATGCCTCTGAAAAGCGATTGAGATATGCGCGGGTCTCCTCAGCTGAATCTGAGCCGGAAACCGCTGAGTCGCCCTGAATGATGCGTCCCTTTGAATCGGCCCAGACGCCATCAGCCTGAAGAGTGAAGTCAGCATCACGCTCCATCACAATCCAAACCACAACCTTTGAGCCACAAAGGGCCGGCTGCTGAATCACCGAAACGGCACACTGTTCTTCCTGCGGAAGCAATGCGGCCTGATTGGCAATGTCGCTGAGGAAATAGCGCTTGAAAATCGGAACCATCCGAAAATATTCTGCCAAATGGCCGGCAGCCTCACAGGCAGCAGCCACCTGGTCCTTGAATTTCAAACCGGCTGAGGGGGTTATGATGCAATGCATCTGGTCGCCACAGAGAGCCGTCGCGGCCTCTGCGCCATTATATGAGAAAGTCTTATGACTAATGTTGCTGTTCATTACCTTAAAAAACGATTTGCTCAGTGTCATTATTGCGCAATTATCCAATTTTTAATTAAATCAAGACGTTCAGATGCCGTAATTTCAACGGAATGGTCATAATTCCACTCCTTGGAGTCCTCTCCGGCCAAGATGTTATAGAGCAGACTCTTATCCGGTTGTCCGGGGTGAACCCTCATCATTTCCGGGTCCTTAACAGACGTTACACCAATGAGTTCACGAAAGGCATGCCCCTGAGTCAGGTTAAGTCCGGCAGCAGAGAAGGAAGCTCCTCCATGGCAGTTGATACAAGTGGTATTAAAAACCTCGGTCTGAATGGCCTGTTCAGGCGAAAAATCCGCCCCCTCAGAGGTGATGGTCACATTAGCTGCCCCCACCGGCACGGATGAAAACGAGGCCACACGGCGGCGTAGACGGTCAATGACACATAATTCTATGGTCTCAACCTCCGCGGGAACCCCGGTCAGGACAACCGTTGCCGAGCCGTCAGAGTCCGTTACAATATTCTTGCTGATCAGGGCATATTCGCTGCCGGGAGTAAAACCGCCCACGGCAAGCGAATATCCGCTGAACCACCGGTCAGCGCCCGTTGCTCCGGTAATCACCACCGTAGCCGTCAGTCCGTCGCTATTCGTTTCAATAACGTCGTCAGGCCATATGCGCCCTTCATCACAACTGCAGAGGACCAACAAGGGCAAAATCCACTTAAAACGCATATTGAGCCATGATTACGGCTGACCATGTAGCCAGGCCAAGATTATCTTCGTCGCGGTCCATCTGACGGGCATGACCCGTGCGACCGATGTATTGAGCCATACCCTGGAGCTTGAGGTTGATTTTGGGGAAGAACCAGTTGCAACCGAGTGCCGGCATGTTCAGCAGGCCCCCCTTTGAGGTTGAATTACGCTCAAAAAGGTCATAACGGCCAACGATTTGCACACGATTAGAAGCAAACCAGCCGGCCTGGACATAGCCTCCAAAATAGTTAAATGAGCGGTCAATCTTTTGGCGGCGGGTAAAACCTACGTGCATCCAATAAGCCTCGGCGCCGAAATACCAGCGATTATGCACCCAGCTCCATTCCAGCCCCATGCGCATATCATTAGTGCTCTCATTTTCGCTTTCAACGTTCATTGACGCGCTCAAGCCAATGAGCATCTTGTTCATGTTCAGGCGGCGGGGGTCGCCCTGAGTGGCCGGCATTGCCCCATAAGGTTGCCAGGTCAATCGTCCGGCATAGAGCAGCGAGGGGATGTGCCAGTCATCGCTGAAAGTCTTGTTGGCAAGGTTGACATTCGCTCCCGTGCCGTTAAAAATTCCCACTTGATAGCCGAAGCGGTTGGCTACAAGGCCATGAACCTCTACTCCGAGGTCAAATCCTGTGCCGATACGAGGAGTGACGGCATTCAGGGAGTAAGGCATGATGACTGAGGCGGTCAGCGAAGTGGGCAGAGACGGGAAAAGGGTCTCGCCGAGAGTGGTCAGATAAGCATGAGTGAACGGAGTTTTGAACTTACCGATTTTCACTCCCACTTCCGGGCGAGGACAAATGTCGGCCCACGCCTGCTGGAGAATCGCGCCGCCGGAGGCCGCCGCGTTAATCGAGAGATTGAAGTTAACCATCCCGAAGGCCTTCCCCGTAAAGCCCAGAACGGCATAGGGAATGGCAAAGCCGCTATTAGCGACGTTATCCTGATTATAAGCCGGATCAAGACCAGCATCGTCATACCAATTGAAATTCACCGACGTCTGAACCAGCATATAAGGTTTGAACACGAAGTCGCCGCTCTTGGACTGGAAGATAAAGCCGCGCTCATCAGCAATGGTTACTACTCCATTTTCGGAATCATACTGAGCCGAAGCTGAAACGGCTGAAAGCATTAATGCAAAGGGTATAAGAAATTTTTTCATAATGATTGAAGGAAACGGATTAAAGCCTGACGTTTATCAGCCGACATATTTTTAAACTTGGTGCGTGAGGCCTGTCCCTCGCCGCCATGCCACATGATTGCTTCCGTAAAGTTGCGGGCGCGGCCGTCATGCAGGAAATAAGTGTGGCCATTGACTTTCTCCTGAAGGCCAATACCCCAGAGAGGAGTGGTTCGCCATTCGTTTCCGGCAGCGAGACCGGAAGGATAGTGGTCATCCAGCTCGGGACCCATGTCATGAAGGAGGAAATCACTATAAGGATGAATAGTCTGATTGCCCAACCAGGGGAGCTGAGTTCCGGCAAGGAGAGTGGAACCGCGCGGACGGGTGTGAAGAGTGGTGACATGACACAGATGACATCCGGCCTCAAAAAATGCAGCCTCACCCTTGATTACCTGCGGGTCATTGACATCACGCCGGGCGGGCACTCCGAGACTCTGCATGTAGAGGTCAACGTTCTCCATATCTTCAGTGGAGATATCGAGGCGGTCATAAGTCAAACCCATCATCGAGCCTTGCGACATTTGAATTTGTCCCTCACAGATTTCTTCCGGATAGCGGCTATTGGTAACGCCCATATCGCTGGAGAATCCGAGTTCCACCGTCAGGTCAGCATGTTGGGCCTTATTGCCGGAAATACCTAATTGGGTAACTCCGCGTTCAGTGATATAGTTGCAGCGCCCGGAGATGCCCCATTCGGGATAATTACTCTTGGCTGCAAGGGCTTCAATCTCATTTTGGTCAAGCGACATCAGCTGACCCATACCGACGTGGCGCAGGGGAATGCGGACCGTACAAAAGAGGTCCTCAGGAGCTATTTCGTCGGCATACCAGTCAGTTATGGTGTAATGAGGAGTAGCCAGTTCATAGGGTTCGCCGTCAGGAAACGCGAATTGCTCATAAGTCCAATCAACTTTGAGCTTGCCTTCGGCCTTGACGCCATAGATTGACTGGTCATGGAGCACTCGGCCATAGTCACGAAAGAATGCGCCGTTTTTGCGAGTAACATAGACCAGCATAGCTGAAAATCCATAGTTGCCGGAGCCTTCCAGATTGCCGGGACGGGTTCGTCCGGCATTACGGTGACAACTGCCGCAGGAATAGCCGGCGTAGACCGGGCCTAATCCGCCGCCTTCACCGGTTGAGGAGGTGCGCACATCGTCATAAAGCCTGTCGCCGCGCACGAATCGGGTCAGATAATCGCCCTTAACCCATGCCGCCTCAGCATCATAGGCAACGGAGGAGTTTAAAAAATTAGTCGACGTACCCGCCGAAAGCGCGTAGCCGTCAGGAATCTCAATGGAAAGAGAATCAAGGCCGCCGTCATCGCAGCCCGAGAGCAACAACAACGACGACATAGCGGCCATGATTTTATTAATTGCGTTCATTTATTTATTTCTTAGTTAAGCTTGCGAGGCATACCGTCCTTGAAGAGGAGGAATTCGAGAGTATGGAATCCGCGAACGCTCTGCACTGCTTCAGAAGTGCCGCTCAAGCCTGAGAAGTTGCCGGAAGAAAGAATCTGGACAATAGCGTCCTGGTCAAGGGGCCAGCTATCCATGTTCGGGTCAAGGCCAAGAGCATCTACGGGGCCGAAGAGGAATGCCTCAGACTTTTCCCAAGGCTCGCGAGCCTCAAGCCATGCATTGCAAGCGGCGGCAAATCCGGCATCGGAGGGATTATCACGCAGGGCCTTTACTGATTCATAAAGGGCGGAATTGCGGTGAGCCAGTTCGGTGTAAGTAGGGATAACGACTGCATACACAAAGCGGTCAGCAATCTTGCGGAGCTGAGCTTCCGGGAGCTGACGTGCGGCGCTCTTGAGGTTATCAGAGAGGATTTCCTCGAGGTCAGCGCATGCGGTCATGGCTGCACGGCTTTCAGAGCAGACAATGTTGGAGCGGAAGGGCTGGGGAATAGCAAGGATTGCAGCCTCGGCATCAGCAATGGCGGCAGCCACTTCGGCGCTCAGAGCCGGGTCAACCATTGCGGCGAGGGACTCCTCATTGACTGTTCCGTCAAGTGAACCGTTGAAGCTGTTGCGAATGGAGAGGATATTGTTGGCGTAGTCTTCACGTGAGTGCCATGAGTACCAAGATTCAACGGCATAGAGAGCACGTTTGGTGTCGCCAGAGACGTAAAGATTGTAAGGGTCGCCGATTTTAGCCGTGCAGACTTCATTGGCAATGTCGGCACATCCGTCAATCATCTGCTCAACGCAGTCAAACGGAGCCAGAGCCTTGAATTGAGCGGCATATCCGTCAGTGGTCCAGGAATCGATGAGCTTCTGAGCATCATCCTTCAGCAGAGAGCCAACCTGCACCATATAATTGCCCCATGCTTGGGCATTCTCGGCGGTATAATCAATCACCGCGCTGTCAACTTCGACCTTTTTCGGTTCATTAGAGTCATTGCAAGCCGTCAGGGCCAATGCAACAGCTGAAAATAAAATAACTTTCTTCATAATGCAATCTGTCCTTTATAGTTTATTATTTCGTATTTGTTGTGGGCGGCGGATCGGAATCCGCCTTTCCATAATTTAGTATTTTGTATTTTGTATTTTTTATTTATTTGCGTACAAACCAACCAATATAGGCAATACCTATCTGGAACTCGTTTTCGCTGTTATACTTGCCGCCTCCAATCTGACGGGAGACCCATGCACCCTTAACTACCAAATTAGGGAGAGCGAACCAGTCCAGGCCTACTTGCCATTGGCTGACTTCAAGGCGAGAGTCCATTGTCTGCCCTTTTTCGCCACGAAATTGAGGATTATAATACTCATAGCGCGCAAAGGGAGTGAACTTCTTGATATTGACACCGGCCTCAACTCCTGCGCCAAAAGCATTTTTTGCAATGGGTACGAGGCGACTGTAAGGTGACTTATTTGAAAGCATACGGTTGGCATCGCTCAATTTGGCCGAGTTACCTACTCCACCAAAGGTTATATTGGCGCGGGCAGTAATCCATTTTGACCGATATTGTGCATCCCATGTAGCAATCCAGACGGGAATTCGACCAACAGCCGAGTAGAAATGGTCCTTATCGGCATTTCGCCCGGTGTCATGACAATAATATGCCGATACTCCGGTTCTCAGGCCCTTAACTCCGCTATAATCAATGCGGCCGACATAGCCCGGCGATGTGAAATTATCAACCTCAAAATAGCCGGGAGTGCCCCCGATAATCCATTCATTCTTGTCAAAGCCATTGGCATTCAGGCCGGCGACAATCATGGCTCGCCAGTCAAAGCCGCGACCAAATGAACCGAAGAGTTCGAGGCCCGTTTCATGCCATGTAGAGGGGAGCAATGACGTTTCGGCCTGAGGGCGCGTCGGCCCGAAGAAGTTGATGGGTTCATGATGAGCATTTGTCAACCCTACGGGGACTATCAGATGGCCTACTCGGATGTTGATTCCTCGAGTGATAAGGCGTGTGATATGCAATTGCTCCAGGGCCACTTCTCCGCCCTTTTCAATCTCGGTTTCATACTCGCCGTTCTCGCTGCTTTCAAGCTCTACGGCGGAGCCTACGCCTCCGGCCTCAAACTCAATTTCCGCACCCAATATCCACTTGGAATTGAACTTATAGTCAAACGCCAGGACAAAACGCGGAATTGAAACCGCGGCTCGATAACCGCGAGGCGAACCATCTGACGTGCCGGCAAATCGATTATTTCCATAATCCATAAACTGGCCAAGCATCTCGCCATATCCTCCGAAGCGGAAACGGGAGTAGCCGACGGTATCGACCTGCGCGGTTGCTATGAGTGAGCCAATCACCAATAATAATGTGAGAACAACTTTTTTCATGTGGATTAGTTTTTACGGTGCAAAGTTACGCCGACTTTTCCGCCCCCGAAATACTCACATTTAAGTAAATTCATCCTCACCTCCCGGGGTCTCCTAATCATTTAAGGGTATAATCGGCAATAACAGTCATCGCCACGCCAAATATTTCATCCTTCATTTTTAATTTTTCATTTTTAATTTATTTTCGTACCTTTGCAGTGGAATTTACAAAGAATTCATACATATAAAATGATGTTATTTAGCAAACATTCAGCCCTTTGTATCTATCGTTGGGGGCATCTTGAAAGCTGGAAGAGCACCGCTCGCATCTGAGCGGCCAACCTCGCTTTCCCCATCATTTTTTCCGTTTTTTTTACATAATTTTTTAGTTTCAGCATGAACAATCATCGATTGCTCACAGGGCTGCTTGCGTGCGCCCTGTTGAGCGGCGGAGTGTGTTCGGCCGAGTCAACTCGTGTACTCACTCTGAGTGAGCTCTTTGAGTCGGCCGAAGCCAATTCACGTCAACTCCGCCCCGCCATTACGGCCATTGAAGAGGCTGAAAAAGCCATCTCTACGGCACGCGCAAACCGCCTGCCCGACATTTCTGCGTCGCTCTCCGTCAGCTATATCGGCGACGGTTTCACCACGGAGCGTAACTTCTCTGACTATCAGAAAGCACCGATTCCGCATCTCGGCACCGGACTCGGAATTAACCTAACTCAGCCCCTCTATGCTGGAGGAGCCATTACGGAAGGAATCCGTATGGCCGAACTCAAGGCCGACGGCTCTCGCCAATCGGCCGACTTGCAACGCAATATCATCCGCTTTCAGCTGACAGACATCTATCTGAACCTCTACAAATATTCTAATCTGCAGAAGGTTATTGAGAGCAACCTGACGGCGGCCCGACGGGTGCTTGACGATATGAAGGCCCGTTATGATCAAGGGACGGCTCTATTGAACGACATTACGCGCTATGAGCTGCTGATTTCAAACATTGAGTTAGAGAAAATCCGCATCGGAAACATGCTTGATATTCTCAACACTAACATGACCACCATTGCCGGACTGCCGGAAGGGCTCCGAGTGATTCCGGATTCTACCATCCTTGACTCCTCGCTTCCGCTGCAGGGCGAAGAATGGTGGCAATCACGCGCCAATGAAAATTCGCCTCAGTTGGCTCTGGCCCGAACGGGAGTGAGCCTCAGCCGGCACGCTGAGAAAATTACACGCGCCGAGCGTCTCCCTAAAATCGGTTTGCAGGCCGGATGGACTATGGATGGTCCTATTTTGGTTGAAATCCCGCCAATCAATCGCAATTTGAGTTACTGGTATGTCGGAGTAGGTGTCAGCTATAACATCTCATCCCTCTTTAAGACCAATAAGGCGTTGGCTCAAAGCCGTGTGGCAACAGTCAAAGCCAATGAAAACCTCCAGGCGGCCAGCGAAGAGGTTTCACTAAATGTCAGGGCTGACCATATTAAATACATGGAGGCCTATGAGGAGCTTAATTCAAGGGAGAAAGCCGTTGAACTGGCCCTCAGAAATTACAATACGACGGCCACGAGATATGAAAATGACATGGCTCTGATTACAGATATGCTCGACGCGGCAAACTCACGCCTTGACGCCGAACAGCAACTCATCAATGCCCGAATCAACATTATTTATTGTTACTATAAACTTCTTTTTACCTCAGGAAAATTATGAAATACCGTACTAAAAAACAGATATCTTACATTGTCAGCGCAATCGTCATCATCGGCGCTGCCGGATGGATTTGCTCTCGCCTGTTTCATCTCCGCCAAGGGGAATTTACTGACAATGCCGAAGTGAAAATGCAGATTGTCCCGGTCAACAGCCGTGTTCAGGGATTCATCAAGGAAATCCGTTTCAGCGAGTATCAACCCGTCAGCAAGGGTGACACGCTCGTCATCATCGATGACTCGGACCTGAAGCTCAACCTGGCCCGCGCCAATGCCGACCTTCAAAACGCCCTGGCCGGACACTCCGTAGCTAACCAATCAGTGAGCTCCGCATCGGCCAACGTAGCCGTCAGCGATGCTTCAATCTCTGAGGCTAAAATCCTGATGGAGCAGTCGTTGACCGACTTCAAACGTTATGAAAATCTTTTAGAGCAGGGAGCTGTTACCCGCAGAGAATATGATGCCGCCAAAACCGATTATGAGGCAAAACGCGCTCGATATCAAACCCTTGCGCGCCAAAAATCAGCCACCTCATCAGTTGTTGATGTTACCCGGAGCCGCATCTCCCAGTCTGAGGCCGGAATTGAATTGGCCAAGGCTATGGTGGAAACAGCTCAGCTGAACCTCAGTTATACTGTCATACTGGCGCCCTGCAGCGGTTACTGCTCACGCAAGGAAATTCAGGAAGGGCAGCTCATTCAGCCCGGACAATTATTGCTTTCAATCATTGACTCCGGCGATGTCTGGGTAGCGGCCAATTATAAGGAAACACAGCTGAAAAACATCAGCGTCGGTGCGCCCGTCGAGGTTGAAGTGGACGCAATTCCCGGAGTGAATTTCTCCGGACGGGTGGAGGCTATCTCATCGGCCACAGGCGGCGCGCTTTCGCCCCTACCCCATGATAATTCATCAGGCAACTTCGTTAAGGTCCGCCAGAGAATCCCCGTGCGCATCCGTTTCAGCGAGTCTAACCGCCCGGAAGAAATGGCCAAGCTGCGCGCCGGAATGAATGTGGAGTGTATCATCAAATAATCCCCCTTAAATGTTTGATATTCATGATGTGCGCAATTTTGTTGCACGACCGCTGAAGCCCTGGATATTCATTTTCTTCGTTATCATCGTTCAATTTTCAGGCGGACTCTATCTTGCTGCGGCATCAGATATGGTCGGCACCACGGGACTGATGCAGGAGGATATCCTGATGGCCGGTTATGCCTCGCTCATTGGCTTGGCAATCAACTTCGCGGTCATGTTTCGCATCAAATTTCGCTTTTCAACTTACTCCCAGCTCCTGGTTTGTGCCGCTGTCCTGATTATCTCCCTGATAATCTGCTCGGTGACAGACTCCGTTGCCGTCCTGGTGGCAACCTGCCTCATTGCCGGATTCTTCCGCATGCAAGCTACATTTGCCTGCAACTCAACGATTCAGCTATGGCTTACCCCGACAAGAGACATGTCTGTCTTTTTCTGCTATGTCTATCTGATTGTTGAATCCGTCATTCAGTTGAGTGGAATAGCAGCAATCTATTCTGCTTTCCATCTTGACTGGGAGCTGATGCATCTGATCATGATTGGATCGCTGGCCCTGATGATTTTACTGATTCAGATTCTCCTGCGCCCCGTTAAACCTCACCTGTTCATTCCCCTGCTGGGGATTGACTGGTTAGGGGCATTCCTCTGGGCCGGATTCATGCTTGCATTCACCTACGTTTGCGTCTACGGCAATTATTATGACTGGTATGACTCGCCCGAAATCTGCATTGCCTCCCTCATTGGATTTGCCTGCCTGGCAATCAACCTGGTGCGTGCCGGCTATCTGCGCCACCCCTACATTTCATGGCCCGCCATGACTAACCGTAACGTTGTCCGCGCTTCTGTAATCTATCTGATTTTCTTCACTCTGCTTGGCACCGAGCATGTCATCGAGCACTCTTATGCCGCCTCGATTCTCGGGTTTGACGAAACCAATCTGATTGACCTCAACTGGTATGTCTTCGCCGGAATCCTGGCCGGATGCGCTTTTACTTATCTGACTTTCTCCCGCAAAAAATGGGGCTATCTGCCAATGACCATCATTGGATTCGCCTTCCTTGCGGCCTATCTCGGCTGGTTCTACTTCTATATCGACGTTAATCTTGAGAAGCAACAGCTTGCGTTGCCGCTATTTATGCGTGGGTTTGCCTCGGTCACGATCTCTATTGTCTTCCTGACCTCGATTATTCAGAGCGGATTGCCGTTTATGGTGTTCCCTCAGGCCTTGGTTGTCAATGGATTTACCGGCGCGGTTATGGGCGCTACCCTCGGCCCGGCAATCATTGGAGAATTGCTCAAGCATACGATGGCTAAAAACCTCACTATGCTTACCGACGGGCTCCCCTCGCTCAGTCTTCTTGGCTCAGCACAGGCGCAGGCATTGATTATATCCTGCAAGGAGATTTACGGGCTGCTCCTAATCCCCGCCCTACTATTCCTGCTCCTGCTCCTGGGCAAAGCCGCTACCCGCCTCACCACCCACTAACCAACTCACTCTCCTCTCTCCTCCCCACTTATTTACACCTAACATTTCGTGAGTCAATATAAGAAATCAGAATAAAGTCATCTGATTGTCTGTCACAAATACAAGAGAAATAGAAGGCTTCTTTGGGAAGAGACAGTAAGCAGCAAAAGTTACTAAACGACCGATGTCTTGAGTGTTCATTTTGAGCTATATTCTTCAGTGCATCATTAACTGACTAAACAGCCACTTAGTTTATTACTAAATGGCTGATTGTTTTATTACAGAATTGCGATTTCTTATATGAACTCACGTTAAATTAAAAAAAATGTGTAACTTTGCAAAAAAAATATAATACCATGAAGCGATTTCTTTGTTTTGGAATAATACTTTTGTTATCAGTTGTAGCGTGTTTAGCCCAGTTCGTCTTTCAAGTCCCAGTGAAGGACGCATTAACTCGTCACGCTATAAATGCAAAAGGTAAACTATACTTACGTGGAGATTCCGCGACAACTTTCGTTACTAATGTTTTCGCGAATGAGAATAGCCGAGGAATCCTGAACGTAATAATTGGGGCGGATGATAGACAGGAGTATGTTTTAGAGATTATCGGCACAGAAATGGTTCAGGGAGATAATGGTCGAAAGCGCATGGTTGAAAGTGACAAGTATGATACTGAGTGGGTCACTCTGCAACGTACACCGGATATGAAAAGTCCGGTTCAATATCCCGATGTATATATGAATACTCATAGGGAGAATAGATTACAGGAAGTAACTGTGACGGCTTCCAAAGTAATGTTTTACAATAAAGGCGATACGTTGATTTACAATGCTGACGCTTTTGTGTTGGCTGAAGGTTCAACTCTTGACGCTCTTCTTGAGCAGATGCCCGGTGTCGAGTTGCGGAGTAACGGCGTGATATATTGTGACGGACAGCGTGTTGATAATCTGCTACTCAACGGGAAAGACCTGTTTAATGGCAAAAAAGAGTTGATGTTACAGAATTTAGCTGCATATACAGTAAAAGACATCGCAGTATATGATAAATCCGGGCGACGAGATGAACTCATGGGTGTAGATACGGGCGATAAAACTCATGTTATGGATGTGAGATTAAAACGCCAGTATTCAAACGGATGGATTCTCAATGCTGAAGCTGGTTGTGGTACACATGACCGTTATCTTGGAAAGCTTTTCGGAATGTGGTTTTCCGATAATGTCAGTGTTACTTTGTTTGGAGGTGCAAATAATTTAAGCGATGCGTCCACTCCAGGTGCCAAGGATGGTGCGTGGTCCAGCAGTCAAATGGGAGAAGGTGTTTCGAAACGAGAAAACGGGGGATTTACATACTTTGTTAAAGGTTCAAATGATGCTTGGGAACTCAAAGGCAATGTTGACGCTCTGCATAATGCGGTAAATAAGAACGTTACGAGTGTGCGGGAAAATTTTCTTTCCACCGGCAATACGTTTGACTATTTATGGCAGAACGGCTGGAATAAAAGCTTTGATATCAATACAAAACATACTGCTTTCGCAAAGTTAGGGCGTAATGCTAACATTACGGTGACACCATCATTTACTTATCGAAAAAACAATAGTGAAGGAAATTCTGTGAGTGCTACTTTTAATGAGAAAATAGCGGCGATTTCACGCAGTCGTGTACAGCAGATTTACGAATTGGCTCCTGATTTGGTGTCGATTATGCTTAATCGTGATATGCGTGAATGGATGTCAACCGGCAAGGAATATAAGGGAGGGATAAGAGCAAAAGCGGACTTAAAAATGTCAAATAGTAATCTCGTGTCACTTATTTTATCCGGAAATTATAACCACAGTGAATCCGAGCGGCAGAATAGATTTGAGCAGAATGAAGGCCAAATTGCTATTCCCTCGGCAAAGCTATCTCAGTATTTCAAAAACTATCCTGACCATACGTTAAATCTGACCGGAAGGGTATCTTATACGAAATATCTGCAATGTCATATGATTCAATTGCCCATATGGTATGAGGTTCATCATATGGCGCAGACCCAAACTTCGGAATTATATCTTCTCGATGAACTTGCCGGTTACGCTTTTAAGGAAACTTTACCTTCAATGACGCAGG
Organism: Bacteroides sp.; assembly: GCA_014802435.1. Classification (GTDB taxonomy): domain Bacteria; phylum Bacteroidota; class Bacteroidia; order Bacteroidales; family Muribaculaceae; genus UBA3263. The sequence goes on along the minus strand of JAAVCG010000005.1, from coordinate 105,923 downwards.
CCCTGCCGGAGTTGGATATTTACAATAGTTACATAAGTAAAGAGCGGGTTTTGGAGCATACCGTAGGAATAGCTCCCAATCACTCAGTGGGCTTTGAAGTTAATAAAGATTACCTTTTTTTGTTATGTGTAATGCAAGTGTTACGGCATCGCATCGTAATTTTGAATATTATAAGGGAACAGGTAGTATAGACGAAGCCCGTACTTTCTGGCTTCCGCAGGCGTCTATAAATATTATGTTCCAAAGTATAACCCGTAAATCATGGAATTATCATCTCAGTGCTTTGGTCAACTCCACTGCCCCGGCAATGATAAATCTGGTGGATCTCCCGGTAACAGACCCATTGAATCGGGTACTTGGAAATACGGGGCTGACACCATCAAATATATACACCTTGAAGTTTCGGGCAGACCGGACTGATAAAAAGAACCGTAAACATTTATTTTCTGCCGAGTATAGCAATACACACAACGCTCTGGCACGAGGGTATTATTATGATATACTTACCGGTCAAAAGACTTACCGCACCTATAATGTGGGCGGAAATATGAGAGCAAACGTATCATATGAATTTTTCTTCCCTTTTGGGCAAAACAGACAGTTTAATTTCACTACCACAACACGGGGAATATACAATCGCAGCGTTGACCTTATCGGGACATACGCAGAGAATATTGATTTTTCAGTCGTCGCTCCCCAAAATATTGTAAACAGTTTTGCCGCATCTGAAAAATTGTCGCTCAATTGGCACGTTGGAAAACATCGTCTAACGGCTTTTGCGGATACCCGTTTGAACCGATACACAAGTTCAGACACCGGTTTTAGCGATTTCACGTCATGGACTTGTAATTATGGAGCCTCGGCGATCGTTAACTTACCCCGAAATTGGGGGATATCAACTGATTTAACTCTATATACCCGCCGGGGATTCTTGGACTCTCGCCTGAATAATACTGAGTTCGTTTGGAATGCTCGAATAAGTAAATCAATTATTAAAGGAGCCTTAACATTCGTGCTTGACGCATATGATATACTTCAGCAACTTAATAATATAACGTATGCTATCAATGCTCAGGCACGAACAGAAACTGTCAGCAATGTGATCCCATCATATTTACTATTCCATATATATTATCGGTTCAATGCCAATCCCAAACGCTAATAATCCATGAAAAGACTGATAACCTTACTTTTTGTTTTATGCAGTATATGCAGTATATGCACTCTTTGTGCAGAGGAATTCACGGAATCACTGCCTAATGTTACACATCAGATCGCAGCAGACGGTCCGTTTAACCGTAAACTGTTGCTTGACACACTTAATTATAAGTTGGTTCGTAACGACGGAAGCATAGTACGCAATACAAATCCGAGGATTAGTGTCGCCGTTGACAATAGTGCTTATGTATTCAATAATGCCAGACGATATATTACAATCTTCACAATAGACTCTATTAACGAGATTCATAGGGTAAAAGGCGGTTTTTCACAGTTATTCCCATTCCCATCAGGATGTAGTCGTACCGTTGCAGCTGATCAGACTAATCGGCTTGGTATTATTGACCGTAAAGGCGAGTTTAAGGTTTATCTGGATTCTGCAATAACGACTGTGCGTAATTTCAGTGAAGGCTATGCTGTTATAGCTACCAGTCGTGGGTACGGATATGTTGACACATTGGGTAATGAGGTCATTAAGTCTAGATTTACTGAAGCATACAGATTTAACTGTGGGCATGCCGTTGTAAAGAAGCCGCATAATGGTGATTATTTTATTATAGATAAGAAAGGACGCCAAAAAGCGAATGTATCATTTCTTGACTATGAGGCACCATTACCCAAAACACCAACTTTCTATTGCGGATTGCTTCCAATGTGGAAAAAAGACAAAACCGTTATGCTGGACTTTAACGCAAAAGAGGTCTTCAGTATGCCCGGACGTTGGCTACTCAATGGAGCCGTTGATTCTTGCTTGCTAATATCAAATAAAGGTATATATAGAGTTATCAATACTGAAGGTACTGTTCTGACAGAAAATCATGCCCCAATCTGGTTGTTAGGAGCGGAAAGATTGAGTAAAAAAGATGGTGATGTGACATATTTATGTAACCTTCAAGGTCAACATATTGTATCAACGCCGTTCGTTTATATCCGTCCGTTCTACGATGAGCAGACTGCTTTTGCAACGACTACAGACGGCCGTTGGATTATAATTGACATTGAAGGACAAGAACTAAGTGAAATTCCGGAACTTCGCGGCTGGAATATGCATCCTCGCATTTCTATGCTTCCACCATTTGAAGACTATATCACGACGAACCCCAAACGATTATAATTGGCCATATCATATTAGGTAGGTAACCGAATTTTTCAGTGCTACTGATGTTATATTATTGCTGTGTTGCAAATTCCATCTATAATTGAACAAGTATTAGAATTCAGTAACCGTCAAATATGATAAAGTAACGTGAGTTTGATATAAGAAATCATGTTAACATTCTATTTTGTACTCACTTTTCATTTTTAATTATTCATTTTTGTTTACTTTGTATTTTGTCCTCACTTTTCATTTTTCACTTTTTCACTTTCATTTACTTTGTATTTTGTATTATGTATTTTGTTTTTCCATTTATTATTCGTAACTTTGTGGAGAAATTTTCATTCATTCATCATTTTCTTTTTTATGAGCTTCACAAATTCATTCATCAAAGCCGCCGTAATGTGTTGCGGTGTAGCCTTTTGTGCAACTCCTGCGTTGGCTGATGTCAACGCCAAACCTTTTACCGTGCCGGAAGTATCGACCTGGAAAGGCGGTAAAGGTAAATTCATTCCTTCTTCTTCCTCCCGCATAGTTACTGATGCCAAGGACCCGGCTGCCGCACGCATCGCTCAGATGCTCAGCCAGGACTATACGACTCTGACCGGCTCAAGCATTGCCGCCGCGCCCGGAGTAAAGGCTAAAAAAGGAGACATTACCCTCAAAATCAAGCCTGACAAGAAAGCTAAAGCTGAATCTTATTCAATCGCCATAACTCCCGCCGGAGTAGTTGTCACCGCTCCTACCGAGCAGGGTCTCTTCTGGGCAACCCGCACCCTCCTGCAGATGAGCGAACTTTCCGGCGATCTCTCGCTCCCCGTCGGCGTTATCAATGACTCGCCCGAATTTGCGCTCCGCGGTTTCCTGATTGACTGCGGACGAAAGTATATTCCGATGGACTATCTGTATGCCCTGGTTGACGCCATGTCATATTACAAGATGAACACCCTCCATGTCCATCTGAATGACAACGGCTTCAAGTATCATTACGATAACGATTGGGACAAGACTCAGGCCGCATTCCGCATGGAAAGCAGCAATTTCCCCGAGCTGACCGCACGCGACGGCTCTTACACCAAACAGGAATACCGTGACTTCGTTGCCTATGCCGCTTCCAAGGGAGTTGAAATCATCCCTGAAATCGACATCCCGGCTCACTCACTCGCCTTTACGCGCCTGAAACCCGAAATTGCAAGCACCGGACGCAACGGACGTGACCATCTCGACATCAACAAGCCCGAAACTCATGAATTCCTTGAAACCCTCCTTGAAGAATACATTGGAGGCGAAGACCCCGTGTTTTCCGGCCGCAGATTCCATATCGGCACTGATGAATATCAGGGCGACTCTCTGACCATGGAACAATTCCGCGCCTTTACGGACCGCTACATCACCTTCACTAAAAACCACGGCAAAGAACCCGTAATCTGGGGCTCATTGACCCATGCCAAAGGTCAGACTCCCGTTCAGAGCGAAGGAGTGCTCATGTATGGTTGGAGCAATGGCTACGCCAAGCCCCGCGACATGATACAGCAGGGCTTCCGCATGGTCTCTATCCCTGACGGTTACGTCTACATTGTGCCCGGCGCCGGATATTATTATGACTATCTGAACACTCAGATGCTTTATAATAACTGGACTCCTGCCAACATCGGCGGAGTTGTCTTCACCGGCGACACCATCAATCAGATTGAAGGAGGCATGTTTGCCGTATGGAATGACCATCCTAATAACGGCATCACCGTCAAGGACATCCATCACCGAGTAATGAGCGCTCTCCCCACTATGGCCGCCAAGACCTGGAGCGCTGACAAAGTGACCGTGCCCTACGAGGAATTTGACAGCCAAAGCAAGCATCTCTCTGAGGCTCCCGGAGTGAATTATCTGGCTCAGTTCGGCCTTGAACCCATTACCGTACTGGAATCGGCCTCCGTTACCCCCGGTCAAAAAATGGCCATTGAGGAAATCGGTTATCCGTACACGATTGAATTTGACATTGTTGGCGCCGGCGAACAACTTGGCACCAAGCTCTTTGAAAGCCCCAATGCTACATTCTGGCTCTCTGACCCCATCAGCGGACAAATGGCATTCAGCCGTGAAGGTCACCTCAACACCTTCCGCCAAAACATTCTTCCCGGCGAGAAACTCCATGTGAAACTCACCGGAACCAACACTAACACCAAGCTCTATGTCAACGGCAAACTCGTTGATGATCTGGGTGTCAGCTGGATTTACCATGTTGAAGGCGACAGCAAGGAAGCCAAACGGAAAATGGCGCAGGTACGCACTCTCTTCTTCCCGCTGACCCAAGCCGGAAACTTCAACTCGCAGATCTCTAACCTGAAAGTTCAAAACTTCATCAGTGAGTAAAGCTCTATTTTCCACCCTTGGGTGTAAACTCAATTTTGCAGAAACCGGAAGCATTGCGCAGCTGATGGCTCAGCGAGGCATCACGCGCATTGCCCCGGGCGAGCAACCTGACTTCTGCATCGTCAATACCTGCTCGGTCACGGCTGAGGCTGACCGCAAATGTCGGCGCCTCATTCGCTCGCTCAACAATCGATTTCCGCAAGCTAAAATCATAGTGACGGGCTGCTACTCTCAGTTGCAGCCCGTTGAAGTTGCGTCGCTCCCCGGAGTGGCGCTCGTTGCCGGAATCAATGATAAGCTCCGCATTGCCGACTATTGCGCCGGAATTATTGACCGGATGAACCCGGTGGTCCCCTCAAAGGAATTAAGGGAATTCATGCCCTCATGTTCGCGAGGCGACCGCACCCGTTATTTCCTTAAGGTGCAGGATGGTTGCAACTATTTTTGCTCTTATTGCACCATTCCCGCCGCCCGCGGACGCTCCCGCTCCGGCTCTATCAGCCAATTAGTTGAGATGGCCCAACAGGTGGCCGCTGAAGGAGGAAAGGAAATAGTCCTGACCGGAGTAAACATCGGCGATTTCGGACATGGAACCGATAAGAACTTCTCTGACCTCGTCGAGGCCCTCAACCGCGTAGAGGGAATTGACCGCTTCCGCATAAGCTCAATTGAGCCTGACCTCCTGACCGACGAAATTATTGACATCGTCGCTGCCGGACCGCGGTTTATGCCCCACTTCCATATTCCCCTGCAAGCCGGCTCTGACGAGGTTCTCAAACTGATGCGGCGCCACTATGACACCAAGCTTTTTGCCGAAAAAATTACACGGATTCGCCGCTTGATTCCTCATGCATTCATCGGCGTAGACCTGATTGTCGGCTCCCGAGGCGAAACTCCGGAACTTTTTGAGGAGAGCCTTAACTTCGTCAAATCGCTCCCCATTTCGCGCCTCCACGTCTTCCCCTATTCCGAACGTCCCGGCACCCGAGCCCTCCGCGAGATTGACTATGTCGTTGCTCCTGAGGAGAAGCGCCGACGCCTGGAACTGATGCTCGAAGAGAGTCAGCGCGCCCTGATAGAGTTCAGCCGCCCGTTTGAGGGGACGGTCCGCCCGGTCCTCATTGAGCACGTAAACCATGGCAAATCAGGTGGATTTACTGATAATTACCTCCGGGTAGAGCTCACGGAAGTGCGCCCCGATTTAGCCAACAAAGTGGTCAACGTTAAACTTGAAAAACTCTCGCCGGAGGGCGACAAATTCTCCGGCACAGTCATTGAATGAAACCTATCTCCGTAGTAATCCTCAACTGGAACGGCCTGAACCTGCTCAAGGAATTTCTGCCCCGGGTTCTTGACGCCTCTGACCTGGAAATCAGCGAAATAATAGTTGCCGACAATGGCTCAACCGACGGTTCATGTGACTATGTCAGATGGATGGGACTCCCTCTTATCCGGTTTGACAAAAACCATGGATTTGCCGAGGGTTACAACCTTGCAATCAAGCAGATAGAATCAAAATACACCATCCTGCTCAACTCAGACGTAGCACCGCGCAAAGGCTGGGACACCGCCCTGCTTCAATTCATGGAGACTCACCCTGAATGTGGAGCCTGCCAGCCAAAGATTCTCAGCTGGCATTACCCGGAAAAGTTTGAGTATGCGGGGGCCTGCGGCGGATTTATTGACCGCTATGGCTATCCCTATTGTCGCGGCCGAATTTTCGGCACTGTTGAAACCGACTCGGGACAGTATCAGACACCAATGGAGATAGATTGGGCCACGGGAGCCGCCCTGATGGTCCGCACGGAGCTATACAAGGAGGTTGGCGGTCTTGACGCTTCCTTTTTCGCCCATATGGAGGAAATTGACCTTTGCTGGCGCATTCGGCTCAGCGGTCATTCAATCTGGGTCTGCCCGGAATCAGAGGTGATGCACCTTGGCGGAGGCTCCCTCCCGATGGGAAATCCCCGAAAAACCTATCTCAACTTTCGCAATAATCTGCTTCTGCTCCATAAGAACCTCCCGGACTCTGACCGCAAAAAAATCCTGTTCCGCCGCAGGCTTTTAGACACCATTGCCTGGGCTAAATCAGTCATTACTTTCAATTTTGCTGACGCCAAAGCGATTCTCCGCGCCCATAATGACTACAGGAAAATGGCGCCGGATGTAATCCCGACAAACGCCAAAGAAAACCTCATTGCCAACCGGCCCAATATTCTCGTAAAATACTTCCTCTGCCGCAAAACCCGCTGGTCATCACTCAAAATCAGCAATAAAAGCCGCTGACTGCTCAATCTCTCGCGGAGTGCCGAGATATAGATTCGGGCGCGAGATATGGAGAATCAAGTCAGCCGATTGCATGGCTAATTCCAGCTCATGTGTTGAGTAAAGAATGGTTTTCCCCTGATTATGAGCCAAGTCACGGAGGAGTGCCGTCACTGCCTTTCGGTTAGGCACATCAAGAAATCCCGTTGGCTCGTCAAGCAGAATAATCGGAGTGTCCTGAGCCAAGGCGCGCGCAATCATCAGCCTCTGATGTTCGCCATCTGAAAGGCCGGAGATTTCCCGATCAGCCAACTCACTCAGCCCTACTCTTTCCAACGCCTTTTCTACCGCCTCATAATCCCTCCGGTGCATCCGCCCGAAGAGGCCGGTCAGCGGTGCTCGGCCCATCTCCACGAGTTGCCGTGCCGTCATATGTCGGGCATTGACTCTCCCGGTGGTCACGATGCTCAGCCGTGAAGCGAGCTCAGCGGCAGTTGAACGGGCCGGATTCATGCCATTCAGCAGAATTTCACCTGACAGCAAGGGCTGACTGCCACACAGGGCTCGCAATAAAGTTGACTTCCCGCTTCCATTCCTTCCAATCAGGGCCGTAAGAGTCACGTCAGGAATCTCACAGCTCTGATTGAGCAGCAGTGGAGTCCCTCCCTTATAACCTATAGTAACATCCTTAAGATTAATCATTTGCGCAAAATAACGTAAATAACCACCGGAATACCAACCAGTGAGGTGATAGAATTAATCGGTAATACAAACAAGCGGGAAATCAGGTCACACGCCAAGAGAATGTCGGCGCCTAACAGAGCAGAAGCGGGCAAGAGGATGCGGCTATCAGCTGACCGGAACAATCCGCGGGCAATGTGAGGCACGGCCATCCCGATGAATCCTATAGGGCCGCAAAAAGCCGTAATTCCACCGGCTAACAGTGTAGTCGACAACAAAATGAGGGCGCGACTCCGACGCAAATCCAGGCCCATGGAGCGTGCCAACACCGGACCAAACATCATCAGATTCAGGTCCTTGACGGTCACGACGGCAATAATCAACCCAATGACTATGATTCCGGCAAGAATCCAAAGCTGAGGCCACGTAACCTCGCCAAGCGAACCCATGGTCCAGACAACATAACTTTTCAAGGCCGATTCGCGACTTAAGAACTGCAAAATCTGAACTATAGCGCCCACAGCAGACGAGAACATGATGCCCAAAATCAACAACGACATTCCGTCTCTCACCCGCGAGTTTACCCCCAAAAGGAGCAACATGACCACTCCGCTGCCGCAAAGCGCCGCACCGGCAATGCCCAACGGACCAACAGCCCCGCCAAGAAGAACCAGGGCCACTCCTAATGATGCACCGGAGCTCAAACCAAGCACATAAGGGCCGGCCAACGGATTTGAAAACAGAGTCTGCATCTGCAGGCCGCTGACACTCAATGCCACTCCCGCAATCACTGCAACTATCATCTTTAATAATCTGATATCAATGACTATGGGGGCATTCTCCGCTAAAAAAAGCTCATTCCATGGAATTGAAACCGAACCGAAAATAAGCTCGGCAAACTGCAAGGCCAGAGTTAGCAGAAGCAACAGCAAAAACAGGAGCTTACTCTTCATTTCAGCCGATAGAAATAACGCAGAGAATCAGCAGTAGCGTTGCCCTGCATAATCATCTTCAACTCGCCAAGCACTGAATCAGGACGAATGGACCCATCCTCATAGAAGCGAGAGGTTTGATTCCAGACATCACCGGAAAAGCGAGCCTTGGGCACAGCCAACTTCAACTCGGCGAGCGAGGTCGACGCACCCGGACAGAGCCATACCCGCGCCTGAGAGAGCGCATAAAGAGCCTGCTCCGAATCAATCGGTTTGCTCTCCACTCCCTCCGGCTCATCAACCATCAGCCGTGCCCCGCTGTCATGAAGCAGCTGAGCCATGTAGCCGTCACGCCCGGGTATAAACCATGAACCACTATAGGGCGCATTTATCATAACATTAACCGGCTCAACCGCCGTCGGCCGATAAGCCGCAGTCACCGAATCAACCATCGGCCTCATATCCTCGCCCACTAATGCCCCGGTGGCAACAACCCATTCGGCGCGTCCGAGGGGCGATTGCTCCTCAAAATCTGAAATATAGACATATGGAACGTCAAGCTCCTTGAGCTTACCCTCGATTGACGACGGTCCGCCAATGCCATAGAGCATCACCAGTTCCGGCTTGACAGCAAGGAGCTGCTCATAATTCATCGCGCCATCATAACCAACATCAGGGACCGACATTTCCTTTACGCGCTCAGAGCTGATATACTGAGGCGAAGACGCGCCAACGAGGCGATCCAGTCGCCCGGCAGCCTCGAGATGAGCAACATAAGTTGACGACATGCAGACTATCCGCTGAAAGCCTCCCTCGGGAATCACTATCCTTGCTGTGTCAGGACTATAAACCTCAAGCATCAGCTGACTGCCGGAGCGCAGAACGCGGAATCCATCAGCATGCTGAGGCTCAAAGAAAACTTCCTTAAAGGCTTCCGGCGCCGGCTGATTACCGGTGCGCACACATCCGGTTAAACCGATAATAACGAAAATACAGGCAATTAAATGTTTCATTTTATTATACTTACAGCAAAATCAAGCATTGTGTCACGCCCCCGGAAGGCATCGTCCATGTTCATGTCCACTTCATAGCGTCGCGGAGGAGCAATCCCCGGCTCGGTAATCTCTCCCTTGGAGTCAAGCACGGAAACGGCACTCATGCGAATTGACCATCCTCCGGGCATTTCATAACTCGCCGGCATTCCGGAGCCGCCTCCGGTAGTTGCGCCGCAATGAATCACCTGAGGTTGAGAACGCATCACTGACGTAAAGAAGTTGGCCGCCGAAAAAGTCGACCTGTTAGTCAGCAACACTACGGGCTTCTCCCAGACTATATGAGGCGCGGCAACGGGCTCATAACTGAACTCAAAGGGCTCGGAAAAATCGTTATGTCCCGGGCCGGTTTTATGAATCATATAACCCGCGCGCGTCTTCCCGCGGATGAAATGGCGAGCCCAGGTCTCGGCATTGCTCATGTTGCCTCCGCCATTGTTTCTGACGTCAATGACCAGGCCGTTACATAGAGCCAAATCGGCAAGAATCCAGTCGATGTTTCCGTCACCCAAGGCCGTTTGAAATGAAGATATATGGATATATCCAACGTTGCCCTCGGGCAAAATGCCGTAAATCACGGAGCCTAACTGCTTATAATTAAAGTGAAAATAATTCTCCTCAATCAGGCGTTCAATATAGTTTTCCGGATAGTCGCTCCACCATTTCCTGTAATAGCTGGTTTCAAACCCGGAGCTGAGATTGGTGTGACCATCCTTGAGTTCGTTGACCATATCGGCACACACGCGGAAAAACTCCCGACGCGTCATTTTATTGCTCACTTTAGGCTGGTATCTGCTGCGCACTTCTTCCCAGTCAACGCCCTTCTCCTCAAAAAAGCAATAATGCTCGTCAATGGAGGTCCAAAGGGCAATGAAATCGCCCTCATTGTTTTGCTCATACTCCTCGATGGGGTGACACCCCGTAAGCAGCAGGAGAAGACAACTAATAATTAGCGGTAATAATCTCTGCATCATACTTTTTTCGGGGGTCTACGGAAAGAAAATCGCAATTAACGCCAATAATGACGCTATTAGTCAACATTCTGCCGGTCAATCCGTTAGCGTAAAATGACAGTAAATCGGCACGATAACCCAGGCGAATGGCCGTCGCACCGGGCCGAATGTCAACAAATGCCTCGCCACAGCACCGCCTATAAGAACCGGGCCAGGCAAAATGGACCAAATCGCTATGATTACCTAATGAAATCTCATAATACAGCTCGCCATAATCAGGCGAGAAAAAAACGCCTAACAGAGGAGTCCGGAGCCGTGCGCCCACTCCCCAGATGCCTTTGCGCCAATAAGCTGAGACCTGAGGACTCAGGGTCAGGGATGCCCGCGCCTGAGCGGGATTATTGCTGTTACGCGCAAGGAGCAATGCCCCGAGGTCAGCGTCAGCCGCGCCGCCAAATGCAAGGCCTATCCCATAGGGCAAACGCCACGTATGTAGCATTGACCATCCGGCGGAAATCCCGGCGGAATACATCGTAGAGTTGCCGGACGGATTCTTTGCCCGGTCAAACTCAAAGGAGAAACGGAGCGAGTTAACCCAATGCCGAGGATTAAAACGCATGGCCTGAGCGCGTTCATAGCCCAGGCCAAGATGCATTCCGGAATACTTGAGCGGAGTCAGATAAGTATCGGCAATCTGCGCCCCACCCGCCTCAAGGGTCCAGGTTGACGAAACGGGGCGCAAAGGCTCGGAGGCTCTCGCGGCGAGTGCCACCACAAACATTGCCAATGCTGCCCTGAATCGTCTCTTCATCAGAACACCTTGATGTTAATATAACGCTTGGGGTTAGCCTTAACGTCGACCAAGAGAGAGTCAAGCGAGTTGACCGTGGCATTCAGGTTATCATAGAGCCCACGGTCATTGAGCAAGAGACCGAGAGTTGAATTCGGTTGCTGAAGTTGAGCCGTCAACTGCTTGAGATTGGCGGAAATGGCTTCCACATTATCCATAGTTTCATTGAGCGGCAGATGATTCAGAGTGGCTGAAAGAGAGTCAAGGCGAGTTGACATCACTGAAAGATTCTCCATAGTAGCCGACGCCTTATTAACCACTGCGGGCAGCGGCTTGGTAGAAGCCGCCAGATTAGCGGAAAGCACACTCAAGTCAGCAGAAATAGCATCGAGGCGTCCGAGGGCCGCAGAGAGCGAGGGGTCTGTAACCACCCGGGTCAGCGCGTTAATGAGCGAGTCAACCTTGGGGAGCACCGGCATCAGGTCTGCCTGGAGATTATCCATCAGTCCGCCTGAAATCTTGCCGGGAAGCTTGGAGCCTACGGCGACATAATCCGTGGACTTGGGCATTTCAAGAATAATAGTGGCGGTGCCGAGAAGGTCTGAGCCGAGCACGGCAACAGTGCCTTCCGTCACTTTGAGTTCCTTGTCAAGAGCCAGCTCAACCATAACGTGGCCGGGATTATCATATTCATAATGCATCTCTCTGACCTGCCCCACCTTGAATCCGTTGGCAGTTACGGGAGCGGAAACGTTAAGGCCGGTTACAGACTCGTAGCTGACAAAATAATAGTTGGAGGTATGAAACAGGTTGATACCCTTCAAATAATTAATGCCGACAAAGAGAATCAGCAGTGCGACAACGGCAGAGATGCCAATGTAGAGGAGCTTCTTGGATTTCATAAATAGTTGATTACGTTAATTTTCTTATTCAATGCGGGTTCCGTTAAGCCATTTGATAACGAAAGCCTGAGGAAATTTCCGGCGAACCTTGGCAGCATAACTTTCGGCTTCAGCCTCTGTTTTGAAGTCGCCGCCGCTGGTGTACTTAATCATGCCTCCATGGCGATAAGACTCAACATTTTCCAGTCCCTTAAACGAGGCGGCGCTTAACTTGCGGTCCGAGGCCAAGAATTGCACCCGATAGGTGACCACATTGCTCTCCTGCTCGCTATTGACCTCCGGAACGGGAGTATCATCAGGCTTAGGCTCGGCTAAGGCGGGGACTGCGGATTTTTGAATGCCTGCATATTGAGTGATGGCATTGGCGATAGCGCGAGCCATTTCCTTCTTGCCCTTGACGGAGTTGAGATATTTTTCAACAGTAGGGTTACAAATAAAATCAAGCTCAATCAGCACGGCAGGCATGGCCGACGCATGAAGAACCCAGAATCCGGCCTGGAGCACCCCGCGGTCAGCGCGTCCGGCAGTGGTCACCAGCTCGTTTTGAGCCATCTCGGCAAAACTGATACTATGGTCAAGGTGCTTATTCTGGCTCAGCTCAAAGATAATGTAGCTTTCAGTGCTGTTAGGGTCAAAACCCTGATAACGGGTGGTATAATCCGATTCAAGCTCCATTACGGAGTTTTCACGCTTGGCCACTTCGAGGTTTGATTCCGAGCGATGGAGTCCAAGGGCATAGACCGAAGCGCCGCGAACCGTGGTGCGGTTTCGGTTAGTGTTGGCTACTGAGTTAACATGGATGCTGATAAAGAGGTCGCCATGATTGCGATTAGCTATCGCGGCACGTTCCTGAAGGGCAATGAAGCGGTCATCCGAGCGGGTCATGATGATTTTCAAGTCAGGAGAATCGGCCAAAAGGCGACGCACCTCAAGAGCCACATCAAGATTAATCGTCTTCTCATTGGTGATGGCACCAACGGCACCATAGTCCTTGCCGCCATGTCCCGGGTCAAGCACAACGGTAAAAGTCTTTGCTTTGGCTCCGAAAATGACGGAAATCAGTAGAAAAATATATGCTAAAAAGCGCCTGTTTGGCTTCATGTTTACAAAATGTTTAAAAAAGTTGTGCAAATTTAATCATTTTTGGCGGTTAAAATGCTATCTTTGCACCTGAAAAAACAATAATTTTGACAAAAATGCCAAGAAAACTGCCAATCTATCCACTTTTTTTGCTCCTGATGCTCCTTTTGGGATGCAAAAAAGAGCCGCCAACCGCTCCTCAGCTCATACTTCCGCCTGACGAGGAAGCCATGACGGAACTGACCTCAATCATAGGGCCGCTCTCTCCTTATGCCGATTCATTATTCAGCGCCGACGTCAAGCGACTGCTCCCGCCGCTTGACTCCGTTGAGCTCGAACTGGGGCGCGCCCTTGACCCTGAAAGCGGAGTAACACTCTATGGGGTAATCATCCCATACCGCCAGAGCGTGATTACGGCGCCCGGCGGACATATTTACATCGGGCTAAACCATTATCTCGGTCAGGACTATCCGGGCTACAAAGGCGCATTTCCCAGCTATCTGCGCCATCGCAAAACCATTGAGCGCCTGCCGATAGAAGTAATGCAGGCACGCATGGCGTCACTTTTCCCCGCCGAGTTCGGCGCATCACCCACTCTGCTTAACCGTATGCTCTATGAAGGAGCCCTCCTCGAATCGGCCAATGAGCGGATGCAGGCCCCGGACTCCACCCTCTTGGGCTTTACGGCGGAAGAATTGCAATGGTGCATGGAAAATGAGGCAAACCTTTGGAAGACAATGCTGAGCCGCGATATGCTCTACACAACGGATTCCCAGCTCTCGGAGCGGTTGCTCTTGCCGGCGGCCAATTCCAATCTGCTCAGCGGGAACGCTCCGGGACAGGCCGCACTTTTCCTGGCAGTTAAAATTGTTCGCGCCTACTGCAAGAAGACCGGCGACTCGCCTCGCGCCATTCTTGAAAATAAGCTTTACAATGACAATCAAACCCTTATAAAATCAGAATATGCCCCAGTTTGACAATAACCGCTCCGGCGGACGCAATAAACCTCAACACATTCAAAATCAAGAAATAGGAGGTCGGATTCCGCCCCATGATAAAGACGTTGAAGAAGCAGTTCTCGGCGCCTTGATGCTTGAGAAGGATGCCTTCCCGGCCGTCTGTGACCTCCTGCGCCCGGAAACTTTCTATGAACCGGCCCATCAGAAGATTTACTCGGCAATCCAATCGCTCGGCACTGCGCAATATCCCATTGATATGCTGACGGTTACAGACCAGCTGCGCCAAGATAACACCCTTGACGAAGTTGGCGGAGTGCCCTTCATTGCCGAACTGACATCACGGGTAGCCTCAGCCGCAAATATTGAATGGCACGCGCGAATTCTTGCCCAGCAATATTTGGCCCGCGAGCTGATAACCTTTGCCTCAAACGTGACCAATAACGCCTATGATTCCAGTCTGGACGTTGATGATGTGCTTCAACAGGCCGAGGGTCAGCTCTTTCAACTGAGCCAGCGCAATGTCAAAAAAGAAGTGGTTCAGATTGACCCCGTAATCTCTCAGGCCATTGAAAGCATCCAGACGGCAGCAAACCGCGAGACGGGTCTCAGCGGCCTCAGCTCCGGTTATGCCGAACTGGACAAGATGACCTCCGGATGGCAAAACTCTGACCTGATAATCATTGCTGCCCGTCCGGCAATGGGTAAGACGGCAATGGTGCTGTCAATGTGTAAGAACATGGCTGTCAATTATGGTACTCACGTGGCAGTCTTCTCCCTTGAAATGTCGAAGTTGCAGCTCGTCAACCGTCTGATACAGAATGTCTGCGAAATTGAAGGTGAAAAAATCAAGTCCGGACGCCTGAGTGAAATGGAATGGCAGCAGCTGATGACTCGCATCAAGGGCCTCTACTCCGCCCCCATCTTCATTGATGACTCCCCCGGTTTGTCAATCCTTGAATTGCGCACCAAAGCCCGCCGACTGGTGAGAGAAAAAGGAGTGGAATTTATCGTGATTGACTATCTTCAGCTAATGAATGCCTCGGGCATGAGGTTCGGCTCTCGCGAACAGGAAGTATCAATGATTTCCCGCTCGCTCAAGGAATTGGCCAAGGAACTGAACATACCTATCGTGGCTCTTTCACAGCTCAACCGCTCCGTTGAATCGCGCTCGGAAGATAAGCGTCCTCAGCTCAGTGACCTCCGCGAATCCGGCGCCATCGAACAGGATGCCGACATTGTCTGCTTTATCCATCGTCCGGAATATTATCTCCATGGGGCGGCCTATGATGAAGCTACCGATAAGCGCGGATTGGCCGAATTTATCATTGCCAAACACCGTTCAGGTGCCGTTGGCGACGTCAAACTTCGCTTCCGCGCCAAATATGCCCGCTTTGAGAACTGGAGCGACAACCCGGCGGAATTCTCCGCCTCAACCGCCGCCTCCGCGCTCAATGCCGACCCGGGCGCAGCCTTAGGTGCCGACCCGTTTGCCGGCGGTTCCGCTGACCTCTCCCCCGATTCAACCCCCGCCCCCTTCTAATCCGCCCAACATTCCATACTTATGAGACTTAGACAACATGAAATAGACTCTAAAAGTCTTGAAAAGGCCAAAGAACTCTTTGCGTCAAAGAAAGTATATGATTTGGAAGTAGGCACAGTCAAAGGCCTACAAAGTATTCATGCTGCTCTTTTTGATGGCCTCTACCCCTTTGCGGGTCAAATCAGGAGTCTTAATATCTCAAATGGTGGATTTCGGTTTGTTAACTCACTCTATCTGGTGCCCGCTCTTGAGGCAATAGAAAAAATGCCTCAGGGAAGTTTTGAGGAGATTATCGCCAAATATGTCGAGATGCGTGTAGCACATCCATTCATGGAAGGGAATGGACGTGCTACACGCATCTGGCTTGACATGATGCTCTTGGATGCTCTCGGAAAAGTGATAGACTGGCACAAAATAAGCCGTGAAGATTACATGTCGGCAATGGAGCGAAGCCCTATAAATGACCTTGAACTAAGGACGTTACTACAAGGGGCTCTCAGCGACGATACCATGAACCGCGATGTCATATTCCACGGCATAGAACAGTCATATTACTACGAAGGCTACGAACCCTTTTAAAGGAGGGTGATGTTAGCGGCGGCGCAGGCGGCGATTTGCTCTTCGGGCCACAATGAGACCTGCACTTCGCCGATATGGGCCTTTTGGAGCAGGAGCATGCAAAGTCGGCTCTGGCCTATGCCGCCGCCAATGCTCTGGGGTAACTCTCCTGCCAGCAAGCGCTTATGGAAGTTCAGGGCAGCATAATGCTGCTTGCCTTCAAGCTCTAACTGAAGGCGCAGAGCGTCAGCATCAACTCGTATACCCATCGATGAAAGCTCGAAGGGAATACCCAGGACATGATTCCAAACGACGATGTCGCCGTTAAGTCCTCCGTTTGTGGTCCAATCGTCATAGTCAGCGGCGCGTCCGTCATGCTTCTCGCCGTTAGAGAGTTTCGCTCCGATGCCTCGAATAAAGACGGCACCCAATTCACGGGCTATTTCGCGCTCGCGCTCGCGGGGAGTCAGCCCGGGATAACGCTGAAGCAGTTCCTCCGACGTAATAAATGAGATTTCATTCGGGAGGAAGGGAGTGATGTGAGGATAACGATGATAGACGTCCAACTCGGTTCGCTTGATGGCCGAATAGATTTTACGCACGGTTTCATAAAGGAACGTAACGGTGCGCTCCTCCGGACGGATGGTCTTTTCCCAGTCCCATTGGTCAACGTAGAGGGAATGGATATTGTCGAGTTCCTCAGTGGTACGGATAGCGTTCATATCCGTATATATACCAAATCCGGGTGCTATATCGTAGTCGCTGAGTTTCAGGCGCTTCCATTTGGCCAGGGAGTGAACCACCTCAGCCCTGACATTATTCATGGCCGGGATATTGAAAGCGACGGGAGGCTCCACTCCATTGAGATCATCATTAATGCCGGCACCGGCCTGAACAAACAGCGGGGCCGTTACGCGGCGAAGGTCAAGCGCCTCAGAGAGGGCTCGCTGAAACGAATCCTTTACGAGCTTGATAGCGATTTCAGAAGTCTCCGGGAGCAGCTTGAGCTTATACTTTGGGGGGATAATTAACGGCATAACGAGATGAGGGGGGTTAAATGTTAGAACTCCGCAAATTTACGCATAATCCAATGAAAAAGCAACAAAACAGGAGAATAATTTGTTATTTATTCAGTTTTAAACACATAAAAGCAAACTATGAAGAACTGGAAATTATTTGGGGTGGCACTTGCCGCCTGCGCCATGGGCGCCTTTACATCATGCTCTGACGACAAGAATGATTCTCCTGAAGAGTCAATCACCATCAAGGATGAAAACGGCAACATTCAGCTGACAATTAAGAATCCGGAAAAATGGGTAGCCGCAGCCAAATCAGTTGTGGCAGACTTGCATGAGGATGCAACTGAGGAGCTGCAGGAATGGATGACGGAAGAATCAATCAAGATTAAGACCCAGGCCGCTTCAGTGACGGTCAATGAAATGATTGACGACTGCATTGACGAGGTAGACGACGTGGCAACCGAAAAGATACCCTCTCCGCTTGCCATTCTGACTACGGGTGATGACTGCGTGGCCAATTTGGGCTCCGTGCGCAATGTGCTCTTAGGTTCGCTTGACGGAACAGTCAACGAGGCATCAATCATGGCGCTGACGGCGAGCAAGAATCCGCAGTTGGCTCAAAAGATATCCACTGAGTTAGCGGACGCCGTAGCAAAGATTCAGGCCATTCCCCAACCCCTGAAACAGAACGCCAACTCAACGGAGGCCAAGGCCGCCATTGCCGCCTGCAAGACCCTGCAAACCACTCTGAGCCGGGAATTGCAGCCTATGTTCCGCCAGCTCCAAGGCGATGACGCCGCATTGAAGGCCATTGTAACTCAATATGCCGACGGAGTTGTAACTCCCTCCGTAAATGATGCGAAGACTGCCGCTGACGAACTGCTGATTGCAGTCAACACCCTACCCTCTCAGCCCACTGAGCAACATATTCAGTCCGTAATCGCCGCCTACATCAAAGCGCGCGCTGCTCTCGACCTCTGCGCCGCCTTTTAATTGAATTGCTTGCGGCGGAAGATAAAGTTGCGACCGAGGTATTTTTCGCGGACTACGGGGTTTTCAGCCAGCTCCTCACTGGTGCCCTGAAAAAGGATTTTACCTTCAAAGAGAAGGTAGGCCCGGTCAGTGATTGAGAGTGTTTCCGGCGCGTTATGGTCCGTAATAAGGATGCCTATATTCTTCTCCTTGAGTTTATAGACAACGCTCTGGATATCCTCAACGGCAATAGGGTCAACTCCGGCAAACGGCTCGTCAAGCATGATGAACTTGGGGTTGATGGCCAGACAGCGGGCAATTTCCGTGCGTCGGCGTTCCCCGCCGCTGAGTCGGTCGCCATAATTCTTTCTCACTTTCTGAAGATTGAATTCAGAAATCAGAGTTTCAAGTTTTTCGCGCTGTTCTTCCTTTGACAGTTTAGTCATCTGAAGGACGGCGCGAATGTTATCTTCCACAGTAAGTTTCCGGAAAACGGAAGCCTCCTGAGCCAGATATCCGATGCCATGCTGAGCGCGTTTATAGACGGGAAACTTGGTGATATTCATGTCATCCAGAAAAATTTCCCCTTCATTAGGAGTGACCAGTCCGGCCGTCATATAGAAAGTAGTGGTCTTTCCGGCGCCATTGGGGCCGAGGAGACCTACAATCTCACCCTGCGTAAGGTTAATGCTGACATGGTTCACCACCGTACGGCGCCCATAAATCTTGACGAGGTTTTCAGTTCTGAGAATCATGCTTTTCCGAGTCGGCTTTCAATATAATCAGTAAGCAGGCGCATGGCTACGGTGTTTTTACCTCCCTGCGGCACAATGAGGTCAGCATAACGCTTGGAGGGTTCAATGTATTGCAGATGCATCGGTTTGAGGACGCTTTCATAACGGTCAAGGACCATTTGTGGAGTGCGTCCGCGCTCAACACAGTCACGCGCAATCAGGCGAATCAATCTATCATCGGCATCAGCGTCCACAAAGACCTTCACGTCAAGCATATCGCGCAATTCATCATCACACAACACGAGGATACCCTCGACGATAACAACATCGCGCGGCTCAACCCTGATGGTTTCGGGCTGACGGGTGCAGGTAAGGTAGCTATATGTTGGCACTTCAACGGCCTTACCCTCCTTGAGTTGGCGCAGATGCTTAACCAGCAGAGGCCATTCAATGGCCGCAGGCTCGTCAAAGTTAATCTTTGAGCGTTCCTCCATGGGCAGATGGCTCAGGTCTTTATAATAAGAATCCTGGGGCAACACGGCGACTTCACCGCCGGGGAGCTCCTCGATAATTTTGCGTACTACGGTAGTCTTTCCGCTGCCGGTTCCGCCTGCAATGCCTATAATAATCATAGGCGCAAAGGTACGAAAATAAATTAGAAATCAAAAATGAAAAGTGAAAAATGAGCAAAATGAGTCAATCGCTCATTGGCGCAACGTTATGAGGTCAATCGTTGGATAAACCCCGAATCGATAGAATTCAACATTTAAGCGCGATTTGTTTCTTCTACAATAAAAATAGTCGCAGAAGCGTTATATATGTATGAAATTTTGGATAGCATTGATATTTATTCTTATAATGTTGCCTTTCCGGGCAGCGGCGGAGAATCCGGAACGTCACCTGACGCTTGAAGAGGTTACCGTCAAAAAGGGTAAAAAAGAAAAATACACCAAGAAGGGAAATCCGGCCGTAGCTTTCATTGAGAAGGTTATGGCCAACAGGAATTTAACCGACCCCAAGAAAACGAATCCTTACTATAGCTACGGCCAATATGAGCGAATCAAATTGGGCCTTCTTGACTTTCCGATAGACTCAACCGGCTCCTTGGGTTTTCTGGCCCAATATCTTGATGAATCGCCGCTGAGCGGAGGAAAGGTACTGAATCTGACGGTAAAGGAGAAGGTGAGTGATGTCTATTTTCGGCGCGAGCCGGAGACGGAGCGCGAAGTTGTGCGCGTCCGCAATCGTCATGGTCTGGATGATGTGGTGGCCGATGCCTCATCAATGCAGGAATTTGCCAATGATATTCTCCGGCCCATCGACCTCTATGACACTGACGACATCACCATTTTGCATACCAAATACGTCAGCCCCTTAGGCCGCGTGGCCACGGATTTCTATAAGTTTTATCTCTCAGACACCATCGCTGATGCGGAGAGAGGCGACTCGCTCATCGTCGTGAGCTTTCTGCCTCACAATCCCTCCGTTCCGGGGTTTAATGGACGGCTTTACGTGGTCAAGGGCGATTCGTTGACTTTTATCCGCCGTGCGGAACTGAGACTCCCTAAGGCGGCTAATATCAACTATGTCAAGGACATGCAGATTTTCCAGGAATATGACCGTGCCCCTGATGGTTCACGCCTCAAAACCAAGGATGAACTGCTGATTGAACTCGGGCTGCTGGGAAAGCGCGCGTTTGCCTCAAGGCTTAACGTTTTTAACTCTCATAACTTTGCCGCTCCGCACGATTCCGCTCTCTTTGATGACCCTCGTCCCGTCATCGAACCGACGGTTACGGATGAAAAAATAGTCAACTATCGTCCGGCTGATTCCCAGTATGGCGAGGCCAATATGGATCAGATGATGAGTGACCTGGACAAAAAGAAATGGATAAGATACTCACTGAAAGTGCTCCGCACTCTCGTTGATGACCAAATAAAACTTGGCGGACGTAATGCCAAGCTGACCTATGGACCGATATTCTCCACAGTTAGCCGCAACGACCTGGAAGGATGGCGATTCCGCGGAGGATTGAACACTACCGGCGCCCTCTCTCACCATTGGTTTGCAAAAGCCTATGGAGCTTACGGACTTAAGGACCACCGATGGAAATACGGCGGCGAGCTGGAATATTCCTTCAATCGCAAGGAGAAGCACCAGATGGAATTTCCAATCCGCTCGGTTAAACTCAGTTATAGCGACGACGTTGACAAACTCGGTCAGAGCTATTCAGCCACCGACGCCTTCTTTACATCGCTGAGTTTTACTAAAAACAAACTGTTGACCTACAAGAAGATGGCAGCAGTTGACTTCAACTGGGAAACCTATTCACGATGGGCGTTTAATCTCCAGCTTTCTTATCAGCAGCAGAATCCGAGCCGCTACGTTGAATTCACTGATGGCTACGGGCAGACGTTTGACCGCCTGGCCATGGGGCTTGCCAAGTTTGAAGTCCGCTGGGCGCCTCAGGAGAAGTATTATCAGTCATCCAAGTCTCGACGCAGCATCTCATTCTATGGCCCGGTGATTCGCCTGACCCACACTCTCGGTCCCAAGGGGCTGTTTGGCGCACGTTACTGGACCAACAAGACCGAAGCGGGGATTGAGCAACGCTTCTGGCTCTCCGCATGGGGCCACATTGACCTGACAGTTACCGGCGGACACGTTTGGAGCAAGAGCGACTTCTTCTCGCTGACCACTCCCGAGGCCAACATCAGTTTCTTCTTCAACAAGAAGAACTTCATGCTCATGAAGCCGCTCGAATTTATCAATGATAGTTATGCCGCTCTCCATATGGAATATCAGGCACGAGGAGCATTGTTTAATTATATTCCACTGCTCAAGAAGTTGAAGCTCAGAGAAGTGCTCGGATTTCACTCAATCTGGGGACATCTGAGCAACAAGAATAATCCGGCGCTCCATCCGGAATTGCTTAACTTCCCGGCCGGAGCCTCGCCCGTGAAAATGAACGGAATGCCTTACATGGAGTTTAACGTCGGCATTGAAAATATCCTGACGTTCCTCCGGGTTGACTATGTTCGCCGACTGACCTATCTCGGCTCGCCGGGAGTGCAGAAAAACGGCGTCAGAGTCTCTCTTCACATAACCTTCTAAACCGGCAAAAAACTGCCTTGGCATAGTTTTTGCTTGGATATATAAGTATGACTACAGACTATCGAACCGCCGTAGAAACGGCTCTTACTGACGGACGCCTCAAAGAGGCCTTCCGCCTGTTGCGGCAAATGACTCCGGGGAGTGCCGCCGAACTCCGACGCGAAATTGAAAACGCCGCCGAGGATTACTCCCGCATTATTGATTATGCAATGACGGGTAATCCCGACCCCGGGCGCGAAGAACAGCTCGCCGGAATCAGGAGCCGCATCTATTCAGCGCTTGACCTGACCATACGCGAAAAAGAGATTATTGACACCCCTACTCTATATTATAACACGGCGCGAACCGAGCGCCTGCGCCCGGCCGACACCATTGCTGCCCTCATCGAGCAGATAACCCAGGCCTCACAAGCGGCCTCTCCCTTTTCGATGGCCTCCCTCTCAGGTGCCGAACGGCAAAACCGTCGCCGCGCCGTCGAATCGGCTGAGCGCCGGGTGTTTGAGCGCGTATGGGTTACCGTCCCGCTGAGCGCTGATGATTCCGCAAAGATTCTTGACTTTGTCAGCTCTGACGAGATGCCTGAACGTCAGCGGCTGATGATTATCAGCGCACTGACACTCAATGCGTTGCAATTCTATAGCGAACGCACTCTGATTACCCTCCTCCGCATTGCTGCCTCAGAGTCTGCCTCAATCCGGGTTCGCGCCACTGTTGGAGCCGTATTGGTGATGGCCCGCTGGCCTCGGCGCTCTAACACTCTGGCTATCCGCAATATCCTGGCTACTCTCCGCGAGGATGGCCGATGGTCAAAAGACGTTGAACTCACTCTGCTGCAACTCATCAGAACCGCCGACGTCGAAAAAATCTCTCGTCAGATGCAGGAGGAAATCATTCCCGAAATGATTAAGCTCCGCCCTGACCTCTATAAGCGCATCGATAATCCGGAGGAGATGATTGAGATGAATCCGGAATGGGAAGAGATGCTTGAAAAAAGCGGCCTACAGTCAAAACTTGAAAAACTTTCAGAGATGCAAACCGAGGGAGGCGACCTTTTCTTCTCGGCGTTCTCCATGCTCAAAAGCTATCCGTTTTTTAATCATCCGTCGGCCTGGTTCATGCCGTTTGACACTGACCGCAGCGAAGTGATTGACGTCCTTGGACATGACATGACCATGGGCGAGATGGTCCGCATGGCCCCGACAATGTGCGACGGTGACAAATATTCGTTTATCCTCTCCATCAATCAGCTCCCGGAAGCCCATAAGCAGGCCATCACGCGCCAAATTGAACAAGCAAACATCAACCTTGCGGAGATGACCGGAGCCGAACTGATGCCGGAAGAGCAAGCGCGACAAAATCTCCTTGCCCGTTATGTTCAGGACCTCTATCGCTTCTTCCGCCTTTTCCGGCGCAAGGGCGAGTTCATTGACCCCTTTGCCCGGATGATTAATCCCGTGGGAATCCCGGCATTGGCCCCTGACTTCCGCGCCGAGGAAAAAATCAGGCTCGTCGGCGAGTTTTTCTTCAAGCATGAACATTGGCAGGAAGCCCTTGATATGTTCCGGCTCGTCACTCCCGACGCTCAAATTTGGCAAAAAACGGGATTGGCTCTGCGCAAACTCCGCCGCCACTTAGAGGCCGCAAAAGCCTTTGAAAAGGCTGATATGCTCCGGCCGGACTCTCCCTGGACTCTCCGCCAGCTTGGTCGCTCTTTCCGCGCCGCGGGAATGTCTGACAAGGCTTTAGACGCATTCCTGCGCCTCGATGCCCTCGAACCGGATAAGGCCGAAACCGCCCTCAGCATTGGTTATTGTTACCTGGAATTAGGCAACTACCATGAAGCGCTCCATAACTTCTATAAAGCCGAATTCTCTGATGAAAGCTCCGCCAAACCATTGCGCCCCATTGCTTGGGCCGCCTTTATTAACGGGGACTTTGAAACTTCACGAAAATATTATGACCGACTGATGACTCGGATGACTCCTACTCAGACGGATTATCTCAACATGGGCCATCTGGCTCTTGCAATGGGTCAGATGCGCGAGGCGCTGAATTTTTATCGTCTCTATTCGCCTGACCCGGGCAAGCTGCTTGAAGCCCTGCGCGCCGATTCTGAAATCCTTGAAGGTGTCGGGGTTGATCTTACCATTCTTCCTTTAATTGCCGATTATGAATAAAAATCCACTTCTCAATAATTTCTCTCTTCCTCCGTTTTCTGCAATCAGAGTAGAGGATTATATTCCCGCCGTAAAGGAGGGAATCAGCAAGGCATTGGCCGAGGTTGACGACATTGTCAATAACCCGGAGCCTCCTACGTTTGAAAACACCATTGAGGCGCTTGAGCGGACCGGGGCTGACCTGGACCGGGTGCTCGGAGTGTTCTATCCTCTGCTGTCGGCCGATGCTGATGAACAAATGATGGAGGCCTCGCTTGAAATCTCAGCGCTGACAAGCGACTTTTCTACGCGCATTTCGCTTAACCGCCTGCTTTTTGAGCGCGTGAAGGCCGTCTATGAATTAAAACCGGAACTCAACACCGAGCAGTCTACCCTGCTGGAGAAGACATATCTTGGCTTCTCACGCTCCGGTGCTGACCTCCCTGAGGACCAACGCAAACGCTTTGCGGAAATCTCGGCGCGCCTGAGCGAACTTACCACCCGATTCAGCCAGAACGTCAAAAAAGAGCTGGCCGGCTATCGCTTTCCTCTGACTGAAAATCAGATTGAGGGGCTCCCCCAATGGCTCATTGACCAGGCGGCAGAAACGGCTCGAGCCGAGGACTCTGACGCGCCTTATCTGCTGACTTTGGACCAGCCCGTCTACATGACTTTCATGCGCCTTTCGCCCTTTAACGAGCTCCGCCATCAGCTTTATCTGCTCTATAGTTCGCGCAATCGCGCCGGCCAATACTCTAACATTGAAGTAATGAAGGAGATTGCAGCCCTGAGACTTGAAATGGCGCGGATGCTCGGATTCAAGTCGTTTGCTGACTATAAATTAGTGCGCACAATGGCTCAGACGCCGGCCGGAGTCATGGACCTCCTTGAGAAGCTTCGCATGGCTTATCGTCCTGCCTTAGACCGCGAACTCGATGAGCTGAAAAGCTTTGCCGGAGAGGAAATCACTCCCTGGAACTATTCTTATCATGCTAACCGCCTGCGCAAACAGCTCCATAACTTCGATGAGGAAGAACTACGTCCTTATTTTGAACTCTCGGCAGTGGTTAGCGGCGTTTTCTCGCTGGCCGAACGCCTCTATGGCATCCGCCTGAGTCCTCGCAATGATATCGAGACCTATCATCCTGACGTTAAAGTCTTTGAGGCAACGGATGCTGATGGCTCCATACTCGGTTTGCTCTATACTGACTTCTTCCCGCGAGCCGGACGCAAGAGCCCCGGCGCATGGATGACCGAGTTTCGCGAAGCATCAGGCGCGGTGCGCCCCCTGGTGAATATCGTCATGAACTTCACCAAACCGGGAGCTGACCGACCGAGCCTACTGACTCCCGGCGAAGTGGGCACGCTGCTCCATGAGTTCGGACATGCCCTCCATGCCCTGCTCACCCGCGTCGGCTATCAGTCATTAAGTGGCACTAATGTTTTCCGCGATTTCGTTGAACTCCCCTCGCAGTTTAATGAAAACTTCCTGACCGAACCGGAGTTTTTAAACTCCTTCGCCCGCCATTATCAAACCGCAGAACCGCTGCCCGCTGAAACCATTCAGCGAATGAAGGATGCCGCTAACTTCGGCGCCGCCTATGCCTGTATGCGTCAGCTTAACTTCGGTTACCTTGACATGGCCTGGCACTCCATCACTGAGCCGGTCAGCGATGCTGACGCCTTTGAACGCGAAGCAATCGACCCGGTGAAAATCTTCCCCGCCCCCGCAGGAACCATGATTTCACCGACTTTCAGCCATATCTTTGCGGGCGGATATGCCGCCGGTTATTATTCCTATAAATGGGCCGAGGTTCTTGATGCCGACGCCTTCTCTCTATTTCAAGAAAAAGGAATCTTTGACCGCGAAACGGCAATGAAATTTCGCCGCGAAATCCTCGAACGCGGCGGAAGCGAACACCCCGCTCTGCTCTACAAGCGGTTCCGCGGGCGCGATGCCGAAATTAAGGCTCTGCTCTCCCGCGACGGCCTATCAGACTGATGGATTGGCGGATTCCATTCCGCCTTTCCATTTTTTTCTTCATTAGTATTTTTATTTTCAAAATTTTTTCGTAACTTTGCAGGCGTAAATGATTCACTCGGATCTCGGCGGTCCCATCTTATAGGGCTGAGCGAGGTTCAATTTTTTTGCAACTTTAAAAAGACTTTTAATATCATGGCTATCACTTACATGACCAAAGACGGCTACAAAAAGAAGATGGAGGAAATTGCTCAGCTGGAATCAGTTGAACGTCCCCGCATCTCTGCCGCTATTGCTGAAGCTCGCGATAAGGGCGACCTTTCTGAAAACGCCGAGTATGACGCCGCAAAGGAAGCTCAAGGCCTCCTGGAAATGAAGATTGCTCAACTCAAGGACCTCGTGGCCAACGCACGAATCATTGACGAAAGCAAGCTCAACACTGATGAAGTTCAAATCATGAACCGCGTCAAGATTAAAAACACCGCTAACGGAGCAATCGCCGAATATACTATCGTGGCTGACTCTGAAGCTAACCTCAAGGAAAAGAAAATCGGCACATCAACCCCCATCGCTCAGGGTCTGTTAGGCCATAAGGTCGGCGATATCGTTGAAATTCGCGTCCCCGCCGGACTGATGAAATTTGAGGTCCTTGAAATCGCTCTTTAAGTTATGGCCTCAATCTTTTCGCGCATTGCCGCCGGAGAAATTCCCTCCTATAAAGTAGCGGAAAATGACCGCTATTTCGCTTTTCTGGACATCAACCCGATGGCGCCCGGACATACTCTCGTAATCCCCAAAAAGGAAACGGATTATCTCTTTGACCTTGACGCCGAAGAGTATGCCGGACTGATGGAATTTGCCCGCGAAGTGGCCCTGAAAATCAAGCGCGCCATTCCATGCAAGCGAGTTGGAGTGGCCGTCCTCGGAATGGAAGTGCCCCATGCCCATATTCATCTCGTGCCCCTGCAAACGGAGGCCGACATGGATTTCCGCAAACCCAAGTTGAGCCTCCCGGCCGAGGAAATGGCCGACATTGCTCAGGCCATCGCCAATGCTTAACCTCTATGACCTTCGCCGACGTGGAACTGTGGCGTTCATGACTGCCACAATTCTCCTCGTCGGCATTTTTTTATGGGTATCAGACTCGCTGGTGCGTGACCTCAGCGAGCAGGAGCGCCAGCGAATGCAAATCTGGGCCGACGCTACCCGCCAGATTGCGTCGGCCGATTCATCGACCGACCTTGACTTTCTCCTCGCCATCATCAAGAGCAACAACACGATTCCGGTCATCCTCGTTGACGACGATGATCATATCCTTGACCATCTTAATTTCTCCCTACCGG
Source organism: Bacteroides sp. (assembly GCA_014802435.1). GTDB lineage: Bacteria > Bacteroidota > Bacteroidia > Bacteroidales > Muribaculaceae > UBA3263. The sequence continues at coordinate 78,208 of JAAVCG010000005.1, read as the reverse complement.
AGGCGTCTGATACCCTACCCCCCTGGGTTCTCACTCCCGCCAATGAAGAATTCCTGCGAAAGCGTCTGGAGCATCTCAAATCAGGCACCAACGTTATCCACATTGTCATCGCACCCGGAATCAATCAGCATCTTTACTATGAAGACTCACTGCTGCTCAGGCGATTGAGCTTTTACCCCTATGTTCAGCTGCTCGTCATGGCCGCATTCGTCGGCATTGTTTACTTTGCCGTAACGGCCTCAAAGCGAGCCGAACAAAATAAAGTCTGGGTTGGCCTGAGCAAGGAGACCGCCCATCAGCTTGGCACTCCGATTTCATCCCTGATGGGATGGGTGGCCATCCTGCCTGACTATGGTGTCCCTGAAGAGGTCACTGAAGAAATGAGCAAAGATGCCAAACGCCTGGAAACAATAGCCTCCCGATTCAGCAAAATCGGCTCTCCCCCGGCAATGCAGACGGAAAACCTTAACGACGTCATCACTGATGCCGTTGACTATATGCAATCACGCATCTCGTCAGGAGTGAAACTGACGCGCAAACTCAGCTCCGAGCCCCTGCCGGTGAGCCTCTCCCGCCCGCTGCTTGAATGGGTAATGGAAAATCTTATCAAAAATGCCGTTGACGCCATGGAGGGACATGGCTCGCTGCTGATAGAATCCTTCCGTGAAGGCAACTCAGCCATTGTTGAGGTAACCGACTCCGGCAAAGGAATTGAGCGAAAAAACTTCAAAACCATCTTCAACCCCGGATTCACTACCAAGAAACGCGGCTGGGGACTCGGGCTGACCCTCGCCAAACGCATTATTGAAAGCTACCATCAAGGACGAATCTTCGTCAAATCATCCACCCCAAACACATCAACAACCTTCCGCCTCGAATTCAAAATCGCCTCCTCATCCAACGAATAAACACCCCATATAATAGGAGAGCCTTGAGATTGACCATAACGGCATGTAACTTTATGCCGGATATGAGATCAGAATAGCCAATCCGTTTGAAATTGAGCTTTTCACTAACAAGGGCATCAATTATGCCTTAAAATTACACTAAAAAATCGGATAAAAACAGCTTGAAGAAAATTTAATTTTCATCCCTATTGTGAATCAATAAGTTAGGGGGCGTTTTGAAGAAAATTTATTTACCCTGTTTTTGCATAAATCTCATTTTTTTTACCTAAATTTGCAGCATAAATTCAACCGCTTTAATACGTTATGCTGCAACCCATTGTTGAAATAATTCTTTCGGAATTGAAAGTGCCGTTCACTCCGCTCAAGGCGTGGTACATTTCGATCGCGAATTTTGTGATAACTGATTGACAAACGTCGCGAATTATCCTGATATGAAACAAGTTGCTTGGACTTTGCTTTTATATATGACTTCCATATTTTGTTATGGGAAGGAAATCAACACCCCCGAACGACTTGTTCATATCGGGATTGAACTTCAGGATGCGTCGACTGAGTTGGCGGTCTATAATGCCAAGGTTTCCGTAATGGATACGGCGGGACTTTGTCTGACCGATTCTCTGTCAATGGTAGTCAGAAAGCCATCATGGTCTTCAGAAGTATATGAAGTGACCACTTATTCGGGCGATTTGCCTTATCGAGCTTCCTATCAGCTGAATATTTCTGCTCCGGGTTATCAATCACTCCGGTTAAATGTAAAACCCGATGCTGACAATTCTATTCTTGTTAGACCGATATACATGATCAATGAGAAGCAAACGCGCCAACTTGACGAGGTGAGCGTCACAGCCTCACGAATCAAGATGGTTCACGATGGAGATACGCTGGTCTACAATGCAGCCGCTTTTCGTCTGCCCGAAGGCTCGATGCTCGATGCGCTGATTGACGCATTGCCGGGGGCAAAAATTGACCGCGACGGCAAGATTACGGTCAACGGGGAGTTCGTTAAGGAACTCCTTATCAACGGAAGGCGTTTTTTTAGCGGTAACCCTCAAGTGGCATTGCAGAATTTACCTTCCTACACTGTCAATAAAATAAAGGTCTACAAAAAGGATTCAGATGAAGAAGGTTCTATGCTGACAAATAAGCAGGAACTGGTTATGGATGTAAACCTTCGGAGGGAATATTCCAATAGTTGGATTGCCACTGCTGAAGGGGGTGCAGGAACTACAATGGGGAAGCCGAACGATCTGAGATGGATGGGACGAATTTTCGGAACCCGTTTCAATCGCGGAGGATATACCGCTGTTTACGCGTCGGCCAATAACCTGAACAATTCCGGAGGAGCCAATCGACGCGGTGAGTGGGAGGACCCTTCGACGACCACCGGAATAGTTACGTCAAAGCGCGCCGGAGCTGAATATAGTGTAGACTGGCGCGACCAGGCTCACAAAGGAATCACCACATCCATTGAAGTATTAAGAAAAACATCACTTTCTACGGAGCAGGATTTCAGCGAATTATATCTGCCGGAGGGAAACGTCTTCAACAATTCGCTTCATAGCCAAGATTCAAAAGACTGGCAGCTGAAGTGGGTCGGCAATCTATCGCGTAAATTTGAAAAGGCTGGCGACCTGAGGTTTGAATCTTCAATGGAATACACCGACGGATGGGACAAAACCTTGCAATCGGTTGAGGAAAAGGAGGCTGATGGCCAGCCACTCTATCAGCGCAACAGATTGAACAACGGCTCAAATAATTGGTTCAACACAACAGGCAGACTTGAGTTCATGCCCAAACCAATCGGTACGTTCTCATCGTTATTATCAGCTAAAGCATCCTATGAAAAACGAAAAGCCGGCTCTGAAGACGAGGATCGGATTAACTACCCCGCAGACCCAAGACAAAATATTTGGCTGCGTCAAAACCTCAACCAATCGCAACTCAATTGGTATTACCTTCTCAGAGCAGAAATCTATAAGTATTGGAGTTTCAGCGAAAACGGAAGCATATCTGCTATGATTGGATACAACTTCCGCCATTCATATGCTGATGACACCCGACGATTAGAGGAATCGCCTCTTGACGAGTCCATTCTGACACCTTCCTATGCATTTGAACGCGAACTTGACCTCATCAATAGTTATAGGCGACTTTTATATACTGATAATCACTCCCTTTCCGGACGGATTATTACTACATTCAAATCGTTTCACATGTTCATAGTTGCAGATATAAACAAATCAAAACGGACATTACAGGAGAAACGTGCCGACAACTATTTAAAACTCAAGAGAAACAACCTGCTATATAAAGTAGACTGGGAAGCCACTAAAACAATTTCGCAACAATCCATCAGGCTCAGGTTTAACTATGAACAAAAGGCACCGGAAATGATTTACTATCTGGACATAATTGATACAAGTAACCCTATGAATCTGCGTCTCGGCAATCCTAAACTGAAAAATCCCAATATCTATTCCGGCTCATTCATGTGGAGTAGACGATGGGATAAGCGTCAAACTTCTATATCGGCCTCTTTAGACTATACATGGGCAAATCGCGCTATTGCAATGTCGCGAACTTACGACCGAGAGACCGGTGTGAGCATTATCAGTCCGGACAACATTAACGGCAACCGCTCATTGAGTGTACCCATTTATTTCTCAAGTTTCCTCGGCCCTAATCAGAAACTATTCCTGAGCAATAACCTGACGCCGACATTTGCGCGAAGCGTCGATTTCTCATCAGAAGGAAATATTTCTGTCGTTTCTAAAGTCACTAACCGGAATCTTACGGACAATCTCGAAATAGAATACGAGGTCAATGATGCTCTTCAACTGAATACCGGGATTGACTTATCATGTTCACGTCTGAAAAGCAACTCTAACCTATTTACCTCATTTTCATTTACGGACATAAACTACAAATTAGGTATTAACTATTCAGCTCCCTGGGAAATTAACATAGCAACAAACCTGTCGGTCTATACCCGTCGGGGCTATTCTGAAAAGACAATGAACCGCACCGATTGGGTCTGGAATCTCGAATTGAGCCGCCCAATTTACAAAGGCTGGTCCATAAAACTCACCGGCTTTGACCTTCTGCAGCAACTCCCCAACATCAGACAAGTCGTAACCCCTCAAGGTCGATATGAAACCCGCTATAACTCCCAGCCCGCCTACGCCCTGTTGACCCTCTCCTACCACCTTGACATCAAACCCCAAAAGAAATAAACATAGAGGTCCCAAAAAACTCACTAAATAAAATCATTTTTTCCCCATTTAAAACCCAAAAGAATCATGAGCAAACTCATCATTCCTGCTGCCGAACTCATCGGCACCCCTCTGACCCCCGAGGAGCTCAAAGGCATCCTCGCCGGACGCGATTCTAAAGTCACGATAAGTGTTCTGTTACTCTAAACTGTAAGTCTTATGTTTGGACTTTCTCTGCCAACGGGGGAGGAGAACTGTAATTACTCTATTTAATGAACTGCTGTATAGTCTGAAAGAGTCAGTAACATTGCATTTATTCGCAATTGAACGATTCATTCACATATCGGCACGTCATTAAGAGGTCTAACCCAATTAACCCCATCTTCTTATGAAACTCCGGATATCAGCAATCATATTTTGTCTTTTGAGTCTGATTGGATTTGCACAGGAGCCGACAGTGCCGGATTCCGTGGGGTGCATTTTCCGCCTGGAAGATGCGGTTAACTCCATGCCTTTGACCAATGCCCGGGCCACGGTCATGGATCCGACGGGTAATGTTTTGGTTGATTCGCTGTCATTCCAATATGATGAACCAAACCCATATAGCAAGAATCCTTTTGGGGCGGCCGTGTATTTCAACGATAATCCTATTCCTTATTCGCCGAATTATAGGGTATATGTCACTTTAAAGGGTTATGAACCGCTGGAAGTTGAGGTTAATTATGAAGAAAAGAAATGGCGATGGGGTACTTTCAAGATGACCCGTGAGGCCAAGCGGCTGAATGAGCTGACGGTTACGGCCACGAAGGTCAAGATGGTCATGCGCGGCGACACATTGGTTTATGACGCTACGGCGTTTCAACTGCCTCAAGGGTCAATGCTTGATGACCTTATCCGCAATCTGCCCGGCGCTACCCTTGACCGCGACGGGCGGATAACCGTCAATGGTCAATTGGTCAGCAGTCTGCTTGTCAACGGACGCGACTTTTTTAAGGGAGACCCGTGGGTTGCCCTTAAGAATCTTCCTTATTATACCGTCAAGGAACTCAAAGTTTATCGGCAGACTCCGAAACGGTTTCTGATGTCGAAAAAGGAGCGCTCCGAGGCCGACCGCGAGAATGACCCGCTGGTTATGGATGTGAACCTGAAGCCGGAATATATCGGAGGATGGTTGGCCAACGTTGAGGGCGGCGGAGGAATGACATTGTCAAAGAATCCGGACTTCAGGTGGATGGGTCGACTTTTTGCCATGCACTACAATAAACTGAACACTTTTGCGGTCTATAGTCAGGCCAACAATATCAATGACTCGCAAAAGGCGGGATTCAAAGGCTCGTGGACCCGACCCGAAATGTCGCCGGCGGAATCAACCCATAAGCGCGCGGGATTTCAGTATAACCACAGCTGGGATGACCAGAAGCAAAATGGCATCAACGCCTCAATAGACGTTCACCGCTCGACGCGCGAAAGCGGTGTGCGCTCGGTGAGTGAATCGTTTCTTATAGGCGGCAACCAGTTTTTGAGGAATACGTCTTTAAGTGATAATCAGCAATGGGATGTAGTCACCTTATTTGACATTTCGCGCCGTTTCCACCTCGGACACATCAAATTTAATGCATTTTATCAGTTCCAGAACGAAAAAGATTTTTCAAATGTCGAAAGTCAGCAGAGCAAATCGGAATCATCGGATATGTTCTCTGATCCCGACTCTCCCCTTTGGGATTTAAACTCGGTCTACAAGCGCTTCCAACGGACCGATAGCCGCGAGAAGAGCCATCAGGGTCAAGCCGGCCTTGACCTGCATCCCAATATCGAGGATATCAATTGGATGGGCGATTTGTCATTCAACCTTAAAGGCGACTTCAATAAATCCGGGCAGACCCGGCGTCAAACCGACCATCTGATTTACTCAACCCTTACCGTCGACAGCTACAACCGACAACGCCACGACGATTATGACCGCAACAGCTCGTCAGTAGACGTTTCTGCATATCTTAAAACTCGGGCGTTCAAGGCCGGACTGTCGGAATGGACCTTCTCGTTGAAATATAACTTTAACCATCGTTACTCTTTCAGCAGTTTCGAACGCTATATGCGTGATCTTGATGCGGACGAGGAGGAATCGCCGGAAATCATGCCTTCGGCCCGGGAGTCAGGGCCGTGGGTCTTCGACCCTGATAACTCATATGTCTCACATACATGGCGCGACGAAAACTCGCTTTCGCCGTCGGTTTACTATAAACACCGCGCGTTTTTCATTGACCTATCAACGCGAATCTCTTTCGTTTACGACAAATTGAAAGATGACCGCCTAAACGAAATGAGAGATGCCCGCCGAAACGAGGAAATCTATGCCCCGAGGCTTTCAATCGGAGCAAGAAACCGCGATAAAGGAATTTCATGGACTATTTCTTCCGACCAGCGTCTGCCTGACATATACCAGCGCCTTAATATCACGGAGTCGCGTGACCCGCTACACATTTATTACACAAATCCTAATCTTAAGAAGTCAACCAACCTGAATACCGGCATAAGCGCCAATATTAATCACTTCGGCCTAAGCCTGAATTACAACAAGATTTACAACGCCATAGCAAACGCCCGCACATATAACCGCGAAACGGGCGTCTACTCTTATCGGCGCGAAAACATCAACGGCAACTATTCCGCCTCTGCCTCATTCAATTACAGTCAGTGGTTCGGCCCGGTTTCAATCTCTAACCGACTCGGCTATAGGTGGAATCACTCGGTTGACTTTTCGGCCGACGGTGACCAACCACGCGAAATGGCGGTCAATAATCAAACGGCGAACGAAAACCTTGAAGTCAAATTCAATCTGCGTCAGTGGTCTGTTATCGGCAAGGCCGACATCGACTTTAACCACCTTGAAACGCCAGGCGGCGCGTTTGCGGCGATGAACTATTGGGACATAAACTATGGCATCTCGCTGATTACCCCTCGACTTTGGGACTTCATGGTTGAAACCGACCTCACCGCCTACTGCCGCCGAGGCTATGCCGATGCTAAAATGAACAGCACCGACTGGGTTTGGAACATGCGTATTACCCGCCCCTTCGGCCCCTCAAAGCAATGGATAATCAAAGCCGAAGCCCTTGACCTCCTGCGTCAATTCCCCGACATTCGCCGCAGCATCAACTCCATGGGCCGCACCGAAGTCCGCTACAACACCATCCCCGCCTATGCCCTGCTGACACTAACCTACCGCCTTGATATAAAACCCAAGCGAAAATAATGCGAAGATTTCATCATTATCATCAACTAAATATGATGGACTGCGATCCGGCTTGTCTGCGGATGGTTGCTCAGTATTACGGGCGGCGATGCCAAAGAGTTTGAAATTGAGCTTTTCACTAACAAGGGCTTCAATTATGCCTTAGAATTGCTCTAAAATAACGCATAAAAACCGCTTGAAGAAAAATTAATTTTCATCCCTATTGTGAATCAATAAGTTAGGGGCCATTTTGAAGAAAAAATATTTACCACTATTTTTGTATATCTCATTTTATTTACCTAAATTTGCAGCATCAATTCAACCTCTTTAATTTGTTATGCCGCAGCCAATTATTGAAATCATTCTTTCGGAATTGAAAGTGCCGTTCACTCCGCTCTACCTCCGGCAAATCTTCGCCAATCCTCTCTCGCAGGAAATCCCCATCGAAACCGCCAAGGATATAGTAGATGAACTTATCCGTTACGACAAATGGACTGCAAAAGAGTGAATCTCCTCCACCCCAACTATCCTCATCGACGGCAAGCCACTCCCCTCCGGCTACACCGTCGAAGACCTAATTTACCTCTACACCTGACCAAAATCGAGGCCCAAAAGCCTCACTAATAAACTCAATTATTAACCATTAACAAACCAAAGAATCATGAGCAAACTCATCATTCCCGCCGCCGAAATCATCGGCACTCCTCTGACCACGGAGGAACTCAAAGGTATCCTCGCCGGATATTCCATTACCAAAGTCTGTACCTGTTCTTATGAACGTAGTGGTCCCGTTGATGAATATGGGAACACCCCTCATTATACCCAGGTTATTAGCGCTCCATCATGGCGAGGGCACCACGAAGCCCGGTCATGTTACCATCCAAAGTTCTGCAACACCCCCTCCGCTATGACAAATTGTACTGCTATATGAGATTTATTCTATGAAATTTATTCAACTATTCAACATGTTTCGTTATATTTCTTTACTGATTGCCCTCTTCTCCTGCCATGTGTATGGGAACAACTCTAATGATATTGTAAAAATCACAACGACTAAAGGATCTTCCGAAACATCACAAACCTCAGTTGAAGTGGAATATATCAATGTTCCTGAAAACAAAGATGTCAAAGATAGTGATTTAGGCAGTCCGGAGATGACTTTATCTGTGTGTCTTTATGATCGTTTCACTGATGGAGTTATTCCAAATGCCCGGATTACTTTATGCGATTCTCTCGGAGCTATCATTGGGTGTAAATATCGGTCTGAAAAATTTGATGATGTCAACAAAGAGAAATATAGTGTCTTACATATTTTTTCGTATAAGCATACATTACCCGTCATGCTTAAGATTGATGCTCCCGGATATATTCCGGTAGATACTCTGATTTCAGACTTGGCTATTGAACACTTAGTTACGGGGAATTTTACTGCATTTTGCGAAATACCTCTCCAACAAATAGATATTCCCATGGTTTCTTTATCATTGGAGGTGGTCAATGGCGAAACTTTATTTCCGATCAAAAACGCTAAGGTAACAATTGATGATACAAGAGGAAATATTCTCGTTGATTCTTTGAGTTTTTCCGTTACTTCCTCAGAGCGCCGGGCATATGATCAGGCTACATACTCAGGACGAGTTCCTCTGCTTCAGGAGTATAATCTCCGGATATCGGCAAAAGGCTTTGAAAATGCCTCAAACCGCTTTAAAGTTCAGCCTGAGACTGATAGCCGGGGGAATCTGTATTATTCTATGGACAACCCGATTGAATTGACACCGATTCACGAAGGCAAACGCCTGAATGAAGTGACCGTAACGGCCACCCGAGTCAAGATGGTTATGAAAGGAGATACGATTGAGTATGACGCAACGGCTTTTAACTTGCCTCGCGGTTCAATGCTTGATGACCTCATTCGTCAACTTCCGGGTGCACGCCTGAATGAAAATGGCCAAATATCCATAAATGGTCAGTTCGTCAAGGAATTGCTTGTCAACGGGCGTGAATTCTTTAAGGGAGACCCTCAGGTTGCCCTGCGTAATTTGCCTCATTACACGGTCAAGAACCTCCAGGCATATTATCGAGCCCCGGCCCACATGAGTCAGGAGCAAGCCGAACAGACTACGGATAAATCGGGCTTTGAGTATGTTCTTGACGTCAACCTCAAGCGCGAATATCTCGGAGGATGGATTTCCAACTATGAAATCGGGGCGGGGTCCTCGACCAATCAAGCCGATTTCAGGTGGCTCGGGCGAGTTTTTGCGATGACATTTACCGCTTTATATTATGTAGCGGCTTATGCCAATGCCAATAATCTTAACAACTCATCGAAAGCCGGCTCAAAGGGAGAATGGAGCAAACCGGACCCTTCGGCCGGAGAGACCAAGGTCATAAGAGGTGGCATTGAATACAACACTGACTGGCGAGACCAGAAGCGAAACGGCGTGAATATCAAAGTGGACGCCGCTAATGAAACCTCGCGTTTGGGAATTACGAATTTTGCGGAGTTATTTATTCCGCAGGGCAACTCATTCTCAAAAGGAGTCAGAAAAACTGAAGGCAAAGTAACAACCCTAAGTTTCAATAGCGAAATTAGCCGTAGGTTCAAGATTATCCGACCTGTATTAGGTATATTGGCTGACTACAAAAAGGGAACGTCGAAACGTGACGAAAAAAATGAGCGCACGGAGATTTTTAACGAAGCAGGCAGTCCCGACTTTGAAAATGACCTGCTATATCAGCGCGAACAGATTGCCAACGGGAAGAACCATCGGTTGAATATCTATGGCTTCATGCGCATGGCAATCCCTTACGGAATCCTGCCGAAAGAAATACATACTAATTGGCTGTCAGTTCGTGCGGGTTATTCCAAAAGCAAATGGGTTGAAAACGGCTCGGACAATATTATCTATCCATCGCTTCCTGCCAATAATCTATTTGAATTATTGACGGAGAATAATCCATCACGCTCGCATTATATTGATATTTCGGCGAATATACAGTTAAAGGATTTGCCTGAACGTAAGCACATTAGAAGGTTTAATCTAACCTATGGCTATCGAAACGAGTTTCGGTTCGGCAAAAGGCAGATTGAGCGAAACAAATCGGATGAAAATAACGATGACATTACCGCCCCGTCCCTTTCAGGGATGCAGGGTTGGATTATGGATGTTGCCAATAGTTATTTGACCACTGAAAGAACCCAATCACATGAGTTGTATCCAATTTTAAGTTATTCAACGAAAGGATTTGGTATCAAGCTCAACCCTGTACTTACATTCTTGCACCGATCTATGCACGACTATAGAGATCTGACCCGAACAGATCTTCAACGTAATGATATGCAATATAATATAGGGCTTACAATCGACAACAACAATCAAGCGAACTCCCGCTATATCACATTCCGCATCCGCAACATGGCTCCATCCATGAATTATCTTATGGACGTCCGAGATAACAGCAATCCGCTCTTGGTCAGCCTCGGTAACTCCGGCTTGAAGCAAAGTATCCAATATGTTGTCACCGCCGGAATGAGTGGGTCTAAAACTTCCCGGCAGCGAATGTATAACCTTTCTATCAGCGCATCTAAAACTGACCGAGCATTTGCAATGGCCCGCACATTTGACCAGACAACCGGAGTCTTGACCTCTCGTCCGGAAAATATCAATGGTAATTGGAGAATCGATATGCCGATGGAATATTCCCGCACGCTTGACCGAAAAGACCATATCTATTTCAGCAACCGCATAGAGCCGCGGTTTGAACATAGTGTCGACTATTCATCCATTCTTGGCAGTACGGTGCGAAAAAGTGCAGTTGACGGTTGGAACATCAAGGATAACCTGCTCCTGCGATACAAGGTAACAGAAGCTATCAACCTCAGCGCAAAAGTTGACTTTGACTGGCATAGGCTTAACTCGCTCGACAATGTGTTTACCACAATGAGTTATTTCGACGTTAACTATGGCATAGGCTTCAAAGCCCGGCTGCCATGGGAAATTGATTTGGATACAGATGTGATGGCATACTGTCGTCGCGGTTACGGCGACCCGACAATGAATCGCACAGACTGGGTATGGAACCTGCAAGTAATGAAAACACTGGGCCGAAGCAAGGAGTGGACCATCAAAGCCATCGGCTTTGACTTGCTCCACCAACTCCCGACTATCAAGCGAACACTGACAGCACAGGGCACGACTGAAACAAGTTACAATTCCCAGCCCGCCTATGCCCTGCTGACACTAACCTACCGCCTCGACATCAAACCGAAAAAAAAATAACCACAGAGGCCCGAAAGCCTCACTAATTCACTCAATATTTAACCATTTAAACCCATAAGAATCATGAGCAAACTCATCATTCCCGCCGCCGAAATCATCGGCACCCCTCTGACCCCGGAGGAACTCAAAGGCATCCTCGCCGGCTCAACCCAAGCTAGTAAATGCTCTTGCCACATGGAAGATAAATACGGGGGGACAGTAACAGCACCTCAAGCATATTATGAAGTTTCGGACCAAGCTGCGTGTACAAAAAAGTGCAACGAAGTTTGCTCTTCGATGTCATCATGTGCAAAAGTAACCAGAGCATTATACTATTAAGTTATAGTTTCCATAGTGTCGGACAATGAAGGGCTTAATACCATTGGTTCTGATGTCCATAGCATCTATTGTTTCGCCGATGTATTATCGGTTACGCGTAGGTGCGGTGGTTCGTGACGGCTACACGGGATTAGACATACCGTGTGCCAGGGTGACGGTTATGGATTCGTCCGGACTGGTCGTGTGTGATTCGCTTCCACGAATTGAGAATCCATATAGTGATGAGCCTGACCGATACCTGTATACATCAACTTTTACTGTCGATTCTGTCAGAAATAGTTATATTTTAAGGGTTAGTGCGGATGGTTACGGTTCGCGGACTTTAGATGCGACAAGTTATTGGCTTAACGACTCTACGGCCGGAGTGTATGTTGAAGAGATAGAAATGTTTCTGTCGAAAAGAACTAAAACACTTGATGAGGTAACAGTTACGGCATCTAAGGTGAAGATGGTAATGAAGGGCGATACTTTGGTTTATGATGCAACGGCCTTTAGCTTGTCGGAAGGTTCAATGCTGGATGAACTGATACGCGCACTCCCGGGAGCGAATTTGAGCGAATCAGGACAAATAACTGTCAATGGCAAATTTGTCAGTGAACTGCTGGTGAACGGGCGCAACTTTTTCAAGGGAGATCCAACAGTTGCCTTGGCGAATTTGCCGGCCTATACTGTGAGTAAAGTCAAAGTCTATGATAAAAAAGAGAATCCTGCGGATGTGTTTGAAGAGCATATCGTAATGGACGTAGCCTTAAAGCGGGAATATGCCCACGGATTGATTTCCAATTATGAATTTGGTGGGGGCTCGGCTCTTCGGGGTGGTTGGAATTCCCGATGGCTCGGGCGCATTTTTGCGATGTATTACTCTCCAATCAGTTCTTTGGCGGTGTATGCCAATGCCAACAATCTCAATGCCGAGAATCGACCCGGATATCAAGGACGGTGGATTGAAAATGCCACGACGTCGGGACTGAAAACGGCCAAAAGTGCCGGCATAAACCACTCTCGGACTTGGAAAGAACAAAAATCTGAAATCAATAACAGCCTGACTGTTACTCGCCGTAACAGTCATAATGAGGTGTCAACCTATCATGAAGCGTATCTTGAAGACAGCAGTATTTACAACAATAGCCATTTAAAGTCAGAAACAGGAGAAACTGCCTTAGAGTTTAACAACGACTTCAAGCAAGATTTTGACAAGGGGTACTATACCACCGACCTTCGTGCATGGTATGAGCATAATACAGCCGATGATAATATTGAGGCATCCGAATCTGACAATAATACCTCGAAGATATATTTACGCCAAAAAAAATCAACAGTAAAAGGTGACAAATATGGCGCTAATCTTCGGATGCGTACATATCTGAATTTAGGACAAAAGATTCCGGCAAGTTTCCGTATTTGGAATCTTGGACTCAATGGCCATTGCCGTGGTTCTTCTCGGTTAAATAACATTACGGACTTTATAGTTTATCCGGATAAAGTGTCGGATAATATTTCACGCATTTATCGAGAATCACTCCCCGTAAATTCTCACAACATTAATTTTGAAGCATTTTCTATTCACAATCCATTCGACATTACAAAGCGCAGCGCATGTTACTACAATATAGGCTACATGCTGGGATACACCTATCAATCCGGCAGACGCGAAATGGACTATATGGCCGATACGCCTAACACCAACGACCTTTGGCTAAGGGATTTGGCAAATAGCTACTTCACAACAGAATCCGGATTTTCAAATAAAATTGATTTTACGGGCGGCATAGACGGACCTGTTAAATTGCAGTTGCATCTGACGGAAAATATCTTGACACGCCAAATTAAAGACAGGCGCGTAACCACTTTATTTGTTGATAAAACGAACCTTCTTCTGTCTGGATCCTTAATTGCTTCGTTAGGCAAGGGAGAATGGAGCGAGGGCTCAAACTATAAACTTTCTCTAAATTATTCAGAAGAGGCACCCAAAATGCTTCACTTGCTTCCGATTGTTGACTCCTCCGATCCGATGTCGCGCTTTTGCGGTAATCCGGAACTCAGAAAGTCAATACTCTCATCGGCCGAATTTGTATTCAATAATAATCAATCGCTGCATAACCGCCAAATCGTAGTTTCGTCCAAATATTCGCGTACAGACCGGTCAATCACATCGGCCAGATTCTACAACCGGCAGAATGGAATAACAATGATTATGCCCTACAATATTGACGGAAACTTTTTTGCCAACATTCATGGCTCATACTCTCAATATTTAGATAAAAGCGAACGGGTCTACCTTTCAAACTCTCTTAAAGGCGAGTTATTGCGTTCTGCGGACTACTCAACTGATTCGGACGTGCCTAATGTTCTGAAAGTAAATCACTGGCAAATTAATAACAACTTTGAACTTAAATGGACGCCGGGGAACGCAACCATCTCCGGCAAAGTCGACTTTAACTGGAATAGACTTGTAAGTCTTGACCGGGTTTTTGCGCCATTTTATTTTATGCACGTAAACTATGGAATATTAGCCTCGACGCCATTGCTTTGGGGTGTCGACATACAAACCGAACTGATGGTATATTGTCGCCGTGGCTACGAAGAGCCAACAATGAACACGACCGACTGGGTATGGAACCTCCAACTGAGCAAGACTTTCGGTTCCGCCAAGCAATGGACCGTCAAAGCCATCGGCTTTGACCTGCTCCACCAACTTCCGACCATTCGCCAGGTGGTCAACGCTCAGGGGCGAACCGAAACCCGCTATAACTCCCAGCCCTCCTACGCCCTGCTCTCCCTCACCTACCGCCTTGACATAAAACCCAGACGAAAATAATGCAAAATTTCCATCATTATCACCAATTTAGTCTAACGGGGGGCATTTCTCGCCGGCAACCATCCTGTAGCAATAGGGCTTCAAATATGCCTTAGAATTGCTCTAAAATAACGCATAAAAACAGCCTGAAGAAAATTTAATTTTCGTCCATATTGTGAATCAATAAGTTAGGGGCCATTTTGAAGAAAAAATATTTACCACTATTTTTGTATATCTCATTTTTTTTACATAAATTTGCAGCATCAATTCAACCGTAATAATTTGTTATGCCGCAGCCAATTATTGAAATCATTCTTTCGGAATTGAAAGTACCGTTCACTCCGCTCTACCTCCGGCAAATCTTTGCCAATCCTCCTGAGCAGGAAATCCCCATCGAAACCGCCAAGGAGATAGTAGATGAACTCATCCGTCACGACAAATGGACCGCAAAAGCGTGAATCTCCTCCACCCCAACTATCCTCATCGACGGCAAGCCACTCCCCTCCGGCTACACCGTTGAAAACCTTATTTACCACCTGACCAAAAACGAGGCCACGTGCCTCACTAATAAATCAATCTATTAACTACTTTAACCAAAAGAATCATGAGCAAACTCATTAAAGTAACGACATGTCATTCCTATCCGTTTAGGCGGATAGGAATGACAATAATCGCAATGATGATATGGGGGTACTGCCTATGCAGTGAGCCAAAGAACTCAATAAACGTAATTGGGAGCGTTTTTGACGCTGTTACGGAACTACCATTAAAAAACGCAAAAATCACTATACGGGATTCTCTTGGAGTCGTGTTGGTAGATTCTATCGGATATGAAATTTCTGAGAGCTATCGTTCAGCCTATGAAATCGTTCGCTATGAGGGAACGGTACCCGAGCATGACAAATATCAGGTAACAATCTCTGCAAAGGGCTATCAAACGGAAGAGTTTGACGTAGAAAAAAAATCGGTGATATTCTCCGGGGAAAAGGTTTCATTTGTAGAGTTGGGCGCAATATATCTAAGACGCCCGCAAAAGGAACATCGACTGAATGAAGTAACCGTCACGGCCACAAAGGTTAAGATGGTGATGAAAGGCGACACCTTGGAATATGACGCTACGGCCTTTCAACTTCCGGAGGGTTCGATGCTTGACAATCTGATTCGTGAACTTCCGGGGGCGCAATTAGATGATAACGGGCGGATTACGGTCAACGGGCAGTTTGTAGATCAACTGTTGGTCAACGGTCGCAAGTTCTTTCAGGGTGACCCGCAAGTTGCCTTGCGCAGTCTCCCGGCGTTTACCGTCAAAAACGTGCAGGTCTATCGCCGCGAGCCGGAGGAATTCCGCGGGAGAAACATTGAGCGCGATAAGAGTAATGACCCCTTGGTCATGGACGTAAACCTCAAAAAGGAATATATGGGCGGATGGCTTGCCAACGGCGAAATCGGTGGCGGCACGTCGCTGAAAAATGCGTGGGATACCCGCTGGATGGGCCGACTGTTTGCAATGCGCTATACCAAACTTAATTATCTTGCGCTTCATGCCTCGGCCAATAATCTTAACGACCCGGCAAAAGCCGGTTCAAAAGGTCAATGGTATAAACCGCAGGTTTCCGCCGGCGAGACCACGACCAAACGCGCCGGAATAGAGTTTAACACGGACTGGGCCGACCAAAGCTATAACGGCATAAATACGACATTCAATATCGTTCGCCAGACGAGCCTGACCGGTCAAACGGCCATAAGCGAGCAATTTATGGAAGGTGGGAACACGTTTAGCCGTTCAAAGAATTCCGCTCGCCGCAGTTCATGGAGTATTGACTGGGGAGGGGAAATCTCACGCCGCTTTGATAGAATCGGGCGCATTTGGTTCCGCACGGACATAAACTTTGATAAAGGTACAGGCCGACGCACCTCCTCCTCGGCCGAAAGCAACTCTATGCTCCCGGAGAACTTCACCGCCCCCGGTTCAATAGACTTTGCTCAAGATATGCTCTATTATCGCAGTCAGCGTCTGCTCAGCCGCGATCAAAAATTTGGTGTCAAGAGCCGCTTGCTCTTCAACTTATACTGCTTGCCATCCAAATATGGTAGCGCCGGCATTGAAATCCAAGGTGCTCACAATAATTCGCGAGTGTCTTCCAAAAGCTCAGACCTCATTATTTATCCCAATATTCTGAATCGCGACATCAACCTCCTGCAACATGATTTGGCCCCGTCAAGAGACTATAATTTCTCCATATCCCCATCATGGGACAGATATAGGATTGCTCTTTCAGAAACGAAATTCCTCAATTTACGATTGGGCTATCAATATGAGCAAAAATACAATCTCGGCCGACGCTCTCTCGAAGAAATGAATCTCCAAGAGTCGGATTCAGACGCGCCCTCTATGTCAGAATTCGGAAGTTGGTTTCTTGATGAAGCAAATAGTTATCACACCACCCGCCGGGAATGGAACAACGGAATTAATGCCTATATCGCCTATAGTTTTGGCGGCAAATATGGCCTTTCGTTCTCGGGAGCCTCCACATATTCAATTCGTCGACTGACCGACTTCCGCATGCAAACCATGCGCGAAGTTGCGCGCAATGATTGGAAAAACTCCGCCAGAATCAAATTCGACTATGGCGATTACTGGACTCCCGGGCTTAGCTGGGGCTTTGACGGAAATTTCTATCAGGAGTTGCCTGATATGCTGAAGATGCTTGATGTCCGCGACTCGTCAAATCCGATGGTCACCAATCTCGGCAACCCCAACCTCAAGCGCGCGAAGACTTATACAGCATCAGCTTACATCCGTCATAAAAAAAGCACAGGATTAAAGACCCAGTTTGATTTATCGGCGGGATGGAGTAAGGTTGACGACGCATTGGCAATGGCGCGCACCTATAATCGCGAAACAGGCGTTACGACTTGGCAACCCGCCAATATCAACGGAAACTGGACAGCAAACATTAAACTTGAAACGTTCTCTTTCCTGACCCGAAACAATAATCTCGAATTTAACAATTCATTTATACCGCGATTTAGACATAACGTTGATTATTCATCAGATTCAGACATTCCTGTGGCCGTAGCCGTCAATAGTTGGACAATCCGTGATGATTTCCGCCTGAGTTTTAACTTTTCGGCAGATTTCAAATTGAATGCCAAGGTCAACGTCAGCTGGACTCAGATGAAGAGCCTCGACGGACTTTTCCTGCCATTTGACTATCTGGACATTAATTATGGCATCGGTGGACGCGCAAAAATCCCGGGAGAAGTCTACATTGACACCGACCTGATGGCCTACTGCCGCCGCGGTTATGGCGACGCAACTATGAACCGCACGGACTGGGTCTGGAACCTCGAAATCAGTAAGTCCTTCGGCAGCGCAAAGCAATGGACCGTCAAGGCCATCGGCTTCGACCTGCTTCAACAGCTCCCAACCGTACAACGTACCCTCAACGCCCAGGGCCGCTCCGAAACCCGCCTCAACTCCCAGCCGGCCTATGCCCTGCTAACTCTCTCCTATCGCCTCGACATCAAACCCAAGCGAAAATAAAGCATAATTATGAATCAATAAGTTAGGGGGCATTTTGAAGAAAAAAAAATATTTACCATTTTTTTTGCATATCTCATTTTTTTCACCTAAATTTGCAGCATCAGTTCAACCGTAATAATTTGTTATGCCGCAGCCAATTATTGAAATCATTCTTTCGGAATTGAAAGTGCCGTTCACTCCGCTCTACCTCCGGCAAGTAGAGCGGGAGATGCCTTACGGCGCTTCGCTATGGGCCATCGGGCAGATTCTGAACCGCTATGGCGTTGACCATACGTCGCTGCGCGTTTCTAATAAGGAGCAGATTGGGCGGATTCCATGTCCGTTTGTCGCCCAGGCCTCGGGCGACTGCGTGGTAGTCACCTCGGTAACCGACGATGAGGTTAAATATCGGACCTCATCCGGTGCATTTTCGGCGCCGCTTGATACTTTTAAGCAGGCCTGGACCGGCACAGTAATGATAGTTAAGGCATCGGAATCCTCTTCTGAACCTAATCTGAAAGACCACCGCCGGGAAGAGCGTAGCAATCGGTTGCAGACAGTCTTGTCCAGCCTCGGGCTTATTGTCTTGCTTGTGGGCGCAGCGGTCGCCGGCAGACTCTCGGCATTGAGCATATCTCTCGGCCTTGTTTATATTTTAGGAACATGGCTCTCTGTTTTGCTCCTTAAGAAGCAACTGAATATCAACAGCACCGCTGCCGACAAGATTTGCAGCCTGTTGAACTCAGCCGGTTGCACTGACCCGCACAAATCCCCAGGCCCGGGGCCTCTACTGTTCGGAATATTTGACCTGAGCATTGCCGGCATAGCCTTTTTCGGCGTAAATTTAGTGGCAACGCTCCTTAGTAGTCCGCAGGGATTGGGTGGAGCGGTAAGTATCGCCGTGGCCCTTGCGCTACCTTTAACGCTATGGAGCGTTGCTTACCAAGGGTTTAAGCGTAAGTCGTGGTGTGCGCTTTGCCTCCTGGTCATGGTTTGCGTATGGGTTGCGTTCGTAGTCATGATTGTCGGGGGCATATATCGGGATGTTATACTGACTCTTCCTCTACTTTGCGCCCTTGCGGCATTGGCCGCAGCTTACTGGCTGATAATGAGCACACTGCGATATCTGAGTGATTATTATACGGCTGCAGAGAAGGACAAAAAGGAGAATACATCACTGCGCCAAATAAAGTTTGACAGTCATATCTGGGACTCACTGCTGCGTGACTCCCCGGAGACGTATCCCGTTGAGGGCGAGGAGGCTTCAAGCATCTTCTTCGGCAATCCTGACTCGGAATTGCCGCTGATAACCATTGTCGGCAACCCATTCTGCAATCCGTGCGGAAGGATGCACTCGCGCCTTGAGCCACTGATTGACGCCGGGTTCAGAATTCAATATTTCTTTACCTACTTCAACCCCGACCTCGCGCCCGTAAACAAACGAATTGTCGAAACCTACAAGACTGAAGGCCAACAAGCGACATGGAAATTGCTAACAGACTGGTACACAAACGGTCACCCCAAGGAGCATCCCTTTGCCAATCCTCCTGAGCAGGAAATCCCCGCGGAAACCGCCAAGGAGATAGTCGATGAACTCATCCGTCACGACAAATGGACCGCAAAAGCGGGAATATCAGCGACCCCAACAATCCTTATTGACGGCAAGCCACTCCCCGCCGGCTACACTGTCGAAGACCTCATTTACCTCTACACCTGACCAAAAACGAGGCCCGAAATCCTCACTAATCAACTAAATTTTAACCATTTAAAAACCAAAGAATCATGAGCAAACTCATCATTCCTGCTGCCGAACTCATCGGCACCCCTCTGACACCGGAGGAACTCAAAGGCATCATTGCCGGAGCAACCACTTACTCATGCTCTTGTCACCTGAAAGTGTTAGGAGCTACCGGAGTTGGCAAGGAACTTAATGGCATTACAACCGAAAAAGAATGCCGGTCAGAATGCAAAGATCTCTGTTCTAAAACGGAGAACTGCTACGATTACTCTATCTCATTCTCAGCAATAGATAGTTAACACACATGTTCCCATTTGGGGTGGGGCTCCTCAAATTATAATTCTAATATTGAGGGCCCCTCCTTTTAGTTTCTGACATAGATAAACAGGTTTTGAAAATCAGTTTATCTAAATCTTCGACCCTGCTCATCAATTCTTATAGAACCCTCTAATCCCCTTGTTGTCAAGCAAATCTTGCGAATATCAAACTCTAATCTTATATAAATTAAGTGTTGAAAACTTCCTATGAGAGTATTTTTAGTTATAATATTATTATTGACGAACTCAATCTTTTGTTTTGCTACTCACTCAGAGAAGATTGACTCTGTATATTTTGCCGGAAGTGTAATTGATGGTTTTAATGGAGAACCGATATTAGGTAATCATATTTTCGAAATCCGAACGACAGGAAATAAACTAATTGCAGATTCGGTTAAGATCAATGTAGAAGGTGATAACGGGAGATTTGTTGTTCAGGTCCCTATGATGAAATATTACTCATTGACTTTTATTGTAAGTGGTTATGACAATAAGGTTATTGAGTTTAAGCCGACTAAATTAGCTTTAAAACCCGGAGCTCTTTTGTGGCTTCCTGACGTAGAGATGTTCCCGAAAATGAACGCCAAATTGCTGAATGAGGTCACGGCGACGGCTACACGGGTCAAGATGGTCATGAAGGGGGATACTATCGAGTATAATGCAGCGGCTTTTCAGCTCTCGGAGGGTTCGATGCTCGATAATCTCATAAAGGCGCTCCCCGGCGCAGAGTTGCACGAAAACGGGCGCATAACGATTAACGGCGAGTTTGTATCGTCGCTAATGGTCAACGGCCGAGACTTCTTCAAGGGAGATCCGCGCGTTGCTCTGAGCAATCTGCCCGCCTATACGGTAAATAAGATTCAGGTTTATCGTAAAGAGGACGAAATGAAGGGACTCAATGGAATGGCGAAGACAAAGGAGGACCCATTGGTTATGGACGTTAAACTTAAGCGAGAATATGCTAAGGGATTGATTTCCAACTATGAATTAGGTCTGGGATCAACGCTCTATGATCGCGCTGACTTGAAGTGGTTAGGGCGAGTATTCGCTATGTATTACACTCCGGTTCAGAGCATATCAGTATATGCCAACGCTAATAATCTGAACGATACGCGCGAAGCATCAAGCAGTGGAACCTGGATAAAAACCGACCCTGGAAGCGGCGAAATAACCGTCAAATCTGCCGGAGTTGATTATAGCAATGAAAACAAATCGAAACGGCTTAGTTTCAACACGACTCTACAAGCCGAGAGACGTAACGTTAAATTAGGGAGGCAGACATTTACCGAGACATACCTCGAGGGGGGAAATACGTTCAGCCGCTCGGCGAGCAACTCCCACAACAATTCAACCGAACTGAAATGGAACGGCAACATGAACAAAAAATGGGACTGGGGTTGGCTAAATGTTAAGCCCGCAGCATTCTATCATCATAACAGCTGCAAATACTCAGAAAATATTGAAAAAACAGACGGCAAAGAAGGTATTACAGATGGTACTCCTTTACTCTATAGCCGCAAGGTCTTCAACAACCAAAAAGAAGAGCGTTGGGGCGTATCTTTATCGACCGATTTTGCAGTTCGTAGCCCTTTAAAGTTTGCGAACCGATATGTCCTGTTCAACGTATTCGGCAAATATAACTCTGCCAACGAAAACGCTAACAATTGGGACTACCTCCACTATCCTCTCAACGCCACTTATAATCTCGACGAGCAGCAACAAGGCCATCAACCAAGCCACAGCTATCACTATGGAGCGAGCTTCAGTCCCCTTTCTTTCAGGCATAGCTTCGGTTCGGATAAACCAATCAACGGTTATATGGACGGCCACCTGACATACAGCTACGAGCAGGAACATTTAAGCGGATCGCGTGCGCTCAAGCGTCGCGAAGTTGAGTCTGGCGTCTTCCAAGAACAGATAGTTCCCTCAGCAGCCAATACATGGGTCTTAGACGAAATAAATAGCTACAGTACTACACGCCTTAACAAAAAGAACTCTCTATCAGCTTCCTTCATATTACGGATATTCAAGGCTCAGCTCCAGATGGACCTCCCTTTGGAATTCCATAACCGCACAATTAACGATTACCGCTATAACGAACTCCTTCGTCTGAATAAGAATGATATCACCTTCCAGCCAATTATCGCGCTTTACTCCGTAAATAAATCCAAAATCGGATGGAGAATATCTTGGTCCTTGAGGCAGATTCTCCCTGAAATGATGGAAATGCTTCAAGTTTCAGACACGAGTAATCCGCTATTGATTCGTCTGGGAAATCCCCAGTTGACGAAAGCTTCCGTTCACAATCTAAAAGCCGAAATCAGTCAAGAAGGTCTGCCTCATATGCAACGCTGGTCAATCAGTGCCGGATACGAACAAGCAAACAATTTGATTGCATTGGCACAAACCTACGACCGCCAATCGGGTCTGACAACACTGCAACCTCGCAACATCAACGGCAACTTCAATGTCTATGGTAACATTTCATATCAGCGGGCACTTGACCGTAGAGAGAGCTTCTATTTCAGCAACTCTATTATACCAACCCTTATGCGCAGTGTTGATTACTCGTCCGACAACAATTCCGGGCTGGATCTTCTGAAAGTCAACAACTACAGAATAAGCGAAAAATTCAAGCTCACATGGCGACATAATGCGTTCAGCGTCAATGGCATTGTTGACCTGAAATGGAACAGGCTTGTCAGCCTCAGCGACGTTTTTGCCCCGTTCAGTTACCTTGACGTCAACTATGGCGTCTCAGCCACGTCGCCCCTTGTCTGGGGAATCGACCTTGACACCGAACTTATGGCCTACTGCCGCCGCGGATATGCCGAAAAAGCGATGAACACCACTGACTGGGTATGGAATCTCACTCTCTCAAAAGCCTTCGGAAAGAGTAACCAATGGGTTGTCAAGGCCATAGGGTTTGATATCCTCCACCAACTCCCCAACACCCAACGCTCCGTCAACGCCCAAGGACGCACCGAGATCCGCTACAACACAGTATCATCTTACGCCCTGCTCTCCCTCACCTATCGCCTCGACATCAAACCGAAAAAGAAATAACCGAAATGACAGAAAAACTACAAGTATATGCTGTGAATCTTGCGGCTCGGACTGAGCGCAGGGAGTCGATTATCGGCGAGTTTGAGGGGCGCGATGAGTTTGAGTTGCATATCGTTCCGGCAATCGAGCATCGCAACGGTCCCTATGGGCTGTGGCAGACTTTCTACGGCATAGTCGAGGAAGAGGAGCGCCGGGGAAGTGAGTTTTTCATCTTCTGCGAGGATGACCATGCCTTTACCGAAGCTTATAGCCGGGATACATTGTTGCACTATATCCGGCTTGCGCAGAGTCTTGACGCCGACCTGCTGTCGGGTGGAATGTCCGTTTGTCGCAATCCCGTTGAGGTTGCGCCGGGACTTTTTTGGGTCAACTGGTTTAACGGGATGCAGTTTACGGTGATTTTCCGCCGCTGCTACCCTAAGATTCTTGCCGCAAAGACCACTGAGGGTTATGCCGTTGATATTCAACTCTCCTATTTGGCCAAACGAAAATATGTTATGGCGCCTTATATCAGTATTCAGCGCGAGTTTGGCTATTCCGACGCTACCAGTATCAACGAGGAGGAAGGGCGCGTAACTCGCTTTTTCCAGAAGAATGAAAGCCTTCTTGCTCAGCTGCATAAGGTCCGTAATCACTACTCAGCCATATCGCCCGATACCCTGCGCGCCATTATGTCGGCCGACGTAAGCCGCGCGTTCATCCCCACTTACGTCATCAACCTTCCGGAGCGAACAGACCGCCTGGAGCATATCCGCAAGGAGTTTGAGGGCCGTCCGGAATTTGACCTGCATATCGTCGAGGCGTCGCGCCACGAAATCGGCGCTATCGGCCTTTGGCAAAGTATCTGTCGAATAATCACCGAAGCCAAGGAGAGCGATGAAGACTTCGTGCTGATATGTGAGGACGACCACTTCTTTACGGAAGCATACAATCGCGAGCGCCTTCTGCATCAGATAATGCTCGCCGGAGCAATGGGTGCGCAGATGCTTTCGGGCGGCATCGGTGACTTCTCTAACCTCGTCCCCCTACCGGGCGGTGTGGCGTGGATTGACCGATTTTGGTGTACACAGTTCATCGTCATTTACCGCAACGCTTACGACCTGATACTCAGCGCTCCGTTCAGCCTGCGCGACGTGGCCGATGAGAAACTATCCGCCCTTCTGACCGCCAAGATGGTTACCGTTCCATTCATCTCCGAGCAAACCGACTTCGGCTATTCGGACATCACTGAGTCAAACAACCATGACTCCATGATTCGCCGCCACTTCGACAATGCCCGCGTCAAATTGCGCCATTATCCTATGGCGTTCAAGACTGCGGCGGAGCAACCCAACCCGGTGAGCATTGCCGAATATCTTGCCGGCGACGGTCCAAAGGCGCTACAATTGGGCTGCGGGATGAATCAGTTGCCCGGATGGCTCAACACTGACGTTGAACCGGACTTTGGAGTGACGTTTCTTGATGTGACCCAACCGATTCCGGCCCCGGACAGTTCCTTTGACTTCATTTTTGCCGAGCATCTCATTGAAAATTTCGGACCTGAAAGGCTCAAGAAAGTTTTAAGCGAATGTTTCCGTATCCTTTCACCCGGAGGCACACTGCGCCTGACCTTCTATCGCGCCGATGCTCTGCGCGAAATGCCTGATTCAAAACAAATCAATGCTTTCATCGCCCGACTCAGCAAGGCCTACCTCCATCTTGTCTCAGAAATCTGCACTCTCCTCTCCGAATCAGGTTTTGACCATATAAACCTCACTTCTCCGAACGAAAGCACCCATCAGGAACTGCAAAACGTCAACAAACACAATCCCTACCTCCCCAAAGAACAATACCTAAAAGAATCAATAACAATCGAGGCCCAAAAGCCTCACTAATAAACTCAATTATTAACCATTTAAACCTAAAAGAATCTTGAGCAAACTCATCATTCCTGCTGCCGAACTCATCGGCACCCCTCTGACCCCGGAGGAACTCAAAGGCATCCTGGCAGGCGATTTAACCAATCCTGTCTGCAAGTGCTCCTATAATCTTTTAGGAGACCCTGACACACGTTCGTTAACTATTTCCGACGCAAAAGATGCAGCTGGTTGTGAAACTGCATGCGCAAGTCGATGCAACGAAAACATCACAAAGAAGTGTGAATCATACTCCGGTTCATTCTCGATCGAATTTAACGGTAAAGGCTACTAACGCAACTTAGATGCCAATGGAAACATATAGTCGACAATTTGCTAAATATAGGACATATGGTCATATACGACTATATGTTTCCTTCTTAATAATCTTTTGCACTCTCCTTGTCTCTAAGGCACAGGATAAGGCGCAAACACCGGATTCGATTCAGTTTTCGATGAAAATTTATAATTCGTCGAATAAGTTGCCTCTGAGCGGGGTAAAGGTGGCGGTCAGCGGCCTTTCGGGTGGATTCTCCGTGGATTCCATCGGCTGGATTGACCGCAAGACGGAGATGATGGACGAGGCAAAGCGCGCCAAGGAAAGGGGGGACCGGATGGACCTGCCTGATTTAAGTGACCCGATGAACAATACGGTGAGATATTCAGTTACGGTGCCTTATGACAGTGTCCTGATTGTCAGTCTGACAAAACCGGGATTTGAGGGGCGCACAATGCGTCTGAAAACGAATGAGGCAAAGGTCTATGACAATATCGCCTACTTATATGCGGGAAAATATGGAATCTATCCCGAGGATAAATCGTTGAGGCTGAAGGAACTGACCGTTACGGCGACGAAAATCAAGATGTATCATAACGGCGATACGCTGGTATACAATGCCGACGCGTTCAATCTGCCCGACGGCTCGATGCTTGACGCCCTGATCAGGGCTTTGCCCGGGGCTTCTCTGTCGCGCCGTGGTCAGATTACCATCAATGGTGAACCGGTCAGCGAACTTCTTGTCAACGGTAAGAAGTTTTTTAATGGAGACCCAATAGTCGCCCTTGAAAATCTACCACACTATACCGTCAAAGACATAAAGGTCTACAAAAAAGCGCCCGACGAGATTGCCTACAGCCGCAAAGTCGAGGAGCGGGACAAGGAAAATGACCCGCTGGTACTTGATGTTAACCTGAAAAAGGAGTTTTCCCGAGGGCTGATTACGAACTATACTCTTGGTGGGGGAGTGAACGTCAGCAATGACCCGTCGTTGAAATGGTTAGGCCGAATCTTCGCCTTGGTCTATGACTCCCGAGTCGAGTATGGGCTTTATCTGCAGGGAAACAACGTCAATAGTGATGCGTCGGTCGACGGCTCTGGCCGTTGGTCAGCTTCCGACATTCATACCGGGCTCGTCACGTCCGCCAAAGCGGGTGCTACATTTAAAACCTATTGGAAAGACCAGCAAAGAGAAGGCTTCAATTCGAATCTAACCGTCAGCGGCCGGAAAAGATTTTATGAATCACAAAGTGAGACAACCGAACTCTTTACGGAAGGCTCTCGTCTGGGCACATACGAAAACGCCCGAAAGACACGCGCAATGGATCTGCGCTGGGATAATATTTTATCGCGTCATTTCCGCTTCGGACTTTTTAAGACCTCCATTGACCTGAATACCGAACGGGAAAAGAGAGACGAAAGCAGCAATTCGCGCCAATCGGACCTCGAAAATCGCGAGTCGGCCGACCCTCTGACCGAGGCGATAAAATATCGTCAGACCTTGAAGAACGATGAACGGTCAAGGAGTTATGAAGGCAATGGCCACCTCAGTTACGCGCTCGCCCCCTACTTGATTCCCGCGATTGCCCGAATGAAATTTGATGGCAATTATAACTTCCGGACATCCCGCCTGGACTATAATTCCGCCCAACAGATTATCTATCCTGACGATGCTGTCAATAATTTAAACCAAATATCCAAGGCAGAACAGCGGCGAACCTACAACTCCGGGAATCTGACCCTCAGCGTCGGCTCGGCGAAATATACTTACAAAAAGTTCAGCATTGAGGGCGCCATCGACTATTTATTTTCTATCCACGACAACCGGGGAGACCTCAACCGCTATTATGACAATCAGGCCAAACTGGAACCGGCTCTGCTGACCCGCTCGTCGGCTATGCTTCTTGACGAAATAAACAGTTATGACTCCCGCTCAACCGAAAATATCAACAAATTCGGCGCAAACCTTGGACTCCGATTTTGGAACCTGAGCATAATTCTTGACTCCAAATATGAACTGAACTACCGGCAATATCAAGAAAACAGAGTTCACAGCCATATCAACCTACGGAAATATACCGAAATGTGGATTCCTTCGGCCAAAGTTGACATTTTAGGGTTAAGTTATTCGTTCTCAACATACCTTACTCTACCTCAGATGCGCTGGCTCAATGATCAGGAAGATACCACTGACCCGATGAACATTTATAGGGGAAATCCGAATCTGAAAGACACCCGTTCATGGGTCCACTCGCTAAGCTACCGTAAGTCGTTCGGCAAAAGACATCACTCCATCAGTGCGTCCATCGACTACCGCAAAGTTGATGACGCCGTTTCCAGAGCCCGATTCCTAAACCCCGAAACCGGAGCTATTATCTCAACCCCGATGAACGTTAACGGCAACCGGTCAACTTCCCAGTCGCTCGGTTACAGTCAATCTTTCGGACCTCGCAACCGATTCTTCATTCAAAACCAGTTCTCCCATAGCCTCCGCCATAATGTAGATTATTCATCAGAAATAGACAATCCCGGTACGATAGGCTCCGACTACCGGACTTTCGGCGACAGATTCACGCTGTCATTCTCAATCCGCGACTTCAATATCCGCGCAAACGTTGATATGCGCTTCAACCGACAAATCTCTGAAAAATACTCATTTGCCAATGCCCGCTACTCTGACATTGACTACTCACTCGAAGCCCAAGGCATACTCCCCTGGGGCATCGGACTCGAAACCTCCCTGACGCTAAACACCCGCTACGGCTACGGTAACTCCGACATTGACCGTCCATACTGGGTATGGAACCTCTCGCTCAGCAAGAAGTTTGCCCGCAATTGGCTGATCAAAATCCACGGCTACGACATCCTCCAACAAATTCCCACCTTCTCGCGCTCAATCGACACTCAATCCATAAGTATGACCCGCTACAACACCCAGCCTTCCTACGTCCTCCTATCACTGACATACAACCTGACAATCACCCCCAAGCGAAAATAATGCGAAAGTTTCCTCATTATCATCAACTAAATATGATGGACTGCGGCCCGGCTTGTCTGCGGATGGTTGCGCAGTACTACGGGCGGCATTACTCACTGGAGACCCTTCAGAAGAGGTCGTTCATTACCCGCGAGGGTGTCTCAATGCTTGGACTAAGCGATGCCGCCGAAAGCATCGGTATGCGCTCGACGGGTATCCGCACTTCTGTTGAACGCTTGACCAAAGCGGCGCCGACGCCTTGTATCCTCCATTGGAATTATAAACACTTTGTAGTCCTCTGCAAAGTGTTTAAACGCCGCGGGAAGACTATTTACCGCATAGCCGACCCGGCATCGCAGATTGTTGACTATGACGCCAAGGAGTTTGAAAAATGCTGGGTCAGTTCCGGCAACTCCAATGGAGAAAAGTTAGGCACGGTTCTGCTGCTTGAGCCGGCGCCTCAGTTCTACGAATCGCCCGGCGAAAGCCGCGACACAACCTGGCGCGGACTGGCTCACTTCGGACGCTACCTGCTGCCATATAAGCGGCAGTTCGTCCAGTTGGGTCTGGCGTTGCTCATCGGCAGCGTCTTGCAGTTGATTTTCCCGTTTCTGACTCAGGCGCTTGTCGATGTGGGCATCGGCGGCCGTCACGTCGGGTTCGTAACGATGATTCTGATGGCTCAGCTCTTTCTGTTTGTCTCGCAGTTGATGGTCGGGTTTCTGCGAAGTTGGATTACACTTCATGTCAACGCCCGGATTGACATCGCGCTGATTTCAGACTTCCTGATAAAGTTGATGAGGTTGCCACTGCGCTTCTTCGACTCGAAGATGACCGGCGACCTGATGCAGCGTATCGGCGACCATGCCCGCATCAAGTCGCTGCTGATGAACAACTCGCTGAACATCATCTTCTCAGCCTTCAACTTCCTGATATTCGCCGCCATCTTGGGCTACTATTATATGCCTATCCTGCTGATTTTCCTCGGCGGCAACGCTCTCTATGTCCTTTGGATATGGGGCTTCATGAAATACCGTCGCGAACTTGACATCCGACGCTTCAATCTCTCGGCGAGCGAGCAGAGTTCCGTAATCCAGTTGATTCAGGGCATGCAGGAAATCAAGCTCAACAACAGCGAGCGCCAGAAACGCTGGGAATGGGAGCGGATTCAGGTGAAACTCTTCAAAGTCGGGCTGCGCGGATTGGCAATCGGCCAGATTCAGCAAGTGGGCAGCGCTTTCTTCACGCAGAGCACCAACATCCTGATAACCTTCATCGCCGCCAAAGCCGTGATTGACGGGCAGATGACCCTCGGTATGATGATGTCAATGACCTACATTATCGGTCAACTGTCGGCCCCCATCGGCGACCTAATCGGACTCACCCAAGCTGTCCAGGATGCGAAAATCAGCCTTGAGCGCCTCAACGAAATCCACAAACAGCCTGACGAGGAACAGGACATCGAATCAAAGCAGACCGAAGTACCTACGGACAAGCCTATTACCTTCACAGACGTTAAATTCAGTTATAGCGGGGCCGAGCGGGACTACGCCCTCGACGGGGTAAGCCTCACCATCGAGCCGAACAAAGTGACTGCCATTGTCGGCGCAAGCGGAAGCGGCAAGACCACAATAGTAAAACTCCTTCAGGGTTTCTACGAACCGATGCACGGCTCTATAAAAATCGGTCCGACGCCGCTCAATATGCTTAATCCTCACAAGTGGCGCGAGGTCTCCGGCTCGGTCTTGCAGGAGGGTTTCATATTCTCTGACACCATAGCCCGCAATATCGCCGTCTCGACCGACGAGATAGACCCCGAGCGCCTGGCCCATGCCGTCCGGGTGGCCAATATCGAGGACTTTATCCTTTCCCTGCCGATGGGCTATAACACCAAAATCGGTATGGAGGGTAACGGCATCAGCTCCGGTCAGAAACAGCGTATACTGATTGCCCGCGCAGTCTACAAAAATCCGCAATTCATCTTCTTTGACGAAGCGACAAACTCACTCGACGCCTACAACGAAAGCATCATCATGCAGAATCTCAAGACCTTCTATAAAGGCAAGACCGTAGTCATCGTAGCCCATCGGCTAAGCACCGTTGTTGACGCCGACAAAATCATCGTCATGGACCACGGAAAAGTGGTCGAGGAAGGGACGCACTCCGAACTCCTCGCCCGCCAAGGAACATATTATACACTCGTTAAAAACCAAATTGAACTCGGACTCTCATGAGCGAACCAAACCTGAAAGGCCTTGACCTGCATAGCGAAGAAGTACAGGAACTTATGGGCGCAGTCCCCTCTTGGATTCAGCGATGGGGGATAACCCTGATTGCGCTGATACTGATTGGCGCGCTGGCTTTGTGTGCAACCATCCGCCTTCCCGAACGCTATGACATCGAACTCACACCCCTCGCCACAGACGGAAGCGCCATAATCTCAATGCCCGAGGCAGTAAAAATCAAGCATATATATGTCGCTGACAACGCCCCGGTAAAAGCCAATGACACGCTGCTCGCCTTTACCAACGGCACCTGCGCGACCGCCCCAATAGCCGGACGTGTAACCTACATAGGTCCCGTCCACGAAGACACCCCGATTCCCGCAGGAACCGAACTTCTTAAAGTGGCCAACGAAAGCCCGGCCGACTACGCAATCTACTACGCATATATCCCGCAAAACATCGCATCTAAAATAACCCCGGGCCAACAAATAACCATCCCCGAAATAGGTACTGGAATTGTCAAAACCATCTCCCGCTCGCCCAACTCCCAAGGCAACTATTACATTGAAATATCCTCAAATAACTCTAAATATTTCCATAACCCCATCAAAACCGACCTAACTATCTCCTCCCAAACCATCCTGCAAAAACTACTTACGACAATCCGCCATAAAACAAAAATCATGAACTGACATTGGTTATATAGTATGAGTGAATTATAACAGAGTGATAGCGAAACTTGGGGGGAATTGTGAATGGTTAAGGAATTTTAACAGGCATGGGTCGTGATTCCGCCCGTGGGGTGTTTTATCTTTGCAGTTACTATGAAGAAGCGAATACAGGAAATACTTACGGCTATGAAGGCCGACACTTTTGAGCGGGATGATGCGATGGCGCTGAGCCTATTAAGCGCCTTGAGCGGTGAAAGCATCTTTCTTTTGGGCCTCCCGGGAGTAGGCAAATCAATGATGGCCCGACGGCTTAAATTGGCATTTAAGGATGCCCGGGTGTTTGAATACTTGATGTCACGTTTTTCCACTCCGGATGAAATATTCGGCCCGGTCAGCATATCCAAACTCAAGGATAACGACTGCTATGAGCGCGTAACCGCCGGTTATCTCCCGGAGGCGGAAGTGGTGTTTCTTGACGAAATATGGAAGGCGGGGCCGGCGATTCAAAATTCACTCCTGACCGCCCTGAATGAGCGCATATTCATCAATGGTAACCGCGAAATGAAGCTCCCGATGAAAGGAATCATCGCAGCCTCTAATGAGCTCCCCGCCAAGGATGAAGGCCTTGAGGCCCTATGGGACCGATTCCTTATCCGATACATCGTCAACCCGATTGACCGCAAACAGAATTTTATCCATCTTCTGGAGAGTCAGCCATGCGCAACTACGCCGCCAAAGTTTAAGCCCCTGACGGAGTCAGATTTTAACTCCATCCAATCAAAAAGCAAGCAGGTCAGAATCCCCGGGATACTGCTTGACCTCATCTACGACATCAGGGTGAAGCTCAACAACAAGATTGACGAAAAAGATCCGATCACGGGCGAGAATCTGCCTGAAAACATGAAGTATTACGTATCAGACCGCCGATGGAAAAAGGCCGTCGGAGTAATGCGTATGTCGGCGTTTCTCAACGGGCGCGAGGAGACGGACCTCTCTGACCTGATGCTGTTAAGCCATATGCTCTGGAACGATGTTGAATCGATTCCCGTGGTGCAACAAATCCTGTTTGAAACGATTGTCGCCGCCCTGTTCCGGCAATATCTTGACAACATCAAGAGCAGCGTGCGCCACGTGAAGACTGACTCGCAGCCCGCCTTCTTCTCCCCTGACAAGAAGAATTACATCCTGCAATGTGATGGCAGCCCCATGAAAATTGCCATTAAAGATTATGAAGCCCTCAAGGCCAACTCTGGCACGTTGCATTATGGAGCGGAAACAACTGACGGAAATCTCATAATCCGTGCCCGCGGACCATTTATCATCAAGTTTATCCAGGAGGGAGTCATTGCCATCAACGGGTTTAATTACTCCCTTAAGAGGACCTCAGACAGTCACCTGACCGGCGATTTTATCACTGAGGCGGGTGATTCGGTTGACGCCATGGCTGACAGGCTTTTTGGCTCGATGAATCAAAATCTGTTTACGGCAAACTCATCTCTTTATGCCCCACTCCAAAACGTAATAGCAGTTTATCGCACCCGAATTAAAAGTGTGAAATGATTAAAACTCACCTGACATATCTTCGACGCATCGTTGGATTTGCCGCCTCAATGAAAGGTGGAGGCAATTTCATGACCATGGTAAATCATCTCCATGGCGCCTCTTCGCCTGAATATCAGATGATGAAGGACATTGTTTGCGATTCGCGGTTTTATAGCGTCATTGGCGAAGATGACTTTTGGAAAGCATACTCCATAGCTGAAATCAGGCAGTTTATGGACTCGCTGAGCTCCGGAGAATGGGCAGATGAAACGAGACGAACGGAGCTGAAGGAAGACTTCCTCAATGACTGGATGGCACGCCATCTCTTTCCGCTCTCTGACAGCGAAAAGGCACGCATCGAGTCAGAAATCAACCCGGAGGAGAAACAAGAAAAGGATGAAGATGAAGTCACTCCGGAAATGATGGAGTTCTTTTCCCCAAATGCCGAAATATCAGACCTTACGGAAAGCCACTCAACCTCATTCAAGCCCAATCAGTTTCAATCTGATGAGCTGAAAGACTATGCCATCGCCGCAAAAAATCAACATGGCGGCGGAGCATCAGATCAGGCACACACGGCCGAGGCGAAGTTTCTCCGCCGAATTCATCCGTCAATCTTGGATTTAGCGGTGAAAATCGGGCGTCGGGGAGGCTCCATATCGTTCACAGCAAAGGGAAAATTTCAGTCTGCCTCACGAAGCGACATCTCCGGAGTAACCACCGGAAATAATCTCAACACCCTCCTGCCCTCTGAATTAGCCCTGTTAGCCACCCGTGGGACAGAAAACATTTTCTACCAAAAATTTGCCGAAAAACGCCTCCAAATATTCTCCTCCGCCTCCCGCTCAACCGAACAACAGGAAGACAAATCCGGCCCCATCTACATCTGTATTGACACCAGCGGCTCAATGACCGGCGAACCGGAAACGCTTGCCAAGACCCTGGCATTAGCCATAGCCATTGTGGCTCAGAAAGACAAACGCCCGGTCTGTCTGATTAACTATTCATTTGACGTTTCATTCTTTGTCCTGACAAATCTTATCAGACAGCGGAAGCGACTGCTTCACTTCCTATCTTACTCCTATTCAGGCGGAAACAATGAAAACGCGCTCTTTGACTTCATTTTCAACCATCTTCCCCAAGAATCAAAATACCGGCCCTTTAAACAAAAATTCAAGAATGCCGACATGCTCGTAATCTCTGATTTCCAATGGGGCCCGCTCCATCCGGAAATGACACGACAACTCACCGCAGCTCAAGCCAAAGGAATGCGAATCTACACCCTCCAAGTCAACGACAACACCTATGACCTCCCCGACGACCTCCTGACCTCCGGCCCCAACTTCATCAAATCCGCCACCGAATCCTTCACCTATAATTCCGTAACCGAAACTATCGAGCCGGATTAGACGGGGATGACCATCATGGGGATGTCTGTGTGGAAGAGGATGCGGTGGGCGAGGCCGGGATTGAAGAGGCGGAGGAGCATGTTTTTCTTGCGGTTGGGGACGACGATAAGGTCGGGGCCGTTTTGTTCAAGCGACTCTAATTTGCTCCCGGCGTTTTCGAGGGTAAAGGAGTAATGAGGGAAGTGTTCGTTACAGTACTCGCTGAGGGCTGTGCGCGCAGCCTTGGTTGTTGAGCGCATATACTTGTTTGAGGGCAGACAGATTACCTTGACGTCAAGATGTTTGCCGGGGGGCATCAACCGGTTGAGAGCGTCAAGGGCGAGGAAGTCTTCTTGCTCGAGGGTTGAGAGCAGACTGACGCTCTTAACGTCGGCCAACGAGTTAAACCAAGCGTCACCCTCAGGGACTGTCAAGGCTTGAATGCGGCAACTATCAAGCACCTCGGCCGTAATGCTTCCCGCCAGGTCATGGGCCTTCCGGCTGGCGGCACGAGTGCCCATAATAATCAGGCGCACGGTGCGGTTTTCCTTAATATACTGGGCAATACACTCCTCCGGGACTCCCTCAAGGAGTACACTGGAGAATTTCACGCCCGGCATGAGTCCGCGCTTGATTGATGACTTTACGCGCTCAATCAGCGATGACATCATTTCATGCGCTCCACGGGCAATCTCAATGGAGGCTTGCGATTCTCCCGCCTGACTGACATCAAAGTTGAGCGAATCAGAAAGAGACATGATTGACGATGAGCGCGGCACAAGATAGGCATGAAGGAAAACGACGCGCCAACCATGCTGAGCAGCAATAGAAAACGCCACCTTGGCGCTATGAAACGACCGCTCGGAAAAGTCAACTGGCAAGAGCAAAGTCTGTTCGCCGGTCACGCTCTCCATGGGCTTCGCTTTATCAACGACGGCAAAAATCTCCGGGTTTTCAATAATGCGCAGGGCCAACGGGAGGTCATCCTCATGTATACGAACTCTGACCCCGGAAGAAATCACGGGGTCAGAGAGGTTAACGTTCTGCAGGACGGCCTCCACGCCCTCATTTTCCAAGAGCGTTTTTAATTGAGCAGCCTTGTCAAAAGTATGAATAGCTACCGTAATCAGTCGTCCATCAGCCATTTTTCAGAATGAAAGGGGGGAATTACTTGTTTTCAGCGAGAATTTCAAGGGCCATGTCGTAGATTGTGGTGTCGTCAAGCACCACGATGCCGCCGTCAGGACCGGGTTCGATGTGAACGCCATGATTTTTGCCGAATTCATAATTTGTTCCGCCAAAATAGTTGCGAACGGTTTGAACGGTGATATTGAGTTTGTCGGCAATGCGGTGCATTGAACCGTCAGGCAGAGAGTCTTTGAGTTGACGAAGTTCGTTGAATGAAATAGTCTTGCTCATATGTTATCGGTTTTAATGGTTATTAAATGGTGTGAATTCTCGTTTTGTTGTCCGTAAAGTTAGGCATAATTTCGGTCAGGGCAAAAATAAAAAGTATGTTGTTAAACATACTTTTTATTAATTACTGATAATCAGATGATTAAATAATTTCAACGGCATCAGATGAAATCCAGGCGCGATGGGCATTATCAACCTTGACGTCATACCACATCCGGTCTTTTCCCGTGCCGGGAATGGAGTCAAGAATCTCCAGTTTTGTTCCTTCATGGAGGAGCAATGCCTCTTCGGATCTATCCTTGGGCTGGCGGGGAGTTGTTGACAGAATCACGGAAGGACTGACCACTACGGCAGAATTGCTCCCGACGGCAGCCCGAGTGCCGCGCCATGCAAGCACATTGCCAATAATAGCGAGAATCAGTAACAAA
Organism: Bacteroides sp.; assembly: GCA_014802435.1. Classification (GTDB taxonomy): domain Bacteria; phylum Bacteroidota; class Bacteroidia; order Bacteroidales; family Muribaculaceae; genus UBA3263. Next base: position 41,995 of record JAAVCG010000005.1, on the reverse strand, counting down.
CCGCCGCCGAAGAAGCCGATTTTACGCAAAATGACGGCATCAGTGAGGAAATAGACACACACCCCGACGAGAGCCAAAACGAAACACCCGATGGCAATCCAAGCCCAGACATTGGGATGAACCGTCCCGGCGATCTTATCTGTCGCGGAGCTGAAGAGCGACGAGGAAGCAGCCGTGCGGTCAGTAATCTTTGAGTTGACAAACTCCAGATTATCCTTTGCATCGGCGTTTGACGGGTCAAGCCTCAGGGCGCGTTCATAGCTGACGATAGCCATGCCGTTAAGTCCGGCGCGATAGTAGGCATTGCCGAGGTTATAATATCTCTCGGGCGACGGTCCGAGCGAGTCGATCGCTTCCTGATAGAGGGCGGCGGCCGTCAAGAAATCATCGGCCATATATGCGGAGTCGGCATCGGCCACTGAGGCTTTCACGCCGGTTACGGACATGAGGATTCCGACGAGTAAAATTGCTAACTTTTTCATAACTTCTCAATATTATTGATGCAATCACGAGCCGAAATGAAGATTTTATCGGCATTTTCGGGGGTGAGATTCGGAGTGTAACGTGCCATTTCACATTCATCGATAATCCGGATCACCTCGCTGACAGTTTCCTGTTGAGCGCCCCTTTCGTTGAGCGCCTTGATAATATTGTCACGGTTCAACTGTGAGGCGGGAATCATGAATTTATCGCCAAGATAAGTCTGCATGGCGCGGAGCAACTCGGCATAAAATGCTTCATACTTCCGAGCATTCAGGAGCTTTCCGGCACCGGCAAGCCGCTTGCGGGCCACTTTTCCGGCGCGGTTGAGTCGCCGCTCTCTGACGTCGACACCCCTGCGCTTGAATGCCAGCCAGAGAAGGACTGACGCCAGAATTATCAGCAACGGATAGACAAGCCAATAAATGACGCTCTGAGTGAGATAAGTCACCGGGCGGGACGGAGAGTCCGCTCCGGGCTTGATATGATGGATATCAGTGTTTTTGGCCTGGATATCAGACTTGGCAACCACAGCCGAGTTACTTACTTCGGCGCCGCGCTCAACGTCAATTTCAAATCCGGGGACTGATTCGGTCACGTATTGACCCTTGGATGGGTCAAAATAAACAAACTCATGTGAGCCGATATTAAACTTGCCGACACTCTGCGGCACAAAAGTATACTCAATGGTTTGCGTTCCGGTCATATTGCTGCCGCTCACGCGGGTATTGCTCTCGACATGAGGGTCATAGACCTCGAATTCGGACGGGAAGTCAATCGTCGGCTCAGTCAGGAACTTGATGTTGCCGGTGCCTTCAACAGTATAAATCAGTGAGGAAGCCTCGTTGGTCTTAAACTTGCTTCCCACCAGGCGACTTGAAGCGGTAAACCGCCCGACAGCGCCGGAGAAATTCGCCGGACGCGGCTCGGGGAGCGCCCTGACATGGAGAGTAGAGGCCTGCGGCTTCAGGGTCACTTCCTTTTCCTGCATGACGGGGCGCGCGGAGAAGAAGTCCTGAACAAGCATCTGACGATAAACCTGCACATTATATTCGCCACCGCTCAGGGAAATATCGCCCGAGCGCTGAGGATAGAGCAATGCGCGATAAACCGTGGCTACATAATAGTTTCGGCCATTGATGGTTTCCGAATGCCAGTCAAGAGTGGAGGGCATACCGATAACCTCAATCAGGCAGCCGTCGAAAGTAGGAATCGAAGAGGCGGCCAGGGCGCTAACCTGCCCGTTGATGCTATAGAGTTTGATTGAACACTCAACGGCCTGCTGCTCATAAATATTATTATTAGAGAGGGCAACACGCATGAAAAGTTCATTTGCGCCAACCTGAAAATCGGAGCTGTTACGTCCGGAGGCATCCTGCTGCTGTTGCTGACGCTGAGAGGGCGCGGGCTGTCCCCACCCTCCCTGCTGATTGCGGCGCGACTGCGACGCCGGGAGCACTGTGAACTGCCCGGGATTAGTAGAATAGTTCTTTCCGTCAACGTTAACATCCACTTGCGGAACCTTCACCGTGCCTTCCTTATCGGCCTGATAGGTGAATGAATATCCGGTAGACTTTGAAGACTGCATGCGTCCGTTGATAATGCTCGTGTAAGAGCTGGTGCTCACTCCCGGGCCTCCGAGAAAAGTACACCCGGGCAGATTCGGGGCCTTGAAGTCGGCCACCCTACCCTCCGGATTATTGACAGTCACAGTCAGGCTGAACCTATCGCCAACCGCGACGTTGCGCGGCAGGGATACTTCAACCGACGTTTGTGCGGCGGCAATCACCGCCACACATAACAGTGCGCAAAATGAAATGAATTTTTTCATGACTATTACCAGTTGCGACCGGTTTGACGACGCGAGCCTTGACCGTCCTTGGCATTTTGCTTGGCGGCACGGGCGCGGGCTGCGGCATCTTTCTTTTCAACGGCATTAAGAATCTGGTCACGGTTTTGCTGACTCATGTTCTGCTGCTGTTGCTGTTGGTCTTGTTGATTATCCTTATTATTTTGGTCTTGATTCTGCTGATTTTGGTCCTGATTCTGCTGATCTTGATTCTGTTGGTCCTGATTCTGCTGATTTTGGTCCTGATTCTGGTCTTGGTTCTGGTCCTGATTCTGGTCCTGATTTTCCATCTGCTTCTGGACAAAGCGCATGTTTTCACGCGCCTGTTCATTGGCGGGATTCTTTCTCAGGGCCTGCTTATAACCCTGCAGGGCACCCTGAAGGTTCTGCTGATTAAAAGCCACGTTACCGAGATTATATGCGGCCCATTCAGCCACCTGAGTGTTTTGGGCGGCAGCCATGAGCTTCTGCATGGTCTCTACGGCATTTGCCATCAGTTCCTGATTAGCCTCGGCATTATCTGCGGCTAAATGAAGCTGCGCAAGAGCCTGATTAAACTGAGCCACCTCACTTGAGGGATTTTCATTCAGGGCGCGACGATAAAGAATCTCCGCCTCTGAATAATGTCCCCTGTCAAATTCAGAATTGCCCTGACGAATCAACCGACGCTCCTTACGGACCGATGTATCCTCCATGGGCTTGCCATAAGGCTTGATGGACTGAGCGGATGCTCCGAAGCTCAGAAGCAGGAACATCACGGCGGCTCCGCCACGACTAAAGAAGTTATATTTTCTCAAGAATCCAATCTTTCTATTGGAAAGGATACAATCAGCCAGGACCAAAATCAGGGCAATCCATGCAAAGATGGGAAATTGCTCATCATTGGCCGTATAATTAACCTTTCCGAGGTTTGATTTTTTAATTTCATCAAGGCGCTTGACCAGTTCATTGAGAGCCGAAGCCGATGCGCCGTTGATATAGACACCGCCGCCAGCTTGGGCAATCTCCTGAGCCAACTGCTCATTGAGATAGGTCGTTACAACCTGACCATTCTCATCCTTGAGCCAATTAGTATAGGAGCGGTCAAGCGGAATCTGGGCGCCTTTTCCGGAGCCGAGGCCGATGACGTCAACCTCAATTCCCTCGCTATGAGCAGCGGCAGCCATTGCCTGCGCATCGCCCTCCTGATCTTCCGCATCAGTGATAACGATGATGGCGCGTTCAACGTCAGTAGCGCCGCTGAAAGAATTCATGGCCACTTCAATGGCGGCACCGATAGAAGTGCCCTGATTCTCAACCATGCCGGTTGAAATCTCGTTCAGGTAAAGCTTGGCCGAAACGAAGTCCGGGGTCAGGGGGAGCTGAGTGAACGCATCGCCGGCAAAGACAATGAGGCCGACGCGGTCATTATTCAGCTTGCCAAGGAGCGAATTGAGCACCTGTTTGGCTCGATTAAGGCGTGACACTCCGCGAGGATCATCCGTTGATGAAGCAAGCATGGAGTTGGAAACGTCCATGGCAATCATCACTTCGATGCCCTCCATCTCCTCTTCAGTGGCCACGCCCTTGGTGCGCGGGCGAACGAGCATGAAAACCATGCTCACCAGCGCCAGAAGGGCTATGACGATTTTAACCGTAGGCAGATATTTTGAAACATCAGGCATCAGCCCGGCCAAAATCTGAGGATTACCAAAGCGGGCAATGTTACGCTTGCGCCGATAGCGCATGAAGATATAAAGCAGGCCGAGTAAGGCCACGGGAATCAGCAAATAAAAAAGCTGAGGATATGCAAAGTTAACCATAGTATCTGAATCGGATTAAGGAATTGAACGAACCACGGTGACTTTCAGCAGTAACTGCAACGCGAACAGACCGAAAGCGAGCCATGCCCAAGGCATATAGTCATCTTCCGTGTGAGAGAAATTACGTACATCAAATTCGGTCTTCTCCAGTGCATCGATTTCGCTGAACACATCGCTCAGGGCTGTGCTTGACGTTGCGGCGAAATATTTGCCGCCGGTCATGGATGAGATTCTCTCCAGAGTCTCGGTGTCGATAGGCGCAACAAGGGCATAGTCAATCAAGTTGCCGTTTTCATCCAGATAAGGAACGGCCTCATTTGAAGAGCGAGTGTTACCAACGCCGATAGTGTAGATTTTCACCCCCAAGTCCTTGGCGATTTCAGCAGCGGTTTCGGGGGCCACTACTCCGGCATTGTTAGAGCCGTCAGTGATGAGGATAATGCTTTTGCTGACGGCCTGACCGTCCTTAATACGGTTAATTGCGGAGGCAATACCGTCACCGATGGCCGTACCGTCGGCGGAAATAAGGCCGGTTTTCACTCCACCGATGTAATTGGCGAGCATGGCACGATCAGAGGTCAGAGGCACGGCTGAGAAGCTCTCGCCGGCAAAGACCACCAGGCCCATGTTATCATTCTGACGTCCGGCAACAAACTGAGAGGCAACCTTCTTAGCGGCCTCCAGGCGATTAACCCGTCCAAGGTCGCCGGCGCGCATAGACCCGGAAATATCAAGCACCAGAACGATGTCAGTGCCCTCAACATTAGTGCGGCTCCAGGAATCATGAGTCTGAGGGCGTGCAAGCACCACAATCAAACAGGCGGCGGCAAGCACCCGCATGGCAAATAGCAAATGGCGCAACATCGCTTTCCATCCGCCGCTAACCTTTGAAAAAGCGAAAGTAGACGAGATTCCAAGCGAGGGCTCCTTATGGCGCCGGATAATATACCAGGCAATAACCGGAATCAGGAGCAGCAGGAGCCAGAGCATTGCGGGATGAGCAAACTGAATCATTTTTCAGCCTCCTTTCCTTGATTATCCTGTTCGGGTGCCGGACGGGTGTTTTCAACGAACTTGATGGCCTGCTCAAAGGCACGCACGTTATCTTCCGGGAGCGGACGCATCTTGGCAAACTTAACATAGTCAGCCATCTCGAGAACCTCATTCATCAGTCCGGGAGCAGCCTCAGCGGGGACAGTTGCGCGCACCGCACGCTTGATTTGCGGAGTGGTCATCTCCATTGCGTTGATACCGAAGCGACCTTCAAGGTATTGACGCAGGATTTCAGTAAGTTCGGTATAATAGGTCTTTTCCTGACCCTTTTCACAGAGCTGACGCTGCTTGAGCACGGCAAGTTGCTCCATGGCCTTTTCATAAGGCGGCACGGGTTTGGCGGCGGGTTTGAGAGCCTGGCTGAATCCGCCCTTACGCTTGATGATATAAGCGGTTACAGCTCCGGCAATGAGCAGCAGACCTAAAACATAGGCCCACCAATAATCGGCAATCCAGTCCGGAACCCAGTCAAAAAATCCACGGGACTGACTGACAGCAGGACCCCATGAATGAATAGTGGTCATCGTGTCAACATCAGCAGTAAACACCTTGATTACCAGCTGCGAAGAACGAAAAGTATCCTCGCCGGCCACCAAGGCTATTCCGGGAATGACGAATTCGCCGCTATCCCAGGGCTGAATCAGCAAGGTGCGGTTAAGCTGCAGGCGTCCGGAGCCGAGATTTACGGTATCGACCTCCGACGAGGAATTAACTTCCACCCCGGGAATCAGCTCCACGGGCTCCTGAGAGCGGGCATCAGCGGGACGCTCCGTCAGCCAGCGGAGATTCATCTGCTCAGGCTGAACAACCTCTACGTCGACCCGACGCAGGGCTCCCTGAATGACATCGATAGAGTCCACCTTCGCCGTGACCTTCACTTGCGCGACGGCGCCGAGCGAAGTCAGCGCCAGGAGTCCGGCCAATATGTTTTTAAGTCTGTTCATTTATTTGACACCTCTACGTTTAAACATGCCCATGAGGGCTTTAACATAATCATCGTCCGTTGAGACGGAGACATAATCAACCTGACAGCGATTTAAGGTTTCCGACATTTTCTGCTGTCGTTCATACCACCACTTTCCATAGGCATTCCTGACCTTTTTGGAGGAAGTATCAACCCAACATTCGCCTCCGGTTTCAAGGTCGCGCACACAGAGAAGCCCTACATCAGGAATCTCCGAATCGCGCTTATCATAGACCTGAATGGCGCTGACATCATGCTTGCGCGAGGCAATTGACATGGGTTGGTAATAAGCGGAATCGTCAATAAAGTCACTGAGGATGAAAGTAGTGCATCGCTTCTTCATGGCATCCGTCAGGAAGCGGAGCGCGCCGCCAATATCAGTTCCGGCCTCAGTGGGGCGGAAATCCAGGAGCTCGCGAATAATGTAGAGGATATGACGCATACCCTTCTTGGGAGGAATGAATTTTTCAACCTTGGACGAGAAGAAAATACATCCGATTTTATCATTATTCTGCGAGGCGGAAAAAGCCAGAGTTGCGGCAATTTCAGCAATCATTTCCCGCTTTTCAACTCCCGCGGCACCAAAAAGGCGACTGCCGGAGACGTCGACCAAGAGCATTACGGTCAGTTCACGCTCCTCCTCATAGACCTTGACGTAAGGATGATTATGGCGCGCGGTGACATTCCAGTCAATGTCGCGAATGTCGTCGCCATACTGATATTCGCGGACCTCGCTGAACGTCATGCCGCGTCCCTTAAAGGCCGAATGATACTCTCCCGCAAAGATATTGCGGGAAAGCCCTTTGGTCTTTATCTCAATTTTGCGGACCTTTTTCAGCAGTTCGTTTGCGTCCATATATCAGTCAAGGAATTAGGGAACCTGTACGCGGTCAAGGATATTAGAAACGATTTCGTCAGTGGTAATGTTGTTAGCCTCGGCTTCATAGGTCAGGCCGATACGATGGCGGAGCACATCATGACAAACGGCGCGGACATCCTCAGGCACCACGAATCCGCGATGCTGAAGGAAGGCATAGGCGCGGGCAGCCTTGGCCAGGGCGATAGACGCACGGGGCGAAGCGCCGAAGGCAATGACGCCGGTCAGGTCATCCATTCCATATTCAGCGGGCATACGGGTAGCGAAGACGATATCGACGATATAGCGTTCGATTTTTTCGTCGACATAAATCTGAGAAACAACCTTCTGAGCCTCGATAACCTCTTCAGGCTTCACCAAGGGATGGATTTCAGTCTTCACCGGAGAGATGTTCTGACGGATAATCAGGCGTTCATCATCGCGGGTGGGATAACCGATAATGACCTTCAGAAGGAAACGGTCAACCTGCGCTTCGGGCAGCGGATAAGTACCTTCCTGTTCAATGGGGTTTTGAGTAGCCATTACCAGGAACGGCTCATCAAGCTTAAAAGTGTTATCGCCGATGGTCACCTGGCGCTCCTGCATAGCTTCAAGGAGGGCTGACTGAACCTTGGCGGGGGCACGGTTGATTTCATCGGCAAGGACGAAGTTGGCAAAAATCGGGCCTTTCTTCACCTGGAATGTTTCATTCTTGACGGAATAGACCATGGTGCCAATCACGTCGGCCGGGAGGAGGTCAGGAGTAAACTGTATGCGGCTGTAATTAGCGTCAATGAGTTGAGCGAGAGTCTTGATAGCCAAAGTCTTGGCCAGGCCGGGGACACCCTCAAGGAGCACATGCCCATTAGAGAGGAGTGCAATCAGGAGTGATTCAACAAGGTGCTTCTGGCCGACGATTGTCTGGTCCATGCCCTTGGTGATAAGGTTGATGAAGTCGCTCTTCGCAGCTACGATCTCGTTTAGCTCACGAATATTAACAGAGTCACTCATATAGTTTTAAATTTTGGTAATTATGTGTTTTATATTCTTAATTTGGGTAAATTAACAGTGCAAAATTAATAAATTAACAAATAACTAACGCCAAATAATTGTTAATTAAGCGTTAGTTTTTGTTAATTTAAGCTATAAAAAATTTCAATCAGTTAAAGCGGCTCAAAATCTCGTTTAATTTGCGATGTGCCTCAGCCAATTTTTCCTCATTTCCGGGCGTCAGGCCAAGGGAATCAGCCGGGGGAATAATGACTACGGTTCCGGCGGGCAAAGTGTTAGGATTCCCAAATTGCGGATTTGCCTCATAGATGTAGACCCAGTATTCCTTTTGTCCGTAATGACTGCGAGCCATAGTGGTCAGATAACGCCCTACTTTAACGGTATCGGTCACGATTTTGCGGGGCTGAATAATCTCCGGTTCTTCAGCAGTCACGGCAGAATCAGAGGGTTCAGAGATTTCAGGGACGAGAGTATCTTCAACGGAGTCTTCCGGCTCGGCAATCACGGCAGGGAGAGTATTTTCAGCAGGTTGAGCTTGGATGAACGGTTGCTGAGAATAATATCTTGCGGCAAACCAACCGCCGACAAAACCGGCAATTGCGCAAACCAAGCCAACCATCAGGGTGCGACAACAGGTCAAAGCCTTGCGGGTTTTGATTTCCTCATTAGCTTCTGCGGGGGTATCAGAGGGCTCAGAGTTATCAGAGGGCTCAGGCTCCGGTTCCGGGGCGGGCTCAGGGGCGGGGACGGGTTCGGGCTCCGGTTCAGGTTCGGGGGCGGGGGCGGGTTCCGGTGCCGGTTCGGGTGCCTCGGCAGGTTTCGGGTCTAAGGGAGTCTGGAGTGAGAACGTGTCGGGGACTTCCATGGGTTGAAAGTCGGCAAAGGGGGTGTTTACTTCAGTGGCCAAATCGGCATCAGGACGGAAAAGGATGGCTCCGTCCATGATGACAAATCGGCCTAAGTGAGGCACCTCTACGGAGCCTTCCGCCTCCAGAATTTCAGCTGCAAGAGCAAACAGTTCGCGGAGAAAATCATCGGCTTCAGTAGGCTGACATCCGGTCAGTTCAACCAAAGTTTTAGATAAATCATTTAGAGTCAACATTCTTTTCGGCGATTTTGCGCAATTTGCTTGCGGGTTGGAATTCTACGATAATTTCAGGGGGCATCAGCATTGTTTTCCCCGTGGAGAGGTCAGTACTGATGCGTTCAGGGTGTTTGACCGCTGAAAAAGTTCCAAATCCGGGAATGGCCACTGATTCCTCGTCGCCACAATACTGAATCATGGCCTTCTGAAGGCCCTCAATCAGCGCTTGTGTAGACTTTTTGTCGCGGCCAATTCTGAGGCTCAGTTCTTGAGTGAAGTTCTTATTCATTGTTCGGGTTCAGAGGTAAATTCAGTCTGAACGGGGAGCTGATTGAGCTCTTCAATATAGTCAAGCAGCTCCTCGCGGCCCAGTCCGGTTTCAGAGGAGGTGATAAAGATGGGGGGCAGTTCTTCCCATTGCTCCAGAAGCCGACGCTTATAGTCCTCGATATTTTTCTCGGCCGCCGTGCGCGAGAGTTTGTCTATCTTAGTGAAGACAATAGCGAAGGGCACGCCGTTTTCGCCGAGCCATTCCATAAATTCGAGGTCAATTTTCTGCGGCTCATGGCGCGAATCAACCAGGACGAAGAGTGAGGTCATCTGAGGGCGCCCGAGAATGTAGCCATCGATAATATGCTTAAGCTTCTCGCGCTCGGTTTTGCTGCGCTGGGCATAGCCATATCCGGGCAAGTCGACGATATACCAGGAATCATTAATGATGAAATGATTAATCAAAGTGGTCTTGCCGGGAGTCGACGAAGTCATGGCGAGTTTACGGCGTCCGGTCAGCATGTTGATGAGCGAAGATTTGCCAACGTTACTTCGCCCGATAAAGGCATATTCATGGAGGTCCGTATCGGGGCATTTCTCCACTTGCGAGTTGCTTATCTGAAATTTAGCTGAAGTGATTTGCATAGGGTTATATACTTGTTTTTTTGGATTAATACTGCAAATTTACAACATTTTTTGCAAAATAATAGTTTTCAATGCCTCATAAAAGGTCATTTTGGGCAATTTTTTTTATTTTTTACGGGATTTTTTGTAAATTTGCACGTCAAATAAAACACGTTTATCACATTATATATATCATAAATGGAATTTTCCGCACAGCAAATTGCGCAACTGATCGGAGGGACCGTTGAAGGCAACCCCGACGTTATGCTCTCTGCATTTGATAAGATTGAAAGCGCCGGCCCCAAGGCCCTGACCTTTCTTTCCAACCCTAAATATGCCCATTACGTTCCGGAAAGCCGGGCGGGAGCAATTCTCGTATCCACCGAGTTTCAGCTGACCGAGCCCACGAATGCCACCCTTATCCGAGTGGCAGAGCCTTATGCGGCCCTGGCTCAGTTGATGACCCTCGTTGACCAGCTGACGAATCCCCAGCCGACGGGGATTGAGGAGCCGAGCTTTATCGCTCCGGGAGTAGAGATTCCGGAAGAGGCCTACATTGGTGCATTTGCCTATATCGGCCAAGGTGCCAAACTCGGCAAAGGGGTCAAAATCTATCCTCAGGCTTATGTAGGTCCGGGCGTCACCATTGGCGACGGCACCATAATCTATGCCGGAGTAAAGATTTACAGGGGCTGTCAGATTGGCAGCAACTGCATTCTCCATTCCGGTGCAGTTATCGGCGCCGACGGTTTTGGCCACGCACCGAACCCTGACGGCACCTACTCAAAGATTCCCCAGATGGGACGCGTAGTCATTGCCGACAACGTTGAAATCGGCGCCAACACGACGGTTGACCGTGCCACTATGGGTCAAACCTTCATTGGCCGCGGCACCAAGTTAGACAATCTGATTCAAGTGGCCCATAACGTAGAGATAGGTGAAAACACCGTGATGGCGGCCCAAGTGGGCATTGCCGGGTCAACCAAGATTGGCAGCAACTGCATGTTTGGCGGCCAGGTAGGCATTGCCGGACATATCTCCATCGGTAACCATGTCAACGTTGGCGCCCAGAGCGGCATGCACTCCAATGCGGCCGACGGGTCAACCCTGATGGGCTCACCCGTGCTCCCGGCTCGTCAATGGATGCGTCAGCAAGCACAGCTGACCCGCGTCGGCGACCTCATCGTCAAGGTGCGTGAACTTGAAAAGAAAATTAAAGAACTCGAAAATTAAGATATTTCATACAATATGAAGCAGCAAACGCTTAAAGAGTCATTCAAACTGAATGGCGCCGGACTCCACACCGGCCTTCAAATTGAAGCGGAATTCGTTCCCGCTCCCGTCAACCATGGATATAAATTCCAGCGAGTAGACCTTGAAGATCAGCCCATCATCGACGCCTTAGCCGAAAACGTCAAGGCAACCACCCGCGGCACCGTAATCGGTAAAGGCGACGTAACCGTCAGCACCATTGAACATGCCCTTGCCGCACTCTATGCTGCCGGGGTTGATAACTGCCTCATCAAGGTCAACGCCCCTGAAATGCCCATTCTTGACGGCTCTGCCATCAAGATTGCCGAAGCGATTGAAAAAGTAGGCCTGGAAGAGCAGTCGGCCGAGCGCGAAGTCTACGTAGTCAAACAGAAAATCGAGGTGCGTGACGACACCACCGGCGCATCCATCGTCGTGATGCCCGATGATGAATTCGCCATTGACGTCATGATTGCATTTGACTCTCCCGTGATTCCCAATCAATTTGCCAGCCTTGACAGTCTCGAAGACTTCAACAAGGAGATAGCCGCCAGCCGCACCTTCGTCTTTGTGCGCGAAATTGAACCCCTGGTAAAAGCCAATCTCATCAAGGGGGGCGACCTTGAAAATGCCATCGTCATCTATGATTCAGAGATGAATCAGGAAACGCTTGACCATATCGCCGACCTGATGGGTGCTCCTCACGTTAACGTCAGCGAGTTCGGCTATGTCAACACCACTCCCCTGGTGCATGACAATGAACCCGCGCGCCATAAGCTCCTTGACGTGTTAGGCGACCTTGCCCTCATTGGCCGTCGCATCAAGGGCCGCGTGATTGCCACTCGCCCGGGCCACAGCCTCAACACTACCCTCTCCAAGAAAATCCGCAAGGAACTCAAGCGTCAGGAAATCCAGGCTCCGGTCTATAATCCCAACATCGAGCCCCTGATGGACGTTAACGATATCCGCTCAAAACTCCCTCATCGTTATCCGTTCCTTTTGGTTGATAAAATCATTGACCGCGGCCCCAACTATATTGTCGGCGTTAAGAACGTCACCGGCAACGAACCGTTCTTCCAGGGCCACTTCCCCCAGGAACCCGTGATGCCGGGAGTGCTGTTAGTTGAAGCCATGGCTCAAACCGGCGGACTCCTCGTGCTCTCAACCGTTGACGAGCCCGAACGTTACTCCACTTACTTCATGAAGATTGACAATGTTAAATTCCGCAACAAGGTAGTTCCGGGCGACACACTGATTTTCCATGTATCGTTCATGAGCGAGCTTCGCCGCGGATGTGCCGTCATGAAAGGTTATGCCTTTGTCGGCGAAAAGATTGTCACCGAATGTGAATTCATGGCCCAAATTATCAAAAACAAGTAATTATGTCTGAACTTATCAGCCCCCTTGCCAGCGTCTCTCCCAATGCTCGCCTCGGCTCAAATGTCAAGATAGACCCGTTTGTTTTCGTTGCCGACGACGTAGAAATCGGTGAAGGAACTCATCTTCATGCGGGCGCCGTGGTTCTTGACGGTGCGCGCATCGGCCGCCACTGCAATATCCATTCCGGAGCCGTCATTGCCGGCGAGCCGCAAGACCTGAAATTCAAAGGCGAGAAGACTACCGCCGTGATTGGCGACTATACCAATATCCGCGAATGTGCCACAGTCAACCGCGGCACTGCCTCCAAGGGCACTACCATCGTTGGCTCCCACTGCCTGATTATGGCTTATACCCATGTGGCCCACGACTGCGTTATCGGCGACAGCGTCATCATTTCCAATGCCAGCCAGATTGCCGGAGAAGTTCATATTGACCATAACGCAGTTATCGGCGGCGGCTCTCTGATTCATCAGTTCTGCCATGTCGGTGCCCACGTAATGATGCAGGGCGGCTCGCTCATCAATAAGGACATTCCTCCTTACATCATGTGTGGACGCAATCCGAGCTCTTATGTCGGTATCAACGTTGTCGGCCTTCGTCGCCGCGGCTTTTCCAGCGAGCAGATTTCATTGCTTCAGGAGATTTACCGCATCATCTTCTCGGCCGACCTGAACACCACCAGCGCTATCACCTGCGTTGAACAAACCATTCCGGAAAGCGAACTCCGCAACGAAGTCATCTCCTTTATCCGCGCATCAAAACGCGGAATCCTCAAGGGAAACAATTAAACTTAAATACATCACCTCTTCAGAAAAGGCGGGCCAACCATGCGTCCGCCTTTTCCGTTTAAACAAAAGGGGGGCTGAGGGCGTTTAAATATCGTAAAACTCAAACCTCAAAAAACATAATAGCTATGTTAGAAACACACATTAAATTCGGTGAGGTTCATAACCTTACCTATCACGTAGGGCTCAGCGATGAGCACGTCAGCTTCCAAAACATCTTCTCCACCGACAATGGCGGAGTCAGCCTGGTAGGCTTCAAAGCCGGCCAGAAACTTGACACACACGTGGCCCCGGCGGAAGTCATGGTGACGGTGCTTGAAGGCGAAATTGACTTCTTCATGCACGATAAGCCCTACATTCTTCATGCAGGCGAATTCCTGCTGATGGGCGCTGACGTGCCCCACAGCGTTTACGCCAAAACCGATGCCAAGGTGATGCTCGTCAAAGTGAAACCTTAATCAACTCTCTCAAAGATTTCAGGCGGAGGCAAGCCGCGCCGCGCGCAATAGTGCCTCAACCGCCGAGTAAAATAGACCGCTGCTTCCCGGCGGTCTGTTTCATTTTTCAGCTCCGTAAAGACCATCAGCGAGTCACCCCGGCGCACTACCAAGGCATCATCCAACTCAAATGATTCCTCCGGAGGAAACTGCGGGCGCAAAATCCGTTCGGCACCAAAAGCCGTCAGAATAAGCATCACAGAGGCAATCGCGGCCGCATAATTCTTCTTTCCCAATGCAATTCCGGCCAAAAGCAGTAAAATCGGCAACAAAACAGTAAACCACAGCGGCAGATAGACATCAGCAAAAACGGCCTGAGGCATCTCAGAAATCCAGCGGGCGACGGCGCTCAGAAATCCACACAACCCATTAACCGCCCATGCAGCCGGATGAAATGACGGAGCCATCAGCAACAAAACGCCCAAGCCCAAAATCAGGGGCATAACGGGCACCGCCAGCAGATTGGCCGGGAGAAAATAAAGGGGAAAAGTATGGAAATACCATGTGGCCACCAGCCCTGTCAGCATCATGGCGGCGATAGAAACAGCCGGGTAAGACCAAAGAAAATAAAGGCGGGGATGCTTGCGGCGGTCAATCTGATTCAGCAGGGGATAAAAAACGATAATGCCGGCAACGGCCGCAAAACTCATCTGAAATCCGGGCATAAACAATTCCATCGGGTTAACCATCAGAATAACCCAGGCGGCGAAACAGAGGGAATTAATCGGCACCGAGGGACGCTCAATTATGCGCCCGAAAAGGTAAACCGAGGCCATGACTGCCGCCCTCACAACTGATGGCGACATTCCGGTCAAGAACGCATAGAACCAAAGGAGCACCACTGACAAAAGGAAGCGAACCTGATTATGGCGTGCAATGGTCAACGGAAACAGGGCGAGAGCTATCAGAGAGACAATCACCGCAACATGGGTTCCACTCAGCGCCAAAAGATGAGACAATCCGGAGGCGGAATAGGCATTGACCTCATCCGGCGGCAGCATTGACTTATCGCCAAGCAGCATGGCCGCAAGAAGGGAGAAGGCCCGGTCATCAAGGTCAGCCTCACTGAGCCTTGAAATCATCTGCCGGTTCAGCCTGTACATCATGGCGGAAAATCCGCACCCATCAACACAGTAAATCAACGAATCAGGCAAAACCATAGCGAATCCGACAACTCCGAAGCGACGGTCCAACGAATTTCCAAACGGAATGTCAGGCAGTTGCGGATTCTCCTTAGGCGGCATAATCTTTGCACGGAAGGCAATCCTTTCCCCGGGCATGATAACGTTACGGTGGCCAATCATCTGGACCGTAATAGTGAAGGGCGCGACTGATGACCGGTTGACCGAGTCGACCTTAACTATACCCATCAGTGCATTTCCGTCAGTCTCCCAGGAATGGAGCACCGACGCGGAATAACGTCCGTCGCCCGTAACGGCAAGGGGCAGCGGCTTATGCAGCTCCGTAACGCCCCACCCTACGGCCATAAACATCATCAGCAGGCCTATAACCGGACGCCGGACGAACATAAGCGCCACGCCTGCAAGAACTAACAGGGCCAGTCCCCATAAGGGAAAATCGGGCAAATACTCGGAAATCAAAATTCCGAATATCAGCCCGATTAAGGGAAGTAAAAACGGGGCGCGCCCCATCAGGTCAGTCGATAGTGTTAATCACCACGAAGAAAGAGGTGACACCAATGATGACCCAAAGCGCGACGGCAAGAATCAACGGCTTGAAACCAACCGCCTTGATGCTCTTCAGAGAGAGTGAAGCACCAATCATGAAGAGTGTCAGCACCATTCCTTTCTTAGCCCAGAAAGCCATTGTTTGACCAAAGGCAACGGGGAGTCCGGCATAAGTATTGATAACCATAGCCAGGATGAAAAGGAAAATGAACCAGGGGATGGAGATTTTAGCTGTTTTGTCACGGAAAATCGCCATTGTAACCAGAGCCAAGGGGATAATCCAGAGGGCACGGGTGAGCTTAATGAGAGTGGCCACTTCAAGTGCCTTGGGACCATAAGCATCGCCGGCACCAACAACGGAGGAAGTGTCATGGATGGCAATAGCCGCCCATGTGCCAAACTGCGTTTCCGTCATTCCGGCCATATGACCTAAGGGCGGGAAAATGAAGAGGGCGATAGCGTTCAGAATAAAAATCACGCCGAGAGAGACGGCCATCTCATGGTCATTAGCCTTGACAACGGGGCCGACGGCGGCGATTGCCGAGCCGCCGCAGATGGCTGTGCCTGACGAGATGAGATAAGCAGTTTTGCGCTCGATATGAAGCCAATAGCCAAGCATCACACCGATAACCATCAGCCCGATAACGGAGCAAACGGTGAAGGCCATGCCCTCAGCACCTGACTTCAATGATTCCTGGAGATTCATTGAGAAACCATAGCCAACGACTGAAGCCTGGAGGAGATACTTGGAGCACTTTTTATTGAACTTGGGGAAAGGATTTTCAAGCGTAAACGCCAAAATCAGGCCCAAGAGCAGAGCAATTGCCGGCGAGATAGGCTCGGAAATGTTGCAGAAATAAGAGAAGGGCACTAAAATAAGCACCACAATGAGGATATAAATCCACTTGCTAAGTTGCTTCATTTTTTAAATACCGGGGGATAAAGTTGACGTAAATTATAATTTGAGGCCATAGTTTCTCCATAAGCTCCGGCAGAACGGAAGGCAATCAAATCGCCGCGCCGGGCTGCAGGGAGGATTTCATCAGAGCCGAAAACGTCAGATGACTCGCAAATTGGCCCGACGACATCATAGGTCTCTCTTGGAGCACTCTCCGGTTCAGAGAGGTTTTGAATGAGATGATGGGCCTGATAAAGGGCGGGACGGAGCAATTCACTCATTCCGGCATCACAAATCATGAAATTTTTGGCCAACCCATGTTTGACGTAAACCACCCGTGAAATCAGCGAGCCGCACTGAGCGACCACGCTCCGCCCCAGTTCAAAATGGAGAGTCTGGCCGGGGAGGAGGTTGAGATTCCGGCGGAAGGTATCAAAATAGCCCTTGAAGTCAGGAATCGGGTGTCCGTCAGGAGTGGTATAGTCAATTCCGAGGCCACCGCCCACGTTAATATGGTTAACGCGCACCTGGGTCTGCAAGCGATTAATCACCTCACAGAGCTTCACGAAGGGCTCAAAATCAGTTATTTGTGACCCGATATGGAAATGAAGACCGGTAAGTTCAATGGCCGGAAGGGAATGAGCAAGGCTCACCATATCAGGGAGCATCTCAAAATTGATTCCAAACTTATTTTCGGCCAGGCCGGTAGTGATATTGGCATGGGTATGTGCATCGACATTGGGGTTGACACGAATGGCAATGCGGGCTTTCTTCCCGGTCTGTACGGCGAGGGCGGAAATCACCTCGAGCTCAGGTGCAGATTCAACGTTGAAGCAACCAATCCCGGCATTTAAGGCCAGGAGGATTTCCTCGTCAGTCTTACCCACTCCGGCAAAGACGATTTTCTCAGCGGGGATTCCACAATCAAGGGCGCGCTGAATTTCACCTCCGCTCACACAGTCAGCGCCGAGTCCGCGCCCGGCGATATGGCTCACGATAACCGGATTAGAATTAGCCTTCAGAGCATAATGAACATGGAAATCGCCCTTATTTGCCAGAAGGTCATCAATAGTTCGGTCAAGAAGCCCGAGGTCATAGAAATAAAACGGAGTTCGATGAGATTCAAACTCCGTCAGGGGAAAATGTTCAGTCATTGAAGAGAGATTTTTGAAGTGCATTAAGAGCATTGACCTTATCACTTTGGCGAACAAGCAGCGAGATGTTGTAATTGCTGCCGCCATAAGAAATCATGCGCACGGGAATGTTAGTCATGGCATCGAGCACGCGGGTTTCAAAGCCGCAGTTGTGCCATTCGAGGTCGCCGACCACGCAGATAATCGCCATGTCATGGTCAACCGTAACCGTACCGAACTTCTTCAGGTCATCAATGATATGATGCAGATTGCGGGTATTGTCAATCGTCACGGAGACTCCCACCTCTGAAGTGGCAATCATATCAATGGATGTCTGATAGGTTTCAAAGATTTCAAACACCTTGCGGAGGAAGCCATAAGCCAGGAGCATGCGTCCGCTCTTGATTTTGATGGCGGTAATGTTATCCTTTGCGGCGACGGCCTTGATTGTATGAGTCGGAGTGCAGTTATAGATGAGCGTACCCTTGGCCTCAGGCTGCATGGTGTTAAGCAATCTGACGGGGATATTATTCAGCTTTGCGGGGAGCACACACGTCGGGTGAAGAATCTTGGCGCCGAAATAAGCGAGCTCGGCCGCTTCCTCAAAATGCAGCTCGGCAACGGGCGAGGTTCCCTCAACGTAACGGGGGTCATTATTGTGCATGCCGTCAATATCGGTCCAGATTTCAATTTCGTCGGCACTGACGGCGGCTCCGATGAGCGATGCCGTATAGTCGCTGCCTCCGCGCTGGAGATTATCGACCTCGCCATAAGCATTGCGGCAGATATATCCCTGAGTGATATAGAGAGCGGCGTCAGGGTTCTTGTCAAGGAGTTCGAGCAGGTGAGTGCGAATATATTGAGTGTCAGGCTCGGAGTTCTTGTCGGTCTTCATGAAGTCAAGAGCCGGAATCAAGGCGGAGTTGACTCCCTGTTCATGCAGATAGATGTTCATGAGCTTAGTGCTCATCATTTCGCCCTGAGCAAGAATTTCACGCTCTTCAAAGAGAGTGAAAATATCCTTGGCGAGCGAACGGATATAAGCAAAAATCTGCTTGATTTCCTTAGATGCTTCCTCAATGGCTATTTCCGAGTCAAAAAGTTCGGCAATTACCTGCTGATACTTGAGTTCAAGCTGATTGATGATTTCCTTGGCGCCATCAATGTTTTTTTTGTAGAGATAGTCACAGATTTCCACCAGGGTGTTAGTGGTTCCTGACATTGCGGAGAGCACAATGATGTTCTTACCACGCGAAGTGACCAGCTTGGCCACTTCCTTAATGCGCAGCGCTGAACCGACGGACGTACCGCCAAACTTCATTACATTCATTCTTCTATATCTTCTTGAGTTTTGATTTCTTGGGGATTTTCTGAGAGGCAGATGAGGCGTTTGTCCTCAATGCGATAAATCTTGGCGGGGAATTGCTCGGTCAGCGCCAGATTATGGGTGGCCATAATGACGGCTGTCTTATTATCGGCCGCAATCTGATGGAGCATTTCAACGATGCGGGTGCCGGTTTCGGGGTCGAGGTTTCCGGTCGGTTCATCGGCCAAAATCAGGTCCGGTTCATTGAGGAGCGCGCGGGCAATAGCGATGCGTTGCTGCTCGCCTCCGGAGAGTTCATGAGGCATTTTATATGACTTATTGGCCATATTCACCATTCCGAGCACCTTTTCAATGCGCTCCTCCATCAGCTGCTTGTCCTTCCATCCGGTTGCTTTCAGGACAAAGAGGAGATTTTCATGGACCGAGCGGTCAGTGAGCAGCTGGAAATCCTGGAAGACAATACCGATTTTACGGCGCAGGAGGTGGACTCGCTTGGCTTTGAGCTTGAGCAAGTCAAACTCAAAGGCGCGCGCCTCGCCGCTATTAACGGGCACCTCAGCATACATTGTTTTGAGCAATGATGACTTTCCGCTACCCACCTTGCCGAT
Source organism: Bacteroides sp. (assembly GCA_014802435.1). Lineage (GTDB taxonomy): Bacteria > Bacteroidota > Bacteroidia > Bacteroidales > Muribaculaceae > UBA3263. The sequence goes on along the minus strand of JAAVCG010000005.1, from coordinate 22,435 downwards.
AAAATAGACAAACTCGCCTTTGCTCAACCGGAAGTTGACATGCTTGAGCACTACCAACTCCTTGCGGAGCACCTCGGCATCGGAGTAATCGATAATCAGATCTTCCATAATGTTAAATTAATCAGTTAGCAACCTCTGAGAGGAACTTGATGCGGACCAGACGGATTTCGTTATCGTCAAAATCAGAGCCGAGGTCCTGAATGGCGGTTTCAACATCGCCGCTTTCGCTCTCGGTTTTGAAATAGTCAGATATTTCGTCGACCACGTCAGGGTCAATCATCTGGTCAATGAAATAATTGATGTTCAGTTTGGTGCCGGAATAGACAATGGCCTCAATCTCCGTCAGCAGTTCATCAAAATCGAGAGCAAGGGTAATGGCAAGTTCATCAAGCGGAATCTTGCGGTCAATACCTTGAATGATAGAGATTTTCTGGCGGCTCTTTTTGGGGACGGTCCTTACGGTAATGTCTTCCGGGCGGACGATTTCATTATCTTCGACATGCTGGCGGATGACGCGCAGGAATTCATCGCCATAGCGTTTGGCCTTTCCCTGCCCTACTCCGGTAATGTTCTGGAGTTCCTCCATGGTGATGGGATAAGTAGTAGCCATCTGTTCAAGGGAGGGGTCCTGGAAAATGACGTAAGGAGGGAGATTATGGTTACGCGCAATTTTTTTGCGGAGGTCCTTAAGGATTGAGAAGAGCTCGGGGTCAACGGCACCGGTTGCGCCGCCCTTCGGGGGCATCGGTTCTTCGTCTTCGTCACTAAACTCATTATCCTCCACGATTTTGAACGACGTCGGCTTATGAAGATATTGCATGCCTTTGTCAGTTACACGAATAAGCCCGAAGTTTTCAATGTCGCGGCTCAGATAGCCGGCAATCACAGCCTGACGGATAACTGCCATCAGCAGGCGGTCAGAGCTATGGTCAAGCATTCCAAACTGGTCCAATTCATCAAGACCATAAGCCTTCACGTCGGCGGTCTTGTTACCGAGGGCTACATCAACAATCAGTTCTGCCTTAAATTTTTCTTTCAGTGCGGCTACTATTTCAATTATAGCCGATAATTCTTCTTTAGCTTCCACTTTCTTTTTCGGATGAATGCAATTATCGCAGTTTCCGCAATACTCAACCTCATAATTCTCACCGAAATAATGGAGGAGAGTGCGCCGGCGGCAGACGGAAGATTCAGCATATGATGCCGTCTCGGCAAGAAGCTGCTTTCCAATTTCCTGTTCAGCCACGGGTTTACCCTGCATGAACTTCTCCATTTTTCTCAAATCCTTGGAGGAATAAAACGTGATACAATGGCCTTCGCCGCCGTCACGGCCTGCACGACCCGTCTCCTGGTAATATCCTTCCAGACTTTTCGGCATATCATAGTGAATCACGAACCTGACGTCGGGCTTGTCAATACCCATACCGAAGGCAATGGTGGCAACAATCACGTCCACTTCTTCCATCAGGAAAGCGTCCTGATTAGCGGAGCGAGTAGCCGAATCCATTCCGGCATGATAAGCCAAGGCCTTGATATTGTTGACGCGCAAGAGTTCGGCGAGTTCTTCCACCTTTTTTCGCGCCAAGCAATAAATAATGCCGCTTTTCCCTTCATGAGTCTTGATATATCGGATAATGTCCTTATCGACATTAGCGGTTTTAGACTTGATTTCGTAATACAGGTTTTCGCGATTAAACGACGACTTGAAGACCTTAGCCGAGGTCATTCCAAGGTTTTTCTGAATGTCATGTTGCACCTTAGGAGTGGCCGTAGCGGTCAGAGCAATGACCGGACGGACACCGATTTCATTGATTATCGGGCGGATGCGGCGATATTCAGGGCGGAAATCATGGCCCCATTCAGAGATGCAATGAGCCTCGTCAATGGCATAGAACGAAATGGTCACGCTCTTGAGGAATTCAATATTGTCTTCCTTGGTGAGCGATTCGGGCGCAACATAGAGGAGCTTGGTGCGTCCGGAGATAATATCTTCCTTCACGGCGTCAACAGCCGCGCGGTTAAGACTCGAATTCAGGAAATGAGCAATCCCGTCATCCTCGCTGAAATTGCGCATGGCATCGACCTGATTCTTCATCAGTGCTATCAGCGGGGAAACGACTATGGCACAACCGTCCATCATCAATGACGGCAACTGATAACAGAGGGATTTTCCTCCCCCCGTCGGCATCAATACGAAGACGTCGTTACCCTCAAGCAGGGCATTGATGACTTGCTCTTGATTACCTTTGAAGGATTCAAAGCCGAAATGACGCTTCAGAGCATCGGACAGGTCGGTATAGTTGGCCATAAGTTCGTGAATAATGTGAGAATTAATCAGTTTGAGAAAGAGAGGTTGAGTTCTATTTCTTTTTCTGCGGGATTATTATGACTTAAAAAGAGTTATATTCTGTTGTTTATAGACAAAATGAGGAGAGAGGCGAATGTATATCAGCGGGAGGGGGAGATATTACTGCACAATATCTGTTTCGAAATGGGCTTTTTGAATCTGCCCCAAAGCATAATCGCGAGTAATATTCAACTTCTTGGTATCGGTTCCGGGGATGTCATACATCATGTCGACCATGATTGACTCCACGATGGAGCGCAAACCGCGCGCACCGAGTTTATATTCAATAGCCTTATCAACAATCAGCTCCAAGGCATCGGAATCAAAAGTCAGCTCAACGCCATCCATCTTAAACATCTTCTGATACTGCTTGATGATTGCATTCTTCGGTTCGGTCAGAACGCGCAGAAGGGCGTCACGGTCAAGCGGGTCAAGATGAGTCAAAATGGGCAGACGGCCAATGATTTCAGGAATAAGGCCGAAAGACTTGAGGTCCTGCGGGGCCACATAGCTGAGATAATTGTCGCGCTTGATTTTCTGCTTATTGGAGTCAGTGGCGTAACCAACGACGTGAGTGTTCAATCGGTTAGCAATCTTGCGCTCGATGCCGTCAAATGCGCCGCCACAAATGAAGAGGATATTCTTGGTGTCGACCTGAATCATCTTGGCTTCAGGGTGTTTGCGGCCTCCCTGGGGCGGGACATTGACAATTGAGCCTTCAAGGAGCTTGAGGAGCCCTTGCTGAACGCCTTCGCCGGAAACGTCGCGGGTGATTGACGGATTGTCGCTCTTGCGGGCAATCTTGTCAATTTCGTCAATGAAGACAATGCCGCGTTCAGCCTTGGCAACGTCATAGTCAGCCACCTGGAGCAGACGGGTGAGCAAGCTCTCAATGTCTTCACCTACATAACCGGCCTCAGTCAGGACCGTAGCGTCAACAATGGTGAACGGAACGTCAAGCAGGCGGGCAATGGTCTTGGCCAGCAGGGTCTTGCCGGTGCCCGTCGGGCCAACGATGATGATATTGCTTTTTTCAATATCGACATCATCGTCTTCCTTCTTTTGAGCCAGGCGCTTATAGTGGTTATAGACGGCAACGGAAAGATAGCGTTTAGCGCTATCTTGTCCGATGACGTATTGATTCAGATAATCATTGATTTCGCGGGGAGTCGGGACCTCGTCCATCGACTTGACGGCGTCGGAGCCCGAGCGACGATGCTTTTCATTGGCAACGTCGCGGAGCAAATCACTGATGCCGGCAACACAGTCAGAACAAATCAACACCCCGGGTTCGAGCGGTGAGGGGACGACGACGGCATCAGCCGACATCGGACCGCCGCAGAAGCTACAGGTATGTCCGGAATTCTTTTTTGCCATTATTTCTTGCTGCGGATAAGAACTTCGTCAATCATGCCATATTTCTTGGCTTCCTCGGCAATCATCCAGTAGTCACGGTCACTGTCCTGCTCGACCTTTTCAATGGGTTGGCCGGAATGATCAGCAATGATTGAGTAGAGTTCATGCTTGAGTTTGAGGATTTCGCGGGCAGTGATTTCAATATCGCTTGCCTGACCCTGAGCGCCGCCCATCGGCTGATGAATCATCACTCGGGAGTGCTTGAGGGCGAATCGCTTACCCTTTTCACCGGCCACGAGGAGCACGGCAGCCATTGAAGCAGCCATGCCGGTGCAGATTGTAGCGACGTCGCTATTGATATACTGCATGGTGTCATAGATACCGAGGCCGGCATAAACGGAGCCGCCGGGAGAGTTGATATAGAGATTTACGTCCTTGCCGGGGTCATTATTATCAAGATAAAGCAGCTGAGCCTGAATAACGTTGGCGCTATAATCATCAACCTGAGTGCCGAGGAAGATAATGCGGTCCATCATCAAGCGGGAGAAAACGTCCATCTGAGTAACATTGAGGGAGCGTTCTTCCATGATGGTGGGGCTGATATAGCTTGAGGTTATGTTAGAGTTGGCTTGAGCCGTATATTGGTCGAAAACCAACGGGTTAATTCCGCAATGTTTGGTAGCAAACTTGCGAAAATCGTCGTGCATGAAGTTGTTCATTTCTATTTATCTTTTTCGTATTATTATCAAATTTCTAATCAAAGTTACGAAAAATATTTGAATCACGCAAAAAAATCAGAAAAAAAGCACTTAAATTTAAGAGGGCCATCAGTTTTCACTGACAGCCCTCCGCGAATGTTTAAAGATTCAGCGTCATGAATCAGTCGAGTTCGAGCTCGGCAATGCGGTTCATGTTAGCCTCATCGTTGAGGTTGTAATAGATATTCTTGAGGATGCTAAATGCCTGACGGTTAGCTTCCTTGTCAAGCTCGATGCACTTTTCGAGTTCACCGGCAGCCTGACGGAAGAGCGGGTCGAGGGTGTTCTTTTTCAGTTCGTTATATTCTGAAACAGAGAGGTCAGTTGCATTATCGCTCATGGTGTAAGCCCTGTTGGCGAGCATACGTCCATAATGGAAATGAGCTTCGGCATTGTTGGGGTCAGCTTCTGAAGCCTGCTTATAGAGGTCAAGAGCCTCGGCATTGGCAGCGTCAATCTTTTCCTGAGAGATGCCTTCTTCGTTGACCTGGTTTTCAACGAGCACGCCCTTTGAATAAAGGAGCACGGCATTATTGGGAGTAGCAGCCAGTGAGCGGTCAAGCATCTCCATAGCCTTGTCATATTCCTTATTGCGGATATAGAGGTTGATGAGCTCGGCAATATAAGCCTGCTTGCCATACTTGCTGAAGCCTTCATTGGCCACTTCGGCAATCATTTCCGGGTCACCGATAGCAGAAGCCATAGCCAGGGCATTGTCATAAGCCACTTCACCATGACCGAGGCGGCCGGCGCGCAGGAATGCGCTCATAGCTTCGGGCTTCATGTCAGCCTGATAAGCGAAGATACCCATGTTATAGAGGTCAGCGGCACGAACTGAGTCAGGGTCAAACGCGGGCGCAGCCTTGCCGAGGAAAGCCAGAGTGGGGAGTTCCTGATAGATTTCCCAAGCATGATAAGCTCCGGCCATATCGTTGCTTTCATAAAGGAAGACGCCGGCATCATGGAAAGAGCTGGGGCTGGAAGAAATCAGCTTGACAATCTCCTTGGAGTATTTGGTCTTAACTTTACCCTTATCGTCAACGATAGTGTCCATCGGAAGGGCCTTCATCAGATAAGAATAGCCCTCGACGAGCGCACGGCTCATATTAACCTTGTCAGGGTTAGCACCCTGCATGTATTGTTCATAACCGGTCTGCCAAGTCTGGAAACCGTTTTTACCGGCAAGGAACCAGGTCTTAACGTTATTGGCCGTAGAAGGGTCAGCCATAGCGCCTTTAAGCATAGTAGCCACTTTGCCATGATCGGGCACTTCAACTTTGAGCATGCGCTCAGCTTCCTTGAGCACCTGCTCCTGAGCGACAGCGGCTCCAGAAATCAGCAGACCGCAAGCGAGCAGAAGTAATTTTTTCATGATTTTTAAAGTTATAGTGTTTACGAAAATTTATTCATCAGTTGCGGGGGCATCATCAGAGGATTGCACATCAGCGCCTTCCTGCTCATCAACAGCCTCATCGGGGTCAGTATCCACGACGCAGACACTTGCAATCGTGTCACCGCGCTTTTCAAGGTTAATCATGCGCACACCCTGAGTTGCTCGGCCCATGATGCGGATATCGTCCATGTGCAGACGGATAGTGATTCCGGAGCGATTAATGATTACGAGGTCATTTTCATCATCGACGCTCTTGATTGCCACGAGTTTACCGGTCTTGTCAGTGATGTTCAAGGTCTTCACGCCCTTGCCGCCACGGTTGGTGATTCGGTAGTCGTCAAGGTCAGAGCGCTTGCCGTAGCCATTTTCAGAGAGCACGAGGACTGACTTGGAAGTTTCAGGCTCCATGCAAATCATGCCAACGATTTCATCCTGCTCATCATCAAGGGTCATGCCGCGCACACCCGTTGACATACGGCCCATTTCGCGAACACGCTTTTCATCGAAACGAATTGCGCGACCATTGCGGTTAGCCATGATGATTTCGCTGTTGCCGCTGGTGAGTTCAACCTGGAGCAGCTCGTCGTCTTCACGGATAATAATGGCATTGACGCCGAGCGAGCGCGGGCGGGAGTAAGCCTCGAGGGGAGTCTTCTTAATCACGCCCTTCTTGGTGCAGAACACGAGGTTATGACCATTGACAAATTCGGCATCAGAGAGCGAGCGAACGGCAATGTAAGCCTTAACGGAGTCGTTGCTTTCAATGCTGAGGAGGTTTTGGATTGCCCTACCCTTCTGATTACGCGCAGCTTCGGGGATATTGTAAACCTTGAGCCAGTAGCAGCGGCCGCGCTCGGTAAAGAAGAGCATATAGGAGCGGTTATTGGCCGTATAAATATGTTCGATGAAGTCCTCAGAGCGGGTTGAGGAGCCCTTGATTCCGACTCCACCGCGATTTTGAGCGCGGAATTCGGTCAGCTTGGTGCGCTTGATGTAGCCAAGATGGCTGATGGTGATAACCATTTCGTCATCATCATAGAAGGAGTCATCATCAAACTGTCCGCCGGCCTGATTGATTTCCGAGCGGCGGTCGTCGCCATACTTATCACGCACTTCTTCCAGTTCGCCACGGATAACGGCACGACAAACGTCGGGATTGTCAAGAATTTCATGCAAGCGACGGATTTCGGCCTGCACTTCCTCGTAGTTCTTATGAAGTTTGTCTTGTTCGAGTCCGGTGAGCTGACGCAGACGCATTTCAACGATGGCCTGAGTCTGAGCCTCGGTCAAGCCGAAACGTTCCGCCAGGGCTTCACGCGCGGCATCGGGGCTGTCGCTCTCCTTAATTATACGGATAACCTCGTCGATATTCTGAGAGGCGATAATCAATCCTTCAAGGATATGAGCGCGTTCTTCGGCCTTACGGAGCTCATACTTCGTGCGGCGGATAACGACGTCATAACGATGAGCAATGAACGCCTGGAGCAGCTCCTTGAGATTGAGAGTCTTGGGGCGGCCATTGACGAGGGCCACATTATTAACGGCAAAGCTTGACTGCAGAGCCGACATCTTGAAGAGCTTGTTGAGCACCACCATCGGGTTGGCATCAACCTTCAGGGAGATAACAATGCGCTGAACGGTGTTAGAGTCGCTTTCGTCGTTAATATCCGAGATGCCGTCAATTTTCTTTTCGGAGACGAGTCCGGCAATTTGCTTGACCAGGTCCGAGCGGTTAACTCCGTAGGGAATCTCAGTGATGATGATATTGGTGTGGTTGCCTTCATTCTCCATTTCATACTTTGAACGGATAATGACGCGTCCACGTCCGGTTTCATAAGCATCCTTCACTCCCTGAATACCATAGATGATACCGCCCGTAGGGAAGTCAGGAGCGGGAATATAATTCATCAGCTCCTCAATGGTGATTTCGGGATTCTCCAGCAGGGCAATCGAGGCATCGATAGATTCGCGCAGGTTATGAGTAGGCATATTAGTAGCCATACCGACGGCAATACCCGTTCCGCCATTCACCAGGAGGTTAGGGAATCGGGTTGGGAGCACCGTAGGTTCGTCGCGCTTATCGTCATAGTTGCGCTGCATCTCCACGGTGTCAGAGCCGATATCGGCGAGCATCTCCTCACCCATCTTTGCCAGGCGCACCTCGGTGTAACGCATAGCGGCGGCAGAGTCGCCGTCGATAGAACCGAAGTTACCCTTACCATTGATGAGGATGTTACGCATGGCCCAGTCTTGAGCCATACGGACTACAGTGCCATAGATTGATGAGTCACCATGAGGGTGATATTTACCCATCACTTCACCGACACAGTTAGCCGACTTCATCGGCGGTCTGTCAGACGTATTGCCCATCTCGTGCATGCCATAGAGCACACGACGCTGTACGGGCTTGAGTCCGTCGCGCACGTCAGGCAACGCACGCGAAACGATAACTGACATTGAGTAGTCGATGTAAGCGGACTTCATCTCGCTCTCAATGTTAATTCTCTGAATCCTGTCTTCTTGCATATAGTAAGATTAGTCTATTATTTACGCATTAATTATAGGGGCGCGGGGTAACAGCACCCGTAAATCAACCTACAAAGGTAACAATTTTTCCGCATACACACCAAATATTAGCATAAAATTTTACATTTCAGAAATTTTTTGGCGAAAAATTTGGTGGTTTAAAAAATTCTCCGTAACTTTGCACCCGTCAAAACGACATAAGACCTCATGGCGGGATAGCTCAGTTGGTTAGAGCGTCGGATTCATAACCCGGAGGTCCCGAGTTCAATTCTCGGTCCCGCTACTACTTCATGATGTTTGACACTTATAAGAAATCCGTTACCGGCGTGATGCTGCGACGGATTTCAACTTTTTTATACACAATCCCCTCATTAACCGAATCATATGCAATATATTATCATAGCCATAGGTGACGAACTGCTTGCCGGGCAAGTCACTGACACCAATTCCGGCTCCATTGCCCGCATACTTGAGCCCCACGGATGGGAACTCAAGCGAGTGGAAGTCATTGCCGACACTGCCGAGGCGCTCCATGAAGCCCTTGACCGCGCCCTCAGTGAAGTTAAAGTCGTGCTCACCACCGGCGGACTCGGCCCCACCAAAGATGACCAAACCAAGCAAACACTCTGCCGGCTGTTTGGCGGCAAGCTCCGCGAGGACCCTGAGGTGCTGGAAAACGTCAAGCAAGTAATAAGCCGCCGCAATCTGCATCTCAACGAGCTGACTGCCCGCCAGGCACTGGTGCCTGATAATGCCCGGATAATTCAAAACGAAGTGGGAACGGCCCCCATCCTGTGGTTTGAAAGACCGGAAGACAAAGTAGTTGTCTGCATGCCGGGAGTGCCGTTTGAAACGGTTCAGATGATGGAAAAACGAGTTGCCGCGGAGTTAATCAAACGTTTTCCGGAGAAAGATATCCTGGTGCGCCACACCGTTATGGCATTCGATATTTCCGAAAGTGCCTTGGCGCAGATTCTCTCTGACTGGGAAGACTCCCTACCCTCCTTTGCTCATCTGGCCTACTTGCCCAAGCCGGGAATAATCCGCCTGCGCCTTGACGGCCGAGGTCCGGAGTCAATCCGCCCGAAGATGGAGCATCTGCGCAAGGAACTGATAGCCCTCATTCCGGCAGAGAATTTTCTTGCCGACGGCGATGTGACCATTGAAGAGCAATTGCTTCGATTACTGACCGAGCGAAAGCTGACAGTCTCCACTGCTGAAAGCTGCACGGGAGGCACCATTGCATCGCGTCTTTGCAGCATTCCCGGAGCCAGCGCAGCAATGAAAGGATCCGTTGTTGCCTATAGCAACGAGGTCAAAGCCTCAGTTTTAGGAGTCAACGCCGCCGACATTGAAGCCCATGGAGCAGTGTCTGAATCCGTTGTAGAGCAAATGGCTGCCGGCATCAGGCACCTGACCAATAGCGACCTTGCCGTAGCCACCTCAGGAATAGCCGGACCCGGCGGCGCTACGGAGGGGAAACCCGTGGGCACCGTCTGGATAGCTACAGCTTCGGCTGCCGGAGTAAAATCCCGGTGTTACCACTTCCCCGGAACGCGTGACCGCGTTATTGACCGCGCCGCAACAGCAGCCCTGATTGCACTCTTCCGCGAACTTTCCGAGCTGAATGAGCGTTAAGATGGTAGCATTAGAGCATATTGCACCATGAAAAAACATGACTCGCCCATATACCGCACCATTCTTGACCTCCCTCTAATCAAGGGAGCCAGCAGCGCGCGATTAACCGAAATTGCCGGAAAATATAAGCTCCACTTCCTGAAATTTCAACCCGGCCAGACGATTGTCACCGCCGGCACACCCTGCGATGAACTTAAGTTCGTGTTGACCGGAGTAGTGCGTCTGACAATCACTGACCCTGACGGCCTGCTGACCGTCAGCCAGACCTTGACGGCGCCGCAAGTAATTGCGCCGGACCATCTATTCGGGCGACTCACCCAATATCCGGCCACGGTTCAAGCCGTAGAGACCACCGGAATCATGGAAATCTCAAAAGAAGAATATCGGCGTATGCTCTCCTCTGACACCGTCTTCCTCTTTAACTATCTCAACAGCGTCTGCACCACCTCCCAGCGAGGCCCCCGATGGCTCACCGCCCTGACCTCCGGAAGTCCTATCCAGCGCATAGCCTACTGGATAAGCTCCCTGACTCAGCAAGGAAGCACTGACATTGAAATCCGCGCGGAAAAAACCGACCTGCATACGGTTTTCGGCATTCCGGCACAAACCTGGCGCTCAGCCACTAACCATCTCTCCTCGGCAGGACTCATCAAGGATGTGACCCCTCACTCCTTCCATGTCCCCTCCCGCGCCCCCCTCGCCGCCCTCCTTAATTAAAAATTGAATTGGAGATTTTGGGAATTTGGGATTTTTTGCTAAATTTGCGCAGACAAAAAATCTCAAATCATGAAACTTCACCATATTATAATAGGAGCCGCAGGATTAACGGCCTGCGCTCACCAGGCCCCGCAGCCCACGATCGATATGCAGGGACAATGGGACATTGAAAACATCGTCTTCAATGATTCCACCTATGTTCGGCCGGCCGAAGAAGTTCCTGGTAGCAGACAATACATTACGTTTGATTCGGGTCAATATTTTGTTCAAACGAATTGCAACACCTTAGCCGGAAGCTATGACATCAAGGGCGACACCCTGATTCTTGGCGACGGAGCCGTGACGGAAATAGCATGCGATAACATGACCACAGAAGACGCCTTCCGCAAATTCATAATGCAAGTCGCCACAATCGACACCGAAAACGACTCAATCACGCGCCTGAATTTTATCAATTCCGGAGCATACATTATCCTCCATAAATCGACAGACAAAAAATGACTCAACAACGAACTGTCTATCGCTCCCGTTGCGATTGGTCGACATGGCTATTGCTGATTATAGTTATAGCCTGTTGTTTTTCCACACTTTTGATTGACGATGACATAGTCATGCCACTGATTGTTTGCCTCAGCATGTTAGTGTTCATTGCCGTTTTGTATATCGGCACATATTACTGCATTGAGGGCGACAAACTGATTGTCTACACAATGTTTTTCAAGCAGGATTATCCCATAGATAAAATCGCGAAAATAGTGCCGACAAAGTCCATTTTGTCAGCCCCGGCGCTCTCATTGGTTCACCGCATTGCCATTCATTTTACTGACCGGAGTGTGCTCAAAAGCGTCATGCCGCTGGTAATCTCGCCCGTACGACAAAAGGAATTCATCATCCAACTGAAGCAAATCAATCCTCAGATTCAAGGTTAATCGCGGCCTTGAATCGGTCGACTACTTCCTTCTTGCCGGTATATTTTCCGCGGTCCTCACTAAACTTGCAGGTATCACAGTAAAAGGGCCATGATTCAGTGATTTTTGCGGCAATCAGCTTGATGACTATATTCCGAGGCTTGATTCCCGGGAAATCATTCGTGAAGTGAGTGCCTATGCCAAATGAGGGGATACACTTATCAGCAGCATAACGCTGAATCTCAATTGCCTCATCAACGTTCAGGCCATTGCTGAAAATCACCTGCTTGGTGCGCGGGTCAATGTTAAGGCTCCGATACTTTTCGCATATCAGGTCGAGTTGCTCAAAGTTATCTCCGCTATCAACTCTCAGCCCCTTGAACATATTAGCATAGTCCTCAGAGAAGTTAAGGGAGAAGATTTCCCAGCCGTAGGTGTCATAGAGGAAAGTGCCCAGAGCGCCGCGATAAGTCTTGGACCACGCCTCCATGGCCATATGGTTTGCCATCTGAGGGCCAAACATTCCGGCGATGGCGCATACAAATTCATGAGCCATTGTGCCGATAGGAGTAACGTTATATTTCATAGCGAGATAGACATTACTCGTGCCGATAAATCGACCGGGTCCATTCATTGCATCAGACTGCTGCTTCATGGCGCGGACGGCAACCTCCTGAGCGCGAAAAGACAGTCGGCGGCGCGTGCCCATATCCGAGAAATTACATCCGGCCTGAATCATCTTTTCAGCCTTCAGCGCCGAGCGGGAATAATAATCATCATAATCAGCAGATTCAGCCTCGCCGGTCATCAGGTAATAAAGTTCTGAAACAATGGCCAGGACCTTGACCTCAAGCAAAATAGTATCAGACCATGCGCCCTCAAATTCAATTGAAAGGTGACCCTCGGAATCCTGAGAAACTTTAACCCATTCGCTATTATACCGGAATCCCTGAAGATAACGCAGGAACCATGCGGGAATGTAAGAACAATGCCGGCGCATAAATTCAACTTCCTCCGGGGTAATAACCACGTTTTCAAGCAGTTTTATTTGTCTTGTCAATTCCTCGGCAAAGCCGGCGGGATAGACCGAGTGATTGCGGTCAATAAACTGATACCTGACGCGAGTGCGTGGAAAATTATCAATGACGGCGCAACACATCGTAAACTTATAGAGGTCGTCGTCGGTAAAATGTTGGATTATCTGCTGCATAATGGTGCAAAATTACAAAAATATTATCAATAACAAATAAATATCGGCAAATTTATTTGTCCATATCGTAAAAAAGTTGTAATTTTGCAAAAATAAAGAATCATTTCATGAAAAAATTTCTTTTACTCAGCTTACTTAGCGGACTTTCACTCAGCGGCAGCGCTGCAGACCGCCTGATACCTGCGGGTTACTATAACTCAATCAACGGCCTGAGCGGCGCCGAACTCAAAACCGCCGTTTATAAAGTCATATATCCTCATACAGAGGTGAGCTACAGCGGCTTACCGACCAACTTTGAGAAGACCGACGTCTATCCGGACTCACGCAGATGGTGGGACATGTATAGCGACATTCCCCTTTATGCGCCAAGTTTTAAGGGACTTAACCGCGAGCACTCGTTCCCCAAGAGCTGGTGGGGCGGCCTGACCGACATTCCGGCCTATGTGGACCTCAACCATCTCTATCCCTCTGAAAGCGCCGCCAATATGGCCAAGAGTAACTATCCCTTGGGCACTGTTGACCGCTCCAAGACCCCGAAATTTGACAACGGAATCACCACCGTAGGCATCCCCGTCACCGGACAAGGAGGCGGCGCAAACCTCGTCTTTGAGCCTGACGATGAGTATAAAGGTGACTTTGCCCGAACTTACTTCTATATGGCGACATGTTATCAGGACCTGACCTGGAAATATACTTATATGGTCATGACCGGCACATACCCCACTCTCAACACCTGGAGCCGCGACTTGCTCCTGAACTGGGCCCGCGCTGACCAAGTAAGCCAAAAAGAAATAGACCGCAATGAGGCCGTCTATAAGATTCAGAACAACAGAAACCCATTTATCGACTTCCCGGAACTGGCCGAATACATCTGGGGCGATAAATATGGCGAGCCCTTCCTCCTGAGCGAACATATTGACGGGGGATACACTCCCTCCGGCACTCCAACTCTGATTACTCCCATTCAAGACATGGAACTTGACTTTGGAGAAGTGGCCATGGGAAATTCGGCAACCTCCAAACTCCACCTCAAAGGAGAGAACATGAAGGAAGGCCAGATGCTCACGCTGACCATCTATGACCGCCCGGGAGTAACCGACGATGCCGATAAATTCAACATTGACGGAAAGGCAACAGTCAAGGTATCACCCATCGCCGTCAATGCCGCAGACGGACTCTGGGTCAACGTTACCTATACGCCGACCGAAACGGGACTTCATGAAACCCGCATGGTTATCTCCGGAGGCGGAATCAGCGGCTCCGTAGGCATCGGCCTCAAAGGAGAATGCCTTGAACGCCCCGAACTAACCGCCCCGATTGCCCTGGCGGCTACTGACATTACCGAGACAAGCTATACGGCAAACTGGGAGCCCGGAGCTCAGGACGAAGTCATTGACTACTATATTGTTAACCGCACGATATATGATTCTCACGGCGGCTCGACAACTCAAGTGGTTGCCGAAGACACCTGGCTTGAAATCAATGATTTCAGCGGCTCAGAGAGCTATACGGTTCAGGCCGTTCGCCTTGGAGTAGTCTCCCCGGCCAGCAACTCCATCATCGTTTCTCCCGGAGCTATCACCGGAGTATATCAAAGCGCCAAGCTGACGGCGAAAAACATTGGCGGAGCAATCCTTATCAACACCACCTCTACCCTGCCCGAACTGCGAATCATCGAGCCGAGCGGCCGAGTTGTCCGCCGCCTGGAGGATGTTGACGACAATACCGTCATTGAACTGCCCGACGGCCTGTATCTCCTTGTTTCAAACTCAGTTAGCGGCGCAGTAAAAGTAATCGTCACTCCTAATTAACCCGGCTCTGCATATGCCTCAAATACCCATTGAACAACAGCAGGAAATCATCAAGCGCATCAAAAAGCTGATGCTCTTGATGGGACTGTCGCAGAGCGCCTTTTCCAATAAGCTCGGCATCAGTCCCGCAAACATGTCGAAGCACCTGAGCGGCCGGTTGCCCGTCACCGTAGGCCTGGTAAATCGTATCTGCCTTGACTTGGGTGTCTCCCGACTTTGGCTGATGACGGGCGAGGACGTACCCTTTGGCAAATCCGAGCCTCATGTGGGCATCAACCCGGCGGAGACTCTCGTTGAGACAAGTGCACGCCGCGGAGTGCCCCTCTACGATATTGACGTCACCGCCGGATTCGGCCCCTTGGAGCGACAGCTCACGGAGGACCGCATCAGCGGATATATTGACCTGCCCGGACTGACCGGAAGCAATGAATGTATGGTCCGGGTAAGCGGAAACTCCATGCAGCCCCAAATTCCTAACGGAAGCTTCATTGCCATCCGCGAAGTGGCAACCGACACTATTATCTGGGGGAAAACCTACGTAATAGTCATGGAAGAATTCCGCATGGTCAAACAGATTCGGCGCCATGAGAACAGCAACTACGTTATTCTCCACAGTAACAACCCCGAATATGACGATATGGAAATCAGGCGTGATGAGATTCAGCGCCTCTATATTGTTGACTCAGTAATAAATTATACAACTGCATAAATAAAAATGAAACTCCTCCATCCTCTCATAATCGCTTCCGCAGTCATCCTGCCCTCATTCGGCTCGGCCACTGACATTAAGGGCCTTACAGCCGGCTCGCTGAAAGATGCCGCCGCCGAAGTTGACAAGAAAGAAACCACTCTGACCCTCAGCGGCACGATGAATGCCGCCGACTTCTCTTTCATTCAGGATAACTTCAACGATTTGACCTCACTGGACCTCAGCAACGTCAAAATCGTAAGCTATTCAGGAAGCCGACTCCCATATACGGGACTCTCAAAATCAGCCGACGATGCACTACCCGCTTACTCCCTGACCGGACTCAGCCGGCTGAAAGAGCTGAAACTTCCCGCCGGGCTGAAATCCATTGATAAAGGAGCCCTGTCAGGAACAGGATTGATTTCAATTACTCTCCCCTCTGGATTGGAAACAATTGGCGAATATGCCTTCTTGCGATGCAATAATCTGGAAAAAATCTCCATTCCCGCGTCGGTTCACTCCATCGGTGAACGCGCGTTTGCTTATTGCGGCAACTTGACGTCAGTAGCTATTGCCTCAAACATGAACTTACCTTCAATCCCGGAGGGAATGTTTGAAGCGAGCGGAATCAAGAATCTTAACCTGAAAGAGCTGGCCGGATGCTCGGAAATCGGACCCTGGGCCCTGGCCGAATGTCGGGGATTGGTGACCTTGGTGCTTCCGGAAAACGTCAGAAATATTGGCGAATCGGCCCTGAACGGTACCTCTTCAATTCAAATGCTGTCACTTCCGGCCTCAACTGATTATATTGCCGATAACGCCATGGCCAACATGACCGGACTGACTGAATTTGACGCCTCGCAGGTTTCAAATGTGCCCTATCTTGGCGAAAATGTTTGGCGCAACATTGCCCAAAAAGACGTAACCCTGATTGCCCCTGATGAATTGATTGATGATTTTCGCGAGGCCGACCAATGGAAGGAATTCAACGTCATTCCCCTGGCCGAGTCAACAATTGATATAGTCAACACGGCATCAAACGCCAAACTGCTGACAATCAAGCGCAACGGCAACCAAATCATAATTAAAGCAAATCAACCGCTGCAGACGGTCAGCATCTACAATGCCGCCGGCCACCTGATTGCCCGCGCCAACACTCCTAAAACGTCAACAAACTTTAATACTTCCGGTTGGACCAAAGGCGTTTACCTAATTGTCAGCGAGGCCGGAATCGCTAAAGTCTCCATTTAACTTTTAAGCTAACAACTGAAATTAAGAATGGGAAAAAACAAGTTGAAGAAGTTCGCCGAGATGGAACAATTGCCTAACGTGATTCAGGTTCCATTCAGCGCGCTTGAAAATCAAGAATTTGATCTCCGGGGAAATTGGCATTCCCGGTTTTTTGGCAATTCTAACCCGATAGTTCTGGAATTAGGCTGCGGACGAGGGGAATACACCGTCGGCCTGGCCCGCAAATTCCCCGATAAAAACTTCATAGGCATCGACATCAAGGGCGCGCGCATGTGGGCCGGAGCAAAAGAGGCTCACCTGAGCGGCCTGAAAAACGCCGGATTCCTGCGCACCAACATTGAACTCCTGAGCCGCTTTTTTGCCCCCGGAGAAGTTGCGGAAATCTGGATTACGTTTCCTGACCCGCAAATGAAGAAAACCCGCAAAAGACTGACGGCCACTAACTTCCTTGAAATGTATCGTCCGCTTCTCGCTCCGGACGGAATCATCAATCTGAAGACGGACAGCCCGTTTCTCTATGAGTATACCCGCCGCCTTGTTGAGCTCAATCAGCTCCCCGTCAAGGCCAATACGGCTAATCTCTATGAGGACGTTCCCCCCGGCTCAAACGATATCCTCGAAATCAAAACCCATTATGAAAAACAATGGCTTGACCGAGGACTCACTATCAAATACTTAGCTTTCACCCTCCCTCCGGAAATCAAACTCCTGGAGCCACAGGCTGACGATATTGAACTCGACTCCTATCGCAGCTATGGCCGAAATTATAACTCACCCGAATAATGCAGACGCTCTACCCCAACTTGATTCTCGACGCGCTTAAGCAAGTGCGTTATCCCGGTAATGGGAAAAACATCGTTGAACTCGGAATGGTCAATGATGACATCCGTATTGACGGACGCAAAGTCTCTTTCTCTCTGACTTTTGAGAAATCAACTGACCCGTTTATCCGCTCAGTTGTTAAGAATGCCGAAACGGCAATCCTGACTTTCATCGCCCCCGATATTGACATCAAGGGAAACATTACCGTCACCGCTAAAAAGAATGCCCCGGAAAAGCAAGCCGCTCCCAAGCCCCTACCCGGAGTCAAAAACATCATCGGCGTAAGCTCCGGTAAGGGTGGTGTCGGCAAAAGCACTGTTGCCGCAAATCTGGCCGTGGCTCTCAGCCGCTTAGGCCATAAGGTTGGGGTACTTGACGCCGACATCTTCGGCCCGTCAATGCCCAAGATGTTTGGAGTGGAGGATGAACAGCTTTTCATGCATGAGGTTGAAGGCCGCGACCTCATCATCCCTGCTGAAGCCTATGGAATCAAGATGCTCTCTATCGGGTTCATGGTTGATAAGAACAAACCGGTCCTCTGGCGCGGTTCAATGGCCTCTAATGCTCTCAATCAGCTGATTACTCAGGCCGACTGGGGCGAACTGGATTACTTTGTGATTGATATGCCCCCGGGCACCAGCGATATCCATCTGACCCTGGTCCAGACCCTGGGGCTGACCGGAGTAGTAGTGGTCAGCACCCCGCAGGAAGTGGCCCTGGCCGATGCACGTAAAGGAATCGCAATGTTTACGGACCCCAAAGTCAACGTTCCGGTGCTCGGACTCGTAGAAAACATGGCTTGGTTCACCCCCCTGCGTCATCCGGAAGAAAAATATTATCTCTTCGGCAAGGAAGGCGCCAAGCGCCTCGCTGAGGAGCTCAATGTGGAGCTTTTGGGCCAAATCCCTCTGGTTGAAGATATCGGCGTAAAAGCTGATGCCGGCTCCCCCATTGCCCTCGGAGACTCGCCTGAGGGTCACGCCTTCCTGGCACTCGCCTCAAAGGTTAATGATGCAGTGAATCGCCGCAACGAAACCCTTCCTCCAACTGCAAAAGTAGAAGTACACAAATAATTCACCCCTCCCCCATCTGCCCCTTATGAAACTTCGTAATATGCTCTCACTGGCGGCTATTGCCCTGGGCTCATTTGCTGCCTCCGCTCAGCTTGCCTGGGCCGATAAAAACCGCCATTTTTACTCTAATGAATCCATTGAACAATGGCCGACGGACACCGTCATCTCCTGTTGGCGTGGCGAAAAAGTCAATGCCCTGGCCCTGTTTTCACCCAAAACGGACGGAGTAGTGACCGCCAAAATTTTAGGCCCCATCAGCGGCGAAGCCCGATTCATCGACTATGTGACCACCAATGGATTCCGCGGCTGCGGACGCCCACAAAAGGAGTATGAGCCATATGAAGTCCCCGATATTATTTCCGACCCCGCCGCGCAGGTTGTCGCCGGACAATCACGTCCCGTTTGGGTCTCGCTCAATGTCGCCGACGACATCGCGCCCGGCACCTACGTTGACTCCCTGACAATTGACGGAGAATCTATCCCCATCACCATAAAAGTCAACCGCCGGGCTATCCCCGCTCCGGCCGACCGTAAATTCTACCTCAACCTGTGGCAACAGCCCTATGCCATCAGCCGTTATTATGGCGTTGAACCATGGTCTGACGCCCACTTCGAACTCCTCAAACCCTATGCAAAGATGCTTGCCGACGCCTCTCAGCGAACCATCTCGGCAATCCTCTTTTTTGAGCCCTGGGGCGAACAGAGCAATGACCTCTTCCTGCCGATGGTTGAAACATTCAGAAATGCTGACGGCACCTGGGAATATGACTACACCGTTTTTGACCGATGGGTTGAATTCATGACCGAACAAGGCGTCGGCCCTGACATTGAATGTTACTCGATGATTCCATGGGAAATGAGCTTCCGCTATTTTGACCGCGCAAAAAATGATTATGAATTCCTGAAAACTACCACTGATTCGCCTGAATATCGCGAACTATGGAGCAACTTCCTCAGCGCCTTCGCCGCCCACGTCACTGAAAAAGGATGGTTTGACCGAACCATGATTGCTATGGACGAACGCTCCATGGCCGACATGAAAAATGCCATCGAAATTATTGACGAAGCCGCTCCCGGAATGAAAATCTCTCTCGCCGGAAACTATCACCCTGAAATTGCTGACCGACTCTACGCTCTTACAATCACTCAAGGTGACCAGTTCCCTCCCGGTGAAGTAGCGCGCCGCAGAGCCCGCGGTCAGATCTCATCACTCTATACCTGCTGCTCATCTCCCGAACCTAACATCTTCAGCAACTCAGCTCCCGCGGATGCCGCATGGCTCCCGCTCCACAGCACTATTACCGGGCATGACGGATACCTCCACTGGAGTTGGAGCAACTGGACCGACGACCCGCTCCATGATTCCCGATTCAAACTTTTTGCCCCGGGCGACACCTATTTCATCTACCCCGACGCGAAATCATCCGTCAGATTCGAACGCCTCATTGAAGGTATCCAACTCAGCGAAAAAGTTCGCCTCCTCCGCCTCGAATTCATTGCTGACAACAATGCCGAAGTCCTCGCCGAACTCAATGACGCTCTGATGATTGCCTCTCACACCCGTCCCCGGCCCAATGCCTCCACAGGCCGGCAAATCGACTCCATTAACGCCATCATCGCACGATATGAGTAAACCATACAACGACAAAATGTCAATTGCCCGCACTCTGATTCTCGTCGGAGTGACAATCATCATTGCCTGCTGCATCGTCAAAGCATGCAATGCAATGATGCCTCATCTCGCGCCCGAAGTCCCCGCAGCAATTACTGACACAAAAGGCCTCCTCGATGTAAAAACAGCCCCCGGTGTGCCCGAACAAATCAAACAATACACCGGATTTAAAGTCAGCTTCAATAAAGAAACCCATCTCCCAAACTGGGTAAGCTGGGAACTCACCGCCGACGAAACATCCGGACCCGCACTACGAAAAGGCAAAAAATTCTTCAAAGACTATGACATTGAAGGATGCCCAACCCATGCTGACTACACCGGCTCAGGCTACACCAGAGGACACATGGCCCCAGCGGCCGACATGAAATGGTCCGAACTCGCTATGACCGAATGTTTCACCATGGCAAACATGTGTCCGCAAGTCCAGGCTCTCAACAGCGGAACATGGGGTAAACTCGAAAACAAATGTCGCGACTGGGCCATCCGAGACTCCGCCATTATCATCATTGCAGGACCCGTAATCAACCCGCCCGCACCCGACGAATTCATTGGCAACACCGAAGTAGCAGTCCCAAAACAATTCTTCAAGGTTATCCTCGCCCCATACGCCAATCCCCCCCGGGCAATCGCCTTCCTTATGCCCCAAGGAAAAGTAGTCGGAGGAATGCAAAACACAGTCGTCACCGTTGACTCCATCGAAGCACTAACAGGCCACGACTTCTTCGCCTCACTCCCTGACTCCATTGAAAACATTCTCGAATCAAAATCCCAATTCCACAAATGGAACAACGCCAAATAAACAACTCAACAATCTGCGCAATATCAACTCCCCCCGGAACCGGAGGAATAGCCACCGCCCGCATCTCCGGACCCAAAGCAATTGAAATTGTCAGCAAAATTTGGCGTGGAATCGACCTCTCAAAAGCAAAATCCCACACCGCTCACTTCGGAACAATCCTCGACCCTCAAACCGGCCAACACCTCGACGACGCCGTAATCACCATCTTCCGCGCACCCCGCTCCTACACCGGCGAAGAAACCATAGAAATCTCCGTCCACGGCTCTAAATGGATTCAACGAGAACTCATTAACCTCCTCATCCGCCAAGGAGCCGAAATTGCGGACCGAGGCGAATTCACTCGCAGAGCCGTCGTAAACGGCCGACTCGACATTGCCGAAGCCGAAGCCGTAGCCGACATCATTGCCGCCGACTCCCGAATCGCAGCCAAAATCGCACTATCCCACATCCGAGGCGAATACTCCGCCCAACTCGACGCCCTGCGCAACAAACTCATTGAACTCGCTACACTTACTGAACTCGAACTCGACTTCAGCGAAGAAGACGTCAACTTTGCCGACCGCTCCCAACTCCTCGCCCTCGCTAAAGAAATAAACCAAAAAGTAACTGCCCTCGCCGACTCCTTCGCCGCCGGAAAAGCTATCAAAGAAGGCATTAAAGTAGCCATTGCCGGAGCCACCAATGCCGGAAAATCAACCCTCCTGAACCGACTCCTCGGAGAAGAAAAAGCCATCGTCTCCAACATTCACGGAACCACCCGCGACATCATTGAAGACACCGCCGAAATCAACGGCCTCCTCTTCCGATTCATTGACACCGCAGGCATCCGCTCCACCTCTGACCCCATCGAACAAATCGGCATTGACCGCGCTCGAAAAGCAATCTCAACCGCCGATATTACCCTCTGGCTCGTCGACGCCTCAAACCCCACCCTACCCCCCTCCGACGACCCCAAAACCCTCATAATCTACAACAAAACCGACCTCTCACCCGCCCCCGACGGCGCAATCTCCATCTCGGCCCTCAACGACTCTGACCTCAAAAAACTCACTGACGAACTCACCCGCCGCGCCGCCCCAATGCAAATAAACCCCGCACAAACCGTCACCAACGCACGCCACTACCAAGCCCTCATCCAAGCCGCACAATCATCCGCCCGCATCATCGACGCCCTCCGTACAACCCTCCCCACTGACCTAATCGCCCAAGACATCCGCGAAACAATAACCCACCTCTCCTCCATCACCACCCCAATCACCACCCCCCTCCTCCTAACCCAAATCTTCCAATCCTTCTGCATCGGCAAGTAATTAGTTGATTATCAATGCTTTGTATTGATAGCAATTGACTGTTACTGAGCGATAAAACTTAATACATTCAAGAACGCCTAATGCTGATAACTGTCAGTGTTAGGCGTTTTTATGCACCATTTTGTACGGATTCTGTACGACAGCGACTCATTTCAC
>JAAVCG010000004.1 GCA_014802435.1 Bacteroides sp. | reverse complement strand
TGATCTTCCGCCTACGCACCCTTTAAACCCAATAAATCCGGATAACGCTCGCATCCTCCGTATTACCGCGGCTGCTGGCACGGAGTTAGCCGATGCTTTTTCTTCAGGTACTCTCATAAAGCCTCACGAGGCTCGTTTGCTCCCTGACAAAAGAGGTTTACAACCCTTAGGGCCGTCTTCCCTCACGCGACTTGGCTGGTTCAGGCTCGCGCCCATTGACCAATATTCCTCACTGCTGCCTCCCGTAGGAGTCTGGTCCGTGTCTCAGTACCAGTGTGGGGGACCTTCCTCTCAGAACCCCTACGCATCGTCGTCTTGGTGGGCCGTTACCCCGCCAACTAACTAATGCGCCGCATGCCCATCTCAGACCGGCCGAAGCCTTTCTACCTCAGGGGATGTCCCCTGAGATTTTACGCGGTATTAGACGGCGTTTCCGCCGATTATCCCCCTGTCTGAGGCAGGTTGCATACGTGTTACTCACCCGTGCGCCGGTCGCCGGCGGAGAAAAGCAAGCTTTCCTCCCCGCTGCCCCTCGACTTGCATGTGTTAAGCCTGTCGCTAGCGTTCATCCTGAGCCAGGATCAAACTCTCCGTTGTTAGTTATCTTTTATTTAGATATCTTCAAGTTTTAAGTTAAGACCTCTTTAGTTGCGGCTCGGGTTTTCCTGCTGCGCTCTTTTCAGAGCTTTCAGAATTGACAAGAGACTCTCATGTTACTTTCCTTTCTCTTGCACTACTTCTTTGTCTATTGTAAGCTTTTTCAATGTCCTTGTTGCTTCTGCTCTTTTCAGAGCCCGGGGCGCCGTTGCTTCCCGAAAGCGAGTGCAAAGTTACGACGACTTTTTGACATATGCAAATTTNCCGATGAGCAAAANTTTTNTGTTTTACAGCATATTTTTCGCAACTCNTTGATNTTCCTTAACATATGCNACCGCAAAATTTTTCCGATTTAACTTTCTTTAACACTTGCAGAGCGAACTTTTTCAGTGAAATCAGAGGAAATAGGAGGAATGGGAGGAAGAGGAAGAATAGGAAAAATAAGAGGGATTTGAGGAATTTGGGGAGTGTAGAGGGGGAATCTTTGCGGTTTTTTGGTGGTTTGGGGGATTTTGATTAAATTTGCGGGGTAATTTAACGCTTACACATTATATATATAAGTATGAGAATAGCATTAATAGGCTACGGAAAGATGGGCCACGCCATAGAGCGCATTGCGATTGAGCGCGGTCATGAGATAGTGGCCCGCATTGACCGCGCGACCGATGACCGGATAGATTCAGACGCTTTCAGGAGCGCCGATGTTGCAATAGAGTTTACAGTTCCATCAGCTGCAGAGAGCAATGTCCGTGAGGCGTTGCGCCAGGGAGTGGCAACCGTCAGCGGGACGACGGCATGGGCCGATGGTCTGGCGCGCATCAAGAGCGAAATGAAAGCCGAGGATGCCCTGATTTGGAGCGGCAACTACTCATTAGGAGTAAATATCTTCTTTGCCGTCAACCGCTATATGGCGCGTATTCTTTCAAAATTCCCGCAGTATCATCCGGACATGACGGAGACCCATCACATCCATAAACTTGACCATCCGAGCGGTACGGCTCTGATGGCTGCCGAGCAAATAATCGAGGCCCACCCGGCGCTTGACGGCTGGAGCGAAGACCCGGCCGACGGCAAGCTGCTGATTAACCATATCCGCCATGCTGAAGTTCCCGGAATCCATAAAATCACCTGGGAAAGCGAGGTTGACTCCCTTACTTTGGAACATAGCGCCAAGACCCGCGACGGATTTGCCCTCGGAGCCGTACTGGCGGCCGAATGGCTCAAAGGGAAGCCGGGCTTCCACACAATTGACGAGATGATGAACGAAGTTCTCGGTCTATAAACCAATCATTTACGATAATGAAATCAGACTTCATGGCCGATTTTAAGCGGCGAGTGAGCGAAAACAAGCCCTCACGCTGGGTTCGCTTCGGGATTGTATCCATAGTATTTTTTCTGTGGGTAGCATGGCTTGGCAACTGGTGGGTGGCTCTATGGTGGCTGCTCCTTTTTGACATATATATAACGGGTTATATACCCTTCACATGGTGGAAGAAGTCAAAATCATCCGCAACCCGTGCGGTCATGGGCTGGGTTGACGCGATTGTCTACGCAATCGTGCTGGTCTACTTTGTCTTCGCCTTCGTCGGTCAGAATTATCAGATTCCCTCCTCATCGCTGGAAAAAACCTTGCTGACCGGCGACTACCTATGGGTTAACAAGACCGCCTACGGGCCGCGAGTTCCGATGACTCCGGTTCATTTCCCCCTGGTTCAGAACACATTACCCATAATCAACACCAAGAGCTATCTTGAAAATCCACAGTTTAAATATCACCGTCTGCAGGGCACAGACACCATCGCGCTGGGCGACATCGTCGTCTTCAACTTTCCCGGAGGCGACACGATTGCCGTCAAGGAGCAGAACCCCGACATCTATTCAATGAGCCGCATGATAGGCGAGCAGATTCTGGCACAAGCTCCGGTGCGCGACTATGAAAGCCTGATTGAGCAGGACGCGGCCACACGNGCCGTCGGCATGGCCTACATCAAGGCCAATCCGCAAATATTCGGCGAAGTGATGTGGCGCCCGGTTGACCGCCGAGAAAATTACGTCAAGCGCACCGTAGGCCTTCCCGGGCAGACCTTTGAAATCAAGGGCGGCGAGATTTACAATGACGGCGTTCAGATGCCAATGCCTGAGGAGGCTCAATTCGTCTACTACGTCAGATTCCAAAACCCTTCACTGGCAGACCATATTCTTGAAGAATTAGGAGTCAGCGCCGCCGACCGCCAGATTATTCCCGGAATGGGCCACCCCACCCCACCGCTGACGGCTGCCATGGCCGAGGAGCTGCGCCGCAATCCCGAGGTTATCGAAGTACGCCGCATGACTTATAATGGAGGCGAAAATCTGCTGTTTCCCCTTGCCACAGCCAATGTTGACGGCTGGACACTCGACGATTACGGCCCCATTCGCATCCCCGCCAAGGGCATGACCATCGAACTGAACGATTCAACCTGGGCTCAATATGGCCACGCCATCAGCCATTATGAAAATCAGACGGCCCAATGGAAAAACGGTCAGGCCTACATTGACGGCAAACCGGCCAAGGAATACACCTTCCAGATGGATTATTACTTCATGATGGGCGATAACCGCCATAAATCGCTCGACTCGCGTTTTTGGGGCTTCGTTCCCGAGGACCATATAGTTGGACGTCCGGTCAGAGTCCTCATCTCATTTGATCCTGACAAGAGCTTCCCCTTCAACATCCGCTGGAACCGAATCCTAAAGAACGCAAAATCCTGACACTCAACACTTAACACTAAAGATACGAAATATGCAGATTTCAGAGAGAGTATTGAACTTGGCGGCGTCGGCCACATTGGCGATGTCGCAAAAAAGCGCGGAACTCAAGGCCCGCGGAGTAGACGTCATCAACCTTAGCGTAGGCGAGCCCGACTTCCCCACGCCCTCACATATTAAGGAAGCCGCTAAAGAAGCCATTGACAATAACTTCACGTTTTACACCCCCGTAGCCGGCTACCTGTCGCTCCGCAAAGCCATCAGCGAGAAACTCCACCGGGAAAACGGAGTAGAGTTTGCCCCGGAGCAAATCGTAGTGGGCAACGGCGCGAAGCAAGCGCTCTGCAACGTGATCCTCGCCACAATCAACCCCGGCGACGAAGTGATTATCCCCACTCCGGCATGGGTCAGCTACGTAGAGATGGTCAAACTCGCTGAAGGNAAGGTAATTGAAGTGGCCGCATCAATTGAGCAGGACTTCAAAATCACCCCCGCCCAGCTTGAGGCCGCCATCAGCCCGAAGACGCGCATGGTGCTTCTCTGCTCTCCGTCAAACCCCACGGGCTCAGTTTACTCTCCCGCTGAGCTCCAGGGACTTGTAGACGTTTTGAGCAAGCATCCTGACATCTTAGTCATGGCCGATGAAATCTACGAGCACATCAACTTCGGCGCCGAAATCCGCTCCTTAGCCTCATTCCCCGAGTTGGCTGACCGGGTTGTCATCATCAACGGCGTAAGTAAAGCCTACGCCATGACCGGCTGGCGCATAGGCTATTGCGCTTGCCCTCAGGCAATTGCCAAAGCCGTCAACAAACTCCAGGGACAATACACCTCCGGCGCCAGCTCCATAGCCCAAAAAGCCGCCGAAGCTGCCTATACCGGCTCACAGGAATGTGTAGAAACCATGCGTCAAGCCTTTGAACGCCGCCGCAATCTCGTCGTAGACCTCGCCCGGCAGATTCCCGGACTGAAAGTCAACGAGCCTCAGGGAGCATTCTATCTCTTCCCCGAAGTCAGCTCATTCATCGGCAAACGCACCGGCGACAAGGTCATTGAAACCTCCGGCGACTTAGCTCTTTACCTTC
This sequence comes from Bacteroides sp., assembly GCA_014802435.1. Lineage (GTDB taxonomy): Bacteria > Bacteroidota > Bacteroidia > Bacteroidales > Muribaculaceae > UBA3263. Next base: position 67,313 of record JAAVCG010000004.1, on the reverse strand, counting down.
TCGACGAAGCCCACGTTGCCACAGTTGACGGCGCCGCCTTCTGCGCTCCCGGCTATATCCGCCTGAGCTACGCCACGAGCGACGATAACATCCGCGAAGCAATGAAGCGCATTGCCGAAGCCCTTGCAAAACTCTCATAAATGCAACGAGTACTCTTCCACGAAACAATTTTCGGACCGATACATAGCCGCAGGCTTGGGTCGTCGCTGGGCGTGAATCTCTCGCCCCGCGACGGCAAAGTCTGCTCCTTTGACTGCCTCTATTGCGAGGCGGGGTTTAACGCCCAGGGTCCCGGCACCACGGGTTTCCCCTCCCGCGCGGAAGTGAGCCGACTGCTTGAGGAGAAGTTAAAGGCGATGAAGGAAAGCGGCGAGAAACTCGACGTCATCACCTTTAGCGGCAACGGCGAGCCAACTCTCCATCCGGAGTTCAGCGGAATCATTGACGATACCATCCGCCTGCGCGACGAATACTTCCCCGACGTAAAAATCTCAGTATTAACCAATTCAACTCGCCTCAGCTCTCCCGACGTCTGCCGGGCGCTCAACCGCGTTGACAATAACATACTGAAATTAGACTCAGCCATAGAGGCCACGATGCGCCGGATTGACCGCCCGGGCTCACCGCAGTTCACCACAGACGGCGTCATTGCCCAATTAGAGCAATTTGCCGGAACGGGAATAATCCAGACCATGATTCTGCGCGGCGAAGGAATTGACAACACTACCGAGGCGGAAATTTCAGCCTTGATTGATGCCTATAAGCGCATCCATCCCCGCTCAATCATGATTTATTCCATTGACCGCAAGACTCCTGACGAGACCCTCCGGGCCGTCAATAAGGAGGAGCTCAAAAAAATAGGAGCCCGAATCGAATCTGAAACAGGCATCCCGGTCTCCGTTGCCTAAGCAAGAGAACACTTCTTACTTAAACCCGAGATATTTTTTGGATATTCCGGGGATTATAAGCTTTGTCAGCCAAATAATCAGGATAGTAACAGCCAATACTTCAACCCATAATGCGGCCCACGCCACTAAGGGACAAGTAGTCCAATCGGCCGCATATGGGGGGGGGTAATTTCCTGATTATCTGAATATTAAAGCAATGAATCAGGTATATTCCAAAAGAAATACCGCCAATGTAACAGAATACCTTTGTAATCCGATTTTCACGAAAGGTCAACTCGGCACGCCGCGCAAAGACAAGGAGAATAACTCCGAAGGAGAAGACAAATGCTGACAAGTTAATACCCATGGATGGGTGACCGAGCCGAGCCCAATATGAAAACTCCAACATCTGCATAACCATTCCCGCTACAATCAACAGCATAGGGCCGGCGATACCATAATTCCTTGAACGCGATGACAGAAACATTCCGGTAAAAAAGAACAAAATCCAAACNGGGAATGGCCCGGCATACGTAATCAAAGGGAGATTCAAGCCTAAAACCTTGTTGGCATATGTGACCAACATAATTGATGCCGCCGAAATCAAGGCNGTAATAATCAATCCCTTGACATTATCAAGTCGCTTCAGAACAGGCAGAAGAAGATAATACTGAATAATCAGNGCTATAAAATAATAAATGCTGAAACTGCCGGTCAACATCATAAGGAAACCCTTGACGATACTNCCGGGATGACTCCAACAGTAAAGCAGAAAACATGGAACTGAGAAAATCAGACANGGAATATAGACCTTAGGCAACTGATGACGCAAAAAATCCATATGCGACTTGCCGAAATCAATGTTTTTCGAACCGACAAAATAACCGGAAATAGCAAGAAAGAGTGGAACGGCACAATTAATTGTCATTCGAAGCAATGCTATTATGAAATCCTCAACCTCATGAAGCTCCTGAGGAGCTACAAGCAGCGTGTGATTCCCGACGACCATAATAATTGCCAGGCCACGCAATAACTCAAAATATTGATTCCTGGAAGGCGCCATACATCTTATTCATTCACTTCCGGAATGATCTCAGCGGGATTTGCCAGGGCCTCTGACTGAGAAATNNNNAGGGTTNTGAGCTCGGTGATTTTAGCCGCCGGCAAGATGGCCGCTTTCAGTTGGGCAATGGAGGGCACGGCCTTGAGGGCCGCATATTCCTCATAAGTCCAGCGGGTAAANACGCTCCGCGAGCTGACTCCCTGACGGGAAAGATACCAACCGTCGGCAAGGGCTACTGGCTCCATTCCCTTGACATCCTGCGGCGCGGGATAAGAGACGATATCTCCCTGAGCATCAACCTCAATGGTGACGTTATCCGCATAATCGCCATTCATTTTATAAATAACGGCGCGGGGAATTTCACGCACCTCGCCGCCGATAANGGGTCGCGCGGGCGCCTGCACAATCTTAAGCTCTGNTGATTCAGGGCTTTCTTTTTTAGCGGCGCAAGAGGCCAGACAGAGAGCAGCAATGCCCATAAAAACAAATTTCTTCATCATAAGATAGTCATTTCGCCGGCAAGCGGCTTGCTCAAATAATCGCTCACTTCCTCAGGCGTCAGCCCAAGACCGAAAAGATACATCAGCTTGGTAATCGCGGCCTCGGAGGTGATGTCATTACCGGAAATCACACCGACNGAGGCCAGGCGGTCTGAACCGACATAGCGCTTGGCATGNACTCCGCCGTTGACACACTGGGTTACGTTCAAAATAACCTTTCCGCTATCAATGGCATCCTTGACGGCATCGATAAACCATTGCTCAGTCGGAGCATTTCCGGCGCCAAACGTCATCATGACAATGCCCTTTACTCCGGGAGTGTTGAGCTGATGGCGCAGGATAGGCTCCGTGATTCCCGGATATAAATCAAGGAACATCACGGAAGTGTCCATATTGCAGCGCACCTGCAGAGGGCGCATGGCCTCATGGCGCATCAAGGCATCCGGATTAAAATGGATTCCAAGCCCTATCTTAGCCAGCGACGGATAATTATTGCTCTTGAAGGCATTAAAATTATCGGCGCTCATCTTAGTGGAGCGATTTCCGCGCCAGAGATAGTTTTCAAAAAGAATNGCCACTTCCTGAACCGTCGGCGTATCGTCGGCATTACGGGCCGCGGCAATCTGCAGCGCCGTTATAAGATTTTCCTCCCCATCAGTGCGCACTTCGCCNATGGGGAGNTGTGAACCGGTGATAATCACCGGTTTATGAAGATTCTCAAGCATGAACGAGAGCGCCGACGCCGTATAGGCCATAGTGTCAGTGCCATGCAGGACAACGAACCCGTCAAAAGCCTCATAGTTCTCCTCAATATGATGAGCNATGTCGGCCCAATGACCGGGATTCATGTCGCTTGAGTCAATGGGATGAGCAAACTGGATGTTCTGAATGTCATAATCAAGCATTTTAATTTTGGGGACATTATCAATCAAATGGTCAAAATTAAAAGGCTCCAGGGCACCGGTCTTCTGATTTTCAATCATTCCGATTGTGCCGCCGGTATAAATTATCAGAATCTTGGGCCTGCTCATATCAACCGATTTTAGAGCCCGGNGCTACGGGAGCGGAGGGGGAGATGACGGTCAGAGAGCCGTCAGAGTTAACCGCGCTGAGAATCATGCCNCAGCTTTCAACTCCGCGCAGCTTGCGGGCCGGAAGGTTGGCAATGTAGCAAACCTGCTTGCCAACGAGCTGTTCGGGCTCATAATATTTTGCNATGCCGCTGACAATTGTGCGGGGTTCGCCGGTGCCGTCGTCAATCTTGAATTGCAGGAGCTTATCGGCCTTGGGCACNTTCTGACATTCCAGGACGGTGCCAACNCGCAGGTCACACTTGGCAAAGAGNTCAATATCAACGTTTTCGCTGACCGGCTCGGGCTTCCANGCGGCCTTGGCGTTGGCTTCNTTGATTTGCTTCAGGCGTTCAAGCTGAGCCTCGACAACGGAGTCCTCAATCTTTTCAAAGAGCAGTTCGGGCTGGCCAATCTGCGCTCCGGCGGCAAGAATCGAGTCGCTGCCAAGCATTTGCCAGTCAATATGTTGCAGGCCGAGAATACGGCAGAGCTTCTCACTCATAAACGGCAGGAACGGCTCAAAGGCAATGGCCAGATTTGCGGTAATCTGCAGCGCAGTGTTGAGAATAGTGGCCGTGCGGCCCATATCGGTCTTCGNCACTTTCCAAGGTTCCGTTTCCTGGAGATACTTATTGCCGCAGCGGGCCATGTTCATTGCCTCCTTGAGGGCATCACGGAANTGGAATTCATCAAGCAGGGCGCTCATTTTCTCCTTGAGNGCCTGAATCTCGGCCAGGGCATCACGGTCAATCTGCTCCAGCGCTCCGGCCTCCGGCACCTTGCCCTCAAAATACTTATGAGTCAAGACAAGGGCGCGGTTAACGAAGTTGCCCAGGATGGCAACGAGTTCGCTGTTATTTCGCGCCTGGAAGTCGGCCCAGGTGAAGTCATTATCCTTGGTTTCCGGAGCATTTGCGGTCAAAACATAGCGCAAAACGTCCTGCTTGCCGGGGAAATCNTCAAGATATTCATGCAACCAGACGGCCCAGTTTCTTGAGGTTGAAATCTTGTCGCCCTCAAGGTTGAGGAATTCGTTGGCGGGGACATTATCAGGGAGCTGGAATCCGTCGCCATAAGCGGAAAGCATTGAGGGGAACACGATGCAGTGGAAAACGATGTTATCCTTACCGATGAAGTTGATAATGCGCGTTTCCGGGTCCTTCCACCATTTTTCCCATGAATCCGGGAGCAGCTCCTTAGTGTTTGAAATATAACCGATTGGAGCGTCAAACCAAACGTAAAGGACCTTACCCTCGGCGCCTTCAACCGGAACGGGTACGCCCCAGTCAAGGTCGCGGCTGACGGCACGCGGAAGCAGGCCCATATCNAGCCATGACTTGCATTGGCCGTAAACGTTGGGGCGCCATTCCTTGTGCTCATTCAGAATCCACTGTTCGAGCTTGGGCTGCCACTTGTCAAGGGGAAGATACCAATGGAATGTTTCGCGCAGNACGGGAGTGGTGTCCGTCAGCGCGCTCTTNGGATTAATCAATTCATTGGGGCTCAGCGAGGTGCCACACTTCTCACACTGGTCGCCATANGCCTGCGGATTATGGCAGTGAGGACATTCACCGACTACATAACGGTCAGCCAGAAATTGTCCGGCCTTCTCGTCATAAAGCTGCATGGAGCTTTTCTCAATAAATTCGCCCTTGTCATAGAGATGACGGAAAAATTCACTGGCGGTTTCGCGATGGATATCCGAGGTTGTGCGGCTGTAAATATCAAATGAGATGCCGAGGCCGGCCATTGAATCTTTAATAATGGAGTGATAACGGTCAACGATATCCTGAGGTGTCACGCCCTCGCGGCGGGCCTTGATGGTAATGGGCACTCCGTGCTCATCCGAGCCGCCAATCATCAGGACTTCCTCGCCCTTCAGACGCAGATAACGTGTATAAATATCGGCGGGAACATAAACCCCCGCAAGATGGCCTATATGGACCGGACCGTTGGCATAAGGCAACGCCGTAGTTACAAGTGTACGCTTTTTCTCCATAATTAATCTGTTTGGTTTGAACCGCAAAGTTACGAAAAATATTTAAATTATGAAAAATCCCCGCCCAAAATCTCTTCATNATGCACTGCAGTCCTCTTATATTACTTTATTGTGGGGTGGTTTTGGCGAGGTGGGAGGCTAAGAGGGAGCGGAGTCGGGCGGCAGGGGGTAAGGAGGGNTGGTCGGCGAGGATTTTGTCGCGGAAGGTGGTGCGGATTGTCGTTTGCAGGCGGATGGGNGTTGTTTGGTATGCTTCGGCGTGATGGTCTATCCAGTCGGGGTTTGTGACGAGGTTTTCAATGAAGTCATCNAGGATTNTTTCGTCGTGTTGNCGGCGTTTTTTCGGGGGAATTTGTGCGTTTAGTCCTTCGTGGGCAAAGGTGTCGGCGTCGAGGTCGATGATNAAGAGGTCGAAGTCTTCAACGACGTGGCGAATCAGCTCGGCCGACTCATGAAAATCGTAGGCGAGCACGTCATAGTCAAGTTTGGAGCGGAGGAGCGGTTCNTCNGCCAGACGCTCGAGGAGCATCATGTATATGCCGTAGCCNGCGGCGCCGTATTTCATTCGGAGTTTGAGNACGTTGGTGTTGTTACGTTCNTTGGTGTTGTGGCGGAAAGANTTCATATAATTAGCAATTTGTAATTAGTAATTAGGAATTTTTCTTGCAAAGTTACGCGCGCATTTGAGGGGTAAACCGCAAAAAATGAAAAAAAATTTATGGAGAGGCGGATTCCAATCCATAAATGTTAACTTATTCTTAAGATCCGCCGTCACGTTATTGATAGCCCCATACGCAAGCCTGGGGTCAGATTAGGCGTTTTTTTGTTAGCCTCGGAGAGGCGGCGTTATGTTTGCGCCAAAACGTCGCCTCTCCGAGGCTATAGTTTCTTGTAGGAGGAGGCTGGCCCCAGGCTCACGCCCAATGCAGTTAAAATAAGCCGAATTCATCGCAAAAGGAAATGTCCTATTCGTTATAGCACGTGTTATGTCGAACTGCAAAATGGCTTATTTTAACTGCATTGGGCTCACGCCTGGGGTTGGCAATGACGTCGCCTCTCCGAGGCTCTTTTCCCCTCTGCCATACGCAACCATATGGAAAGGCAGATTCTGATCAAGAAAGTTTAACTTATTTTTAAGTTGATTTAAAACTGCTGTATTTTGCAGGGTGAAGGCGGTTTCGACAGGTTGGTGTTTGGGCGGCGGGGTGAGGAATTTCTTGGATTTTATTAAAAAAAATGCTACTTTTGCAGAAAATTCAAACTTTATTATGAAATTCAAGTTACTCATTGTTTGCCTCATTGCAGGCATCTGTTCGCTCGGCGCCAAGGAAGTGAAGGCCAAGGAAATCAAAGTGGCCTGCGTCGGAAATTCAATTACGGAAGGAATGAAACTCGCCAATCCCGCTCAGGAAGCCTACCCGGCCCAGCTTGGCGAGCTCTTAGGTCCTGATTACAAGGTTGGTAACTTCGGTAAATCAGGGGCTACCCTTCTCAACAAGGGCCATAAGCCTTACACCAAAGAGCCGGAGTATGCCGCCGCTCTCGAGTTTGTCCCTGACATTGTCCTTATTCATCTGGGAATCAACGATACTGACCCGCGCAACTGGCCGAATTATAATGATGAATTCGTCAGCGACTATCTTGCGCTAATCAACTCTTTCAAGGAAGTGAACCCTGATGTCAGAGTGATTCTGGCCAAGCTCTCGCCCATCTGCCCGGGACATCACCGCTTCAAAACCGGCACCTGCGAGTGGCGTTACCAGATTGACCAAGCCATTGAAAACACGGCAGCGCTGAGCGGTGCGGAACTCATCAGCTTTGCCTACCCGCTGATGGACCGCCGCGACCTGATTCCTGACAATCTGCACCCTACGGTTGAAGGCGCCGCCCTCTTGGCTGAGACCGCCGCAGCGGCAATCACCGGAAATTATGGCGGACTGCAGATGCCTGAAATCTGGCAGGACGGAATGGTTCTTCAACGCGGCAAACCACTGACTATCAGCGGAAAGGCTAATGCCGGAGAGCAAGTAACAGTCAAGATTGCCGGACAAAAAGAAAAAACCGTCACCAATAATCGCGGCGAATGGAGCGTCACCCTTGCCCCTCTAAAGGCCTCAAGCGGCGAGACGCTGACAATCTCCACTCCCTCCAAGACTCTGAAATTCACGGATGTAGCCATTGGCGAAGTATGGCTCGCCTCCGGCCAGAGCAACATGGAATTCCAGCTGCGCCGCTCAACTGATTTTGCCTCTGACACCATCAATGCCACTGACCCGGACCTGAGACTCTTCAATGTGCGCCCGCGCACTCATGTCGACGTTGTCCCCTGGACTGATGCTCAGCGCGATACGGTTGACCGTCTGCTCTATTACGCTCCTACCCGATGGAAAAAAGCATCGCCCGCCGAGGCCTCTAACTTCTCAGCCGTAGCCTGGAATTTCGCCCGTATGCTTCGTGACTCGCTTCAGGTCCCCGTCGGAGTCATCTGTAATGCCGTCGGCGGCTCCGGAACCGAAGCATGGATCGACCCCGAAACGCTTGACCGCAACGTCTCTGACATCTTCCTCAACTGGCGCAAAAACGACTATCTCCAGCCCTGGGTCAAAGGGCAGATTAACCGCAACTGCGGCGAGGAAACCCCTCATCGCCATCCCTTTGAGCCCTCTTACCTGTTCTCGGCCGGAATCCGCCCGCTGAACTCGTTCCCCATTGCCGGCGTAATCTGGTATCAGGGCGAAAGTAACGCCCATAACATCGAGCTTCATGAAACCCTGTTCCGCCTGCTCGTTGACTCCTGGCGCGAAAACTGGGCCGACGAAAAGCTGCCGTTCCTGACCGTGCAACTCAGCTCGCTGGAACGCCCCTCTTGGCCTCAATTCCGTGACAGTCAGCGCCGTCTGGCCGAAGATATGGATATGGTGGGCATGGCCGTCAGCTCTGATTTGGGCGCCCACGGCGATGTTCATCCCCGCACGAAGCGCCCCGTAGGCCGCCGACTGGGCCTGATTGCCCTCAATCAGGTTTATGGCCACGCCGACGCCCCCTTTGAAGGCCCCAAACCCGTCAGCGCAAGCATTTCCGCCCCCGGAACCATCACTCTGACAATGGAAAACAACGCCGGAGTTCCTGAAGAGATAACCTCATTCGAGGTGGCCGACCTCGAGGGCCATTTTATCCCCGCAAAGGCCAAACCTCAGGGCGATAAAATCATTCTGACCTACGACAAAAACGTCACCCCGACCCTGCTCCGCTACGGCTGGCAGCCTTACTCGGAAGGAAACCTCACAAACGCCAACGGTCTCCCCGCCTCAACCTTCAAGATTGAAGTTAGGTAAAATCAGATTTTTTTCGTAACTTTGCACCTTGTAAATTAAACAATAACAAATGGAAAGAGAAGTCAGAGTTAGATTTGCCCCCTCTCCGACGGGGCCGCTCCACATAGGCGGAGTGCGAACCGCACTCTATAACTACCTTTTTGCCCGCCAGCATGGCGGCACTATGATTCTGCGCATTGAGGACACTGACAGCCAGCGCTTTGTGCCCGGCGCAGAAGCTTACATCAACGAGGCTCTCCGTTGGCTCGGAATTGAAATTGACGAAGGAGTCAAGGAAGGAGGCCCTTACGGCCCTTACAAGCAGAGCGAACGACGCGACATTTATCGTCAACACGTCAAGCAGCTCCTCGATGCCGGCAAGGCTTACATTGCCTTTGACACTCCCGCCGAGCTCGAAGCCGCCCGCGCCGCCACTCCCAACTTCCAATATGATGCCCGCACCCGCGGCGCCATGCGCAACTCGCTGACGATGCCCGCTGAGGAAGTTGAGCGCCTGATTGCCGAGGGAACGCCTTACGTTGTCCGCTTCAAGATTGACGGCGGACGCGACGTCGAGGTCAACGACCTCATTCGTGGCAAAGTGGTGATTAAAAGCGATATCCTCGATGATAAAGTGCTCTATAAGAGCGCCGATGACCTCCCCACTTATCATCTGGCCAACATTGTCGATGACCATCTGATGAAGGTTTCTCACGTGATTCGCGGCGAAGAATGGCTCCCCTCGGCGCCCCTCCATGTGCTCCTTTACGAGGCATTCGGTTGGGCCGACACGATGCCCGGATTCGTCCATCTCCCCCTGCTGCTCAAGCCTGACGGCAAGGGCAAACTCAGCAAGCGCGACGGCGACCGCCTCGGATTCCCCGTGTTCCCCCTGCTGTGGACCGACCCCGTTACCGGCGCCGTTTCCCGTGGCTACCGTGAGGATGGTTATCTTCCCCAGGCCGTGGTTAACTTCCTCGCCCTCCTGGGCTGGAATCCCGGCGACGACACTGAAATAATGTCGATGGACGAGCTCATAAAGCGCTTCAGCCTTGACCATTGCTCCCGCTCCGGCGCCAAGTTCGCCTATGAAAAAGGCGCCTGGTTTAACCATCAGTATCTCCAGCAGCTCCCTGACGAGGAATTGGCCGAACTCTTCAAGCCCGTAATGCAGATGCATGGCGTAGAGCCCTCGGGATTCTCTCCCGAGTATATCCAAAAGGCTGTCGGCCTGGTCAAGAGCCGCATCAACTTCGTCGTTGACCTCTGGGCCCACGCCGGCTTCTTCTTCAAGGCTCCGGAAACGTATGAGGAAAAGAGCGTCCGCAAACGCTGGACCCCGGAAATGCCCGCAATCATGGAGGAAATGATCGGATGGCTCGAAGAGCTCCCTGACTTCAGCGCCGCAGCCGCCGAACAACCCATTCTTGAGAAAATCAAGGAAAAAGGCTACCACATGGGCAACGTCATGAACGCCCTGCGCCTGACCGTTGTCGGCGAATGTAAGGGTCCGCATATGTTTGAAATCACCGAGCTCCTGGGCCGCGACGAAACCATTCGCCGCATTCGCCGCGGAATCGAAACCATCAAAGCCCCCGAGCAATGATTCGCGCAGGTATTCTTGGCGGCGACGGGTTTGCGGCAGGGGAGTTAATCCGCCTGTTGATTAACCATCCTGACGTGGAACTCGCCCGGGTGCAGAGCCGCCTCCATAGCGGCAAACTGCTGACGGAGGTCCATCAGGGAATGGAAGGCGAGACCTTTTTGCGGTTCACGGATGATGACTCGCTCGATGACCTCGACGTGGTTTTCCTCTGTTATCCGCATGGAACCACCTCGCGCCTGCTCTCTGAGCGGGAAATCCCTGAGGGACTGAAAATTATTGACCTCAGCCGCGACTTCCGAATTGAGGACGGCTCACATGACTATGTCTACGGGCTCCCGGAGCTTAACCGCAAACGCATGGTCCGAGGCGCCACTAAAGTGGCTAACCCCGGCGCCTTCGCCACTGCGATTGAGCTTGCCCTGCTCCCCCTCGCCAAGAACCTGCTCTTAAACGCCCCTATCCATGCGACGGCCATTACCGGCTTCAGCGGCTCCGCCGTTGAGAAATCAAGCCCTAACCAGCTCGCCTGGCATCGCGACAACGTCAGCATTTATCATCCCCTGGCCCATCAGCATCTCCCGGAAATAAACCAGACGCTCCGTTCCCTCCAAACGAGTTTCAACTCGGAAATCAACTTCATCCCGATGCGCGGCTCCTTTGCCCGCGGAATGTTGGCCACGATTTATCTGGATATGCCCGTCAGCATTGACCAGCTCCGCAATCTCTATGAGGACTATTATGCTGACCATTCATTTACCTTCATCGTTGACCGCCGCCCGGACCTCAAGGACGTGGTCAACACCAATAAATGTCTGATTCACCTTGAAAAAGTCGATAACCGGCTGCTGATAACCGTAGTTATTGACAATATCCTCAAGGGAGCCGCCGGACAAGCCGTCCATAACATGAACCTCCTCTTCGGCCTCCACGAACGCGTTGGCCTCGCCCTCAAATCCTCCACTATATAATATAATCCTCTCTAAACTCTAAACCATAAACCATAAACTCTAAACTCTAAACACTAAACACTAAACATATAATGGCACTGAGCGAACAGGAACAGATTCGACGCAATTCCATGGAGCAGATGCGCGCCATGGGCATTGAGCCTTATCCCGCAGCCGAGTTTCCCGTAACCGGCTATACTGACGAAATAAAAGAAACATTTGTTGACGACCTCGACCCCGCCCGTGAGGTCTCTATTGCCGGACGTATCATGTCACGACGAATCATGGGCAAAGCCGCATTCGTTGAACTTCAGGACTCACGCGGCCGTATTCAGGTCTACGTCTCCCGCGACGACATCTGTCCCGGCGAAGACAAAGAGTTTTACAACACCGTCTTCAAAAAACTCCTCGATATCGGTGACTTCATCGGCATCAAAGGCTTCGTTTTCCGCACTCGCACCGGCGAAATCACCGTCCATGCCCGCGAGCTGACGGTCCTGAGCAAATCGCTCCGTCCCCTCCCCATCGTTAAGGTGAAAGACGGCGTGACCTATGACTCCTTTGATGACCCCGAACTGCGCTATCGCCGCCGCTATGTCGACCTGGTGGTCAACGAAGGCGTGCGCGATATCTTCATCAAGCGCACAAAGGTCTTCAACTCCATGCGCAACTACTTCAATGAGCATGGCTACATGGAAGTTGAAACCCCTATCCTCCAGTCAATTCCCGGCGGCGCTTCCGCCCGTCCCTTCATTACTCACCATAACGCCCTCGATATTCCTCTCTACCTCCGTATTGCCGATGAGCTCTATCTCAAGCGCCTCATCGTCGGCGGTTTTGAAGGCGTCTATGAGTTCTCGAAGAATTTCCGCAACGAGGGCATGGACCGCACTCACAACCCGGAATTCACCTGCATGGAAATCTATGTGGCCTATAAGGACTATAACTGGATGATGCAATTCACTGAAAAGATGATTGAACGCATCTGCCTCGAAGTCAACGGTACCACGGAAGTGCAGGTTGGCGACAATCTCATCTCTTTCAAGGCTCCGTTTGCCCGCGTAACCATGGCAGAAGCCATCAAACACCATACCGGGGTCGACATCACCGGAATGGATGAAGACCAGCTCCGCGAAGCCGCCAAGAGCCTCGGAGTTGAAATTGACAAGACCATGGGTAAAGGAAAGATTATCGATGAAATCTTCGGCGAAAAGTGTGAAGGAAAATACATTCAGCCCACTTTCATCACTGACTATCCCATTGAAATGTCGCCCCTGACCAAGCGCCATCGCTCCAATCCCGAACTGACCGAGCGCTTCGAGCTGATGGTCAACGGCAAGGAGCTCTGCAATGCTTACTCCGAGCTCAATGACCCCATTGACCAGTATGAGCGCTTCGTCGAGCAAATGAAGCTCGCCGATAAGGGCGACGACGAAGCCATGATTATTGACCATGACTTCATCCGCGCCCTGGAATACGGCATGCCCCCCACTTCCGGTATGGGTATCGGAATGGACCGCCTCGTCATGCTCATGACCGGACAGGTAGCCATTCAGGAGGTCCTCCTCTTCCCCCAAATGAAGCCCGAAAAGAAAGACTGATTTCCTCTGATTAGACTGATGGAAGAAATCTCCTCCCCGGAAATCAAGACTATCGCGGTGATGGGCGGCGGCTCCTGGGCCACTGCCCTCGCCAAGATGCTCGTGCGCAATTGCGGCCATATCGTCTGGTATATGCGCCGCGATGACCGTATTGCCGAATTTAAGGAAAGAGGCCATAACCCGGCTTATCTGTCTGACGTTGAGTTCGATGTGGAGAAAATCCACTTCACCTCCGATATCAACGAGGCCGTCCGCCTGGCCGACACGCTCCTGCTGGCAATGCCCTCCCCTTATTTCAAGGCCCATGTGGCTAAAATCACTGAATCACTCGCCGATAAAGCCGTCATCTCCGCAATCAAGGGCATCGTCCCGGAGGACAACATGACCATTGCTGAATACATGATTCAGCGTTATGGAGTCAGCCGCAGCCGGATGATGGTCATCGGCGGCCCGTGTCATGCCGAGGAAGTAGCCCTGGACCGTCTCAGCTACCTCACCATCGGTTGTGCCGACATTGCAATGGCCGAGGCCGCCGCGCGATGCCTCGGAAGCCACACCGTCCGCACCATCATCTCGCTCGACGTTGAAGGCATTGAATATGCTGCCGTCCTGAAAAACGTCTACGCTATTGCCGCCGGTATCCTCCACGGAATGAAGTCAGGCGATAACTTCACGGCCATGACTGTCTCTAACGCCATCCGCGAAATGGAACGGTTCATCGACGCCCTCGATTCCCGCCCGCGCAATATCTGTGACTCCGTCTATCTGGGCGACCTCCTGGTGACGGCCTACTCCAAATTCAGCCGAAATCATAACTTCGGCTCCATGATTGGTAAAGGCTATTCCGTCACCGCCGCCCGAATGGAAATGGAACAGACCGCCGAGGGATATTACGGCACCAAGTGTATCTACGAAATCAATCGCCGTTACGGAGTCGATATGCCCATTTTGGAGGCCGTCTACTCCATTCTCTATGAGAATCAACACCCGCGTCGAGCCATCTCGAAAATGGCCCTCCACTTAACCTAAATCATTAATTGCTAATTAATAAATACTAATTGACATAAATGGAAACGTTTGACATCAACGTAAGCGCTGCCGTTTCTGACGAAACAGTTGCCGCGCTCCAGTCTGAAGGCACCGCCGCCCTCCAAACCGTACTGGAAGGCACCGGCGCCGGTAATGACTTCCTCGGATGGGTAAAACTCCCCTCTGAAACCATCAATTCTGACCTCGTTGAGGAAATCATGAGCGTCGCTAATGTGCTTCGCGCTGAATGTGAAGCCGTTGTCTGCATCGGCATCGGCGGCTCTTATCTCGGAGCCAAGGCCGTAATCGAAGCCCTCAAGGGCACTTTCACCCCCACCAAGCCGGAAATCCTCTTTGCCGGTCAAAACATTGGCGAGGACTATCTGGCTGACCTCCAGGATTATCTGGCCGACAAGCGTTTTGGCATTATCGTCATCTCCAAGAGCGGAACGACAACTGAACCCGCCATCGCTTTCCGCCTCCTCAAGGCCCAGCTCGAGGCTCAGGTGGGCAAGGAAGAAGCCGGCAAACTCATCGTTGCCGTGACCGACGCCAAGAAAGGCGCCCTCCGCAAACTCGCCACTGATGAGGGCTATGCAACCTTCGTCATCGACGATAACGTGGGCGGACGCTTCTCAGTGCTCTCCCCCGTAGGCCTGCTCCCCATCGCCGTTGCCGGATTTAACATCCGCGCCCTCCTTCAGGGTGCCGCTGATATGGAACAAATCTGCGCAAAGCCCGGAAATCCCGCTCAGCTCTATGCCCAGACCCGTAATGCCCTCTATCGCGACGGCAAAAAGACCGAAATCCTCGTTAACTATAACCCCAAACTCCATTTCTTCGGCGAATGGTGGAAACAGCTCTATGGCGAAAGCGAAGGTAAGGATCACAAGGGAATCTTCCCCGCTGCCGTTGATAACTCCACTGACCTCCACTCCATGGGCCAATGGATTCAGGATGGCGAACGCACAATCTTTGAAACCGTAATTTACGTTGAAAGCCCCGCCCGCGAAAAGGTTATCCCCTTTGACGAAGAAAACCTCGACGGCCTCAACTTCATTGCCGGCAAGCGAGTTGACGAAGTCAACAAGATGGCCGAACTCGGAACCCGCCTGGCCCATATCGACGGCGGAGTGCCTAACATCGTAATCTCCGTCAGCGAACTGAGCGAATACACCCTCGGTCAGCTCATCTACTTCTTTGAAATCGGCTGTGGCATCTCCGGTTATATGCTCGGAGTGAACCCCTTCAACCAGCCCGGAGTTGAAGCCTATAAGAAAAATATGTTTGCCCTCCTGGCCAAGCCCGGCTATGAGGAAGAAACCGCAGCAATCCAAGCACGCCTCAAATAATGAAAGCCAAAGTTTTAAGCACCATCATCTTAGCCGCATCCTGCTTAATGGGTGCCTCCGCTGAGGATAAGGCCGTGGTCATCATCTCCACTGACGGCTCCCAGCGCCGGGAAGCCATCAAGGATATTGACCGCATTGAGCTCGGCGATAAGGGCGTAACCCTCAAGCTCTCTGACGGAAAGGCTGAAGAGTTTGAATTTGCCGCCATTGACAGAATCCTTGTCAATGCCGAATGGGACGCCATCAAAAACATTGCCGCCGAAGGCGAAATTGCCGTATGGCCCGCTCAAACATCCGGCCCTGTCAATATCTCCGGACTCAGCAATGGCCAGAAGATAACCGTCAGCAACCTCAAGGGCGCAGCTGTTATCTCCACTGTGGCCTCTGACGAGCTGACAACCATCAGCCTCGCCTCCCAGCCCGCCGGAATCTACATCGTTTCCGTTGCTAATCAATCTGTTAAAATAATCAAGAAATAAGAACCTCCTTTTTATGAACCGCATACTTCTTTCCGCTGCCGTTGCTCTCGCCGCTATTGGCGCTTCGGCCGAAAATGAAACAATGTATCTGGTCAAAGGCGACCGCGTTGTCTCCAAGTTTGCCGCCGGCGCCGTTGACTATATCACATTCAATCTCCCTGATAACGTCAGCGACGAGGCCCTTTGGCTCTCAGTTGACAAAGTTGGCAAAAACTCCGTTACTTACACCGTCAATACCGCCGGTGCAAACGTTGCCTATGCCCATAACCTCCTGTCATACTATGACGTTAACTATACGGCTATGGACATGTATGGCGATATGCTCGAAAATCTTGACGAAGAGAGCTTCCTCAACTGTCTGAAATACACCTTGTCAACCAATGCCTTTGTCAGCATCGGCAAGTCTACTGTCACTCAGAATGACTTTCAGCAGTATGACCCCTCTTCTGAGATGTATCGCTTCAAAATCACTCCCGGAACCAAGTATTACCTCTGCGCATGGGAAGTGGATGCCGCTACGACCGAACCCCTCGAAACCTTCGCTTACACCGAGCTGACAACTGAAAAGCCCGCGGAAATCGACCTCAACATTGACGTTACCGAAGGCGGATTCAATGATTTCGGCATGATTCTCAACTTCTCCGGATTCCCCAATATCCTTTATGTAACTACCTGCTGGGGCATGAAGTCTATGATGGAACCCTACGAAAAAGCCTATGGCCGCGACTTCCTGATGGGCACTTTCGGCCAAAGCTGGAGCATGGACTTCCTCTCCGGTACCGGCGACATGGAACCCGGAATAGAAAATAACACCTGGCCCGTTTATGATCCCGGCGAATACATCATGTATGTCAACGCTTATGATGCCGAAGGCAACGTCCAGGAAAAAACCTTCGTCTTCAACTATGTCTCAAGCACTGATGAAGAAGTCCCCCTGGTCAATGTCTTCTCAAAAGAAAAAGGTGAACGCTTCGTTAAGGTGAACTTTGAAATCACTCCCAGCAACGTTGAGGAAGCCTACGTGCGCCTCCTCGATGAAAATACCGTCAGTGACCGCATCAACATGGGCTATACTTATCCCGAACTCGCTATGGGCGGCGACGCTATTGACATCACTAACGACATCAACAACCTCGGCGAATACACCTTCTCACAATCTGACCTTGAAGAAAAATGGTATTCCCTGCTGATTTATGCCAAGGCTAAGACAGGCGGCGTTACTACCCTCCGCGTCAACTTCTTCCCCGATGCAGATTCACAATGGGACGTCTACGCCCCCTATCACGCTCCCGCGCTGAAGAAAATCGGAAAAATCAAAAACATCCGCCGCGCCGGAGTCCCCGTCATCAAAAAATAATATCCTACTATTTCCCCTTTTCAGCCGGCTCCACGCTTCTGCGCGAGAGCCGGCTCTCATTTTTTTTGCGGGTAAGGTGAACCTTTTTTAGAGGTGGAGTGTTATCAAATGTAGAAACTATTTAACATTACTCATCTATGAAATTTAAAACTTCAGCCATTCTGACCGTTCTCACCGTAGTAGCCACCCTGGGCTACGTAACCGCCTGTGATTCTTCATCACGCCTTGCCACCAAAATCTCAGGTCCCTGGAGCGGCACTTCTGTTAGATTCGACAAGAAAACCGTCACTGACGGCACATATACACCCGTTTATGAATTCACCAAAGTGGGCTCCGGCTCCGAAGGAACCGTCACCATGACTGCCCGGATTTCAATAACCCTGCCCATCAACTCGCAGATCAACGCCGAGGGCACCGCCCCCGTCAGCGCCACGGCCGCCGCTGTAGCCACCGTCAGCGGGCTCTGGCATGCGCATGACGAAGACGAAATCAAACTCGCCTTTGACCCCGCTACCCTCAAGGTCGACGTTGACCCCGATGTACAGTTCGCAATTGCAAGCGTCCTGACCAACTATGACACGGACTCCACCGCAACCGTCTCCCCGCAGGTCCTGAAAGCGTTCCGCGACCAGGCAACCCACGGAATGAACGACGTAATCACCAAAATACATGAATTTGACGATATCCACTTCCAGTCTGACAACATGATGACTGCCGAGATTCACAAACAACGTCAAACCTTCGTCCGCCCTCAATAACCTAAATCCAAAATACCTAAAAAAACCAAGTACCCCCATGCGGATTTGCTACCAATGGCAGCAAATCCGCATGATTATTTTGCATTTGTCAAGAAAAGTCCGTAAATTTGCGTCAATTTTCCAATAAAACCAATCATTTTAACCAACTTATTCCACTTAAAATGAAAAAACTTTTACTCTTTGCCGCAGCCGCCGGAGTCGCTATGGCCGGTTGGGCCGCACTACCCGAAAGGCAACTGACCCCGGGCGGCGCCATCAAGCAGCTGACAAAGCGCGAAGCGAGCCGCCACATGGCCCCGCAAGTCTATTCGGACGCCCCGGAGGCCGTCTCCGTGCCCTTCATTCACTCGCTCGGAAAAAACGAGCCGGACGTTACCAATCAGTATCTCGTCGTTGACGCCAATCAGGACTCCAAGACATGGAAGCCCGGCGGATTCTCCACTTACTCCGTCTGCATGTCGCCGACGAATGATGAGGCCGACGACTGGCTGATTTCGCCCGCAATCAGCCTGGAAGGCGGAGAATTTTACACGGTCAAGTTTGACTATGACATGACCCTCAGCAAGATCGAGGATAAACTCGCCCTCTTTGCCGGAACCGAGCAGAGCGTTGAAGGAATGACCCTCACCGTTGTCCCCGAGTTTACCTACGGTTATAACAACAAGGTCTTCCAAACCAAGGAAGCGCAATTCATGGCCCCGGAATCCGGAGAATACTATTTCGGATTCCACTGCACTTCTGAAAAGGCCAATTCCGGCACACCTAAGATATGCAACTTCTCAATGGAAGTTTGCAAAGATCCGCTGATTGCACCTGAAAATGCCCTTGAAGTCCCCGTGGAAATCTCCCTCAGTAAAGGCTCGGATGACTCCGCCGATAACTACACTATCATCGACGCAAATAATGACGGTAAAGGCTGGAATCTCTTCAATACGAGCTATGGAACAGCCTGCGTAAAAAACACAACCCTAAAAGATGAATCGCAAGATGACTGGCTCATGATGCCGCCCGTCCATCTGCTCCCGGGAGTAAACTATGCCGTCAGCTTCAAGGAGGGAATGTTCATGTCGTCGGGCAAGGAAGACGAAGTGGCCCTTTACTATGGCACGGAACCGACAGTCGACGCCATGACCTACACCGCAGTCGAGCCCCATAAGTACACCCATAAAGATATGGAAAAGGTTGAAACGACGGTCATCGTGGCGAAAGAAGGATATTACTACTTCGGATTCCATGCAACCTCTCTCAATGGCTCTTCAGGATGCGTGACCATCAGCGACTTCTGCGTCAAGGAAAGCTCCGAAAAAGTTACTCCCCCGGCGGCAGGCAAACTGGAAATGATTCCCGCCGAAAAGGGCCAACTCAAGGCTACGGTAAAATATACCGCCCCTACCCTTGACCTGGAGGGCAATCCGCTGACTCAGCTCTCAGAGGTTGTCATTACGGTCAACCGGGCATATAAAACAACGCTGACTGACGTCATTCCCGGCGGAGAATACACCTTTGAAACAACCGACGTCTTCAATAACGCCTATAACCGCGCCGAAGCCATTGCCTACATAGGCGAGGAAGCGGGCGAGGCCGCTCTGGTGGACAACGTTTTCTGCGGAATGGACCTCCCGCTTCCCCCTTCTAACGTGAAGGCGACCCTCTCGGAGGATTATAACTCCGTGGTCCTCACCTGGGACCCCATCGGCAATGTCGGCGAAAAGGGCGGCTACGTTGATAATTCTGACGTAACTTACTATGTTTTTGACGCTTTCGGCTCTTATTATGACCCCGCACTCATTGAAACCAAAGAGCTGACCGCAACTTTTGACTTCTCCGGATTTGACGAGCAAGACTTTGTGGCCTATCAGGTAACCGCCGGAGTGGGCGAAAACTATTCGCTCGACGAGGCCTCAAACGTTGTCATCGTCGGCCAACCGGAAAAACTTCCTTATTATGAAAGTTTTGCCGACGGTTATTACTCCCAATCCTGGGCAGTAGACCTTGAAAGCGCCGGGCAGGTCATGAACGGAACAATCTTTGATAACGAACTGCAAACCAATGCTGACGCCGACGAAGGGGTTGAGCCCGAATATCTTAACTCTCATGATGCCGATAACGGGTTCTTCTATATGATGCCCCTGGACATTAACTCCGCCTATGGACTCTTCTCAACAAAAATCAGCCTTGAAGGTGCTGAAAATCCGGTATTTGAGTTCCAATATCAGGGCAAAGGCTCCGTGATTGAAGCCAAAGTGGCCGTTGACGGCGCCGACTTTGAAGCCGTCAAGTCTATTGACCTCAAGGAGCAGCCAACTGATGACTGGACCCTTTGCCGCGTTGACCTCTCCCCTTATAAGTCAGCCCGTTACATCCAAATAGGCTTCCTGATGCGCGCAATCCATAACACCGACGAGGAAATCTGGAGCGTACCCGTTGACAATATCCGCGTCATTGACCTCAAGGAGGAAGCAATGCGAGTCTCAGTAGCCTCCATTGCCGAATCAGTCAAGGCGGGAGAGGATATCCCCGTGATGATGACCGTTGAAAACATCGGCACCAAGCCGCTCACGCAGGCCCATATGCACGTAATCGTCGATGGCCAAGACCTTGAGCCCGTAATGTTTGACGTCCTGAACCCCGGCACAGTTGCCTCCGCAAAGGTCAACGTCAAAACCTCCGTCCTCTCTGACGACATAGTAGCCGTCACTACCCACGCCAAGTCATCCGCCGACAACATTCACCATACCGCCGCCCAAGACGTCGACATCCGCTTCTCCCGCCTGCCGATGCCCGCCGACTTCAACGCTATGACTGACAACGTTAACGCCGAAATCTCCTGGACAGCCCCCGAATTTGCCGACATGACCGCCCCAAAGGAGATTGAAGAAGGATTTGAAAGCGACGACGCTGAACCCTTCGCCTACAAAGGATATGGCGACTGGCAGTTCGTAGACCTCGACGGCGAAAAGAACTATACCTTCCTGGGCGACGTCAATAACCCCTATCGCACCATGCCGATGGCCTTCCAACTCTTCTCCCCGGAAATTGCCGGCATGAGCCCTGAAAACACTGCTGACTTCAACACTCACTCCGGCAGGACAATGCTCGTAGCCTGGTCATGTCAGACTCAAAACGCCAATCTGCTCATCTCTCCGGAGCTCATCGGCCAAGCCCAGACTATCAGCTTCTGGGGCCGCGCATTCACCATTGCCGCCGGCCTCAACGAAACAATCTCCGTCTGGTACTCAACCACTGACTCAAACACCGCATCATTCACTCAAATCAAGGAAATTGAGGGGTTGCCTGAAAGCGGAATCGTCCCCGAACAATGGACCGAATTCAAATTTGAAGTCCCCGAAGGCGCCAAGTATTTCGCAGTGCTCCATGACTCATATGACTCCTACTGTCTCTTCCTTGATGACTTCTCATTCAAGGCCGCAGGCGAACTTCCCGCCAATACTCGTCTGACCGGCTACAATCTCTATGTAAACGGCGAAAAAGCTCACGAAACCGCCGACACCGAGACCATCCACACCCCCGACGAAGCCGGCACATACGCCTATCGCCTCTCAGCTCAATACAACAACGGCGAATCACGAGCAACGGCCCCCATTGAACTCGAATTCAAGGAATCTGTCGGCATTGCCCAAATCGCCGCAGGCATCCAAGTGACCCGCAACGGCCAGACCATCACCGTCACCGCCCCCGCGGCCACTCCCATCGCCATCATCGACCTCCAGGGCCGCACCCTCGCCTCCGGCACCGGCACCCTCACCGCAACCATCCCGCCATCCACCCACCTAATCCTAATCTCCGCCGGCGCCCACACCGCCAAACTCCCCCTATAAGAAAAGAGCCGCGCAAGTCGCGGCTCTTTTTTTTACTTATTAGTCGGACTTGTCTGACTTGTCTGACTTGTCTGACTTGTCCGACCGGGCGGACCGGGCGGACCGGGCGGACCAGCTGAACTGGCGGAACTGGCGGAACTGGCGGAACTGGCGGAACTGGCGGAACTGGCTGACTTGGGCGGAAAGGGAAAGGGCATGTCAGGTGACTGACATGCCCTTTCTTGGGTTACTCTTTTTAGGGAGTAAATTTATTTAGCCTGGATGGTTACGCAACGATCGAGGTAAACATTTTCCTTACCGGAGAACTTGTCGCCGGGGTTGGTGGTAACGTCGAGCTGAGAAGCGTTAACGCCGTTCTTCACGAGGATGTTCTTAACGTTGTTAGCGCGGTTCTGGCGGAGACGGTTGTTGATGGCTTCGGTGCCGGTGTAGTTGTCGGCCCAGCCGCAAACGTCGTACTTCACGCTGGTATCAGCCTTCATCTGAGCGGCTACGCTCTTGAGGACGTTGGCGTCGGTCTTAGAGACGGTAGCAGAGCCGATGGGGAAGTAAACGGTAGCGAGGGGAGCCACGCAGGGAGCGGGAGCAGCTGCAGTGGGCATGGGGCGACGGAGGCATTCGTCGAGCTTGCGCTGAGTGTCAGCGAGGCGAGCTTCAACTTCTGCGAGACGAGCGCGGATGGGGTCGCAGTTTTCAGCAGGAGGACAAACGGGCACGATGGGTGCAGTCCAGGTGCGCTGGTTGAAGAGGTAAGTAACGCCGAGGAAAGCAGAAGCGTTGTTAACGAGAGCGCCGTAGTTGTAGCCGGCTTCCTGACGAGCACCGATGCAGGTGTAGCGGATGTCGAGGCTGAGGGCAACTTGCTTGCTGACGTTGAAGCTGTTGATGATACCGCCGCGGAGAGCGATGTTGGTGTCAAAGTGCTTGTCCCACTTGCTGTCGCTGCCAACTTTGTGTTCGAAGCCGGCGTAGGCTGCGCCACCTACATAAGCGATGAAGTTGTAGACGCGGTTGGGCTTGTAGCCACACCACCAGTTGGTAACGTTGAGCATAGCGTCGAAGTTGATGCCGAGGTTGCCAACTTTGGTCTTGTAGTAGTCCTTGTACATTTCGGGCTGACCGTTTTCGCCGTAAACGAGGCCGAAAGCAGTAGCGTTCTTGGCAACGCCCTTAGAGCCCATGTAGGTGATACCGCCACGGAAGCCCATGATGGGAGAGAACCATTTGCCAACCTGGAGACCGAAAGCGGGAGCGAAGCGGTCAGACCATTCGCGCTGAACGTCGTGCTTGCTGAACTGCATGTTAACGCCACCTTCAGCGGTGATGAACCAGTTAGATTTGAATTTGTTGAAGGTGTAGCCCTGAGCGGGATCTTCAACGTAGGTCACTTCCTGAGCGATTGCGTTGCTGCCAAGCATAGCTGCGCAGGCAAGTGCCAGAGTCATGATTTTTTTCATAAGCAGTTATGAGTTATTGAGTTAAATAAATAGTTTACGTGTTTTTTGTGCGTGTTAAGGCACTTTTCGCGGTGCTAAGTTACGAACTTTTTTTGAATTAATAACAATTTTTTGTAAAAAAGTTTAAAAATATTAATTTCTTAGTCCGAAAATGTCAGTTCCGATGCGAACGAGAGTGGCTCCGTGGGCGACGGCTTGGGGCCAATCGCCACTCATTCCCATGCTTAGCTCGGTTGCCCGGGGGATGATTTCGCGGAGTTTGCGTCCGACCTCGGCGATTGCTTCAAAGTCAGCGTTGATGCGGTCAAGATTGTCAGTGTTTGAGGCCATACCCATCACGCCGCAGATTTGAACGGCGGGGAGGTCCTTACACGCGCGCGCACATTCCAATAGTTCCAGGGGGGAGAATCCGGTTTTGGTTTCTTCGGCGGCGACGTGGACCTGGAGGAGGACTTTGACGGGTCGGTTAATCCGGAGAGCTTCGGCGCTGATGAGGCGGAGGAGTCGTTCGGAGTCAACGCTTTCAATCATGTTGACGGCGGGGAGGAGGCGACGGAGCTTGTTGGTTTGCACGTGTCCGATGAAGTGCCAGATGCAGTCCGGGGGCATTTGCGCGGCTTTTTCGGCGAGTTCGAGGACTCGGCTTTCGCCAAAGAGGCGCTGACCGGCGGAGTATGCGTCCTTGACGGCTTCAAGGGGATGGAACTTGCTGACGGCAACGAGCTCGACTTCCGGGGGGAGCTGGCTACGGAGTTGGAGAATGCGGTCAGCTATTTGCGGGGAGTTCGAGTTTAGCGGCATAGACATCGAGAATGGGCGTTTCATTGATGGAAACGATTTCATAGTCAGCCATTGTGCCTTTCATTCCTTCGAGGAAGTTATCGTAGGCATTTTTGAAGTTGGAGCCGGCGACGAGAATCTGGGAGATGGCGCGTTTTTCAACGGCGGTTTTTTCGTCAATGGTGATGAATGCGACTTTAACGAGATACCATTTGTCGGCGGAGTCATCGCGGAAGATCTCAGCAATCTTGGTTTTTTTCACTGAGGTTACGTCCATTTCGCCGGAGACGTAGGGCGTGACTTCCTCAATGACGCGAGCCTCGGCTTCAGTGAAGCTCAGGGCGTCAACCATAAAGGTGTCTGTTACTTTCTTTTGGAGACCGTTTTCCACTAATTTGTGGTAAGCGACTTTACATTCGAACCAGTTCATGTCAGTGATTTGGGATATATTATCTTAATTGAGATGCAAAGGTAGTAAAAAAACAAGAGCCGGGGAAAATTTCACCGGCTCTTTTTATTAACAAGTTATTAACAATTCGTGAAGAGGAATAATTATTCCTGGTCGGCGCGCTTGGTAACGCGAGAGCCGACGAGGGCGTAGAAGAGGAGGTAAGCGGCGCAGGCAACGACAACCCAGTAAGAGTTGATGTAGCCAACGGCGTCAGCGACATATGCCTGGATGAACATCATCACGGCGCAGCCGAATACCATAGTCATGAAGATACCGGAGGCGATTGCGGTGTACTTTCCGAGTCCTTCAACGGCGAGGTTGAAGATAGCGCCCCACATAACTGAGGTGCAGAGGCCGACGAGGAGGAATGCGAAGATGCCGACGGGGATTTCAGCCCAAACGACGGTCAGAGTGCCCCAGTCAATGCCGGGGAAGTTAACGAGGACGTCAGTGGGGGCGAACATGCCGAAGAGGACGAGTGCGAGAGTGGCGATGCTGACGGTGGTAATCATTGCGCGGGCGCTGAATTTACCGCCGATAGAAGCGCCGACGAGGCGGCCGATGAGCATCATGAACCAGTAAACGGCAACGAGGAGGCCGACAATGTTACCGGCCATGCCGCGTTCGTTGATAAGATACTGCTGAACGAAGTTGGGGGTGCCGACTTCGATGCCCATATAGAGGAAGATGCCGAGGGCGCCGAGGGCGAAGTGGCGATAGCTCATAGCGCCCTTGATGAGGCTGAGCTGAACGGGGGCCTGAGCAGGTTCTTCAATCTTGGTGAAGTAGATAACGACGAAAGCAACGACGAAGATTGCGAGGGCAATCATCAGCGCGATTTCAACGTCGGCAATCTTGGAGCGGGTAACGTCAGCAATCAGAGCGCCCATGAGGATATAGCAGGCAACGGCAGCTGAAGAGTTGAAGACACCGCCGAGCTGAATGAGCTGGTTACCTTTGTTGCCGCCGCCGCCAAGGATGTTAAGCATCGGGTTAACAACGCAGTTGAGGATACACATGCAGAGGCCGGCAATGAACGCGCCGATAAGATAAACGGCGAAGACAACACCGAGCTCCTGGCCCATGCCGTCGATGACGCCGCTCAGCCATTGGATAACGATGCCGATAATGCCGACAACGAGACCGATAAGGGCGGTCTTCTTATAGCCGAACTTGCTGATAAGCATACCGGCGGGAATACCCATCACGAGGTAAGCGACGAAGTTGCCATAGTTACCAATCTGGGCCAAAACGTTGGAGATTTCTCCCTGGTTCTTGATGATGGTTGCCATAGGCGTGCACAGGTTGGTCACGAAGGCAATCATTGCGAAGAGCGCGATCATTACGATGATGGCTCCCCATTGCTTTGTTTGTTGACTCATAGCGGTTTTTTTATACGTTGAATTGATTATTAATGAAATTTCATGGTATTAACCCTGCAAAGTTAGTCAAAATAATTTAAATAATTGCTTTTTCATTTCAAAAAAATCGTTCCGATAGGTTAAATTTCTATAATTCATGATGTTTTCCGAAATTTTACTGTAACTTTGCACAAAAATAACAACATAACCATAACTTAAAAAAACGAAATGAAAAAATCAATGATTGCGCTTGGCGCAACCGCCATGCTTCTTGCCGCCTGCGGACCGGGCGACAAGTTTTCACTGAAAGTGACCGTCCCGGAGACGGCCGTCGGCCAGACTGTAGCCGTGCTTAACGTAAGTAACGGTGACACACTGGGTTCTGCCCTTGCAAACGACACTATTGTCACCATCTCCGGCACCGTTACGAAGCCTACTATGGGCGTTATCGTCTCAGCCGGCATGCCCCTGAATCAGGCCGTAATCGAGCCCGGAAACATCTCCTTTAACAAGGATAACCTGGCCGTTGGCACCAAGACCAACGATGCTTTCGCCAAGTATATGACGACCACTCTCGGAGTGATTGAAGAGCTCCAGAAGGTTACTGACGATGCCGTTCAGGATTCCATCATTGACAATGGCCTCGTACCCGCCGCGGTTGACTTCGTTAAGGAGAATCCCAACAACCTTTATAATCAGGTGGTGTTCCAGCAGTTTGCACCCTTCTATAATGCCGAACAGCTCCGCACCATCATGGCCAACGACACCGTTGTTGCGGCAGACCCCAATGCAAAGCGCATCCTCGAAGCTGCTGAAAACAAGGAGAAGACTCAGGCAGGCAATCCCTACGTCGACGTTGACATTCTTCAGGCCGACGGCTCAACCCGCAAGCTCAGCGAATTTATTACCCCGGGCCGCTACACAATCGTAGACTTCTGGGCATCATGGTGTCAGCCCTGCCGCCAGGAAATTCCCGGACTGGTTGAAATCTACAAGCAGTATAATGAAGCGGGAATTGACGTAATCGGCGTAGCCGTTTGGGACGACATTGAAGCCACCGACAAGGCCGTCAAGGAGCTTGGTATCCCCTACCCCGTCATCACCATGCCCAAGGAAGCAAGCCGCGCGGTTACCGACGCTTATGGAATCATGGGTATTCCCTGCATCCTGATGATTGACCCCGCCGGCAAAATCGTTGCCCGCGACCTTCGCGGCGATGCCGTCAAGGCGGAAGTCGAAAAAGCCATCATGGCCAAGCGCCGTTAAGAAAATAGAGAGCTATGGCTTATCAAGTAGGAGACCAAGTGCCTGACCTGTTAGGATTGGACCAAGACGGCAAGGAAGTTCGCCGCAGTGACTATCCCGGCAAGAAGATTGCGCTCTATTTTTACCCGAAGGATTTGACCTCAGGGTGTACGGCTCAGGCCTGCAATCTGCGCGATAATTATCAGGAGCTGCTTGATGCCGGTTATCAGGTAATCGGCGTCAGCGCAGACTCCGCGGCTCAGCACAAGAAGTTTATCGACAAAAATTCACTTCCCTTCCCGCTGATATCCGACCCGGAGCATAAGCTCTTGGAGGCGTTTGGAGTATGGGGCGAGAAGTCAATGTATGGCCGTAAATATATGGG
The DNA here is from genome assembly GCA_014802435.1 of Bacteroides sp. Classification (GTDB taxonomy): domain Bacteria; phylum Bacteroidota; class Bacteroidia; order Bacteroidales; family Muribaculaceae; genus UBA3263. The sequence continues at coordinate 39,830 of JAAVCG010000004.1, read as the reverse complement.
AACCTTCCGAACTACATTTATCATCAGTCCGGAAGGCACAGTTGAGCGGGTAATCCTGCCCAAACAAATCAAGACGTCGGCTCACGCCGCACAGATCTTAAACGTCTAAATCAACTAACTCCTTGAGCAAAAGGGCGTAGGCAGCCGCACAATCCGCGGCATAGCTTGCGCCCTTTTCCGCTGTTGAGGCCGAGGGGTCACCGATGCCGGTGTCAGCAGTGGTTTTGAGCCAGTTTCGGGGCACCCATGCCACTTTTTTGCGGAGCGATTCCGCTGGCCAGGGGTTAGCTTTACCCTCACCGGCGCGGCTGAGGTCAACGAGTTCCGGATGATAATGCATCATGACGGAGGTTTCGAGCTCATCAGCATGGTCACCGGGATTGTCAAAATATTCCTTGGCGGGGAGCACCGCAAACCATTCGCTGACGGCAATGAGGAAGTCAGGCAGCTCTACGGCCAAGTCGCGGATAAAGGGCTTGAAAGTGTTTCCACCATGGCCGTTGACAATCAGCAGGCGTTTGATTCCCTGATGGTTAAGCGAGTGAACGATATCACGGAGGACGGCAAACTGAGTCTGATGGCTATAATGAATACAGAAGGGGAGTTCGCGCTGGCCGGGATTCTGGGCACCCAAGGGGAGCGCAGGGAGGACCATCGCGCGGACGCCATAACGCTCCTCGGCCAGTTTGGCGGCATCGGCACTGACCTCATGGGCCAAAATGGCATCAGTCAGATAAGGCAGATGAAGATTATGAGGCTCCGTAGCGCCCCAGGGGAGGATGGCGATATCAAAGTGGAGGTCCTTGACATCGCCATAAGCAACCTTTGAAAGTTCCATAATTTAAATTCTTAGAGCGGTTTTTAGATTGTTCGTCCGGGATAAGCCTTGAGGGCTTCGGCCAGGACCTTGAGGGCGGCGGCGAGGTCTTCCTTTTTGAGGACATAGGCCATGCGGACTTCATTTTTTCCGGCGCCGGGAGTTGTATAGAATCCGCTGGCGGGGGCCATGAAGATGGTCTGTCCCTCATAGTCAAACTCTTTCAGACACCATTCGCAGAACTTATCTGCATCGTCAACCGGGAGGCTGACAACCGTATAGAACGCGCCCATTGGAATCGGCGAATAGCATCCGGGGATGCGGTTGAGCCCGTCAATGAGGAATTTACGGCGCTCGACGTATTCATTATAGTTCATGAGCATATATTCCGGGGCGGCGTCAATCGAGGCCTCGGCCACAATCTGGCCCAACAGGGGCGGCGAGAGACGGGCCATGCAGAATTTCATGATGCTCTTTTTCAGTTCCTTATGCTTGGTGATGATAGCGCCGATGCGGATACCACACTCACTATAACGCTTGCTGACGGAGTCAATCAGCACCACTTGCTCCTCAATTCCGGGCAGATGGAACGCCGAGATATAAGGCGCGCCCGTATAGCAGAATTCGCGATAAACCTCGTCAGAGAAGAGGTAGAGGTCATATTTCTTGACCAGGTCACGGAGCTGAATCATCTCCTTCATCGTGTAGAGATAACCGGTCGGGTTATTGGGGTTACAGATGAGGATGCCCTTGGTGCGGGGGGTGATGAGTTTTTCAAACTCCTCGACTGAGGGGAGCGCGAAACCCGTTTCGATTGACGAGGGGACGGTTACAATCTTGGCACCGCAGGAAATGGCAAAGGCCATATAATTTGCGTAGGCGGGCTCGGGGACAATGATTTCATCTCCGGGGTCAAGGCAGGCCATGAAGGCGAAGAGGACTGCCTCGGAGCCGCCGGCCGTGACGATAATATCGTCCACGTCAACGTTGATGTTAAACCGCTCATAGTAATCCTTGAGCTTCTTGCGCAGGGAGAGGAGTCCTTCCGAGGGAGAATACTCCAGGATGGTGCGGTCAATATGCTTGAGGGCTTCAAGGCCCTCGGCGGGAGTCGGCAGGTCCGGCTGGCCGATATTGAGATGGTAAACCTTGAGCCCACGGCGCTTGGCGTCGTTGCTCAAGGGGACGAGTTTCCTAATAGGCGATTGCGGCATGTCCATGCCGCGTTGCGAAATTGAGGGCATAATGATGGTTAATCGGGTAAGATTCTCACGAGGCTAAACTTCGTGTCGATGAATATGTTTTTGTTATCCTTATTGAGCATTTTATAGGAAACGACCTTGCGGCCTTCATAATCGTAGGAGATTTCTCCCTGCAGATTAGTAATCTTGTGTTCGGGGGCGGCGCTGCCGTTGATGTAAGGGATGAGTTCGTCAACTGAGAAGGAATAGCCGGCGGAGGAGAAGGCAACGGGGATGTCGCGCCATTCCATGGTGTTGAAGCTGAGGGTCTGGGTTACGTCAGCCTTGTCCTGGGGGAATTTCACTCCGGTGGCCTTGACTGAAATGGTCTGGGACTGGACATCGACGGTGAATTTATATTCCGGCTGGATTGCATTTTCAGTCTGCGTACCGGCCGCAACGGGGCTGAGAATGGAGTTTTCAACCGCATAGAGAGGGCGGACGCGGGGAGTAGCCCAGACGTTATAACGCGAGTCGGAGGTGAATGAGAGCCAATAAGTGCTGGTCAGATAGGCAAACTTCATTGAAGAGGTCTCCAGGTCGCCGGAGAGGCGTGAGGTAGGTTCCTGACGGAAGAAGAAGTAGATGGGGATTTCCTTTTCTTCCGGGGTTTGACCCTTCTCCATAAAGTATTGCACGAGATTGCCGATACGGCCTGAAATGAGGGTTGCGCCGGGATAGAGGCTGACGTTGTTAAGTTCGATGGCGAAACTCTGGTTATAGAGGTCGCCGATAACGTTGAACTGACCTTCATCGCTGACGTAAATCGTTCCGGAGTACTGGTCTTCAACAACGACGACATTGTCCTTATAAGAGTCTAATTCAACGTTATAATCAACCTTCTGGCAGGCTGAGAGCGCAATCAAGGCCGGAAGGAACAAGAGAAAGAGTTTTTTCATAAAAAACGGGTGTTAAGGAAGAGATTACATTATATATCTGAGAGTGACGCCGAGGCGGCGGGAGTGTCCGCGCTGAGTGAACTCATTGCCGATGGACTTGAAATAGAACGTATCGTAGCGCTGATTTAGTATGTTAGTTGCCCAGAAATCAAGGGAAACCTTCTGCAACTGCAGGGAGACTGCGGCTCCGGGGAGGGCATAAAAGTCCTGACGGCGGGTGTTTTCTTCGTTCCAGTAGATGGGCCCGGCGGCGCGGCAGTCAACCCGGAAAGAAATACCGTTGAACCACCACATCGGCAGGGGCTGGCGATACTCAACGGCGGCAAAGACCGTGTGGCGCGGAGCATAGGGAATCACTTTGTGGCGATAACTGATTTCCTCACCATCCTCAAAGTCAGTGTATTTCAGGAAGCGGGCATCAGTGAAGCCATAAGATGCGCGGATGTTCCAGCGCGTAGTCGGGCGGGCGGTGATGCTTACTTCGGCGCCGACGGAGCGGGTTCGTCCGGCATTGGTCATCATGCGACCGGTTGTGGTCCCGTCAGGGAACACGGTCAGCTGCTGGTCAGTGCAGTCAATATAAAATGCGGTCAGGTCGGTCATTATGCGTCCTTGTGCACATGTGAAGTGGCCGCCGACTTCATAGTTCCATGATTTTTCGGGCTTATAGCTCGTAACGGTGTTGACGTCATAGTCCGGCTTTGGCTGACCACCCATATCAGGGATAAGCTCATTTTGGAGTATATCACTGAACATCTGAGTGTTATAGCCGCCTGATTTGTAACCCTTGGCAATAGAGACATAGACGTTTGATTCCTCAGGCATCGGCAGGCGGTAAGTAGCCGTCAGCTTGGGCAGGAGTTCAAGGAAATGCTGCTTGAGGTGGCCGTCCTTATCAGCCAGCAGCTCCATATGGCGGCCCATGACGGTTACTCCGGTCATGGCGTTGCAGTCATAGAACATGGCTGAATGTTCATAGTCAAGGCGTAGTGCGGCGGTCAGCGTCCAGCGGTCGAGCTTCACTTCGCTCTGATGATAAGCCGCCAGGCCCCAGACCGGGAGGGTGAAATCAGAGTTGAGGACAAATTGGTCGCTGTCCCATTTGGGATTCAGGAAGGCGGGCATATTGTCAATAATCAGGTGCTGAATGCCGTCATGGAGCATCGTCACAGGTGCTTTCATTCGCGTATGGCGCAGGAATCCGAAAATGCCTCCCATCCAGCTGTAGTGGCGTCCCTTGGAACCTCGGGCAACGAAGTCCTGGGTAAACGTCCATTCCTTTTGCTTCTGAGTCAGAGTGAAGTAGCTTTCCGGAGTGAAGTCCTGGTCAAGGGTCATTGCATCGTCGAGATATCGCAGGCCGGTGATGGAGCTCAGGGTGAATCCCGGGGCGCGCCATTGAACCGTCAGGCCCTCGCTGACCGAGGTTCGGTCATAATGGCAGGTGTCGTTATAATTGACGTATTTTTCGCCGGCTTTAATGTAGGGATAGCCTCCCTGGCGGTTATAATTGAAGGTGATGACATTGTCAATCGAGACGTTCTCCAGCGGGAGGAAGGCCAACTTCAATTTTCCGGCATATTGCTCGGCCTGGTCGGCCCTGTGTTTTTGCTGCGGGAAGTTTTCCTTTGTCCAGAGGTTAAACTCCTGACCGTAGGTTCCGGCGGCATTGAGGTCAAAGCCGAGTCCGAACTTGGGCGAGAATTTATGGTAGAGGCCCATGGCAGTGCGCCAGCTGTTATGGCTTGCCCATTCTTCAAGGAGTCTGAGGCCCTGATAATTCAGGGGGGAGAGGGTGTAGATATTAATCAAACCGCCCATGGTGTTGCGGCCATAAAGCACACTTTGGGGCCCGCGGAGCACTTCAATTCGCTCAATATCAAAGAGGTCAATATCATAGTCATTCTTATTGAGCACGGGGATATTGTCAACGTTGAGGCCGACGGCGGGCTGCTCCATGCGCGAGCCGAGGCCGCGGACATAGATGCTTGAGGTCATTCGCGAGCCATAGTCAGGCATGAAGAAGTTTGGGACCAGTTCGGAGGCATCCTTCATCGAAGTGATGTTATAGCGGTCAATGGCCTTCTCGCCGATGGTCGTTGCGGCCACGGGTTGCAGGTTGAGCGATTCGGCTTGTTTGATTGCCGTAACAGTAACTTCACGGAGGGTGTCCGTCCGTTCAACAATAGAGGCATGGAGCGACACGGCACTCATGCCGGTAAGGGCGGTGATTAAAAAGTGTTTGATCATAATTGTTCGGCTTCGCTAAGCCATAATTTAGCACTCGCGTCAGAGGGCATTCGCCAGTCGCCGCGCGGACTGAGGCCGACGGTGCCAACTTTCGGTCCGTCAGGGAGGCAGGAGCGCTTAAACTGTTGACTGAAGAAGCGGCGAATGAAAGTCTTGAGCCATCGGGCGATGACTTCGGGTTCATATTCTCCCCGGAAGGCTTTGCAGGCCAGGAGGAAAATCTTTTTGGGGCGGCGGCGGAAGCGCACCAGATGATAGAGGAAGAAGTCATGGAGCTCATAGGGGCCGACGAGGTCTTCCGTAACCTGGGCAATCTCCCCTTTGGAGTCGGCGGGGAGGAGCTCGGGCGACACGGGAGTGTCAATAATATCACGCAGGGTCGGAGCAAGTTCCGGGTCAAGCTCGGCAAAGCGGTTAACGACTTCGCGCACAGCCGTTTTGGGGACTCCGGCGTTGATTCCATACATGCTCATATGGTCGCCATTATACGTAGCCCATCCCAGGGCCAGCTCGGAGAGGTCGCCGGTTCCGAGGACCATTCCGCCCGTTTGGTTGGCGATGTCCATCAGAATCAGGGTGCGCATGCGTGCCTGAGCGTTCTCATAGGTAACGTCGCGCTGCTCCGGGTCATGGTCTATGTCCTTGAAATGCTGCATTACGGCCGGACCGATGGGGATTTCGCGGATTGTCACCCCGAGATGGCGCATCAGTGCGTCGGCATTATTCTTGGTGCGTCCGGAGGTTCCGAATCCGGGCATGGTGACGGCAATGATTCCTTTGCGGTCAAGGCCGAGCATATCAAAGGTCTTGACGGCGACGAGCAGGGCCAGGGTTGAGTCCAGGCCGCCGCTGATGCCGATGGTGAGCGACTTGCATCCCGTTGCCTGGAGGCGGCGGGCAAGTCCCAGAGCCTGAATTGAGGCTATTTCATCGCAGTTGTCGGCCAAAGCCTTCGGACCAGACGGCACAAAGGGGCGAGAGTCAACCTTGCGGATGAAGTCATCTGAGACCAAGGCCGGAGTTTTCGGCGTGACGTTAATAATCTCGAAGGAATTGGTGGAGTTTTCGCGTTGGGCGCAGTCACAGAATGTCCCGTTGGCATTGCGTTCAGACTTGATGAGCTCAATGTCAATGTCGGCCATCTCAAAGAAGGGGTCGCGCTGCCAGCGTTGGGAGTCAGCCTGGAGGAAGCCATTGTCGGCAATGATTGCCTTACCGTCAAAGACGCAATCGGTGGTCGATTCACCGTAGCCTGACGAGCAATAGACATAGGCGCAGTGCTGCGAGGCCGATTCGGCCACGATAAGGCGGGTCAACGCTTTACGCTTGGCTACTAACGAATTAGAGGCAGAAAGATTGACAATCACCTCGGCTCCGGCGAGCGAGAGATGTCGGCTCGGGGGAATCGGCGCCCAAAGGTCTTCACAGATTTCAACTCCAAAGTGGAAGCCGTCGAGCTCAAAGAGGGTTGAATTGGGGTGAAGGAGGGCATGAAACCAGCGTTTTTCGTAGAATTCGCCGTAGTTCGGGAGGTAGGTTTTAGTGACTAAAGCGTGAACTTTTCCGCTGGAAATAACTGCTGCACAGTTACATAAGACACCCTCGACGCGCATAGGCACACCGACGATGACCACCAATGGCAGTCGGGCCGTCTCAACGGCAATATTCTCCAGGGCGCGGCGTGAGCCCTCGAGCAGGGCGTCTTGCAGGAAAAGGTCGCCACAGGTATATCCGGTAATGGCTAATTCAGGGAATGCGACAAGTCTGACTCCCCGGGCGGCTACCTCATGGCAAAGCTCGATTATTGACGCGGCATTGGCGTCGCAGTCGGCCGGCACTACGCGCGGGACTGCGGCGCCAACGCGCACAAATCCTTCTTGATTCACTGTCTGTCAGTTAGTTTTTTAGAACGGAAGATCGTCAGTTGCTCCGGGAGTGGGGGTCAAATCAGCGGGAGCGGGAGGGAAGTCGCCGGGGAATGCGGCGGCATTGTTATTCGGGGGGATGGGCGCACCGGCAGCGGCAGCGGCTCCGTTCTTTTCGGCCTTGAAGCCACGGATATCGGTGTACCAGCGGCCATTAAATTCGCGGCTTTCAACGTCGAAGCTGATTGTTACATCGTCGCCGATGTTAAGGGGATATTGGTCAACTTTATCGTTGAAGAAGTGAAAGCAGACCTTTTTGGGGTATGTTTCCTGCGTTTCGAGCACGTATTCCTGCTTTTTCCATTGATTTCCGGCCTTGCTGGTACCTCCTTGGGGCTGGAGCTTTTGGATGATTTTTCCTGAAATTTCCATTAGATTTGGGATATGTTGAAAGTTTAAAGTTGAAGGTTTAAAGTTTAAGGTTTAACGGTAGTTGAACGGTGGTTTAACAGTGGTTGAATGTTGGTTGAGATTTAAACAACTGTTAAACCATTGTTCAACAACCGTTCAACCATTGTTAAACCATTGTTAAACCATTGTTAAACCATTGTTATTTGAGGGTTTCGATGAAGGCTTTCATTTCCGGGGTGTGCTTCTCGACGCTCTGCAGCAGTTTGAACTGGGCATTTGAGCGCACGAGGTTGTGCTCCGGATACTGAATCTTATAATAGGTGTCACCGTTGATGTAGTCGGCAAGGAAGCGCACGGTCTGCATATAGGGGAACAGAGCGGCGGCATAGGGGAGGTTTTCAATCTCGATGGGGAGAAGGAAGTCCTTGGCCGTAGAGAGGTAACCCTCGGTGAAGGCCTTGAAGATGTCCATGTTGAACTCAACGTTGTCGAGGTTCTTGTCATCCTCGGCGCCGGTGTTAGCTCCGGTGCGCATAAAGTCGCCGAAATCGCTGAAAATGAATGAGGGCATCACCGTGTCGAGGTCAATTACGCAGAGTACAGTCTTGCCGTCTTCGTCAAACATCATGTTGTTGACCTTGGTGTCGCAGTGGCAGATGCGCTTGGGGAGCTTGCCTTCGCGGTGGAGGCGTTCAGCCTTACACATTTCGTCGGCGCGCTTTTCGAGTTCGTCGAGCAGGGGCTGCACTTCCTTGACGCGGCCTACGGGGTCAGCGGCAACAGCTTCGCGAAGCTGACGCAGGCGCAGTTCCATATTGTGGAAGTCAGGGATGGTTTCAACGAGCTGTTCGGGGATGTCGACGAGCATGCTCTGGAATCGGCCGAAGGCGCGGCCGGCATCGCGGCTGCTTTCCGGGGTAACGGCTTCAAAAGTCTTGGAGCGAGGAATGAAAACCATTACGCGCCAGTAGCTTTCGCCATCAAAATAATAGGTCTTGTCGCCATGCTTGAGGGGGACGAAGGTGAGCACCTTACGGTCGATATCGGTTTCGCCGGCGGCTTCGAGCTTGCGGCGGATATGGCGGGTAACGGCCTCAATGTTGTGCTGCAGGCCTTCAACATCAGTGAAGATATGATGGTTGATGCGCTGAAGAACATAGTCAGGGGTATCACCCTCGGTGCGCACTACGTAAGTATCGTTAATCAGGCCGTTGCCAAGGGGCTTAACTTCGCTTACGGTGCCTTTTATGTCAAATTGGTCGATGATTTTGTTAAGTTTTTCCATTTTTCTATTGATTTAAGGTAAATTAGTAGACTAATGTGCCAATGTTTTCACCGCTGAGGACCTTGCTGAGGTTTCCGGGGGTGTCCATATCGAAGACGATGATGGGGAGTCCGTTTTCCTTGCAGAGGGCTGTAGCGGTCAGGTCCATGACCTTGAGTCCTCGGGAGTAGACTTCATCATAGGTTATGCGGTCAAATTTGGTCGCAGTGGGGTCCTTTTCGGGGTCGGCGGTATAGATTCCGTCAACTCGGGTGCCCTTGAGCATCACGTCGGCCTCCACTTCGACTCCGCGGAGTGCGGCGCCGGTGTCAGTGGTGAAGAACGGATTTCCGGTGCCACCGCTGAGAATGGCCACTTTTCCGGCCTTCATGGCGTCGATGGCGGCCCACTTGCTGTAATGCTTGCCGATGGGGTGCATGGCAATTGCGGTGAGGACCTCGGCCGGCTGGCCGATGGCTTCCAGTGCGGAGCTGAGAGCCAGGGAGTTGATAACAGTGGCGAGCATGCCCATCTGGTCGCCCTTGACGCGGTCAAAGCCCTTGCTGGCGCCGGCGAGTCCACGGAAAATGTTGCCGCCGCCAATGACGATGGCCACTTCAATGCCGCGGCCTACGGCTTCCTTGATCTGGCGGGCGTATTGCTCGAGGCGCTCCGTAGAGATGCCATGGCCCTGTCCGGCGGCAAGACTTTCGCCGCTGAGTTTCAGCAAGACGCGGGTGAATTTTCTTTCCATACTGATTTAGAGTACGCCTGAAAGGTTAAAGCGGCTGAATTCCATATCCTGGCTTGCCTTGGCGGCCATCTTCGGGTCGAGGCGGATAGCCTGGCGCAGTGCGTTAGTGAGCATCGACTCATTATTAGTGCGAGCGCCGAGGATTGCGGTCAGGTAATAAGTAGTAGCGTCCGGCTCGTCGATGGCGGCGAGGGTGCGCTTGGCCGTTGAATAATCCTTGGTGAGAATCTGAGCCAGGGCGGCGTTATTGCTCGTAACGCCTTCCATTGCCTGAGCGGCAGCGGCGTTGTCGCCCTGCTTCAGATAGTAAACGCCGAGGGCTTCACCCAATTCGGGGACACCGGCGGCAGCACCGAAGCGGCTCTGGGCATCATCATATCGTCCTTCAACGAGGTTGACCAGGCCGATGTTCATCTGCGGTTCGGCGCTCTGAGGAGCAAGGCGTGAAGCCTGAGCGAATGAGGCGCGGGCGGCGTCAAAGTCGCCAAGCTGATACTGAGCCATGCCGAGGTTATTAAACGTGCGATAATCCGTCGGATAAACTTCAGCGGCGGCTGAATAGATTTCGGCGCGCTTATCGGCAGAGTCAGTGAGAGTTGCATAGTAAAGGAGCTCATCAACGCTCAGCGATGCGGGATTCTTGGCATAGGCAGCGGCGATTTCGTCGTCGCTCTTGCCGATAACGTTGATTTTGGCAGTGATGCGGCTATAGCGGAGCTGAGGGAGGATTTCCTCGGCGAGCTGTTCGAAGACGGAGCTCAGATTGTGGATTTCGCGCTCACGTTCCTCAGGGTCCTTATACATGCTCAGCACACTGAGAATCAGGTCCTTGTCCTGAATATTGCTTTCGCTGACCAGGCGGCGGAAACCTTCCCAGTCTTCAGGGGTGAAGTCAGCGGTCAGTTCGCCGAAGCTGACACCCTTGAGCTGCTTGTCCATGTAAGCCTTTGTTGAGTCCTCACGCTTCTTGGCGAGCTTGGTGTTGAAATCATAAGAGCCGTCGGGCGACGCATAAGAGCTGATGTTGATTTCTTCAATTTCCTGGCGCGAGTCCTTATTAGCGGCGTCGATGCGGGTGTTCAGTCCGGTCATGGCCTCCGTGCGCAGCTGATTGTCACGGATATTTGCCTGATTGATAAGGAAGAGGATGTCGGCATCAACCTTCTCGGCGATGATGCGCTGGAACTTATCGGCAGCCACGGCGGGAGTAGCCGTCTCAGCCGAGGCAAAAGTAGCCGTAGCCACTACGCCGTTGGCCACAGCAACTCGGGGCAACACATAGTTCTTTTTGCCCTGCTGCACGGTGAATCCGAGTTCGAGTTTGCTCGTAGCCATTTCCGGCTGATAAGTGAAGTTGACGGGCATCGTAACGGTTCCGCCGTTTTCATATGAGATAGTCTGATTGTTGGCGCGGACATTCTCGCCCTGCAGGGTCAGGGGGGCTGACTGAGCCTCCCCTCCGGCATAAGTCAGATAAGGAGTAACCGTCACTACGGCGTTCTTGACAAAATACTTGGCCGGGATGCGGGCGGAGACGGAAGCGGGGACCTTCTCGCCGACAACTTCAAGCGGATTAGGGTTTACAGTGAAGTAATCCGCTTTCATCTGGCCCAATTTCTTGGAGCATCCACTAAGGGCTAAGCCGGCACCCAAAGCAATCACAAGACTAAACTTGCTGTTCATAAAAACTTATAATCTAAAAATTACGTAAAAAATCTAATCGTCCCGCAAAGTTACGAAAATTCCCCGAAATACAAAAATTTCGTAAAAATTTAAGATTTTTTGGATTTTAAGTTATTTTTCATTTTTCATTTCTCATATAAAATTCGTAACTTTGCGCCAAATTTTGGAAAATATGAGAGTTAAACACGTTATATATGCCTTCGGCCTCATGGCTATGGCAGCCTTAGGGCTTAACGCCGCGGGGCCGGATGCCAATTCGGCCGAAGAGGTGGTTTGGATGATTGGTGACCAGCCAATCTGGCGCTCCGAAGTGGAAGACGCCTATCAGCAGATGAAGCAGGAAAAATTCGCCATCAAGGGCGACCCCTATTGCTTTATCCCGGAGCAGATTGCCCTGGAGCGCCTCTATCTTCATCAGGCCGACCTCGACACCGTGGAAGTCAATGCCGCGACGATTCTTGCGGAAGTAGACTCACGCATCAATGAATGGATTGGCCAAATAGGCTCGCGCGAACGCCTGGAAGAATATATGCACAAATCGCTTCCCGAGCTGCGCGCCTATCTGACGGAAACCATGACCAATAATTACCGCACGACTCAGGTTCAGCAGTCGCTGACGTCAAAGATAAAAGTGACGCCCTCACAGGTGCGCCGCTATTATGAGAAGCTCCCCAAGGATTCGATTCCGTTCATCCCCACTCAGGTTGAAGTGCAGATTGTTACGCTCAACCCGGTGATTCCGCGCGAAACGATCGAGGACGTCAAGGACCGCCTCCGCGGGTTTGCTGACCGCGTCAACTCCGGCTCGGCAGAGTTTTCAACGCTCGCAATCATGTATAGCGAGGATGGCTCGGCAAGCTATGGCGGCGAAATCGGTTTCCGCCCCCGCGCCGGCCTCGTTCCCGAATATGCCGCCGTTGCATTCAGCCTCACTGACCCCAAGAAGGCCTCAAAAGTGGTTGAAACGGAGTATGGCTTCCATATTATCCAGCTGATTGAAAAGCGCGGCGACCGAGTCAACACCCGCCACATCCTGATGCGCCCCAAGGCCGCCGAAAAAGATGTGCGTGACACTCAGATGCGCCTTGACTCCATCCGCGCCGACATTCTCGATGAGAAATTCACCTTTGAGGATGCCGCCACTATCCTCAGCCAGGACAAGGAGACGCGCAATAACCACGGCCTGATGACCAATTCCGACCGCGAATCAAGAAATTACAACACCTCATTCTTTGAAATGAGCGAACTGCCCGCAGAAGTGGCCCGCGAAGTGGCCCGCCTGCAGCCCGGGCAGATTTCAAAGGCCTTTGCCATGAAGGATCCTCACAGCAACAAGGACGTAGTGGCCATTGTCAAGCTCAAGAACAGAGTAGACGCCCATCGCGCCGACGTCAGCAATGACTATCAGATGATTAAGGCAATGTATGAAAACGTTGAGCGCGAGCGCATCCTTGCCAACTGGATTAACAAGAAGATTGCGGAGACCTACATCCGCATTGAGCCCGGCTGGAGCGACTGCCCCGACTGGCGCTACAACTGGCTGAAAACCGCTAAGAAATGAAGCAATGGCCTCTGCCACTGATGGGGTTGCTCATAGCGGCCGGACTGACTGCCGCGCCGCCTGACAAGTCAACCCTCTCAACCCCGGACCTGACCCCGATAGCGCCCCAGGTCCCGGCGGCTGACCGCCATCAGCCAAACCGGGTGTTTCTGGAGCGCGCCGATGTGCTGAAGGTTGACCCGGACGAGCCGAATGTGCAAATCCTCGTCGGCGGAGTGACCTTTCGCCGCGGCGATATGTTCATGTACTGTGACTCGGCCCGCTTCTACACTGACCCCGCCCTTCCGGCCGACTCAATGGAGGCCTTCGGCAACATCCGCATGGAGCAGGGCGACACGCTTTTTCTCTATGGCGACGAAATGGAATACTCCGGAATGGAGCAACGGGCCACGGTTTACGGCATTGACCGCGACGTCAGGCTGATTAACCGCGACGTAACTCTGACCTCCCCGGTTATTCATTACGCCATGGGCATCAACTTGGGTTATTATGACCAGGGAGGCACTCTGACCGACCCGCAAAATACCCTCAGCTCGCTTGAAGGCGAATACGCCCCGCCGACTAAGGAGGCGAATTTCTATGGCCGCGTACGCCTGACGGGAATCTCTGACAAGGGCGACACCATCAACGTGCGCACCGATACCCTACTCTACAATACCGATACACGCATTGCCGAGCTGCCGGTATTCTCCCGCATCATTGGCCAAAAGGGCGATATCATAACCACCAACGGCCTCTTTAACACGGCGGCCAACACGACCACCCTGCTTGACCGCTCACTGGTTCACACCACTGACGGCCACACTCTTACGGGCGACTCCATCGTCTTTGACCGCACGACGGGCATCGGCGAGGCCTTCGGGTCAATGGTGCTGACCGACTCGGCCCGTTCAGTGCGCCTGGAGGGCGACTACGGCTACTTTAACCAGCAGATTGACAGCGCCTATGCAACGGGACGGGCGCGCGCAATGGAGTATTCCAAGCCTGACACTCTCTATCTCCACGGGCGCGAAATCCGCACCTTCCTCACCCCTGACTCGCTGAGGCTCATGGTGGCCAATCCGGAGGTGAGATTCTGGAGAATCGACCTCCAGGGCGTTTGTGATTCCATGACCTTTGTTCAGCAGGACTCCACCCTCTACATGAACGGCGACCCGATTGTCTGGAATGAAAACCGCCAGATTTTCGGCAACGTCATTCAGGTGCATCTCAATGACAGCACCGTTGACCGCGTAGAGCTCCCTGACTTCGCCTTTGTGGCAGAGGAGATTGAGGATGAATTCTATAATCAGATGAGCGGCAAAACGATGATTGCCGACTTTGAAGACGGCGACATCAAGCGCCTACAGCTCAATGGCTCCGTGCAGGCAATCATGCTCCCGGAGGAAAACGACTCCACCTATAATAAGATAGTCAGCCTTGAATCGAGCTATCTCGACGCCTATTTTGCCAATCGCGACATTGAACGCGCCCATATGTGGCCGGAAACCACCGGAACGGTCACACCCATCTATCTGGCGCGGCGCTCTCAGCTCTATTTGCCCAAATTCCGCTGGGAAACGGAAATCAGACCCAACGGACCTGACGACATTTTCCCCCGAACCAATCCTGCAACACAAATAATTTCAACCACAGAAGAAGAAATTCAACCTGAAAAAGATGAAGAAACCACTGAATCCGATTAGTCTCTTCGGCCGTATTATCGGCAAAATCATCGCCTTAGCGTTAATTGTAGAGTTCATCGTACGCATAATCCTGATGGCCATCACGCCTGAATCACTCGGGCTGACGTTTGGCCAATGGATTGGGAGCTTCCTGCTCGGCGCGGTCAATGATTTATGTTTCGTAGTCATCGCCCTTGCGTTTCTGTTGATTTACTGTATAACCCTCGGCGAAGGGAAATATCGGCGCCCAATGGGCTACGTTATCTTCGGTCTGTTGGCCGCGGCGTTTATCTATGTCTGCTGCTTCAATACGGTGTTTAACGAGTATGGCAGCGTCGTTCCGCTGATTGCGCGTATCATCGTCGGCTTCTGGGCCTTCAGCTTCGGTCTGCGCCTGTTTATGCCGCGGGTGCGTGACGGCTGGAGCCGCTTCTGGCTTTGGGCTCTCTTAGGGGTCTATGTCCTGGTTATCTACTTCAACGGATGTGCGGAATTCTTTTTCTGGGATGAATTCAACGTGCGCTATAACTTCATTGCCGTTGACTATCTGATTTACACTAACGAGGTGATAGGCAACATTATGGAATCATATGCCATCATTCCGCTGGCCATCTGCGTCATGATAGCCTCAGTGGTGACCACCTGGCTGCTTTTCCGCAATGAGGTCAAGCAGATGGCTCGCCTGCTGAGCCGCGGATGGCGACTCAAGGCGCTGATAATCTGGGCAGTTGCCGCCGCCCTGAGCGCATGGCTCATCACTTTCAACACCCGATTCCAGCAAACGGAGAATACATACTACAACGAACTTCAGGCCAACGGTCCCTATAAATTCTTCGACGCCTTCCGCAAGAATCATCTGGAATTCACGCAGTTCTATGTAACCTTGCCCGACGATGAAGCCGACCGCATTATCCATGACCTTTACGGCAGCACGGGCGAGAATCTGCGCCATATCGCCCCGGATTCACTGACGGCCCGCCGGAGCTCCGATTCGCTGCCTAACATAGTGTTAATCACCATGGAAAGCATGAGCGCCGACTTCATGAAGCGCTATGGCTCCACCCGCGATATCACTCCTAACCTGGACTCCCTGGCTCTGCAGTCTCTAACTTTTGACAATCTCATCGCGACGGGCAACCGCACGGTGCGCGGACTGGAAGCACTGACCCTCTCGCTGCCCCCCTGCCCCGGCGAGAGCATCATCAAGCGCCCGGAATGTGGCGGCATGCGCTCCCTCTCAACCATCCTTAACCCGCTGGGCTACCGCTCAATCTACTTCTATGGCGGCAACAGCTATTTTGACAACATGGGCGCATTCTTCGGCTCCAACGGCTATGAAATAGTCGACGCCGCAAGCTATAGCCCTGACGAAATCACGTTTAAAAACATTTGGGGAGTGGCCGATGAAGACTCCTATCGCAAGGCCATCAGCGTCATTGACACGATTGCCCCGCAAGGTCCCTTCTTTGCCCACATAATGACGATTTCAAACCATCGGCCCTACACCTATCCGGAAAACCGCATCCCCATCCCGACGGACTCCAAGACCCGCGCCGGCGGAGTTATGTATGCTGACTGGGCCTTAGGCGACTTCTTCCGTAGCGCCCGCCGCGAGCCCTGGTTTGATAACACGGTGTTTGTCATCGTGGCCGACCATTGCGCCTCCTCGGCCGGGAAAACGGACCTCCCGCTTGAGAAATATCACATTCCCGCAATGATTTACGCCCCGGGAATCATCGAGCCGCAGGCCGTTGAGAAGTTCTGCTCTCAGATTGACCTGATGCCGACGGTGTTTGCCCTCCTCGGAATGGACTATGACTCATACTTTTACGGCGAAAATATCCTCAGCCCTGACTTTAAAGAACGCGCGTTCCTGGCCACTTATGAGGACCTGGGCTATCTGGAAAACGGCATTCTGACGGTGTTGTCGCCCGTCAAGCGAGTGGAGCAATTCCAAGTTGTCCCGACGGAAGAAAACCCCTACAACACCGAGCCGCTCGCTGAGGCCGATTCAACCCTGATTAACCGCGCGACGGCCCTCTATCAGACTTCAGCCCGATGGTATCACCCTGACAGAAAAACACTCAAATAAGCGCTTCGAAGCGTAATAAAATGTTAAAAATTAGGCAAAAAGCGCAATTATTCAAAAAAAAAGCGTAAATTTGCAACTTGTTATTATTCACAATTTTTATAAACCAAACATTAT
The DNA here is from genome assembly GCA_014802435.1 of Bacteroides sp. Lineage (GTDB taxonomy): Bacteria > Bacteroidota > Bacteroidia > Bacteroidales > Muribaculaceae > UBA3263. Next base: position 23,215 of record JAAVCG010000004.1, on the reverse strand, counting down.
TACACTTTGCAAATGAAAAAATTTTTCTCTGCATTAGCCCTTGTGGCAGTGGTATTGTTCCCGTTTATGCTTCAGGCAAAGACGTTAACATTTACCATCAACATCCCTGAAGCTGCCTACGTCATGGACACCAAGGACTACATCCGCCATCAATTTGACGGACAGACGAGCATTGAAGTCGATGTGCCCGACGGCACCGGCGTTCAGGTTCAGCCTAACTCCGGCTATGAACTCGTTTCCGCAACCTTTGGCGACGTAACTCAAACGCCCTACTATGGCAACATCTATGTTGACGCTGCCAGCTTGGCTGAAGGTTCCACAGTTACCATCCTTGCTCAGGAGAAGCAGGCTCGTATCTTCACCTTCACCGGCAACCCCGACCATATCCAGCAGATTACCCTCAACGGCACAATCTACGGAAAAGAAGACAACGTTGACGGAAAATGGACTCTCAAAGACGACAGCGACTATGGCAGCTCACTGGAAATCCTTTGTGCTGACGGCTACATCGTTGAATCCTTTACCAATAACGCCACCGGCGCTGAAGTGGTTAACGATAACTCACTCTATCAGCAAAGAGTCTCAACTTATTTCCAGGCTTCTGACTTCCCCACGGGAGCTGATTTCACCATCAGCTGCACCACACTGGCCTCAGTGCGCACCGTTCATGTGAGCCTTGAAGTAGTCGATGGCGAAGACTCAGAAGTCAGCGTGCGTCGTAACGGCGAATACTCAAGCATCCCCTCAAGCGAATGGGGCGACATTGCTCTCAACCCCAAGTCAGAGCTTCCCCTCACAATCGCCGCCACCTCATACAACAAGAGCATCTACAAAGTAGAAGTAAACGGCGAAAACATCACCGCTTCCGGCAGCTCTTTCTATCTCAATAACCTCAACGACGGCGACAAGATTAAGGTATGGCCCAACTTCCCTGACGTGGACGTACCCGTCAAGGTATCATTTGTCAATGAAAACACCGAGGGAGTCATCAGCGGCTTCTACGTTGACGGTTCAAGCGTAGCCACCGACGTTTGGCAGGCTGAAGATTACACCGTCAAGCTCGGCTCTCAGATAAGCATCAACTTTAACACTTCCGGCTATCAGATCAACTCCGTGACCGCCAACGGCGCTACGGCCAGCACCTATTCTTATAGCGGCATCGTCAACGAGGAAGAAGGCCTGAACATAGTCATTGACGCCGAAAAGCTTGCTGACTTTACCATTAAGCTCTATTACACTCCCGGCTCAATCCTCGTTTATAACTCTTATGGCACCGATAGCCCCATTGAACTGCCCGCCGATGCTGACGAGGCTACCATCTCAGTTGGCCGTAACAGCTATCTGAACATCGTTGCCGCTGAAGGATATGTCCTCTCACAGGCAATCAACCTGGAAACCGAAGCTACGGTTTACCTGCCCGCCTACATCAGCTCCGACATGGAAATCGCCGTCTACACCGAGAAGTTTGACCGCGACAACAAGTGTGTGTTCTATCTGGCGCCCAACACTGAGGCAGAAAACGGCGAATGGCAATATGCCAACGTAGCCCTCTCTCAGTCCAACTATTCCCTGCGCAAGGACATCACCCCGGTTATCGGCTATAACTTCATCAACTATTCTGACATTGACCTCCCCTTCGGATTCAACTTCTATCCTGACATTGACCTCTACATCAACGGAGAGCAGAGCGAAAACCAGTATGGATTCTGGACCGGATCAGACGAACTGGAGCCCAATTCAGTCATCAAGGCCTTCACCAAGGGCACTGAAGTCCCCACTTACGCCCTGACCATTGACAATAAGAGCGACGGCGCCATTGAAATCCTTGCTGACTATATCAAGGCACTTGAAGGCACCGAGGCTACAGTCCTTGGCGAAACGGACGTTGAATTCGTCTTCGTAGCAACCGCCGATGCCGAAGGTCAGAACGGATTTACCATCAAGGTCAACGACCAGGAAATCGTTTCATCCGACGAGGGCAAATACGTTGCCCACATCACGGCTGACTCCACCATCTCAATTGAAGCCGACGTCAACGTCTCAATCACAGAAATCACCGCCGGAGCCGAAGCTCCCGTCTATAATCTGCAGGGTGTGCGCGTCATCAACCCCCGCAACGGCCTCTTCATTCAGAATGGCCGCAAGGTTATCCGTTAATAAAAACATACATTAAACAGACAATTCATTGCAGGGCGGAGCGAAACTCCAACCTGCAATGAATTAATCAAATACACAATCTCACTCCACCATCTATAAAAGAATGAATAAACCAACTATCTTACTCATTAGCGCGGCGCTCTGCATGGGCGGCAGCGCTTTTGCTCAATCAAAACTTGACCTTGGCGGCCGCGCCTCCCTGCGTCAGGCCAAGGTGATGAGCACCACAAAATCCGGCGCCCGCTTTTCAAAGGCCAAGCAGGCCTCAGCGGAAGCGCCCCTTCACGCATTTGTCACTCTCAACTCCGGCTTTACGGCTGCTGACCTTGAGGAGATTCCCGGACTGGAAATCCAAGGCGGACGCGGCTCTAAACTGATGGTTGAGTTCGCGACTGACGCTCTCGAAGCCCTGGAAAACTCAGCCGCCGTCAAGTCCATTCAGCTTGAACGCGCCATTGACGCCAAGCTCAACATTGCCCGCGCCCTTTCAGGCATTGACAAAATCCATAGCGGCGAAGCCCTTCCGCAGCCCTACACCGGCAAGGGAGTGATTTGCGCCCTGGTTGATGGCGGATTTGACCCGAACCACGTCAACTTCGTCAATGAAGACGGCACCAGCCGAATTGAAAACTTCACCTATTTCCGCCCCCTGCAAAGCGGCGGCTACAACACTGAAACCTACGGCGCTGACTATATCCCCAACATCGACACCGAAAGCAGCGAAACCTTCCATGGCACCCACACAATGGGCATCATGACCGGCTCCTATCGCGGCAAGGTTAAAGCCGGAGTCCTCGGCGCCGATAATCGCGGCTACATGGTCAATAAAGTTGAGGAAATCGACAATCCCTACTATGGCATCGCCCCTGACGCCGGCATCTCCGTAGCCTCCGGCGCCGGTACGGACTATTACGTAGCCCTCGGCATCAGCCAGATTCTCAACTATGCTTACTGGAAAGCTGAAGACACCAAGCAGCAGATTCCCGTCTGCCTCAATCTCTCAATCGGCTCAAACGTAGGCCCTCACGACGGCACATCAACCCTCTGCCGCTATATTGACGAAGAAGTCGGATACTCCGGTGATGGCGTCAGCTTCATTCCCGTCATTGCCTCCGGTAATGAAGGCGACCTGAAAATCGCCGTCAACAAAGTGCTCAGCGCCGACGATGACCAGCTCAAGACCACCTTCCTGAGCAAGGACCTCTATGGCGGCACGGGAACCTATCCCAACGCCCTTTACGGTCAGGTCTACATCTACTCTGACAGCGAACTTCCCTTTGAAGTGCAGGCCGTAATCATCAATAAGGAACGCGACGGCCGCGTAGCCCTGCAAAACGCCCTGAGCGCCGCTCCGGAAGGTGCCCAGAAATATATCTGCTCCTCCAGCGAGTATGTTCAGGACTCTGAAACTGACAAGGTATCGCCCCAGTTAGCCACAAACTTTGAGGGCTATCTCGGCGTTATGGCACAATTAGACGTGGCTGAAAGCGGACGTTATCTGGCCGTCGTCGACATGATGCTCTTTGAAACCGCCGCCAATAACGGCAAATACTGCGTTGGCCTTATCGTCAAGGGCGAACCCGGACAGCGCATCGACGCTTACTGCACCGGCGACTGGTTTGACTTCTCTGACCAGGGCCTGGCCGCTAACGGCTATCTCGACGGCTCTACTGACGGCACCATCTCTGACATTGCCTGCGGAAAGAGCTCCATCGTTGTCGGCTCATATAATGCCCGCAACTATTGGGGCAACGTTGACGGAACCATCGGCGGATATGAAGACGATATGTTCTCAAACAATAAGGTCAGCGACTTCACCTCCTACGGCACTCTTGCCGATGGCCGCACCCTCCCCCATATCTGCGCTCCCGGAGCAACGATTATCTCCTCATCAAATGAATATTACATCAAGGACAATAAGGTTGGCGACGAAAACATTCAGGCCACGTTTACTGACGGCACTCGGCGCTATTCATGGCATCAATGCGTCGGCACTTCAATGGCCACTCCCGTCGTGACCGGCTCCATTGCCCTCTGGATGGAAGCCAATCCGGAACTGACAGTTGACGAGGCGCGTGAAATCATTCAAAAGACCGCCACCGTTGACTCTGACGTCAAGGCCGGAAACCCCGTGCAATGGGGCGCCGGCAAGTTTAATGCCTATGAGGGCCTCAAAGAAGTCCTGGAACGCAAAGCAGCCTCTATTCAAGGAATCACCACTTCCGGCGGCACCAACCTGCTGGTTCGCCAATCCTCAGGCGCCATTGAAGTGACCCTTCCGGGCGCTACGGAGCTGAACGTTACCCTCTATTCCACCTCCGGACGCGCCGTGGCCTCCACTGCCGTCAGCGGAAATTCAGCTTCACTCTCAACCTCCGCCCTCCCCGCCGGAGTCTACATTCTCAATGCCAACGGCAACTCTGAAAAATTAATCATCAAATAATAAAACCCAATCAACCAAAGCAATGAAAATGCTTCATCTCGCCCCGGCAATGCTGGCACTCCTTGCCGCAATGCCCGCAACGGCGGCTGAATCGGAAACCCCGATTATCACCTTCAAGACCACCCTCTATGAGACGGCGGGGGCTTCAAACGCTTTCCATTTCTACATTGGCGCTACCGAAAAGACCTACATTGACGTCGACTTCGGCTTCGGCCCCGTGGAAGTGGAAGTTGGCCAGGCCACTTTTGACTCCACAGCCGGTGCAATCTCAGCTACGACCGTCACCGGCACCGTAGGCACCGAGGGAATCGTCAAAATCTATGGCGACGCCTCGCTGATTGACTATCTTGACCTGGAAGGCGTCTACGCCACCGAGCTGGATATGCCCACGTTGACCAACCTGGAGATTCTCAATCTTGACCATAACCTGCTCAAGCGCATGGACCTGACCCCCTTCTCCAAGCTCCAGGCCCTCTATATCAATGATAATCCGTTTGATGAAACTCCCCTGCTCATCGGCCCTAACAAGCCGGACCTGACAATCCTGGAAATGGGTAGCGTCGGCGCTCTGAATCAGTCATTTGACATTGCTGACTATCCCGCCCTGCAGTCATTTGACGCCTTTGCCACCCACGACCTGCGCAAGGTGACCCCCTCCGGATGCCCTAACCTGCTCCGCCTGAGCATTGACAATACCTCAGTTTCAGAACTCGACGTTACCAAAAACGAAAAGCTCCTGATTCTCAACATTTCATGCACACCCATCACTAACATTGACATCACCAAGAACACGGCCCTCCAGCAATTTTTCTGCACCAGCACCGGCTCTTGGATGAATAACTATAAAATCAAGTCTCTTGACCTGAGCCAAAACAAGGAGCTGGTTTATCTGATGTGTCAAGGAAACGACATGACGGAGCTCGACGTCAGCAATAACCCCAATCTGATGACGCTCTATTGTAATGAAAACCTCCTGCCCGGAATTGACATTTCAAAGAACCTCTACATCAACTCGCTCAATATCTCCAACAACCTCATGGACTTCACGACGATGCCCCTGCCGCGCGAAGACTTCAGCGAGTATTACTATTATCAGCGCCGCATGCCCCTGGACCGCTCTTATGCCGTCGGCACCGAGATTGACATGTCGAGCCGCGTGATTCGCCCCGATTCTGAAACCTGGTTTGCTCTCTTTGAGCGCCAGCGCGACGAAGACGGCAATAACGTCGACATTGAACTCCCCGAGGATTACTATGAGTTCAAGGATGGAAAAGTAACCCTGCTCAAGGAAACCACTGACTCCGTCTATCTGGCGTTTGCCAACTCCCTCTTCCCCACTTATGACCTGCAGTCCTCACTGTTCAAGGTTAAATCCGTTGCTGACTTCGGCAAGGACAATGCCGCAGTGACCCTGCGCACCCGCCCCGGAGTCTCAAAGATTGCCTTCAGCATCGGTATTCAGGGCGCCACCCCGGAATCGCCCAAGAAATTCAGCGTAGACTTTGGCGACGGCAACCCCGTAGAGTTCTCAACCACTACCAATGTGCTCCCCGCTGAGCCCAATGCCTCCGGCGACGTCAAGCGCACCGGCTCGATGACCATCTATCTGCCTGAAGGAACTGACCTCTCGGCCCTGGGAATTGACGGAGTAGGCCTGACCTCAATCAACGTCACCCCCTCAGCCTGCATCACTGACCTGAGCCTCACAAACTGTCAGATTTCCAACATTGACCTCCAATGGAACCGCTGTCTGACCAATCTTGACCTCAGCGGCAACAACCTGACCGTTCTTGACCTCAACGGAGCCGACGGCGCAAACGGCAAGAACCTCCTCTCCTCAATCAAGGCCGCCAATAATAAGCTGACCTCCATTGAACCGGGTCTGCTCAACAGCGTGACCGTTGACCTGAGCAACAACAATTTCAGCGAAATCAACCTCCTGAAGGCCTCAAACCTCCAAGAACTCAACCTCTCAGGCAACCAAATCACCGAAGTGGCCATTCAGGACCTCGAAGCCATCAAGCATCTTGACCTGAGCAGCAACCTGCTCTCAGAGATTATCATTGCCGACTATATTGACCTTGACTATCTCAACCTGAGCAACAACGTCTTCCCCCTGTCAACCCTGCCGCAGGCTCCCAAGGCTCAGACCTATGTCTATGCTCCCCAGCAGCCCTGGGCACTCCCCGAGCAGGCTCCCACGGCCAACCTCTCAAAGCAGCTCCTCAATGATGCCACCACTTTCACCTGGCATAAGGCCGACGGAACCCTGATTACTGACGCTGAGGCTATCAAGGAAAATAACCCCGGCATCTTCCAGCTCTGCGATACTAAACTCGGCGCAATCTACTGCACATTCACCAACCCGGCCTTCCCCGCATTCACCGGCGAGAACGCTTACCGCACCACTAACGTCACCGTGGCCGAAATGCCGCAAAACGTGGTTTGCTCGTTCAAGACCCTGGCCGACGGCATCGGCAGCCTCGCTATCACCGGCAAGAAGCCTAACACCATGGTCTACATCGACTGGGAAGGAAACGGCGCCCTCGAACAGTTCGTGGCCACTACCGTTGACCCCACTTACTATGACGTTGACGTACACGCCAACGCCGAAGTGAAGGTTTACGCCTACGAGAAGGAATGTGGACTGACCGTGTTCTCCCTCGGCGCAGGCCCGCTGGAATATATCGATGCCTCTCAGCTCACGGAGCTCATCCACTTCTCAGTGGCCGGCTCTCATATCGACATTGACAAAATCTCCCTCCCCGAGGCTAACCTTGAAGAGCTCGTAATCACCAATGGCGAACTCACCTCGGCCTCGTTCCTGAGCAAATATCCTGAAATCTGGCTCCTCAACCTCAGCGCCAATAATCTTTCAGACCTTGACCTGAGCGTGCTTCCCAAGCTGAAAGCGGCCTATGCCGGCTCAAACAAGCTCACTAACGTGACCCTTGAAAACCCCGTGCTCTATGACCTGGCCCTCAACAATAACCTCCTGGAAAACATTGACCTCTCAGGAGCGCTCAACATCAGCCAGCTCTGGCTCTTCACCAATAACTTCAAGACTCTCGACATCTCCCCGCTCAAGAACCTCGGTATTCTCGACATCTCCGAGAACTACTTCAACTTCCTGACCGTGCCCTCTCCTGACTATGAGATTCGCTCTTACACTTACAGCGACCAGTATCCCATTGAAGGCGAAGTCGTTGACGGCAAGATTGACCTGAGCGGTTATGGCGCCGAGACTTTCCGCTGGTTCATCGATTCACCCTACATTGACGAAGAAACCGGCGACCTCTATGGCGAAGAGCTCGTTGAAGGCGAAGAATACACCATTGAAAACGGCGTGACCACCTTCCTCAAGGACTTCACCCACATCATGTGTGTGCTCCAGAACGCAGCCTTCCCTGACCTGAAGCTCTACACCAACTTCATGGACGCCCATCTGGATTCCGCCATCAATGAGGTTGAAATCTCCGACTCTCAGTCAGGCGACATTTATGACCTCCAAGGCCGCCGCGTCACCAACCCCGGCCATGGCCTCTACATCCGTGATGGCCGAGTAATCAAACTCTGATTCCCTCACACTGAAAATAAGGCGCTCACTTCATCCCGCGCGGATGAGGTGAGCGTTTTTTTGCTCAAAAAATTTGGCGATGTGAATAATTTGTTATAACTTTGCAACAATTTTGTGTTAGATATTTTACCACATTGACATTATTCCGCATTATGAGCAGCATTAAAAAACTGATAATCAGCATAATGACGATGGTTTTCACCACCGCCTGCTCTTTTGCTCTTTCAATGTTCACGCCTGAGCGCCACAATCAAATCGTTGATAGCATCAAGGCCGAACTGGCTGCGGCCCGCACGGCGCAAGACAGTGTCCCCCTGCTCTACGACCTTTTTGACCTCTCGGCCTATTATGACCGCACCGATGCCGCCGAAGCGCTCTATCAGACGGCCAAAAATGCCGGCGACGTTAAGACTCAGCGCGAAATGTGTTTGAAATTCGGCGAAATCGGCGCCCAATATTCTGACTCCGTGCTCTATAACAAGGCCCTCACCCGGCTATATCTCCTCCCGGAATCGGAAGAACGCGACCTTGCCGAATGTCACATCAAATGTCTCAGCTCATTCCTTATCCGATTCCAGACTGAAAGGGAACTCTCTGACGAGGTACAGCGCCTCATCAGCGAACTGAATGACCATGACAAGGCTGAATCCATGTCAAGCTATGACCGCATAGTCAGGATGTTCAAGCTCGCCGACTATATCCAGGGATTCACTCAGGGCTCCTTCCTGACGGAATATCTGGACCAACTGGAGCATGAAATCATGCGTCTGCCCTCTGACAAGGCCGAATCGCTTATCTATAAATTCTATTCCACCGCAGCTATGTCATATATGCGCAATGAGCAATTTGACAAAGCAGTCAGCACCGACAAGAAAATCCTCTCCACGATTGACCGGATGGAAAAGAAAAACAAAAACACCGGGCGCAAATTCCGTGACTTCACTCTCCATAAGTTCATCAGCCTGCGCCGAATGTTGAAGTGTTATCCGGCGCTTTCTGAGGCGGAAGTGCAATCAATCTTTGACAATATCAAGGAGATGGCCGCCAAAAATCAGGACATTGAAAACGACATCCTGGAGATGCCCGTCCCGGAAATGGCCCTCTACATGAAGAAGGGCGATTATGAGCAGGCGCTCCCTTATCTGACCCACCTGGTTCAGCGGGCCGGCACGCTCTATGACAAGAAATATTATCTGCGGCGCACCCGCGAGGCCGCCCGCGCCACCGGAAATGAGGAGGTGCTCGCGCAGTCATCAAACATGTATGCCGACATTCTTGAAGAATACATTGAGATGAAAACCGCCGAGCGCATGCGCGAATTGCAGATAAATTATCAATTCCAGTCGCTCCGCGAAAGCAATGAGGAAGAACTCCGCAAGCGCGAACATCTGGTGACCATCCTGGCCATCATTGCCCTGGTGCTTTTAGTAATCGTCATCACAGTATTCATCGTGATGACCGTGCGCCAAAACAAGCAGAAACACAAACTGGCCCGGATTAACGCCCGGTTGGAAACTGAAACCACCCATCTGCGCGAAACGACGGAATCACTCTCGCAGGCACGTGACAAGGCCGCAAAAGCCATTGCCGACAAATCACAGCTCGTCAACTATCTGACCAACGAGGTTGCCAACCCGATTAATGCCATCATTGAGTATTCTCAAATGATTATTGACAATGCTCCTGACGACAATAAGCCTTACCTGAACCGCTTCAAGTCAGTAGTCTCGATGAACATCAGGATGCTCCAGGGGCTGATTGCCGACGTGCAGGAACTGGCCGTGGCTGAAAATGACGAATTGCCCGTCAATCGCGCTCCGGTTGACCTCAACAACATTGGCGAACTCGCCCTGGAATCAATCGCCGGGCAGGTTCAAAACGGAGTGGAACTCAAATTCATCCCGGCCAACGGAGGCGAAAAAACGATTTTCAACACCGACGCGCGCCGAGTTGAGATTATCCTGCTCAACCTGCTCAATAACGCCGCCAAGTTCACCCGCCGGGGCTCAATCACCCTCGACGTCAACGTTGACTCCGAAGGCTACGCCGTTTATCGCGTAACAGACACCGGCATAGGTGTCCCCGCCGGAAAGGCCCGCGATATCTTCAAACGCTTTGAAAAACTTGACCCGTCGACTCCCGGAGTCGGCCTGGGACTCTGCGTCTGCGAACTCGTGGCCCGCGTTCTGAGCGCCACAGTTGAACTTGACACCGAGTATGCCGGACCGGGCGCCCGATTCGTATTAACAATCCCACCCCACGCATGAAAATTGGAATCATCGTAGCGATGGAGAAGGAATTGCGCCTCCTCCTGCCGCTCCTTACTAACGAAGAATCCCTCACTCAAGAGGGCTTTACCTTTTATAGCGGCACCATTGCTCGCCATCAGGTCTGCGTCATGAAATGTGGCATTGGCAAAGTCAACGCCGCCCTGGGCTGCTCGGCCATGATTCGCCTCTTTGAGCCGCAACTGGTTATCAACACGGGAGTGGCCGGAGGCACGGGAGCCGCCGAGGTGCTCGATGTGGTTGCCGCCTCAGCCGTTGGCTATCACGACGTTTGGTGTGGCCCCGGCACTATCCCGGGAGAAGCCGCCGGATGTCCCCGCCTCTTCCCCGCCGCCCCCGAGGCTATCAACGCCCTGAAAGAAATAAATGGCATAAAATATGGCGTCATGGCCTCCGGCGATGTCTTTGTCGACTCGCCTGAAACCGTCAGCCGGATTCTTGAAATCTATCCTGACGCGCTGGGATGTGACATGGAAAGCGGCGCCCTCGCCCAGACCTGCCATCACTTCGGAGTGCCATTCTTCTGCCTGCGCGTGATTTCTGACACTCCCGGACGCGTTTCAGATAATGGCGCCCAATATGAATCCTTCTGGGAGGCCGCCCCGCAGGAAACATTTGAAATCCTAACCGCCCTTCTGAGCAACCTATGAAGAAAATCCCCTCATTCACCATTGACCATACGCGCCTGCAGCCGGGAATCTACGTGAGCCGCACTGACCGAACCCCGTCAGGCGACGCCATCACCACCTTCGACATCCGCATGACCGCGCCTAACCGCGAACCGGCCATTGACCCGCGTGCGCTCCACACCATCGAGCATCTTGCCGCCACGTTTCTGCGCAATGACCCCGAATGGGCCTCACGCATTGTCTATTGGGGACCGATGGGCTGCTGCACCGGCTCTTACCTGCTGATTCAGGGCGAAGTAACGCCGCGCGAGATTCTCCCGCTGATGACCCGCATGTTTAAGTTCATCGCCTCTTTTGAGGGCGAAATTCCGGGCGCCACGGCTGCCGACTGCGGAAATTACACCTTTAATGACCTCCCGGAGGCCCGGAGAGTGGCCGAGCGTTATCTCTCTCATCTGGCAAATCCCAATCTCCCGCTCAGCTATGCCGACTAAGCTCCTCCTTGCGCTCTCAATGCTGCTTCTTGCCGCCTGTTCCGGCGGGAAGAAATTTAGCGTAAAAATTGACTCGGAAAGCCTGGGAACGCAGAAGTTAACCGTTGTTTACACCCAGCCTGACGGCCACCGGGTGCTGATTGAGCCGACCGCCGTCAATGGGGAGGTCCAATTCTCCGGCTCGGCAACAGAGCCGTCGACCGTAGAGGTATTCACCTCCTCCGGCGCCAAACTCGTCAGCTTCAAAGCCCTCAACGGCGAGAAAATCTCAATCACCTTCTCCCCCGACGGCCCTATTATCAGCGGCGTCGGAACAACCTTGACCGATACACTCACTGCCGACCCCGACACCGCAAAATTCATCGCCCCGGCAATCATCGTCGGCCGCGACACTTCCGAATGTTGGGACGCAAAAGGAATCTGGGTGTTCACCTCCTCGGCCAATGAGCGGACCAAGGCGGTCATGGACACCATCCGCGCCCATAAAAAGCAGGTGCGCGACGTCTTCATCAGCTCCGCAATGGACACCTGGCGCGAGGCCACACGCTATGATTCCGCCACATGGAAGCAGGGCATCCTCCCTGAAGGCCCCGTTGCCATTCCTCAACTTTCGGCCACTCCGATGCTCCTTGAGGTAGATTCCGCCGGGCAGATTATCCGCCGCCAAGCGCTCTAAAAATTGCCATTGAGCCATTCTGACGGCAAATTGATTTGCTTATTTCAAAGGAAATTATTAAATTTGCAGTCATGATGAAGAAATTTCTCCTGATATTTGCGCTCCTGATGGCGCTGACGGCCTGCAATAGTGCCAATAATGACGAACCGGTGGTGAAATACACCACTCTGGTAACCTATGCAGGCACGGATAAGGACACTCAGGTGACCACCTTTACGTTTCAGACCATCGACGATGCGCCGCTGGTCACTCTGACGGCCAACTGGCTCCCTGACGAAGACGTAATCAAGCCCGGAGAAAGAATAATCATCGTCTACACGGCTGATAGCTACGGAGTTAACGGACCGATTCAGCTTCTGCAGGCCTCGCCCGTAATAGGCTGGATTCCCGCAACCACTGAAGCGCCCATCACGGGCAATATTGGCGCACAACCCGTAACCTACTGGCGCAGCGGCCCTTACTTCAACGCCAACATTGAGGCTTACATCTCCGGTAACGGCGCCGCAGTCAAGTTTGCCCTGCTCAGCTCAACTAAGGATGACCCCTATCCCGTCTACTATCTCGCAATCAATCAAACGGATTATAATTCAATTGAGGCTTCCAGAAAAATTGCCGTATTGTCGTTTGACATTTCCGACGTTTGGAATCTGCAAACCTGTCAAGGCATCAAGGTGATCTATCGCGATTATCAAAATCAAGAAGCCGAAATGACACTAACTAAATAAATTAACCTAAAAAACACGCTAACAAAAATGGCACAGAATCAAAATCAACAGCAAGAACTCAAAATCGAACTCTCTCCCGAAGTAGCAAAAGGCAACTACTGCAACCTGGCAATGATTGCCCATGGTCCCAACGAATTCTTTATGGATTTCATCACCGTTGCGCCCAACATGAACCCGGCCCGTGTGCAGACCCGCGTCATCATGACTCCGGAAAATGCCAAGCAGCTTCTCCACGCCCTGGCTGAAAACGTGCAGCGCTACGAAAACACCTTCGGCGAAATCAAACCCCGTCAGCCCAAGCAGGCCCCCAACCAGAACGGCGGCATCCCCAACCCGTTCATGGCCTAATCTTAGGGGTTGAAGGTTGAAAGTTGAGGGTTGAAGGTTGAAAGTTTAACAGTGGTTGAACAGTTGTTTAACGGTGGTTTAACAGTGGTTGAATCATTTAACCATGAACCATAAACCATAAACTTTAAACTTTAAACCTTAAGCCTTAAGCCTTAAACCTTAAACCCCAAACCTTAAGCCTTAAACTTTAAGCTTTAAACTTTAAACACCCAAACAACGTCCCAAATGATCAAACCTAATAACCTGACAATCTACAACTCTCTCAGCCGAACCAAGCAACTCTTTACGCCGCTTCATCCGGAGCGCGTCGGCATGTACGTCTGTGGCCCGACGGTTTACGGCGATGGCCATTTGGGTCATGCCCGTCCCGCCATTACGTTCGACGTCCTTTTCCGTTATCTGACCTATTTAGGTTATAAAGTGCGCTATGTCAGAAACATCACTGACGTAGGCCATCTGGAAAACGACGCCGACGAGGGCGAGGACAAAATCGCCAAGAAGGCCCGCCTGGAGCAACTGGAGCCGATGGAAGTGGTTCAACACTATCTGAACCGCTACCATAAGGCCATGGAGCGACTCAACGTGTTGCCCCCCTCGATTGAACCTCACGCCTCCGGCCATATTATTGAGCAAATTGCTTACGTTCAGCAGATTCTCGATGCCGGATATGCTTATGTTTCTGATGGTTCAGTATATTTTGACGTGCCCAAGTTTAACCGTGACCACCCTTACGGAAAACTCTCCGGACGCAACATTGACGAACTGCTCTCTAACACCCGCGAACTCGACGGGCAGTCTGAAAAGCATCATCCCGCCGACTTTGCCCTCTGGAAAAAGGCCGCGCCCGAACACATAATGCACTGGCCCTCACCCTGGAGCGAAGGATTCCCGGGCTGGCACCTGGAATGCTCCACCATGGGCGAAAAATATCTTGGCGAGACATTTGACATTCATGGCGGAGGCATGGACCTGATGTTCCCTCATCATGAATGTGAAATTGCCCAGTCTGTGGCCCATAACGGACATGACGCCGTTAGATACTGGATGCACAACAACATGATTACCATCAACGGCAAAAAAATGGGCAAAAGCTACGGCAACTTCATCACCCTTGACGAATTTTTCAACGGCACGCACGAGAAACTCGAGCAGCCCTATTCGCCGATGACCATCCGCTTCTTTATCCTGATGGCGCAATATCGCTCCACCCTTGACTTCAGCAATGACGCTCTCCAGGCCGCCGAAAAAGGCCTCAAGCGAATCCTTGAAGGATGGAAGCGCCTCCAGGACCTCAAACCCGCGGCGGAATCAACGCTGAATCTCGACGGCTTTGAGGCTAAATTACAGGAAGCGATGGACGATGACCTGAACACTCCCATCGTCATTGGCCATCTCTTTGACCTCTGCCGCATGATTAACCAGATCAACGACGGCAAAGCCACTGCCACTCAGGCTGATATAGACCTGATGAAGCGCCTGTTCAGCGATTATCTCTTTGACATCATGGGCATTCTTCCGCCCGAAGGCGCCACTGACGGAGTCAACCTCAAGCCCTATGAGGAGGCCATTGACCTGCTGCTTGAAATCCGCTCTGAAAGCAAGGCTAAGAAGGATTGGGCCACGAGTGACCTCATTCGCAACCGCATGGCCGAAATTGGTTTCCAGGTCAAGGACACCAAGGACGGCGCCGAATGGACCCTCTCCTGATGTATGTCTCAGAGTTTGCAAAACTGATTCTTGACCGGCTCCCTTACGAGCCGACTCAACAGCAAGAGGTTACGGCTCAGGCGCTTGCGCGCTTCTGCCGCAGCTCAGCCTCTCATGACTCGGTTTTTCTGCTCTGCGGATATGCCGGCACCGGAAAGACCACTCTGGTCAGCGCCCTGGTGCGCGCACTCCATGAAGTGGAGGTGCCGACAGTACTGCTCGCCCCGACGGGACGCGCCGCAAAGGTCCTCGCCGCCTATGCCGATTATCCGGCCTCGACCATCCACCGCAAAATCTACTATCCGCCCGGCCAGGGGAAACCCTTTGCCGCAGTGATGGATAACCCGCATAAAAACACCCTCTTCATCGTTGATGAGGCCTCAATGATTGGCGCGAAAGATGCGGGGTCGGATGTCCTGACGGACCTGATTCATTACGTCTACTCCGGCCATTATTGCCGCATCATCTTCGTTGGCGACACGGCCCAGCTGCCCCCCGTAGGCTGTGAAAACTCCCCGGCGCTCCGCCCCGAGGAGCTTCGTTCTTACGGCCTGAGAGTGAGCCGCGTACAGCTTACTCACACCGTGCGTCAAGCCGGCTCAAGCGGCATCCTCTTTAACGCGACGGCCCAACGCAAACAGATGCTCCTCGACCCCCTGGAGCGACCATATTTCAACTTCAATTTTGACGACGTCTTTGCCCTCCCCGGCGAAGATTTGCAGGACACCATTGCCGAACTTTACTCAGCCGACGGGATTGACGAAACAGTGCTGATTACCCGCGCAAACTGGCGCGCAACGAAGTTTAATCTCGCCATCCGCGCCCAAATCCTTGACCGCACGGAGGAACTCTCCCGCGACGAGCTCCTCCTGGTGGCTAAAAACAATTATCACTGGGCGGCAAAAGTGCGCGAACTGGACTTCATTGCCAATGGCGACACAGCCCGCATTGTGCGCATCTACTCTACGGAGGAGCGCTACGGATTCCGCTTTGCCGACGTCAGGATTGAATTCCCTTATCGCTCCGTTGAGCTCGACTGCAAAATAATCCTTGAATGTCTCACTTCTGATGCGCCCGCGCTGACCGCCGAGCAGCAACAGGCGCTTTTTGATGCCGTCTATTCTGACCCGGCGCTCTTCACCGAGTCGACTCCGCGCTACGTGCGCCTGCGGGCCATGAAGTCAAACCCTTATTTTCAGGCCCTGCAGGTAAAATATGCCTATGCAATCACTTGCCATAAGGCTCAGGGCGGACAGTGGGCCAACGTGATTGCCGACCTGGGAGGAGTGCAACCGGAAGCACTGCTGACCATGGATTTTCACCGATGGCTATATACGGCCACTACCCGCGCCACCCAGCGCCTGTTTTATCTGAATCCCTTTTAACCAAAATCAACAAAAATAATGGAACATTTTTTCCTCTTTGAACCTGACAACTTCCGCCTCTTCCTATGGATTATGACGGCTACGGCAGTCATCGTCTTCATCGCCCTCAACTTCATTGAGGCCGGCTATGGAGTGGCCTACACAAAAAAATGGGGCCCGACAATCAATAACCGCCTCGGATGGGTGCTGATGGAGGCCCCGGTCTTCATCGTGATGTGTATTCTCTGGCTCTGCTCCTCACGACGCTTTGAGTCCGCGCCGCTGGTGATGTTCTGCATCTTTCAGCTTCATTATTTCCAGCGCTCGTTTATCTTCCCGCTCCTGATTAAAACCCGAGGCAAGATGCCCCTGTCAGTGATGCTGATGGGCATCACGTTCAACACTCTCAATGCCCTGATGCAAGGCGGATGGATTTTCTATGTCTCCTCGCCGGAGCGCTATCCGGCGTCATGGCTCGGAAGCTGGCAATTCATCCTGGGCACTCTGATTTTCCTCTGGGGAATGTTTACTAACATTCAGAGCGACAG
The DNA here is from genome assembly GCA_014802435.1 of Bacteroides sp. Lineage (GTDB taxonomy): Bacteria > Bacteroidota > Bacteroidia > Bacteroidales > Muribaculaceae > UBA3263. The sequence goes on along the minus strand of JAAVCG010000004.1, from coordinate 6,259 downwards.
CATTATCCGCAACTTACGCAAACCGGGCGACACCCGCCATTATCTCCCCCGGGGGGGAATGTTCAATTACGTAACCTCGGCAAACTATCTCGGCGAATTTATGGAATGGGTGGGCTTTGCAATCCTCACCTGGTCATGGGCCGGAGCAGTCTTCGCCCTCTGGACTTTTGCCAATCTGGCGCCCCGTGCCCGCAAAATCAACGGTCGCTATCAGCGCGAATTCGGACCACTGAATCAAAAATCTATCATACCTTTTATATATTAATCATGAAAAAACTGATTCTTTCGCTGGCAATCACTCTCATTGCCGCCCTCTCAGCCTCCGCTCAAGTCAAGAAAGCTCCTGACTTCACCCTCCCTGACGCTCAGGGCGAAATGGTTTCACTCAGCAGCCTGCGCGGCAACTGGGTAGTGCTCGATTTCTGGGGCTCATGGTGTGGATGGTGCATTAAAGGCATCCCTCAGATGAAACAGAACTATGCCGAGCTCAGCCCCAAGGTGAAATTCGTCGGCATTGCGTTCCATGACAGCAAAGAGGCATGGTTCAAGGCCCTCAATAAGTATCAGCTCCCCTGGATTAACCTCTGGGAAGACCCGGAAACGGACCGCAATAAGTCGCTGCTCAAGGAGTATGGAGTCAGCGGATTCCCCACCAAGATGATTGTCAACCCTGACGGCTACATCGTCAACACCACAGTAGGCGAAGACCCCGAATTTTATGAAATCCTCAAAGCCCTCGTGAAATGAGAATGTCAGGACGCCGCACCAGCGGCAATGTAGATGACCGTCGCGGAATTCGCGGCGGCGGCAGCGGCAAACTCATCGGCGGCGGCATTGTCGGCGTTATTGCCGTAGTGATTATGACGCTGCTCTCCGGGGGCGGCATTGGCGATATTTTCACTAATCTCGCCAGCTCCGGGCAGCTCTCCGGACTCACTCAAAACACCTCATATACGGAGAATTACCAGCCTGACGCCGAAGATGAACGCCTTGCCGAGTTCGCCTCTCAGGTTCTGGCCGGCACGGAAGACGTCTGGACCGCCGAATTTCGCCGCCAAGGATGGGGCGAATATGAGTGCCCGAAGATGGTGCTCTTTTCCGGGGCCGTCTCTTCCGGATGCGGCAGCGCCACTTCTCAGTCCGGCCCCTTCTATTGCTCGGCCGACAAGACGGTCTATATTGACCTTGACTTCTTCAAGCAGATGAAGCAGCAGATTGGCGCCGACGGCGATTTCGCTTATGCCTATGTGATAGCCCATGAAGTGGGTCATCACGTTCAGCAGCAATTAGGAATCCTTGGCGATGCCCATCAGAAAATGAGCCGCATGAGCGAGAAGGAGGCAAATAAAATCAGTGTGCGCCTCGAACTGCAGGCCGATTTCCTGGCCGGAGTATGGGCCAATCTTGACAACAAGATGTTTAACTCCCTGGAGCCGGGCGACATTGAAAACGCCATTGATGCAGCCTCGAAAATCGGCGATGACTATCTCCAGAAGAAAGCATATGGCCGCGAGATTCCCGATAGCTTCAACCATGGACGCTCCGAGCAGCGCGTAAAGTGGCTCTCAAAGGGAATCCAAACCGGCGACGTCTCATTGGGCGACACATTCGCTCCCGCCTACGAAGCCCTATAAAAAAAACTTAAATTGCGCGGAAATTCAAAAAAAATGCGTATTTTTGCACTATGATTTCGCGAATAATTGACGAAAAAGAGATTGCCAAGCTGCGCAAACTGCTTGATAACAGTGACCGCATCGTCATCACATGTCATCTCACCCCCGACGGCGACGCCATCGGTTCATCGCTCGGCCTTGCCCACGTGTTAGGCGCTATCGGCAAGCGAGTTACGGTGTTGACCCCTGATGCCGTGCCCAAACATCTGCGCTTTCTCCCCGGGGTTAGGGACTCCATGGCTTTCTCGGCCTATGAGGAGTATGGCGCCAAGCTCCTGCGCGATGCCGACCTGATTTTCTGCCTTGACTTCAATGAGCCCAAGCGGGTTGACCGCATGGAGAATGCGCTGGTGGCCTCTCAAGCGCCTAAAGTCCTGATTGACCATCATCTCAACCCCGGAAAATTCACGGAGGTGACCATCAGCCATCCGGAAGTCAGCTCAACCTCGATGCTGGTGTTCCGAGTGATTTGCCGCCTGGAACTCTTTGACAAGATTGACCGCGCCGCCGCCGAATGTATCTTCTGCGGAATGATGACCGACACGGGTAACTTCTCTTATAATTCCAATGACCCGGACCTCTATACCGTCATTGCCGAGCTGCTCCGTAAGGGAATTGACAAAGACGCGATTTATGCCCGCGCCATGAACACCAAAACCCTCTCGGCCATGCGCCTTAACGGCTATGCCTTAGGGGAGAAAATGGAGCTCTTCCCGGAGCATCAATGCTCAATCATCTCCCTGACGGCCGACGAGCTCAAACGCTTTGAATATGAAAAAGGCGATACGGAAGGCCTTGTAAATCAGCCCCTGGCGCTGCCCTCCGTTCAGTGGAGCGTCTATCTCCGTGAGGACCCCGAGCAAATCAAGGTCAGCATGCGCAGCAAAGGCTCCTTCCCCGTTAATCGGGTCTGCTCCGAACTCTTTGGCGGAGGCGGACACCTCAATGCCGCCGGCGGCGAATTTAAAGGCTCAATGCAGGAGTGCATCGCCCGCCTCAAAGATGCCATGCCCTCTTATGACTCCTTCTTACCCTCTGAACCTCTGAAAAAATGAAACATATAAAATTTTTAGCGCTCTTAGCCATCGCCCTCCTCATTCTCCCCGCATGCAAGGACAAGGAAAGTTATGCTGACCTGCTCAAAGATGAAAATCAGGCCGTCAACGCTTATCTTGCCGGATTTCCCGTAATCGGCTCTATTCCCGCCGACAGCGTCTTCATCTCCACTCAGGAAATCATGGAAACCCAGGGCCTCTCACGCGAGGAAGCCGAACTGCTCACCCCCTTCTATCGGATGGACGAGGATGGCTACGTCTATATGCAGGTCGTCAACCCGGGCCTGACAGATGTCAAAGCCGAAGAAAATCAGCTTATCTACTTCCGCTTTACCCGCTATAACCTCAAGGCATGGTATGAGTATGACACCTGGAACCCCTCAGGCAACGCCACTGACCTGGGCACGAACACAACCTCATTCCGCTACAAGAACACTACCCTGCAGTCAACAACCCAATGGGGCGAAGGAATCCAGGTTCCCCTCGAATTCCTCACCCTGGGATGTGAAGTCAACATAATAATCAAATCTTACATGGGCCCGGAAGACGAAATCACCAACGTCTACCCCTATCTCTACAAAGTCCGCTATTTCGAATCTAAAGTTTAAATTCATCCATTCATATGTCACTCATTAAGTCAATTTCCGGTATTCGCGGAACTATTGGCGGCCGTCCCGGCGAAGGCCTCAGCCCCCTCGACGTGGTAAAATTCACCGCCGCCTATGCCAAATTCATCGCCAAGTCCACCCCCGTCAAGAGCCGCACTATCGTCGTTGGTCGCGACGCGCGCCTCAGCGGCGAGATGGTTGACAAACTCGTCGTTGCAACCCTCATGGGCATGGGATTCGACGTTATCAACATCGGCCCGGCTTCTACTCCCACAACCGAAATTGCCGTAACCGGCGAAGGCGCCTGCGGTGGTATCATCCTCACTGCAAGCCATAACCCCAAGCAATGGAACGCCCTGAAGCTCCTCAACCATAAAGGCGAATTCCTCAATGCTGAAGAAGGAGCCGAAGTGCTCGCAATCGCCGCTGCCGACGATTATACCTTTGCTGAAGTTGACGACCTCGGACATGAATTTGTCAACAACACCTATAACCGCCGTCACATCGACTCAGTCCTGGCCCTCCCCCTGGTCGACGTCGAAGCAATCCGCAAGGCTAACTTCACCGTAGCCGTTGATGCCGTAAACTCCGTTGGCGGCGTAATCATTCCCCAGCTTCTCCGCGCGCTCGGAGTTGAAAACGTCATCGAACTCAACTGTGAAGCTACCGGCAAGTTTGCCCACACCCCAGAGCCCATCCCGGAAAACCTCACTCAAATCGCTGACCTCATGAAGGAAGGCAAGGCCGACGTCGGCTTCGTCGTTGACCCCGATGTTGACCGCCTCGCTATCGTCATGGAAAACGGCGAAATGTTTGTGGAAGAATACACCCTCGTAGCAGTCGCTGACTATGTCCTGAGCCACACTCCCGGCGCCACCGTCAGCAACCTCAGCTCAAGCCGCGCACTGCGCGACGTTACCCGCGCCCATGGCTGCAACTATTCAGCATCAGCCGTTGGCGAAGTAAACGTTGTCACTGAAATGAAGCGCACCGGAGCCGTCATCGGCGGTGAAGGTAACGGCGGAGTAATCTATCCCGAACTCCACTATGGCCGCGATGCCCTCGTCGGAGTTGCCCTCTTCCTGACCCTCATGGCCAAGAGCGGCAAGAAGGTTACCGAACTCAAGGCCGGTTATCCCCCCTATGCCATCGCCAAAAACAAAATCGAACTCACTCCCGAAATCAACGTTGACGCAATCCTCGAAGCCGTCAAGCAGAAGTTTGCCGCCGAGGAAATCACCGACATCGACGGTGTGAAGATTGACTTTGCCGATAAGTGGGTCCACCTGCGCAAGAGCAACACCGAGCCCATTATCCGCATCTACTCTGAGGCCTCCACTATGGAGCAGGCTGAAGAACTCGCCAACCAGATCAAGGCCGTAATCAACTCATTAGTGTGAACTTAAACAGACTCATCTCAATAGTGGCGGCGCTGATTTGTGGCGCCGCCACTTCATTTTCGCAGCAACCCGGAGCGCTGGCCCGCCTCAGTGTGGTCAGTATGCGCGCCGAACCGCGCCACAGCGCCGAGCAGGTCAGCCAAGCCCTGATGGGCACCCCCTGCATTATCCTTGAAAAAGGCCAGGACTGGAGCCGGGTGCAAACCCCTGATGGCTACGAAGGATGGATCATAAACCACTCCCTCGCCTTCAAATCGCCCCGCGAAATGGACCAATGGGCCAACTCCCGCCTGATGATGGTCACGGCCCCCTTTGAAATCCATGATGCCGACCGACGCACAGACCTGGTTCACGGCGACATTCTCCAAGCCGTCGGCCCGGACTCGCTCCGCCTGCCCGACGGACGCATGATTCTCGCTCCAAAAGACGCCATCATGCCGCTGGCCGATGTGCAGGCCCGCCCTTTTGATGCCTCCCTGCTCCCCCTCTGGGCCGAGCAATATCTTGGAGTGCCCTACGTTTGGGGCGGCCTCTCAAGCAAGGGTATGGACTGCTCCGGGCTCGTCCGCATGGCCTTTGCCGCACAAGGAAGAACCCTCCCCCGCGACGCTTGGCAACAAGCCCTCGAGGGACGCGAAGTGCCCGCCGACTCCCTCCGCCCCGGCGACCTCATCTTCTTCGGCCGCAAAAAGATTACCCACGTAGCAATCTATGCCGGCAACGGCGAATTTATCCACGCCTCAGAACTCGTCAGGCGCAACTCCCTCAACCCCACATCGCCCATCTACCTCCCCCTCCCCCCAATCAAAGCCCGCCGACGCATCAACCCCTAAAAATGTTTTGCGGGAGGCTGGCCATCGCGGCTCGCCTCCCGAACTCTTTTAGAAACTATTTACTTACTATGAAAAACTTCTGTGATTCTGTGTGATAATTGATTTGGTCGCTTATTCGGCGAGGATGTCAGGCGGGGTTTTCCGCCCTTTTCAAAAGCCAAACACGCCCAGACCGGGGATAGTTTCCGCTGTATCCATTTTGTAACACCCTTGTGTCAATCTTGCGACATTCCGCCCATTTCGGCCCGGTCATGTACCCTCTTGCATAGACGAGGCGGCGGATCGGAATCCGCCCTTCCATATGTTCTGCAATGCGTATAGTTCTTATACCACGAGCGTTGCTAAGCCAATGGAAAGGCGGATTCCGATCCGCCGCACCCGCCAAATAGCCCGCAGCGCGGGCGAAAGAGCTTAGGCACGTCCGCCAGGGCGCGTATTGACGGGAACGCGACCAAAAATAGAGCCGCATAGCGGCGACAGATATGTCGCTCCTACGGAGCTCTCACCGTGGCACTCCCGATTAATTAACACGCCCTGACGGACGTGCCTACGTTCTTACGACCCGCTACGCGGGCCTTGGCAGCTCATCTTTCATAGACTTGGCGGCGGATCGGAATCCGCCTTTCCATAGGTTCTGCAATGCGTATAGTTCTTTTACCACGAGCGTTTCTCAACCCTATGGAAAGGCGG
>JAAVCG010000003.1 GCA_014802435.1 Bacteroides sp. | reverse complement strand
TGACAATTACTCATTCTCCTCTCTCCTCGGCGGTATGGACGGGACTCGAACCCGCGACCCCCTGCGTGACAGGCAGGTATTCTAACCANCTGAACTACCACACCAAGCGTTTGGGGTGAGAGAGTGGCCACCGCTGTGNCCCGTTTGCGAGTGCAAAGTTACGCGAAATTTTTGAACCTACCAAATATTTNGGCAATTATTTTTATAAAAATTTACNCTAATTTTGCTAACGGGTTGATTTGNCGTGGTTTATAGATANGGNTTNTTCAGCTCCGCTNCGATGGTGGTTGACGGTCCATGGCCGGGATAGACCTTGGTTTCCGGCGGAAGAGTGAGCAGGCGCGTGCGGACACTCTCAATCAGTTGCCGATGGTCTCCGCCGGGAAGGTCCGTGCGGCCAATGGATTGCTGAAAGAGGGAGTCACCGGTGATTACCCAGCCCTCCTGCGCGCAATAGAGCGCGATTCCGCCCGGCGAATGGCCCGGCACGGCAATGACCCGGATTTTGAGCTCGCCTACGCTCAGGGTGTCGCCATCGGCCAGNGTGTCAAATGATTGCGGTTGGCGAACCAAGTTGTCCGGCAGGCCGAAGGAGCGGGCCTGGTCGGCGAGTGTCTGTCCTAACGGAAAGTCTGCGCGATGGGCCTTGGGAGTCAGTCCATATTCNTCGGCAGCAGCCTGATTGCCGAAAATATGGTCAAGNTGCAGATGNGTNTTNACAATCTGAGTTACTTTCAGCGAGTGACTCTTGATATAATCAAAAAGCCTTGAGCTCTCCTCCGGGAGAAGCATTCCGGGGTCTACAATCATGACCTCGCCCCCGGAGATGACGAGATAAGTATTGACCTGAAAAGGATTGAATTGAGTGGTAACTATCATTTTTTTTANTTTTTGAANGCGAAATAGACGGCGCCGATNAGCATCAGGAACGAAACGAGATGATTCCAGCGGAAGTGGGTGTCCTTGAAGAAAATAAGGGTGAAGAAAATGAAGATTACTAAGGTGATGACCTCNTGCATTACTTTCAGCTGAATCAGGGAGAAGGGGCCTCCGTTTCCGTCAAAGCCAATTCGGTTAGCGGGGATTTGAAGGCANTATTCAATGAAGGCGATGCCCCAGGAGAGCAGGATGATGGCTATCAGCGGCCAATTGGTGCTGACTCCTGACGACTGGAGCTTCAAGTGGCCATACCAGGCAAAGGTCATGAAGACGTTGGCNGCGACGAGGAGCAGTATGGTGATTAGCATTGACTTCATAACGGGCAGTAGATTAGCGATTTGGTGGCGTAATACTCCATTCCGGGGAAGNAGTCGGCGAGGGGCACGTCGAGCACGTTGCGCTTNGTNTGGCGGATTTCATCGTTAAGGTCGCCCCCCTTGAGGCAGATGAGCCCGTTAGGGATTTTATTNGAGCTGCGGCGGTCAATGAGGTGGATTGAGGCCTTGACGAGGTCAGGAAGCGACATGACNGCGCGGGAAATCACGAAGTCAAATTTTTGGCGACATTCGCCGGAGTCGCCATGCTGGAANGTGCAGTTTTTCAGGCCGATGGCTTCCGCTACTTCTGATGCCACACGGACTTTCTTGCCGATGCGGTCAATCAGATGGAACTGACANTCCGGCCANAGGATGGCCAGCGGAATTCCGGGGAAGCCGCCTCCNCANCCCAGGTCACAGAAGCGCGTTNCGGGATTGGGNGTGATGAACTTTGCGATGCTCAGGGAGTGAATCACATGGTTAGGATACAGATTGTCAATGTCTTTGCGGGAAATGACNTTGACGGCGGCATTTTTCTCTATGTAGAGAGGGAGCAGCGCCTCAAATTGCCGGCGCTGCTCCTCTGTTAGGTGGGGAAATAATGAGAGCAGTTGCTCCATAGGGAAATAATCNGATTAGTTAGGGATAGTGACCTTGAACAGACCCTGGGGATGTTCAACGTGTTCGCGACGNATGATTTTCTTGAGGTCCTTGACAATGTCNGGNTGCTTTGAGGCGATGTCGTTGTCTTCGTGGATGTCTGTGGCGAGGTCATAGAGGCGGCAGTTGCCGTTTTGCACCACGAGTTTCCAGTCGCCCTTGCGCACGCCAATCATGTTGGTTTCATGGAATTCCCAGTAGAGGGCTTCATGTTCCTGCTGTTCGCCTTCACCGGTGAGGGTGGGGTAAATCGAGATGCCGTCAAAGCGGTCATTAGCGCCGCGGCTGTAGGTCTTCTCGTAGTCTTCAATTCCGGCGATGTCGCAGAAGGTGGCCATCAGGTCATAGAAGGCAAACTTGAAGTCCGACTTTTGTCCGGGCTGGATTTTTGCGGGCCAGCGTACAATGAAGGGGATACGGATGCCGCCCTCATGAGTTGAGCGCTTGAGTCCCTTGAGGAGGCCGTCGCGGTTAAAGAAGCTCTGGTCTGCGCCGCCTTCTTCGTGGGGGCCATTATCGGAGGTGAAGATGAGCACGGTGTTTTCAGCCAGGCCTTTTTCTTCGAGTNTGTTCATGATGTCGCCGACCATATAGTCCAGNCGGGTAATCATTGCGGCAAACTGNGCATGGGCAATCGGAGTGGCGTTATAGCGGTTAAACTGCTGTCCGGCAAACACTTTTTCCTCACATTCGCAGAACTTGTCCTGATAAGCCTGGAGGATTTCGTCGTTGGGCTGAATCAGCTCGGCGTGGGGCANGGTGTAAGTGAAGATGCCAAGGAAGGGCTGGTCTGCNGTCTGNTTGTCGAGCCAGTTCATGGCCTTTTCATGGATGAGGTCGGCGGAGTATTGNTCGCGTTTAGCGTAGTCATCGCCAAAGTAGGGGTGCTGGATGTTTTGCTCCAGGGTTACGCGATGGGTCTCCGTATCGCCGGCCGATGAGGAGTATTCATGGAGGAAGTTGGGATAGTANAGGTGGGCCTGGAATTGGCAGAGATAGCCGTAATATTCGTCGATGCCACGCTTTTCAGGGGTGGAGTGGGAGCCTTCATAGCCGCCGGCCCATTTTCCGAACATGCCGGTTGTGTAACCTTCGGCCTTGAAGATTTCAGGGATGATTACGTGGTTAGCGTCGTAAGGCTCCTGGCCNACTACGGTATAGTCCGGGTTTGAGCCGTAGGCGTTCTGCTGGAGGTTACCGTTGTTCCAGTATTCCTTGTTGCCGCGCACNTGAGTGTGGCCGGAGTGTTGTCCGGTCATGAAAGTGGCGCGAGAGGGGGCCGACACGGGCGAGCCGCAGTAGGCCTGGGTGAACATCATGCCCTCTTGGGCGAGTTTGTCAATGTTAGGNGTGGCAATGAACTGCTGACCATAGCAAGCCAGGTCGCCATAGCCCATGTCGTCACACATCACGTAGATAATGTTGGGGCGCTGATTGGGCTGATTGTTAGCGTCTTGANCCTGNGCTGAGGCTGCGGCAGTCAGGGCGGCGAGAGTGCTGAAAAATATTTGTTGTTTCATGGCGAATTTTAAAGTTGGATTTTAGCGGTGATGGTGCCGGCGGCGGTGATGGCCTTGGCAATGTAAACTCCGGCGGGGAGATTNAGTGAGAGCTCTGAGGANTTGGCGGCGGAGGCCACGAGGTTTCCGTTGAGGGCGAAAACGAGCAGGTGTTTCACTTCAAAGTCAGAGTTGACGGTGAGANTNGAGCCGTTGAGGAAGAGCTTGCCGGAATTGAGTGAGATGTTGGCCAGNGANACTTCTTCGTCGTCGAGCTGAGTGTTCGGCGAGAAGATGGCAACGAAGTNGCGGGCCTTGGGAGCGGGAGCAATGGCAAAGCTGTTGTCAGTTGAGGCTACNCGCTTGTTTTCNTTCCAGTAGAGGAAGAGGGCGTTGCCTTTGGGNTCGGCGTAGGCTGTTCCGTCGCTGTATTCNGCCGTGCCGCGGTCTTCGGCGTTGACGCTGACCGTCGGGTCAACGAGGTTTTCGGGGTCAACGATTTGGAGNCGGAGGTCAAGCACTTCGCCATAGACTTCATCTTCAGGGCCTTGNGTGCCGTTATTNGTCAGGCGCAGGCGGGCGCGGGTGATGCCGGGTTCGGTTCCTNCGGGCACATTGATTGACGATGAGATGGAGGCGNCGGGAGTGAGAGCCTGAGAGTATTCAAAGACNCCGTCCTTGTCCCAGTCAATGAAGAGGGTCAGGGTATAGGCATTGTCAGGAGCCTTGTTNAGNGAGATTTCAATGGGGTTTTCCTGNCCGATGTTGACCATGGCGGCGTCAAGTGAGAGGATGACGTATTTGTTAGTGGGCTTGGAGGCGGCGGGATATGTCAGCTTGGAGTTGTTGACCGNGGCCATCGGGTAGTGGAATTCATCGCCGATGCTCACNTTGGTNATGAACAGGTCNCCCATAGAGCCGCAGGGCATGTTGTAGATCTGATTCTTCATGGCGAATTCAGAGCGGGCGGCAACGATGCGGAATTCGTCAACNCCATCGAGGGTGAGGGCTTCCGTTCCGTTGAAGAACTGNTAAGAAGTGCCTCCCTGAGCGGCCTTGATGGTGAATTTGGCGCCGTTTTCGAGGGGTTCGTTATTGTCGCCGCTAACGATTTGGTAGCCGCCGGTTGAGTTGCCGGANCCAACNAAGTACCAGCGCTGGGCGGGCACTTCGGCCACTTTGCCCCAGGTATTGTCAGAGGAGTAGCTGCGGCCTTCGGTGTCAATCAGATGATAGAATGCCAGGGGCTTGCCNACCTCGGCTGAGGGAATGAAGGGCTGGGCTTCATAGAGGTCTTCTGACTCGATGAGNTTCCAGTAAGAGCCAACGTTGTTTACTCCTGAAGTCCAGGTGATTACGAANGTNGAGGCNCCATCCTTGTTCAGGCAGCGTGCGCCGGCAGATTCTTTGTTATAGTTAGCGCAATCAGTTGAAGAGAGCCAAACGCAACCCTTGTTTTCATCCTTGGTTGAAGCTGAGCGNCCAACGTAATATTCAACGGGAGTTTCGCTCAGCCCTACTCGNGAGGCGCTTGACGGAGTCATGTTGCAAGAGCCGATGTAGAGGCCGGAGGCGGTGTTGCGAATGTAGTAGCAGTTTTCGTTTTCAGTGGGGATAAATTCCCAGTACATCATGTTTTTATTGTCAGGGGCGCTGGCCTGCATTGTGTTGCCTGACGTCTGGTTGATGTAGATTCCGCTTTCGTTTTTCCAGTGGATAGTGTAGATTTTTGCTTCTCCGGGGAGCGGNTCGGGAGTGGGTTCGGGCTCGGGCTCCGGTTCGGGNAGGTCAGNGGTGGTTTTAAGGGTGATTTCTTCCAGTCCGAAGAAGCAGCCGACGTTTTCGTCACCCTTGGTGACGGTCAGCTCGAGNGTCATGGGGCTTGTGGTGCTGACGGTGTTTGAGGCGTTGATATCCCAGAAGATATGGCCTTGTTCATTGCCCTGGGCAATGTCTTGATTCTTGATGGAGGCTACGAGATTGGAGTTAACGTTGACGTCNACGTTATAGAATCGCTTTTTGCCGTCGTCGCCTACCTGATTGTTGGCNGAGGCATTGTANGCGTGGGTTTTGAGTCCAATCTGATTGAAGGTGAAGCCTTGAGGNAGCCCGGTAATTGAAAATTCGAATTTGATTGTCGGGTTCTGGTTGGCGTTGACGTCAGGACAGAGTGCTACTTCGTTACATGCGGCCTTGAAAGGCATAGGTGAAGCATCAGTNAGTGAGGCGGTTACTCCGTCAATTCCGGAGGTGTTGACAGTAACGGAGGCAACGTCGGTGCCCGTTCGCACAAAGGAGAGCGTCAGCGACGGGGTTGCATCATCAGCGGCCCGGGCAGAAACNGCGCAAGCGACGGTTCCGGCCATCAGGAAGCATTTTGCAAGTAATGATGTTGTCATGGATAAAAAATTTATGATTGGTTAATATTTTACGTTATAAGCCCTATATAATCCGCAAAGTTACGAAAAATAAATTAAAAATGAAAAATTAAGAATGAAAAATGGCCGGCCGTTTGCGGNTTTTTTGNGGNNCCGGGCCGCTCACTGCGTTCGCTGAACNGTTTTGCGGCTTTTTTTTGCGGNGNNAGGGNCGCTCACTNCGTTCGCGGNGCGGNGGGTTGCGGCTTTTTTTGCGGGGGAGGGGCGCTCACTGCGTTCGCGGGCGGGTTTGCGGGTGGGTTTTTATGGGGAGAGGAATCGTCCCGGGTGGGGCGATTCCTCTTTTGGGTGGTTTGGGGTGTTGGTTTTGGTTAGTAGTTTTCGGGGCGGAGTTCGAAGAAGGCTTGGGGGTGAGAGCAGACGGGGCAGATTTTTGGGGCGGATTTTCCGACGTGGATGTGGCCACATTCGCGACACATCCACATACGGTCGCCGTCGCGGGAGAAGACGATTCCTTCTTCGACGTTTTTGAGGAGGGTGCGGTAGCGTTCCATGTGTTCGCGTTCGATGGCACCTACTTGTTCGAATTTTTTGGCGATTTCGGTGAATCCTTCTTCGCGGGCGATTCGTGCGAATTCGACGTACATGTCTTCCCATTCGTATTCTTCGCCGGCAGCGGCGTCGGCGAGGTTAGCGGGGGTTTCGGGGACATCGCCGTCGTGGAGGTATTTGAACCAGATTTTGGCGTGGGTGTGTTCGTTTTTGGCGGTTTCGGTGAAGATAGCGCCGATTTGCTGGTAGCCGTCTTTCTGGGCCTTCTTGGCGTAGAAAGAGTATTTGATACTTGCCTGCGATTCGCCGGCGAAGGCGGCTTTCAGGCATTCTTCAGTGCGAGTTCCTTTGAGGTCTTTCATAAATAAAATGAGTTGTTTTGTTAGGATTTTTGGAAGTATAACGCCCGGGGTGGGGAAAAGGTTCAGAGTTGTTCTAATTTTTTGAAGTTAATTTTTGGGGCTTTTGAGGATGAGGCGCGGTTGAATTCTGTGCCCATGGGGGTTGCTTGGTTGAAGAAACCGCCCATTTTGAGGTAGAAGTGAGAGTCGTCGAGGTTTCCTCCTTGGTAGTCGAGGCGGACACCGGCGGCAGCTGTGGCGTCGTGGGTGAATGTGGCGTTGGTTACGGGGGTCCATTTTCCGGTGTTTGATCGGGCCCATTGGTTGCCGAAGATTACTTTGCGGGATAGGTGGCCTTGCTCGGGGTTGAAGTTTTCGAGGAAGCTATGGGCGTGGGTGTACCAGGTGTCGGTCATCGGCCGGAGGAATGATGCGATGAGTTTCCATTGGTTTTCGTCAGTTGCGAAGAAGTAGGCGGTGTAGATGGTGTTGCCGTTTCCGTCGGGTTTTACTTGCATGAGGAATTTGTAGGTTTGTCCGGCTTTCCAGGGGTAGAGGAGGTAGCTTTGTCCGCCTGAGCCTTCGTTACCGAATTCGCCGATGTGGACGTTTTGTCCTTGTCGGAGGAGTTTGATTTTTTGGTCGTCGGGGATGTTTTTGGGGTCTTGAGTGTCAAAGGGGCTCCAGACGGAGAAAAGGATGCGGCGTTCGGCGGGGGAGTTGTATTGCATGCCGAAGTATCCTTCGCCGAAACCGGCGGCCATGTAGTAGCTATGGAGTGTTTCGCCGTCGGCGGGGACTGTTACTTCGTTGTAGAACCATTCGATTTGGTCTTGGGGGAGTTGGTAGGCCATGTGGACGGATGGGCCGCGGCGCCCCCAGTAGTCGGAGAAGTCATGGACGAAGTTTGCGGGGCCTTCGAGGTCATCGATGATGAGTTCTTTGACGGAGCCGAATGAGTTGCCGTCGCGGGCGATTCCTTGGAGGGTTATGCAGACGTAGCCGGGATGGTCGATTTGGATTTTTCCGACGGGGACGGTGGTGAGTTCGTCGGAGTTGAGGTTGACGGTGAAGGATTTGTCAGCGCAGGAGACCTTGATTGAGGAGTGACCGGCGGCGAGGAGGGAGAGGTCAACGGTCTGGGGGGTATGGATGAAGAAGTAGACGTTGATTGTGGATTCGGGGTCAGTCCAGTGGGAGAGGCCGTGGTGGCCGATATGGGCGCCGGATTTGGATTGGGTAACGTAGGCGTTGCCGGAGAGGGCGATGTTGAGTTGTTCGGCGCGGGGAGAGATGGCGGCGAGGAGGAGCAGGGCGGTGGCGATGAATTTTTTCATGGATGATAGTTGTGATGGATAGATTATTGGATACAAAAAAGCGAACCTTGATAGGCTCGCTTTTTTGTGACTCCTACAGGATTCAAACCTGTAACCTTCTGATCCGTAGTCAGATGCTCTATTCAGTTGAGCTAAGGAGCCGTGTTGTTTGTCGCTTTTGACACTGCAAAGTTACGGCAAGTTTTTGAATTGACCAAATTTTTTTGCAACTTTTTTCAAACTTTTTTTGCGTGTTTTGGTTAAGTTGCAGTTATTCAATGGGATAAATTTCGCCGTCGAGAGGGATAAAAATTTGGCCGGAGAATGATTTTTGGGCTTCGACGCGGTAAGCGTCGGGTTTTTGAGGGGTGAGATCTTCGCTGTGGATTAAAATCAGAGTGCCTATTTTAATATTTGCGGCGATTTGGGCGACGTCTTTAACGGTCCAGTGGTGTTTTTCGTAGGGTTTGTAGACGTCTCGGTCGGCATATCGGCAGAATGCGCCGCAGATTAGGATGTCCGCGTCGGCGGCTTGGCGCATATTTTTCGTGGTCAGGGCTTCGTCGCCGAGTGCGACGATGGATTTTCCGTCGGGGAGGGTCATGCGGAAGCCGGCTTGGGCGACGTTTTCGGAGCCTGCGTCGAAGAAGTCGATGTTGACTCCGTCAATGAGGTATTTGTCGCCGGGGTTTGCGGGGCAGAACCGGGCAACTTGGAGGAAGGTTTGAAAGTAAGATGGGAGGAATGTCAGCCGGCAGATTTCGCGGATGGCGTTTTCGGAGTCGGCGTTTGCGTAGATGCAGAGTGGGCCGTCATAGAGTCCTTGCATTTTGAGATGGACTATTTTGCGGATAATCCAGATCAGGCCGAATATATGGTCCGTATGGGCATGGCTGAGGAAGATGTGGTGGAGGTCACGGGGGGATATCCGGGCTTTTTCGAGGAGGGGGAAAATGCCGTTTCCGCCCCCGCCGTCGGTTAGCCAAAGGAGGCTTCCGATGCGGATGGCGTAGCAGGCGTTGTAGCTTCGGGCGGGGAATGCGCTTCCGGTTCCGAGGAAGATTATTTCTTTTTTTTCGGTCACTTGGGTTCTTTTTTTTCGGGGCTTTTTTGCGGGCGAGGCCGCTCACTGCGTTCGCTGAACAGTTTTTGCGGGGCTTTTTTTGCGGGCGGGGGCGCTCACTGCGTTCGCTGAACTGTTTTTTTGAAGTTTTCGTATGTTAGGCGGATTCCTTCGGGGAGTTCGGTGTGGTAGGTCCAGCCGAGGCGGGTGGCTTTGCTTACGTCGAGGAGTTTACGTGGGGTTCCGTTTGGGCGGGATGTGTCCCAAAGGATGCGACCGTTGAATCCTACGGTTTTGGCGACGAGTTCGGTCAGTTCTTTGATTGAGAGTTCTTTTCCGGTTCCGGCGTTGACGGTTTCGGCGTCGGAGTAATTGTTCATGAGGAATACGCAGAGTTCGGCCAGGTCATCGACATATAGGAACTCCCGGAGGGGAGAGCCGTCGCCCCAGCAGGTTACACTCTCGGCGCCGGAGATTTTTGCTTCGTGGAAACGGCGGATGAGGGCGGGGAGGACATGGGAGTTCTCCGGATGGTAATTGTCGCCGGGGCCATAGAGATTGGTGGGCATGACGGAGATGAAGTCGGCACCGTATTGTCGGCGGAGGTATTCGCAATATTTCAGTCCGGAAATTTTAGCCAAGGCGTAGGCCTCATTTGTTTGTTCGAGTGAGGAGGTTAGCAGGCAGGATTCAGTCATTGGCTGAGGTGCAAGGCGGGGATAGATGCAGCTTGAGCCGAGGAATTCGAGCTTTTTGCATCCATTGCGCCATGCGGAGTTGATAACGTTCATTTCGAGCATCATGTTTTGATACATGAAGTCGGCAGGTTGGGCTGAATTTGCGCCGATTCCGCCTACTTTTGCGGCGGCGAGGAAGACATAGTCAGGCTTTTCGGCAGCGAAGAACTCTTCGACATCCTGCTGGCGCGTGAGGTCAAGTTCGGCGTGGGTTCTGGTAATGATGTTATCATAACCGAGAGCGCGGAGACGGCGGACAATAGCCGAGCCGACCATCCCACGATGGCCGGCTACGAAGATTTTGTCATTTTTTTGCATCATCTTTGTCCATTTGAGCGCGCAGATGGAGCTTACGCACGAACTTCATGTCATGGTCAGCCATCAGGCGTACGAGTTCATCGAATGAGGTTTTGGTGGGGTTCCATCCGAGTTTTGTCCGCGCCTTTGTCGGGTCGCCGAGCAGCTGCTCCACCTCGCATGGGCGGAAGTACTTGGGGTCGACTTCGACGAGTACGCGGCCTGAAGCCTTGTCAATGCCCACTTCGTCGACTCCGCGTCCTTTCCATTCGAGGTCAATCCCGACGGCGGCGAAAGCTTTAGTGGCAAATTCGCGGACAGTGTGCATCTCGCCGGTGGCGATCACGTAATCTTCAGGCTCAACCTGCTGGAGCATCAGCCACATACATTCGACGTAGTCACGAGCGTAGCCCCAGTCACGCTTTGCGTCGAGATTACCCAAGTAGAGCTTATCCTGGAAGCCCTGGGCAATGCGAGCGGCGGCGAGAGTGATTTTGCGGGTTACGAAAGTTTCGCCGCGGCGTTCGCTTTCGTGATTGAAGAGGATTCCGTTGACGGCAAACATACCGTAGCTCTCACGATAGTTCTTGGTTATCCAGAATCCATATTGCTTGGCGACACCATAAGGAGAACGGGGATAGAACGGGGTTGTTTCCTTCTGGGGGATTTCCTGGACCTTGCCGAAGAGTTCGGAAGTGGAGGCCTGGTAAATCTTTGTTGACTTCTCCATTCCGAGAATCCTGACGGCCTCAAGGAGTCGCAGCGGGCCGATGGCGTCGACGTCGGCGGTGAATTCGGGGACGTCGAACGACACTTTTACATGGCTTTGAGCGGCGAGGTTATAGATTTCGTCGGGTCGCACCTCGGCAATGATTCTGATGAGCGAGGAGGAGTCAGTCATGTCGCCCCAATGAAGGTTAATGAGTCGAGATTGTTTGGTGTCACGAACCCATTCGTCGAGGTAAAGGTGCTCGATGCGTCCGGTGTTGAACGATGAGCTACGGCGCATTATACCATGCACCTCATATCCTTTTTCGATGAGGAATTCGGCGAGGTAAGAGCCGTCTTGGCCGGTGATACCGGTGATGAGAGCCTTCTTCATTTCAAACCACGGTTGCGGAGGAGTGCGTCGGGGGTGGGCTTGCGTCCGCGGAATCGCTCGAAGAGAATCATGGGGTCTTCGCTGCCGCCGGCTTCAAGGACGTTGGTCTTGAATGACTTGGCGGTTTCGGGGTCGAAGATTCCTCGTTCTTCAAAGAGCTCAAAGCCATCAGAATCAAGCACTTCGGCCCAAAGGTAAGTATAATAACCGCTGGCATACTGGTCAGAGCCGAAGACATGTTTGAAGTAAGGCGAACGGTAACGGAACATCAGTTCGGCGGGCATTTGCAGGTCTTGGGCCACTTTCTGCTCGAAGTCCATGACATTTACGGAATCGTTGGGCCCGAGGATGAGGTGGCCCCAGGCGAGGTCAAGGAGAGCTGCTGCGGTGCGCTCGCCGACGGCAAATCCCTGGTTATGAGTATGTGCGGCCTCAAGCTTGGCGATGAGTTCGTCAGGGATGACTTCACCGGTTTTCCAATGGCGGGCGTAGAGTTTGAGCATATCCGGTGCGGTTGCCCAATGTTCGTGAATCTGGCTGGGGAGCTCGACGAAGTCGCGGTCAACGTTAGTTCCGGCCTGAGAGCGATACTGAGCGCGGGTTAACATTCCGTGGAGGCCATGACCGAATTCATGGAAGAGGGTCTCCACCTCATCGAGGCTGAGGAGTGCGGGCGCATCGCCGGAGGGGCGGGAGAAGTTGCCTACATTATATATAATAGGAGCGACGCGGTTGCCGTTTTCATCGACGTAGGAGCCCTTGAATTCGCTCATCCATGCACCCTGGCGCTTAGTGGAGCGGGGGAAATAGTCAGTCATGAAAGTGGCGATATGTTCACCGGACTGAGAGTCGAGCATTTCATAGACTTTAACTTCGGGGTGATACTTGGGCGCATCAGGGACGGGCTTGAAGGTTACGCCATAAAGGGTCTGGGCCATTTTGAAGACGCCGTTAAGGACGGAGTCAACGGCGAAGTACTGGCTGAGTTCGGCTTCGTCGAGGGCATATTTTTGTTGACGCACTTTTTCAGCGTAGTAGGCATAATCCCAGGGTTCGATTTTTTCGGGGGTGAGCTTTTGCATTTCGTCCACTTCTTCATGGACCTTGGCGCGGGCGGCGGTCCATACTCGATTGAGGAGCTCTTCAGCGGCCTGAGGGGTTTTTGCCATAACATTAGCGGTTGCATATGCGGCAAAGTCAGGATAGCCAAGGAGCTGAGCCTTTGCGGAGCGGGCGCGCACAATGCGGTTGATGACTGCGGAATTGTCAAATTCGCCGGAAGAGGCGAGCGAGGTGTAGCCTTCATACATCTGACGGCGCAGGTCTCGGTCGTCGGCATACTGGAGGACGGGGAGACGGCTGGGCGCATGGAGGGTGAAGACCCAAGTGCCTTCCGGGAGGTTACGCTCGGCGGCAGTAGCAGCGGCGGCAGCCACTACGGGTTCAGGCAGACCGGCCAGACGGGCGGGGTCAGTGACGGTGATGGCATAAGCGTTAGTTGCATTGAGGAGGTTTTTGTTATAGCGGAAAAAGAGGTCAGTGAGCTCGGCATTGATGGCCTTGAGCGAGTCCTGATCGGCGGGGGAGAGTAGGGCGCCATTGCGGACGGCATCACGATACTGCTCCTCTACCAGGCGAAGCTGGGGGCCGGAGAGGCCGAGGTCTGCGCGGCGGTCATAGACGCTCTTGATTCGGGCAAAAAGCTGCGGATTCATGGCCATTTCGTCGCCCCATTGCTGATAGACGGGATAGAACTCTTCAGCGACGGCGGCAATTTCATCAGTGGAGTTTGCTTCATCGAGGGCGGAGAAGAGCATTACGACCTTCTCGGCCAGCTTTCCTGACTGGTCAATGGCGAGAATCGTGTTGTCAAACGTAGGCTCTTCGGGGTTAGCGATGATTGCCTCCACTTCGGCGCGCTGGGCCTTGATTGCTTCTCGGAGGGCAGGCATATAATCTTCGGCTTTGATTTGCTCGAAGGGGGGGATTTCAAAGGGGGTCTGATACTCGGTCAGAATGGGGTTTTGTCGTTTCATAGAGGGAAGTTTGTCATAGGCGACGGCAAAGGCGGCTCCACCAAGGAGCAGGGCGCCAATCACCGGCAGAAGCATTGACTTTTTCATCTGGTTTGAAATTGAATAGAATAATTTTTTTAGATTATACGGAACATATAGGCCAGCGTACATTCGATTGACATACCTCTGGATGCGCCGAAGATGTCACGGCGGCTTGAGGGGAAAACGTTAGCCAGACCATAGTAGAAGCGGCCTTCAATCATTACGGAGTGCTTCTTTTGGAGTCGCATTTCAACGCCCATTCCGCCGGCAATTCCATAGTCAAACTTGCGGGCAACGTTCATGTTGAGCTGGTCATATCGATGGTTAGCCGGGAATGAGGGGACTTGGGAAATGTCCTTATAATTGAAGTTTGAGGAGATTTTATCGCCCACCATCAGGCCTACTTCGGGGCCGAGATTGATGAAGTAACGCCATTTTTCGTTGCCGAAGAAGATTTGGGTCATAATTGGGAGCTGAATGTAGGAGAAATGTCGGGAATAACTGAGTCCGGTATCGGAATTGAGTTTTTCGGCCCAACCCCGTTGGGTGAAGTTCAGTTCGGCGACAAGTCCGAAGTGGTTCTCTTCAGTGTAACGCATGCAGATTCCGGCGGTGAACCCGGGGGTGAACTGCTGGCGGACGGTAGGCGACCACGCCATTTCAGAGACAGTCGCTCCGGCTTTAGCGCCGATGGCGAAATCGGGCTGATAATAACGCTGAGCGGCAGCGGCGAGAGTCGCGGTCAGTGCAATGATGAAAAGGCGGAGTCTCAACATCAGAGGAGAATGATTTCAGTTGAGCCCTCAGGGGCGAAGTTAATGAAATAGAGTGAGTTATTTTCAAAACCTCCACCATCAACTTCCTTGAAGTTAAAGGAGTTCTGGGCACCGGAATAGGGGATTTCCACTCCGGAGGTTGCTGCCTGAAGAATCCATGCGGCAGCGTCGAATCCTAACAGAGCCTGATTAGGGATTGTGCGCTCCAGAGGGGTTCCATAAGCGCCCTCAAAAGAGGCTGCGATTCGCTTATAATTATCAGAGGAGGGGTTAGAGGCGAATCGGGAATAGATTGTAGTGTTAATTTGATGGAGTTTGTTTTTGATATCTCCCTGAAGGACAATCCATTCAGGATAGCCGAAGAGCGCGGCGGAGGGATTCTGCTGCTTATATTCCTCGAGGGTGGGGAGAATGCGCATCAGGGCTTCGCGGCTATGGGAAGTGGGGACAAAGACATAGTCCTTGGCCGTCGGGAACTGGGCGAGGTCCTGTTCAGTCAATTTTCCGGCATAGTCAAGCTTTTCATAGGGGATTCCGGCAGAAACGAGTTTAGTGGTCAGCGCCGAAGTGAAGCTGCTTTTTTCAGCGGGGATATCCGTAGCGTTGAGAAGGATTACTTTTTTGTCCTTGAAATTTTTGCAGAAGGCATTGATTGCCGAAGCATACATTGAATCATGGGAGATGTTGCCCTGGAGGAGTGATTCATGAGAGCGGTAGCCGTCATTTTTCACGGCGAAGAGGTTGAGCACCAAAGCATCCGTAGAGTCAGTTACGGCGACTATGGAGTTAATTGCCGCGGCATCATCAGGGGCGATGATGAAGTTAGAGTTGCGGACGTCAGGGTTGGTAATCAGTTCGTTGACTTTATTTGAAGAGCCTTCCGAGTCAAATGCGTAGACGCAAACGGGCACTTGTGCTTTAGCGGCGAGGGAGTCAGTAGCCAGAATGAATCCGCGATAGAAATTAGTGAAGTTTTCGGCGGATTTGGTCATGTTTTCGCTTTCAAGCATGAAGGGGAGGATGATGGAGATTGAAAGCGTGTCTTGGGGCTCGGGTTCTTCTTGGGAGGGGGTTATTGGAGCTTGGGAGGGGGTTATGGGAGAAATAGGAGGAATAGGAGTTATGGGAGGAATGGGAGATTCTTTTTCCTGGGTTTCTTCGGGAGCCTCTTCGGGGGTCTCTTGTGGTTCCTCTTTTGGTTCCTCTTTGGGTTCTTCTTTTGTCGTGGGCTGGGTTTTGTCTGTTGGGAATAGGAGGGTTTCTCCGGCGCGGAGTCCGTCGGCCACTGCGGGATTAGCTTGGATGAGCTGGTCGCGGGTTATTCCTAATTTACGGGTGATTGAGTAGACGGTTTCCTTGGGGGCAACACGATAGACATAATATTCTATGCCATTGATGGTTTCAATGGGGAGATCTAAGGTGAAAGCCGCGGCGGAGAGGGCAGTGACGGCAGAGATTATGAGTGCCGCTTTGCGGAGGATATTCATAGTTGAATAGTGGTGAATTTACAGGTTAGGAGGTCAATTAGGAGTATACGGTCAGTGAGCGGTTGGCCGATACCGACAATGAGTTTGATGGCTTCGGCGGCTTGGATTGCGCCGGCGAGTCCGGCAGTGGCGTTAAGCACACCGGCATTGGCGCAAGAGGTGCATGAAATCTGATCAGCCGTAGGGGGCTCGGGAAAAATCTGGGCGTAAGTGACAGAGCCGGGCAACTGAGTGAATATTTGCGCTTCAAAGCGGCTCACGGCGGCAAAGCAGAGGGGCTTTTTGATTTCGTCGGCCACACGGCTTATGAGCCTGCGAGAGGGGTAATTGTCAGTGCAGTCAATGATTATGTCAAACCGGCGGGCAACGTCGTAGATGTTATCAGCGGTGAGCATCATGGGAAACAGCTCCACGTTGACGCCGGGGTTTAGGTCCTTGACAACGTTGGCTGCGCTTTGGGTTTTAGGTAGTCCGAGGGTGGAAGTTGAGTGTATGACCTGGCGTTGGAGGTTGCTCAGATTGACTTTGTCGCCATCGGCCATACCGATAGTACCGACCCCGGAAGCGGCCAGATATAAGAGGACTGGCGAAGCGAGAGCTCCGCAACCACAAACGAGCACGCGTGCATTTTTGAGCTTCTGCTGGCCCGGGAGGTCTATTTCACAAAGCGCTATGTTTGCACGATAGCGCTCGGTTTCTTCAGCTGATAAATGATTCATAATTTGCGCAAAGTTACAAAAAAACGCTTGAAATGTCAAAAAACATCAAAAAAAGTTGCAGGAGTAAGAAAAAATTGCGTAAATTTGTTGTGATTTTATAAGATTTGAAAGTCTTATAAGATTTATAATGATGTTTAATTTTTAAAATTTTTTTGACCGAAATGAAAAGTAAGCGTGATCTTAAGAAGGAAATTAAATATATCTGCTCCGACCTGGTTGGCGAATGCATGGTTTTGGATTTGATTCTCCCGGAGGAGAAGCATGATGAGCTGGCACAGCTGGTAGTAGACATTGCCCTGCTTCAGGAGCAGTCACTTTCAAACTGCACGTTCAGCTTTGACAAGTCAGCGCGCGATTTTGCGTCAGCTCATGCCTATAATCAGGCCAAGAGCCAGTACTTCCGCCAGGGCTATAACGCCCTTCGGGAGCAGTTTAATACTCGCTTGGGCGAGCTGGTTCACGAATTGAACCGCATTGCCGGCTATAGCAAGGGTGAATGAAGCGCCTGAGTTCGCTGATATTGCGTCTGTTTGGGTGGAAGGTGAGTATCACCGTTCCGGATTATCCCAAGTCGATAATCTGTGTCGCCCCCCATACGAGTAACTGGGATTTTATCTTAGGAAAATTGGCCTACGCCTCTGTTGGGCGTAAGGCCGGTTTCCTTATGAAAAAGTTTTGGTTTTTCTGGCCTTTGGGCCCGATTTTCAAGAGTATGGGTGGCGTTCCGGTAGGAGGAAACACGGGCGTTTCGCTGACGGCGCAATTGATTGAGCGCTTTAAGACGTCGGCCAAGCTTAACGTAGCCATTACACCGGAGGGGACGCGTGCGCGCACCTCACGCTGGCACACGGGCTTTCTCCACGTAGCCCTTGAAGCCAATGTCCCGATAACGCTGGCCTACATTGATTTTCCCACCAAGACAATCAATATGAGCGAGACGTTTGTTCCCAGCGGCGATATTTCAGCCGACATGAAGCGCATCAAGGAATATTTCCGCCCGTATACGGGCAAATATGCCGATAAATTTTCAACAGACACTGAAACGGATGGCCAATAACCCATTAACGATATATGCGCTGCCACTGAACATAGCGGCAGCCTCGAGAAATGAAAATCTGGCGGCGGTCAGGTCAGCGCTTGAAACACTTCCGCAGGCGGCGGATATTCTGGTTCTCCCGGAGCTCTTTTCAACGGGATTTATTGCGGATGCGGAGCAAATCAGAATTCATGCGGAGCCGGACTCCGGTCCGACCATGACGGAATTGCGTTCCCTTGCGTCGCGCCATCATATAGCGATTTGCGGTTCACTGCTTGGCTGCAATTCGGAGCGGACGGAGTTCTATAACCGCGGATTCTTCATAGAGCCGAATGGCGAAACGGCATACTGCAACAAGCGCCATCTCTTCGGGCTCAGCCCTGAGGCGAAGCTGATGACTGCCGGTCGGACGAGTTACCCGACGGTAAGATTTCGCGGCTGGAGCATCGGATTTGGGGTTTGTTACGATTTGCGTTTTCCGGTCTGGAGCAGAAACAGGATGGTTCACGGATCGCCGGCCTATGATTTGTTTATCTACGTTGCCAACTGGCCGTCGGTCAGGGGTTATGCGCTTGACACTCTGCTGCGCGCGCGAGCCATAGAAAATCAGGCCTACATTGTTTGCTGTAACCGGTCAGGCGAAGATGTCTACGGGCAATATGACGGTCAAAGCTATATGGATGATTTTCATGGGCGGGTCATCGCTCAGTCAGAAGGCGCCGCCCCGATATTCATGACAGCCGAACGCGAGGCGCTCGAGGCCTCCCGGCGCAAGCTCACGGCACTCCTTGATGCCGATAATTTCAAAATTGAATTTTAAGACTACCTACTTATGAATAAAGCCATTTATCTGCTTCCGCTGCTGGCTCTGATGGGGTGTAAGTCACCGGACCCGAATCCGTCGACCTCTACTCCGCCGGTCAGCGAGGAGATTCCGGGCGAGGGTTACACGCCTGAGTTTAACGCGGAGTTCGTTCCCTCCTATAGTTATGCCATCTTGCCCTATTCCGGGGAAGTTGCGGCCGATGCGCCTCAATATCCTGCGATGGACGACGGGCTGAATCCTCAGTTGACCGTCTGGAAATATCTTGTCGAAGTAACATTTAACGGGGATGAAGCCCCTCAGGTCAAGGTGCCCACGGGATGTCCGGCAACGGTCAAGACCGAGAATGGCAACGTCGACATTGACCTTGGCGATACGGATTATATCAAGCTCGTCGTTGGCGGCGAATCAGAGGCCGGGTCGCTCCGAGTGGCCGGTAATAAGCGCCATCTCATTCAGCTGAATAACCTGACCCTCCGGTCTGCTGACCGCCCTGCGATAAATGATCAGAACGGCAAGAGGCTGTTTCTTGACCTCGTTGGCCAGAACGTTCTTTCTGATGGGTCGGCCTACGTCAGCGCGCCCGTTGGCGAGGACCGCAAGGGTGCCTTCTTTTCAGAGGGAAACACGGTTATTTGCGGCGACGGCTCGCTTGAAGTCACGGGCAATTATAGCCATGGATTCGCCACAGACGGATTTCTCTATGTCAATCCCGGGGCTACCTTGGTTGTCAATAACGCGGTTCGTAATGCCATTCATGTCAAGGGCTCGGCGAGCGAGGCCAATTCGTTCCGCGGGGTGGAAATCGTTGGCGGTTATGTTTATGCGAATACGTCGTCGCCTCGCGGCAAGGCCCTCAAGTCAGACTCCAATATTCAGATTCGCGGCGGCAGCGTGAGCCTTAATTGTTCAGGCAATGCGGCGATAGACCCCACCGACGGCAGTTTGAGCTCTCCGGCCTGCATCAAGAGTGACCTGACAGTCAGGATTTCCGGCGGCAGCGTCAACCTTACGGCTACGGGCGATGGTGCCAAGGGTATCAAGGCTAACGGTGCGGTTGAACTTAACGGCGGCGACCTACACATAGCCCTCAGCGGCAATGCAATCACCGGAGGCGGCGACTCGGCAACTCCCAAGGGCATTAAGGCCGACGGCAACCTGATGATTAACGGGGGCGGCAACTATGTCAGCGCCCGTGGGGCGGGGTCAATCGGCATTGAGTCCGGCTATGGAATGGTTATTGACGGCGGCGTTACTTACACGTTTGGCTCTAAGATGGGTGTCCTTTTCGGAAGTACGGGTGCCTATTGCTCAGGAGTTGTGCTTGCCGGCGGCGAGTCCAACTCAGATTTCAACAGCGCTTACACCATGAGCCTGACCAATGTGCAGTCACAAACCATCTCAAAAATCATGAGTGAGGATGGCAAGGAGCTGATCGGTTCATTCCGCTGGCCGGTAGCCATGAAGTCAGCCAGCCTGACTATTCTGAAATAGGTTCGGGTCGATAATCGTAATTATTGCGAAGGAGCTCAAAGGATGAAGGATTCTCTTTGAGCTCCTTCGTGTCGTCAAAGGGATTGTAACTCTTGGCGATTTGGCTCAGTGAGGGCTCGTCGGCAACCGGGGGAATTGTCAGGTTGACATCCGGGAGGATAGAGTGGATAGCCATAGCTGTGGCCCTCTGTTTTCCCTCCAGGGAGTATCCGGCAATGTGGGGGGTAGCGATTTCGGCCTTCCGGAGCAAGTCAAGATTAATTTCAGGCTCTCCTTCCCAGCAGTCAATGGCCAACGTCTGGGGGCACCGGAGCAGGGCTTGAGTGTCAGCAACGGGGCCGCGTGAGGCGTTGATTATCAGTGCGTCGGGGGCCGCGGAGTTGAGCAGCCGGTCATTAATCATGTGGCGAGTGGTTTGGTCCAGGGGCACATGAAAGGTGATTACGTCACATTGGCGGGCAATTTCATCGAGGCTGACGAATTTTTCGGGGCCCTCAGCCGCGGCGCGAGGGGGGTCACAGAGCATGACGTTCAATCCGTTGGCGCGGGCCCAGCGCTCGACGATTGAGCCGACATGGCCCACTCCGACAATGCCCAGACATTTACATTGAGGTTTAAGGCGCGCAATGGCGGAGAGGACATATTGAGCGACGGCGGGGGCATTACATCCGGGCGCGTTATGGACCATTATGCCGTTTCGGCGGCAATATTCAAGGTCAATATGGTCAGTGCCGATAGTTGCCGTGGCTATTTGTTTAACCTTGGAGCCGTCGAGCAGTTTGGCGTCACACTTGGTTCTGGTTCGAACGATGAGCGCATCGGCGTCTTTGACTCTTTCCGGAGTGAATTCATCAGGTTCGAGGTATTCAACCCGGTGTCCGGCGGCTTCGGCAATTCCTTTGATGAAGGGAATGTGAGATTCAATTATAATCCGCATAATTCCTTGACAATAAATCCGATAATTACAATCCAGATGATTAACGCGAGCACCCATCCGGCCCTCTTGTTGGCCGCGATGAAATGAGAGGCAAAATAGGCGGCACACAGGTTTATCAGCGGCAGCCATAAATTGGTGCCTCCAAGAGTAAAGACGGGGAAGATGACGGCGCCGGCGGCAACTACGTAGACGGCCATGTTCTGGGCGCGCATGCGTGAGGGGTAGCCATAGGCAGTGAGGAAAGTTGCGAGGCCCAGGAGAGCGCAGATTGAGGCGGAAAATATGTAATTATCAGAGAGTTGCAGCGGAAAGTCAAAGAGCGGATGCTGAAAGGTTTCAGCGAGCGAGAAGAGCGGCTCGAGGGATTGAGAGCTTGCGACGGCGATTACCGGAATGAGGATGAAGGCAGTCAGCAAGCCCAGGAGAGAGGCGACCAATCCGCGCATGGAAAACGCCCTGAGCGTTACCATCACGGCAATTGAAACGGCAGCCCAGAGGAGCCATGCGGGGGAAAACACGGCGCCGATTCCGGTCAGGAGAAAGAGGAGAAAGAAAGTGCGGGTGAACTGCGGCTGGCTGAAACAGAAAAAGTAGACAATCAGCGAGCCGAAGGCGAAGAGAGCGAGTCCGACTCCCTCAGGGGAGCCGGGAGCGGCGGCCTGCAGGAGCATCAAAGTGGGGAAGAGCGGATAGCCGGTACCCTTGAACATAGCCCTTGGACGGACTTGCACGGCAGCGACGGCTCCCAAAATCAATGACAGAAGGAGCGCAACGTTACCGGCAATACCATCAGCATGGAAAAGGGAGATAACAGCCCCGCAAAGGCCAAGAAAGATGGAAAATGCGGGACTGAGAATAAACCGCTCGGGGCGGCTTGGTTTTGCTGAGGAGGTCAGCATAAGTCGGCGGCGATGTCGCGGCGGAAGTACTTGCCGTCAAAGTCAATGGCTTTGATTGCGGCGAAAGATTTTGCAGCGGCAGAGGGGATGTCAGAGCCATAGCTCGTAGCGGCGATAACGCGTCCGCCGGCAGTTACGAGTTGGCCGTCTTCGTTCTTGGCTGTTCCGGCATGGAAGAGGAGGGAGTCAGTAACGTTTTCAAGTCCTGACATCAGTTTTCCCTTGGGGTAAGAGCCGGGATAACCGCCGGAGACGGCCATCACGGTCACGGCAGTGCGCGGGTCTTCCTCCGCCTTGACGTCGGCCAGGTCACCCTTAGCTACGGCTACGAGGGCGGGGAGGAGGTCAGAGGCGATGCGGGGCATTACGGCTTCGGTTTCGGGGTCGCCCATGCGGACGTTATATTCAATCACCATCGGCTCGCCGCCAACGTTGATGAGGCCTAAGAAGATGAATCCGCGATAGTCGATGCCATCTTTGATGAGGCCGTTGACAGTCGGTAAGACGATGCGGTCTTCCACCTTTTTCATGAATTCGGCGTCGGCAAACGGGACGGGTGAAACGGCGCCCATTCCGCCGGTGTTGAGTCCGGTATCGCCCTCGCCAATGCGCTTATAGTCCTTGGCGACGGGGAGAATCCGGTATTGTCCATGACCGTCAGTGAGGACGAAGACTGAACATTCAATTCCGCTGAGGAATTCTTCGATAACTACTGTGGCAGAGGCTTTTCCGAACATTCCGCCAAGCATTTCGCGGAGTGAATCCTGCGCTTCCTTGAGGTCAGAGATAATCAGTACGCCCTTTCCGGCAGCGAGGCCGTCGGCCTTGAGTACGTAAGGCGCCTTGAGTGTTTCCAGGAATTTGCAACCGTCTTCAATGGTCTCGGCCGTGAATGAGCGATAGGCGGCAGTTGGGATTCCGTGGCGCTGCATGAACTGCTTGGCAAAGTCCTTGGAGCCTTCAAGAGCGGCGCCATCAGCTGCGGGTCCGACGAGGAGCATCTCAGGCATCTTTTCAGCAAAATAGTCACGAATTCCGGCAACGAGGGGGTCTTCATTGCCAACGATGATGAGATTCACGCCATTATCGCGGCAAAACTTCTCAATGGCGGGAAAATCCGTCGGTTTGAGGTCTACGTTAGTGCCGAAAGCGTCGGTGCCTCCATTACCGGGGCCGATGAAGAGTTTGGAGCAGAGGGGGCTCTGAGAAATTTTCCAGGCAATTGCAGCTTCGCGGCCGCCGGAGCCAAGCAGGAGGATGTTCATGAGATTTTTGGGGTTGGGGGGATAATTATTTATGATTGAGAATCGTCAGAGGATTTGCGACGCCATCCCTTACGCGGGGCAATGGAGGGTTGCTTGCCAATGATGGTTTCGAGCGCCTTGGGGTTACGACGGGCTGCGAGGGGATTTTCGCTATGCTCAAATGACTGAGGTTCAGCAGCTTCTGCGGGGTGCTCGTCGTCGCGGCGCTTGAAGGGCTTGCCATGCTTTTCAAACGGACGGTTTGACTTGTTGCGGGGCTTAAATTCGCGTCGTTCACGGGTTTGGAGTTTGCCACCGGCGGCGCGGAAGCTCTTTTTGTCGCCTTTGAAGATTACGTATTCGCGCAGTTCACATTCCAGGGCGCCATTAAAGATTGGTTCGCGGAATGAGGGCGCGAGTCCGATTTTAGCGAATTGCTCGTCACGATAGCCGATAATCCAGGCATGATAGCCGGTAAAGACGTGTTTGAGCTGAGTGCCGATGAGGGCATAGAGGGCGTCAAGGTCATCAGGGCGCAGGCGTTCGCCATAGGGGGGATTAGTAACGAGGACGCCTTCCGGCTGAGGAGCTTCGGTCCATTTGCTGAGAGGTTTGAGCTCGAGGGTTACTTTTCCGGCCATTCCGGCGCGCTTGACGTTTTCAGTGGCGATGGCAATGGCCTTGGGCGACATGTCAGCTCCGATGATGGGGCAGGAGATTTCGCGCTCGGCGGAGTCATCATTATAGACATTGTCCCAGAGTTCGGGGTCGAAGTCGGCCCAGCGCTCAAAGGCGAAGCTCTTACGGTAAACTCCGGGGGCAATGTTGGCGGCAATCAGGGCAGCCTCCACGAGGAAGGTTCCGGAGCCGCACATGGGGTCAACAAAGGGTGCCTCTCCGCGCCATCCGGTCTTCAGGATAATTCCGGCGGCGAGGACTTCATTAATCGGGGCCTCGGTCTGAGCCTCGCGCCAGCCGCGTTTATGGAGCGACTCACCGGAGGAGTCAAGCGAGAGGGTAACGTCTGAGCCGGAGATATGGACGTTAATGAGGACGTCAGCATCCGAGAGGCGCACTGAGGGGCGCTTACCCCCGGGGGCACGGTCAGTGAAGAAATCGACAATGGCGTCTTTTACGCGATAAGTCACGAAGCGGGAGTTAGTAAATTCATTACTGTTGACCGTCACTTCAATGGCAAAAGTCTTATCAGAAGAGAGGAGTTTGGTCCAGTCATATTCCTTAACGCGGTCATAGAGCTTTTCAGGAGTATGCGCCCGGAAAGAATAGAAGGGTTTGAGGATTCTCAGAGCAGTGCGGCAACAGAAGTTAGCCTTATAGAGCATCTGTTTGTCACCACGGAAGGAGACCATTCGTCGTCCGGGGTTTACGTCGTCGGCGCCCAATGCGCGTAATTCGTCGGCCAAGACGTCTTCCAGACCCTGGAAAGTTTTGGCCACCATTTCAAAATTTTCAGCGTTCATTTTCAATCAGTCGATTTTTTCAAGTGCAAAGTTAGTGTTTTTTTCCGTATTATCGGCACATAAAGATGAAAAAAAACGCAAAAAAGCGGGATTTCCCTCGGTTTTTCGGTTTAAAACTAATAGAGCGCCCGTCTCCGAGTCATAGAGGCGGGACGGGCGAGATGCAGGCGACGTATCTGAATCCGCTGCCGCAGATTTAGCTTAATTAGCCTAATTTGGCGAGCCAGTAGAGGGCGAAGGAGTCGTCGGGGGAGGTTTCGAGTTGCTTTTCGAGAGCCTGACGGGCCTCTTCAATTTTTCCTTGCTGGATTTTGACGAGAATCATCTGGCGGTCAATAAAGGCGATGAGTTGCTCAATGTGAGGCTCGGCCTCTTCTTCAGAGAGCTGTTCGGCGAGCTGCTCGCGCAGGTTGCTGAGGAGCAATTCCAGTCTGGGGTCACGCAGGGCCAGGAGAGTGAGGATATATTGTTGGGTCCAGCGCACGCGGTGTTGCTGGAAAATGATGTCAATATAATAATAAGCGTCGCGATAACGTCCTAATTTGTAGAACGACACACTGAGATAGAAGCAGATGTCAAAGAATTGCTCAAGAAGCTCGGATGGCGTTTCGGAGGGTTTGTTCATCTGCGGGGCGAGGATATCGTAGGCATTCTGGAGATAGAATGAGGCCTCGAGGAATCGGTCAGAGGTGAAGAGTACTTTGCCCCAATAGAGGGAGTAAGCGGCATCGCCTGACTTGACGAGGTTGATGAGGTCCTGCTCCTGGGCCATGTATTCGGCCTCGGCCTTGTAGCCTTCCGGACCGAATCGGTGTATGCCGATAGTTGAGGAGAAAGCGCGGGGAAGGGTTTCAGGCGAGCCGATAGGGCGGAAAGCGCTGACTGCCAGGCCGGATTGCATGGCATAGACGTTAAACGTAAAGAGGCGGTTGTCAGAGTTATAGAGGCGGATGTATATGTGAGTGTTACGCTGAGTGAGCTCGTCGGGCTCGAAGATGTCGATGTATGTATAATCTCCAAGAATGGGGTTTTCATCATCGATGTCTTCTTTGAGGAGGTCCTTGAGGGGCTCATAGTCAGCAGCTTTGAGCTCGGTCGGTTTTCCTTCAATATAGATTACGGCATTTTCAGAGGGGATTGTTCCTGTCAGTCGGTCGACCAATTCGGCCAGAGTGAGCCGGGGCATTTCGTACCAGGGACCATTCCAGATTTTGCCGTTTTCTTCCATTTCGGAGCGATGGATGGTATAGACGGAATGGATTGGGGGCATTGCGTTTTTAATCAGGGTGTTACCGTCTTCTTCAAGTTGCTCGTTGAAGCAATCGATGAACAGGCGCTGGAGCTCAAAGAATGCTCTGAGTACGTTGACAAGATATTCGGCGTCAGACTTTGATTTCTGTAGCCGCAGGCCGGAGGCATGATAGTTGACTTCAATCGCGCTATGGTCCTCATTAGGCTCGTAAGTTGCTTTGATGGGTGTGTTTCGGTTATTGATGATGCCGACTACTTGCTGGACAATAGCGAGGTTTTCAAGGGTCGTTTCGAAGCAATTGAAGAAAGAGATGCTTGAGAATTGACGGTCAGGGGAATAGATGGCGACGAAGTTGCCGCCCTGGAAGGCGAACAATATGACTTTATCGCTGTTGCGATCATAGGTTTTGGTAATCTCGGCCTGGATGAGATTGAGGCATCCGACGAGGTCTTCATAAGTGAATGATGGAGATGACGATGACTGCTTCTCGCGGAGGAAGAGAGAGGCGATTGAGCCCCGGCGCAGGAGATAGAACGTCAGGAACGGGACCGTCAGCCCGACGAGGATAACGGTTAATATAACTTGGAGAATCATTTGCGTAATAAGCGGTAAATTTCACCAATCCAGAGGACTGATGAGGTTGAACAAATAATGATGGCCCAGTCAGAGAGGCTGATGGGTTCGACGCTGAAAAATGCGCCGCCAACGTTGATAATGAGGATTTGTCCGACGATAATCAGGGCGGCGATGAGGATGAATTCGCCACATCCCTTGAGGTTCAGAGCCGAGCCATGAGAGGCAAAGGCGCGGGCATTGAACATGTTCCAGAACTGGAGGAAGACGAAGATGGTGAAGAACAGGGAGAGTTCATAAGTGTCGAGTCCATGGAAGGCTACGAACGGGACGCGGAACATCTCGCGGAGGGAGGTAACGTCAGTGTGTTCAAAATAGATGAGCAGGGCGAACAGGGCGAGGAAAAAGAGCAGTCCGACGCTGAGAATGTTGGTCCACATTGCGGGAGTAATGATGAATGCCCGGCGGGAACGGGGCTTTTCAGTCATGACCTTTTCAGAGGGGGGCAGTGAGGCGAGAGCCATAGCCGCAAAGGTGTCCATAATGAGGTTTACCCAGAGCATCTGGGTGACGGTCAGAGGCGATTGGACGCCCATGAAAGCGCCGCAGAGGACAATCAGGCAGGCCACGACATTGACCGTCATCTGGAAGAGGATAAAGCGCTGAATGTTAAGATAGAGTGAGCGTCCCCACATGACGGCGCGGCCTATGGAGGTGAATGAATTGTCGATGATGGTGATGTCAGAAGCTTCTTTGGCCACGGATGTGCCGTCGCCCATTGAGAGGCCTACGTGGGCGGCTTTCAGTGCGGGCGCATCGTTGGTACCGTCGCCGGTGACGGCAACGATTTCGCCCCGGTGCTGGAGGGCTTCAACGAGGCGCTTTTTGTCCATAGGTCTTGCGCGCGCAATTATTTTAAGGTCGTTGACGCGCTCGGGGAGCTCTTCATCCGGGATGAGGGCAAATTCCTCGCCGGTGATGATGTTTTCAGGCCCGTCGGCGGAGTCATCCCAGAGGCCGATTTGGCGTCCGATTTCGCGGGCGGTGGCGGGAGTGTCGCCGGTGACGATTTTAATGCGTATTCCGGCGTCAATCACTTCCTTGACGGCATCCGGAACATCGGCTCGGACGGGGTCAGAGATTGCGCAGACGCCGATAAAGGTCAGATTTTCAGCCACTACGCGTTTGTCGGCAATGGTTTTGTCGCCGGGCTTGACAATCTGATAGGCGAATCCGAGGGTGCGCATCGCCCGGTTTTGATAGTCAAGGAGGAGGGCATCAATGGAGTCGCGGGTGACTCCGCCGGGGAAGTTGCAACAGAGGCTGAAAATGATTTCCGGGGCGCCTTTGACGAAGAGGACCTCGGAGCCGTCGGGGCGGCTCACCAGGGTTGCCATATATTTTCGCTCGGTTGAGAAGGGGAGCTCGGCGATGGCGCGATTTTCGGCCCTCAGCGTTTGATAGTCAATTCCTTTGCTTGCGAGCCAGAGGAGCAGGGCGCCCTCCGTCGGGTTGCCCAGGATTTTTGATTCGCCATTCTTGACCTCAAGCTCGGCAGTTGAGTTAACGGCCATTCCCTCATAGATTAAGTCGGAGTCAGACTCGGGGATGAAGAAGTCAGTCTTGAAGACGCGCATGCGGTTTTCAGTGAGGGTGCCGGTCTTGTCAGTGCAGATAACCGTGGTGGCCCCCATGGTTTCACAGGCGTGGAGCTTGCGCACCAGGTTGTTAGACTTGAGCATGCGGCGCATTGACATTGCCAGGCTCAGGGTGACGGCCATCGGGAGGCCCTCAGGGACGGAGACCACAATCAGGGCGACGGCTATCATTACGGATTTGAGGAGCACGGAGAGGAACGGGAGCCATTCAAACCCGGAGGAGGCGAGAAACATCCCCGTGCGCCCTAAAATGACGATGACAGCCAGGGAATAGCTGACTTTGCTTATCATTGCGCCGAGGCGTTCAAGCTGGCGGTTTAGCGGGGTTTTGACGCTATTGTCAACTTGTGTGGCGGTGAAAACCTTTCCGTTTTCCGTATGGTCGCCGACGGCTTTGACTTCCATAATTCCATGGCCCTCGATTACTCGGGTGCCGCGCATGACGGCATTTGACGCAAAAGTGGCTTCGGAGTCAAAATGCTTAGGGTCAGTGGTCTTGGCGCATGATGGTTCGCCTGTCAGGGTTGACTCGTCGACGGTCAGTGAGACGGCCTCCAGGAGGATGCCGTCGGCCGGAATGTCATCGCCGGTGTTGAGGATAACAATGTCGCCAACGACTATGTCCTTCTTCGGGACCTGAGTGACGTTGCCATTGCGGATAACCTGGACGGGCTCGTCATCATTAACCTGATTGAGCAGATTGAATTCTCGCCCGGCTTTTTCTTCAAAATAGAAGGCGAGTCCCGTTGCCAGGAAGATGGCGATGAAAATCCCGACGGGCTCGGCAAAGGCTTCCATTCCGGCTTCGCCGCTATAGTATTCAAAGATGGAAATGACTATGGAGAGCACGCCGGCAATCATGAGGATGATAATCAGCGGGTCATTAAACTTGGCAAGAAACTTATGCCAAAGGGGCTCGGCGGGTGGGGGAGTCAGTATGTTCGCGCCGTTGATTCGTCGGCTTTCTTCAATTTGGCTATGGTTTAGTCCTTGGTGGGAGTTTTCCATTGTTTGTCGGGTTAGTTTTTGTGGATGCAATCCGGGCATCGTCCCTTGATCATGTAGTTTACGGAGCGGGCAGCGAACCCGTCGGGGAGCTGGGGCTCAGTAACTGAAATCGTATCAAGGCAGAAAGTTCGCCGGCAACGCTCGCAATAAAAATGAGCATGATAATGAGAGGGCGAACATTCGCCTGACTCATGACAAATCTCATACTTGGCCACTCCGCGCCCATCCTCAACGGCATGGACGGCATCATGGCTCTCCAGGAGCGAGAGCACGCGGAAGACGCTTGATTTTTCCAGGGTCTCCAGTCGGGTCTCCAACTCAGTCAAACTCAAGGGGCATTCAGATTTCATCAGCTCCTCCGTGACCAGTATGCGGTTAACGGTCGGTTTGATACCGACTCCTTCTAAAAATGCCTTGATATTTTCTTTCATCGTGCAAATTTACGCAAATTTTCTGAAATTGCAATCAAGTTGCAGTTAATTTAGCGTAACTTTGCAGTGCAATTGAGGTTTAATGGTTGTTTAACGGTTGTTTAACGGTTGTTGTGCTGAGATTGCGGATTGTTTTTTGAAGTTTTTAATGATTTTTTGATATGGAAATTTTTAAGTCGTTACTGTTTATTCTCAATGAGATGTCGCCATACATCCTTCTGGGCTTTCTGATTGCCGGAATCATGCATGCCTTCATTCCTCGTCAACTTTTTGCGCGCCATCTTTCAGGCAAGGGCTGGAAGTCAGTCGTGAAGTCGGCTGCCATCGGGGTTCCATTGCCTCTTTGCTCATGCGGCGTCTTGCCGACGGCCATCGGAATGCACCGCAATGGCGCCTCAAAGGCCTCCACGACTTCTTTCCTCATAGCCACTCCCCAGACGGGTATGGACTCCATCGCCGCGACCTGGAGCCTGCTCGGTCCGGCATTTGCCATAATCCGCCCGATTGCCGCGCTTTTTACCGCAATATTTGGGGGAGTTGCCGTTGGGAAATCAGAAAAAGCTGACGCCGCAGATGCGGCCTCAGATGCCGCAACCTGCGCCAGAGACGAATGTGAGCCCCGCCGGTCATTCATCCGCAAAAGCATCGATGCCCTCCGCTATGGCTTTATAGAACTCGTCGGCAGCATCGGGCCCTGGCTCGTCGTCGGCCTGATTATAGCCGCGCTGATTACTGTCTATCTGCCCGCTGACGCTCTTTCCTCCCTCGGCTCTCATCCGCTGCTGGCCATGATTCTTGTGCTGATAATAGCTATCCCGATGTATGTCTGCGCAACCGGCTCTATTCCTATCGCCATGTCGCTCATTTTCAAGGGCCTTTCGCCCGGCACTGCACTGGTGCTCCTCATGGCCGGACCGGCGGCCAACTTTGCCTCCTTTGCCCTGATATCCCGCGAATTAGGGCGCAAATCCGCACTGATTTACCTGAGTTCAATCATCATCGGCTCAATTGCCTTCGGCCTCGCCATTGACTATCTTCTCCCCGCTTCCTGGTTTGTCCTCCCCATGGGCTCACATGCCGGATGTCATGGCGATTCGGTCACTTGGCCGCTGTTTCCCACCATCTGCTCCGCCATATTGGTGATTCTCCTTGTCTACACCTTTATTGCTAACCGGAATCATTCTCATAATCATTCACATAACACCCTTGAATCGCATATGATATTCTCTGTTACCGGCATGAACTGTAACCACTGTCGTGCCTCCGTTGAAAAAGCCATATCCTCCGTTGCCGGAGTTAGCGGCGTCAGCGTTGACCTCGCTTCCGGCCGCGCCTCAGTTGAAGGAACCGCCTCGGCCGATGAAATCATCGCCGCAGTCCATGCCGCAGGCTTTGATGCTGCTCTCGCGTAAATAGCGATATATTAACGTGTTACTTCCGCTACGGAGAAATTTTTTAAAATTAATTGCCAAATAATTTGGTCAATTCAAAAATTTCACGTAACTTTGCACCGCAATTCGGAACTAACCGGGGCGCTTAGCTCAGCTGGTTCAGAGCGTCTGCCTTACAAGCAGAGGGTCGGGGGTTCGAATCCCTCAGCGCCCACAAGAAACTCAATCCCGGTTCCGAATAGCGTCTGAAGGGCGCTTAGCTCAGCTGGTTCAGAGCGTCTGCCTTACAAGCAGAGGGTCGGGGGTTCGAATCCCTCAGCGCCCACCCTTCAAATTTTCCCCCTTTTAGGGGCGCTTAGCTCAGCTGGTTCAGAGCGTCTGCCTTACAAGCAGAGGGTCGGGGGTTCGAATCCCTCAGCGCCCACAACCCTACAGCCGCCCGCAAAGCGGCTATTTTATTTATTCCCCCGATGGAAAGATGCCGGAGTGGTCGATCGGGACGGTCTCGAAAACCGTTGTACTCTTACGGGTACCCAGGGTTCGAATCCCTGTCTTTCCGCCAAAAGAGCTGCAAGCCATATGCTTGCGGCTCTTTTGGCATAGGAAAGCGGGGATGAGCCCCCGTGGGTTCGTCATCGCGAAGCGCTTTCGGAGCGAAGCGCAGAAAGAATCCCTGTCTTTCCGCCAAAAGAGCTGCAAGCCATACGCTTGCGGCTCTTTTGGCATAGGAAAGTAGGGATGAGCCCCCGTGGGTTCGTCATCGCAAAGCGCAGAAAGAATCCATGTCTTTCCGCAATAAGGCTTAATAATCAGCCAATTAAACAAACAGTACCCAATTTTACACCCGGTTTCGGCAGTAGGATTGGATGTTGTTTTTATAGGGTAATGAGAGATAAGTTTATGTGCTGATTGACGAACATCAGAAATGTTTCCCGAAAAATTGATACCCTATATAATTGGAAATGATATAATTTGTGATTAACTTTGCACAGTTTTTAAAAATCTAAAAAAAATGATTATGAAAAATAACATTGAACCTGAGCTCATTAAAACTCTTCAGGATTCCTCTTATGCAGGGGTTGAGGAGACCGAATGTAAATCTGCATGTCTCTGTAATGATGAAGACATGGAAGATATGGCGGTAGAAGAATTCGAGGAGAATGAATATAATATTAACCTTGCCGGCATGACATTCTACTATCTCAGATACGGATTCAAAAAATGGCTTATTGAGGAGAGGAAGTTGAAAATAAGGTCGGCAAAGGATTATCTTCGGAGGTTAACTAAACTACATAACTCTTTGGCACCCCTTGTCGGGTATGACTTATTTGAGATGCTCGGGGTCTTTCTAAACCTCGAATCCATTCACAATGAAAGTCCTGATTTAGATTTCGATGAAGATTCTTTCGAGGACCCGCAGTGGTCAAGACTTGACGAATCTAAACGTGAATTGGATGCAAAGTACTCTGAAATTATGACGCGATTATCACATCGTGCTCCGATGGTAGTGGACGATTATATCGATACTTTCAATGAGTTGAATGAAGATTCAGAGGATTTCACTGTAAATCTTCGCGTTCTACATGCTTTTCATGACTTCGTCGTGGTTCTCTCAGGGAGCTCATGCACGAAATATCTGAAGGAAAAATCCGTCGTGATTCCCGATGAGGAGGCGTTTCAGAATTGGCTGGTGGCAGAGTATAAGATGGACTATGAAAATGCCAGAAAGATATTATCTTCGGTTAAGCGGATGGATACAATATTACCATCGGTAGTATCAGATCCTATGTCATTGCTGGATGTACTCTATGCTCTCCCCACAGAAAGAAAGCGAAAAAATTACGTCAGACTTATACGTAAAAGGATTCAGAAGATCTCTTATGGTACGGATTGCTCCGATAAAACCATTAGTAATGGTCTATCGAACATCACCTACTATTTAAATTTCCTGAATTCTCAGAAGTTAAACCCATAAAGCTATTACGCACTCAAAGTTAAATTTAAATATAACTCATGAACAAAACAGAATTCTTTGACTGGCTGATAAGGTCTGGATTACAAGAGAACTCCGCGGAGTCGGCAGTTTCTCGTGTCAAGAGAATTGAAGAAGTATATCCTGATCTGGACTCCAGAATTGAGGATAACTCCTTTGAAACCCTCCTGAATACCTTTAACTATACAAAAAATGATGAGCAAAAAAAGAGATTCCCTCTGCATAAGATAGCCATTAACGGCAATCTGTACAACGGCACTCAATCTCTTAGAACTGCGTTGGCTCAATATATTGAGTTCAAACGAACAACGGAGAGTCATGTCTCTTCCCCCAATGCCTCCAAACCTATCGCTTCTGAATCCTATATTCACTCAATAGACTCGGATAATATCTATAAAATAGAAGATTACCGCAAGTGGATGATTGAGAAGGATGGGATGAAAGAAACCTCCGCCAGCTCATACGTCTCTTTTCTGAGAAGACTCGGAAAAACGCGCCTCATTAAAAATTCGGATGGATCCGGAGTACTTGAGATTGCTTCCGGAGCTTTAAGTAATGGGGAGATCGCAATCGCCTTCAAAATATTAGAGATAATAGATGAGAAACTCACGGAGTTATATTCCTCTTCAACTGTCTCCTCCGACTTGAGAAAGGATTTGAATAATTGGCGATCCGCACTGAGAAAATATGTGTATTTCCTACAGGACGATTCAGAAGATATTCCGGATGAAGAGGAATTTGAGGAGGCTAATCCTCAAATGGCAACCGTTGAAGTTGCTGAGGAGTATGTAGAGGAGGCTGATAATGGTGAAAAAATAACATATTCAGCAGAAGAGCTAAAGGACAATTTCGCGTTCAGAATATGCACTCAGAACCGAATGAGTAACGATAAGGATATCTTCTATCCTATCTCCATTATCAGAAAGTTGTTCTGTTACAGTCAGCGTAGAAGTGAAAAGGCTGGCGATAATAACAGCGATTACGATTGGTTTAAAAGCTGGGTTGATGATTTAGCCGGAGAAATTAATGTGATTGTCAGCGAAAATGGGAATATATCTTATTCCTTGTCTGAGGTGATGTCTCTGCTATTGTATCCTGCTACGGATAATGTTTACATTATCTCATCTGATACCAGGGCGGAAATGCGTGTATACACTCAAACACACGATGGTAAGATTGAACCGATGAAAGCAAAATCCCTGAGTCAAATCCATATCGACCATACTCCTCTTATGGCAAAGGTACTTACGGATAATATAGCCTCAATCCCTGCTATTAATGCTCTCAGCAAAGAAATAAGGAGCGTTGCCAAGGCTAAGGGAATTGGTCTTAGGACGGCAAACTTCTGCAAAATCAGCAAGATGCTTTTTGCTGATAAAGAATATGTAGACAGCCGTTTATCACCTCTAATTCCTGCTCTAAAAGATGAACTCAATCTTTTAAGGAAAAAATATTCGCTTACACTCATGCAGGCATCTCATAATCTCAGAAAAAAATAAGGATACCAACCTTATCTCAACTATAATGAATAGTGTGTCCTTTCTTGAGTTGATATTTATATCAATCGATTAGGGACACATTATTCTTATCTCAGAAAGGATTTTTACCATGCGCCATTTGTAGACAGAAAACACTGATTTCCATGCCCAATGGGACAAATGTCCCACTGACCATCAGATATTTTTCATAAATTTGCGCGTTCAAAGAGCGGAAACCTTGTATAATAAAATTATAAAGTATTTATGAAGAATAGGATTATTTCACTCATTATAATGTGTGTAGTGGCCGGGCTGTGCAGTTCTGCATTTGCCTTGGGTTCGGGCAGTAAAGCGATAGGGAATTTCTATCTCACAAATGGTGAACGTATAGATTCTGTGGAATTCGAGATGCCAACCGAACGCGAAATGCAGGTAAAAGTCAAAATCGATGGTAAAGTGAAGAAAATTGAAACCGACAGTATTTTCAGCATCATACTTTGGAATAAAAAGTCTCCGGATAACAAATATGTTTTCAGACCTTTCTATCCGGAGGTTATTAATTACGACACCGGTGAATTCATCGAATATTGGAAGAAACCTATATGGCTCTCTTTGGACGTGATTGGAGATTATGCTTCTTATTGGTTTGAAATCGGCAGACCCTCTTTCAAGAAGAATAAGATTGTTTTCAATTTCCGACAATCTTGTACTCCCTATTCGTTAGCATTCGTTCTCAAAGAAGGTAGCGAGCATCCTTGTTATGTACCCAATTCTCAGAAGAAAGTGAAAGGATGGATTAAACTCTATCTCAAGGATGACCCTGAATTGGTGAAACGAATTGATGCCGGAGAATATGACGCCGGGAAATGGGCGAATAAATATATTGACCTTATCAGAATCATCAAAGATTACAATCCCGCCAAATAATTCGGTTGAGAACGGACACGATGTATACCTGATCTAAGGAGACAGCATAAAATTCCTGAATGTTCATTACCGATGCAAAATATTTGCGCGAGAAGTTTACGCAAAAGTATGATGGAAGTCATAGCGAGTAAAAAGACACTAAACCAAGCAATAAGAACGTTAAATAATCGTTATATTAACATCAATTCCATAAATTAACTTATTAGATATGAAGCGCAAAATTCTTCTTTACATTTTAATATTGATGCTTGGAGCTGTCTATGGCTTTGCTCAAGACAACTCCGTTATTTGTGGTATCAAAGCCTCTGTCGATGCTGAACTTCCGAGTAAATGGCACAGAGATGGAGGCTCAGTAACAATGTATCGCCCCGGCTACGGTTTTACCGTTGGTGGTGTCAGCAATATTTATTTAGGGAAGAACTTTTATTTTGAGCCGGGCATTTCTCTCGCTTATTCTCAATACAGATATAAGGATATTGAGTTTTCAGATTCGGAAGGCGTGATACGGGAAACTGACCCAAAAATATATAAATGGAGTTTGCAGATCCCACTTGTAGTTGGATATACCATTGATCTATCTGATGAATATTCTTTGAACGTATTTACGGGACCTCAGGTAAGATATGCCTTTGCCGGAGGTATTTCCTTTAAGAATAAGGAAATCGCAGAGGAGGCCGACGAGTATGCTAATTTATGGAATGAACAACGTCGATTTGACCTATCTTGGAAAGTTGGTGTCGGAATACCTATAAACAACTTTCAGATTTCTTTGGAAGCTGATTTAGGAATAACCGATTTACTTAAAAATGATATGTCATTCAGAGAAAATAGGGTTGGTATTGGAGTCACATATTACTTCTGATATTTTATGACAAGACTTCTCAAACTCCCTGCTCCGCACGTTTTCAATTACGGGCAAGCAGGGCTCCCTTAGTTGATGATGCCGCAATAAATTGGAGCGTAGAGCCCGCGCCGGTGAAAACGGACGTCACAACATATTCTTTGCAGACCAAAGTGCTAAAGCGGTTAGGCTATTGAATACTCAGTGAAAATGATTAACTTTGAATAAAAAAACATGACCACATATTTCAACTGTGATTATATGGCGGGGGCGCATCCCGATGTGCTCAAGTCTTTATGCGATACTAATCTTGTGAAGAGTGTAGGATATGGTTTTGACTCCTACACGACTCAAGCCCGTGAGGTTCTCCTCAAAGCCTGCGGACTCGAAGATGGAGCTGTGTTTTTTCTCCAGGGAGGCACACAAGCTAATAAAATTGTTATAGACCGGCTGCTTTCCCGCAATGACGGTGTGATGTGTTGCGAAACCGGGCATATTAACGTCCACGAAGCAGGAGCAATAGAAGCCGACGGACATAAGGTCTTACCACTAAAAGGAACCTGCGGGAAACTGACAGCAAAAGCCGTTATAAGTTACCTGGAAGATTTTTACAGAGATGAAACAAACGAGCACATGGTAAGGCCATCAATGGTGTATATTTCTCATCCCACCGAACTTGGAACACTCTATTCTCGTCAAGAACTGGAAGATATTTCTAACGTCTGCAACCGGTTTGACATACCGTTGTTTATCGATGGAGCCCGACTTGCGTATGGGCTTGCAGCTAAAGGCACCGATGTGACACTTTCTGACATAGCCTCACTCTCAGATGTTTTCTACATCGGTGGCACAAAATGTGGAGCTCTGTTTGGTGAAGCCGTTGTAACGCGTAACCGTGATTTGTTACCTCGCTTCACATCATTAATAAAACTCCACGGGGCACTTCTTGCCAAAGGACGTCTGACCGC
>JAAVCG010000002.1 GCA_014802435.1 Bacteroides sp. | reverse complement strand
CAAACGTTCACGGACTTTGAGCTCCTCATAGCCGATGACGGCTCCACAGACAATAGCGTAGAGATTGTGGAATCATACACTGACCCGCGCATCCGCCTCATCCGCCGCCCTCACGATTACATTGCGACACTTAACTGCCTGCTCTCCGAAGCCAGGGGAGAATACATCGCCCGAATGGATGCCGATGACGTCATGCTCCCCACTCGCCTCCAACTCCAAGTTGACTATATGGACGCCAACCCCGAAGTCGACGTCCTGGGCGGTTCCATTCTTAACGATGACGACACACAGACATTTATTGAAGAAAGACCGAACAGCCGAATTATCACGTTAAAAGCTCTTGTAGAAGACAATCAGATAAACCATCCAACTGTAATACTTCGCACTAAAACCATTCGAGAACTTGGATTACACTATAGTCAGGACTATATTTATGCTGAAGATTATAAGCTATGGTCCGAATTCGTCCGCAATGGCCGCAAAATTGTAAGTCTTGATATCCCGGCTATCTATTATAGGACTCATTCGGAACAGATTTCACATCAAAAGGCTACCTTACAGCACCAAACATATGAAAGGATCCAACGGGAAAATCGTCTCTATGCCATCCATTATGCAAATAAAACATACGTTGCCCCCATTATATCTCCATCCGGAAACGAACTGACCGTAATTATCCCATTTCTGAATGAGGGTCAGGAAGTGGTTAATACGGTGGCCAGCGTCCGAGAGTTCGCAAAGGACTCAGTCGACATTATCGTCATAAACGATGCCTCCTACGACGGCATTGACTATGCTGCGCTGCTCGCTAAATATAATGTCCATTATCTTGTCAACACGGAAAATCATGGAGTAGCAGCATCACGCGACATCGGCGTCGACATCTGCCGGACGCCCTATTTCCTGCTACTGGACGCTCACATGCGCTTTTACGAATCAGAATGTTTCGACACTATTTGCCGACTCCTGACGGAAGATGACCGGCGTCTGCTCTGCTGCCAGTCTACAGCCATTGACCCGGACTCTTCAACCGGGGAGATGCTTCCGCGTGAAGGTTATCCGTTAGCCTTCGGTGCATATCTCACAATGAAGATAGGCGACCGTTTTCTGCACGTTGATTGGAAGAATATTGAAAGAAACCCGGGTTGCGACATTGAGGAGATTCCTGTTGTACTCGGTGCTGGCTATGCCGCATCACGTCGTTACTGGCTCTATCTCAGGGGACTGCGCGGCCTTAGGTGCTATGGTTCGGACGAATGTTACATAAGTCTGAAAATATGGCTTGAGGGTGGAACGTGTGTCTTGCTTAAGAGACATATTCTCGGTCACTATTACCGAACGGCGTCACCATATCTGACCCTCAACTCGGAAGTCACCTATAATGCCCTGCTGATTGCCTCAACCTTACTCCCTGCCAAGGAGCGCGCCTACTGCTTTGCGTCATATATGTTTGCCGATTATTCCATTTTCTCCATGGCAATCAAACTATTGAATCAGGAGCGGAAACTAATTAACGAACTAAAGGATTATTACCGCGGAATATCAACCAGACCGTTCAGCTTCTTCGCCGGAATTAACCATGAGGAATACAGGGATTTGAGGCGCTCAGCCATGCAGAAAGCGCGCGATGAATTCCGCAACTTCAAGAGCGAAGATTTCACCCCGGATAATCTCTCGCTTATCAGCGGTCTCGGCTTCGGGTTGCTGTCATCTGCTGTATGGCAAAAGATTGCCTCCTCCGCCGTTGCCAATGAAGAGTCCCCGAGCCGGTACAATCGGTTTCTCGATGCCATTTCATCCGCAGACGCTCTCGCCGCCGGGTTTGAAAACGGGGCGTTTGGATATGGCTGGCTCATAATCTATCTCTATCGGTTAGGGTACATCCCGGAAATCCCGTTTGAGGTCCTAAACCGGATAGACGCCCTNCTTGCCGAATGTCTGACTGACGCTTCCGTCTATGCTTTTGATTCCGGAGCGGGT
Source organism: Bacteroides sp. (assembly GCA_014802435.1). Classification (GTDB taxonomy): domain Bacteria; phylum Bacteroidota; class Bacteroidia; order Bacteroidales; family Muribaculaceae; genus UBA3263. The sequence goes on along the minus strand of JAAVCG010000002.1, from coordinate 4,600 downwards.
GCAATGCTCTCTTACTCCGTGGCAAGACTATATGCAGCTGAATTTGATTCAAACATTGACAATCCCGCGTTCAATACTGACCTGCTTGTAAGGATTTATGATATGGCACAGAAAGTAATCGCCACACCCGGNTGTGAATTCCGCACCTATCTAAGTGCCGTTGAGTTTATAAGTACGGTCAATGGTGAAGATGACACCTCCGTCTGGGAACCGGACATAAGAGACTGGTTGCAGGAACCGGTTGACACCGNATTGANCACCGACAANGAAACACCCCGCAATAAAAAGTGGCTTATGACCGTTGCCGCCCTCTTGAAGTATTCGTAATAAAACCAAAAGNCCTCATTATGAAATTCAATAAATATGCCCGACATTATGAGCTTGACGACCTGCATGTTCTTTTCAACATGCTCAATGATGTCATTGTCGTCATTGAAAAAGAGCTTTTTGATGCCATAAATCCGTATCTGNAAACCCCGTTAGATATTCAGCGCATAAACCGGGAACTATATAATAATCTACTCAAAAGTAAGTTCATTGTTCCCNGCTCCGCCGACGAAACCGAGGAGCTGATTAGTTCCTGGCAGGAAGAAGACCGCAATCCCGCTCAGATTAAACTGACCGTCAACCCCACATTGCAGTGTAATCTCCGTTGTTGGTATTGTTACGAAGACCATAGCGGACAGAGCAAGNTTAGCCCCGCAACAATGGATGCAATNAAANGCNTGATTGACAATACTNTCTCCCGAGGGTCGCTTCAAAAGCTGTTGCTCGACTTTTTCGGCGGTGAACCGCTGCTATATTTCGACTCATGTGTGAAACCGTTGGTAGAGTATGCCGACCATGCCGCNGCATGCTGCGGAAANGCGATCGGCTATGCCCTTACCACCAACGCCACTCTTCTGTCTGATAACGTTTGCCGCACTCTCAGCTCTCTTCATGGCCCGGTAAGCCTGCAGATTACTCTCGATGGCGACCGCGAACGCCACAACANCATCCGCTTCTTTGAGTCCGGCAANGGNACTTTTGACATCATNATTGCCAACATCAAGCGTGCCCTCTCCTATGGTTTTTACGTAACCGTCCGATTTAATTACACGTCAAAGAACTATGACTCATATCAGCCCTTGCTCAAAGAGTTCGANAATATAACCGAAGAGCAGAAACGATATCTTGACTTCTCCTTCCATAGGGTATGGCAGGAAGATGAGTCGGAAGATGTTGAAGCCCGGATTTTGGAAACCAAAAGCACTTTATCCGACTCCGGCTTTGATGTCAACATCCCCGTATCGCTTGGCGCCGGCATCTGTTACGCAGACCGCTCCCAAAATCTGGTAATCAACCATAATGGACTTGTCTATAAATGTACTGCACGCGATTTTTCGCCTGAACGGGCCGAAGGACGATTGCTTGATGATGGCTCCGTGGAATGGAATGAAAGATATTTCCAGCGTGAAAATATCAAATATGGNTCGGAAACCTGCCGCAGATGCTCAATCTTTCCGCTCTGTCATAACGGATGCTCACAAAGCAAGCTCGAACAGAAGCCGGACGATGGCAGCTGCCCGAAAGGCTACTCCGACTCCTACAAGGAAGACATTGCTAAAGCACGTGCGACTCAATTACTGCAACTTAAAACCAACAAACATTCATAATTCATAACAATTTCAATTTAATCCCATTTCTCATGAAGAAAGATGAACTTCTGGCTTCATTAAGAAGCCGCATTCCGGAGCTTCAATACTCGGAAGAGACAAATCTCAACGGAGGATTCACGATCCTCGCGAATGAGATTTCAAGTAACAACGACAATGCCGAAAATTGTAGTTGCGTAAGTAACGCCGAGTGTTATCAAAATGGCACTTGCAATGAAAATAGCGATTGTCGTGGAAATAAATCTTGCAGCAATAACACGGGCTGTAAGAACAATGGCAGTTGTCACAAGCAGCATAACGGAACCAAAACCAATGGTCACATAGGTGAAACTTTGCTCACCTACGGAACAATGCTCTAACTCTCCTTCCTTTCATNAGTCTGAGTCAATAAACCGGGAGTATTTTTATTGACTCAGACTTTATCCTCTTTTCTNTNAATAATGAAGACATTCTTGATAATTTTGGGTATTATGCTGTGTCCCGTTGTCGCAGTAGCGAGCGAGGACGAGAATGCCTGTCTTATGGTCGAAGTAGTTGACAGCTATAGCCGTGAGTTACTAATGGGAGCTCAGGTAGATGTATTGCGCCCTGACTCATCGTTTGTCAAGACATATTGGGCGGACCACAACAATGCAAATTNTCGTAATCGTAAAGTCAATTTAGTAATTGACTCAATNCCACGGGNAGGGGCTATACTTCGNNTNTCACATGAAGGATACTATACTGCTTATTTTAACGTTCCAAAATATGGCCATAGAGAACAGTATGTTACTATGTNTCCTCTGATGGTGAATCGCGTCCCTTTTTATAAGCCTAAGGAACTGGATGAGGTGACGGTTACCGCTTCAAGAGTTAAAATGGTTGTTAAAGGAGATACGATAACATATAATGCCGGTGCCTTTGCTTTGGCTCAAGGTTCGATGCTCGACGGATTAATTGAACAATTGCCGGGTGCGGAACTGAAGAGCGACGGCAGAATTTACATAAACGGGGANTTTGTGCAGGANCTCTTGGTCAACGGCGATAATTTCTTCAAGGGAGACCCGAAGATAGCGCTTGAGAATCTTCCTGCATATATGATTAAGGACCTACAGGTTTATCATCGCAATGATCTGCGGGAAGATAAGCCGCTTAAAGACCTGCCATTAGTCATGGATGTAAGACTCAAAAAACAATTTCAGTCAGGTTGGATCGCTAATGCCGAGGCTGGCTATGGAACATCCGACCGCTATGTAGGCAGACTGTTCGGCATGCTTTTTACTCGCGATTCACGCCTTGCTATTGTTGGCAATATAAATAACACCAACGATGACCGCAAGCCGGGCCAAACCGACAATTGGAATCCCAACTGGCAATCTGCCGGAAGAGCAAAGCTATTGACCGGTGGGCTGGACTATATCTGGAACAGTAGACTCCGTGAATGGAAAATTGAAGCAAATATAATGGCCAAAGAGAAAAAGTCTGATATAGAAACTATATCAAACTCCGAAAGATATCTTGAAGGAGGAAATATCTATGGAAATTCAACGAATAAAATCAACCAACGTCAATTCCGCATTTCAAGCGATAATAAAATTCAATATTTCTTTCCGAGAGCCCATCTTTACCTGATTCCTACATTTGCTTTTGAAAGAGTTAAAGGCGACAAGTCAGAAAATGCNACTACCGAAACAGCCTTGATTCTTCTAAACACACTTGATGAAACTGAGCGAATTTATACAAAAACCTGGAATGTCGGAGCAAATATTGGAGGATGGTGGCAATTGCCAATGAGACCCGAAAATATAAATTTTGCAGCCACAACCAAATGGAGCAGACGTCATCGGGAGTCAACTATCTTGCGCGAACTTTACTTTCCGGAGCAGTCCGCTCAAACTCAATGGAGTTCTCCTCAGGAATTTATGCCGGAGGAAAAGCTTAATATTACGGCTAAGATTGATTATGCCACTCCCACTTNCAGATACAAGAATTTTATTCGGGCCAATTTCAGATTTGCCTATGAGTTTGAACACAACAATATCAATAGCACAAGAGACTATTATCTGCGTCAAATAGAGAATGACCCGCTGCCTTCAGTTACGGAGGCTATGCTTCACACCGGATTTGTNCCGTCCAANTCCTATGATTATACTCTTAACGAGAATCATCATAAATTAACAGTGCGCCTGAGGAACTTTTTCCAACATCTATATAAACGGCGCTATCAACCCAATATGTCTGTTGAGGCTAATTTTAACTATGCCCCGGGGCATATACATTACAATAAAGAATCTCAGATCTACGCATCCAGGCGTAATTCCGCTTATGTTGAGCCAAAAGTATCATTTGGTATAGAGGATATAGGATATTTGACCTATACTTATTCGGCAGTACTCCCATCATTGCTCAACATGCTTGATNTNACCGATGCGGCAAATCCGCTGTATATATATCTCGGGAATCCGGACTTGAAAACTACACGAACCCATGAGGTTAAATTGCATACATATTCCCTTTTCAGTAAAGTGCCGTCGCTTGAGGTTACNTACAATAAATATAAGAACATGATAGCGCAATCGGCTGACTANAATATGACAACCGGCGTGACGACCTACAGGCCCGTCAACGTGGACGGCAACTGGGATGTTTCGGCGATACTCCGCTCCCCATACTGCTTTACAAGAATGGGGAAATGGCAGCCTGATTTTGAACTTCGCGCACTCTATCAGAACTCGGTTGACCTTATCGGTATNGACCTNAGCACCGTGCGCAACTTCAACCTTGGAGGNAAAGCCAAGCTGACCTACAAGATTATGGACGGCATGGAAATCACCGCCAACGGCAATGCCGAATGGCGCAAGGTTACNTCGCCGATGGAGGGCTTCAACCCTATCAGTGCCGTGGATTTTGACTATGGGTTGGTTTTCCGGGCGGCTAAATTGCCCTGGAACATCAGCATCACCACT
>JAAVCG010000001.1 GCA_014802435.1 Bacteroides sp. | reverse complement strand
ACCGTCTGCGGAGATGGTGCCTTTTTGTTTTATTTTCTTGTCCCCCAGTGGCTTCGCGACTGGGGGTTAACGCTCGTGGAAGCCCTCCGGGCTACCTTCTATGCGGTGGCGGCGGATCGGAATCCGCCTTTCCATAGGGGTCTCTGACCGGGCACCGTGGCGAGGGCGCCACGGTGCCCGGTCAGATTTTGCTTAATCGTGAGTTTTGTAACGCCGTCCTGGCAATAGCGTCGCCTATCCGGGGTTTAAAATGATAAATGATTTTGGGGGAGGGGGTGAAAATGGGGTGAAAATTTGCTTATGTTAGAATAAATTGCTAAATTTGCGGAAAGATTTTTAACATTCATTCATTATGACGAAACCGTTTAAATATCAGCCGATGTTTCCCCTCGGCCCGGACAAAACAGAGTATTATCATCTGACCTCAGACTATGTAAAAGTTGAAAACTGGAACGGCCATGAGATTCTCGTGGTTGATCCGGAGGCCTTGACGGTGTTGACCCGCCAGGCGACTCACGACAATGCGTTTATGCTTCGCCGCGAGCATAACGAGATGGTTGCAAAGATACTGCATGACCCGGAGGCAAGCGAAAATGATAAGTTCGTGGCGCTGACCATGTTGCGCAATGCGGAAATTGCCGCCAAGGGTCAGCTTCCTTTCTGTCAGGACACGGGTACGGCCATCTGTCATGCCCATAAGGGCCAGCACGTTTGGACGGGATGCTGTGACGAGGAGATGATTGCTCACGGCATCTATAAGACTTACACGGAGGATAACCTTCGTTACAGTCAGAACGCACCGCTGACCATGTATGAGGAGGTCAACACGGGCTGTAACCTCCCCGCTCAGATTGACATTCACGCCGGCGAGGGTTCAGAATATGAGTTCCTGTTCGTTGCCAAGGGCGGCGGTTCTGCAAATAAGACTTATCTTTATCAGGAGACCAAGGCTATCATCACTCCTCAGAAGCTGGTGCCTTTCCTCGTTGAGAAGATGAAGACTCTTGGCACTGCGGCGTGTCCTCCTTATCATATCGCGTTTGTTATTGGCGGCACCTCGGCTGAGAAGAACCTTGAAGTGGTCAAGAAGGCCTCAGTCAAGTATCTTGACAATCTGCCCACTCACGGCAATGAACTTGGCCATGCCTTCCGCGACATCGAGCTTGAAAAGGAGCTTAAGAAGGCATCAGAAGAGTTAGGACTCGGCGCACAGTTTGGCGGCAAATACTTTGCTCATGACATCAGAGTGATTCGCCTGCCGCGTCATGGCGCATCTTGCCCCATCGGTATGGGAGTTAGCTGCTCGGCCGACCGCAATATCAAGGCTAAGATTAACCGCGAGGGCCTCTGGATTGAAAAACTGGACTCGAATCCGGGCGAACTGATACCGGAAGAGCTGCGTAATGCCGGCGAGGGTGCAGTTGTTAAGATTGACCTTAATCAGCCGATGGCCGATGTGCTGAAGGAGCTGAGCAAGTATCCCGTAAGCACTCGCCTGAGCCTTAATGGCACCATCATCGTTGGCCGCGACATTGCTCACGCCAAGATTAAGGAACGTCTGGACAAGGGCGAACCGATGCCTGAATATCTGAAGAATCACCCCATCTACTATGCCGGACCGGCCAAGACTCCGAAGGGAATGGCCAGCGGCTCCTTCGGTCCGACTACTGCCGGCCGCATGGACTCATACGTAGACCAGTTCCAGGAAGCCGGCGGTTCGATGATTATGATAGCCAAGGGCAACCGCTCCAAGCAGGTTACAGATGCCTGTCAGAAGCATGGCGGATTCTATCTCGGCTCCATCGGCGGCCCGGCAGCAATTCTTGCGGCCAATTCAATCAAGAAGGTTGAACTCTTGGAGTATCCCGAACTGGGAATGGAGGCCATCTGGAAGATCGAAGTAGAGGACTTCCCGGCGTTTATCCTTGTTGACGACAAGGGCAACGACTTCTTTACGGAAATTCAGGCCAAGTGTGCCGCATGCCCCATCGTTAAATGAACAAGAAAGTAATCATTTCAGCGGCCTGCCTCGTAGTAGGTGTAGTACTGGGTTGCCTGGTTTGGATGCTCGTGCGTCAAAACCGGGCCACTCAGGAGGCCACCCAGCAGATAGCCGAGTTGCAGCTGATGAATGAACAGCTGCAGCTGACCAATGAATATGATGAGCTCTCGGCGAGCTTCACTCAGCATGAAGGGCAGATGGTATTGTTTAATAATGACTCCATCCGCGCGGAATATGAAGCGGCCAAGAACAAGGTAGAGGAGCTTCGGCAGGAACTCAAGCGCCGGGATAAGCTCTCGTCAGAGCGCATAGCCCAGTTGCAGGCTGAAATAGCTACCTTGAAGCAGATTATGCGCCATTATGTTGAGCAGATCAATGAGCTGAATCAGCAGAATCAGGAGCTCCGCCAGAAGAATGAAACCCTTGAGCAGCAGAATAATCAGCTGTCATCACAGGTTCAGTCAACTGCGCGCGAGAACAAGGTGCTGACGGAAAAGATGGTGCTTGCCGAGAAGCTGAACGTCAGCTCAGTGAGCCTCACGGCCCTCAAGGGTAACGGCAAGAATGAAAAGAACATAACCAAGGCCAAACAGCTGATGGTAACGTTCACCATTCCGCAGAATAATTCAACTCCCGTCGGCAAAAAGACGATTTATCTGCGCATCACCTCTCCGGAGGGTAACCTCCTTAGCGGCAATGGCATTCATTTCACCTTTGAGGGTGCAACCCTCGAAGCGTCGGCTCAGAAAGTAGTTGAATATGAAGGTCAGGAAATAGCCGGAGTGAAGATTTACTGGGATGTAAACGCCACTCTTAACCCCGGCAGCTATCGCGTAGAGTTGTTTGCGGATAATTATCGCCTGGCTTCTCGAAACTTTGAAATGAAAAAGTGACGATTTTAACGACGATATACGAAATGTATGAGCAGCTGACTGCGCCTGAGGTATCATTTCCTCAGGCGCTGTTCAAGCTCTGCCTGAGTATGGTACTTGGCGCGAGCATCGGATTCGAGCGCAAGCGCAAGGGCCAGCCGGCGGGGCTCAGAACCTTCTCGCTCATAGCGTTAGGCTCCACCCTTGCGATGCTTGTCAGCATTTATGTCTGTCAGGAATACGTAGGGCTGAAAAACGGTGACCCCGGGCGCATAGCGGCGCAGGTCATCACGGGCGTCGGTTTTCTTGGCGCCGGGGCGATTATTCAGATGAAAGGCTCCGTCAGAGGACTGACCACTGCGGCGGGCATCTGGATGGCTTCGATTATCGGTTTGGCCGTCGGAGTAGGGATGTATGTCGTTTCAATTTTTGCCACTTTGTTAATACTCTTTATTCTGGTACAGCTCGAAAACATTGAACATAAGCATGCCGTCGGCTCAGAATCGCGCATCATACGCCTGAAAATCGGCGAGATATGTACGGATATGTCGGCCTATGACCGGGTTTTGCGTCATCATGGCGTGACGCTGGTCAAGACTTATGTCGATTATGATTATACGGAGCGGGTAACCCGGATGAACCTCGTTGTCCTGCTGAAGGAGACGACGGATTATATGACTCTGTTTGAGGACCTCTCTTCCCTCGGCCCCACTGAATCTATAACCCTTAGTAATCAACTTTCATGATTGAATCGCTGATTATGGACCTGGCCTATATCCTGGTCCTCGGAGCAATTGTATCGCTGCTTTTCAAGTGGATAAAGCAGCCCGTAGTGCTTGGCTATATCGTCGCCGGATTTCTGGCGTCGCCAAATTTTGAGCCGTTGCCGTCGCTGGCCCATGCGGATAATATTGACTTTTGGGCGGAGATAGGCATCGTCGTCTTGCTCTTTTCCTTGGGTTTGGAGTTCAGTTTCAAGAAGTTACTCAGTTGCGGCAGTTCGGCTATTGTGACCTGCCTGGTCTGCATCATCGGCATGATGATTACGGGATTTTCCATCGGCCATCTCTTAGGCTTTTCAAACATCAACTCCATCTTTCTTGGCGGCATGATTTCCATGTCGTCGACAACGATTATCCTGAAGGCGCTGACTGACCTGGGATTGCGCCACAAGCGCTTTGCCGCGCAGGTTTTCGGCGTCTTGATTGTTGAGGATTTGTTTGCCGTGTTGATGATGGTTATTCTTTCGTCCGTGGCCGTCGGTAATGTCGAAGGTGGCGAAATGATTTATTCCGTGGCCAAACTCTGTTTCTTCCTGATTATCTGGTTCCTTGTGGGGACGTATCTTTTGCCGTCGTTCCTCAACGGAGTTCGGCGGTTCCTGAATGAAGAGACGCTGTTAGTGCTTTCAATGGCTCTCTGTCTGGGCATGGCCGTGTGTGCGGTTGAATGTGGGTTCTCACTGGCACTCGGGGCGTTTGTGATGGGCTCGATACTTGCCGGAACGAGTTATGCCGAGCGCATTGAACACGTCGTTGCTCCCGTTAAAAATCTGTTTGGGGCAGTGTTCTTTATCTCCGTCGGCATGATGGTTAATCCTCAGGTAATCATGGAGTACTGGCAGCCTATTTTGGTGCTTTCGGCCGCTGTTGTTATCGGAATGATACTGTTTGGGACTACCGGTATGCTCCTTTCGGGCCAGACGCTCAAAGTGGCCATTCAGAGCGGCTTCACTTTGACTCAGATTGGTGAATTTTCATTCATCATAGCCTCACTTGGCATGTCGCTCGGAGTTTTGGACCCGACTATTTACCCGATAGTAGTGGCCGTTTCGGTAATCACTACTTTTACCACTCCGATATTTATCAAGTGTGCCGACCCGGTTTATAACATCGTAGAGCGGCATTTGCCCAAGCGGCTCCAATGGCTCGTTGACCGCTACTCGGAGTCGACGGCCAATACCTCAGAGGTTCGCGCCCTCTGGACCTCAGTCCTCAAGCGATATGCCTGGAGAGTTGTGCTCTATAGTGTTGTCTTAGTGGCGATAGCGCTTGTATTCCGGCTTTATGTTCATCCGCTGGTTAGCAACTTCCTGCCCGGATTCTGGGGCCGTCTGCTCTGCTGCGTGCTGACATTGGTTGCCATGGCTCCATTCCTGTTGGGGTTGACTTTCCCCTCGTCAAAGCGCTGGGAGCGGGAACGCCTGGTCAAGGCTAACGCTCATTTTGATGCGCCGCTGGTCTGCATGACCGTCTTCCGCCTGCTGATTTGCATGGGCTTCGTCGTTTACGTGATTAGCGCGCATTTCGGCCTTGGTCTGGGTATGCTTTTCGGCATTACGGGAGTTGTGCTCTGGATTATTTTTGCCTCGCGCAATTTGCGTCACCGTCTCAGCCGAATTGAGAATAAGTTCCTTAATAACCTCAATGAGCGCGAATTGCGACGCACCGGCGCTAATAATAATCTTGTCAGCAATATGCACATGGCCTTCGGAACTGTTGGCTATGACAGTCCGTTTATCGGCGACAGGCTCTGTATAAGCAACGTCGGCAGTAATTATGGCATCAATGTCGCTTCAATCATGCGCGGCGGCCGCCTGATACCCGTTCCGGGACCGGATGAGCGCCTTTTCCCGGGCGATTTGGTCGGCATTATAGGCACGGAAGAAAACATCACCAAGGTCATGCCGCTGATTGAGGCGGGCGCCGAGGAGTCAACAGACACCGGCTCAGGCGAGGATGTCGGCTTTAAAAGCATAGAGCTGACGGAGAGTTCGCCGCTGTTGGGCAAGACTCTCTCGTCAGCTAATCTGCGCGGCAAGCATCATCTGCTTGTCGTAGCGATTCAGCGCGGTTCGGAATTCGTTGAATTGACTCCGACTCAGCGCTTTAACCTCGGCGATATTGTCTGGTTCGTCGGTCAGCCCTCCGTAGCTCGTACGCTCAGTTAAAATTCCAGGCGGAATCCTCGGTTTTTCAGCTCGGAGTAGGTCTTGAGATCAAACTCATAGAGCTGCGGGCGCGATTTGGGCTCCTCAATCGGAGAGAGAATGCCGATATGAATCATTTTCTTGGCGAAGTTTCGGCGGTCGAAGTTGACGTTAAGGATTGATTCATAGAGCGTTTGGAGCTCCTTCATGGTGAACTGCTCGGGAAGGAGGTCATGGCCGATGGGGTGGAAATGGATTTTCTCGCGCAGGCGTGTGAGCGCATCCCGCAGAATCAGGTCATGGTCAAATGCTAATTGCGGAATCTCGTCAGTTGCAAACCATCGGGCCTCGGCGGCATCATCGCCTCCGCAGACGTCGGCAATCTTCACCAGGGCTATGAAGGCTATTGTAATGACCCGTTCGCGGGGGTCGCGTCCCGGGGCCGTGTAGGCTCTGAGCTGCTCCAGATAGGAGGCCTCAAATCCGGTTTCCTCCTTGAGTTCGCGTGCGGCTCCCTGCTCGGCGGTTTCGTCGGGGGTGAGGAATCCGCCGGGGAGCGCCCATAGGCCTTTGTAAGGGTCGATTCCGCGCCTGATGAGCAGCACTTTGAGGCGTTGGCCATCAAAGCCGAAGATGACGCAATCAGTCGTGACCGCCGGATGCGGATATTTGTAGCAATACTCTTTCTGTTCCATTATCAGTTATATTTATTTTCAGTATATGCCCAGACCCGGAGATATTCTTTCCAGGCAGTTTCGGCGTCTAAACCCGTTTCTGCCGTCAGCAGATAGTTTAATAGAGCAAGGGCTGAATCATCCCCGTTGACGCCAAATGTGGCAAGGTTTCGGTTGATTTCTACTTTCTTAATTATTATTCCGCGTGAATATCCGCTGAGATAGACCGTGAACGCCTCCATTCCGGTCCAGCTGCGAATATAGTGGAGGGTCATATCCTTGGGATCATAGTACATGAACCAATGGTCTTCCTGCGATTCGGGGATGTGGCCCATCTTAAGAATATCCATCTGCTCGTGAGATAGATAGCCATATTTCCAGTCCGTACATATGGATTTGTCCTCGGAGGGTATCGGGGTGATTTCCATCATGTCGGCCGTGGCGATGCGGGTTTTCTGCGGAGAAGGGGTAGGGGTGTCAAACATAATGTCGTTCATGTTGCCCAGTCCGAGTTTCCAGCGCATTAGTAGCATATGCTGTTGTATTTTGTCTTCTTGTTCCTCCTCATATTTTTTGCGACGAAGGTGGAGTTTGTGGCGGAAGTCCTTGAGGAGGGCGAGCATTTCGGGGTCGAGATAGGTCAGCGCTTTCTGTTTTATCCATTCGGGTATTCCCCAGATGGCTTCGGCTATGCTGCCAACGATGGCTCCGAGAGTGTCGGCATCTGCACCGAGGCTGACAGCGCGACGCACGGCGTCTTCAAATCCCTGGCTTTGGAGAATGATTGCGAGGGCCACGGGGACGGTGCCTTGACAGGTTTCGTCGAAGATGTTGCGATGGTGTTCAATATTGAGGTGGAATTTCGTGTGGTCCGACTCGTAGAATTGGATTGCGCGACGCAGGCCTATGTTGAGGATGTCATCGCGTGAGATGGAGCCGCCGTGATGGCTTCTGCGCAGCTTGAGGCAGTCATGGATGGCGATGGCTACAGCTTGAGCTCCGGCAATTCCAAAGGGATGATTGTGAGAACATTCAGCCGTCTTTTTCGCTTCTTCAAGAACTTCTTCTGCCGTGAAAAACCACCATCCGATGGGGCTTACGCGCATTGCCGAGCCATTGCCGAATGATCCGTAGGGTTGCGGATTAGCGGTATGTACCCAGCCGTAGAAGTGGCCGCCATAGCCGGCATGGGGGTATTTTTGACACCATGAGTGGATGGACTCGGCATAAGACTCGGATTTGACCAGTGCGTCGGCAACTCCGAAGGTGCAGATGGTGTCGTCGGTGAAGAAGCAGCGGTTAGTGAAGAGGTGGAAATCGTAATTGTTCGTGGGATGAAATTCGTGGCGACTGCCGATGATGTCGCCGATAATTGCGCCTAACATAATTGTAATAATTTAGAGTTTGTGTAATATTTACACTGCAAAGTTAGGCATAATTTTTGAATCGGCCAAATATTTTGTGTAAAATTTACGCAATTATTCAATCAGGCGCATATTTGTCATTTCTTCACCGGCAAACAGACGGCGCCCAACGGGCTGGAAACCAATAGATTCGTAGAGTTTGCGGGCCCTTGGGTTATCATCGGCGCATAGAAGCCCCAGTGGGAGGCCGCATTGGTCTGCCTTGAGTTTGGCATCGGCAATCAGGGCGGTTGCTATCCCTTGGCCGCGATATTTGGGGAGGGTGGAGAGGGTGTCGAGATAGAATTCTTCAGGGGTGGTTTCGCCGGGGAGTGAATCCACTTCTTCAGGAGTTAATTGCCATCCGAACACTTGGCGGGCCTCATTAAAGAAGGCTCGGCGGAGTGGGATCAATTCTTTGCCGCTATAGCTGACGCACACTCCGGCCTTTTGGCCGTCGGGGGCTAAGGCTATGCGCGTGTTGAGGTAAGAATATTGGGAGTCATCGCGGCGGGCAAGGCGAGTAAAGACACCGAAGACATCGTCGGCCGAGCCGTTTTCGCCGGCCATTCCGTTGACTATCTCAGGTCCGACGGCGTCCATAATGGCGCGGGCAATCATCGGAGCGTCGTCAATCGTAGCGTCGATTATTCGGATTCCTTCGGGGGCAGGTCTTCCCATTGAATATCGGTTATTTGCTGTTCGGTGACGGTGGTCGTTTCAGTTCCTTCCGGGGTTTCCACTCGTGTGGTTGTCTCCGTTTCGGTAAACTCAACGTATTCGCCGACAGTCGGGTCAATGATTTTTTTATGGGCAGGCTGTTGAGGTTGAGTTTGCTGACGCTGCCGGCGCTGATTCTGAGCGTTACGCGGGTCAAAACCGAAGGTCTTTTCAAGTTTTCGGCGAATCAGATAGGGCACGACGTAGCGCCAAAACAGATAGGCTAAGATTATGATTATCAGTACTGTTATCATAAGGAGAAGGCGGGGCGGCGCGGAGGGGATTACTTAATGAAGGCGGAGATTGCGCCAAGCATCAGATAGACGATGATCACTAAGGCCAATCCGGGGACGCCGAACAGGGCTAACAGGGCGATAGTCAGTACGATAAGCAGATAGCGCACGCGGTTTTCACCCGCAAACTTGAAGTCATGAAACTTAAGCGAGGGGAGATTGATGGGCGCAAGCATGGCCAGGGAGATGAACACGACACACAGCGTCCACACTAAGATTTCATTCATCAGGACTGAGCCCTGCCAGAATGCGGTCATGCCAATCCAGAAGAGGGCGTTTGCGGGGATGGGCAGGCCGATGAATGAAGTAGTCTGGCGCGTATCGACATTGAACCGGGCCAGGCGGAGGGCGCCGCAGACAGGAATCATTACGGCCACTATATTATAAGGCGCGGGGAGCTGGCAATAGACCATCAGGCCGGGGGCAACGCCAAAGCTGACCAGGTCACTGAGAGAGTCAAGTTCGGCGCCTATGTCCGAATAAGCGCCCATCAGGCGGGCCACGGCGCCATCAAGGAAGTCAAAAACGGCCGCTGCACAGATTGCCAGTGAGGCATAGCCATAAAAACCGTTGAAAGCGAGCACCAGGGCTACGCATCCGGAAGTAAGGTTCAGGCAGGTGATGGCGTTAGGGAGCCAGCTGAAATAGCGTTTCATTAGTTTTCTCCTTCCTTATTGTTCGCCTCTGATTCAGGGCGCAGGCGGGCAATTTCAGTTATGCCGCCAATGGTTTTTTGTTTTAGTTGGGTCAGGATTTCAGTGTTGAGCGGCAGGAAGATGTCAACTCGCGAGCCGAATTTGATGAAGCCCATATGGTCCTCAATGTTAGCCTCCATGCCCGGTTCGGCATACGTTACGATTCGGCGGGCCATAGCGCCGGCAATTTGGCGCACGAGGATTTCCTGGCCGTCGTCAGTGCGGATAACGATTGTTGACCGTTCATTTTCAGTGCTTGACTTGGGGAGCCATGCGCTCATGAAGCGTCCATGGTGATGGGCTGTGTAAATTACCTCGCCATTGACCGGGAACCAGTTGGCGTGAACGTCAAATAGAGTCATGAAGACGCTCAACTGGATGCAATTGCGCTTCAAATATTCCGGCTCATAGACTTCTTCAAGCGCAACGACTGTGCCGTCGACGGAGCTGACCACAACGTTTTCTTCGTTGCCGGTAAAATGGCGCTTCGGCGAGCGGAAAAAGTTGACTAAAAGTAAGTAGAAGATACCCGTGATAATGGACGTCGCAATGCCCCAGGGGGTTGAAAGCGACCAGATAAGGACGTTTAAAATCAAAAGCAGCACAAAGGTAACGACCAGAATATCAGTGCCTTCGCGATGAATTTTTACACGTTTCAGTTTCTTATGCAGTTTAGCCATTATTAAAGTCAAGCAATAAAATTTCCGCAAAGTTACGAAAAAATTCAGTAAAAACTAAATTTTCACAAAAAAAATCACTAACTTTGCACTCGTTCAAGAGAATCCGGGCCTGTAGTTCAACGGATAGAATAGAGGTTTCCTAAACCTTAGATAGGGGTTCGATTCCCCTCGGGCCTACAAAAAGAACCGATGCTGAGAATGGTCATCCCCATCTCAGCATTTCCTTTTTGCTGGCTATATCTTGGCGAAAACCTTATGGAAAGGCGGATTCCGATCCGCCGCCACCGCTCTGGCTCATGCTCATGACCCCAGGAATGCACAATCCCCGCAGACGTGGCGGCGGATCGGAATCCGCCTTTCCATAGGGTGGGGCACAAAAAAAGGAATCGCTGAACCGGGGATGGTTCAGCGATTCGTTGCTTTAGGCTTTTGCTTGGTCGGGGTGACAAGATTCGAACTTGCGACCACACGCCCCCCAGACGCGTACTCTAACCGGGCTGAGCTACACCCCGCTGGGCCTTAAAAGCACTGCAAAGTTACGAGGTTTTTTTGAAACCACCAAATATTTTTGCAACTTTTTTTACAAAAATTTTTTAAAACGTTGATTTACAGGGAGAAAAATTTTTATGCCAAAAAATCTCCATAAACTATTGCATTATTCGCGGAAAATGCGTAAATTTGCAGTCCTCATTAGAGAATGGGGTTGACCGGTTTTGACAGCGTGTAGAAGTGGTCAGCAAGCATGCAGAGCAATGATGCCTAAGCTCTTAAATCTCTGACATCAAAATTTCAAATGGCGAAAACAACTACGCTCTCGCTGCTTGATTGAAGTATAGTAGATCAGCTTTATCCGCGTAACAGTTACGCGGACGAGACATCGCCCGAGAGTCCTGGACCCGAGACTCCTCGATAAGGCGGTGCAGCTAAATCGGGTATAGGGAAAGCCGAGCTTCGAGGTTTGCCCGAAATTTTAGAAGCTAAGGCCATGGTTGGAGGTCCCGTTCCTGCCACGGCTCGAAAACCAACTCGGGAATAAGCATGTAGAAAACTCATCAATTCCACGTTTGGACGGGGGTTCAAATCCCCCCAACTCCACCCTGATTTTATCCGATTTTTGCTGTGCTTTAGCGGCGAAAATCGGATGTTTTTTTGTGTGTGTGGGTTTGCGACAGCCTTGGAGGGGCGATGTTTTGGCGCAGACATAACACCGCCTCTCCGAGGCTGTCATATCTTCGGTCCGGACTGTCCCCAGGCTTGTGCCTGGGGTTGGCAATGACGCCGCCTCTCCGAGGCTGTTTTCTATCTCATAGAGAGGGGGCGGCGGATCGGAATCCGCCTTTCCATATAGTGGCGTTTGGGGGATTCGGGAAAAGTTTGTATATTTGCGGTATGATTACGGGACAGATTAAATTACAGATTGACCAGATATGGGAGGCGTTCTGGACGGGAGGTATCACTAATTCGATAACTCTGCTGGAACAGATGACTTATCTTCTGTTTATGAAGATGCTTGATGATGCGCAGATACGCCAGGAGAGCAAGGCTTCGGCCTTGGGTACTCAGGTAAGCGAGCCGATGTTTGATTACGGGACTTGGCATAATCCGGAGACGGATCGCGATGTCGCGCTGGCTGATTTGCGCTGGAGTAATTTCCGCCATTTTGAGCCGGAGAGGATGTATAGGGTTGTCAGTCAGGATGTTTTTTCTTATATTAAGCATCTTAATCGGGGTAAGCAGTCGGCTTATTCGCGGTTTATGAAGGATGCGGTGTTCATGATTCAGAATCCGCGGACGCTGGTTAAGGTCGTTGACGGCATCAGTGCGCTTGACATGAATAACCGGGATGCGATGGGCGATGTCTATGAGTACGTCCTGGGGAAGATGGCAGCCAGCGGCACTAACGGTCAGTTCCGCACTCCGCGCCATATTATCCGCATGATGGTAGAGCTGATGCAGCCGGGGCTTGATGATACGGTCTGTGATCCGGCAATGGGTAGCGCGGGGTTCATCGTAGAGAGTGCCAAGTATGTTCAGGAGCATTATAAGAAGGAGCTGGCCAAGAAGTCAGTCAAGGAGCATTTCCGCAACACGATGCTGCATGGGTTTGACACCGACGCGACGATGCTCCGCATCGGGGCGATGAACCTGATGCTCCATGATGTTGATAATCCGCAAGTTGCCTGGCAGGATTCTCTCTCGGCCGACAATACGGACACGGAGCGCTACTCGCTGATATTGGCCAATCCGCCGTTTGCGGGGAGCCTTGACAGCGATGCGGTTTCAAAGAGCCTGCTGGCCATTGCCAAGACGCGGAAGACGGAGTTGCTGTTTTTGGCGCTCTTTATCCGCTCATTGCGG
Source organism: Bacteroides sp. (assembly GCA_014802435.1). Classification (GTDB taxonomy): domain Bacteria; phylum Bacteroidota; class Bacteroidia; order Bacteroidales; family Muribaculaceae; genus UBA3263. Next base: position 43,604 of record JAAVCG010000001.1, on the reverse strand, counting down.
GTGGGCGGACGGTGTGCGTCGATTGTTCCTGACGGGGTGTTGACGGGCTCCTCAAAGGCTCATAAGGATTTGCGCAAGGAACTGGTAGAGAATCAATGTCTGGAGGCGGTTATTTCAATGCCGTCGGGCGTTTTCCAGCCCTATTCGGGAGTGTCGACGGCTATCCTGATCTTCACCAAGACCAATGGGGGCGGCACGGATAAGGTATGGTTCTACGACATGAAGGCCGACGGGTATTCGCTTGACCAGAAGCGCAATGAGGTGACGGAGAATGATATTCCCGACGTTATTGCGCGGTTTCATGACCGCAAGGGCGGAGAGAAGGAGCGCAAGCGCACTGATCAGTCGTTTCTCGTTGCTCAAAGTGAGATAATTGATAAGGGATATGACCTGGCTTTCAACACCTATAAGGAGACCATCCGCGAGAAGATTGAATATGAAGCGACCGATTCAATCATGAACCGCCTCCACACCACGGAGGAGACTTTTCTCCGCGGGATGGTAGAACTGCAAAAACTGCTTGCGCAATGAATCACGGCTGGGAAAAGAAACGACTGGGCGACGTTTGTGATATTTATCAACCTAAAACTATTTCAACAAAAGATTTAGTCGAAGGTGGTGAATATGATGTTTTTGGTGCTAATGGAATAATTGGGAAATATACATCCTACAACCATGAAGAACCGGAAGTTCTTCTAACCTGTCGTGGAGCAACGTGTGGGACCATAAATGTATCTAATCCTAAAAGCTGGATAAATGGGAATGCAATGGTTGTTCATCCTACATCAGAAGGATTGTCAAAGTCATACCTTCGGATAGCTTTGCAGGCAGTAGATTATACGGGTGTTATAACAGGTGCTGCACAACCTCAAATTACACGTATCTCATTATCTCCAGTTGTAATACCAATTCCTCCATTGGAAAAACAAAAACAAATAGTATTGGAGTTGGATAAGATAAATGAGATGCTTGAGGTTAAGCGAGGTCAGCTGAAGGATCTTGATATGCTTTCGCAGTCGCTCTTTTATGAGATGTTTGGGGAACCCATAGAGAATCCGCAAGGGTGGGAAACCTTTCATTTGAGGGATCTTGTTAAGGAAAAATTATCCTATGGTTCAGGCGCTTCAGGGATACCTTATGATAATAAAATACGTTACATTAGAATTACAGATATAGATGAACGTGGAAATCTTAAACCTGAAATTGCATCTTCTCCATCTGAGTATAATTCAAAATACATGTTAAAGCATGGAGATATTTTATTAGCAAGAAGTGGAGCTACCGTTGGAAAGGCTTTTCTTTATAAAAAGTCTATTGGTCCGGCCATTTATGCAGGCTATCTAATAAAAGTTTCCATTGATATGTCTATATTGAATTCAATTTACCTATACGAGTTTACTAAAACTGCATATTATTGGAATTATATAAGTAAATCAATTAGAGGAGCAGCGCAACCCAATGTCAATGCTCAGCTATATGGGAATTTATCAATTCCTGTTCCTCCTCTCTCCTTACAGAACGAATTCGCATCAAAGATTGAGGCGATAGAGGAGCAGAAGCGCGTGATAGAGTCGACGATTTCGGACTTGGAGGTTCTTCTTGCCAGCCGTATGGATTATTGGTTTAATGATTGAATGACAGCGGTATGAGATTATCTTATCAGAGTTATCAGAGTTATCAGAGTTATCAGGGGGCTCTTGGTTATCAGAGCTCTCAGAGTTATCAGAGTTATCAGAGGGCTTCTGGTTATCAGAGATATCAGAGTTATCAGAGTTATCAGAGGGCTCTTGGTTATCAGAGTTATCAGAGCTCTCAGAGTTATCAGAGTTATCAGAACTCTCAGAGTTATCAGAGTTATCAGAGTTATCAGAGTTCTCAGAGGGCTCTGAGGGGGCTTGGTTATCAGGGTTCTCAGAGCTATCTGGGGGCTTGGGTTATTAATGGTTTAAATTTTTTGAGATGAATAGTCGGGATTTTTTGAGGCAGACCGGAAAGTTTGAGGATTGGAATGTCTATAAGTTGTCGTTGGTGATTGTGGATATTACTGATTTGTTTGTGAAGACTTATCTTGATAAGTATCGCGACCGTACAGTGGATCAGATGGTTCAGGCGGCTCGGAGTTGTAAGCAGAACATAGTTGAGGGATCGATGGCTGCGGCGACCTCCAGGGAGACGGAAATCAAGCTGACGAACGTAGCGAAGGCGAGCCTCGGGGAGCTGCGTGAGGATTATCGTGATTTTGCCAGACATAACGGCCTGAGTTTATGGGGGAAGGATGATCAGCGCACACAGAGCATCCGACGGTTTTCGCGGACACACACCGAGCCGGAAGATTACATTGAACGATTGAAGCAGCGCTCACCGGAGGCGTTTTGCAACATAGCGATTACTCTTTGCCATCAGCTTGACTATATGCTTTATAGGGTTATAGAGCGGGCAAAGGAGATTTTTCTTGAGAAGGGGGGAATAAAGGAGGAGATGTATCGGGCGCGGATTGCCAGCCGGGGTAATTATCAGAGTTATCAGAGTTATCAGAGGGATCAGAGTTATCAGAGAAATCAGAGTTCTCAGAGGGCTCAGGAGGATTCTGAGGATTCAGAGGATTTTTAATAATTTGAGTTATGATGAACTTTGATTATCTAAAAGATATACCGGAGGTTGCGACTCTGTATCGTTATTGCGAGGCTGCGGAACGGAATCAGTATGCTGACCCGGAGGTCTCGGCCCTGAATGCGCGACGTGCACTGGAATGGATAGCGCGAGCAATTTTGACGCTGAAACATGAGGCGCTTCCGGAGCGCTGCTCGCTCTTTGATATGGTAACGTCAGGGGGCTTTACGGAGTTTGTTAACGACGAACGGCTGCTTCGAGCCGTACATTATATCCGGAAGATAGGAAATACGGGGGCCCACGTTGGGGGAGTGACTCGGCGGGAGTCATTTTTTGCGGTATTGAATCTCTATAACTTCATTGGCGCAGTGATGCTGAAGCTGCGGGTGATAGAGAGCTTGGAGCCGTTTGACAAGGAGCTGCTTCCGCAGGCGCCGTCCCTGTCGATTCCGACGGCAGAGGTTAACCCGGCAACGGCGAAGGATTTTACTGAAAAGGTTGAGCCGGAGGCAGTTGCGTCGGCCTCAGAAGTAACTCCGGCCATCACCTGGGATAATATTTCAGAGGCGGAGACGCGCCGACGGTTTATTGACCTGATGCTGAAAGAAGCGGGATGGGAGGTGCTTGAAACTGAGGGCGATATTCAGCCCGGCAAGGCCGCCATCGAGGTAAAGGTTGAGGGGATGCCTAATAATGAGGGAGTTGGCTATGCTGACTACGTCATGTTCGGGCCTGACCGGAAACCGCTGGCCGTCGTAGAGGCGAAGCGCACGAGCGTCAATCCCGTGGCGGGCGAGCATCAGGCGGAACTCTATGCCGCCGCTCTGGAAAAGAAATATGGTGTGCGCCCGGTAATCTACCTCACTAACGGGTTTAAGCACTATGTGATAGACCGTCTGTGCTTTCCCAAGCGGGAAATCGCGGCATTTCATAGCCTTGAAGACCTTCAAGTTCTCCATCATCGCCAGGGACAGGCGGACATCACGGATATGCAGGTCAAGGCGGAAATCTCTGGCCGCTATTATCAGATTGCCGGCATCCATGCCCTATGTGACCATTTCAACCGGAAACATCGCAAGGGCCTCCTGGTCATGGCCACCGGAACGGGCAAGACCCGCACGGCGATATCACTGGTGGAGCTGCTGATGAGAAGCGGGCGGGTGAAGAATGTGCTGTTTTTGGCTGACCGCACCTCGCTCGTCAAGCAGGCGAGGAGGGAGTTTGCCAAGCATCTGCCCAACACGGAATGCAGCGACCTGACGGCGACGGAGCATAACAAGAACGCCCGGATACTATTCTCTACGTATCAAACGATGATTAACTATGTTGATGCGGAAGAGAAGCCGTTCTCCGTCGGCCGGTTTGACCTGATAATAGTTGATGAGGCTCACCGCTCCATCTTTGATAAGTTTAAGGCAATTTTCCGATATTTCGATGCGATGCTCGTCGGGCTGACAGCGACTCCGCGCGACCAGGTAAACCGCTCTACCTACGACATCTTCGAGCTGGAGCAGGGGGAGCCAAACTATGCCTATGAATATCAGACGGCGGTTGACGACGGCTTTCTCTGCCCATATCGCGGGCTCAGATATGAATCAGAAGTGCTGACAAACGGCATCAGATATGATGAACTGACGGCAGAGGAGCGGGAACAGATGGAGCAGATATGGGAATGGGAAGCGCTGCAAGACGCCATAGACCCGGAGAAGGAGCCGGAGCCGCGTGACATCAGCAACTCAGAGATTTTTAAGTATGTCTATAACACGTCGACAATTGACAATATGCTCAATGAGCTGATGGCGAAAGGCCTCAGGATTGAAAGCGGCGAAAAGATAGGCAAGACCATCATCTTTGCGATGAACCGCGAACATGCCGAGAAGATAGTCAGTCGCTTCAACCTGCTGTTTCCTCATTTAGGGCCTGATTTCTGCAAGCAGATTGACTACTCCATAAAGTATGCGCAGGACCTGATTGAGAAATTCGAGGTTCGCGGCGGATTGCCACAAGTGGTGGTCTCGGTTGATATGCTTGACACCGGGATAGATGTGCCTGACGTGCTTAACCTAGTGTTTTTCAAGCGAGTACGTTCGCGCATCAAGTTCTGGCAGATGATAGGGCGGGGCACGCGCCTCTCGGCCGATATCTTCGGTCCGGGCAAGGATAAGGAGGAGTTTTATATTTTTGACTGGTGTGGAAACTTCGATTACTTCGGGGAGAATCCTCAGGGGATTGAGCCGGTGCGCACTCAGTCATTGACGGAACGTCTCTTCGGGCTTAGGGCCGACATCGCGCTTCTGCTTCAGGGCGCGCAATATCAGGAAGAAGGCCGATGGGAAAAGGAATGGCACGATGAGCTGAAAGAGCTGCTCCAAGGCCAGCTCCTCCGGCTCAATGACAGCCACATATCCGTCAGGGAACATTGGGAGACCGTTGCCTATTACCGAAATCGAGCCAACTGGCAGGTTCTCACGGCAGTAGGAGTTGACGACATGAAGCGGGAGATAGGCCCTCTATTGCCGACTCAAGGGGGCAATGAGGCGGCATTGAAGTTTGATATGCTGGCGCTCTATGTTCAACTCTCCCTGCTTGATGACACCTTTGACGCCGCGCGCTATGAGGGGAAAATCACCCTGATAGCCGGGGCATTGAAGCAGCTTGGCACAGTGCCGCAAGTTATGGCCAAGATTGACGTAATCAATGAGGTATTGACCCCGAATTTCTGGGAAAACAAGTCATTGCCGGCCATTGAGAGAATGCGCCTTGAACTTCGCGACCTGCTTCAGTTCCTCAGCGGCAATTCGAGCCGGACGTTTGACGTCAATATTGACGATGAATCAACATTTAAGGGCGAAGCCGGGGAGATAAACTCTACGATGACCTACCGGCAGAAGGTGCTTGATTTTCTGGCGGAACATCGCGAAATGCCGGTTCTGAGGAAGATTCAAAACATAGAGCAGCTGACATCAGATGATGTTGACGCCCTTGAACGTATCTTCTGGGAAGAATTAGGCACTAAGGCGGACTATGAGCGCTTTTTGAAGCGGGAGCAACTTGATGAAAATATCCCCATTGGCGGATTTATCCGTAAACTGCAGGGGGTTGACCGGACGAAGGCGATTGATATCTTCGCGAAGTTCATTTCCGTCAATCAGCTGACGGCGGAACAGGAGGAATATCTTGAAGGGATTCTGAACTATGTCTGTCAGAACGGCGACATAGAGGTAGAGGTCCTGCTGACGGAGTCGCCGTTTGATGATGCTGACGAGGAGGATATTTTCCCTGGTAAGTTCCATAAAGTGGGCGAGTTTGTTTCATTGTTACATAAATCTATTGTTGCGGCATGATTAGAAAGTGGTTTGAGAGGGTTAGGGGGTGGTTGGCAGGGCTTTCGTTTCGGACGGGGGTGATAGTGCTGGCGATGTGTGTGCCTTTTTATGTGATATCGTTTGCGCAGATGGCGTTGCCGATATCGGCGGGGGCTAAGAGCGCCTTATGGGTGATTTTCTTCGGGTTGGCCAAGACGGCTCAGTATGGGGGTCTGACCATCCTCGGGGCCGAGGGGCTGAGACGGCTCAAGCGGATGTGGCGCAAGGGGACGTAAACCTTTTTGGCGGGGCGATTGTTTGGTTAGTAAAACAAATTCTAATACTTAAGAAAACAAAAGCACAAGATTATGACTTACGACCAAATGACACGCAGCGCCGAGAATGTATTAGTGGAGTTTTATGCCACATGGTGTCCTCACTGCAAGGCTATGCAGCCGGTGGTGGAGCAGTTAGGCGAGATGCTTGAGGGAACGGTAAAAATCATTCAGCTTGACGTGGACCTCAATGAGGATGCCTCAGATGCGGAGCATATTACCGGCACTCCGACCTTCATCCTGTATAAGGGCGGGCGCGAGGTATGGCGCCAGTCGGGCGAAATGTCGGGCGAGGTGTTGCTTCATAAAATCTCGTCACATCTGTAAGGGTCATCGCCTATGGTCACCACCGACGATTATACACTGTTTACTGACCTCCTGGGATTGCTTGGTGTGAGGCATACGGCGGAGTATTCCAACCGGCGCTTTCGCACCATGCCTTTTCCGACGATGTTCGGGCTCAAGAAGCTCCTGGAAGAATATGGAGTGGACTTGGTAGGGCTGCAGATGGATGATTGCTCGAAGATTGACGTCATTCCGACTCCTTTCATAGCTCAGACCGTCAAGGGTTTGGTGATAGTGAAGGAGGTTGCCGGCGGTGAGGTCAGCTATCTGTCGCAGTCGGTTGACGAGAGGGCGCCGGAAGAGCGCTTTGTTTCGGCAATGACGGGGCGGATTTTCGTTCCGGTCATCCGGGAGGAGGCGTCAGAGCCCGAATATGTTACACACCGGTTTACGGACATGGCCAACGGGGCCAAGAAATGGGTTTTGGCCGTTGCCGCGCTGTTGCTGTTCGGCTATCTGTTTGTGGCTAACGGGCTTTACCGTCATGTTTCCACCATTCTTTTGACGATTATCAACCTTGCCGGGGTCTATATCTCGATGCTGCTCGTCCAGAAGTCGGCTCACATCAAGAACCGGCATGCTGACGCGGTTTGCTCCGTAGTGGAGGCGGGAGGGTGTGACGACATTTTGAGTACCGATGCGTCAAAATTCTTCGGGATTTTCGGGTGGAGCGAAGTAGGGTTTGCCTATTTCAGCGTTTCGCTGCTCTGCCTGCTGATATTCCCGCAATATATCGGCTATCTGGCTCTGTGTAATGTCATCTGCCTGCCGTTCTCATTTTGGAGCGTATGGTATCAGAAGTTTAAGGCCAAGGCCTGGTGTACACTCTGTTTGTGTGTGCAGTGCATGCTTTGGATGCTCTTTTTCTGTTATCTCGGGGGCGGATGGCTGAGAGAAGCGCTGCCGCTGAGGGTTGAATTCTTTGTCCTTGGAGTGACTTATGTGGCCGTCATGCTCGGATTGAACTCCCTGATGCCGCTTCTTGACCGAAACAACAAATAAAAACGAGACACTATGACAACGAAAGAGGAAGTAATAGAAAAGCTCAGCGAGGCGATTCCGGGCCTGCGCCGGTTGACCCCATTGGAGTTTAATGAGGTTCGCTTTTCCGGGCGGAAGACCGTTATCACACCCCGCCGGCTCAGAGCACCTGCATCAGGCAGCGTGCGCAGTCAAAGCGGAGAGTCAGCGGGCGCGGGGCGCCGATGAGTGTCAGCGGTTCGGGCCATTCGCGTCCGGCCTCAGTCAGCAGGCATCGGCCTAATTCGCGCCGCAAGCAGTAACGCATGGTCATTACGGCGGCGGGAGAGCCTCCGGCCTCGGGTGCGCGCTCAATCGTTCCGGTTACTCCATGGCTGCGCATCACCTGTTCGGCCAGGGGATTAGCAATGTTAGCCTCCGGCGGAAGCGAGGTTCCTTCAGGCCAAATGGCCTCGGCTTTTTCGGGGGCACGGAGCTCCCGCTTCATGCTGCAGGCCATGGCGTCAGAGAGGGCCTCGGTCAGCTCTCGGCGCAGGCGCGTCAGAACCGATGCGGGGACGAATTCATGACCAAGCATATCAGTCAGTTGCAGGAGGGAATAGGGGGTGTCGCCTAACTTGGCGATGACTCGGCGGCGCGCGTCAGCCTGCGGGGTGCGGGCCTCATCGGCCTTTGGGAAATCAATGGCTGCGGCGGCGCCTGAGGCGTCGTCAATAATCAGTGAATCGCCGTTGCGCCGGAGGGTAAGGGTCAAAGGAATAGTGCGTCGGGCAGTTGACGGCGCGGCGAGGATGTCGGCAAAGCGCTTGTCGGCATTTCGGCGCAGGATGGTTCCGGGTTTCAGTCCTTCCGGGGCGTTATGTCCGGTGCAGATAATGGTTTTGGGCGGTTCGAATCGGTTCACACGGAAGCCTACGGTCTTGTCGCGGAACAGGAAGTTGAGGCCGTCGCCGTTGGCCAGCAGAGCGGGGCGTTGAAGCTCTATGCGGTTGCCGCGAATTGACTGCACCTTTCCGATTTCGGCTCCGAGGCTTTTGGGCGACTCATGGGCGGCGACTCCCGTGGCGCGCGGGTCATAGAGGAAGTGGGTCGTGAATCCGCGATTGAAAGAGCGGCTGACGTCGGGGGTGAATTCCCTCTCCACCGTTCCGGCCGAGGTGCGCTCCACTCCCATCTTTCGGAGCATGCGATCATAGGCGCTCACGGTGTTTTTCACGTAGGCTTCGTCCTTTAATCGGCCCTCGATTTTGAGCGATGAGATTCCGGCGTCGATCATTGCGGGGAGGTCATCCAGGCGGTTTAAATCATGGAGCGAGAGGAGGTGTTTTCCCTTTGCGAGGACTCGTCCGCGGCCGTCAATGAGGTCGTAAGGCAATCGGCAAATCTGGGCGCACTCGCCGCGATTGGCGGAGCGTCCGCCGCAATGGAGCGAGGCATAACACTGCCCGCTATAGCTGACGCAGAGAGCGCCATGGACGAATCCTTCGAGAGGCACGGACGTGGCTGCACGGACGGCGCGGATTTCTTCCAGGGTCATTTCTCGCGGGAGGACAATCTGAGAGAATCCGAGGTCTTGGAAAAAGCGGGCCTTCTCAGGAGTGCGGATATCACATTGAGTTGATGCATGGAGGGCAATCGGGGGAATGTCAAGGCGCAAAATCCCGGGGTCCTGGACAATCAGGGCGTCAACCCCTACGCGGTAGAGCCGGCCGATGAGCTTTTCAACCTCCTTAAGTTCAGAGGAATAGATGAGAGTGTTGACCGTTACGTAGACTCTCGCGCCGAACTGATGAGCATAGTTACAGAGGCGGGCAATATCCTCAACGGAATTGCCGGCGGCGGCGCGAGCTCCATGGCTTGACGCGCCGATATAGACTGCGTCGGCGCCATGGTTAATAGCGCAGATTCCTATTTCGGCATTGCGGGCCGGCGCTAAGAGTTCAATCGAATATCGAGGGGTCTGTGACGACATAAGTGGTATCAGGCTGAGTGGTTTGTTGCTGAATAATCAGCTGTTGGTTAGTTTTGATTTGCCGGCTTTGTTCGGGTTTGGCTTCGGGGGCAGCCTTGGAGAGTTTTTTCTTTTCCTTTTCCAGCTGTTTGATTTTATTCTTCAGTTCGCGGCGGTCAGCGGCGATTTCCGATGGGCTGTCAGATGTCGGGCTGACTACTCGCCCGGCGCTATGGAAGCGTTGGCTGTAATATTTTTCGTCGAGAGCGCTCTCCATGACTCCTTTAGAGAGCGAGGCATGAATCATTTTCCCGGAGCCGATGTAGATTCCTACATGATTGACGGCCGAACCGCCGGAGGTGCAGAAGAAGACCAAATCGCCGGGGGCGAGTTCCTTTTCGGCGATGGGCAAGGAGTATTGGCGCTGTTGGGCCGAAGAGCGGGGGAGTTTAAGCCCGTAGACACTATCAAAGACCATCATGACGAATCCGGAGCAGTCAGTCCCCGCAAGGGTTTGACCGCCATAACGATAAGGAGTGCCAATCCAGCGGCGCGCTTCGCTGATGAGGCGGCGCGTCTGGTCAGAGCTGACGGGGACGGCATGGCTGATGCGCTCTATTTTTTTAGCGGGAGTGGCAACTTTCTTTGAGCCGCATGAGGCCAATAAGAGCGAGGCCAACATTAACACGAAAAGAGATTTCTTCATAATGCAAAAATACGAAGAAATTTTGACATAACAAAATCCGAGGCTCGCGGAGAGCCCCGGATAATGGTTATTATTTGACGTTTAGAAGTTTATTTTTCAGAGTGTTGGATGTGAACCAGGAGGTCGTCGGCCTGATGGAGTCCTGAGCCGCGCCATTGAGGTTCGCCATTGCGGAACACGATGAGGGTAGGCACGGATTGGATTCTATATTTCTGAGCGAGAGCCTCGTTGCGGTCAATGTCAACCTTGATGATGTTAGCGGAATCGCCAACTTTGGCTTTCAGATCTTCAAGAATCGGGGCTTGCATTTTGCAGGGACCACACCATGTTGCGAAGAAGTCAACGAGAGTCGGCTTATCGCTGTTTATGAGTTTTTCAAAGTCTTCCATAGAGTAAAAAAGTTGTTTTTAAAGGTTTTTTCGTTTTTCTGACTTTATAACGCCCCGTTAGATTAAAAAGTTCGCAGGGGGGAGTCACTCATGTAGAGGATAACGTAGAGGTCAGGATTTATCAGGGAGCTGAACGCCTGGCGAATCTCATCCGGAGTGATTGAGTTGATGATGGTTTCATACTCATTGAAGTCAGCAATCTCCTCGCCGTTTTTGAGGAGCGAGAGCAGAGTGGTTCGCCACATTGCGGGCGAATAAGGATTGAGGGCTTCACGTTTGGCAATTATGCAGCTGCGCTTGATAGCTTCCAGCTCGTCATTTTCAGGGAGGTCATTGCGGAGATGATTGAGAACCTCCATGATTGCTTGATGCACCTGCGGCATATTGTCATTTTCAGCAGAGGAGTTGATGTCATAGTAGAAGTAGCCGCGCGGATTTCCTTCATAGAAAAGGTCAACGAAGGGGGAATAGACGAGCGCACGCTTTTCGCGGAGGTCGCCGATGATATGATTGCGCAGCAGATTGCTCATCAGCTTCAAAATCAGGGAGTTTCTGAGCCCGGGCTCATAATGGCCGAAGAAGAGATAATCAAAGGCGGTTTGCGAGGGATTCTCATTATTGAAGCGCAGGGAGAGGGTGTCAGAGGGCAGGCTGAGGGGAGTAACCCTCTGAGGCAGCGGAGCGGAGTGGGGGACAAGGCGGGAGAACGAGGCGGCAAAATTGGCCGCGATGGAGTCCGGATTGACGTTGCCGCAGACCAGATAGATGCTCCCCTGAGGGCGCGAATAGAGATTAGTAAAGAAAGCGGCGATGGAGTCAAGGCTCATGTTCCTGTACATTTCGCGCTGAAATTCCAGGGGGTCAATCGAGTCAGGGACGGCAATCGGAGTCTCCAGGGTTGTTCCCATCAGGCGATTCATTGCGGCCAGCAGCTGGCGGTCAGAGTCGCGCTTGAGCATCCGGGAGAGATTTGATTCGCGGCCAACGTCTTCAATCATTGACTCGCGAATGTCTTCAAAGTCTTCATAACAGAGCTCCGGGTCAGTGATTTTCTCATAAACCAGGTTGAAAAACTCGCGGCTTTGTTCTGAATCGAACTGCCCGAGGAATCCATGCCAGTCGTTTTCAAGGGCCGTCGCCAGAGCCATGTTGTTTTGATACATATAATCGTTGACACCCTCGGCGGCCTTGGCAATTCCGCCCATGTCAATATATGAGGCGGTGGCGCCGTAAACGGGCAAATCCTCCGGGGAGAGCAGGGCCAATCCGCCGGGCGCGAGCGAGGCGAAGAGGGCGTTACCATCGTCGGCCGTCGGTTTGACGAGGAGTCTGATTCCGTTGGTCAGGTCATATTGGCGGATTCCGAGCGAGCCATAATCAGCTGTGGAGGCAATCATCTGCGGGTCAAAGTGATGGCTCATGGAAAGGATTTCCGGAGTGGGGATAGTGTCCATAGAGGCGCTGACCGGCTCGATGAAAACATAGAGCATGGCGGGCCTTGCGGCGCCTTCCTTCCACCATCCTTCCACCCTCTCGAGTGAGCGGTCATCAGCATGGCGCGGGGAGGTTTGCAGGGCCACGAGCAGGGTAGTGTCCATCGGAGCCATCCATTGGGTGAGCATCGTGTGGGCTTCCTGGGGAGTGATGGTGCGCAATGATTCCTGGAGCTCCTTAATCTGTTCGGGCGATGTCAGATATCGGTCGCCGGAGATGAAATAATCATTGAAGTCGTCACACCAGAGGGCGGAGCTTTTGCCGTCGGGGGCGTTCATCCGCCCTATTCGGCGGATGGCGTTATTGACGTGATAGAGGATTTCATTTTCGTCAAATCCATAGGTCAGGGCGCTCTGCACCTCGTTGGCCATCATCTTCACGCATGAGTCAAGGGGCATTTCCCTTGATTCGCGAGCGCTGAACACCAGATGGTTAGTGTTTCCGAGATACCAGGCATCGCTGACGTCGGCGCGGATTCCAAACTCATTGAATCGGCGCGCCAGGGCGTTGACAATGATGTTGCCGAGCTCCTTGCGGCGGGCATCCTCAATTGTTTTTATGGCAAATCCGGGGTGAGGGATAATGTATTCAATCTGTTCGTTAGTATTGAGCGAGTCAATGTCTAACTGAATCTGTTTTGCGGGCGAATAAGTCAGGGGATAATGGCAAAATCCGGGGTCTTTTTTGGGCTTGATTGATGAAAATTGGCTAATAATTTCCTTTTCAGTGAGATCGGGGTCAACATCGCCGACGACGACAATTGCGGCCAATGAGGGGATATACCATTTCTTATAGTAGTCTTTGAGGGTTTTGGCAGTCATGCTCTTCACCTCGTCGGGGGTGCCTAAGGGCATGCGTGAGGAGAATCGGTTTTGTCCGATTTTGAGGTCATAGAAGGGGTCTTCCTGAAAGGTTGAGCGGAGTTCTTCAAGGATGATTCCCTTTTCGGTTTCGACTCTGTCAGGATTGATAGTGAGGTCCGTCATCCAGTCTCGGATAATCGAGAGGGGTTTTGCAAATCCGGTATGTTTCAGCGAATCAGAGGGGACGGCAAACATATAAATCGTGCGGTCATGGCCGGTGAAAGCATTGACGTCGATTCCATACTTCATGCCGAGGGATTCCAGATAAGCGACGGCTCCGCGATTAGGGAAATGTTTGCTTCCGCCAAAGGCCATGTGCTCCAGGAAGTGGGCGCATCCGCCTTGAGAGTCATCTTGCTGAACGGCTCCCACCTGCCAAATCAGGCGGAATTCCGTCCTGTCGGCGGGGAAGTCAGAGGGGAGAATCAGGTATCTCAACCCATTGGGCAGTTGGCCTTCACGGGTGCCCTCCGGGAGGGCGATGGTGTCAGATATTTCAGCTTTAATTGAGAAAGAGATGCCGCAAATCAGGGCAATCAGGATTCGGAGGATATATTTCAGATTGTTCACTATTGCAGGTTATGATGAATTATTTTACCCTACAAAGTTAACTTAAATTTTCCATCCATGCAAACAAAAAACGGAATAATCGGTCATTTTGGCCGAATTATTCCGTTTTTCAGGGACGGGATCTAAGCCCCCGTTCCCCAATATTTGTTAAAGCTGAAGCCGCATCTCTCCGGCGCTTTTTGTGTTGTCGCTCAGTCACGATGGAACCCCATCGCTCCTTCGTTCCATCACAAAATTCACTCAGAGATATGCGGCCTCAGATTTAACAAATATTGGGGAACAGGATCTTACTTGAGTTTGTAAGTTACTTTGACGCGAGAGTAGCCATATTGGTCAGCATGGTCAAAGGGGAATTCGAAGGTCATTGTTCCGGCTTCGAAGTCGATAACACCTGTGGGCTGGCAGTAGAGGCTAACTTCGCCGTCTTCTTCCAGGAGCCATTCATCATCCAGAACGGACGACATTCCGAGCCAAGCGCCGGGATGGGCTGAGATGCCATAGCCGAGGAGCTCGATGGCAGTGGGGTCGCCGCCGACGATTTTTTCCAGGTTGCGGTCCCATGCGGTATAGGAGTATTCAAAGCCGATGCGGTTGTCGTTCCAGGTCATGTAGATGGGTTCGCCTTCAGAGTCAACGAAGGGTTCGCCTTCCGGGTTGAGATAGAAGTTTTCACCTTCAGTCACGAAGCTGACAGTGGCCGTCTTATGGTCAGGGGCAAAGTCGAGCACCATTCCGGAGATAGTGGTCTTGAAGGTCTCATTGGTGTTTTCATTCCAGTTGATGAGGTTCATCAGCTGGGGGCCGCCAAAGTTATCTTCATCGTCGAGGGCGAAGAATTCCTTGTCTTCAATGGTCAGTTTGCGGAATGAGTCATGGAGATAGTCATTCATGCCCATGGGGTTTGCGGTCATGTCGATGATCACGCGCTCCATTGTAGAGGCGGGGTTGAGATGGATTGATGAGGTTCCGCTGAGGTTGATGGTTGTCGGCTCGGTGAATGAAGAGAGGTTGCCTCCGCCGGGGAATTCGATGGTTCCGGCGAGAGTAAGGTCACCAAAGAGGCTGAGGAGGTCAACATCATTAGCGGCTTGGAAGGCCTGGGCAAAGGAAGCTTCTTCCTCGCTGTACTGGGCGGCGGGGAGGACGGAGAGTCTGACTGTGGCGCGGACATCGAAAGCGTCCTCATTGAGGTTCTTGATTTCGATGGCGGCGACAGCTTCCTTGGTCAGTTTGACGTTATCAGTCAAGGAGACGGTGAAGTCAGCGGTGTTAGTTCCGGCAGTGACGGTTACGGTCTCGGGGTCAAAGGCGATGCAGTCAGCGGCTTCACCGGAGGCGGTCAGCTCAAAGGAAGTTGCTTCAGCGACGGCCTGGCTGAGAGTCAGGTGGACATCGACGGTCATTCCTGAGCCCTGAACGAGGGTTGTCGGGCCCTCTGTGGTGAAATAGACATGGTTTGAGAGGATTTTGTCGTCATCATTGTTCTCCTTGTCGCATGAAACCATAGCGACGGCCATCAGGAGCGATGCGGCAGATGCAAGAAATTTGTAACTTTTCATTGTTTAAGTGATTATAGATTAATTAAATGATGTTTTAGTCCAGGATGGGTTTTGCGTCATCAGGTCGTTATAGAGATATTCCTCGCGGGGAATAGGCCAGAGCCAGCGGTAATCGTCGGGCTCCATCCGTTTGTTTTTCAGGACGGAGTCGCGATAAAATTTCAGGTCGAAAAAGCGCACTCCTTCGCCCAGGAATTCTTTTTGTTTTTCAGCGAGGATTCGGCTCAGGAGGTTATCGCCGGTCAGCGAATCGTCTATGGGCTCGGCCCCGCGCTTTTCAAGGTACTTATTGATTGCGGTGAGGGCCTGCAGATCGTTACCGGCGAGGGCCGATGCCTCACAATAGGCAAAGAGCGCATCGGCAAGCCTGGTCTTGTTAATCAAGAGGATTTCACGCTGATTCTTGCGCATGGCGTTGTATTTTCCGAGGCAGTTTTGAGTGCCGAGGGAGGTTGTCTGCATTGGGAAGACGGAGGCGGCGAGGCGAATATCGTCGGCGGCAAATGAGGCTGCGACAGAGGGGGAGACTGTGAAGTAATCGCCTCCGGCATTATCATAAACCAGTGAGAGATAAAATGACTGGGCCACGGAGGGCGCGTTAAGGGCAAAAATCCGTTCGGCGGATTGGTCACCTTGCCAGAAGGAGCGATAGGCATCGGCGGCAAATGGCTCATACCCATGGCGGTCAATCACGGCGAGGGCATCAGTTGCAGCAGAGCCATATTCGCCGGCATACAGGCGGGCTTGCGAACGCAGAATCAGTGCGGCGTCGGCGCTCATCCAGTCAGTTGATGCGGAGGGTTCTTCCTCAATCAGAGGGAGAGCCCGGGAGAGCAGGCGGTCAATCTCAGCGAGGACACTGCGGGCTGATGAGCGGGGCAAATTGGCCATAGCGAGTTCATCTTTCAGAACAATGGCATCAGCTTCAAGGTCCTGCGGCCCGGCGCCATAAACCCGGAGCAGCTGGAAATAGCAATAAGCCTTCAGAGCCATAGCCTCGCCAAGGATGCGACGCATGGTGGGAGAGTCTTCAATTTTTTGAGCGCGTTCAATCAGGGCATTGAGTGTGGCAATGACGGCATAATGGTCATTCCAGTAGGAAATTGAGAGGTCTTCAATGGACTGCGGTTGCCAGTTATATTGGTTTTGCATTGATGAATTGACCGCGGCCCAATATGTAGGGGCGAAATCATCGGCAAGAATTGACAGGTCAAACTCCGGATTCGGCAGGGCGGCATAGGCGGAGCTGAGGAGCTCGCGCGCCGTTTGGGGGGATGAGATAGCCGTAGGGTCTGAAAACTGATTCTCATAGGGGATGTCGAGCGAACAAGCCGAGAGCAGAGTCAGCGCGGATATGATAGAGAGAAGTTTCTTCATGCTTAGAAAGTAATGCTGAGGTTAAGCGTCAGGACCGGCTGAATTGAGGCTCCAAGTTGTCCGGTTTCCGGGTCGCTTTCATCATAGGGGGTAATAGTGAAGAGGTTAGAGGCCTGAATTGCGGCAGAGGCATACTTGATGATTCCGTTGGTTCGCTGGAGGAGCTTTGAGGGGAACCGATAGCGGAACGAGAGCATTGACAGGCGAAGATAGTCGCTGCGGCCGGTGTTATGGGTATTGGCATATGACAGGGCCTCAATGGCGGCAGAGGAATAGAAGGGAGAGTAATATTTTTTGTCAATGTCGCCGCGTTGGAACCACATATCCGATGTCAGCCCGGCAATGGCGTTGCGGTTGGCCGAATCGCGGTCGCGGACATAGGAATAACTATATTGCCGGATTCCGCCGCCAACCCAGTAGAAGTCGGCATCCAGTTCAAATTCGCGCCAGCCAACGCTGAGGTTCACCGTGCCGGAATAGGGCGGGGTCATGTGTCCGAGGCTGACGAAGTCATCGCGGGTGAGAGTGGTCTTGCCGGGTTCGATTTCGCGTCCATCCTTGCCGATAAAGACGGGGAGTCCGGTCACGGAGTTTATTCCTCCCCATTTCAGTCCATAGAGGATGTCATAGGCCTGGCCTACCTGAAAGTCAGGAATCAGGGCACTCTCGCTGGTGTAGAGCTTATCAGTGTAATAGAGGTCGACAACCTTGTTGCGGTTATAAGAGAATGATGCGCCCAGGCGGAATCGGAAGTCAGGAGTGAGGTCATTGAGGCTCACGGAGGCCGAGAGTTCGATGCCGTCGTTGCGGAGAGTGCCGATGTTTCGTTTCATCATGCTGAAACCGTTGCTGGCGGCGATGGGAACGTCGAGCAGGGCATCTGCCGTTTGGCGGCGATACCAGTTGAAGTCGAGGTTGAGGCATCGGAGCAGCCCGATTTGGATTCCGGCGTCGATGCTCGTGGTGTGTTCAGGCTCCAGGTCTCGATTGTAGAGGGCCAGGAGTTGGAGCAGGCGCTGGGTGGAGTAGGCATCTTCCGTATAGGCAAAAGTGCCGATGGTCTGGGCGGCGCTGACTCCGGCCAGCGAGGCCGTGCGTCCATAGCTGCCTTTGAGGTTGAGGCGCGAGAGAATGCGGTTGTTATACAGGAATTTATAGGCACTGGGAGTCCAGCCCAAACCGACGGCCCAGGCTGAATTCCATCTTTTATCAGAGGGGAGAACGGATGAGGCGTCGAGCTTGTAAGTGGCAAAGAGGTCATAGGTATGGTCAAACGTATAGCCGGCCACAGCTCCGACGCCTAATTGGGCTACTTTTTCCTTGAGGGTTGAAATCGAAACCTTGCGGGAGCCCGTCAGGCTCTGATTGATGAGGGCCGATGATGGATGGTCACCTACACCATATCCGGTAATTGACTGATTGTCAGTGTTGGTGAGGTAATAGTCATGGTTAATGGAGAAAGTGACGTCATGCTTCTCGGCAAACATCTTATTATAGATTGCGCGGACGTTATAGCTGAAGTTCATCAGAGTGTTCTTATACTCATTGAGTCGGCCGAGCTCGGCGGCGCTGAATCCGCTCTGCTGCTCGGAGTAAGAGCTGGCGGGGGTGAACTGTTGGCCCTCGGTCAGCATATAATCCAGTCCGGCCACTCCGGCAATTTCCAGGCCCTCCACGGGGCGCAGGGTCAGCGAGGCGGAGGCGCCTCCGCGCTTGTCGCTTGAATGGGCCTGATATTGGTTCATCAGGTCCTTATAAGTGCGGTTAGGGTAGCTCCAGAGCTTTCCTTCATCGGGGGTCTCATAGGGGTTGAGGTTATAGATCAGGGAGGAGGGGGTGAATGACGTGCCGATGGGGGTGTTCACCTTTGAGTAACTTCCGTCCATGCTGATGGTGAAGTAACCTATGCGGCCAATGGTCTGGTCAATGCCCAGGCGCAGATTGCCGCGCAGGGTGTTATTGCCCTTGATTTGACCTCCCTGGCTTGAAATGTTGCCGCTGACAAAGTATGACGTCTGCTCGTTGCCTCCGCGCAGCGAGAGGTTATGGCTCTGATAGAGCGAATTGCGCATCAGATAGTCAAACCAGTCAGTATTGATGGCCCTCAGGGAGTCAAGTTTAAAGGCACCGGCAGCAATGAGTTGGGTAAGGTTCGGAGCATAGGGATTGGTCTTGCGGATATATTCCTCGCTGTAGCGATAACCCGGGGCGGCTTCATTTTTCATCAGTCGCTCCAGCTCGAGTTTTTCAGCACTTTTCATGACGGTCACCCCTCGGCGCCCCTTGAAGGTTACGCCCATGTTGAGCGAATAAGTGATGTCGACCGTGCCGAAATGCGAGCCTCTCTGCGAGGTGATTTCAATTACTCCGTTAGCGGCCTTGATTCCATAGAGGGCACATGCGGCCGCGTCTTTCAGCACCTTGATTTCCTTGATGTCTTGCGGGTTGAGCGCCGCAAAGGCATCAGAGGAGATAACCTTTCCGTCAAGAACGTAGAGCGGCTCATTGGCGGCGTCGCCGCTGCGCAGGCTCTGATTGCCGCGAATTCGGATTGTCGGCTTGGAGCCCAGGGCGCCCGTGTTAGTGACAATCAGGCCGGGAACGGAGCCTTGCAGGGCCAGGGAAATATCCATCATCGGCTTCTCCGTCAGGCGCTTCATATCAACTGTCTGCACCACTCCGGAGCGCGCCCGGATATCAAGGGCGTTAATGTTAGGTTCAGCCGTTACTATCAGTTCGTTCAGCACCTTATCGTCAGTCTCCATGGCGGCATCCTGAACGCGTTGACCCTCAAAGGTGAACGTCAGCGGTTTCATCCCGACGCATGTAAACTCGATTTTCGCCCCGAGGCGGTATTTGCCCGTCAGCTCATAGCGGCCGTCGGCATCCGTTGCCGTTCCGTAAGGCGAGGATTTGATTCTGACAACGACTCCGGGCAGGGGCTCGCCGTGATTATCCGTGACCTGACCGGTCAGCCGATGGCTCTCTGATTCCGGCTCAGCGGCAAGTGCTCCGAGCGGTAACATCAGGAATATTAGCCATTTAAGTAATAGTTCTATGTAACGATTCATGAATAAGCAGATTGGTTTATTCTGCAAAGTTAACATTTATTTACGTATTTTCAATATTTTTTCTGATTTTTTTGTAAATTTGCCGAATGAAATGTTTTAAGGCGATATTTTTTTGCGTCATTGCGTTGATGGCGATTGCGTGCCGGCGGTCAGATTCCGGGGTTCTCGAGCGGCTTGACCGCGCGGAGGCCCTTGTCATGACCGATGCTGACTCGGCGATGACCTCATTGCTCGAAATTGAACCGAAGCGGGTAAGGGGCCGCGAAGACCGCGCCCGTTATCAGCTACTGATGGCCATGGCCCGCTATCGCCTCAATGATTATTCTTGTCCTGCAGCCGACTCATTAATCACCATTGCCGTTGACTATTATACCGATAGACCGGACCCTGTCAGCTTGATGAAGGCTCTTTTTCTCCGTGCGGATTTGCGCTATCGGAATATTGAATATACAGAAGCCATGGATGACGCTCTGCATGCAACTGAGATTGCTGAGAAGGTCGCCGATTATGATTGGAAAGCCCGCTCAGCCGAGCAGATTGCCGATTTGTTTGCCGTCACTCAAAACTTTAGTGAGGCCTTACCTTATATAGAGAAGGCAATTGGATATTATCGCGCTGCCGGAAAGGAACGCAACGTGCGTTTTGCATTATGTGACAAAGCCGTAGCATTAGAGCGGATAAATCACACTGATGAGAGCATCGCGCTACTTGATAGTTTAATTTTGCTTTCTCAATCTAACGAAATAGATACAATATTAATGGCCGATTGTTTACGTGTTCAATATCCTATTTTGATTGACAATAAGCGTTGGGAAGAAGGGAAAGATAGATTGATTATGCTTCAAAGACTTAATCTTTCGGATGAATTCCTCTCTGCGGAGTATAGTTATCTCGCGCGTGTTTATGCTAAGGATGGAAAAATATCAGAGGCGAAAGAATGTTTGCAGACTGCTAAGAATATGATTCTTTCGGATTATGATAAGCACATCTATTTCAATGCGCTTGTTGAACTTTATAAGTTTATGGATGATTCGGAGTCACTGATACAAGCTACTAAAGATAATCAAAAAGCCCTCTACCATTCATTGCGTGAGATTCTTAAGCAATCCACTTTAGCTGCTAATGGAAGATATTATCAGGATAAGGTTAATCTTAAAATCTCAGAGCAAAGAAGAATGAAGCGACTAACTGTGGCTATAGTGTTCTTTTTACTGCTTACTATTTTTATTATCGTTTATTTTTTTCATCAGAGAATATTAATAAAGAATTTGGAGATTGAAACGAAAATAGCAGAAACGATTAGTCTCTCAAAAAGATTGGCGCAAGCGAATCGGTCGTTATCAGATGTTACGGAGAATCTTTCTTCGCAGCTGGAGCAAACAAGACAGTCGTTGACTGATGTTACCGATAGCTTGAGCTCTGAGATTGAATCTCTTTTCAGAGAACAGTGGAATTTACTCAACCAAATAGCTTACCAGTATTTTGAGAGTTCATCTGATAGTCTGAAAAAAAACTTGGTTTTAGATGAGTTTAAAAAACAACTTCGGAAACTTCAATCTAAGAATAATATGTTAGCCATTGAAGAAATGGTTAACAAATACATGTCGGGGATCATGACATTACTTAAGCAAGAATGTCCTGATCTCAAGGACGAAGACTATAAATTAATTCTTCTGAATTTCGCCGGATTTGAGCCTCGTACAATGTGCCTATTCCTTGATATTAAATTAAAAACTTTCTATACCAAACGTCAGCGATTAATCCAAAAAATTTCTGAGCGAAATCCGACGCATCTTGAATTATTCCGCTCTAAGCTTATGTAAATAGCTGATATAGACATAGTTATATGTGATAAAATTGTATATTGCTGATTATCAGCAGGTTATGATTTGAGGACAAAATAAAAATCTCTCCTTATGTAATATTCTGGTAGTCAATGAGATATAGAGATTATTGTAGACAAAGTAAATCCTGAAATTTGAGGTCATAAAGCCGGATTTTTATTAACTTTGTGCCATAATTTAATTCAAGAACAGTATGAAAAAGTTAGCACTTTATTTTATGGCTTTATTGCCTATAGCGGGACTTGCATTCCCTGCTCTTGCCGATGATTCTTCAAAGCAGGATGATCCGAAAAGAATCATCGTTGTTCCGAGACCGGTTCATAGACCCAAGGCTCCGAGTCGCCAAGCAGTAACCTGTCTGTATTACTCAGATGGGACCTTATCAATTGAATTCCTTTATTCGGAAGGGAATTACTCATTAAGTATCACTCAATCTGAGGAAGAGCTTGCTACGGTGTTCAATCTTAGCAGTGATCAAATCGAAACCATTTATGTAGGCAATCTCACTGATGCTGAAATATGCATAGAAACGGAAGACGGACATACTTACTATGGTACTATCAATAACTAAACATTAACCCTTTAATTATCACTAACAATGAAAAAAATCCTGTTATTATGCGGCATGTTTGCCGCGCTGCTCTCGGGCTGCACCGAACAGCAAGATCTTACGGAGTCCTTAACGGAACAAAAGCAGATTATTGAAGAGAAAAATCCGTGTGCTATTCCGATTGAAACCGCATTGGAATATCTCTCAGACTTCTTAGAAGATTCCGACCTTGGAAAGTCTCGCTCCGCCAATGATATAGGCGGGGTATATCCCGTGAAATATAATCACGTTGCAAGTCGGGCCGAGCAAGATTCTCTCAATTGCGACAATCTCCTTTATGTGGCTAACTTTGCAAATGACAAAGGCTATGCCGTTTTGGCCGGCGATACAAGAATTTCAGACAAGGTTATCGTTCTTGCCGACTCCGGTTCTCTTTCTCGTCAAACGGTTAATATCGCACTGTCTGAAATGTACCGGCGTCCCGTCTTCAAGAATTACCCCACCACAGGCCCGGGATTTTTCACTACCCCCGAAACCGGAGATGAGGTGTTTATGAATCTTAACACCGTTTCACTTTATGATGCGGAAAAAGGAGGGTATCTGATTGGAGACTTTTATCTTGATGAGGAGGAGATTTTAGATGAAGGTGGCTTAAATATTGATTCCGAGTCAAAGTTAATCCGAACGGCAGAATTGTTACCAACAAAACTTACCGTGGACTATGCAAAGCGTCAGATTGCAAATAATGGTCGTTTGAATTTATCTATTCCGAATAATAGAGACGGTATGGGTAATGGCGGCTCGGGAGGTTCAGGTGATGGTCAATCTGATATAGAAACTAACAGTACGGAAGTTATAGAGGGCGCTTGGTCTATTGTCAGACAAGTACCCCCCATACTATGGCACATTAACGAATGGACTCAAGAGGACCCGTTTAATGATTTATACCCTTATGTAAGGCATTTTCCGCTCTTTTGGAAGAAGAGGAGGGCATATGCCGGTTGTTTCCCGTTGGCCATAGCCAAAGTGTTAACACTACTGCAATATCCCCGGAATTATACCCATAGAGGATACACCATTGACTGGTATTCTCTTAACTATGGGATTAACGATTGGAAACTTTCTGCCGCTCACCTTCTAAAGAAGATTAGCTCAGACTGTAATAGTTTGTATTTCTATACCGGGACTTTTACATGGCCATTTAACGCGAGAAGCTATATGAATTCTATAGGGTTCAATGCTTCTATAAAAGACTATGAATTCGAACTTGTGACATCAATGATTGATAATCACAAACCCGTTATAATATATGGTATTCCAGGATGGCAATTAACAAGTTGTCACTGTTGGAATATTGATGGATATAAAATTAAAACGCGAACCAAGACTATTAATACATATAAGAATAATGAGTTAGTTAAAACCGAACAAAAACAAGAAACATATAAGATGGTGCATTGTGATTATAACCAAGGTGGTACTAATAATGGGTACTATGTATCCGGCGTTTTTAACACAGAGGATAGTCGAGTTGAAATGGATTATGGAAAAGGATCCTATAGCCTTAACTATAATTGGCTTCTTCAGGTCCTGTTATACTAATTAATTATGCGTTACTTAATAAGAGTTGTTGTTGGAGTACATCTCCTATGTTGTATGCAAAGTTGTATACCATTGCATAACTATGGATACCCGGAAAAAGTTTCGTTTTCAAAAAATGGGGGCGAAAAAATCATATCAGGTGATTCTTCATTGATGTATATAATTATTGCATATCCAAATGGTGGTTGTGACATGGTTTATTCCCGCCATGATTCAGAATTTCTTTATCTGAAATTTGATTGGCTGACGGTTACTCACCAAACAGATACTAAGGAGGTCACTCTAATAGCAGAACCAAACAGAACCCGAAAGAAGCGGAAACTAATTATCAAATGTCCAAGTTATGTACCTACGGTAGATATAACTGTAGTTCAAGATAAGTAAAAATAGTGGATTGCGGGATGTTGGATTATTTTATCAATGTGTAACTTATGTGGGTTTCACCCCGCAATCCACTTTTTTATATGTTATATAGCATATTTATTGGAAAATTATTAAATTTGGCGTAACTTGCGCCTGTCAATTAAAAACCTCTCAAAATCACACTCTTATGAACAAGTCTTTTTTTAATTGGCTGCCGGTAGCAGCCCTTGCTCTCGGAGCTTTTGCATGTCAAACTGACGATAGCACCGTTGAGTCTGCGGTAGACCCTCGTGGCGAAGAGTACACAATCAGCGAGCCTATCAAGATTTCTGATTCGCGCGCCGTGGAGCTTACGGACTCTCATCAGCAGTTTGCCGGTCGGTTGGCATCGGAGATTGCCCATCCGGGGCAAAACATGGTGTTTTCGCCGCTGAGCATTTATAACTTTATGGCAATGTTGGCCAATGGCGCTGATGGTCAAACCCTTGATCAGATTATCAAGGTGTTAGGGGCGAAGAGCAACGATGAAGTCGTGGCTCTGTGTCGTAGGCAGTTTGACAGCTTTGCCGCCATCGAGGCCAAGAATCAGGAATTTCCCGAGCCTGATTTGTCGGCTTTTATACCGGATGATTACCCTGATCCTGAGCGATATAAAGAAGAATTAATGGAATCATACGAGTCAATGCTCTCTTCGCTCACTAAGGTTGCACTGGCTAATTCTATTTGGTATGATGCCTCTAAAGTAGGCACTCCTTATCAATCGTATATCGACGAGTGTAAGCAGTGGCTTAACGCTGAAGCAATGGTGACTGACTTCAATACGATTACTCCATCGGCAATCAATCAATGGGCAAGTGACGTTACAAACGGTTTGATTCCCTCCATTGTGAATAAATTTGGTCCCATTCTCACTGACATTGTATGTGTCAATGCCCTTTATCTGAATATACAATGGTGGGGAGGCTTTTCTGTGGGTGAAGAAAAGCTTGAATTTACCAACTCTGACGGCACAAAATCAAAGGTTACCTCGCTTAAGAATGAATCTGATTATGAATATGGAGAAACGGCTGATGCTCACTTCATTAAACTCCCGCTGGGTGCCCTTGCAGAGCAGATGACTTACACCATCATCCTGCCTAAGGGCGACGGCGTTGATGCTTCGGCCATGCTTTCTCCCGGAGTCATCCCTTCAATGGAGAAGGAACTGATCTCACTAACCATGCCTGAGTTTGAAGTGGAGTCTGATCATACCTTTGAAATGAAGAGCGCATTAGAATCCCTCGGACTGGTTGATGTTTTCGATGATGATAAGGCAAACTTTAGCCGCATGGGTTCGTTTAAATTCAATGTAGAGCAAGTGGCTCATAAGGCAAAAATCCATGTCAGCGAATTCGGTATTGAAGCCGCCGCCGCTACGGCGGATGATTGGTTCTCTTCTCCCGGCCCCGGTTTTGAAAAGCCGCAGCCTAAGGTGATCAACGTTGACCGCCCCTTTGCCTTCCGCATTACCGATAATGCCACCGGCATGGTCCTCTTCATCGGTACTGTCAACCGACTCTAAACAATAGCGCCGCAAGGCCGTGACCGGGCATCGCGACGAAAAAAAAGACATCGCGGTGTCCGGCTTTCCTTATAAAAAATCGAATTATATCGTTATGAAAAAGCTTATAAAAATTATAGCTGTCATGCTGATGGTGTTCAGCATAAATGGTTGCTTTTCCATTACTCATAACCAGCATGGTTATCCGGAGAAGGTTAAATTCTCCAAGGATGGTGGTGAACGGATAATCTCAGGCGAAGTTGGATTATACTATTTTTCAATTGAGAATAATAATGGTGGAAGTGATTTCATATATATGCACGATTCCGAAGTTGATGAATTTAGCTTGCAGTATGAATGGCTTACGGTTATTCACAACCGTAAAACTCATCAATTTAAACTGATAGCCGAACCGAATACCACCAAGAAAAAAAGAAAGCTGATAATTGGCAGTCAATACTACGATACATTTCTTGACATATTCGTAACTCAAAGTAAATAAAAAATAGCGGATTGCGGGATATTGGATTATTTTATCAATGTGTAATTTATGTGGGTTATGTCCTGCAATCCTTTTTTTCTATGAGCCGCGGACTATGGAAAGGCGGATTCCGATCCACCGCCACCGTCAAAATGGCCTGTGAGGCGTTTCGTCATTTGGAGCCCGGTGGCTTTTGTTTTCGCCCTCTATATTCCCGGGACACTATTCCTGTGGCGGCGGATTGGAATCCGCCTTTCCATAGGCTTCGCGGGCTCTAATGGGGGCATTTTTGCGGGAATTTTCAGTTTTCGTGGAATTTTTGTAACTTTGCGGTGGAATTCCTAAAAATTGACTGTATATGCATTATGCTATAATTGCTGCGGGCGAGGGCTCGCGCCTTGTTGGCGAAGGGTTGAATGTCCCTAAGCCGTTGGTTGACCTTGATGGCCGGCCTATGATTAAACGCTTGATTGACATTATGATGGAATGTGGCGCAGAGTCGCTTTCGGTCATTGTCAATGAGCAGATGACTGAGGTTAGGGAGTATCTTGAAGGGCTCCGCTTGCCTGTGCCGTTTCATATCGTCGTTAAGTCTACTCCCTCGTCAATGCATTCTTTCTATGAGGTTAGCCGCGTTTTTCCTGCCGGAGCCGCGAAATTTGTCCTGACCACTGTCGACACCATTTTCCGCCCCGAGGATTTCCGCGCTTATGTCAATGCCTTTGAGAGTTCGGAGCAAATTGACGGACTGATGGGCGTTACGGACTATATTGAGGATGAAAAGCCCCTTTATGTTGAAGTAGATGAGGCCGATATGAATATTCTCGGCTTTAAGGATGCTGATTATCCCGGTTCAAAATATATTTCGGCCGGAATTTATGGGCTGACTCCCAAGGGAATCAGTGTGTTAGGCCAGTGTCTGGAAGCGGGAGTGAGCCGTATGCGTAATTATCAGCGCGCGCTGATTTCTGCCGGCCTGCGCCTGGAGGCCTTTGCCTTCGGCAAGGTGATAGACGTTGACCATCTCTCAGATATCCAACGCGCTAAAGAACTCCTCAAATGAAGATATTAGCCATTGCCCGGGGCGAGGAATTTTCGCCCAATCTGGTTGATAATGATGCCAAAATTCTGGCGGAAGCTGCCGACAATCTGCGCCTGCAGGGCCATGAGGTGACGGTTATTTCCGAGCGGGAGCTGACCGGCGTGGAGCGGGTTGATGCCATCATTCAGATGTGTCGGTCAGAGCGCTCGGTTTCGCTGCTTAAGCAGATGGAAGGGCAGGGGATACGCATAATCAACTCGCCGCAGGGAGTTGACAACTGTCGCCGCGAACCCCTGGTCAGATGCTTTGAGCAGGCCGGAGTGGCCTCTCCGCGTTCACTGATTCTGGAGAGCTCGGAGCCGCTGCCCGCCGATGTCCCGCTGCCCTGCTGGGTGAAACGGGCCGACGGCCAGACTATGCAGAAGGCTGACGTTAGCTTCTGCCGCTCACGGGCCGATGTTGAAGCCGCCCTCCGTGCCTTTGACTCCCGCGGAATCCGGCGCGCAGTGATTTGCCAGCACCTTGACGGAGACCTGATTAAGTTCTATGGAGTTGAAGGAACCGATTTCTTTTATTGGTTCTACCCCCTGGAGCATGGCCACTCCAAATTCGGCTATGAAGAAATTAACGGCCATAGCGCCGGAATTGCCTTTGATGAGAGCCGGTTGCGGCAAATCTGCTCCGAGGCCTCGCGCGCGGTTAACGTCAGCGTTTATGGCGGCGACGCCATTGTCAGCCCTGACGGAACCATTAAAATTATTGATTTCAATGACTGGCCCAGCTTCTCGCCCTGCCGTGAAGCCGCCGGCAAAGCAATATCCCAACTATTATGAAATTTAGCAAAGAAGAATTTGAATCAACGCTGAAAAGTCCGGATACGGAAGAGCATATCGACCTCTATTTTTATCGCCGTCTGGGCTATTTCTTCGCCTGTATAGGCCGTTCACTCCATATCTCGCCTAATGCCATCACTATCGCTTCAATCTTCATTGGAGTGGCTGCGGGCATCTGCTTTTACCCGACGAATATCTGGGTGAATGTCTGCGGAATGTTACTTCTGATTCTGGCCGACGCCTTTGATTCGGCCGACGGACAGCTTGCGCGCATGACCAAGCAATATTCCCGTCTGGGCCGAATTCTTGACGGCATGGCCGGCGATTTCTGGTTTATCGCAATCTACGTCTGCATCTGTCTGCGCGTCAACAACACATCTGAATTTTTCAGCGCCCATTCATGGGTTGTATGGACCCTGGCCGTCGCTGCCGGAATCTGTCATGCCACTCAGGCCTCGATGGCCGACTATTATCGGCAGATGCATCTGCTCTGCGTCAATGGCAAGAGCGAGCTTGACAATGCGTCGGCCCTTCGCAAAAAGTTCGAGCAGAGCAAAAAGGAGGGCGCCGGATTTTTCAACCTGCTGATTCAATGGTTCTACATGAACTATACCTCCGGCCAGGAATCGCGCACGCCTCAAATGCAGAAAATGCGCGCCGCGATGCTCCGCAAGTACCCCGACGGCAATGTGCCGCAAGCGCTGCGCGACCAATTTCGCGCCCTGAGCCTACCGCTCATGAAGTATACTAACATCCTGTCATTCAATTGGCGCTCAATCACTCTCTTCATCTCGCTCTTCCTCCGGATGCCCTGGCTCTACTTCGTTGCCGAGCTGACGGTGTTCAACGCGATTATG
This sequence comes from Bacteroides sp., assembly GCA_014802435.1. GTDB lineage: Bacteria > Bacteroidota > Bacteroidia > Bacteroidales > Muribaculaceae > UBA3263. The sequence goes on along the minus strand of JAAVCG010000001.1, from coordinate 14,936 downwards.
GCCTATATGATGTGGCGTCACGAATCAATTTGCAAGAAGATTACAAATGAACTGGAACAAGATTAAAGGGATAATTTTTGACTATGGCGGCACCCTGGATAGCCGCGGAGTGCATTGGAGTGAAGTGATTTGGGCCGGATGGCAGAGAGCTGCCGTCGCCGTCACCAAGGAGCAATTTCGCGAGGCTTATGTTCATGCCGAGCGCGCCCTGGCCAAGAGTCAAATCATCCTCCCGGAGGATAATTTCCTCGAACTCATGCGCAAAAAAGTCAAAATTGAGCTTGAATTCCTCGGGATTTTTACTCCGGAACGCTGCGAATCAATCGCCCGATATTGTTATGACTCGGCCCGCGAATGTGTTGAGGAATCGCGCCCCGTTCTTGAGGCTCTTTCGGCCCGTTATCCTCTGGTTTTGGTCAGCAATTTTTATGGCAATGTATCGGCGGTGCTTTCTGATTTTGACCTGCTGCGCTATTTTCCCCGGATTATAGAGAGTGCGGTCGTTGGCGTGCGCAAGCCTGACCCCGCCATTTTTCGCCTGGGGGTTGAGGCCCTCGGATTGCCGGCGGAGGAGGTACTCGTCGTTGGCGACAGCCTCAAAAAGGACATCCTCCCGGCGGAATCCATCGGCTGTCAAACCGCCTGGATTAAGGGCAAGGGATGGACTGCCGATGAGGATGCGCAGACCCATCCCTCTCAGATTCCTTCCCTCAGCTCACTCCTTCAGTAACTTAATGATGAAAAACAGAATCCTCACATTCCTCAAGCAGCTCAAGCGCAATAACTCGCGCGAATGGCTCGCCGAACATAAGGCGGAATATAACGCCGTGATGGAGGAGCGTAACGAGCTGACTCAGCGACTGATTGATGCCATAGCGTCAATTGAGCCGGAGGCGGCCGCAATGTCGGTCAATCAATGCGTCTATCGCCTGATGCGTGACACTCGTTTCTCTGAAGATAAGACTCCCTATAAGACTCATATCGGAATCTTTATCTGTCCTCCCTTGGGCAAGAAGTCACTCCTCTCGGGCTATTATCTTCATCTCGAACCCGGTGCCTCGGCGCTTTATGGCGGAAATTATGAACTTCCAACTCCTTATCTGACGGCTATCCGCAATGACATTCGCGATAACATTGATGAATATCTCGCCATAGTTGAATCGGCCGAGTTCAAGGAGTTTTTCCCGGAAGTGGGGAGCAATCTGCTCAAAACCGCCCCCAAGGGATTTGACCGTGACTGGCAATACATTGACTATCTCCGTCCGCGCGAATTTGGAGTCATGATGCCGTTGCCTGACGCCTTTTTCAACCGTCCTGATTTCATTGAACGCTTGCTGCCGGCCCTGGCTCAAATCAAGCGCCTGAATGATTTCATCAACTTTGCGCTGACTGAATCCGGGCTCCCGCTGATGCGCCCGAGCCGCTGACGTCAGAGGGCGTAGGTAGAGCAGCCCTCGCAGGGGGTTGTCTCAAATTGTATTGTCGGATGATTTATGCCGGCCTCGTGGGCTAACTGTTTGATAGCGGCGAGGGCGGAGTCTTCATTCTCTCTGCTGTCAATCACTACGTGGGCCGTCATCGCGTTGAGAGTGGTGCTCAAGGCCCAGACATGGATATGATGGATTGATTTGACATGGGGCAGGGACTCTATGTCGTTTTTAAGCCGGTCAACATCAATCTCTTCCGGGACTCCGTCAATTGAGAGGCTGAGGCTCTCTCGGAGCATATGCCATGTCGAAACGAGGATTACGGCGGCAATCACCAGCGAGATTATCGGGTCAATCATAACGAATCCGGTCAGCGAGATTATGATGCCGGCAATGACTACTCCGAAGGAGACGAGAGTGTCTGCCGCCATATGGAGGAATGCGCCGCGAATGTTGAGGTCATGTTTTTGGTCCTTAATGAGCATCCAGGCCGTCAGCCCGTTGACGATTATGCCGATTCCGGCGGTCCAGCTGACCAATGCTCCGTCAATGGGTTCCGGATGCTTGATTTTGCGGATACTTTCCACTATGATTATCCCGACGGCGACGAGCAGAATCACTGCATTCAGCAGCGCAATCAGAATGGTGGATTTCTGATACCCGTAGGTAAACTTATGGTTGGCGGCTGCATGAGCGAGCTTAAACCCTATGAGAGTCAGCACCAGCGAAAACACATCGCCCAGATTATGCCCGGCATCAGAAACCAGCCCGAGCGAGTCGCCGTAAATACCGACTCCCGCCTCGATTACGACGTAGAGAAGATTGATTATGATGGACCATACCATGATTTTATTGATGGTCTCGACGGGGTGGTGGTGATGGTGGTGATGACTATGTTCTGCCGTCATGATTTCTGAGCTTAAGAATTTAACAATACGTTTAAATCTATACGCCCGGCCTCACCAAAAAGTTCAAGACCCCCGGAGTTTAATGAAATCCTCTTTCGTCATTATGTGAAGATGCTCGGTTCGATGGTCGCCAAGGGGCGAGACGACATCGGTGTTAGTATGATGGTATTTGAATCCGCATTTCTCACTGACACGTTTCGATTTCAGGTTGCCGGAGTAGAACCCACACCAAACAGCGCTGAGATTCAGCTCCTGAAAGCCTCTTGAGAGCAGCGCCTTGACCGCCTCCGGAATCAATCCTTGGCCCCAGTAGGGCTTACCAATCCAGTATCCTATTTCGCCTTCGGTATCATCCATATTATCGGAAAACATTATGCCGCAACTCCCAATGGGCTCTTCGGTCTCTTTGAGCACCACTGCATAAATCTCCGGTCCGGAAAATACCGTCCGGATGATTTCCTGGCTTTCCTCGACTGAAGTGTGCGGCGCCCATCCGCCGGCGGGGCCGACGTCAGGAGATTGGGCATACTTGAAGAGCGATTCGGCGTCGTCTTCTCTCCAGGGTCTAAGTATCAGTCGTTCGGTTTCAATTATTCTTTCCATGGTCAGGTTAAATCCATTGTCATTTCAAACTGTTTGTTCATCAGGCTGATGTTCCGGCTTTGAAGAAATGCCGGTAAAGACTGATTATCGGCCTCCACATTGATTATCTTGACAAAGTCGGTCGCCATCCGTTTCAGAACCTCATTGAGCAGCCGTGAGGCAATTCCTTGGCGCCTGAATTTGCGTTTGACGGCTATTTGAGTAAGATCGCCTGTCGCGCGGTCAAAAACACTGTAACCCACCGGGTTATCATCAATGAAGGCTCCTAAGCAAGTCAGCCCCTCAATGCCCCGTTCAATCGACTCTATGCCGTTTTGCCATGAAGGATTAAAGTCACAAAACGGCTGACATGCGCGGACGGTATCCACTTCAACGGGCTCGATTCTGAGATTGGCGCAATGATTAAGCCGCTGAGGGTCAGCAATCTCGGAAATTGATTGCTTGAAGCAGTCAAACTCCCTCGTCGGGCTGAACCCCATCTGCCGGTAAATGCTGATTGCCCGATGATTATTTTGCAGCACCTCCAATAGATATTGCCGGATGCCCGCTTGCCTTAAATAAGGAAGCGAGTAATTGAAAATTTTTCCGGCCAATCCTTGGCCCCGATATTCCTTAATTGTTCCCGTTCCGGTATCATAGGCTGTCGGAACGCCATCAAACAGCCCCGTTCCGTTCAGAGTGAACGCCACAATGTCGGTGCCCTCAAATGCGGCAAACGAGAGCTTCGGGTCATATCCCCGGCGGGTCAACATAGAGCGCACTTCGCTTTTGTCAAAGTGAACCTCATAGTCTGAAAAGGCTTTTGAAAAGCCGTCAAACAATGTCTCGAAATCAATATTCTCTAAACTGCGTATCTCCATATGTAGTGCAAATTTACTGAAAAATCTGATTGCACACAATAGCTGCAATTTGAAATTACCGAAAAAATCCCTAACTTTGCATCATAAATTATCGTATTAATTTTTGATGAGCAAGGAGTTATTTTGAAGAAATTCAGAGGCTATATATTGGCAGCGGTAGCGGCTGCCGCTTATGGGACAAATCCCGCGTTTGCCATCCCCCTTTATGAGCAGGGAATGAATCCTAATTCCGTGCTCTTGTTTCGTTACCTTCTTGGCCTGCCAATCATGGCTCTCATTATGGCGGTTCGCGGGGTTTCATTCCGCCTGACGCGCGATGAGGCGGCCCCTCTGGCCCTTCTGGGCATACTGATGTCTCTTTCATCGCTTGCCCTGTTTGAGAGTTATAAGTATATGAACTCCGGCATTGCGTCCACTCTGCTTTTTGTTTATCCCATAATGGTTGCCGTCATGATGATTTTCTTCTTCCATGAGCGGTTTAAGCCGTCGTTGGCGCTCTGTTTGGCTGTTATGGCCGGAGGACTGGTGCTTCTGATGAAGCCCCAAGGCGGGGAATCCATCAGTTTGACGGGAGTCTTACTGGTGATGATTTCCGCGCTGACTTACGCCCTATATATAGTGTTCACCAATGTCTCAAAAATAGTTCGGGCCGTTCCGACTACAAAGCTGCTCTTCTATGTGCTTCTCTGGGGCAGTCTGCTCTATATTGCACTGATTCCGGCCGGTTTCAGCTTCACGATGCCCGCCAATGGCGCCGGATGGATGGGATTAGCCGCCCTGGCAATTATCCCTACGGTACTCTCTCTGGGCTGCACCACTCGGGCTATTCAGTTAATCGGCTCGACTCCGACGGCTATTTTCGGCGCTCTCGAGCCGGTGTCGGCCATCGTTTTGAGTGTCGTCGTGTTAGGCCAGTCGCTGACGTTGCGTGACGTCATCGGCGGCCTGCTGATTGTGATTGCTACGGGGATGGTCATTGCCGATAAGCCGGTCGACAAACTCATTCTCCGAGTGCGCAAAATGTTTCCCCGCCGTCGGCCTTAGTCCGCTTTCCCGTATTTTTTCTCGAAAATATCATAATGCTCCGTACCCCATTGGAGCATCAGGTCAATGATGGGTATCAGCGAGAGTCCGAGTTGAGAAATGCAATACTCGGAGCGCGGAGGCAGTTCCGCATAGATGGTCTTTTCAATCAAACCATCCTCAACCATCTCCTTGAGTTGAATGTCAAGCACTCGGGGCGCGGCTTCCGGCAGACATTTATGGATTTCGCTCGGTCGCATAGGCTTGCCGCTCCTCAGTTCATCAAGGATACATGATTTCCATTTTGATTCAATGAGACTCATTGTCAGCCGCAGAGGGCAATCAAGATCAACGGGTATTTTCTTTTCGTAGGCCATATGTTGTGAATTTTACGACAAAGTTACGTAATAACGGCTTAATTTCCAATAGTGGAAAAATTTTTCGGTATATGAAAAATTTTTCGGTACTTGATTTTTAATAAATATCATATTAATTTTGCACCCGTTAAACCCATAAATTATAATCAGATATGAGAGACGAAATCAAGGAATACGACGCAGTGGCCAGCGCTGCTGAAAAGTTCGTGAAGAGCGTTGCCGAGGGCAATAGCTCGTATGCCAAGACCCTTTTCACGGAGGATGCCGTGCTGTTTGGCATTCTTAACGGGGCAGTGGAACGCGGCTCAATCGAGCAGTTCTATCATAATGTGGACACTGTCGGTGCCGGTGCAGACTTCAAAGCTCGCATTGATGTCCTGGCTGTAGAGGAGACTGTGGCAGTTGTGCGCGTTTTGGAAGAAGGCTGGGGTGGCAGCATTGATTTCACTGATTTCCTGCTGTTGCTGAAGCTTGACGGCGAATGGAAATGTGTTGCCAAGGCCTATAATCAAAACTCTGACACCATCAGCAAATAAAAGATTCTACGGATTTCCGGAGAGAAAACCGACGAGGCGAGGGAAGCAATTCCCCCGCCTCGTTTTTTTTAATATCCGGAAGTTATAAATTTGCAGGTTTGGATTTTAATTCGTAAATTTGCCCAACCGATAATTAACACACTTTTAATTATTCGCCGGGCCCTTTGGAGGGATTGGCATAACTAATCATTAATCAACGTCTTGACCATGAAAAATTTTCTCCGTTATATATCACTTGGTGCGCTGATGTCGGTCAGCGTGACCCTCTTGGCAATTGAAACGAATCCGCCGGCAGTCAGTGATTTGCTAAACCGCATTGGCGGTGCAGGCACTGCTGACCGCTTCGTTACCATAGTGGATGAATCCCTGGCCGTCAATGGCAAGGAGACTTTTGTCCTGACTTCGGCTGACGGTAAACCGTGCGTCAAGGGCTCAACCCTCTCGGCATTGACCTCCGGCCTGGGATGGTATCTGAACCATACTGCCGGAGTCAATCTCTCCTGGAATAATCTGACTACTGACCTTTCAGTCATTGAATTCCCCCTGCCGCAACAGGAAACACACACCTCGGCGGCTGATTATCGCTACTATCTCAATTACTGCACTTTTTCTTATTCCATGAGCACCTGGACCTGGGAGCGATGGCAGCAGGAAATTGACTGGATGGCCCTCCATGGAATCAATATGCCTTTACAGATTATCGGTCTGGAAGAGGTTTGGCGCAAACTCCTGACGGAGGATTACGGCTATACGGCCAAGGAGGCTAATGACTTTATCGGCGGCCCAGGATTCATGGCCTGGTTTGGCATGAACAATCTGCAAGGGTGGGGTGGGCCGAACCCTGACTGGTGGTATGCCCGCCAGGCTGAAATGGGACGCAAAATGTCGGCCCGCATGCGTGAATTGGGCATAGAGCCGGTTTTGCCCGGATTTGCCGGAATGGTGCCTGACAATTTCCAGAAAAAAACCGGCATTGCCGCGACGAGCCAGGGGGGATGGTGTGGTTTCACCCGCCCCTATATCCTTGACGCCACCACTTCAAAATTTCCTGACGTTGCCGCCAAGTATTATACTCGGCTAAAGGAAGTTATGGGCGAAAGCAAGTATTACTCCATTGACCCCTTCCATGAAGGCGGCGCAACACCCTCAAACGTTGACAAGGCCTATAAGAATCTCTATAATGCCATGGACAAGGCCTCGCCCGGCTCTCATTTCGTCATTCAGTCATGGCAATGGAGCGGCGACCAATATAAGAGCCTTGACAATATCCCCAAGGGGAAGCTTCTTGTTCTTGACCTTTATAGTGACGGGCGTCCCGGATGGGGCAATTATAAAGGCCACGAAACGGTTTATTGCACAATTTTCAACTTTGGGGGCCGCACGGGCCTCTTCGGTCGCTTCAACCGCATTATTGACGGATACTTCGAGGCGCGGGAAACGGCTTCCGTGTTAGGCATCGGCGCCGCCCCGGAGGCCATTGAGCAAACTCCGGTAATGTATGACCTGCTGTTTGAGCTACCCTGGCTTTCGGAGAAGCCTGATGCCGCCCGATGGATGGCCGAATATGCCGCGCGCCGCTATCATGCCGAGTCGCCTGAAGCCGCCGAGGCCTGGGAACTTCTCCGCACATCGGCCCTTGACTGTCAGAGCCAGCTCCAGGGCCCTCATGAAGCAATTGTCTGCTCCCGGCCCGCTTTGACTGTCAATAAGGTCTCAACCTGGGGCTCGGCCGAGATTTTCTATGACCGCACTCTTCCCGTGCGCGCTGCTTATAAGCTCTATGACGCCAATCTGCAGGGCGAAAATTATAGCTATGACCTGGCCGACGTGTCGCGCCAGGCGCTGACTGACTATGCCAAGAGCCTGCTTGACGGTATTCGCCAGGCCCATGCCGCCGGCAATACGGCTCTCTTCAATCAGCGGCGTGATGCTTTCCTTGAATTGATTCTTGACCTTGACCGACTGCTTTCAACCAATTCGCTCCTCACCCTCGGCCACTGGACCGAGCGTGCGCGCGCAATGGCCGATGAGGGCGAAGGCACTACGGCTACTGATGCCGACTGGCTTGAACTCGATAATGCCCGCACTCTGATATCCACTTGGGGCCCGCAAGGAGCTGCCGAGGGTGGCGGACTCCGCGATTATAGTTACCGCGAATGGGGTGGCATGTTGCGCGATTTTTATTATCAGCGCTGGAAAACATGGTTTGACAACGGAATGCAGGCCCCTAACGGCGGATGGTTCCAATGGGAATGGAATTGGGCGCACTCTAACCCCGGTACTTATTCCTCAGAGGCTCAGGGCGATACCCGCACGGTTGTTGGTGAACTTATGCCCAAGTATTTGAGCCGATTCACTCCCCGCCAACTCGGCGCCGGCGAGACTTTGCAGCCCTATTTCATTGACCGACTGCTTTCTACTGACGCTACGGGTAAATTCTTTGACTGTGCGTCGCCCGGCGCGTTGTACTCTCCCGATATTGAGGGCGCCGAAGTGGCCGAAATTGCCGTTGATTTCAGCAGAAACGGACGCTATGAGGCCAACGAGACTCAGTCAGGGAGCGCTTTCATGATGCCTGACAATGCTCCGGTTGGCGAGCGTATGTGTCAAATCACGCTGACTGACGGCACTGTCTTCACCTTCACCCTGAAAAGCATCGTGAAGATTACCGAGCCGCGCACCGTCAGCGTCGCAACGGCTGATGCCAAGCAAGGCTCCGTTAGCATTGACGGCGCTGATGCTCTGAGCGTTACGGGGACTGACCCGGTTATTTGCCGCGCGACATCATTTGATGAATATGATTTCAATCATTGGACCGATGCCGCCGGAAATTATGCCGGAAATGATAACCCCATGACCTATTATGGCCGCGAAAATGCCTCATTTACCGCTCATTTTGCTGTTAATAAATGGGGAGTACCGCCAACTGACGGATATGCCGATAAGTCAACCGTCATGGCTAAGAAACAATATATCAGCTTAATGTCATTTACCCAAAATGGCGAAACCAAGGAGATTTACTCTACTTCCTCGGCCCCTGAGCGCCAGTTTGTTCAGATTCCCACTCGAATCAAGGCTGCTCCCGGCGGCGAATTTACCCTTGAGTGGGCGGATGCCGGAGGTTTGAGCGACCTTATGCCCTCAGCCTTCGTTGACCTCAATGGTGACGGAACATTTGAATTGAACCCGGCAACGGAACTTCTTTCTGTCGGTAACGGAAGTCTCCATGTGCTGTTGCCTTACTCAACCGCGCCGGGCACCACTCATCTGCGCCTGCGCTTTGATAGCCCGTCAAACGTTACTGACCGCGACGAAGAAGCCGGATGTATGCGTCCCGACGGACTGACTGACCGCTTTGTTTATGAACTCCTGCTCGAGGTGGTCGACTCGCCTGACTATGCCTGCAAGGTGACTTATGCGCCTAATGATGATGCCTATGGCTCAATGCGTTCCGAGAATGAAACCATGGTTTATAACTCCGGAGAGGAAGTAGTCATCACGGCATTCCCCGCCGCCGGATGCATTGTGAAACGCTGGGTTGACAATCACGGGCGTGAACTCCCTGCTCAATGGATTGCCGATAACGGCCTGAGCGTCAACTTCAAAGCCTTTGATAACGCGCACATTACCGCCGAGTTTGAACCGCTGCCAATTCAGGTCAGCGGATGGTCATTCGGATGGGAAGGAATGGCTGGCGGAAAGGCTCGCCTGAACCGAATCATTGAGCGCGGTGACTCTCATCTTGACCTTTCGATGACCACTCCCGCCGTGGGCTCAATCGTTCCCGGACTGTTTGCTGACTGCGGGAATCTCACCGAAGTGACTCTCCCGGAAGGAGAACTGACCGCCGACGGGGCTCAAATCTTTTCAGCGAAAATCACCGGCGACGGAACAAGAAATAAGATTACGAACCTCTCAACGGCCATTGCCGGAACTGATAGCTGGGTGATGATAATTGAGGGCACGGCCACTTCAGGCGCTGCGTTTGATGATTATGGCTCCGGACTTTACGGCAATGGCACAGACTGCCTCGCCGAGAATTTCAGTGGCGGTTGGAGTCAGATTTTCCTCAAGAAAGATGGCACTGTCAGCGTCAAGTGGGACTCGGCCGATGCCGTTACATTCTCCGGAGTGAAAGTCAGCGGCAAGTTTACTATCCGGGGCGAATATGACGCCTCGGCCAAGCAGCTCCGCATGACGGTTACGAGCAATGGCAACTCGCAGACTCAAACCCTGACCAACTCCTCTGAGATGAAGGAAATCAGCCGCTTCGCAACCACCCTTCCCCGAGGAATTGACATGACTCTGACGTTCCGTAAACCGGATGCCGCCGTAGTGCCCGGCACTCTCTTTGCCGGAGTTCCTTCAATCATGGATTTCCATTGCATTGAAGGCTCAAAGGTCTATTCTGAGAAGGGCGGCGTGATTTATAAACCTAAGTCAACCCGTGTTTGGGCCTATCCGGAAGGACGCCTCAGCCGCCCGTTTACTCTGAAAAAGTCTACCGCGTATGTCGTAGCTGACCCTGCTGATGATGCTGACCTGACCGTAACGTCCGTCTCATCGCCTGAAAATCCTTATGCCGCCCTTTGGACCCTTGAAAATGGCCATATGGTTCATGCCAATTCCGGGCTGCATCTCTCTGCTGATGGCTCCGCAGTTGATGCCTCCGGTGCAGAGTTCGGTTATGAGCTTGTTTATGGCTCGGGAATGCCCTCATTGAAGCTCACTGCCGGAAAGAAAACGCTCACTTTCAAGTTTGAGCCACTGACGGAAATTCTTGTCAAGTCCTTCCCGGCGGCCATGACTTTGCCCGTGAATATCGAGGTGCCCTCAGGGGTGAAAGTGGGATATCTGACCGGCATTGACCCGGAAAAAGGCGCGGTCTACGGCGAATTTTTAGCCGGCGACGTCATTGCCGCCTCAATGCCCTTCGTGGTAATTTCTGCCGAATCAGCCGAGGCTAAACTCCCCGTCGTCGGCGGAGAAGCTGGCGGAGTCAATTTTGAAACCATTGCCTCCGGAGTGCTCGCCCGCCGCGCGAATCAGCAGCCCGCATTTGTCTCTTTCGGCGACAGATTTGTCAAGTCTGCCGAATGGCCCGCCAACAGCATTGTGGTCCCCGTAAGCGTTGTCCCCGCCTCGCTCGGCGACTCCTTTGCCTTTGACCTGACTGCCGACGGACTGACTGAAATCTCCATTTCCGGCAATGCGCCCTTATTAGACATCCTTGGCCGCCCCGTAAAAAATCCCTCCCGAGGTCTTTACCTCACCCCCTCCGGCAAGCGCCTTATCCGCTAAGTTAAATCCGTTAAGTAAACTTATTTTGCGAGTTTTATGTTATAATGGTGAATAAAAAACATCAGATTATTATGACACGCAAAGAACTTACCTCTATCATAGCGGCTCAGGTGGCCGAAGTTATCAACAATCCTGAAACCTGGGGTGTTGACCCTCAGTTAAGCATCATCCCGACCACTCTGCTGGTGGGCGTGGAGCGTCATGCTGATGCCGAGCGGGCCATTGAATTCAGTAATGAGGCCATTGAGGCCGATGCAGTGGAAGACGGTGACTATTCTGAAGATGCCGCCGATTTCCAGTCGGCGTCTGACCCTGACCTCTATCCTATCGGCACTCTGGTTAACTATACCGACAAGACCCCTGACCTGAACAAAATCAGCAAGTTGGTTGAAAAATATATCCCTCAGCAGGAAGAAAATCTCTATGCCGAATAGGCCTATGGAAAGGCGGATTCCGATCCGCCGCCCCCATAGCAGTTTTACCGTCCCATTAGGATTTCTTGAAATTTTTGCGTAACTTTGCGCATGGACTTTAAGAATATCATCTTCGATTTTGACGGAACATTGGCCGACACGACGGCCAACATTTTAGCCACGATGCATCAGACCATCAGTGAATTGGGATTGCCCCCGAGGACTGACGACGAGTGTCGTGCCACCATCGGTCTGCGCCTCGAGGATATTCCCCCCGTGCTCTGGCCCGAAGTTAAGGACCTCTCAGAAAAATATGCGGCAACTTACAGGCGCATCTTCGAGGAGGTCAAGAAAAAACTTCGGGTTAACCTTTATCCGGGAGTGAAGGAAACCCTCATGGCTCTTCATGAGCGCGGAGTCAATATGGCCATTGCCTCAAGCCGTAATCGCTCCTCGCTGGAGGGTTTTGTCAGCGAGCTGGGCATGGAGGATTATTTTCAGAGCCTCATAGGTGGCGGCGATGTCAGGGAGGGCAAACCCTCGCCTGAACCCGTCAATAAAATCCTGGAAGCTCATGGATGGAATCCGGAGGAGACGCTGACTGTGGGCGATATGGACGTTGACATCCTCATGGGCCAGCGGGCCGGCACAGAAACCTGCGGAGTCACTTACGGCAACGGCTCCGCTGAATCGCTCCAAGGGGCAGGTGCTAATCACCTGATTGATAACTTCTCAACCCTGCTCGGCGTGAAAAAATCAAAATAAAGTTGCGGAAAATTTTGGAGATATGAAAAATTCATCCTAACTTTGCAGCGCAATTCGCCATGAATTGCAGCCGACATTCATACTTTTTTGTCAGTTTAGAGAAACTGAGTTTTTGATTGGTTGGTCTTCTCAAAATTTCACTATTCAAATGATTTACGTCTATGGTGTATCCATACGTGAATAATTAGAATCTTGACATTTTGAGCAGATACAAACCCCGGAGGAAGGCCTCCGGATGTAATTATAGATGTATCGATTGCAAGCACTAAGCATGCAGTCGTTTTTTTTAATCTTTTAATTTTTAAAAACTAAAAAAGTATGAAACAGTTTAATTCAATCAACCAGTCACTCAACGCAATCTTCAATGACCTCTCTGAACGCGAGTCAAAGTACTCCGTTGTGGAGCGCGAGAAGTTAAACCGCCGCTCTTCGGCTCTGGCGGTGTTTGCGGTTTTTGACCGCACGGTTTATAAGCAGAAAGGCGCTCGGCCTCACACCCGTTATGCCATTTACCCCGAAATCGGTAATCCCGACCGAATCGGCTCCGTCGCTGTCTACACTCAGAATATTTCAGACATGTATATCCGCCTGCGCAACCAGCGCAGCCTGTTCGGGCGCACGATTGCGAGTGTGAAAGTCGAGCAGGGGATTTGCCCGTTTCTTGACATTACTTTCGAGCGCTGAATCTCACCCCTGCGGAGGGTGTTTAGGATTCAATCAGAGGCAGAAAGTCGGCATAGCCGGCGGCGGCCATCTCATCGGCGGGAATGAAGCGGAGTGCCGCCGAGTTGATGCAATAGCGCATGCCGCCGTCGTCGGCCGGACCATCGGGAAAGACGTGGCCCAGATGAGAGCCTGACGAAGCGGAGCGAACCTCCGTGCGCCGCCGTCCGAAGGAATTGTCGGTGTGTTCCGTAATCAGCGCCGGGTCAATCGGGCGCGAGAATGCGGGCCAGCCGCAGCCTGAATCATATTTCCGGGAGGAGACGAAGAGAGGTGTGCCGTCAGTGATGTCAACGTAGATTCCCGGGCGGAACTCATGGTCATATTCATTGACGAAGGGGCGCTCCGTCGCGCCGTTTTGGGTCACTTCCCATTGCAGGGGAGTCAGTCGCTCGCGCAGCTCGGATTTATCATTGCGGTCGGCCCGGTGGTTCTTGACCTCGGCAAAGAGCTCCGGCGAGACATGGCAGTAGCCCCCGGGATTCTTATAGAGATATTGCTGATGGTAAAGCTCTGCGGGATAGAAGTTTTGGAGCGGCCCGACTTCTACTGCCAGCGGCTCCTGATGGCGTCGCTGCACCGTCGCCACGAAGGCCTCGATGGGCTCCAGGTCTGCGGGGTCGACATAGTAAATGCCCGTGCGATACTGTGTGCCCGTGTCGTTACCCTGGCGATTGAGCGACGTCGGGTCAATGCTCCGGAAATAGATCGACAGTAGCTCCGTTAGCGACGCAAGCGCCGGGTCATAAGTGACCTCTACGGTCTCGGCGGCGCCCGTCAGTCCGGTGCATACCTGCTCATATGTGGGGTGGGGCACGCGGCTGTTAGCATAGCCGACGGAGGTCTGCTCGACCCCCTCAATCAGTGAAAACAGATGCTCTGTGCCCCAAAAGCATCCTCCTGCCAGATAAATCTTCTTTGTCATGACTTAATAACAATTATTTTTAGGCAAAGTTACGAAAATTCTGAAAAAAATTGTTAACTTTGCGATATGAAAACACCGGATTTAGATATTTCAGACTTTGACGATAGAGAGTTTACTGACGCATTGAAGGTTGACTTCGGGCGCGCCACCCGGTTGGTTCATTCGGGGTCAACGTCTGACGCATATGACTCTATGATTCAGCGCCGCCGAGTTTTCATCAAGCGCCTCAAGCCCGAATTCAGAGATAATCCGCTCTCATTGAAGGTAATAGCCTCCCTGCTCAACGTCACACCGACCTATCTAAGCCGAATCCGCAAAAAAATCCACTGATTAACGCTAACTCAGTTTCATTTCTCAAACAAGTTCGAGTATTAATACTATTATTCTGCCTAACTTTGTGCGGAAATAATTATTGACAAAAGAAATGCGATACCGAATCATCACATCAATATTATGCGCAACACTTGCGATTGAGGCGATGGCACAGACCGAGGTACCAGACAGCATCAAGACACAGAATCTTGACGAGGTTGTTGTGGAGGCGCAAATGCAACGCACTTCCCCGACCTCTGCAACCTTTATACCGACCGTCAAGCAAAAGAATGCCTCGCAAAATGCAGTCGATCTTTTGCGCCAGATGGCTATGCCTCAAATTCAAATAAATCCCGTCAATGAAGCTGTTACCGACAATGCCGGTGGAGAGGTGGCTATTTTTATAAATTACCTTGAAGCATCAAGGGAAGAAATGGAAGGGCTGCGGACTTACGACGTGAAAAAAGTCGAGTATCTTGAATTTCCTACCGACCCTCGTTTCCGAGGTGCGCAGCATGTAATTAATATTATTGTTCAGGAATATGCTTATGGTGGTTACACAAAGCTGACAACAAACGAAAACTTCCTTGTCGGCTTTTCAAGCCGCAACAACATTTTCTCAAAGTTCTCCTACAAGAAAATGACTTACGACCTTTATGTTGGTGCCAACAATTGGAATAACCACCATATCGGAAACAATGTAAAAGGAATCTATTCGCTCAAAGATGCTGACGGTAAGGATTATCAGCTAATCCGAACAGAA